>NZ_JAAEDH010000001.1 GCF_018128965.1 Plastoroseomonas arctica
CGGCGGCCGCCGCGGAGGCCGCGCGCGACGCCGCCCTGCGGGTCTGGCGCAACCGCAACGCCCCCGACGTCCCGCGGGCCCGTGCGGCACTCGCTGCCTTCGGCGCCGCGCTCGACACCACGGATTGGTTCGCCCCGGGCGCGCCGCCTCCGGAGGTCGCGAATGACGCGGCGTTCTTCCTGCAGCAGACCGGCGGCTGCGGGGAGGCCGCCGAGGCAGTCCTGCTGCTCGACGTGGTGCTGCGGGCGGCGCCGTCGCGCGTGCCGGCGCGGCTCAACCGCGCCGACGCTCTGACCCGGCGCGCGGCCTGCGCGACGGACGGCGTGGCCCGGGCCGAGGCGGCGGAAGAGTATCGCCTGTACTGCACGGCGCAGGGGCCGGGCTCCGTCCCGCGCGCCATCGCCCGGCGCATCGCAACTGCACTGGAGGTGCCGCGTCTCAATGCCGCCGCCTGCCGGCCGCGTCTCGGTGCGCACCGCGCCGTCGTGGCGGGCGACGCGGCAGCGCTGGCTGGCCTTCTCGCGCAGGCGCCCGAGGATGCCATGGCGGCAGATGCCCGCGGCCAGTATCCGCTTGGCCACGCGGTTGCGCGGCGCGACGTGGTGGCGGCGCGGCTGCTGCTCGAGGCCGGGGCGGACCCTGATCGCGCCGGACAGTCCGCCTATGCCTATCCACCCCTGGTCAGCGCGGCGTGGAATGGCGATGTCGCGATGCTCGGCCTGCTGGTGGCGCACCGCGCCCGGGTCGATCCGGTCAATCCGCCCGTGCTCCCGCTGCTGGCCGCGGCGCAGGCGGCGCGCAGCCAGGACGCCGGCACCGTGCGTGCCATGCTGACGCTGCTGCTCGACGCCGGCGCGGCCGTGGACGCGACCAATGCCGAAGGTGCGACGGCCCTGATGGAAGCCGCGGGCGCGGCCGCCCCGCCCGAGCTCATCGCGCTTCTGGTCGGACGCGGCGCGGCGGTCAATCGCGTCAACCGCTACGGCCGGAACGCGGCATTCGCCGTCGCACCCTTCGTCCCGGCGGCGGATGCGACGATGGCGGCGCTGATCGCGGCGGGCGTCAATCTCGACCAGCAGGACCAGCGCGGGACGACGCCGCTGAACCAGCTTTTCGCCTGGAGCGGGCGCAGCGGCGCGGTGGTACGCCTGCTCGCCGCGCGCATGCTTGCCGCCGGCGCCGACCCTCGTCTGCCGGACATGGAGCGCCGCAGCGCGCTGTTCCGCGCCGCGACCTCGGGCGACGTGGCGCTGACCGAACTCATGCTGGCCGCACCCGCGCGCGGCCCCTACCCGGCATCCGACGATCCCGTGCCGCTGCTGCGCCGGCGCCTGGCCGACGCCACCCGGCAGGGCTGCCCGTGCGTGGCGGAATGGCGGGCTATCCTTGGGCTGCTCGGCGCGGAATGATGGCCGCCAAGCCGCAATCGCAGAAGAAGGCCACCCCGCCATGCCCGTGAACCCCGCCGACCAGACCGTGTTCGGCGCGCTGTATGGCACCGACGCGATGCGCGCCGTCTTCGCCGAAAGCGCGTATCTGCAGCGCATGCTCGACGTGGAGGCGGCCCTCGCCCGGGCCCAGGCAAAACTCCTCATCGTGCCCGCCGAGGCGGCGGCCGAGATCACCGCCGCCGCCGATGCGGCGCGCCTCGACCTGCCCGCACTCGCTGCGGCGACGCGCAACACTGGGTACCCGGTGGTGGGCCTGGTGCGCCAGCTCTCGGCACTCGCGGGTGCCGAGGCGGGGCGCTGGACACATTGGGGCGCGACCACGCAGGACATCATGGATTCCGCGACGGTCCTGCAGATGCGCGACGGGCTGGACCTGATCGAGGCGGACCTGCGCGCGCTGTGTGCGGCGCTCGCCGCGCGGGTCGCCGAGCATCGGGACACGGTGATGGCCGGGCGTACCCACCTGCAGCACGCGCTGCCGGTCACGCTGGGCTACAAATGCGCGGTGTGGCTTGCGCCGCTTCTTGCGATGCTGGAGCGGCTGGAGCAGCTGCGGCCGCGCGCGCTACGCCTGCAGTTTGGCGGCGCGGCCGGCACGCTGGCCTCGCTCGGCGATGACGGGCTCGCGGTCAGCGCGGCGTTGGCGGAGGAACTCGCCCTGCCCGAAGCGGACATTCCCTGGCACGTCGCGCGCGACGGTCTCGCCGAGGCGGTGTGCTGGCTCGGCCTCGTCGCCGGCGCGCTGTCCAAGCTCGCGACCGACGTGATCCTGCTCATGCAATCCGAAGTCGCCGAGCTGTCGGAACCCCATGTCGCCGGACGCGGCGGCTCCTCGACCATGCCGCAGAAGCGCAATCCCATCTCCTGCGAATACATCATCGCCCAGGCCCGCAGCGTGCACGCGCTGGTGCCGCAGATGCTGGCCGCGATGGCGCAGGACCAGGAGCGCGGCACCGGGCCGTGGCAGGCGGAATCCCTCGCCATCGGTCAGGCGTTTCTCCTCACCCACGGGGCCGTCGTGCAGGCGTGCACCATCGCCGAGGGCATGGTCGTCGACGCCGCGCGCATGCGCGCCAACATCGAGGCGACGGGCGGGCTGATCATGAGCGAGGCGGTGATGATGGGGCTGGCCCCCTCGCTCGGCCGGGGCGAGGCGCATCACGCGGTGAACCACGCCTGCGACGTCGCGCTCGCGACCGGCGTCTCGCTCGCCGAGGCGCTGAAGGCGGAACCCGCGCTCGCCGGGCAAATCGACGACGCGATGATCGCGCGGCTGACCGAGCCCTCGGGCTATCTCGGTGCGGCGGGGGCGTTCTGCGACCGGGTGCTGGCGCGGAGTGCCGCGCTGCTCGGCTGACGCGCGCGCGGATTCACCGGGCGTTTACCTGGCGCGGGCCATCATCGGCCATCGCGCCAGGACGGCGCGCAAGGATGTCCGGCATTGAAAACCAATCCGCGCAGCGTCGCATCCCCCGGGCCGGACACCGGCCGCTTCACCTTCGCGCGCCTCGCCGCCGCATTGCGCTGGCGACGCCCGCCGCCGCCGGCCTCGCCCACCGCGCCGGCGCCGCTCGCCGCGCCGGCGGAAAGCCTCGCGCTCATGTTGCGCGTGCTCGCCGAGGAGATGCTGCGCCTCAAGCACGAGGGCGCCGAGGTCAGCCGCAGCCTCGCCGAGGCGGCCGCCGCCGGCCGCCAGATGCATGACGCCGTGCGCGAGGCCAATGCGCGCCTGGCCGAAAGTGCGAGCCTCAACACCGCGACGGCCGAGGCGCTGTGCCTGCTGCCGGGCATTGTCAACCGCCAGGCGGACCGCATCGACAGCCTCTCCGACAAGGCCGAGGCGCTGCTGTCCCAGCCCGCCGCCGATGCCGGCCTGCAGGCCACCATCGCCCGGCTCGAAGCCGCGCGCCCCGACCCCGCCTTGGCCCAGGGCGTGATCGCGGCGACCGAGCGCCTGGAAGCCCTGATCGCTACGCTGGAACAGCGCGCGGATCCGAGCCTGCTCGATCAGGCCGCACAGCGGATCGACGCCGCATCGCAATCCCTCGAGGCGCTGCCGGCCGCGATGGAGGCGCGCCTGGACACGGCGGCGGCGGCCACGCTGGGCGAGGTGGAGGCCAAGATCGCCCGCGTGGTGGCCAAGCTCAGCCGCCTCGCCACGACCGCGCAGGGCGGCCTCGATGCCCGCCTCGGCACCGGCCCGGCCTGGCCGCCGGAGGCGGCCACACCGATCCGCCGCGTGTCATGAACCCGGCCGCGGGACGCGGCGATAAACAATTGCCGCGTCTCCTGACGCGACCGCCGGAGGCGGCCACACCGATCCGCCGCGTCTCCTGAACCCGCGCCAGCCTTGCCGGACGGGCAGGGCCGCGCCACCTTGCAGGCATGGCGCTCTCCCTCTCCATCCTCGACCAATCCACCATCGCCGCCGGGCGTGACGCCGGTGCCGCGGTCGCCGAAACCCTGGCCCTCGCGCGCAAGGCCGATGGCTGGGGCTATGCCCGCTATTGGCTCGCCGAGCACCACAATTCGCAGGCCCATGCCGGCAGCGCGCCGGAGATCCTGATCGCCGCCATCGCCGCGACTACCCGGCGCATCCGCGTGGGCTCGGCCGGGATCATGCTGCCGCACTACGCCTCGCTGAAGGTGGCCGAGCAGTTCCGCGCGCTCGAGGCCGTCGCGCCCGGCCGCATCGATCTCGGCGTCGGCCGCGCGCCCGGCTCGGATGGCCGCACCGCCATGGCGCTGAACCCGATGGCGATGCGCCAGGTGGAGGACCGCTTCCCCGCCCAGGTGTCCGAGCTGCTCGGCTGGACTGGAGAGGGGCTGCCGGTCACCCACCCGCACGCCGCCATCACCGCCCAGCCCGCGGTCAGCACCCGCCCGCAGCTCTGGATCCTGGGGTCGAGCGAATACGGCGCCCAGCTCGCGGCCTATTTCGGGCTGCCCTATTGCTTCGCGCATTTCATCACCGATGGCGGCGGCTGCGCCGAAGCGCTGGCATTGTACCACGCGCAGTTCCGCGCCGATGCCGGCAACCTCCCGGCCGCACATGCGGCGCTGGGCGTCTTCGCACTCGCCGCCGACACCGAGGCCGAGGCCGAACACCTGTTCGCCTCGCGCGCGCTGTCGCGGCTGCTGCGCGACCGCGGCCGCTTCGTTCCGCTCCCCTCCCCCGAGGAGGCGCTGGCCTACAACTACACGCCGGCCGATCGCTCCCGCATTGCGCAGTTCCGCGAGCAGGCCATCATCGGCACCCCCGCGCAGGTGCTGGGCAGGCTGGAGGCGCTGGCCGGTTCGGTCGGCGCGGCGGAGATCGCGATCCTTTCGCCCTGCCACGACCCCGTGGCGCGGGCGCGCAGCTACGAGCTGATCGCGCGCGAGGCCGGTCTCGCCCAGGCGCTGCCGATCGCCGCCTGAGGCGTCTTTACGCCACGCCTACATCGGCGGCGCACCGATCGCATCGCACGCTTATGGTCTTCCGCCGCATGGTGTCGGGCAGGAGGACTTCATGCCCGTCGCCGCTCTCGCCTCGCCCCGCCCATCCCACGCCAGGCGCTCCGCCGCCCACCCACCCCCTGCCGCCAGCCTGCTCGACGAGGCGGAAGCTGGCCCTGAGGATCGCGTCCTGATCGTCGGCGCGGCCAGCGTGGACCTGCTCTGCGACGCCATGCGGCATGGCTGCCGCGGCGCGATCGAGGCGGTGACGCCCTCGATGCACCCCGAACCCGCCGATGTCGTGGTCGCCCCGCGCGTCGCCACCGAAGCCGAGGCAGTCGCTGTGCTGACCTGCGCCAGCCGAGCGCTCGGCCAGCGGCCGCAGGGCGGACGCCTGGCGGTGCTGCTGCCCGGCGCACCGGCGCGCGGCATCGCCCGCGTCATCACCGCGCGGCTGCACGCGCTGGGCTTCACGCGCATCCGGCTGCGCGCCCTGGCCGAAGGCGGGCTCATGCTCGTCTGCCGCCGCGCGCCGACGCCCGCCGCGTCGTAGCCAGCCCCTTTTTCCAGGAGCTTACCGTGTCCCACGGAGCCATCGGATTCGCCGGCTCGATCCCGGCGCTCGTCACCCCGTTTCGCCGCGAGGATGGCGCGATCGATTCCATCGCACTCGCCGGCCTCGCGGCACGCGCCGTCGCGCGCGGATCGAGCGGTGTCGTCGTCTGCGGCAGCACCGGCGAAGGCCCGGCGTTGACCGCCGAGGAGCATGCGGGTGCCGTGCGCGTGGTCGCCCAGGCGGTGGGCGCGCGGGTGCCGGTGATCGCCGGCGTCGGTGCGCCCTGCACGGAGGCGGCTATCCAGCTCGCCCAGGCCGCCGAGCGTGCCGGCGCCGCCGCGCTGCTGTGCGGCGCGCCACCCTATGTGAAGCCGGGGCAGGAGGGTCTGTTCGCCCATGTCCGCGCCATCGCGACGGCGTCGGGGCTGCCGATCATGCTCTATGACGTGCCGTCCCGCGCCGGCGTCGCCTTCGCGGACGCGACCATCGCGCGGCTGCGGGAGGCGGGGCTGATCCATGCGCTGAAGGATGCCAGCGGCGATCTCTCCCGGGTGCCGCGCCTGCGGGCGCTGTGCGGGCGGGATTTTCCGCAGCTCTCGGGCGACGACGCGACGGCGCTCGCGCATCTCGCCATGGGTGGGGCCGGCTGCGTCTCGGTGAGCGCGAATGTCGCGCCCGCGCTCTGCGCCGCGCTGCAGCAGGCCTGGGTCGCGCGCGATATGGATCGCGCCGCGGAGATCCGCGACGGGCTCGCCCCGCTCGACGCGGTGCTGTTCGCCGAGACGAACCCCATTCCGGTGAAGGCGGCGCTCGGGCTACTGGGGCTTGCCGACGCCATGCCGCGCCTGCCGCTGCTTTTGGCCAGCCAGGCAACCCGGCAGCGGCTCTGCGCCGTTCTTGCCGAGGTCATGGCGCTGGAAGACGGGCGGGCGCGGGCGATCGAAGCGGGTGCACCGCAGGGCCGAGCGGCGGCGTGAATTCACTGGGCTTTTCCGCGCTCGTTGTTCTAGGATTGTTCCGTCCTGCGATATCCCGCGCGCGGTGTGCGCGGGACGGCGCCGAAAGTAAGGAATTCCCATTTGCGGGGCAAAAATCGTTCATTGCCCGATGCTTGCGGAAAACGCGACGGGTAAGGGCTCCTTACTTCCTTACCCGAGCTGGTGGTCCTTCACCATCTCGCGGATCTTCGTCTTGAGCAGCTTGCCCGTGGCCGTGTGCGGCAGGCTGTCCACCACCAGCACGTCGTCGGGCATCCACCACTTCGCGATCTTGTCGGAGAGGTAGGTCAGCACGCTCGCCTTGGTCGGGCTGGTGCCGGGCTTGGGCACCACCAGCAGCAGTGGCCGCTCATCCCATTTGGGATGCGCGACCGCGACAACGGCGGCCTCGGCCACGTCTGGATGCCCCACCGCGAAATTCTCGATGGCGATAGAGCTGATCCACTCGCCGCCGGACTTGATCACGTCCTTGGAGCGGTCGGTGATCTGCATGTACCCGTTCGCGTCGATCGTCGCGACGTCGCCGGTGTCGAAGAAACCCTCGGCGTCGAGGATGCCGGCGGGGTCCACCTTGTAGTAGGCCGCCGTGATCGCGGGGCCCTTCACCTTCAGCCGCCCAAACACCTCGCCATCCCAGGGCAGGGCCGTGCCGGCATCGTCGGTGATGGTGATCTCGACGCCGAAGGGCGGCGGTCCCTGCGTCGATTGCAGGTCGAGCAGCGGCTGGCCTTCGAGATGGGCGACCTCGGGCTTGGTGTAGCAGAGCGTGCCCACCGGCGAGCACTCGGTCATGCCCCAGGCGTGCAGCACGCGCACGCCGTATTCGCGCTGGTAGGCGTCGATCAGCGCCGGCGGGCAGGCCGAGCCGCCGATCGCAACCGTCTTCATCGTGGACAGGCGGTCGCCGCTCGCGCGCAGGTGCTGCAGCAGCATCATCCAGATGGTCGGCACCGCGGCGGAGAAGGTGACGCCCTCGCTCTCCAGCAACTCGTGCACCGAGGCACCGTCGAGCTTGGCACCAGGCAGCACCAGCTCGGCACCGGCCATCGGGGCCGCGAAGGGCAGGATCCAGCTGTTGGCGTGGAACATCGGCACCACCGGCATCACCACGTCCCGCGCGGTGAGCGCGAACATGTCGGCGGCGTTCATCGTCATCGCGTGCAGCACGTTGGAGCGGTGCGAATATAGGACCCCCTTGGGGTCGCCCGTGGTGCCGGAGGTGTAGCACAGCCCCGCGGCGGTGCGTTCGTCGAGGCTGTGCCAGGCGTAGTCGGCGTCGGCCTCGGCGAGCCAGGTCTCGTAGGCAACGGCGCCGCGCAGTGAGGTCTCGGGCATGTTCGCGGTGTCCGTCAGCACGACGAAGCGCTGGATGTGGGGCAGCTGCGGCGCGAGCTTCTCCAGCAGCGGGACGAAGGTGAGGTCGATCAGCGCGAGGCGGCTTTCGGCGTGGTTCAGGATCCAGGCGATCTGCTCGGGGAACAGCCGCGGATTGACCGTGTGGTAGATCGCGCCGATCCCGCTGATCGCGTACCAGGCCTCGACATGGCGCCAGGTGTTCCAGGCGAGTGTGGCGACGCGGTCGCCTTCGACGATGCCTTCCATGCCCAGGCGCTTGGCCAGCTGCAGGGCGCGGGTGCGCAGCGTCGCGTAGTCGGTGCGGTGGATGGGGCCCTCGACGGAGCGGCTGACGACGGCGCGGCGGGGATGCTGGATCGCCGCGTGGTCGATCACCCGATGGATCAGCAATGGCCAATCCTGCATCAATCCGAGCATGGCGTTCTCCCCCGGGCCAGTTTGCGGCCATTCTATTCCCAGTGCTTTACATACTGCCACAGACGCGCTCCGGATGCCGCCATCGGCGCCGATCGTGCGCCAAGAGGAGAGCATCATGAGCATTCAACTCGGCCAGGTCGCGCCGGATTTCGAAGCCGAAACCACCCAGGGCACCATCAAGTTCCATGAGTGGCTGGGCAGTTCCTGGGGCGTGCTGTTCAGCCACCCGAAGGACTTCACCCCGGTCTGCACGACCGAGCTGGGCGAGACCGCCCGCCTCAAGCCGGAATTCGACAAGCGCAACGTGAAGGTCATCGGCCTGTCGGTGGATCCGCTGACCAGCCACGGCCTGTGGGAAGCCGACATCGAGGAGACCCAGGGGACCGCGGTGAACTTCCCCATGATCGCCGACCCAGACCGCAAGGTGGCCGCGCTGTACGACATGGTGCACCCCGAGGCCGACCCCTCGATCACCGTGCGCACGGTGTTCGTGATCGATCCGAACAAGAAGATCCGCCTTTTCCTGGTCTATCCGCCGAGCACGGGGCGGAATTTCGACGAAATCATCCGGGTGATCGACAGCCTCCAGCTCACCGACCGGACCAAGGTGGCGACGCCGGTCAACTGGCGCCCGGGCGAGCGCGGCATCATCCCGCCCTCGATCACGGATGAGAAGGCGCGCGAATTGTTCCCCCAGGGGTGGGAAGCCAAGAAGCCCTATCTGCGCTATGTGGAGGTGAAGTAGCCGGGGCAGGCATCGCATCCGGCCGATGTTGTTGGAAGAGTCCCATGAGCACTGTGCCGGATGTGAGTGCGACCGAAGCCTGGGCGGCGCTGGCGAGCGATCCCGAAGCCGCCCTGGTCGATGTGCGCACCGACGCCGAATGGAACTTCGTCGGCCTGCCGGACCTCGCGCCGGCGGGCAAGGAGCCGGTGTTGATCCCCTGGCAGGTCTACCCCTCCATGCAGGTCAATGGCGCCTTCGCCGAGCACCTGCGCAAGGCGGGGCTGACGCCGTTGAAGAAGATCTATTTCCTGTGCCGCTCCGGCGCGCGCTCGCTCGCGGCGGGGCAGGCGGCGCAGGCGGCGGGGTTTCCGCACGCCTTCAACATCGCCGCCGGCTTTGAAGGGCCGGTCGATGCGGAGGGCCATCGCGGCACCGTCTCCGGCTGGAAGGCTGAGGGCCTGCCCTGGCGCCAGCGCTGAGGACGCGATGCGGCGCACCTTCACCCGCACCGCGTCGCCATATCTCGCCCCCGTCAGCGAGCCATTCGATTTGTTGTTTGAACCGCTCGGCGTGCCGCATGATGGGGGGGAATGGCTGATCCACCCTCACCTTCCGCCGACGACCTTGTACGGGCATGGCCGGCTGCGCCTGCTGCCGGGTGTGCCCAGGCATCGATGCGGCACCGCCGGCTGATGCCGCACATGCGACGCTGACGCCGGCCATGGAGATCGCCGAACTGCCGCGCGAGGGCCTGCTGCGTCGCTTCCGCGTCGTGCTGCCGCCCGGGCCCATCGGCACGGAGTGCGCCCGTCGCCTCGCCGAACTCGCCGCCGGTCTCGACCAGAACGGGGCGCTGCCCGAGGCACAGCGCAGCGCCATGCTGCGGCGTTCAGAGGCCGCCATTCACGCCGACATCCTCGGCCAGGCGATCGAGCGCGCGATAGCCAACATCCTGCGTGACTTCGGCATAAGGCCGGCGGCGCGCCCCTCCATCACCCTCGAACCGCGCGCGACCGATGGCGCCCATGTCGTCGCGATCAGCCTCGAGGCGCTACCGGAGGTGACGCCGCCTGAGCTCGGCACGATCACGCTCGATTGCGTGACGGCAGAGCCGGATGCCGCCGAGGTCGATGCCGCGCTGCAGGCCCTGCGACGACGGCACGGCGTCTGGCACGCGCTGAACGATGCCGGCGCGGCGCCGGGCGACGAGATCACCTGCGACATCAGCGCCTGGGTCGCGCCGAACCTCCTGCGCAACCCCGGCGCCCAGTGTGTCGACGAACATGGCCAGGCCTTGCCGCTGCATTGGGAGCTGCTGCCGCACGGCACGCTGGTGCCGCGTGTCGCCGGCAGCGGCATGACGGACGGGCATGGCTACCTGGACCTGCGCTACCAGGGGCGCGTGACGCCTGATACCCCTGCAGTGCTCGCCTTCGACGCCCGGAACGCGGTGCCGGCGGCGCCGGGCCAGTTGTTCACGCTCATGGCCGACATCCGCCTCGTCGCCGGCGTGCTGCCGCAGGACGTCGAGGTCACGCTGTCGCTCGACGAGTTTGCCGGCCCCGCGCCGCGCGCGCTCGGTGCCCATGCCGCGCGCGTCATGCCGGGCGATGGTGCGGACTCACCCGCCCTGGTCTCGCTGGCGGCGCAGGCCGGGGCGGATGCGGCGCTGTCCCATATCCGCGCTGCGCTTTATGTCGGCGGCACCGCGCATGACGCGGTCGACTTCACCCTCCGCGTGGCGTCGCCCTGCCTGCTCTCGCCGACCCTCCCGCCGGCCACGCCGCACCCGGCGCTGCGCGCCGAGCGCTTCGCCTGGCGCCTGGGCGAGGATGGCGCGCTGCCGGGCCTCGATCCGGAGTTGGCGGGGCTACGTCCGGGCGAGGTGCGGCGCGTGAGCCTCACCGCGCCGCTGCGCTCCGCCGCGCTGCCCGATGAGCTCGCCGGCCGCGAGCTGGTGGTGGAGGCCCGCGCCCATGCGCTGCGCCGCCTGGAATTGCCGCCGCTGGACGAGGAATTCGCGAAGCTCTGCGGCCAGACGGATCTCGCCGCGCTGCGCGTATCGCTGGCCGATGATCTCCGCCAGGAGTTCGCGGCCATGACGGTGCGGCTGCTGCGTCACGCGCTGCTCGCCCGCCTCGCCGATGCCGATGCGGCGCAGGGCCTGCCGCCCTCGCTGGTGGAGGCGGAATACCGGATGCTGGCGAAGACCGCGCCCCAAAGCGAGGGCGCCACGCTGCGCGCGCTGGCGGAGCGCCGGCTGCGGCTGCGGATGGTGTTGCGCAAGCTCGGCGAAGGCTTCGGCCTGAACATCGCCGCGCGCGACCTTGAGGCCGCGCTCACCCAGGAAGCCGCACGGTTTCCCGGGCAGGAGGCGGAGGCGCTGGCCTTCCTGCGCGGCAATGCCGCCGCGGCGCGGCGCGTGGCCGACCAGCTCTGGACGCGGCGCGTCATCGAGCACGCACTCACCCGCGTGCAGCTGCGCGAGCAGGTGGTGAGCGCGAGCGCGTTGCGCGACGCGGCGACGCGCGCGGCCGCCGGGCCCGGCCTCGACGATGCGCATGGCTGAGGACCGATCGCCGAACCCGAAGCTTGTCGTCTTTTTACCGAAACCATGGATGGGGGACCAAGTCATGACCGAGCGCCTGACGATCGAGACGGAGTTCCTGTTCCGCCTGACGCTGGAGGTCGCGGCGCCGGAGAACGTCGGCAGCGCGGCCGACCATGAGCTGCGCGTCATTGCGATCACCGGCGGCAACTTCGAAGGTCCGCAGCTGAATGGCACCGTGCTGCCGATCGGCGCCGACTGGCTGCGCGTGGAGCCGGACGGCACCGCGCGGATCGACGTGCGCATCACCTTGCGCGAGGCGAGTGGCGCCCTGATCCAGGTGAACTATGCGGGTATCCGCACCGGTCAGCGCGACGTTCTCGCGCGTCTCGCCGGCGGCGAGGCCGTGTCACCCGACGAATATTATTTCCGCGCGACCATGCGCTTCGAAACCGCGGCGCCGCAGCTGCTTTGGCTAAACCGAACACTCGCCATCGCCACGGGTCAGCGGCCACCAAGCGGTCCCTGCTACGATGTCTATGCGGTGAAATGACGACGGCGCGGTCGTGCCGCATCGGGCGCGCCGCTCCTTCGGCTCAGCAGGTCGGCACTGTGTTCTCGCGCCGCTGACGGAATGATGCGCGGTTGGCATAAAGCCATCGCGGATGTGTTCGCCGCGCTGCTTGTCCAGCGTGGACCAGATGCAACCCGCATTGCACGACCTCGTTAATTGCGGCGACCGGCTGCGCTCTGCTGCGATGCACATGGGCGGGCGACGGCGAGCGAAAGCACCACGCCAGCACCTCGGAGGGGATATCCTCATGCACTACATCATCAACGCACAACCGATGGATGTGATCGCCGATCCGCGCACGTCGCTGCTGGATATGCTGCGTGACAATCTCGGCCTGATGGGCACGAAGAAGGGATGCAACCAGGGCGCATGCGGCGCCTGCACGGTGCTCGTGGACGGCGAACGCATCAACGCCTGCCTCGCGCTCGCCGTGCAGTACGAGGGGCGAGAGATTACGACCGTCGAGGGATTGTCGGGTGGCAGTGACGCGCTCCATCCATTGCAGAGCGCCTTCATCGAGCATGATGGATTTCAATGCGGCTACTGCACGCCCGGCCAGCTCTGCTCGGCGATCGGCATGCTCGGCAAGATCGAGCGCGGCGTGCCCAGTGCCGTGACCGCGGACCTCTCCGCCGAGACCATGGCGCTCGACCACGACGAACTGCGCGAGCGGATGAGCGGCAATCTCTGTCGCTGCGGGGCCTATAACGGCATCGCCGAGGCGATCACCAAGGTGCACGCCAAGGTGCCGGCATGAACCCCTTCACCTATGAGCGCGCCGCGGACGGCGCAGCCGCGATCCGGCTCGTGAGCGACAATCGCCAGGCGAAGTATCTCGGCGGCGGCACCAACCTCGTGGACCTGATGCGCGAGCAGGTGGAGCGGCCCAAGCTTCTGGTGGACGTCACGGCGCTCTCGCGCGAAATCGAGGCGCGCGAGGATGGCAGCGTGCTGATCGGCGCCGGCGCGACGAACACCGCCGTTGCCGCCGACCGCACCGTGCGCGAGCGATTTCCCCTGCTGTCGCGCGCGATCCTCGCCGGCGCGAGTGGGCAGATCCGCAACATGGCGACGGTCGCGGGCAATATCCTGCAGCGCACACGCTGCACCTATTTCTATGACGAGGCCGCCCGCTGCAACAAGCGCGAGCCCGGTGCCGGGTGCGATGCGATCGACGGCGTCAACCGCATCCACGCCATCCTCGGCGCCTCGCCGAGCTGCGTCGCGACGCATCCTTCTGATATGTGCGTGGCACTCGCGGCGCTGGACGCTGTCGTGCATGTGCAAGGCCCGGGCGGCGATCGCACGGTGAAGCTCGTCGACCTGCATCGGCTGCCTGGCGGGCGGCCGGATATCGAGACGGTGCTCGACGCGCAGGACCTCATCACCGGCGTCGAATTGCCGGCGCTGGGCTTCGCTTGGCGAGCCACCTACCGGAAGGTGCGCGACCGCGCGAGCTATGCCTTCGCGCTTGTCTCCGTCGCCGCCATGGTCGACGTGCAGGGCGGCACCATCCGCGACGTGCGGCTCGCCCTCGGCGGCGTCGCGCACAAGCCTTGGCGCGCCTGGAAGGCCGAGGAGGCCCTGCGCGGCCGCCTCGCGACGCGCGAAAGCTTCGCCCAGGCCGCCGAGGCGGAACTCGCCGATGCGGCGGGGCTCCGCGACAACGCCTTCAAGATCGAACTGGCCAAACGCTGCATCGTCGCGACGCTCGGCGATCTGATCGGAGAAACCGCATGACGAGCATCCAGGACGCCGCGCAGAGCCTTCTGAAGACCGCGATCGGGCTGGTTCCCGCGCGCTGGCTGCCTGGCGGCTCGCCTGATCCGTTGATGCAGAAGCATGGGCTGATCGGCGCGCCGGTATCGCGGCTCGACGGCGCGCTGAAGGTGCGCGGCAAGGCCCGCTTCGCCGCCGAGGTGCCGATGCAGGGGCTGACCTACGCGGCCCTGTTGCACAGCACGGTCGCGCGCGGCCGCATCGTTGCACTCGACATCTCGGCGGCCGAGGCGGCGCCGGGCGTCGTCTTCGTGATGACCTACCGCAACGCGCCGCGCATGGCGTCGCCGGCGCTGATGAACACCAAGCCCAAGGCGGCTGGCACCTCCAACCTTCCGGTCATGCAGGACGCCGAAATCCACTGGAACGGCGAGCCTGTCGCCGTGCTCCTCGCCGACACGCAGGAGCAGGCCGACCACGCGGTGACCTTGATCCGCGTGACCTATGAGACGGCACCGGCGATCACCGATTTTGATGCCGCGAAGGGCAGCACCCGCGTGCCTGCCAACATCCTCGGCGAGCCGCCCTCGATCGAGCGGGGGAATGCCGAGGCCACGCTCGTGCAGGCCGCGTTCCAGGTGGACTGCACCTACGCCACGCCGGCGCACAACCACAACGCCATCGAGCTGCATGCCGCGACGCTCGCCTGGGAAGGCGACAAGCTGATCCTGCACGACGCCACGCAGATGGTGAACAACGTCGCGTGGACGCTCTCGCAGATATTCGGGATCAAGGAGGAGCAGGTCCATGTCCGCTCGCCCTATGTGGGCGGCGGCTTCGGCGGCAAGTCGTTGTGGAACCACCAGATCCTCGCCGCCGCCGCATCGCGCGTGAGCGGACGGCCGGTGCGCATCATGCTGCCGCGCGAGGGCGTGTTCCGGTCCGTCGGCGGCCGCACCATGACCGAGCAGCGCGTCGCCCTCGGCGCGCGTTCGGACGGCAAGCTCACCGCGCTCATCCACACCGGCACCGCGGCGATGACCCCGCACAATGAATGCCCCGAGCAGTTCAGCTTCCCCGCCCGCCACCTCTACGCGGCGGAGAACATCATGATCGCGCAGCGCGTCGCAGACATGAACATCGTGGCCAACACCTTCATGCGCGCGCCGGGTGAATCGATCGGCACCTTCGCGCTGGAATGCGCGATGGACGAGCTCGCCGAGGCGATGCAGATCGACCCGATCGAGCTGCGCCGCCGCAACGAGCCGGCCAAGGACCCGACCTCCGGCAACGAATTCTCCTCGCGCCACCTGACCGAGGCCTATGGCCGTGGCGCCGAGCAGTTCGGCTGGGAGAAGCGCAGCGCCACGCCAGGGGCGCGGCGAGACGGCGAGTGGCTCATCGGCATGGGCATGGCGACGGCGACCTATCCCTACTACCGCATGCCTGGCGGCGCGGCGCGCATCCGCCTCACCGCCGATGGGCGCGCGACCGTCTCGACGGCGGCGCATGAGATGGGCATGGGCACCGCGACGGTGCAGACGCAGCACATCGCGGAACGGCTGGGCCTCGCCATGGACCAGGTCGTGTTCGAGCATGGCGACACGGCGCTGCCGCCCGGCTCCATGGCGGGTGGTTCCTCGCAGACCGCATCGATCGCGGCAGCGATCATCGCCGCGCATGACGCGTTCAAGGCGGCGCTGCTGAAGCTCGTCGGCAATGATTCACCGCTCGCCGGCCTGAAACCGGATGCGGTGGAGGCGCGCGACGGCGGCCTGTGCAGCAGCGAGGAGCCGGACAAGCACGAGACCTACGTCTCCATCCTTCGGCGCGCGGGCCGTGAGGAATTGGTCGCCGAGGCCTCGGCACCGCCGCCGCTGGAGGCGCAAGAATTCTCCATGCACTCCTACGGCGCGCAATTCTGCGAGGTGCGCGTGAGCGAGATCACCGGCGAGGTGCGCGTCAGCCGCTTCCTCGGCTCCTTTGATTGCGGGCGCATCCTCAACGCGAAGACGGCGGCCAGCCAGTTCCGCGGTGGCATCATCATGGGCCTTGGCCTCGCGCTCATGGAGGAGACGCATCGCGACCCGCGCACGGGCCGGATCATGAATCCCTCGCTCGCCGAGTACCACGTGCCGGTGCACATGGACGTGCCCAAGATCGACGTGATCTGGACCGACATCCCCGATCCACACTCGCCGCTGGGCGCGCATGGCATCGGCGAGATTGGCATCACCGGCGTTGGCGCCGCGGTCGCGAATGCCGTCTACAACGCGACCGGAAAGCGCATCCGCAAGCTGCCGATCTCGCTCGACAAGCTGCTGTAGGCATGGGTTATCCGCGCAACGCCTTGATCTGCGCGGGATAGCCGGAGGGGTCGACGGTCACGTCGATCAGCGAGGGCCCGGGCAGCGCCAGCGCTTCGGCGAAGGCGGCCTCGAGTTCCGCTTCGCTCTCGGCGCGGAACCCGGCGACACCCAGGGCGCGCGCAGCCGCGGCGAAGTCGACCCGCGGCCAGTCCAGCGCGCCGTCCGGCAGGTAGCGCGTGCCTTTCTTGATGTCGATGAGGCTCAGGCATGCATCGTTGAACACGAGTACGACCACGCGCGCGCCGAGCGTGGCCGCCGTCGCCAACTCGCCGAGCTGCATGAGAAGGCCGCCATCGCCGATGCAGGCGATGGCGCCCCGCACGGGATCGTGCTGCGCCGCAGCGATGGCCGCTGGCAGCGCGAAGCCCATCGTCGCCAGACCGTTCGAGATGAGAAGATCGCCGGGACGTTCGGCCTCCCAGAAGGTGGTGACCGGGAACATGTGGGCGCCGGCATCGACCGCCACGCGCGGGTCGGCGCCGGCGCGTCGGCAGGCGGCCTGCGCGATCTCCACGACCGCCTGCGGCCCAAGGCCGCGCCCGCTGCCGGCATTGCCCAGGGCCTGGCGCCAGGCGGTCCGCAGCGGCACGATCTCGCCCTGGTTCCATGCGCTCGGCGCGGCATCCTCGGCGAGCGCGGCCAACATCGTGCCCAGGGCGCCGTAGCAGCCGACCTCCGTTGCGCGATAGGCGAGCGGTCGCGGCGCCGTTCCGCAATCCAGCACCGGCACCGACCATCGCCAGGGGCGGGGGATGAACTCCACCGGGTCGGCGCCGAGCAGCAGGATGAGGTCGGCCTCATCCAGGACGGGTCCTTCGGCCGCGCCGCCGGTGAACACGCCGGCGAAGTGGGTATCAGTGTCGGCGATCGCGCCCTTCGCCTTGTAGGTCACCAGTGCCGGGCAGCCGAGCGCCGCCACCAGCGCGCGCGCGCCCTCGGCCGCCGCAGGGTCCAGCATCTCCAGCCCGAGGATCGCGACGGGGCGCTTTGCCGACGCGAGCAGCGCCCGCGCGGCGGTGAGGTCCGGCGTAGGATTGGCGGGCTTGGGCGGCAGGGGCTCTGCGGTCGCCGGCCCACGTGCGGCCTCGGCGGATAATTCGATCAGCGCGGCGCCGCGCGGGGCGGTCATCACGGCGGCAAGGGCACCATCAACCGCGGCCCCGGCGCCCGACGCGCCGACGTCGAAGGCGACTTTGACCACCGGTGCCAGCATAGCCGCATGGTCGAAATACTGGTGCGTCGCGAACGCGCGTTCTGCCGGCGCGAATCCGTCCGCCACCAGCACCAGCGGCGAACGTTCCAGCGCGGCATTCGCCATCGCGTTGGCCATGTTGCCGACGCCAGGCCCCCGGGTGCAGAGCGCCACACCCGGCGCTCCGGACAGCTCCGCCGTCACCGACGCCATCACCCCGGCGGCGAATTCATGCCGCGCGAGCACGAAGCCGATGCCGACGCGCCGGGCCGCGGCGATGAGGTCGAGGCTGGAGCCACCCCCGGGCACGCCGAAGATGCGCTGCACCCCGGCCCGCGCGAATGCGGCCGCCAAGACATCCGCCGCCGTCATCGCTGTCATCCCCGCATTCTCCCTGCCCGACGAGACTACGCAGGCCCGCGGCGGCACAAAACCCCATCCGCCGCATGGCTGGGCAACGCGCTGCCGCAGGCTTGGGCAGACCAGGTCGGCGCCGAGCCATTTCCCTGGGAGATCGCGCTTGCACCCTGGCCCGCTTCCTGCAACCTCCTCATTGGAACTGCATTCTGGACGAGCGCCAAAGGGGAGCCTCACCTTCTATGCCGATGGAGCCTTTTGCGCTGCCCAAAGCTTTTGATGAAATGAACGGCAATGACGGGCTGCGCGCCTGTTTCGCGGGCGTCGCCAGGTGGCTCGATGGCACCAGCCACGATGCGCTCGGCGTGAAGCGGCGCGAGGCGGAGCTGCTGTTCCGCCGCATCGGCATCACCTTCGCTGTGTACGGGGAGGGCGGCGACCCGGAACGCCTGATCCCCTTCGACCTGATCCCGCGCGTACTCGGCCAGGGTGAATGGCAGCGCCTGGCGCGTGGCCTGGAGCAGCGGGTCCGCGCGCTGAACCTGTTCCTCAAGGATGTCTACGGTAAGCGCGACATCATCCGCGCCGGCAAGATCCCAGAGAGCCTGATCCTGGGCAACGAGACCTACCGCCCGATCATGGAGGGGTTCGTCCCGCCGGGCGGTGTCTACACCCATGTCTCGGGAATCGACGTGGTCCGCACCGCGCCCGACGAGTTCTTCGTCCTCGAGGATAATTGCCGCACGCCGTCGGGCGTCTCCTACATGCTGGAGAATCGCGAGGCGATGATGCGCCTCTTCCCCGAGCTGTTCGCGACGCACCGGATCGCCCCCGTCGGCCACTACCCCGAGGAACTGCTCGAGACGCTGAAATCCGTGGCCCCGGAACGCTGCCCCGGCACGCCCCGCGTCGTGCTGCTGACGCCCGGCGCCTACAACAGCGCCTATTACGAGCACTGCTTCCTTGCGGACGAGATGGGCGTCGAGTGCGTCGAGGGCGCGGACCTGTTCGTGCGCGACGATATCGTCTTCATGCGCACGACCAACGGTCCCCAGCGCGTCGACGTGATCTATCGCCGCATCGACGATGAATACCTCGACCCCGAGGCGTTCCTGCCCGATTCGATGCTGGGCGTCCCCGGCCTGATGCGCGCCTACCGCGCCGGCAATGTCGCACTCGCGAACGCGCCGGGTGCGGGCATCGCCGACGACAAGGCGATCTACCCCTACGTGCCGGAGATGGTGCGCTTCTATCTCTCCGAGGAGCCGCTGCTCTCCAACGTCCCCACCTACCTGTGCGAGCGCGATGCCGACCGCGCCTATGTGCTGGAGCACCTGGACGAGCTGGTCGTGAAGCTGACCCATGGCTCGGGCGGCTACGGCATGCTGGTGGGCCCGCATTCCACCCACGCCCAGCGCGAGGAATTCGCCGCGAGGATCAAGGCCAAGCCCGCCGAATACATCGCCCAGCCAACGCTCGCGCTCTCCACCGTGCCCACGCTTGTCGAGGCCGGCATCGCGCCGCGCCATGTCGATCTGCGTCCCTTCATCCTGACCGGCGGCAAGGGCGTCCGCATCATCCCCGGCGGTCTCACCCGCGTGGCGCTGCGGGAGGGCTCGCTGGTGGTCAATTCCAGCCAGGGAGGCGGCACAAAGGACACCTGGGTGCTGGAGGATGACGCGGTGCCGGCATCGGGCCAGTCGCAATCCCAATCCCAGTCGGGTGGCGGGTTCCAGTCGCAATCGCAGGCCCAGTCGCAATTGCATGAGGGCGGGCCGCAAGCGCAATCGCAGTCGCAGCGGCAGGGGGGCTGACGCCATGCTCAGCCGCACCGCCGACAGCCTGTTCTGGCTCGGCCGTTACACCGAGCGCGCCGGGAATGTTGCCCGTGGGCTGACGGTCGCCGCGCGCATGGCCGGCCTCACCCATCGCGACGAGGAATGGCAATCCCTGCTCGTCGCGACCGGCGCCGAGACGGGTTTTTTCGAAAAACATGAGGAGCCGACGCGCGAGGCGGTGCTGCACCACCTCATCCTCGACCCCGACAACGCGTCGGGGCTGCTGCCCTCCATCGAGGCGGCGCGGCGCAATGCGCGACAGGTGCGCGCGGCCCTCACCGTCGACATGTGGGAAGCGATCAACGACACCTGGAACGAGGCGCGCAAGCTGGCACCGGCGGCCCTCACCGTGGACGGGCTCGCGCCGTTCCTGGATTGGGTGAAGGCGCGCTCCCTGCTGTTCTACGGCGCCGCCGCCGACACCATGCTGCGCGACGAGGCGTGGCGCTTCACGCACCTGGGCACCATGCTGGAACGCGGCGACAACACCGCCCGCCTGCTCGACGTGCGCCACACCATGCTCGCCAAGCAGCCCGAGGCCGAGGGCAGCGCCATCGACTACCTGCAATGGCAGGCGGTGCTGCGCTCCGTCTCGGCGCAGCGCGCCTACCAGTGGCTCTATCACACCCGGCTGCAGCCGAACCTGGTCGCGGAACTGCTGATCCTGCGCCAGGAGCTGCCGCGTTCCATGATCGCGTGCTACCGACGCGTGGACCAGACGCTGGACGCACTGGCCAATGCGGGCGGGGGCAGGCGGGGTGAGTGCCACCGGCTCGCCGGGGAATTGCACGCCAAGCTCAAATTCGGGCGGATCGAGGCGATCATGGATGGCGGGCTGCACGAGTTTCTCACCGAGTGCATCGACCGCAACGTGGCGTTGGGCGGCCAGATCGCGACGTTCTATCTGACGCATTGAGAAGCAAAGCCGAGCGATCAGCTCCGACAGCGCGAAATATGCGCGATATCCGGCACCCCATTCGATTGAAGGTTGATGCACGTTCAGGTTGCATTAATGATGATCGTTGCGCCCTCTGGGCGAGAACGCTCACCAGAGAGCAAGCGCGCCATGTGGCTGATGAGGATGTTGCGACGTAGTCTTGCCGGCTTGGACCGCGCGCCTCGTATCGCGCAGACCGACCCGTCGCGTCTCAGCGGTCGGCTGCACCCGGGGTTCGCGGAGGATGCCGGCGCGACGCAGTTCGGTGTCAGGCCTAGGTTCCTCCCATCGAGGGCAGCCCAGAGCACCCGGACAGGCTGGCAGGGACAAGGGACCCGCAACGCCGCCGATCATGAGGCGCCATTTTCCAGCACCGGTCCGACCGGCCATCGAAGCCGCATGCGGGAAAAGCTGCTCGAACGCGGACCGGGCGCCCTGGCGGACTACGAGGTCCTCGAGATGCTGTTGTTCTTTGCGTTCAAGAAGGGCGACACCAAGCCGCTCGCGAAGGCGCTCATCAACAGGTATGGCAGCTTCGCCGCCGTGCTGACCGCGCCGCAGAAGGACCTGCTCGACATGCGTGGGCTCGGTGAGCACAGCGTCACCGCCATCAAGCTGGTGCAGGACGCGGCATTGCGCTTGGCCAAGGCCGAGGTCGTGGACCAGCCGCTGCTCAACAACTGGGACCGGCTGATCGACTACCTCAACGCCGCGATCTCACGCGAGAAGGTCGAGCAGTTCCGCGTGCTGTTTCTCGACGCCAAGAACCGTCTGCTCGCGGACGAGGCGCAGGCGCGCGGCACCGTCAACCACACCCCCGTCTACCCGCGCGAAGTCATCAAGCGCGCACTCGAATTGCACGCGACGGCGCTGATCCTGGTGCACAACCACCCGAGTGGCGACCCGACGCCGAGCCGCGCCGATATCGAGATGACGGCCGAAATCAAACGGGCCGGTGAGGTCTTCTCCGTCGTGGTCCATGATCACCTGATCATCGGCAACGGGCGGCATTTATCGTTCCGGCGGGAGCGTTTGCTGTGACCTGATCACACTCCGACCGCCTTTTGGGTTTTGATGCGCGGCGGCAGGGCGGTCTAGACTGATCTCATGCAGGCCCTTGCTCCACGCGAAGCGCTTTCGGATCTCTGCCGCCGCTTCGGCGTGGAGACGCTGGACCTGTTCGGCTCCGCCGCAACTGATCGCTTCGATCCGCTGCACAGCGACGTCGACCTCCTTGTGCGCTTCGGCCCTCATGCGCGGGAGCATCGCTACGCCGAGGCATTTCTGAGCTTCCACGCCGCGCTGGAATCGCTTCTCGGACGGCCCGTGGACCTCCTGTCCGAAGCGTCCATCGAGAACCCCCACCTCCGCGCCGCCATCATGGCCGAATGCGTGCCGCTCTTTCCATGACGGATCGCGCCGCGGCGCTGCTGTGGGACGCCGCACGCTCTGCCGATCGCATTGCTCAATTCCTCAACGAGCGCGCCTGCACAACTTTGGCCAAATACGTGGAAGACGAACTGCTCCACGCGGCAGTCGAGCGCCAGTTCGAAATCATCGGCGAAGCCCTCGCCGCGCTTCGGCGCGATCACCCGGAGCGCGCATCCGCGATCCCGGACCTTGCCACCATCATCGCCTTCCGCAATCGCCTGATCCACGGCTACGCCTCGGTCGATCACGCCCTCGTCTGGAGCGTCATCACCGACCATCTGCCCGGCTTGCGCGCATCCCTGCCGCGCACCTGATCACTCCCCCAGCGCCGCCCCTTCACGCCGCCGATCCGCGCCGCCATCGATGGCGACCGCACTCCCGTCTCGCCGAATGCGGATCGCCTGCAACCCCGACCCGAGCGTGCCGATCACCACCCGGTGGCCCATCGCCTCCAGCGCCGGGCCGAGTGCTGCCATCGGCGTCTCCGCCTCCAACTCAACCGTCGCGCCCAGGGTCAGCACGTGCGGCAGGTCGATTGCCGCCTGCGGCGAGAGGTTCCAGTCCAGCAGCCCGACCAGGGTCCGCGCGACGAAGCCGATGATGCGCGCCCCACCAGGCGAGCCCACGATGAAAGCGAGCCGACCCTCCTCATCGAACACCAATGTTGGTGACATCGAGGATCGTGGCCGCTTGCCCGCACCCACCGCATTGGCGACCGGCCGGCCCTCCACCTCCGGGCGGAACGCGAAGTCGGTCAGCTCATTGTTCAGCATGAAGCCGCGCACCATCACCTGCGAACCGAACACGGCCTCGATGGTCGTGGTCATGGACACCGCATTGCCCGCCTCGTCGACGATGGCAATGTGGCTGGTGCCGTGTTCGGGTTGTTCCTCCTGCGCCGCATAGGCCGCCTCGCGCCAGGGCGGGTTGCCGGCACGGGGCAGGGCGGGCATCGCGCGCAGCCGGTCCACCAGCTGGGCGCGCGCCGTCAGGTAGGCACGGTCGAGCAGCCCGCGCACGGGCACGCGCACCTGGTCCGGGTCGCCTAGATAGGCGGCGCGGTCGGCGAAGGCGAGGCGCCCGGCCTCGGCGATGAGGTGCGCGGCGTCGAGGCTGTTGGGCGCGAAGTGCGACATGTCGAAATGCTCGAGCACGCCGAGGATCTGGCCGATCGCGACACCGCCCGAGGAGGGCGGCGGGAAGCCGCAGACGCGCCGCCGCCGGTACTCGGAGCACACGGGCTCGCGCAGCCGCGGCTGATACGCGGCGAGGTCGTCCATCGTCATGAGGCCGGGGTTGGTCGGGTGGCCGCGCACCGCATCGGCAATGTCGGCGGCGATCGGGCCGCGATGCAGCGCCGCAGCGCCATGCGCCGCGATGGCGCGCAAGGTGGCGGCGAGTGCGGGGTTGCGCAGCCGTGTCCCGGCTGCAACCGGCTGTCCCCGTGCATCGAAGAAATAGGCGCGCGCGGTGGGGTCCTCGGCGAGCCGCCGGCCATCCCGCGCGATCTCGCGCGCGAGGCGCGGGGAGACGGTAAAGCCGGCCTCGGCCAGCGCGATGGCGGGCTCGAACAGCCGTGCCCAGGGTAGCTTGCCGTGCAGCCGATGGGCGGCCTCCAGCGCGGCGACGGTGCCGGGCACGCCGACCGCGCGGCCGCCCACGACCGCATCGGCAAAGGCCATGGGGTCTCCGCTGCGCAGGAACAGGGCAGGGGTCGCCGCGGCCGGCGCCGTCTCCCGCCCGTCGATCGCCGCGATCCGGCGTTCGGCGGTGTCCCAGTGCAGGATCAGCGCGCCGCCGCCGATGCCGCTCGACTGCGGCTCCACCAGTGTGAGCACCATCTGCACCGCGACCGCCGCGTCGATCGCTGTTCCACCGTCGCGCAGCATCGCGAGCCCGGCCTCGGCGGCCAGCGGATGCGCCGCGGCCACCATGTGCCGCTGCGCGAGCGGCTGCGCCGAGGCCGGGAGCGCGAGCAGCAGGAACCCGAAGATCAGGCGGCGCATGGCGTCTCTCGATTTGTTCCGACATGCTCATGCCATGACCGAAGCCCGCCGCCAACGAGGCCGCCGCGCCGGCGCGACCGGGACAGGCGCCGAAGCCATCGCGGCCGCCCTGCTCATGGCCGAGGGCTGGACTGTGCTCGCGCGGCGCGCCCGCACCGGGGCGGGCGAGATCGACCTCATCGCGGAGCGCGACGGGCTGCTCGCCTTCATCGAGGTGAAGGCGCGCCCCTCGCTGGCCGAGGCGGCCTATGCGCTCGGCCCGCGCCAGCGCGCGCGGCTGATCGCAGGCGCCGAGGCCTGGCTCGCGGCCAATCCCAGCCATGGCGGCGCGGGGATGCGCTTCGACGTGATCCTCGTCGCGGCGGATGGAAGCGTGCGGCGCGTCGCCGACGCTTTCCGGATCGGCGACTTATGACGCCCGCGGGCGGATGAAGAGCTGTTCCATCACCGGTTCGCCCCACTGGTCGCCGGGGCGTTCATCCGCCATCGCGAAGCCGTGGCGCTCATAGAGGCGGCGCGCCGGGTTGAGGCCGGCGAAGGTCCACAGCCGAGTCTCGGCAAAACCCTGCGCATCGACATGGGCGAGAGCGGCCTGCAGCAGCGCGCGCCCGATCCCCGTGCCTTGGGCAGCTTCGTGCAGGATGAACCAGCGCAGATGCGCAGCCGGGGCCATGTCCTGCCCGTCGATGGCGATGGTGCCGATCACCGTCTCCCCATCGAGCGCAGCCCAGATCTGGTTGCGCGTATCGCGAAGTCGGGGGACGAATTCCGCGAGGCCGCCGGCGACCACCGCCTCGAAGCGCGGGCCGAACCCGAACGCCTGGGCGTAGTAGCGCGCGTGCAGTTCGGTGGTGCGGCCGAGCAGGCCGGGGCGCCAGCCGCAGGCGATGGTAAACGGCATCACGGCACTGCGCTCCCCTTCGCTCCCGATGCATCCCGCCTGGAAGGCTGACACACGCTTGCCATATGCGGTCCCATGGCGAGCCCGTGCATTGATGTCTGCAAGTTCGACGACGAGACCGGATGGTGCCTCGGCTGCGGGATGCGGCGGAAGGACAAAAAGCTGTGGAAGAAGGATCGCGACACGCGCCCTGACATTCGCGCCGCGCTGCCGGCGCGGCTGAGCGCGCTCGCCGCCTCGGGCAACCGGGTGGGTACCGACGCCAAGGGCCGCAAGCACGACTGAACGCGGGTCGGGGCGCTGCCCCCGTCGGAGGGTGGGGGAGGGCACTCCCGCTGCTTGCTTACCCTGCTTTCCGATGCCTGTAGGCCAGCGCTTCGGCCACGTGCACCCGCGCGATCTTCGCCGCTCCCGCCAGGTCGGCGATGCTGCGCGCCACCCGTAGCGTGCGGACATGCGCGCGGTTGGACAGGTAGAGCTTCGTCGCGGCTTGTTCGAGCAGCCGCGCCGCCTCCGCATCCAGGCTGTCCTGCAGCGGCCGGAACTCGGCCTCCGCATTGTCCACGCCCCAGCGTCCACGCGCCCACTCCCGTGCGCGAGCCACGCGCTCCGCTACCGCGCTGCTCGCTTCGCCTGGTGGCGCATGGATCAGCTCCGCCGGCGTCAGCGGCGCGATCTCGATGCTCATATCCATCCGGTCGAGCAGCGGCCCCGACAGCTTGGCCTGGTACGCCTCCCCGCAGCGCGGCGCCTGGGAGCAGGCCCGGCGCGGATCGGCGAGATACCCACAGCGACAGGGATTCATCGCCGCCACCAGCTGGAACCGCGCGGGGTAGTTCACCCGCGCATTCGCCCGGCTGATCGTCGCACGCCCGGTCTCCATCGGCTGGCGCAGCGCCTCCAGCGCCGGTCGCGGAAATTCCGGCCATTCGTCGAGGAAGAGTACGCCGCGATGGGCCAGGCTGATCTCGCCCGGCTTCGTGCGATGGCCGCCGCCGACCAGCGCCGCCTGGCTTGCCGAGTGGTGCGGGTCGCGGAAGGGTGGGCGCTGCACCAGCCGCCCGCCTTCGAGCATGCCGGCGACGGAGTGGATCATGCTCACCTCCAGCGCTTCCTCCGGCGCGAGGTCCGGCAGCAGGCCGGGGATGCGCGCGGCGAGCATGGATTTCCCCGCCCCTGGCGGCCCGAGCATGAGCAGGTTGTGCGCGCCGGCCGCCGCGATCTCGATGGCGCGCTTGGCGGCCTCCTGCCCGCGCACCTCTGACAGGCAGGGCCCCCGCGCCGCACCAGACGTCATCTCCGGCAGCTTCGGCGGGGCGAGCAGCTGCACCCCGCGGAAATGGTTGAGCAGCGACGGCAGATCCGGTGCCGCGAGCACCGAGATCCGCCCCGCCCAGGCCGCCTCGCCACCCTGCGCCGCGGGGCAGATCAGCCCCAGCTCCTGCGCCGAGGCCCCGATCGCGGCCGGCAGCACGCCCGCCACGGGATGGATGCCACCATCCAGCGCCAGCTCCCCCAGTGCGGCGTATTCCGCGACTTCCTCCGCCGCGATTACGCCCATCGCGACCAGTACGCCGAGCGCGATCGGCAGGTCGAAATGCGACCCCTCCTTGAGCAGGTCGGCCGGTGCGAGATTGACCAGCACGCGCTTGGGCGGCAGCGACAAGCCGAGCCCGATCAGCGCCGCGCGCACCCGCTCCCGGCTTTCACCCACGGCTTTGTCGGCAAGCCCCACCAGCAGGAAGGCCGGCAGGCCCGGCGCAATCTGCACCTGCACCTCCACTGGCACGGCCTCGATGCCGGAGAATGCGAATGTGGCGATGGTGGCGAGCGACATGGTGCAACCCTGCCGTGCGCTTCATCCACTTACAACCCAGAATTGTTACGCGGCCGCGGCAGTCTCCGCCGCGCGCATAAGACGCAGGAAATTCCCCGACCAGAGGAGGCCCAGCGCCGCATTATCATAGCCGCGCCGCTCCAGCTCCTCGGTCACCGCCGCGCTCTCCGCGGCATTCGCCCAGCCGATCACGCCCCCGCCGCCGTCAAAATCCGAACTCAGCCCGACATGTTCGATCCCGATGCGCTTCACCGCATGGTCCACATGGTCCGCGATGTCGCTGACATACGCCACCACCGGCTTGCCCGGCTCCCCGCTGCGCAGGAAGGAGGACACCGCCGTGATCTGCGCCAAGCCGCCGGAGTCGCGCAGCGCATCCAGCTGCTCGTCATCCACATTGCGCGGATGCGCGCGCAGCGCCGCGCAGCAGGTGTGCGTCGCCACCACCGGAACGCGCGAGACCTCCACCGCCTGCATCATCCCCTTCTTCGAGACATGGCTGACATCGACCAGCAGTCCCACCCGATTCATCTCGGCGACCGCCTTCACCCCCAGCGGCGACAACCCGCCATGCTCCTCGGCCGGATCACCCAGATCCGGGCGCGGAATCGCACTGTCGGACAGCGCGTTGTGGCCGTTATGCGTGAGCGTCAGGTAGATCGCGCCCATGTCGCGCCACTTCGCCAGCAGGCCAAGATCACGCCCCATCGCATAGCCATTCTCGACCGCGGCGATCACCATCTGCGCGCCGGCTTCATGCGCGGCGACAATCCCGGCGCTCGTCGTGCAGTACCGCCGCGCCTGGCCATCCGCACGACCACGGATGTGATGCAGCATCGCCTCCGCGCGCGCCGCGGCGGCGGCATGGCCGGCATCGTCGCGCCGCGCCTGGGGCAGGTAGGCGATGAACACCACACCCTTCAGCCCGCCACGCGCCATCTTGGGGAAATCGACGCAACGGTCGGTCTCGAAAGTGGCGTCAGGCGGGTTGGGCCACCGAATGTCGACGTGGGTGTCCAACGTCAGCAGATCGAAGTGGTTCATTGAAAGACTCCAAGAAGGCTGGGGAAAAGAATCTCCCCAGACCCCATTCTTTTATTTTTGCTTACTGGGGCGGCGGCAAGCGCGGTCATCGTCCGAGAAAACCACCCAGGAACCGCGCGAGCAAATCCCCCAGATGATCGACCGCGTAGCCACCCTCCTGCACGAAAACCACTGGCACCCGCAGCCCCGCAATCAACCCACCCGCTCGCGCGAAACCCTCATCGGAGACGCCCAACGCATTCAGCGGCTCATGCACCGAAGCATCGAAGCCCAGGCTCACCACCAGGGCATCCGGCGCGAATGTATCGACCCGCGAAATCCCCGCCGACACCGCCTCCAGCCAAGGCCCGTCATCACTCCCGACCGCCACCGGCAAGTTCACGTTGAACCCTTCGCCAGAGCCACCGCCCCGCTCATGCGCACGGCCAACATACCAGGGGTAATAGCCATCGGGATCACCATGCACCGAGACGGTCAGCACATCCGGCCGCTCCCAGAAAATCCCTTGCGTGCCATTGCCGTGGTGGCTGTCGATGTCCAGCACCGCCACCCGCGCGGCACCACCGCGCAGCAGAGCCTCCACCGCCACCGCCGCATTGTTCAGGTAGCAATGGCCGCCGGCGCGCGCCGAATAGGCGTGATGACCGGGCGGCCGACACAACGCATAGGCGGAACCGCCCGCCAGCACCGCCTCCGCCGCCGCCAGAGCACAGCCCGCGGCATCCACGCTGGCCGCCCAGGTCCCGGCCCCGATCGGGCACGCCGTATCCGCCGTGTACCACCCCACCTGCCCAATCAACCCGCCTGGCGCCGCACCCTGTGCCGCCATCTCCGGCGCGGGGTGGATATTGGCGACAACCTCCGGGCCGGCGCCGCCCAGCCGCTGCCACGCCGCATGCACGCCTTGAAGAAAATCAAGATAAGCGGCGCTGTGCACCGCCTCCAGCGCATCGCGTGGCGCCCGTGCAGCGACCTCCGGCGCCAAGCCCAGCGCGGCCAGACCGCTACGCAGCGCCTCCGCCCGCGCGGGCACTTCGAAGTTCGGGCGAACCGCGCCGCGCATCAGGAAAAACCGCGGCGCGTGCTGCGCATCGCCCGGGGCATGGAACGTCTTCATGCACGAAGGCTAGAAGCCCCGCACATGCCTTGTCCATGCGCGGCGCGCCGCCTAGCCTTTGCGCCATGCCCAACGCACCCCCGCTCGACCCCGGCGTCCGCCGCGCCATCCTCGATGCCGCGAAGTCCCTGGAGGCGGAGAGTATCGATGCGCTGAGCACGCTGGTCCGCTGCCCCTCCACCCTCGGCCACGAGCAATCCGCGCTCGCCGCGATGACCACCCTCTACCTCTCACTCGGCCTGGAACCACAAGGCGTCCCCACGCGGGCCGAGACGCTGGCATCCCACCCAGGATTTTCGCCTCCGCTCATCCCCTATGAAGGCCGCGACAACGTCGTCGCCATCCACCGCCCGCGCACCACGCTCGGCCGCAGCCTGGCCCTGCAAGGCCATGTCGACGTGGTGCCCGAAGGTGCCGCCGACCTCTGGATCACGCCGCCCTTCGAACCCGCCATCCGGCAGGGGCGCATGTACGGCCGCGGCGCTGGCGACATGAAGGCCGGCATCGTGAGCTATTGCATGGCCTTCAAGGCGCTCACGCTCGCTGGCCTGCAACCCGCCGCCGAAGTGCAGATGCAATCCGTCATTGAGGAGGAATGCACAGGCAATGGCGCGCTGGCCTGCATGCTCGCCCTCCCCCCCACCGACGCCGTCATCATCCCCGAACCTGGCCCCGGCCTGCCGGCGATGTACTCCGCGGAAGTCGGCGTTGTCTGGGCCTGGATCACCGTCACCGGCCGCCCCACCCATGTGCGCGACATGCAGGCCGGCGTGAACGCCATCGAGGCCGCCACCGCCATCGCCGCGCGATTCAAGGACTACCAGCGCGAGATGAACAAGGGCGAGCGCATTCACCCCAGCTTCCACGGCGTGAACCACCCGGTGAACGTCAACTTCGGCTCCATCGAGGGCGGCGAGTGGAACAGCTCCGTCCCCACGCGCTGCCGCATCGGGCTACGCGTTGGCGTGATGATGGGCTACACGGCGCAACAGACGAAGCGCGACATCGAAGAGATCGTCGCCGAAGCCGCGCGCGACGAGACCTTCCGCGGCGCCAAGGTGGCACTCGAATTCAAAGGCTTCATGGCCGATCCCTGCGTCTTCGACATGGCCTCGCCCATCGCGCTGATGGCGAAGCGCAACTTCACCGAGGTCTCGGGTGCGACGCTGCGCGACTATCCCGCCACGGGGCTGACGGATGGCCGTTTCTTCGCGCTTTACCAGAACACGCCGGTCGCCTGCTTCGGGCCGGACGCGCAGGACATCCACGGCATCGACGAAAGCGTCGGCCTCGACTCCATGCACGACATCACCAAGACCATCGCGCTCTGCATCGCCGAATGGTGCGGGGTGGAGACGCGCACATGAGCAACATCCCCCTCTCGCCCCAGCGCCTCTGGGACAGCCTGATGGACATGGCGAAAATTGGCGCGACGCCGGCAGGCGGCAACAGCCGCCAGGCGCTGACCGGCGCCGACGCAGAAGGCCGCCGCCTGTTCATGGAGTGGGGCCGCGCCCTTGGCCTCACGCCCATCATCGACCAGGCCGGAAGCATCGGTCTGCTGCGGCCCGGCCGCGATCCGTCGCGCAAGCCCGTGGCCGTCGGCAGCCACCTGGATACCGTGCCGACCGGCGGCCGCTTTGACGGCGTGTACGGCGTTCTCGCCGGCCTGGAGATCCTGCGCGCCCTGCACGAAGCCGGCGCGGAAACCGAAGCCCCCATCCTCGTGATCAACTGGACCAACGAGGAGGGCGCGCGCTTCTACCCGCCCATGGGGGCGAGCGAGGTTTCCATGGGCCTGCGCCCACTGCCCGACCTGCTCGCAACGCAGGAACGCGCCGGGCCGGAAACCTTCGCCGACGCGCTCGCGGCAACCGGCTTCGCGGGCGAAGCAAACCCCGCCATCTTCCGCGACATCGCCGCCTATTTCGAAACCCATATCGAGCAGGGCCCCATCCTGGAGCGCGAGGGCGCCGAGGTCGGCATCGTCAGCCACGCGCTGGGCGTGATGACCTTTGCCGTCACCGTCGAGGGCCGCGACGGTCATGTCGGCTCCCCCATGGAAGGCCGTGCGGATGCGCTCGTCGCCGCGGCCGCCCTGGTGCTGGCCGCCGAACGCATCGCGCTCGCCCATGCGGGGCTCGGCTCGGTCAATCGCCTTGCGCTGTTTCCCGACACGCGCGGGACCATTCCCTCCCGCGTCAACCTCGGCGCCAGCCTGCGCGGGCAGACGCAGGAAGGGCTCGATGCGATGCTCGCGGAATTCCGCGCCGAGGCCGACCTGGTGGCGCTGTCGCGCGGTGTCACCATCACCATCACGCAGGATTGGGGCTACCCGATGGTCCCCTTCGACCCGGTGCTGAAGGGCCGGCTGGAGGTCGCCGCCGACCGCCGCGGCATCGTCCGCCGCACCCTGGCCACGCCGATCGGGCACGACGCCATCCATGTCGGCCGTGTGCTGCCGGCGGCGATGCTGTTCATCCCCTGCCATGGTGGCCTGTCGCACAACGAGGCCGAGAGCATCACCCCACGCTGGGCTGAGGCGGGCCTGATGGTGCTGGCGGATGCCGTGCTCGAAACCGCCGGCCTGGTGCGCGCGCCATGAGAATCGCGATCGGCGGCTTCCAGCACGAGAGCCATTCCTTTGCGCCCATGCCCACGGGTTGGGCGCAATTCGCCCGACCCGGCGGCTTCCCGGCGCTGCAACACGCCGCCACGCTCGTGGACACGATGCGCACCACCTCCGTGCCCATCGCCGGCGCCATCGCCACGCTCGAAGCGGCGGGTGCGACCATCGCGCCGCTCGCCTGGTGCTTCGCCAACCCCGCCGGCCCGGTCACGCCCGACGCCTTCGAGCGCATCGCGGCCCTCACGCTTGCTGCGCTGTCCGACGCGCTCGATGCCGGCCCCATCGACGGCGTCTTCCTCGAACTCCACGGCGCCATGGTCGCCGTCGATTTCCCGGATGCCGAGGGCGAATTGCTGCGTCGCGTCCGCGCGGTGGTCGGGGCAAGCGTCCCCATCGCATGCAGCCTCGACCCGCACGCGAACAAGACCGCCGCGATGGTCGAACTCTCGGACGTGATGGTGCCCTACCGCACCTACCCGCATATCGACCAGAAGCAGGCCGGCGCCCAGGCAACGCGCATCCTGCTCGACATGATCCGCACGGGAACCCGCCCCGCGAAATACTTCCGCGAGCTCGACTTCTGGACCCCGCTGCCCGGCCAATGCACGCTCGTCGCGCCCATGGCGGACGTGATGGCCGAACGCGCGCGCCTGGCTGAAGCCCCCGGCATCGTCGAGCTCGGCTTCTGCTTCGGCTTTCCCTACGCCGACTTCCCCGGCTGCGGCATGGCCATCGCCACCTATGCCGACACGCCCGCGCAAGCCGCCGAGGCCACCGACGCCCTCGCCCGCTTCATCACCTCGCGCGAAGCCGAATTCGCCCGCGGCGCCATCCCCGCCAGCGAGGCCGTCGCCGAAGCCATCCGCCTGGCCGCGACCGCCACCAAACCCATTGTCCTCGCCGACACCCAGGACAACCCCGGGGGCGGCGGCCACGGCGACACCACGGGCCTGCTCGCCGAACTCATCGCTCAAGACGCGCAGGGCGCCGTCCTCGCGCTGATCAACGACGCGGATTCCGCCGCCGTCTGCCACGCAGCAGGGCAGGGCGCCACCATCACCCTCAGCCTCGGCGGCAAAAGCGACAACGCACCACTCCCGGTCACCGGCACCATCGAAGCCCTGACCGACGGCCGCTTCATCTGCACCGGCCCCATGGGCGCCGGAAACCCCGCCGACCTCGGCCCCACTGCCCTCCTGCGCATCGGCGGCGTCCGCGGCATCATCGTCACCCGCAAAATGCAGGCCCTCGACCAGGCCCTCCTCCGCCACATCGGCATCAAACCCAGCGAACAGAAAATCCTCGCGCTGAAATCCTCCGTCCACTTCCGCGCCGACTTCCAACCCATCGCTGCCAACGTCATCATCGCCGCCGCCCCAGGGCCCGTCGTCGCCGACCCCTCGACCCTCCCCTTCACCCACCTCCGCGACGGCCTCCGCCTCCGCCCTGGCGACAACCGCACGACACAGGGCGGGCGGCGGGAAGAGTAAGCAAGGCCAGGGGCTCTGCCCCTGGACCCCGCCAGGATCGTGTCGATCCTGGACCTCCATTCGTTGGTTCTTGGGATCGGGGTTGGTTCTGGGTCGTTGATCCGGAATGCCTGTCATCGGGAGAGGGTGGCCGTCACGCGCTCTCATCTGGTGATCGCTTCCCGGCCACCCTCTCCCGATGACAGGCCCTGATAAAAGTCCAGAGCCCACCATCCAAACCCAGGACCAACACAGGCAGGGGCCCGGGGATCGGCGCGATCCCCGGCGGGGGTCGAGGGGGCGGAGCCCCCCGCCTTTCTTTCCCTTCACCCTCGCCCCGCCCTGGGTCATGCTGCGTCTGCACAGTGCAGGGGTGGGTGTCATGGCGGAGCCGTTGTCTCGGGTGGTGTTTGATGCCGTCATGGCGCGTGCGGGCATTGTGTTGAGCGATGCGGAGGCGGAGGGCATTCGCGCGGCGTCGGCGCATGTGCAGCGGTTTGCGGCGGCGGTTCGGGTGCCGCGTCCGGTGGGTGCGGAGCCGGCGACGGTGTTTGCGCCATGAGCACGCCGAGCATTGCCGAAGCGCTGAAGGGGTTTGCTGACAAGACGTTGTCGCCGCGCGAGCTGGTGCATGATTGCCTCGATCGCGCGCAGCGGCTGAACCCGGTGATCCATGCCTTCATCCGCTTCACGCGGGAGGCGGCGATGGCGGCCGCGGCGGAGAGCGAGGCGCGGTGGATGGCGGGCACGCCGATGGGGCCGTTGGACGGCATCCCAATCGCGCACAAGGACATCTACGAGACGGCGGGTGTGCCGACGACGGGGCATTCGCGCGTGCTGCTGGACAACACGCCTGCCGAGGATGCGGCGGTGGTGCGGCTGTGGAAGCAGGCCGGCGCGATTTCGCTGGGCAAGCTTGCGACGCATGAGTTCGCCTGGGGCGGACCGTCGTTTGATCTGCCCTGGCCGCCGGCGCGCAATCCTTGGGACATCTCGCGATTCACTGGCGGCTCATCGTCGGGGACGGGCGCGGCGGTGGCGGCGGGGGTGATCCTTGGGGGCACGGGGTCCGATACGGGCGGGTCCATCCGCATGCCGGGCGCGCTGTGCGGCGTGGCGGGCATCAAGCCGACTTACGGGCTGTGCTCGCGCGTCGGCGTGCTGCCGCTGGCGTCGAGCCTCGACACCACCGGGCCGATGGCCTGGACGGTGGAGGATTGCGCGTTGCTCCTGCAGGCCATGGCCGGGCATGATCCGCACGACCCGTCCTCGGCGGATCGTCCCACGCCGGACGTCCTGACGGGGCTGCGCGATGGCGTGAATGGCGTGCGCATCGGCGTGATCCGGCATTTCCATGAGGTGGACATGCCGGTGAGCCCGGCGATGCAGGGCGCCATCGACGCCGCCATAGGCGCGCTGCGTGAGGCCGGCGCCACGATCGGGGAGGCGACGCTGCCCCCGCTCGACGCGTTCAACGCCGCCGGCTGGCTGATCCTCGCGACCGAAGCCTTCGCCGCGCATGAGCCCTGGCTGCGCGCCCGCTTCCGCGACTATGGCGAGTTCCTGCGCGAGCGCCTGGCGGTGGCGGCGACGGTCTCGGGTGCCGACTACATCCAGGCGCAGCGGCGCCGGCGGGAGCTGTGCGCGGCGGTCACCGGGAAGATGGAGCAGTTCGACATCCTGCTCACCGCGGCCGCCCCGGGCGAGGCGCGGCCGATCGAGCAGATGACCAAGTGGGCGAGCTTCGAGGGGCCGAACTTCACCATGCCCTTCAACCTCACGGGGCAGCCGGGGCTGGTGGTGAATGCGGGCTTCTCGCCGGCCAACCTGCCGCTGGGCGTGCAGCTGATCGGGCGGCCCTTCGAGGATGCACTGGTGCTGCGCGCCGGCCAGACTGTCGAGCAGGCGCTGGCGCTGGGCGGGCGGCGACCGAAGCTGCCGGTCTGAGACGCCGGGCGGACATGTCTCGGGCTTGTCCGTCGCACCTAACCGCAAGTCGCGCTATGGCTGGCGCGACCGAGGGAGCGAGGCCGATGACCGAGGACGAGAAGACCGCACTGCTCGCGCAGATCCACATGATGCTGGATGACCGCGCCGAGGGCGCCTACGGCCTGACCGACATCACCCAGAAGCAGCACGCCCTGCAATCCGCCTGGCTCGCCGAGCGCGACGGGCACCCGGCGTCGATGATCGCCGCCGCGCTGATGCATGACATTGGCCACCTGGTGCACGACCTCGGCGAGAACCCCGCCGCGCAGGGCATCGACGACGAGCACGAGGATGTCGGGAACGCGTGGCTCGCCCGCGCTTTCGGGCCGGAGGTGACCGAGCCGGTGCGCCTGCACGTCGCCGCCAAGCGCTACCTCTGCGCGACCGAGAGCGACTATTTCGGGAAGCTCTCGCCGGACAGCGTGCGCTCCCTCGCGCTGCAGGGGGGCCCGATGTCGACCGAGGAAGTCGCCGCCTTCCGCGCGCTGCCGCAGGCGGAGGCGGCCGTGCAGCTTCGTCGCTACGACGAGGAGGCGAAGGTGAAGAACCTGGTAACTCCGCCGGTCGGGCATTTCATGCCTTATGTGGAAGCCTGCCTGGCCTGACGCCTATTCCGGCATGATGCCGGCGCGGGTGATGAGATCGCGCCAGGCCGGCACCTCGCGCGCAACCCGCGCGGCGAGGGCGGCCGGCCCGTCGGGGCGAACGATGAAGCCCGCGTTGCGCATTCGCCCGCGCGTCTCCGCATCGCCCATCACCGCGGTCGCCACCTGGGCGAGCCGGTCGATCACGGGTTGCGGCGTACCGGCCGGCGCATAGCTGCTCAGGAAGGTCTCGCTGATGAAATCGGCATGCCCGAGCTCCACCATCGTGGGCACCTCGGGCAGGTCGAACCAGCGCTCCGGTCCGGTCAGCGCGATGGCGCGTACCCGCCCGGCCTGAATCTGCGCATGCGAGGAGGCGAGCGCCGTCGCGCCGATCTCGGTGGTGCCGACGAGCACGGATTGCACCGTCAGCGCGGCGCTGCTGTGCGTGACCTGGACGAAGCGCAGGCCCTTGAGGATCGCGAGCCGCTCGCCGGCCAAATGCGGCGTGGAGCCGGTGCCGGGGTTGGCGAAATGCAGCCCACCCTCGGTGGCCCGCGCCCGCGCGACGAGATCGTCGAGGTTGCGGATCGGCGAGGCGATCGAGGCGAGGAACACGTCGGGCGAGGCGCCGAGCTCCGTGATCGGGGCGAAGTCGCGCACGGGGTCGTAGCCGGGGTTGCGGAACAGGGAGGGGTTCACGACGAAGCCGCTCGAGGCGATCAGCAGCGTGTGCCCGTCGGGTACCGCGCGCGCGGCCATCGCGACGCCGATATTGCCGCCCGCCCCGCCGCGATTCTCGATCACGACGGGCTGTCCCAGCGCGGGGGAGAGACCCTGTGCCAGGATCCGCGCGCAGATATCGGTCGGACCGCCGGGACCGAAGGGCACGATCAGGCGGATGGGTCGGTTGGGCCAGGATTGCGCGTGGGCGGGCAGGGCGAGGAGGGCTGGGGCGGCCAGCAGCGCCCGGCGTGCGATGGCGGCGTGACGTGGCGGCATGGCGCCTGGTTCCCCCGTGTTTTGCGCGAGCCTGCGGGCGCCGTACGGGCCGCGTCAAGCGTGCGTCAGAACCAGGCGCACACCGCCTGCGTCGTGACCAGGACGGAGCGCTGGGCAAAGCGCGCGCGGTAGGCGGTCTCGACAGGGGCAAAGCGCGCGCGCGCGTCGGGGCCCGCGAGGATCGTCAGCGTGCGGCTCGCCTCGCGGATGATGCGGCCTTCGGGGTCGCGCCATTGCCCGCGCGCCTCGCTGGCGGTGAGCCCGTCGGGGAAGGCGGGCGTCACGGTGCTGGCGAGGAAATCCTGCCAGTCGCGCTCGGCGACGCTGCCGCCGAGATAGGCGGTGAGCTGGGTCATCGGCGCCGTGCCGCCGTCGCAAGCGGGCACGCCGCCGGCGCAGCCGGCAAGCAGCAGCAGGGCTGGCACGCCCCTCACGGCAGATCCTTTCCGAAGAAGACCGTCCCCGGCACCTGGCTGTCATTGTAGCGCGGGATCGGCCGGAAGCCCGCCGCCCGGTACAGCGCCTGCGCCGCGGTCATGGAGGGGAGCGAATCCAGCCAGATCGCCCCATGCCCCAGTCCGACCGCCGCGCGCGTCGCCGCCTCCAGCAGCGCCCGGCCCAGACCCAGGCCGCGCGCCTCGGGCGCGACGTAGAGGCGCTTGATCTCGCCCCGCGCATCCCCGATGGACCGCAGCCCGACGCAGCCCAGCGGCGTCCCCTCCGCGGCGCGCGCCAGGATCAGCGCGCCGCCGGGTGGCGCGTATTGCCCCGGCAGGGTGGCGCGCTCCGCCGAGAAATCCTGCACGCCGATCCCCGCCGGCAGGCTCGCCGCATAAGCCTCGAACAACGCGGCGACGGCGGCGACGTCCGTCGGCGCCGATGCCTCCATGATGACGAAGCCCGTCACCGCCTCAGGCGGTGGCCAGCAGCACCACGCCCACCGAGATCAGCGCGATGGCGGCGGCGTGTTGCAGCGAGATGGTCTCGTTGAAGACGAAATACCCGATCAGCGCGACCACCACGTAGCTCGCTGCCGAGGAGGGCAGTGCGACGCTCATCGGGATGCGGCGCAGCGCCATGATGTAGAGCAGCGCCGAGCCGCCATACAGGCCGAGCCCCAGGATGGTGTGCACGCGGAACAGCTGCGCGATGAAGCCGCTGCCCTCCGCGACCGAGCCGGATGCGCCGTATTTCAGCAGCACCTGGCCGCCGAGCGAGGTGATGATCGCGGTGCCGAGTGCGAGCCAGTACAGCATCATCGCGCCGGCCTCACGATGGCGCGGACGACGCCGCGAACGACCCCCTGGGGCTTGCCATTCGCACTCATGAAGGCGCGCCCGACATATTCACCCATCACGCCGAGCACGAGGAACTGCACCCCCGCGATCAGCAGCGTCACCACCATGAGCGAGGCGTAACCGGACGGCGTCGACCCCATCATCGCCTCGATCACCACGATCAACGCGATGAACAGCCCCAGTGTTCCCATCGCGACGCCCGCGATGATGGCCAGGCGCAGCGGGAGGACGGAAAAATTGGTCGCGAGGTTCATCCACAGCCGCACCAGGCGCTTGACCGTGTAGTTCGACCGCCCCTCGACGCGCGCGAAATGCTTCACCTCGATGCTGTCGAGCCGCTGCGTCACCTGCATGAGCAGCCCGTCCACATAGGGGTAGGGACCGGCGTACTTCACCACCTCGCGTACGGCCAGCGCGCTCATGCAGCGGAACGAGGAGAGATACAGGCCGGGCGGCTTGTCCATCAGCTGGTCGGCGACCCAGTTGGCGAAGCGGGAGCCGAGATTGCGCCAGCCCTCGTGCTCCTTCACCGCGTAGCGGGTGTAGACGACGTCGTAATCGCCGTTGCGCGCGTGGTCGTAGATGCGCACGACCTCCTCGGGCGGGTTCTGCAAATCGTCGTCCATGGTGATGACATAGGCACCGCTGGCGTGGCGCAGCCCGGTCATGACCGCGTTGTGCTCGCCGAAATTCCGCGCATGCTCGATGTAGGTGAGCGGCACGGTGGCCCGCGCCGCGATGTCGCGGCAGACCTCTGCGGAATTGTCCGGGCTGCCGTCATTGACCAGGATGATCTCGAGCCCGCCCTCGGGCCTCAGCGCGGAGAGTGCGTCGACCAGCAGGCCGACGGTCGCGGCGCCGTTATACACGGGCACGACGATACTGAGCCCGATCGGCGCGGGCGGGATAGGATCCATCGGCAGGTCTTCCTCGTTCACGGCCGCGTCGCCACCACCAGCACGGAGCCGCCGGCGGGATAGCGGAGCCGCCGCCGCGCCAGCCAGTGTTCCACGACCGTCACGCCATGCAGGCTCGCATCCAACCATGGCGGGAAGGCGGCGACGTCACTGGCGCCGCCGGGCTCGCGGGCCATCACCTTGCGCTGCAACACCATCAACGGCAGCAGCAGCGCATTCCAGTAGCCGGCGTCGATCGCCGTGAAGCCGGCCGAACCCAGCAGCGCGCGGATACTGCGCGTGGTAAAGCGCCGCGCATTGTGGACCCGCGCGTCATGCGCGCTCTTCAGCCATTCGAAGGCCGGCAGGTTCAGGATGAGCGTGCCACCGGGCGCGAGCACGCGGTGCAACTCCGCCAGTGCCGCCGGCGGCTCGAGCGAGCGATGGCCCAGCACGTCCAGGCTGATGGCGGCGCCGAAACTGGCATCGGGGTAGGGCTGGCAGGTGATGTCGCCGACGGCAATAGGCAGTCCGGTCTTGGCCCGCGCACGGGTGGCGGCCTCGGCCACGTAGTCGAAGGCGACGATCGGCCGGGTTATCCCCGCGGCGAGCAGTGCGGCGACCATGCCCCCGGTGCCACAGCCGGCATCGAGCAGGGGACCCGGCGCGCCAGGCCGGTCTTCCAGCGCCGTGACGATCCGGGCACGCAGCGCGCGGTACCACCACATGCGGTCCTCGACCGCATCCATCAGCGCGTATTCGGCAGCGTCCATGCGCGGCTTCTGGCATCGGGTGGGGGCGACGTCCAGCGTCCCGGGACCGGCGGGTCTGGGATGCACGGCGCATTTTGTTGCAGGGGGCGCCTCGCCTTGGCCGCAATGGCGTTGCATGTTGCGCAAGCCGCAATGATGGGCGGCGCCAGGGAACATGACGCCACCACCCGCCAAAGCCGCAGACCCCTCTCTGGATGCCGAGCCGATTGCCCTGCCGGCCCCGCGCGTCTCCGGGTTGTCGGCGCGCATCGGCCTGTTGCGCGCCCTGGCCCTGGTGCCAGCGCTGGCCTTCCTCGTCGTGGTCCTCGCGCCACCGATGAACCATGACGTCGCGGCCGTGCTCAACTTCGCCGAGCGTTGGCTGGGCGGCGAGCGACTCTATCGTGACCTGATCGACGTCAACCCGCCGCTGATCTTCATGATCACGCTGATCCCGGCCGCACTCGGTTCCTGGACGCCGCTCGACGGGCCGGAGGCGCTGCTGGTCTGCGTGCTCGCCCTCTGCGTGGGTCTCTGGCGCATGTCGCACCTGCTGCGCCGCGGTCGCGCCGAGGGGCCGATCGAGGCGGCGGTGCTCGGCGCCATGATCCCGCTCACCCTGGTCATGGCGGGGTATGATTTCGGCCAGCGCGAGCACCTGATGGCGATCTGCGCCATCCCCTACGCGATCCTCGCCGCGCGGCGGATCGAGGGCCTCTACACCGGCCGCGCCCTGGCGATCGGCGTCACGCTGCTCGCTGCCCTCGCCTTCGCGCTGAAACCGCACTTCCTTGTCGTGCCGGCTCTGATCGAGGGCTTCGTGCTTCTCAAGCGCGGGCCGCGCCGGGCGCTGGCGGATGCGCTGCCCTGGCTGATGGCGGCGATATGGCTGGTCTATCTCGCCTCCATCCCGCTGCTGTTCCCCGAATATTTCGGCTACGTCGTGCCGCTGGTGTGGCAGTTCTACATCGACCTCGGCACCTTCGACGCCCTGGGCGTGCTGATGTCGCCGGTCCTCGGGCCGGCGGTGCTGGTGATGTTGTGCGCCATCGGCATCGCGTTCCGCCCGCGTGGTGCCAACCTGCCCAACCTGCTGCTGCTCGCCGCCATCGGCGCCTTCATCTCGGCCTGGGTGCAGCACAAGGGCTGGAGCTACCACGCTATCCCGGTGATCATGCTGAGCTGCCTCGCCATCGCGGCCGCGACCGGGCATTGGCTGGATTCCGTGGTGACGCCGGTGCGCCAGCCCGGCGCAGGGCGCGCCGTCGCCGTGGTCATGGCCGCGGGCATCGGCCTGTTCGCGGCGCGCGGCGAGGCGCCGTGGCGCGAGATCTGGTTCACCCAGCACATCGCCTCGCGCCTGACCAACCTGCTGCGCGCGGAAGCCTATGGGGAGCGGGTGCTGGTGCTCAGCCCCGACCTGTATCCGGTCTACCCGGCGCTGAACTACGCCCACGCGCAGATGACGCTGCGCACGATGAACCTGTGGCTGCTGCAGGGTGCGAATAGCGCCTGCCCAGCCTCGGGCGAGCGCTATCGGCAGACCTGGGAGATGAGCCGGGCGGAGTTCTTCGTCTACCGCACCGTCGCCGAGGATTTCGCCGCAGCCCCGCCCGCCGCGGTGCTGGTGGCCGACAATCCCGGCATTCCCTGGTGCGGCAGCGAGTTCAACTTCATCGAGTATTTCTCCCGCCATCCGCTGTTCGCCGAGACCTGGGAGCATTACCGCGAGGGTGGTCGGATCGACAATTACAGGCTCTACGTCCGGGAGAATTGAGTGGCCTACGAAGACTATCTCGGAAAAACCCAGACGCGCGAGGACCGGCTCGACACCCGCCTCGTCGAGGGGCTGTCGGCGACGCTCGGCCTCGTCCGGCCGGAAGGCGACATCCCGCCGCTGTGGCACTGGATGCTGTTCCAGGACTGGCGGGCGCCGGACGAGCTCGGCGAGGATGGTCACCCCAGGCGCGGCGGCTTCCTGCCCCCGGTGCACGACCTGCCGCGCCGCATGTGGGCGGGCGGGCGGCTCGACTTCACCGACAACGCGCTGCGCGCGAGCGACGGCGTCAGCCGCACCAGCACCATCGCCAAGATCAGCGAGAAGACCGGCGGGTCCGGCCGGCTGGTCTTTGTCACGGTGCGCCACGAGATCGCCAATGACCGCGGCCCGGTGCTAAGCGAGGAGCACGACATCGTCTATCGCGGCGCGGAGGGCGCGGCGGTGAAGCCGGCCGCCCCCGCACCGGACTGGCCCGATGCGGCACGCGCCACGCTCACGCCCGACGCGGTGATGCTGTTCCGCTTCTCCGCGCTGACCGGCAACGGCCACCGCATCCATTACGACCACCCCTACGTCACGGGGGTCGAGGGCTATCCGGGCCTGATCGTGCATGGACCGCTGCAGGCCACACTGCTCGCCGGCCATGCGCTGGCGCAGGCGCCGGGCAAGCGGCTTGCGCGGTTCGGCTTCCGCGGCCTGCGCCCCTGTTTCGATGGCCGCCCGCTGACGCTGCTCGCGCGCCACGAGGGCACCCGCATCCTGCTTGAGACGCGCGACGCGGAGGGGTGCACCTGCATGGCCGCCGAGGCTGATCTTGCCTGACATCCGCGCGCTCTCGGTGCCGACCGGCGCCGAGGCGACGCGGGGCATCGGGCTGGTTGTCGCGGGCTACTTGGTCATCACGCTCGCCGATGCCGCGGTGAAATGGGTGCTGCCGGAGATCGGCGCGGCGGCGGCGATGATCTGCCGCGGCGTGATCGGTGGCGCGGTGTTGCTGGCCATCACCCGGGGGCGGGGCATCTTCCCGCGCGACCGCTGGCTGCTCACCCGCCGGAGCCTCGCGCATTGCTGCGTCTCGGCGAGCTGGTACTGGGCCTGGGCGAACGGCATGCCGCTCGGCGACAGCTACGCGGTCGCCTGCCTGACGCCGCTGCTGATGACGCTGCTCGCCATCCCGATGCTGGGCGAGACGGTCGGCTGGCGGCGGATGACCTCCACGGCGGTCGGCTTCTGCGGCGTGCTGGTGATGCTCAACCCCGGCGGCGACCTGTGGCGCTTCGAGACGGCGGTGCTGCTCGTCGCCACCTGCATCATGGCGGTGACCCGCATCTGGACCCGCGTGCTCAGCCGCACCGACACGCCGGCCGCGATCGCCTTCTGGCTGATGGCCGCGCACATCCCGATGGGCCTGGCACTGCTGCCGGTCTTCCCGCCGCCGCAGGCTGGGCTGCCGGGGGCGGGCATCATTGCCGCGCTGCTGATCTTCGGCGCAGCGAACGCGGTCGCGCATTTGCTGTTCAGCCGCGCCTTCGCCCTCGCCCCGGTCTCGGTGCTGGCACCCTACGACTACACGCCCTTCCTGTACGGCATCGGCATCGGCTTCGCCGTGTGGTCCGAGGTGCCGGCCTGGAGCACGCTTGCCGGTGCGACGCTGGTCATCGCGGCCGGGATCTACAACCTCCACCGCGAGCGTGTGCGCCGTGCGGCGGAGCGCGCCTGATGGCCGAGGCACCGCGGCCCATGCGCCACGACATCCGCCGCGGTGCCCTGTTGATGCTGGGTGCGACGGCGCTGTTCACCGTCATGGGCGCCTTCGCCAAGGAGGCGAGCGTTCACCTGCCCTTTGTCGAGCTGATGTTCTTCCGCTCCGCGCTCGCGTTGCCGGTGGTGGTGGCCCTGGTATTCCGCGGCAATGCCTGGCGCGCTCTGCGCACGAAGCGCTTTCCCGGCCATGTGCTGCGCGCCTGTTCCGGCACCGCGGCGATGGCCTGCGGCTTCTACGCGCTGAGCGTGCTGCCGCTCGCCGAGCAGGTGGCGCTCACCTATACCTCGCCGCTGTTCGTGACGATGCTGGCGATCCCGTTCCTGGGCGAGAAGGTCGGCATCCATCGCTGGTCGGCGGTGCTGGTGGGCTTCGGGGGCATCGTCATCATGGCGCTGGGGCAGGGGGCATTCGCGGCCGGCGCGGCGGCGGGGCTCCTGTTCGGCACCATCGCGGCGGTGAGCAACGGGGCCTTCTCGGCGGTCACGACGCTGCTGGTGCGCGGCCTGTCCGCGACCGAGACCTCGACCACCATCGTGCTGTGGCAATCGGTGCTGATGACCACGATCATCGGGATGGCGCTGCCCTTCGTCTGGGTCACGCCCACCTGGTCCGAATGGCTGCTGCTGCTCGCGATGGGTCTGTTCGGCGGCATCGCGCAGGTGATGATGACGGAAGCCAATGCGAGCGCCCAGGTCTCCGCACTCGGCCCCTATTCCTACGGCGCGATCCTGTGGTCGATGCTGCTCGGCTGGACGGTGTGGGGGGACGTGCCGGGGGTCTCGACATTGGCGGGTGCGGCGCTGATCGTGGCGGCCGGCCTCTATATCCTGCATCGCGAATGGCAGCGGAGAATACGATGAGCATCGTCCATGTGCGCGAGGACAACCTGCCGCACGGCGCGGTCGAGGACACGGCGCCCGGCGTGCGGCGCATCATCTGCGCCAACCCGGGCCCCTTCACTTTCCGCGGCACCAACACCTACATCATCGGCAGCGGCCGGGTGGCGGTGCTCGACCCCGGGCCGGCGGACGCCGCGCATCTGGACGCGATCCGCCGCGCGACGGACGGCGAGGTGATCGAGCGCATCCTCGTCTCGCACACCCATCGCGACCATTCGCCCGGTGCGGCGCCCTTGCAGGCGCTGACCGGCGCGCCGACGCTGGGCTTCGGCCGCCATGCCGAGGGCGCCGATGGCGGCGACCATGATTTCTCCCCGGACGAGGTGCTGCCCGACGGCGCCCTGGTGGAGGGCGACACCTATCGCCTGACCGCCATCCACACGCCCGGCCATTGCGCCAACCACCTGTGCTTCGCGATGGAGGGCGGGGTGATGTTCAGCGCCGACCACGTGATGGGCTGGAGCACGACGGTGGTCGGCCCGCCCGACGGCAACATGGCGGACTATATGACAAGCCTCGCGAAGCTCGCCGCGCGCGACGGCGACGCCCCCTATCTGCCCGGCCACGGCCCCGCGATCCACGAGCCGGCCGCCTATGTCGCGGCCCTCGCGGCGCATCGGCGCGAGCGCGAGCAACGCGTGGTGGACGCGCTGGCCGCGCATGGCCCCGCGACGGTGGACGCGCTGGTCATGCCGGTCTACGGCCCGACGCTGGACGCCAGGCTGGTGGGCGCCGCCGCCCGCAGCCTGCTTGCGCACCTGATCAAGCTGGAGCACGAGGGCGCGGCGCGGCAGGACGGCCCGCTGTGGCGCCGGGCCTAGCCTTCTACTCCGGCCGGATGTTGCGCCGCCGGATCAGGCCCCCCCAGCGCTCGCCCTCGGCTGCCAGGTAGGCCGGAAACGCCTCCGACGTCCCACCGATCACGTCGATGGAGGCGTCCGAGAGCTTGGCCCGGACTTCGGGATTGTTCAGCGTGTCCCGCGCCGCCGCGGCGAGGCGCAGGATGATCGGCGCCGGCGTGCCGGCGGGCGCGAACAGACCGAAGTCGTTCGTCGCGAAATAGCCGGGCAGCCCGGCCTCGGCCAGTGTCGGGACGTCCGGCGCCTTGGCGTCGCGCGCGCGGCCAGTCACCGCCAGCGCCCGGAGCTCGCCCGAGCGGAGAAATGGGATCGCCGTGACGGTATCGACGAAGCCCATATTCGCCTCGCGCGTCAGCAGCGCCTGCAGCGCCGGCGCACCACCGCGATAGGAGACGTGCAGCATGTCCGTCCCCGACATCTCGAGCATCAGTTCCGGCGCGAGCTGCCCCACCGTGCCCGCACCGGGCGAGGCGTAGGAGAGCGTCCCGGGCGCGCGCCGTGCTGCGGCGAGGAGGTCGGCGACACTGGTGATGCCGCTCGCGGGATGGACGCAGATGAACATCGCGTTGCTGGCGAGCAGGCTGATCGGCGCGAAGGCGCGGTCATTGTCGTAGGGCAGCGGGGAGAACAGGTAGGGCGCGATGGCGAAGGTGCCGGTCGGCGCCACGCCCAGCGTATAGCCATCCGGGCGCGCGCGCGCGACGGCGCCATGGCCGATGGTGCCGCTGCCGCCGGTCCGGTTCTCGACCACGAAGGAGCCGCCGATGGTCGCGGGCATGTACTGCGCGAGCAGCCGGGCGACGTAGTCGGTCGATCCGCCGGGGGCGAAGGGCACGATGATCGTCACCGGGCGGGTGGGGTAGTCCGGCGCCTGCGCCCGGGCGGCGGGGATGCCGGTCGCGCCGAGCGCGGCCAGGCCGCCCAGCAGGGCACGGCGTTGGAAGGCCGCGTGGGGCCGGTGGATGTCGTTCATGGTCGTTCTTCCCTTGTCGTCGCTCAGTCCAGCAGCTCGAGCATCGCGCGCACGGCGGTCGCGTAGCCCTTCGCACCCAGGCCCGCGATCACGGCGGTCGCCGCGGTCGAGACGAGGGAGCGGTGGTAGATCGCCTCGCGCTTGTGGATGTTCGAGATGTGCAGCTCGATCAGCGGCCCGGGGAACATCTTCAGCGCGTCCAGCACCGGGATCGAGGTGAAGGTGAGCCCGGCCGGGTTGATGATGATGCCGGCGGCGGGCAGGTCGATGGCCTCGTGGATCCAGTCGACCAGCTGGCCTTCGTAGTTGGTCTGGTGGAACACGATGCCGGTCTCGCCGGCGGCGTCGCGGCACATGGCCTCAACCTCGGCGAGGGTGGTGTGGCCGTAGATTGCGGGCTCACGACGGCCGAGCCGGTTCAGGTTCGGTCCGTTCAGGACGTGGATGCTGCGGCTCACTGCGATCTCCTCGCGGCCAGATCCGTGGCCTTGGCGGCGAAGGTGGCGGAAGGCGCCGATATTGTAAACCGACAAAGCTATGATGCTCGGACGATAAGACGAACCTCATACGAAAAACGGGCTGGCTTGCCTTGCGCTCGGGCGACGGCTAGGTCGGGCGGACAACGGCACGGGCCAGTCCATGGAGGATGTTTCCGTCGGCGAGGCGGCCTATCGCAGGGTGCGCACCGACATCCTGTTCGGTCGCCTCACACCCGGGCAGCGCCTGGGCCTGGACTGGATGCGCCAGACCTACGGCATCAGCGTCAGCACCCTGCGGGAACTGCTCAGCCGCCTGTCATCGGAGGATTTCGTCACCGCCGAAGGCCAGCGCGGCTTCGAGGTCGCGCAGGTCTCGCCCGCGGATTTCCGCGAAGTGGCGGATCTGCGGCTGCTGTTGGAAACCCACGCGATAGGCAACTCCTTCGCCGCGGGAGGCCTCGACTGGGAGGGCCATGTCGTGGCGGCGCACCACCGGCTCGCGGCACTCGAGCGCCGCCTGATCGCCGGCGAGGCCTCCGAGGCGGAGGTCTGGAAGCGCTACGACTGGGAGTTCCACCGCGCCCTCATCGCCGCTTGTGGCTCCCGCGCGCTGCTGCAGGCGCACGCCGCCGCCTACGACCGCTATTTGCGCTACCAGATGGTGGCCGTGGTGTTCCGCGGCGCGGTCGCCGCCGAGGAGCACCAGCGCCTGCTGGAATGCGCATTGGCGCGGGACGCGGCGGCGGCCAGGCGCGTCCTGCAGACGCATATCGAAAGCTGCGTCTCGCAGGTCCTGCAGGCGGGCACGCTGGAAGCCCTAGCCAATGGCAATGCGGAGTCGACAGGGTCGCGTCGCCGGCGCGCCGAGGCCAAGCCCGCCTCCGGCGCTTCGAGGTAACTCCGTCCAGCGCTTGCGCACCGTACACGCGGGCGCGTTCTTTGATGCGCAGGCGCCGCCCCTGCGTCGGGCGCGCGTGCCCGACGCCTGAGAGTACACCTTACGCGCGCGGCGTGTAGCGCCAGACGCTCGCGGGGGGGAAGTTCAGCGGCGTCCACTCCTCGCGCTTGGCCACCAGGTCATGCTTCTTCCACGGCAGCGGCGAGGTGACGCAGTAGGAGAAATGGATGAACCCACGCCCCGGCGCCACCGCCTCCATCGCGTCGATGAAGCGGCGCTGCTCCGGCACCGGCAGAAGCACCAGCGGAATGCCGCACACCACGGATCCGATGCGGCCCTGGAAGCGGGCGGGCAGCAGCCGGGCGGTTTCCCGCGCATCGCCCTGGATGACCGTCACGCCGGGCAGGATGGCCCGCAGCATCTCGACCATGTCCGGCTCGATCTCGACCACGACCAGCTGCTCGGGCGGCAGGCCCGCCGCCAGCAGCGCGCGCGCGACCACGCCGGTGCCGGAGCCGAGTTCCAGCACGACCTCCCCATCCTTCGGCCAGGCCTGGCGCACGACGCGGGCGCAGAGCGCGGCGGAGGAGGGGATGATCGAGCCCATCCGCAGCGGGTGCGCCATCCAGCGCTTGAAGAACAGCATGGCACCACGGCCGGCATTGCCCTGCGGCGAGGCGGAGCGCTTCTGGTCGACGGTGAGGGAGGAAGTCCCGTTCGGAGGCGTCATGTGGCGGAGACCTGACCTTTGCTTGACGTTGGCGTTGCAGCACGCCTGACCATGGAGCGGCTAGCGCCGCTTTCGCGACAAACGTGTGACGATTCGACGACTCTGCGCTGACACAACCCGTTCAGGTCACCCGCGCCGTGTATCCTCTATCGTATGGCAATGAGTTTGCCGAGGCTGCCGGCCTGTAACAAGCGCCGCAGTGCACAAAACCGGACGCGCAACGATGGTCCGGTCCTCAACGCTGCCGCCAGGCCTGGGTCGCGCGGTTCACCACCCCACCCATGGCGACATGGAACAGCTTCACCGCCGCGGTGATGGCGAGGATTGTGCAGGCCATGGCGGCGGCGGCCGAGCCCTGTCCCGCCTCGTCCATATGGACCACCGCGATGGCTGCGAGCTTGGTGTCCGGGCCATAGAGGAAGATCACCGCGCTTACCGTCGTCATTGCGTTGACGAAGAGGTAGACGGCGATGTCGAGGATGGCGGGCAGGCAGATCGGCACGGTGACGCGGCCGAAGGTGACGAAGACCGGCACCCGCAGGCTCGCGCCCACCGATTCGAATTCAGGGTCGAGCTGCCGGATGGCCGTCATCGCGGTCAGGTGGCCCACCGTGTAGAAATGCACCAGGCAGTTCGCTACCAGGATGACCAGCCCGCCGTAGAAATACCCCAGCGGATTGGCCGGGTGATTGAAGAACAGGATGTAGGCGAGGCCGAGGACGAGGCCCGGGATGGCCAGCGGCAGCTGCGCCGTCAGCCGCAGCATCCCGGGGATCGGCCCACCCTGCGGCCCCCGCTCGAGCAGCCAGGCGATGGTGAAGATCGCCGGCGCCCCGATTACCGCCACCAGCGTCGCGAGCTTGACCGAGTTCCACACAGCGCCCCAGCCCGCCGGGTCGAAATTCTCGAAGGCGTAGTTCGCCGTGGTGAGCGTCAGGTTGTATGGCCAGAAGGTGATCAGCGACCCCCAGATGGCCACGCCCGTGAGGCCCAGCAGCACGCCCGCCACCACCAGGCAGTGCAGCAGGCACAGCCCGTCGCGCGCCGCGTTCGGCTTGGGCTGGTAGGACACGGCGCGGCCGGACATGGTGGCCTCGCGCTGGCGCTGCGCCCAACGGTCGATCAGGAACGCGGCGACGGCGGGCAGCAGCAGCACGATGCCGACCACCGCACCCATGTTGAAGTCGAGCTGGCCGACGACCTGCTTGTAGACGTCGGTCGCGAGGACCGGGAACTGCCCGCCGATCACCTTGGGGATGCCGAAATCCGTCATCACCAGGGTGAAGACGACGATCGCGGCCGAGACCAGCCCGTAGCGCGCCTGCGGCAGTGTCACCGTCATGAACACGCGCAGCGGCTTCGCCTTCAGCGCCGCGGCCGCCTCGTAAAGCCGCCCGTCCGAGGTCCCGAGTGCGACCGCCAAAATCAACGCCGCATGCGGGAAACAGGAAAACACCTGCGCCATGATGACGCCGACCGGCCCATACAACGGCTGCCCGAACAACGCCCCGCGCAGCATTCCCTGGTTGCCGAACAGCGTGATCAGCGCAAGCGCGGGCAGCAGCGAGGGCGCCAGCACCGGGATCAGCATCGCCGCGCGGAAGAAGCCCTTGGCCGGGATCCGGCTGCGGGTGAGCGCAAAGGCGTAGAAGAAGGCCAGCGGGATCACCAGCGCCGTGGTGAGCGCCGAGGTCCAGAGCGAATTCCAAGCGGCGGTGAACAGCGCCGGCGTCGTCACGTAGGTGGCGAAATTCGCCAGCCAGACGAATTGCCCCGCCTGGTTCGAGAAGGCGCGGCTGAGCAGCACGCCCATCGGCAGCAGCAGCGCCATCGCGAGTGTCATGAGCGCTACCCATTGCCCCAGGCGCATGATCTGCGCCGCGCGCGACAAGCGCGGCCGCACCACCGGCGGCGCCGGGATCAGCGAGGCGGGCAGCGTGCCGCTAGACATCCGTGGGGAACACCATCAGCGCCTCGGGCGGGAGTGCCACCGGGATCGCGGAACCCACGAAGGCGCCCAGGGCCGTGACCATCCCGGCCGGCACATCGGCGTCGAGCCGCAGCCGGCCGAGCTCGACCGAGACGCGGCTGAGCGCGCCCATGAACTCGACATGGGTAACCACGCCCTGATGGTGGCGCATGACCAGCGCCTCCGGCCCGATGCGCACATCCTCGGGGCGGATGAACACCTCCACGCGCGCGCCGTAGAGCAGGTGGGCGAGGCCGCGGGCCTCGAGGCGCAGGCCGTCGGGGGTGATCAGCATGTTGGCCGGCGTGTCGATCTTGGCGTCGAAATGCGCCGAGCGGCCGACGAAGCCCGCGACGAAGGGGGTGGCGGGGCGGCGGTAGATGTCCTCGGGCGTGCCGACCTGCTCGATGCGCCCCTGCGACATCACCACGATGCGGTCGGAGACACTCATCGCCTCCTCCTGGTCGTGGGTGACCATGATGGTGGTCACACCCAGGCGCCGCTGCAGGCTGCGCAGCTCCTGGCGGAGGTTGATGCGCACGATGGCGTCGAGGGCGGAAAGCGGCTCGTCGAGCAGCAGCAGCCCCGGCTCATTGGCCAGCGCGCGGGCCAGGGCCACGCGCTGCTGCTGCCCGCCCGAAAGCTGCGCGGGGTATTTCTGCGCCTGTTCAGGTAGGCCCACGGTGGTCAGCAGCTCGGCCACGCGCTCGGCGACGCGGGCGCGGGTCCATCCTCCGCCGCGCAGCCCGTAGCCAACATTCTGCGCAACCGAGAGGTTGGGGAACAGCGCGTAGGACTGGAAGACGATGCCGAAATCGCGCATCTCCGGCGGCAGCCCGGTGATGTCGCGCCCGCCCTGGGTGATGGAACCCGTGGTCGGCGGATCCAGCCCCGCGATGGCGCGCAGCAGCGTGGTCTTTCCGCACCCCGAGGGACCCAGGAAGGCCACGAACTCGCCCTGGGTGATGGTCAGGCTCACCCGGTGGAGTGCTGCGAAGGTGCCGAAGCTTTTCGCGACCTGCTGGATCACCAGATAGGGCGGCGCGGTGGGCGCCGTCGGCGCCTCCGCCTCCGCGCGGACGACGCCCGAGGCCATCAGCGCGGCGCCGACTTGCCGTCGAAGCGGCTCGCCCATTCGCGCAGGATGCGCTCGCGCTCGTTCGCCATTGCGCGGATGTCCTGGCTCACCAGGCGCTGCTCGAACTCGGCCGGGTAGCCGCGCACGGTGGACTCGACGCCGGGCAGCGCGAGCAGCGCGTACCAGCGGCCATAAAGCTGCATCGCCGGGCGCGAGACCGCGAAATCCGCCAGCCGCTGCGCGGCTTCGAGGTTGCGGGTGCCGCGGACGATCGCCGTCGCCTCGAGGTCGTAGCCGACGCCGTCGGTGGGCACGATGATCTCGAGCGGCGCGCCCTGGTTGCGCAGGGTCACCGCGCGCATGTCGAAGCTCAGGCCCATCGCGTATTCGCCGCGCGCGGCGTTGTTGCACGGCGCGCTGCCGGAGTGGGTGTAGACCTGGATGTTCTCGTGCAGGCCGGTCATGTACTGCCAGGCCCGCGCCTCGCCCTGCGCGCCCACCCAGCCGGCGATGGTCAGGAACCCGGTGCCCGAGGAGTTCGGGTTCGGCATCACGATCTGGCCGCGATAGGCGGGGTTGAGCAGGTCCGCCCATGTCGACGGGCGCGGCAGGTTGCGCTGCGCGGCCACCGCGGTGTTGAAGCAGATCGCCGAGACGAACGCATCCATCCCGGTCCAGGTCATCGGGCTGCGGTCGGAGCGCATTGCCGGGCGCAGGGCTTCCGCGCCGCGCGGCGTGTAGGGCTCCAGCATCTCCTGCGCTTCCATCTGCAGCAGCGAGAATGCGGACAGCCCCCAGATCACGTCGGCGCGGGGATTGGCGCGCTCGGCAATCGCCCGCGCGGTGATAACGCCGGTGGAATCGCGGACCCAGGCGATCTCGATGGTGGGCACGGCGGCCTCGGCGGCGGCCTTGAGCGGGGCGAGCTGCTCGGTCTCCAGCGCGGTGTAGACCATCAGCCGCGTGCGGGTCTGCGCCTCGGCCATGGCGGATGTCGCCGTCAGGGCGGCGAGTGCGAGCAGCGCGCGCTTGAGCATGGTGGTCCCCCTCGATGTTCAGAGCGGGATAGAATGCTCGCGACGACGTGCGTGTGACAATGCTGTGGCGCTTTGGGGAGGCTAGTGCAGCGCCATGCCCTTGAGCACCGCCGCGCGGTCATAGGGCGCCTCGGCGAGACTTTCGGGGTCCCACATGGACCGCTCGGCGGCGAAGAAATCGCCGTCATAGACGTGGATCGCGGCGCTGATCCGGCCGAGCGGATTGACCACCGAATGGATGATGTCCCGCCCCAGCAAGGCCACATCGCCCACGCCGAGCGCGGCGCCGCCGGCCGGCTCGATCTGGTACTTCTCCGGGTTGGGCAGCTTGCGCCAGAACACGTTGTCTTCGCGCCCCGAATACATGCCGATCACCGCCGCGAGCAGGTGGTTGTGCGGCAGCGTCACCTGCTGCGGCGCCCAGGCGATGTTCATCACGGTGAATTCGGCGCTGTGGTGCAGCACCTGGATGGCAGGCTTGTCCGGCGCGCCGAGGCAGCGCGCGATGCCGGCGGGGTCGCTGACGGCGCGCGCGACGACCTGGCGCATCGCCTGGCGGGAGCGTTCGGGCAGCGTCTCCCGAAGGTCGGCGATGAACTGGTCGAGGTCGAACATCGTGCAATCCCCTTGCGGCGGCAGGAGGAGATTACACGGGGATGAAAGTCGAAAATACCAAAATCGTCGCCGAAAAGGGAAATTTCATCCCTCGACCACTCAACCAGTAGGAAGTTGTCCTTCTGTCAGCCTGGCCTCGATGGCGTCCATCGCTGCCGGCAGGTCGGCGACGGAGTCGATCACGAGGTGCGCCCCACCCTCTATGAGCTGGCGGGTCGCCTCGGCGCGAAGCTCGGTGATCTCAGCCTCGTGCAGGGCCGCGAGTTCCTCGGCCGACAGCCCCGCGATGTTGCCCGACAGCGCCAGCCCCACGGCCCAAGCGCCGGCATTGCGCGCCTCCCCCAGTCCGGGCGGGGTGTCGTCGAACTTCACCACCGTCTCGGCCGGCCAGATGCCCATCTTCGCCATGGCGAACCACATCTGCAGCGGCGCGGGGCGGCCCTCGGGCAGATCGCCGGCGCAGACCATCACCTCGGGGGAAAAACCTTGCGCGGCGGCGAGGGGGGCGAGGCGCTGCATGATCGGGCGCGTGTAGCCTGTCGTGGAGCCGATGCGGATGCCACGCGCGGCGCACCAGTCGAGCGCGTCCTTGGCGCCGGAGATCAGGGCCGAATGGGCCTCGACGGCGGCGATGTTCAGCGGCTCGAAGATGTCGAAGATCGCGTCGATATCGGCGTCGCCGAAATCGCGCCCGTGCTTTGCGCGCCAGGCCGCAGCCACCGTGGGCGCGGTGCCGACCAGGCGAATATGGTCGCGCTTGGCCATGCCCATCGGCCCGCGCGCATCGGCAATGGCGATCGCGACGCCCATCTGCGCGAATGCCTCCACGAAGGCGCCCATCGGCGCACGCGAGCCATGGTCCAGCACCGTGCCTGCCCAGTCGAAGATCGCCGCCTTGATCATGTTGCGTACTCCAGTCCCATGAGGTCGTGCAGCACCTCCTGCGCCAGCCCGAAACCGGTGCTGGCCCCGGTGCCGGAGGTCACGGACACCAGCCGTACCCCCGGCAGAGGCGTCTCGAAGAACGCATCCGTCTCGCCGGAAGGATAGACGCCGATCCAGCGCTCGATCACGCGCGGTTCGATGACGAGCACGCGGCGCAGCTCGTCGAGGATGATGTCGTCCACGAAGCCGGGCTGGAACGGGTCCGGCGTCGCGGAATAATGATGCGAATCGCCCACAACCAGCGACCCGTCCGCGCCCTGCACGACGATGAGGTGGACGCCATGCTCCAGCGCCTCGGGCTGCTCGGCGGCTAACCGTGCACGTAGCGCCGGAAGGGAGGACGCGCCGTGATAGCCGCGGTAGCGATGCAGCCCGAGGTCGCTCATCACCGCCGCCGGCAGCCGCCAGCCGGGGTCCGCCACACGCAGCATGTGCAGCTTGCACAGCGTGACGCCGCGCGCGGCAAAACTCTGGCCGAACAGCGTGGTGATGTCGGTCCCTGGGCAGACCACGATGTGCTTCGCCGCGATGGCGCCGCCGGTGGTGCGCACCTCGCCCTCCGCGATGGCGGTCACCGCGGTGCGCCACTGGAACACCACGCCCATTGTCTCGAGATAGGCGGCGAGCTTGGGGATCGCCTCGCGGCTTTCGACGCGCAGCTCATGCGGGGAATGGAGCGCACCGGCGAGCGCGTCGCGCCGCAGCGGTTCGGGAAGCTCCGCGCCGCGCAGCAGACGGCAGCCTTCGCCCATCGGGCCGGCGGAAAACTCTTCCAGTACGGCCAGCGCCTCGGGCCGACGCGCCGCGACCAGCGTGCCGCGGTGATGCACATCGATGCGCGCGAGCGGCGCGATCTCCGCCCAGATGTTCCGCGCGCGGCGCGCCCTTTCCCAGGTCGCGCCCGCGCCCTGGCCGGTGACGGTGACGAAGCCGAAATTGCGGATCGAGGCGCCGTTCGCCTGCGCGTCGCGCTCGACCACCACCACGCGCTTGCCCGCGCGCGCCGCGAGATAGGCATGGGCGAGGCCGATGATGCCGGCGCCGATGATGATGATGTCGGGGGATCGATTGGGCATGGCTGATCCAAGCCGCGCGGGACATGGGACGCAAGCGCCATTCCACGCCGCGCGCCGCCAGGCTAGCGTCGCGACGTTCGGGCGGTGAAGGGATGGCGATGGCGGCGGGCGTGACATGGCCGTTGCGGCTGGCGGCCATGGTCGCGCTGGCGATCGGCATCGGCTGCGGCCTTGGCGCGTGGCATATCTGGTCCGACAATGCCCGCATGGTCCGGGTCGGCGTCGAGGTGCAGGGACGCATGACCGGCGCCTATCGCGAGGTGCAAGGGCGCGGCGGTTCCAGCCTCTACCCCACCGTCAGCTACCGCACGCGCGAGGGCCGGCTGATCATCGGCCAGGTCGAGCATGCCGTCGACAGGGCGGACATCGAAAGCAACCGCGTGGTCGCGCTTCTCTATGACCCCGACGACTCGCAGCGGGTCGATCTCGCCGCCACCGTGGCGGCGGGTGCGGGCGTGCTGCCCTGGCTCCTGGCCGGGCTCGGCCTTGCCGTCGCCGAGCTGAGCGCGATGGCTCTGCTTCGCCGGTGGCGCGCGATGCGGGGCCGACCCTAGATGAATTCGCCGCGCAAGAACCCCAGCGCCGGCAGCGGCCGCCAGCTGCGCGGCAGGTCTGCCCGCTTGATGGGTGCGACCGAGTAATGCGGCACGGGCTGCTTGGCGCGGCGGAGGAAATCCGCATAGGCGCGCACCTCGTTCGCCCGCCAGGCACGGTCGGCTAAGGCCGCGTCGCGGGAGCGGAATACCTCGGCCACGCGGTCGGCCTTGCCCGCCGTCGCGATGACGGCCCAGAGCGTATCTTCGTCCCCGCGCGGGATCGGCAGCAGCTGCATCACCCGCATGCAACGCCCGCTTGCCCGGCGGGGTCAAGCCCCGGCGCGGGACGCGTCGATCAAGCTCCGGCGCGGGACGCCATGACGAATGCGACGATCCCGGCCATGCTGCGCCGCATGACGCCGCCCCTCCTGCCAAGCCTGGCCCATCTGCCGCTGGGGCTTTTCGCCGCGCCGATGGGGGTTTGCGGACTGGGACTCGCCTGGCGCACGGCCGCCGAGACGCTGGCTGCGCCGGCGATCCTGGGCGAAGCCCTGCTCGCGCTCGGGGCCGCGACCTGGCTGTTGCTGCTGGGGCTGCATGGTCTGCGCGGCCTGCGCCACCCGGGCGCGCTTGCCGCCGACCTCGCCCACCCCGTCCGCGGCGCCTTCATCGGCGCCGTCACCATCGGCGCCATGCTGGCGGCCGGGGCGCTCGGGCCCTATGCGCCCGGGGCGGCGCATGCGCTGTGGTTCGTGGGTGCCTTCGGGCACCTCGCGGTCGCGGCGGTGACGCTGCGCGCGCTGCTGACCGCGCCGCGTGCGGTCGAGAGCCTGACGCCTGTCCTGCTGATCCCGCTGGTCGGCAACATCGTGGCCCCCGCGATCGGGGTGCGGCTCGGAGAACCCGCCCTGGGATGGGGTTTCTTCGGCATCGGCGCCTTCCTGTGGCTGGCGCTGCACCCCATCCTGCTCGGCCGGCTGGTCGCCGGGCCGGCCCTGCCGGCGCCACTGCGCCCGACGCTGGCCATCCTGCTCGCACCGCCCGCGGTGGGTGCGATCGCGCTGGTGCAGCTGAGTGGGACGCATGGCGTGGCGGCGTTGGGGTTGTGGGGCGCGGCACTGGTCGTGGCGCTCGCGCTGCTGCTGAACCTGCGCGACTTCCTGCGCCTGCCATTCAGCCTGAGCGCGTGGGGCTACACCTTTCCCGCCGCTGCCTTCGCCATCGCGACAATGGAGATGCTTTGGGCGCATGCGCCGGCCTGGGCCATGGCGGCCGCCTGGCCGGTGCTGGCCGCGGCGAGCGCCATCGTGGCGCTGGTCGCGACGGGGACACTTCGGCGCGCGATCAGCGGCGCGCTGCTGCGGCCCGAGCAGGAGCCTGTCCCTAAATGCTGACGACGCGAGCCAACCGTGCTTTTCCGCGTCGGCTGCGTCGCCCTCCTAGCCGACACGAAAAATCCCTCGCCGGCTTATCGCCGCCCGCCCTTCGGAGCAGGCTCGGTCCTCAATCCTGCCATTTCACCTGCAGGAAGGGTGCGGGCATCAGCAGCTTGTTCTCCTGCGTGACGATGAACGGCCGCACCTTGCCCAGATAGGCCTTCCAGGCTTCGCTCGCGCCGAGCTTGGCGCGGCGCTCGGCACGTTCTTCCAGGCTCTCATAGGCCCACATGTGGATGACCTGGTTGAGCGGGCCGAATTCTGTCGTGTAGTAGCCGACCAGCCGCCCCAGGATCGGCTTCTGGATCGCCAGGCCCTCTTCCCCATAGGCTTTGACGTAGGCGGGCGACGTGCCCGGCGCCAGCGTGTAGATGCGTTCCTCGACGATCATCGCGTTCTCTCCCTCGGATGCGTGATGAGGGACTAGAGCGCAGCCCGGCCCTTCGCGCCAGCCGGGGCGCGTGGCACAAGCGGGCCGTGCAGGAATACGACGCGATCATTCTGGGTGCCGGTGCCGCCGGCCTGATGGCGGCGATGACGGCGGGGGCGCGCGGCAAGCGCGTGCTGCTGCTCGACCACGCGGAGGAGGCGGGCAAGAAGATCCTGATCTCCGGCGGCGGCCGGTGCAATTTTACGAATTTGAACATCGCGCCGGACCGGTTCATCTCAAACAACCCGGCCTTCTGCCGTGCGGCCCTCGCAGGGTACACGGCGGCGGATTTCGTCGCACTCGTTCAGAAGCACGGCATTGCCTTTCATGAGAAGACACTCGGGCAGCTGTTCTGCGACGGTTCGGCGCGCGCGATTCTGGCCATGCTGCTGGAGGAGTGCGCGGCGGTGCACATCGACCTGCGCCTGGGCCAGCGCGTGACGGGCGTCACGCATGATGGGCGCTTCCGCGTGGCGACCGCGCACGCGACCCACACCGCGCCGGCGCTGGTGCTGGCGACCGGCGGGCTGTCGATCCCGAAGATGGGCGCGACGGACTTCGCGCATCGCATCGCGCTTCAGTTCGGGCTGCCGGTGATCCCGCCGCGCGCCGGGCTGGTGCCGCTGACCTTCGCCGATGATGCGCTGACGCTGATGCAGCCGCTCGCGGGGGTGGCGCTCGACTGCGTCGCCCGCGCCGGCAAGGCAGCCTTCGCCGAGGCGATGCTGTTCACCCATCGCGGCCTCTCCGGCCCCGCCATCCTGCAGGCGAGCTCCTACTGGAACCCCGGCGAGGCGATCACGCTCAACCTGCTGCCCGGGCGCGACGCGAATGCCAGCCTCGTCGCGCTGCGCGAGGCCCGCCCCAAGGCCGCGGCGCACAACGCGCTGGCGGATCTGCTGCCCGCGCGCCTGGCGACTGCGCTGGCGGCTGCCTACCTGCCACCGCGCACAATGGCTGAGCAGCCGGGTGCCGCGCTGCGCAAGCTGGCACAGATGCTGGGCGGCTGGCAGCTCACGCCGATGGGCACGGAAGGCTACGCCAAGGCGGAAGTGACGCTGGGCGGCATCGATACCGCGGCGCTTTCGCAGCGCGACATGCAGGCGAAATCGGTTCCCGGCCTCTTCGTCATCGGCGAGGCGGTGGACGTGACCGGCTGGCTGGGCGGGTATAATTTCCAATGGGCGTGGTCGAGCGGATACGCGGCCGGCGCGGCCATCTGAGGGAGGCCATCGTGGATTTCGCCCCCACCCCCGAACAGGATGCCGTGCGCGACGCCATCGCCCGCATCTGCACCCGCTTCGACGATGCCTATTGGCACGCGCGGGACCATGACGGTCGCTTCCCGAACGAGCTGCACCAGGCGCTGGCCACCGATGGCTGGCTCGGCATCTGCATGCCCGAGCGCTTCGGCGGCGCAGGCCTCGGCATCACCGAGGCCGCGATCATGATGCAGGCCATTTCCGAGAGCGGGGCGGGCATGTCGGGCGCGTCCGCGATCCACATGAACATCTTCGGCCTGCAGCCTGTCGTCGTTTTCGGCACCGAGGCGCAGCAGGCGCGCATGCTGCCGCCGCTGATCGCGGGCCGCGAACGCGCCTGCTTCGCGGTAACGGAACCCAACACGGGCCTGGACACGACGCAGTTGCGCACGCGGGCCGAGCTGCGTGGCGACCGCTACGTCATCAATGGCCAGAAGGTGTGGATCTCGACCGCGCAGGTCGCCGAGAAGGTGCTGATCCTCGCGCGCACCACGCCGATCGACCAGGTCAACAAGCGCACCGACGGGCTGAGCCTTTTCTACACCACTCTCGACCGCAGCCGCGTCGAGGTGCGCGAGATCGAGAAGATGGGCCGCAAGGCGGTCGATTCGAACCAGCTCTTCTTCGACAATCTCGAGGTGCCGGTCGAGGACCGCATCGGCGAGGAAGGGCAGGGGTTTGGCTACATCCTGCACGGCCTCAACCCCGAGCGCATCCTGATCGCCGCCGAAGCCGTGGGGCTGGGCCACGCGGCACTGCGCAAGGCCACCCAATACGCGAAGGAGCGCCGCGTCTTCGGGCGCGCCATCGGACAGAACCAGGCCATCCAGCACCCGCTGGCCGAGAACTGGATGCAGCTCGAGGCCGCGCGGCTGATGATCCTCAACGCCGCCTGGCGCTACGACCAGGGCCTGTCCTGCGGCGCTGAAGCGAACAGCGCGAAATACCTCGCGGGCGAGGCCGGCTTCAACGCCTGCCAGCAGGCGGTGATGACGCATGGCGGCTTCGGCTATGCGAAGGAATACCATGTCGAGCGCTACCTGCGCGAAAGCATGATCCCGCGCATCGCCCCGGTCAGCCCGCAGCTGATCCTGTGCTTCATCGCGGAGAAGGTGCTGGGCCTGCCGCGCAGCTACTGATCCAGCGCGCGGGCCAGCCCCGCGCCGATCCCACCCATTTCCGCGATCAGGCCGCCGGCGAAGGCATCGAGCGCGGGCAGCATCGCCGCCGCATGCGCAGCCGGAAAGGGACCAGGCGGCGCCATGCCCGCCCGCAGCTTCGGCGCGGCCACCACTGCGCGCGCGATCAGCGTATCGCGAAGCGTCGTGACCGCGCCGGCCGCGACCATCGGCGCGAGGGCCATGCGTAGCGGCGCCAGCAGGCCAGGGATCAGCGCGAGGTGGAGATACAGGCTCGGAACCGCATCGCCGATGCCGCCATGGAAGGCAGCCAGCGCGCGCACCTCGGCCGCGATTTCGGCGGGCAGCTCGGCAAGCTTGGGCTGCGCGGGCAGCGCCGGCAGCATCGGCGGCGGCAGCGCGTCGAGCGTGAGCGGCGCGCCCCCGATCGGTTCCCCCGCGATGGCCTGGCGCAGCGCCGTCAGCACCTGCAGGTTGGTGAGATTGCCGCGATTGTAGGTGTCCACCATCACGCGCAGCATCGCCTGGTCCACGCCATTCAGCCGCCGCGCGACCACCACGAAATCCGCGAAGCCGCCGGGTTCGCCCAGGCCCAGCATCGCCTCGCGCTCGCTGCGCACCGTCGCACTGCGGATCACGCCCTCGGCCGTCTCCACCATCCAGGCGAGCACGCCCGGCAGCGTCGCCGCGTGCCGCCAGATCAGGTTGACGACGGGAATGCCCATCGCGTCGCGCAGCCGCGCATAGAGCAGCGCGATTTCGCGCGGTGCCTCGCCCTCATGGATCTCCGCGAACGCCATGCCCGACTTCCCCCGTGATTGGACGCCTCCCGCGCACCCCGATAGGCTCGGCGCAAGCTCAGCAGGAGGGACCCCCATGATCCATGTACTCGCCATCATCACCGCGCTGCCCGGCAAGCGCGAGGAGATCCTCGAGCATTTCCGCGCCAACATGCCCGCGGTGCACGCCGAGGATGGCTGCATCGAATATGGGCCGGCGACCGACACGCCCGATATGGGGAAAATGCAGACGCAGCTCGGCCCGGACACCTTCGTGGTGATCGAGAAATGGGCGAGCCCCGAGGCGCTTAAAGCCCATGCGGCCGCACCCCACATGGCCGAATACGCCGCCAAGACGCGACCGATGATCGCGAGCCGCGTGATCCACATCCTCTCCCCCGCCGCCTGAGATGGCGCTGCATCTTCTCTCCACGCTCGGCCTGCAGGGCGTGATCGAACCGCAGCTCGGCGCGTTGTCCACGCGGCTCGGCACGCCGGTCACGGCCGAGTTCGCGCCCACCCAGGTGATGCTCGCGCGCATCGCCGAAGGGGCCCGCGGCGACGTCGCCGCCATCACCGAGGCCGGCATCGCCCGGCTTGCTGAACAGGGCATCGTCGAGGGCCGCCAGGTGAACCTCGCGCGCTCCTCGGTGGGTGCCGCGGTGCGCGCCGGCGCGACGCCGCCCGACCTGTCCACCGAAGCCAGCACGATCGCCGCGCTGCAAGCGGCGCCGTCGATCGTCTATTCGCGCCAGGGTGCCAGCGGGCTGTTCTTCGCCAAGCTGATTGCGCGCCTGGGCATCGCCGATGCGGTCAACGCGAAGGCCACCATCATCCCCGAGGGGTTCACCGGCGCCCTGGTCGCGCGGGGCGAAGCCGCGCTCGCCATCCAGCAGATGAGCGAGCTGCTCGCAGTGCCCGGCCTCGCCCCACCCGTGCCGCTGCCCGATGCGCTGCAGGAGAAGCTGGTCTTCACCGCCGCCGGCTTCGTCGGCGGCGATGCGGCGGCGTTGCTCGACGCGCTGGTCGCGCTGTGCACGCCTGACGCTTTGGTGGCACAGGGCCTCGCCCCGGCATGACGCAGCGCGGCGCCCTTCGTTTGGCCGTCGCGCTCGCCTGCATCGTGCCGCTGGGCGCGGGCGGGGCCGGGGTCCTGCTCGGCAGCGATTTCCTGCGCCTGCCGTCCGGCTACGTCTCCGCCGACAGCCATGTGCGCTACCTCTCCGGCCTGCTGCTCGGCATCGGGCTGGGGTTCGCGGCACTCATTCCGCGCATCGAGGTGCAGGGCGAGCCCTTCCGGCTCCTCACCTTCATCGTCTTTCTCGGCGGCCTCGCGCGGCTGGGCGGGATCTTCGCCATCGGCGCGCCGGACGCGCCGATGCTGTTCGGCCTGGCGATGGAACTGGTCGTGACGCCCGCGCTGTGCTGGTGGCAATCGCGCGTCCAGGCGGCCGCTCAGATCATCCCCAGCGACAGCGGCGCGATCTCGTCCCCGCTCCGCCCGCGATAGTCGAACTGGCCCGCATCGCGCAGCATCTTCGCCTGGGATTGCGCGAGGATGCCCGCGGCCTCCCGCACATCCAGCCCCACCGGCTTGCCGTCGCGCAGCACATGTTCGCCGCCCACCAGCACATGGCGCACGGCGCGGTCGGCGGCGTGGAAGACCAGGGAGCGCAGCGGGTCGCGCACCGGCTGCATCATCGGGTGGCTGAGGTCGAGCAGCACGCAATCCGCCTTCGCGCCAACCGCGAGCCGGCCCAGATCAGCCCGCCCCAGCGCGTCTGCGCCGCCCACCGTGGCCGCGTGGAACACGCTTGCCGTGTCGGCCGCCACCAGGTCCCTCGCGGCGTTGCGTGCGAGGAGGATGGCCAGCCGCATTTCCTCGATCAGGTTGTGCGGCGCCACGTCGGTGCCCATCGCCATCCGCACGCCGGCGCGGGAATAGCGCCCGAGGTCGCACAGATGCTCGCCATACCGCGCGAAGGGCGAGGGGCAATGCGCCACCGCCACGCCGCGCTCGGCCATAAGCGCGACGTCGCGCGACCCGTGCCAGCCGATCGAGGGATGGTCGTCGGTGAAGATCGCGTGGCCCAGAATGCTGCGCGGCGTCAGCAGCCCCAGCTCGCCCGCCCACTGGATCGGGGTCATCCCGTGCCGGCGGATCATCTCCCGCACCTCGACCACGGCCTGCGCGATATGGGTTGTGAAGGGCCGCCCGGTCGCTTCCGCCAGCGCCACGGAATCGCGCAGCAGGCCTTCCTCGCAGGTGTCGATCTGGGCGGGGAAGACGATGCCGGAAAGCCGGCCCGAATTGTCCCGCTCCGCCGCGTCCATGATCGCCTGAGCGGCGGCGAAGCCACGCCGGCCGCCCTCCGCATCCCACAGCCACTCCACGCTCTGCGGTGCGCTCATCCCCCATCGCGCCGAAGCATAGCCGGGGCCTACCCACACCCGCAGACCCGACTGCCGCATCACATCCATCCAGCCCTCGAAGGGCGCCGAGAGGTCGACCACGCTGGTCACCCCCGCGCCCATCAGCTCGGCATAGGCCAACCGCATCGCGGCCTCGCGCCCGGCGGCATCGAGCCGCATCGACTGGCTACGCTCGAACAGCCCGGTCATCTGCTGCTCCGGCACGCCGTGATCCTCGCGCACGCCGCGGAAGCTAGGCTCGGTGGTCGGGTGGGTATGGACGTTGACCAAGCCCGGCAGCAGCGCCATGCCGCTGGCATCGATGCCCTCGCCTTCCGTCTGCGGGTCATGCGGGCGGATGGCGGCGACCGCGCCATTCTCGATCCGCAGATCGACGCCGCGTGCATAGGCGTGGCGCCCCGCCGCCGCATCCCACAGCACTGCCCAGTCCGCATTCCTGATGAGCATCGCCGACCCCCTTCCGTGCAGGCGGGGATCGTGAGCCGCCCGGGCACGCCACTCAAGCCCGGATCTGGCCTTGGTTTCTGCGGGCGCGCGGGCGTATGAGAGAAAAATGGACACCGCCCTCGCCGACACCCTGACCGCCTGGCGCCGCCACCTGCACGCCCATCCCGGCCTCACCCTGCACGAGGAAGACACCGCCGCCTTCGTGGTGGAGAAGCTGCGCGAGCTCGGCGTCACCGAGATCGCCGAGGGCATCGGCGGCAACGGCGTGGTGGCAACGCTCCGCCGGGCGGGAACCGGCGGCAACCGCGCCGTCGGCTTGCGCGGCGACATGGACGCGCTGCCGATCCAGGAAGTCGCCCAGGACTTGCCGTGGAAGTCCCAAAATCCTGGCGTGATGCACGCCTGCGGGCATGACGGCCACACCACCGCACTGCTCGGCGCGGCCGCCCTGCTGCTCGCCGATGAGAGCTGGTCGGGCGCCATCCACCTGGTCTTCCAGCCGGCCGAGGAGGGCGGGCGCGGCGCCGAGGCGATGATCAAGGACGGCCTGTTCGCGCGCTTTCCGATGGAGCGCATCTTCGGCTGGCACAACTGGCCGGGGCTCGAGGCCGGCACCATCGCCGTGCATGACGGCCCGGTGATGGCCGCCGGCGCCCGCTTCATGCTCACCTTCGAGGGCCATGCCGGGCACGCCGCCCTGCCGCACATGACGCGTGACCCGGTGCTGGCCGCCGGCCACGCCATTGCCGCCGCGCAATCCGTGGTCGCGCGCAACATGGACCCGATCGCCGGCGGCGTCGTCTCCATCACCATGATGGAGGCCGGCGAGGCGCAGAACCAGATCCCGTCCCGCGCCGTGCTGAAGGGCACCGCGCGCTGGCTGCGCCCGGAGGATCGATCGGTAATCGAGGATGGGCTGCGCCGCGTCGCCGAGGGCATCGGCGCCACCTTCGGCGTCACTGGGTCACTGGAGTTCCGCCAGGGTGTCTACCTCACCTCGAATAGCCCGGCCGAGCGCGACATCGCGGCCGGCGCGGCCGCGGTGGGCGGGGCAGTGCGCCGCGATCTGCCGCCGGCGATGACCGGGGAAGATTTCTCGCGCTTCCTGGTCGAGGTGCCCGGCGCCTTCGTCTGGATCGGCAACGGGCCTTCGGAGGGCGGGCGCGAGCTGCATCACCCGCATTACGACTTCAACGATGCCATCCTGCCGCGCGCGGCAGGGTTCCTGGCCGAGGTGGCGAAGCGGGCGCTGGCGGGCGGTTAGCGCTTGCCTTTCACATGGCGCAACGATAGTCTAGGTATATAATCCTTGACAGGAACTCCGTTCCATGGCTGACTTCGCCCGTCGTGCCGTCATCGCGCTGGGTTTCGCCGCGATCATCCCCGCACGCGCCCAGGCGCCGCTGAGGGTGCTGTGCTCGACCGCGCTGCAGCCCGCGATGGGACCGATCGGCGCCGGCTTCGCGCAGGCGCAGGGCAGCCCCGCCCACGTCACCTTCGCCACCACCGGCGCCGTCCTCGCCCGCCTGCGCGCCGGCGAGCCATTCGCCGTCATCATCGCGACGCGCGCGGCGCTGGCCTCGCTCGCCGGCGAGGGCCGCGTCGCGGCGCCGAGCATCATCGGGATCGCCACCATGGCGGTCGGCGTCGCCATCCGCGCCGGCCAGCCGCGCCCCGACATCGCCACTCCCGAGGCGCTGCGCGCGGCGCTGCTCGGCGCCGGCCGCATTGCCTATTCGGACCCGGCGAGCGGGGGTACCAGCGGGGTGCATTTCGCGGCCATCGTCGAGCGCCTGGGCCTCACCGAGGCGCTTCGCGCGAAGGCGGTGCCGGTGTCGGGCGGCGGCAGCGTGGGCGAGGTGGTCGCGCGCGGCGAAGCCGATCTCGGCATCCAGATGCTGAGCGAATTGCGCGCGGTACCGGGGCTCGACCTGCTCGGCGCGTTGCCCGACCCGCTCGGCAACACCACGCCGCTGGCCGCCGGCCTAGCGCCGGGCGAGCCGGATGCGGGCGCGATGGCCTTCCTCGCCTTTCTGCGCACGCCGTCGGCGCAGGATGCGATGGGCGCCAGCGGATTGACGGTAAGCATGTAAGGCCACCTTACTTTCGGGCAAAAATCTGTTCGGATTCAACGTGTTGCGCGCTGGCGAAAGCAAGGGCGGAAGCAAGGTAGTAAGCTCTCCTTATCGCATGACGCGCCGCAGCCAGTCACTCGCCTCCGCGACCGCCCGGTCCGCCGCCGGTACCTGGCCGAGCGCGCGCAGGAAGCCGTGGATGGTGCCGGCGAACACCGCATGCTCCACGCCAACGCCGGCCTCGCGCAGCTTCGCGATGAAGGCGTGGTTCTCGCCGGCGAGCACGTCGAGCTCGGCGATGTGGACCAGCACCGGCGGCAGGCCGCGCAGATCCGCGCGCAAGGGAGCCGCGAAGGGCGTGACCCGCAGCGACGGGTCGAGGCAGTAGCACTCCCAGTAGAAGCGCATCTTCGCCTGGGTGAGGGTGAAGCCCTCGGCGAATTCGCGGTAGCTCGGCGTGTCGGTGGCGCTGTCGAGCACGCCGTAATTCACCAGCAGGCCGGCGAGCCTGATATCGGGATCCGTTTCGCGCAGCAGGAGCGCGACCCCGAGCGCGAGGTTGGCCCCGGCGGAATCGCCGCCCAGCACGATGCGCGCGGGATCGATCCCCCATTCGGCCCCGCCGCGGGCGAGCTGGCGCACCACCTCGGCGCATTCCTCGAGTGCGACCGGGAAGCGCGCCTCGGGCGAGAGGGAATAGTCCGGGCCGACCACCATGCACCCGGCGCCGGCCGCGTAGCCACGCATCAGACGGTCATGGGTATCAACCGAGTTCCACACCCAGCCGCCGCCATGGATATAGACCAGCAACGGCAAGGGGCTTTCGAGCACGGGCTTGTGCACCCGGCACAGCAGCCGCCGCCCGCGCACGGAGAGCCAGCGATCGCCCGATGCCGCCATCGCCGGGCCGCCCTGAGCGAGCGGGGCGTTCAGCGCCTCGGTCGTCTCGCGCCCGGCGCCGAGCGGGAGCGTCACGGGCAGCGGCGGGAAACCGGCGCCGCGCGCCTCCATCATGCGCTGGAACGCCAGCATGGCGGGGTCCCAGCGCGGGTCATCGGGCATGGTGAAGCCTCCTTGTCCAGGCAAGGTTGAATCCGCAACACATCGCGGCGCAAGGTCCGCCCGCATGCCGGACCCCAACCTTCTCTCGCTGCGGCGCAAGCCGGGCTTTTCTGACGCCGCCCTGCTTCGCCCGGCGAGCGTCGTGCTGGTCGCCGAGGAGGGCGAGCCGGCGGTGGCGCTGCTGGCGCGCAACATGGCCGCGGGCGGGTTCGCGGGGCGGCTGCTCGCGGTGGGCGTCGCGCCGGACGGGTTCGAGGCGTTCGGCACCATCGCGGCGCTGCCCGCGGCCCCCGACCTCGCCGTGCTGTGCCTGCCGGCCGCAGCGCTGGAGCCGGCGATGGTCGCGCTCGCCGCGCGCGGCTGTTTCGCGGCCATCTGCCCGGGTGCGGCGCCCGACCTGCACGGCATCGCGGCGCGCACCGGCGTGCGGGCGATGGGGCAGGGGAGTTTTGGACTGGCGATCCCCTCGATCGGGCTGAACGCCACGCTGTCGCACCTGGCGCCGCGGCGCGGACGGCTTGCGCTGGTGACGCAATCCTCGGCCCTCGCCCGCGCCGTGATCGACTGGGCGGAGGCGGAGAAGCTGGGTTTCTCGCTCATCGCGGGGATTGGTGGCAATGCCGATATCGGCTTCGCGACGGTGCTGGACTGGCTCGCGCGGGACACGGCAACGGGGGCTATCCTGCTCGACATCCGCCGCATCCGCGAACCGCGGCGCTTCGTCTCGGCGGCGCGCGCGGCGGCGCGGACCCGGCCGGTGGTGGCGTTGCGCGCGGGGGGGCGGCTGTTCGACGCCTCGGGCATCGCCGATGCGGTGATGGGGGCGGTGCTGCGTCGCGCCGGCGTGCTGCGCGTGGCGGGCCTCGAGGACCTGCTCGCCGCCGCGGAGACGCTGGCACGCATAGGCCCGATGAGCGGCACGCGCCCCGAGGGCATCGCGATCGTGGCGAACGGCACCGGCATGGCGCATCTCGCGGCGGATGCGATCCTGGCCGGTGGCGGACACCTCGCGCCCTTCGCGCCCGCGAGCGAGGCCGCCCTGTCGATCGCGCTGCCGCAAGGGGTGGCGTTGCGCAACCCGCTGATCCTCGGCCCCAACGCCTCGACCCGCCTGGGCGAGGCGGCGGTGATGTTGGCGGGCCTGCCGGAGGTCGGCACCGTGATCGCGCTGCACGCGCCGATGCCCGGCGAGAATGCCGGCGCCATCCGCGAGGCGCTGACGGCCGCCGCCCGGGCCAGCCGCGCCGCGCCCATCCTGGTCGGATGGGCCGGCCAGGCGACCGGCGGCTCGGAGCGGGCGGCGCTGGCCGATGCCGGGATCGCGGTGTTTCCCACGCCCGAGGCCGCCGTGCGCGGCTCGCTGCACCTCGCCGCCGATCGCCGCAACCGCGCCGCCGCCGCGGAACTGCCCGCCGCCGATATTCTCGACGTCGCGCCGGACCGCGCGGTGGTGGCGCGCCTGGTCGCGCGGCTGCGGGCCGAGGGCCGCCGCGCGATGAGCGAGGAAGAGGCGCTGATGGTGCTCGCCGCCTATGGCATGCCCACGGTGCCCGGCCGCGGCGCGCAGGGCGTGGAGGAAGCGGCCGCGGCGGCGCAGATGCTCCGTTATCCAGTGGTGCTGAAGGCGTGGGCGCCGGAGCTGCGGCACAAGACGGAGAAGGGCGGCGTGGTGCTGAACCTTGCTTCGGCGGAGGCGGTGCGAGAGGCGGCGCGGGCAATGGCGCGACGCATCCCGGCGCTCGCCGGCTATCTGGTCCAGCGCCAGGCGGCGCCGGGGCTGGAGCTGCGGCTGCGGCTTGGCGACGACGCGATGTTCGGACCCTGGATCGGCTTCGGGCGCGGCGGGACGGCGGCGGATATCGACCCTGACGAAGGTATCGACCTGCCGCCGCTGAACCGCACCCTGGCCCTGGCCCTGATGGCGCGGACCCGCGGCGCGCGCCTGCTCGACGGCTATCGCGACCACGCGGCGAAGGACCGGGGCGCCATCGCCGACAGCCTGGTGCGCCTCGCGCAGCTGGCTGTGGATTTTCCGGAGATCGAAACCCTCTCGATCAATCCCCTGCTGGCGGGCGCGGAGGGTGTGCTCGCGCTCGATGCCGCGCTGACCCTGCGCGCGCCCGGCGAGCGCGCGCGACTGTCGATCCCGCCCTATCCTGCCGGGCTCGCCAGCCCCTGGACGGCGAAGGATGGCAACCTTCTCACGATCCGCCCGATCCGGCCGGAGGATGCGGCGGCGCTGGGTGATTTCTTCCATGGCCTGAGTGCCGAGGATATCCGGCGGCGGTTCTTCTCCGCGCTGAAGGACCTGTCGCCGGCGATGAAGGCGCGGCTGACTCAGATCGACTACGACCGGGAGATGGCCCTGGTCGCGACGCGCCCCGTGCCGGGTGGCGCGGACGCCATCCTGGGCGTCGCGCGGCTGATCCGGGAGCCTGGGAGCCAGCGCGGCGAGTTCTCGGTGGTGGTCGCGGGCGCGCTGAAGGGGCAGGGGCTCGCCCGCACGCTCATGACGCGGATCCTGGACTGGGGCCGCGTCGAGGGCCTGCGGGAGGCGGTCGGCCAGGTGCTGGCGGAGAATGCGCCGATGCTGGCCTTCATGCGGGCGCTCGGCTTCACCATCCACCACCTGCCCGAGGAGGAGGGCGTGGTGGAGGCCCGCCTCACGCTATAGCGACATCCTTGAGCAGCATGCGCAGGCGTTCCGCCGCCGCTTCGCCCTTGAGCGCGTCGCGCCAGGCGGCTTCGGTCACGCGCTGATGGATGGCGACGGCGTCCTCGCCGGCGGTGATCATGGCGACGCCGATGCCGCCCGCCGGCGCCGCGTCGGGCGGAAAGGGGCCGGTGACCACGTGGGAGCGCTCGCGCCCGCGCAGCAGGATGAAGCCCGCCGCCGGCTCGGGCCCGGCGATGAGGCCGATCTGGACGCCGATCGGGCCACCCTCCATCAGGTTGGCGAGGTGTTCGATCTCCATCCGCGCCGCGTGCCGGCAGCGCGCCCGAACCCGGTCGGACAGGCGGTGCCCGGCGCAAAGGCCCTCATGGAGCAGGCGGCGCAGCCCGCTTTCGCCGAGCAGCGCGGTGATGGTGGGCTTGCGCTCGGCATGCAGACGGCGGCGCGCCTGGATCAGCCCGAGCAGCTGGTCGGCGGCGGCGCGTGCCTGGGCACGCTCGCTGCTGGCCTCGGCCAACTCGGTCCAGGCTTCGGTGAGGGCGCCCTCGAGGCCGTCGGTCGCGACCTGCAGGCACAGGGCGCCGCCGGCGAGCAGAATCTGGTCGGCCTGCTCCTCGGTCTGGCGCAGCCGCTCCTGGAAGCCGGCGGGGCGGGCAAAATACTCGACGCCGATGCCCAATAACGACAGGGGCGAGATTTTCAGCAGCTCCGCGAGGCGCCGGATCGTGTCCAGCTTGATGACCTCGCCCTTCTCATAGCGGTAGAGCGCGGCCCGCGAGACGCCGAGACGCGCGGCGATCTCCTCGGCGCGCAGCCCGGATTCAAGCCGGTAGCTGCGCAGCTGTTGTCCAATGTCTGCGAACCGCATGCTGATCTCCGAATGCCCGACATAGGCAAGGCCGCGTGACACGGTGTTGAATGTTATGAGACATGTCCCATAGCGAGCCACGCGGTGGAGTTTGCGGTCCTTTTTCGTGATAAGCAAGCGGTGATCGCGAGACCTTGTAGTAGGAGATGCGAACTTCAGCTCTCCTGCACCACCGTATACGAACCTAGCGTTTCTAATGCCTTGACCATCGCGGAATGGTCCCAGTCGGCGCCGCCGAGGCCGGCGCAGGCGGAGAAAAGCTGCTGGGCGTTCGCGGTGCCGGGAAGGGCCAGTCCCAATTCGCGCCCCGATTGCAACGCGAGGTTGAGATCCTTCTGGTGCAGCCGAATCCGGAAGCCGGGGGCGAAGGTGCCCTTGATCATGCGTTCGCCGTGCACCTCCAGGATGCGCGACGTGGCCAGCCCGCCCATCAACGCTTGGCGCACCTTGGCGGGGTCCGCGCCGGCCTTGGCCGCGAAGAGCAGGCCCTCGGCGACGGCCTCGATCGTGAGGGCGACGATGATCTGGTTGGCGACCTTGCAGGTTTGCCCGGCGCCGTTCTCCTCGCCGACCAGGGTGATGTTCTTGCCCATCAGGGCGAACAGGGGCTCCGCGCGAGCGAAAGCGGCCGCACTTCCGCCCACCATGATGGTGAGGCTGGCCGCCTTCGCACCCACCTCGCCGCCCGAGACCGGCGCGTCGAGGTAGTCGCCGCCTGCCGCGTTGATCTTCTCGGCGAAAGTCTTCGTCGCGGTCGGGCTGATCGAGGACATGTCGATCACGAGGCTGCCGGGCTTCAGGCCCGCGGCCACGCCCCCCGTGCCGAACAGCACCGACTCGACATCGGGGGTGTCGGGTACCATCAGGATGATGACCTCGGCGGCGGATGCGACCGCCGCCGCATCGGCCACCACCGTGACGCCGGCGCGGTCTTCGGCGGTGAGGCTGGCGCGCTCGGGCACGATGATGGTGTGCCCGCCGGCGCTAAGATGGCCGGCCATCGGCCGCCCCATAATGCCGAGGCCAATGAATCCGATCTGCATGGATGTATTCCTTCTCAGGCGCGGTAGGGGGCGAACCAGCCCAGGCCCGCCAGGGTGTCGCCGCGGGGGCGGTATTCGCAGCCGATCCAGCCGCGGTAGCCCAGGCCGTCGATCGCCTCGAACACGAAGGGCCAGTTGACCTCGCCGGTGCCGGGTTCGTTGCGGCCGGGATTGTCGGCGACCTGCATGTGGGCGATCAGGGGCAGGTGTCTTTCCACGCGCTTGACGATGTCGCCCTCGGTGATCTGGCAGTGATAGAGGTCGAACTGCATCCCCAGCTTCTCGGGCCCGACGGCGGCGATGATCGCGGCGGCCTGGTCGGTGGTGTTGAGGAAGAAGCCGGGGATGTCGCGGTGGTTGATCGGCTCGATCACCGGCTTCACGCCGATCTTGGCGCATTCCTCGGCCGCCCAGGCAAGGTTCGCGCCGTAGGTCGCGGTCAGGGTGTCCTGGGCGACGCCCGCCGGCGCCAGCCCCGCCATGACGTGCAGGCGCGGACATTCCAGCGTCGCGGCGTAGTCGAGGGCCTTGCGGATCGCGTCGCGGAACTCGGCCTGGCGGCCGGGTAGGGCGGCCATGCCGCGTTCGCCGCGCGACCAGTCCCCGGGCGGTGCGTTGAACAGCACCTGGGCGAGGCCGTTATCCTTGAGCCGGGCCGCGATATCGCTCGCGGGATGCTCGTAGGGGAACAGGAACTCGACGGCCTCGAAGCCCGCTGACCTGGCGGCGGCGAAGCGATCCAGGAAGGGGATTTCGCCGAACATCATCGACAGGTTCGCGGCAAATCTGGGCATGGGTCGGTTCCTCCTAGGCCGCGACGCTAGGCGCGGCACGCGCGCCGCGCCAGGGGCGCCACCGGCCGTGCGGGGCAAAATGACGGGTACGGTCCGGATTGCGGAACGGAAAGGATTGGCTGCGGCGTATTCCACTGCCATGACGGTTCGCGATGTTCGGTGCCTGCGACCGGACCGGCAGCAGGTTGGAGAGCAATGGAAGCTGATCGTCTGAAACCCGCCCGCCTGATCGGCATCGGCGCATTGGTCGCGCTCGGCATCGCCTGCTTCCTGGTGTTGAAGCCGTTCATCTCGGCACTGCTCTGGGCGGCGATCCTGTCCTACACCACCTGGCCGGTCTTCCGGCTGCTGCGCGAGCGCCTGCGGCTATCCGCGGGGGCGGCGGCGCTGGTCATGGTCACCGCGGAGTTCCTGCTGATCGGCCTGCCGCTTGTGCTCGCCGCCCCGACCCAACGCGAGGATATCGAAGGCCTGCGCCGCGCCATCGAGCGGCTGTTCACCGAGGGCATCCCCAATCTCGGCGCGTGGGCCAGCAACCTGCCGGTCGTCGGCCCGACCATTGCCGGGCTGATCGGCCAGGTGGACCTGGACCTGTCCGGCATCTTCGACCTGATCAAGCCCTATGCCGGCAACATGGCGCAGCTGGTGCTGGCCGGGCTGTTGTCGCTGCTGTCCGGGCTCGCCGAGCTGCTGGTCGCGATCCTGCTCGCTTTCTTTTTCTACCGCGACGGTCCTGCCATGGCCGAGCGCGTCGAAGCGCTGGTGGTGCGGATCGGCGGGGTCGATGCCGTGCGGCTCATCGCGCTCGTGGCGAACGTGACGAAGGGCGTCGTGTGGGGCCTGATCGGCACCGCCGTCGCGCAGGGGATCATGACCGGGCTGGGCCTGTGGATCGCCGGCGTGCCGCAGCCGGTGCTGTTCGGCATCGTGGCGGGCGCCGTCTCCATCCTGCCGGTCGGGGCACCGGTGGTGTGGATCCCCGCCTCGATCTGGCTGTTCACGCAAGGGTCCACGGGATGGGGCATCTTCATGGTGGTCTACGGCGCGCTCGGGATTTCCTCGATCGACAACATCATCCGGCCGATGATGATCAGCCGGGGTGCGGACCTGCCGCTGCTGCTGACCGTGCTCGGCGCGCTGGGCGGCGTCTTCGCCTTCGGCTTCCTCGGGCTGTTCCTCGGGCCGGTGGTGCTCGCAGTCGGCTATGTGCTGGTGCTGGAGTTCGCCACGGGCCGGAAGGTGGCGCCGGCGGATTGAGGCCTTTCCCCGGCGCGCCGCGCTGGGCTAAGGGAATTGACTTGCAGGGCGACGCTGGGATGGGGGCTTTCATGCGGCAATGGATTGCGGTGGCCTTGCTGGCCATGGTGCTCGGCGGCCATGAGGCCGCGGCGCGCACGGTGCGCTGGGCCGCCTCGGGCGACCCCAACACGCTCGATCCGCACAGCCAGAATGTCGGCACAGTCGCGATGGTGCTGCAGCAGATCTACGACACGCTGATCACCCGTACCGAGACCCTTGGCCTGGCACCCGGGCTCGCCCTCACCTGGGAACAGGCCGAGCCGAACCGCTGGCGGCTGACGTTGCGCGAGGGCGTGCGCTTCCATGAGGGTGAGGCCTTCACGGCGGATGACGTTGTGTTCTCGCTGACCCGCGCCCTGGCACCGACTTCGAATTTCGGCATCTATGTCGACACCATCGAGAGCGTGCGCGAGGCGGGGCCGCTCGCCGTCGACATCATCACCAAGACGCCCGACCCGATCCTGCCGAACAAGCTCGCCTCGGTCTTCATCATGTCGCGCAGCTGGTCCGAGCGGAACAACGCTCCCCGCCCGCAGAACACCCGCACGCGGGAGGAGATGTTCACCGTCCGCAACACCAACGGCACCGGTGCCTTCCGCATGACCGTGCGCGAGCCCGACGTGCGCACGGTGATGGCGCGCAACGATGCCTGGTGGGGCTGGCGCGAGCCGACCAGCGCCAATGCCAACGTCACCGAGATCGTCTTCCGCCCCATCACCTCGGACCCGACGCGCATCGCGGCCCTGCTCTCCGGCGAGGTGGATTTCGTGCTCGACCCGCCGCTGCAGGACCTCGCGCGGCTACGCGCCGCGCCGGGCATCCGCGTGCTCGAAGGGCCGGAGGTGCGCACCATCTTCCTCGCCTTCGACACCTTCCGCGACGAGCTGCTCTATTCCGACGTCCGCGGCCGCAACCCGTTCCGCGACCTGCGCGTCCGCCAGGCGCTGTACCACGCGATCGACATCGCCGCGATCAACCGCACGACCATGCGCGGGCAGTCGGTGCCGACGGGCACGCTGTTTCCGGCGCAGGTGAATGGCTACGTCCAGTCCGAGGATGTGCGCCTGCCCTTCGATGCCGCCCGTGCGCGCGCCCTGCTGACCGAGGCGGGATACCCGCAAGGCTTCGGGATCACGCTCGACTGCCCGAACAACCGCTACATCAATGACGAGCAGATCTGCCAGGCGATCGCCGCGATGTGGGCGCGCATCGGCGTGCGCACGCAGCTGAACGCGATGCCGCTCGCGCCCTTCTTCGCCAAGATCCAGCGTGACGACACGTCTGCCTACCTGCTCGGCTGGGGCGTGCCGACGCTGGACGCGCTGTATTCCTTCCAGTCGCTGCTGGCGACGCGCAACGGCGGGCAGGGCGACGGCATCTGGAATTACGGGCGCTATTCCAATCCGGCAATGGATACGCTGATCCAGCGCATGAAGGTGGAATCCGGCCCCGCGCGCCAGGCGACCATCACCGAGGCGCTGCGCCTGATGCGCACCGACGTGCCGATCATCCCGCTGCACCACCAGATGATCCCCTGGGCAATGCGCAGCACCATCGCCATTCCGCATATGGCGAACAACCAGCCCTACTTCCGCTGGGCGCGGGTGGAGTGATCGCGCAGGGCGGCACGCGCTGATGTTCGCCTTCATCGTCTCGCGCATCCTGCAATCGGTGCCGGTACTGCTCGTCGTCGCGCTGATCAGCTTCGCGATGTTCGCCTATGTCGGCGACCCGGTGTCGATCATGCTCGGGCAGGATTTCACCGAGGCGCAGCGCACCGCGCTCGTGGCCGAGCTGGGGCTGGACCAACCCTTCTTCGTGCAGTTCGCGCGCTTCGTCGGCAATGCGGTGCAGGGCGAGTTCGGCCTTTCCTACCGTCTGTCACGACCTGTCGCGCAGCTCATCGCGGAGCGCGCCCCGGCCACGCTGGAACTGGCCTTCTGCGCCGCGGGTGTCGCGCTGCTCGTGGGCGTGCCGATGGGCGTGTATACGGGGCTGTACCCGCGATCGCTGCTCAGCCGCGCCTTCCTCACCTTCAGCCTGATCGGCGTGAGCCTGCCGACCTTCCTGATCGGCATCCTGCTGATCCTGGTTTTCGCCGTCTGGCTCGGCTGGCTGCCGAGTTTTGGGCGCGGCGACACAGTCGCGTTGGGCTGGTGGAATACCGGCTTCCTGACGCGGAGCGGCCTCAAGGCGCTCATCCTGCCGGCAATCACGCTGGGTTTGTTCCAGCTCACCCTGATCATGCGTCTGGTGCGGTCTGAGATGATGGAGGTGCTGCGCACCGACTACATCAAGTTCGCCCGCGCGCGCGGCCTGACCAACCGGGCGATCAATTTTGGGCACGCGCTGAAGAACACCATGGTGCCGGTGATTACCGTGGTCGGGCTGCAGCTCGGCGCCATCATCGCCTTCGCCATTGTCACCGAGACGGTGTTCCAATGGCCAGGGATGGGGCTGCTGTTCATCCAGTCCGTGAGCTCGGCGGACATCCCGGTCATGGCGGCCTACCTGCTGCTGATCGCCTGCCTGTTCGTCACCATCAACCTGATCGTCGACCTGCTCTACTATGCGGTCGATCCGCGGCTGCGCGCCGGCCGCGGCAAGGGGCATTGAGGCCATGGCGAATGCCCTCGCGCGGTTGCGGGATTCCGATATCTGGTGGTCGTTCAAGCGTTCGCCGATCACCGTGCTGTCGGCGATCGTGGCGCTGGTCTGCATCGTGACTTCGGTCGCGGCGCCGCTGATCGCGCCGCACAATCCTTTCGATCTCGCCACGCTGAACCTGCTCGATGCCTTCAAGCCGCCGGCCTGGGTGGCGGAGGGCGAGGCGGACTACCTGCTCGGCACCGACGACCAGGGGCGGGACGTTCTGTCGGCCATTCTCTATGGCGCGCGCATCTCGCTGCTGGTGGGCTTCGCCGCCACCATCTTCGCGGCCTTCGTGGGCGTGAGCGTCGGGCTGCTTGCGGGCTTCCTCGGCGGCACGGTGGATGCGCTGCTGATGCGCATCGCGGACATCCAGCTGACCTTCCCTTCGATCCTGGTGGCCCTGCTCGTCGATGGCATTGTCCGCGCGGCGGTCGCGCGGGAGGTGCATGACCAGATTGCGCTGTTCGTGGTGATCGTTGCCATCGGCATCAGCGAATGGCCAAAATTCGCCCGGCCCGTGCGCGGCTCCACCATGGTCGAGCGCAACAAGGAATATGTGCTGGCGGCACGCGTGATCGGCGTCTCCTCCTTCCGCATCATGACCGGCCATGTGCTGCCCAATGTGCTGGGGCCGGTGCTGGTGATCGCGACGCTGAACCTGGGCCTGGCGATCCTGTCGGAGGCGACGCTGTCGTTCCTGGGCGTCGGCGTGCCGCCGACGCAGCCATCGCTGGGCACCCTCATCCGCATCGGCAATGATTTCCTGTTCAGTGGCGAGTGGTGGATCACCATCTTCCCGGGCATTGCACTGGTCGTGATGGTGCTGTCGGTCAATCTTTTGGGAGATTGGCTGCGCGATGCACTTAATCCGAGGCTGCGCTGATGGCGGCCATCCTCGAGGTGCGCGACCTGCGCGTGGAGTTCCCGACGCGGCGTGGCACGCTGGTGGCTCTCGACGGCGTCTCCTTCTCCATCGCGCCAGGTGAAGTGCTGGGCGTGGTGGGCGAATCCGGTGCCGGCAAGTCCATGACGGGCGCGGCCATCATCGGGCTGCTGGAGCCACCGGGACGCATCGCCGGCGGACAGGTGCTGCTGCAGGGCAAGCGCATCGACAACCTCCGCTACGAACAGATGCGGCGCATCCGCGGGCGCGAGATCGGCGCCATCTTTCAGGACCCGCTGACGACGCTGAACCCGCTCTATACCGTGGGCGACCAGCTCACGGAGACCATGCTCACCCATTTGCCGATCAACCCCGCCGAGGCCAAGCGGCGCGCGGTCGAATGGCTGGAGCTGGTCGGCATCCCCGCCGCGGCGCAGCGCGTGCAGAGCTACCCGCATGAATTCTCCGGCGGGATGCGCCAGCGCGTGGTGATCGCGCTCGCACTCTGCGCGGAGCCCAAGCTGATCGTGGCCGATGAGCCGACCACCGCGCTCGACGTATCCATCCAGGCGCAGGTGATCGCGCTGCTCAAGCGCCTGGCGCGGGAGAAGGGGACGGCGATGATGCTGGTCACCCACGACATGGGCGTGATCGCGGAGACCGCCGACCGCGTGGCCGTCATGTATGCCGGCCGCATCGCGGAGATCGGGCCGGTGCGGGAGGTGGTGAAGAACCCGCAGCATCCCTACACCGCCGGCCTCATGGCATCGATCCCGCCGCTCGACCGGCGCGTGAACCGGCTGGCGCAGATCGACGGCGCGATGCCGCGGCTGTCGGCCATTCCGCAAGGCTGCGCCTACAATCCCCGTTGCCCCAAGGTGTTCTCGCGCTGCGCAGTCGAGCGACCGGAGCTGATGGATGCCGGGACCACCCAGGCCGCGTGCTGGCTGCATGCGAAGGCGATGACCGATGCCTGACGCACCGCCCTTCGTCGAAGCGCGTGACCTCGCACGGTACTTCGATGTCTCCCGCCCCGCCTTGCAACGCCTGCTTGCGCGCGAAGGCAGGCGCACGCTGCGCGCCGTGGATGGCGTGTCGTTCTCGATCCCGAAGGGCACCACGCTGTCGCTGGTGGGCGAATCCGGCTGCGGCAAGTCCACCGTCGCGCGGCTGATCGTGGGACTGTACCCGCCCACTGACGGCCGCGTGCTGTTCGACGGCCAGGATCTGCGCCAGGCGCGTGCGGCGGCGTCCCAGCGCAGGCGGATGCAGATGATCTTCCAGGACCCCTATGCCAGCCTCAACCCGCGCTGGCGGGTGGAGGATATCGTGGCGGAACCGATCCGCGCCTTCGGGCTCGAGAAGGACGCCGCGGCCGTGCGCAAGCGGGTCGGCGCGCTGCTCACTCAGGTCGGGCTCGCGCCGCAGGACGGGGCCAAGTTCCCGCATGAGTTCTCCGGTGGACAGCGCCAGCGCATCTCCATCGCGCGCGCGCTCTCCTCCAACCCGGAGTTCCTGGTCTGCGACGAGCCGACCAGTGCGCTCGACGTCTCGGTGCAGGCGCAGATCCTGAATCTGATGATGGACCTGCAGCGCCGCCTGGGCCTGACCTACCTGTTCATCAGCCACAACCTCGCGGTGGTGCGCCAAGTGAGCGACACGATCGGCGTGATGTATCTCGGCCGCCTTGTCGAGGTGTCTCCTGCCGAGACGTTGTTCAACGCGCCGCGCCACCCCTATACGCGGGCTCTGATGGAGGCGATCCCGGACATGGCGATGACCGGCCGCGCGCGCGCGCCGGTCGGCGGCGAGGTGCCCAGCCCGATCAACCCGCCCTCGGGCTGCGCGTTCCACCCGCGTTGCCCCCTTGCCGATACGCGCTGCAAGGCCGAGCGTCCGGTGCTGCTCGCGGCGGGCGGTGCCATGGTGGCCTGCCACGCAGTGCAGGAGGGCCGCACCGCGGCCATGCCGGAGGCCGCATGACCTATTGCGTCGGGCTCTACCTCGATGACGGGCTGGTGATGCTGTCCGACACCCGCACCAATGCGGGCATCGACCACATCTCCACCTTCTCGAAGATGCATGTCGCCGAGTATCCCGGCGACCGCGTGATCTGCATGCTCTCGGCCGGCAACCTCGCCATCAGCCAGGCAGTGTGGAGCCGGCTGGAGGAAGGCGTGATGCTCGACGGTTTCCGCCAGACGCTGGGCGGCGTGCCGTCCATGTTCCGGGCGGCGCAGCTGTGCGGCGCCGCCGTGCGTGAAGTCTACGCGGCGGATGGGCCGACCATGTCCTCCCAGGGCATCTCCTTCGACGTGTCGCTGCTGGTCGGTGGGCAGATTGCGGGGCAGCCCCACCGGCTCTTCCTCATCTACGCCGCGGGCAACTTCATCGAGGCGACGGAGGACACGCCCTTCCTCCAGGTCGGCGAGCTGAAATACGGCAAGCCCATCCTCGACCGCGTCGTGCACCACGAGACCACGCTGATGGATGGCGTGAAGCTCGCGCTGATCAGCATGGATTCCACGCTGCGATCCAACCTTACGGTGGGCCCACCGCTGGACCTGATGGTGCTGCGGCGCGATGCGCTGGCTGTCACCTTCCGCAAGCGCATCACCGAGGACGATCCCTATTTCCGCTCCGTGCGCGAGGGCTGGTCGAACAGCCTGCGCGACGCCTATAGGGCGATGTCGTCGCCGGACTGGGCGATCTGACGCGCCTGACGCTTGGGGAAGAAACACCATGATCACACGCCGCCTCGGCATCGCCGCCGCCGCGCTCCTCGCCGCGCCCGCGCTGCGCGCGCAGCCCGCCTGGCCCGCGCGGCCGATGCGCATCATCGTGCCCTTTGGTCTCGGCGGCAGCGCGGATGTCGCGGCGCGGTTCCTGGCGGAGCCGTTGCAGCAGGCGTTCGGCCAGCCCTTCGTCATCGAGAACCGTCCCGGCGCCGGCGCCTCCATAGGCACCGAGGCGGTCGCGCGCGCGGCACCTGATGGCCATACCCTGCTGCTGATGTCGAACACCCACACCGCCAACGAGACGCTGCTGCCGAACCGCCCCTACGTGCTGCTGCGCGACCTCGCTCCGGTGGCCGCGATCAACGTCGCCTATCACGTGCTGGTCGTGCACCCCTCCGTTCCGGCGCGCAGCCTGCCGGAGCTGATCGCGTACCTGAAGGCCAATCCCGGCCGCGTGGACTACGCCTCCTCCGGCCCCGGGACGCCCTATCACATCGCCGGCGAGGTGTTCGCGGCCATGGCGGGGGTGGAGCTGAACCACATCCCCTTCCGCGGCTCGAATGAGGCGCGGACGGCTGTCATCGCGGGGCAGGTGCCGATGATGTTCGATGCCATCCCCACCATGCGCGAGCAGATCAGCGGCGGGCGGGTGATCGGGTTGGCGACGACGGGGCCCAGCCGCAACCCGCTGCTGCCGGAGCTGCCGCCGGTGGCGGAGACGCTGCCGGGGTATGAGGCCTCCATCTGGTTGGGGCTGATGGCGCCGGCCGCGGTGCCGCGGCTGATCGTCGACCGGCTGAACACCGAGGTGAATCGCCTGCTGTCGCTGCCGGCGACGCGGGAGGCGCAGGCACGCGCCGGGGCGCTGCCGCTGGTGATGTCAGTCGATGAGTTCCGGGCGTTCTTGGAAGCGGATGTACTGCGGCAACGCGAGTGGATCCGCATGGCGCGTATTACGGCGGGTTGAGCATGTCCGAGGTGTTGACGCTGTCGCTGGGGTGTTCGCTGTCGGACCGGACGCGGCCGGTGATCGATGGGCGGGTATCCATTCCGAATGTGCGGTTCCAGGTGGTGCAGGGGGAGCCGGAGGATCTGTTCCGCCGCGCCCTGCGGGAGCGGGCCTTCGAGATCGCGGAGCTGTCGATGGGGAGCCACATCGTCACCTCGGCGCGGGGGGATAGCGCGTATATCGGGGTGCCGGTCTTCTTGAGCCGGTCGTTCCGGCACAGCGCGATCTATGTGCGGAAGGATCGGGGGATTGCGACTGCGGCGGACCTGGCCGGGTGGGTGATCGGGCTGCCGGAGTATCAGCAGACGGCGGCGCTGTGGGTGCGCGGCATTTTGCGCGAGCAGTATGGGGTGGATACGCGGGCGATCCGCTGGCGGATCGGGTCGGAGCGGATTGCGATCACGCTGCCCGAGGGGTTCGACGTGGCGCCGGCGGGGGAGAGCCTGGATGTGGCGCTGGCGGAAGGGCGGATCGATGCGCTGATCGCGCCTCGGCCGCCGGGGTGCTTTTTGAACGGGACGGCGCCGGTGGCGCGGCTGTTTCCGGATTATCGGGCGGAGGAGGAGGCGTGGCACAAGGCCACCGGATTCTTCCCCTTGATGCATTGCCTGGCGGTGCGGCGCGATGTGGTGGAGAAGCATCCGTGGCTGCCGGTGGAGCTGTTCCGGGCGTTTGCGCGGGCCAAGGCGATGTCCTTGGAGGAGCTGGCGCAGGTGAATTTCCTGCGGGTGTCTCTGCCGTGGATTGCGGCGGAGGCGGCAAAGCAGAGCGCGTTCATGGGGGGGAACCCCTGGCCGTATGGGTTTGCGCGCAACCGGGATGAGATTGCGGCGATGATCCGGTTTGCGGTGGCGGATGGTCTGGCGGGCAGGGTGATGGAGCCGGAGGAGCTGTTTCACCCGAGTGTGCTGGGGCTGGCGGAGTAAGGTGGTAAGGTGGCTTTACCGGGTGGGGTGGGGTAAGTGGTTGATTTCGTTGGGTGTATGGTAAGGAAGTAAGGTTTTCCAGTATTTTTACTGGCTTCGCGAAGGGCAGGGCGCGCGTCGGCTTCGGCTAATATTTCTATAATGCGCCGGGGGGCCAAAAGCAAGCGTTCCGGCTGGGCTTGCCGGATATGCCGGCGCGCGGGACGGCGGTGTTGTGCGTCATTGTGTTCACGATGAGCCTATTCATCATGCTGCTGGCGTGTCGGGCGAAGGCGCAGCTGCAGATGGAGTCGAAGATCGGGACTCTGGCGGGGCCTCTGGTGGCTGGGTTGGCAGGGTATGGGTTGCTGCGGGTGGCCCGGCAGGATGTGGCGGGGAGGGGATAGGGATGGATTTGAACTCGGTTAAAGCCAGAGCGCGGAAGGCAACTGGTCCGCTAAAGGTAGCAGACCCAGGATCTGAGTATTGGGGCAATCGGACGAATGCAGGCCGTTCGCTTCCGCCCTACTATCTTGTCTACTTTCTTTTGGTTGATCTTTTGAATTTTAGAGATCTCGGGCGCAGTGAAAAGATAGCTTTTTCAATTCCTATAAAAATCAATAACACAACACTCATGATTGAATATCGTAAATTCGGCCTTGGAATTTTTGTCAAAGATTCTGTTGACGAGGTGGCAGCAGATAAAGCAGCAAAATTTATTCGTGCGGGAGTTGAGGCCGCGCAGCCGTATTTTGAATCCCTCGCAAGCGCTGCGGCCAAAGGTTCATCTCTAAATGTCAGAAACAACGCTGGAGAGCTTTTTGAGAGATTCACTTTCTTTGCGGAGTGTTACGCGTCAAAAATAAAAGAGGCAGAAGAAAGAAAGGATGAAAGAATTAGGACTAAATTACCACAAACTGGTAGTGCTTTAAGCGGTTATTCAATCACCTTTCCTTCGTACGATTTAAGTCGGGAAGCACGATGGTATGGCACAGCGGCCATAGAAGCATTTTTCAGCTGGACCGAGCACGTCTTCATTTTAATCGCTATACTCCAGGGAAAAATTGCAACCGGTGATGACATTGCAATCATCGCTGGAATAGAATGGAAGGAAAAATTCAAAAAATCGCTAGATATTTCTGACGCACTTACAAAAAAATTCTACGATCAACTGACACTACTTCGTAGTCAGGTGAGGAATTTTGTTGCCCACGGTGCCTTTGGAAAGAATGGCGAGGCGTTAAGCTTTCATTCTTCGGTTGGTGCTGTTCCACTGATTCTGCCAAGTCAACGATTGAAGAAAAAATTTATATTCGGAAATGGCATAGATTTTTTGCTTCCGGAAGCAATAAAAACAATTCAAGATTTTATTAGTCATATGTGGTCTGGAGATTTGTCTCCAGCGAAAATATACATAGAGACTGGACTTCCACTCATATTATCTTACGTAATCAACGGCAGATACAATAGCGCAATGATATCAGACGAAACAATGGAGGAATTTACTCATTTTCTTGGCCGCATGGTTGATGATGCAGCGAATATGGATTGGTGATAGGTCTATTTTGACGCCCGACCTGCGTCTGTGATGCATCTTTCCCCACCTTACGCCGCCCCCATCCCCAACCGCTCATCCCGCCGCCGCAGCAGCACAATCAACGGCAGCGCCGCCAGCACCATCCAGCTTTTCCCGATCACCTGCCCCCACAGGTAGGTCAGGCTCCCGAAGGCCAGCGTCAGGAACACGATGCTGTCCACCACCAGGCCCACAAAGCTGCTGGCGGCGACGGCGGTCAGCAAACCGCGTTTTTGCAGCGGCGTGTAGATGGCCAGGTCCGCGGTCTCGGAGATCAGAAAGGCGGCCGCGGAGGCCAGCACCAGCGCCGGCGGCGCGATCGCGGCGCTCAGGACCGTTCCCGCGAGAATGGCTGCAAACGTGTAGCGCAGGCCGAGGCGGCGCTGCACCAGGTCTCGCAGCACCAGGGCGGCGCCGATCATCAGCACGCCCGAGGGTGCGGTGATGCCGGGCGCCACCGGGATCAGGCAGGGGCCGTTGGGCACGCAGAAGGTGCCGACATTGCCGATCAGCCAATTGGCCGCGGGGATGCAGAGCGCGAAGGCGGCGAGGAAGACAAGGCCCTCGCGGGTGCGGCGTGTCATGGGGTGCTCGTCCAGGATTGCCAGCCGGTGCGGCGGAGGTCGCAGGCGGGGCAGGTGCCGCAGCCGTAGCCCCAGGGGTGCCGGGTGCTGCGGTCGCCGAGGTAGCAGCTATGCGTGTGTTCTTCCACCAGGGCCGTCAGCGTGGTGCCGCCGAGGCGGTGGGCCAGGTTCCAGGTGGCGTGTTTGTTGCGCCACATCAGCGGCGTGTGGAGGACCAGGCGGGTTTCCATGCCCAGGTTGAGGGCGACCTGGAGCGCCTTGATCGTGTCGTCGCGGCAGTCGGGGTAGCCGGAGTAGTCGGTCTCGCAGACGCCGGTGACGATGTGTTTGGCGCCTCGGCGGTAGGCCAGCGCCCCGGCGAAGGTGAGGAAGATGAGGTTGCGGCCGGGGACGAAGGTGGTCGGCAGGCCATTGGCACCCATGGTGATGGCGGTTTCGCGGGTCAGGGCCGTGTCGGAGATGGCGCGCAGCGCGTCGAGGCTCAGCGTGTGGTCCTCGCCCAGCTTCGCGTCCCAGGCCGGCCAGGCCGCGCGCAGCTGCGCGAGGAACGCCTGTCGCACCTCCAGCTCCACCGCGTGCCGCTGCCCATAGGCGAAGGCGAGCGTCTCGACGTGGGCGAAGCGGTCGAGTGCCCAGGTCAGGCACGTCGCGCTGTCCTGCCCGCCCGAGAACAGCACCAGCGCCGTGTCGCCGCTCGCATTGTTCCTTGGTTCGGTCAAAGGCGCTGTTCCTCCGTCCCGGCCACGCATTCGCAGCGCGCTCGGGTGGCGTCGGAGTCAAGGATCGCCGCAGGCGACCGGCGGAGCCGGCGCCCCCCGCGGCGGAGCCGCGAGACACCATGCGCGTCCTTGATGCCGGTGCCGACCGGGCGCGAGGCTGGAGTGAACCGGGCGACCCTCACAACCGCGCCACCGCCCAGCGCGCCGCTTCCGCCACCACGGGGTCCGCATCCTCGCAGCGGGCCACCGCGTGCTCCCGCAGCGCAGCGCTCCCGGAATTGCCGATAGCGATCATCACGTTGCGCACGAAGCGATCCCGCCCGATGCGCTTGATCGGCGATCCCGAGAACAGCGCGCGGAACCCCGCATCGTCCAGCCCCGCGAAATCCGCGAGCAGCGGGGCGGTGAGGGAGGCGCGGGGCGCGAAGTCGGGCTCGGCATGGGCATGGGCGAATTTGTTCCAGGGGCAGACGGCCAGGCAATCATCGCAGCCGTAGATGCGGTTGCCCATGGGCGCTCGGAACTCCTCCGGGATGGGGCCCGGGTGCTCGATGGTGAGGTAGGCGAGGCAGCGGCGGGCATCGAGGCGATAGGGCGCTGGAAAGGCGTCGGTCGGGCAGATGGACAGGCAGGCGGCGCAGCTGCCGCAATGGTCGGTCTCGGGTGGGTCGGGGGGGAGGTCGAGCGTGGTAAAAATCTCGCCCAGGAACAGCCAGGAGCCGTGGGTGCGGGAGACGAGGTTCGTGTGCTTCCCCTGCCAGCCGAGGCCGGCCTGCTGGGCGAGGGGCTTTTCCATCACCGGTGCGGTGTCGGTGAACACCTTCACCTGCTCGGCGGGGTGCGCCGCGACGATCCAGCGGGCCAGCGCCTTCAGCCGCTTCTTGAGCGTCTCGTGATAGTCGCGGTTGCGCGCATAGGCGCTGATGGAGGCACGCTCCGGCTGGCCGAGCGTCGCGAGCGGGTCGTCCTCCGGCGCATAGGAGAGTCCGAGCGCGATGACGGACACCGCCTCCGGCCACAGCGCCTGCGGGTGGGCGCGCTGTTCTGCGCGGCTCGCCATCCAGTCCATGGCGCCGTGGTGGCCCTCGGCGAGGAAGGCGTTGAGACGCGTGCGGGTCGCGTCGGGCAGCGTGGCACGGGTGATGCCGACAGCGTCGAAGCCCAGGGCGCGGGCCTGGGTGCGGATCGCGTCAGCCGCGGCCACGATAGGGTTCGACCTTCTGGTCCGGGATCCACACGCCTTCGGGCGCCGGGCTGGACTGCCAGAACACGTCGATCGGGATGCCGCCGCGGGGATACCAGTACCCGCCGATGCGCACCCAGGTCGGGCTCAGCAGCGCCACGATCCGCTGCGCGATGTCGAGCGTGCAGCTCTCGTGGAAGGCGCCGTGGTTGCGGAAGGATTGCAGGTAGAGTTTCAGCGACTTGCTCTCGACGATCCATCCATCCGGAACGTAGTCCAGCACCAGGTGCGCGAAATCCGGCTGTCCCGTGAGCGGGCAGAGGCTGGTGAATTCCGGCGCGGTGAAGCGGATGCAGTAGCGCAGCGCGGGGTGCGGGTTGGCGACGCGCTCGAGCAGCGCCGCCTCGGGCGAGGCGGGGGTGGGCGTGGTGCGTCCAAGCTGGGTGAGGTTTTCGGTCATGCGGGGTCCAGGGCGGCTTCGAGGCGAGTGGCCACCGCTTCGAAGCGGCCATCGAGGATGGCGGCGCGCAGCGTGCCGGTGACCTGCTGGTAATAGGCGATGTTGTGCCACGTGAGCAGCATCGGCCCCAGCATTTCCTCGCATTTGAACAAATGGTGCAGGTAGGCGCGGGAATGGTTGCGGCAGGCGGGGCAGGCGCAGCTGGCGTCGAGCGGCGCGCCGTCATCGGCGTGGCGCGCGTTGCGCAGGTTGAGCTGGCCGGCGCTGGTATAGGCGCGGGCCGTGCGGCCGGAGCGGGTGGGGATCACGCAGTCGAACATGTCGATCCCCCGCCGCACCGCGCCGATGATGTCGGCCGGCGTCCCCACCCCCATCAGGTAGCGCGGCCTGTCCGCCGGCAGCAGCGGCGTGGTCACGTCGAGCGTCGCGAACATCGCCTCCTGCCCTTCGCCCACCGCGAGGCCGCCGATGGCATAGCCCTCGAAGCCGATGGCGGTCAGCGCCGCGACGCTCTCGGCGCGAAGCTCAGCAAAGGTGCTGCCCTGGACGATGCCGAACAGCCCGTGGCCGGGGCGGGCGACAAAGGCATCGCGCGATCGCGCCGCCCAGCGCATCGACAGGCGCATGGACTCCGCCGCCTGCTCCTCGGTCGCCGGGAATGGGGTGCATTCGTCGAAGCACATCGTCACGTCGGCGCCCAGCAGATGCTGGATCTCGATGCTGCGCTCGGGCGTCAGGCGGTGCTTGGAGCCGTCGATATGGCTCTGGAAGGTGACGCCATCCGCGTCGAGCTTGCGCAGCCCCGCAAGCGACATGACCTGAAAGCCCCCCGAATCGGTCAGGATCGGCCCGTGCCAATCGGCGAATTTATGCAGCCCGCCCAGGCGCGCGATCCGCTCCGCCGTGGGGCGCAGCATCAGGTGGTAGGTGTTGCCCAGGATCATGCGCGCGCCGGTGGAGCGCACGGCGTCCGCCGTCATCGCCTTGATCGTGCCGGCGGTGCCGACCGGCATGAAGACCGGCGTGGGCACCTCGCCATGGGCGGTGTGTAGCGTGCCCGCGCGGGCGGCGCCGTCGATCGCGGCCGCGGTCCAATGCAGCGTCATGGCGCGCGCTCCAGCAGGCAGGCGTCGCCGTAGGAGTAGAAGCGATACCCCCCCGCGATCGCGTGCGCATAGGCGGCTCGGATGCGCTCACTCCCCGCGAAAGCGCTGACCAGCAGCAGCAGCGTCGAGCGCGGCAGGTGAAAATTTGTCAGCAGCAGGTCTGCGCTGGCGAAGCGATGGCCTGGCAGGATGTAGATGTCGGTGAGCCCGCGGAATGGCGCGATGCCGGTCGGCGTCGCAGCCGATTCCAGCAGCCGCAGCGCGGTGGTGCCGATGGCGATGACGCGCCCGCCCGCCTGGCGGGTGGCGTTGATCTCGGCCGCAGCATGCTCGGTTACCTCGCCCCATTCGGCGTGCATGCGGTGTGCGCGGGCGTCGGCATCCCGGATCGGCAGGAAGGTGCCGGCGCCGACATGCAGCGTCACAGTGCTCCGCGTCACGCCGCGCGCCTCCAACGCCACGAGCAGGGCAGGGGTAAAGTGCAGGCTCGCCGTGGGTGCCGCGACGGCGCCAGGGCGAGCCGCGAAGATCGCCTGGTAGTCGGCGCGGTCGCGCGCGGTCGGGCCATGCTCACGGGTGATGTAGGGGGGAAGGGGGACTTCGCCCGCGTGCTCCAGTGCGGCCTCCAGCCCGGGGCCGAAGCGCAGCAGCGCCGCACCGCCCTCCTGCCGCTCCACCACCGTGCAGTCGAGCGCCGGCCCGCCTTCGATCACGAGCGTATCGCCCGCATGCAACCGGCGCGCATTGCGGATGAGCGCATGCCAGCGCCCCTCGCCCTCGGCGCGGTTGAGCATGATCTCGATCCGCGCCTCGCCGCGCCGCGCGTGCAGGCGCGCGGGAATGACGCGCGTGTCGTTCACCACCATGCGATCACCAGCGCGCAGCAGGCCCACCAAGTCGGGAATGCGCAGATCGGTCAACCGCTCCGCCCCCACCTGCAGCAGCCGCGCCGCGTCGCGCGGTTCGGCAGGCCGCTGGGCGATACGCTCCGCGGGCAGGTCGAAATCGAAATCATCGAGGGAGAGTGGCTGCGGCACCGGGCGCCGGTAGCCCCTGGGACCGGCGGGCGCAAGCGCCCCGCGCCCGCAACGCTGCCGATTCTTCATCCCCCCGCCATGGGCGGCGCGGCGCCGAGGCGCTAGCCTTCCCCAACGGGACCAAAGGAGGGCGTGATGATCTGTCGTCTCTGGCGCGGCTGGGCGACGCCGCAGAATGCCGATGCCTACCAGGCCATCGTCCTGGGCAAGGTGATCCCCGAAATCGAGCAGCGCCACATCCCCGGCTTTCGCCAAATCGACGTGCTGCGCCACGACCGGGCCGACGAGGTCGAGTTCTGCACGATGATGTGGTTCGACAGCCTGGACGACGTCCGCGGTTTCATGGGCGCAGACTACACGGCGAGCCACGTCATCCCCGAGGCCCGCGCCGTACTCAGCCGCTACGACTCCCACGCGACGCATTTCGAGGCGCTGGATCGCCGCGTGCAGCATGCTTAACCCGGCGCGCGTCCTCTTCACGCTTGCGCTGCTCGCATTGCCGCTCGCGGCACAGGCGCAGCCCTTCACCTTCCTCGCCTTCGGCGACATGCCCTATTGCCGCCCGGGCGACGCCGCGCATTGCGAGCAGGAACAGCGGCGCCTCGACACGCTGATCGGGCGCATGAACGCCGCGCAGCCAGCCTTCTCGGTCTTCCTCGGCGACACCAAGGCCGGCAACGAGGCCTGCACGGATGCCATCGTCTTCGTCCGCACTGCGCGCTGGTTCGGACTGTTCGACCATCCCCTGGTCTATACGCCGGGGGACAATGAATGGACCGATTGCTGGCAGCCGCGCGCCGGAGGGCATGACCCGGTGGCCATTCTCGCGCGCCTGCGCCAGGCCTTCTTCGCGCGGCCGGAGAGCCTCGGGCGGGTGACGATGCCGCTGACCCGGCAGGCGGATATCGACCCGGCCAACACCACCTTCGTGGAGAATGCGCGCTGGGAGCATCACGGCGTCGTCTTCGCCACCGTGCATGTGGTGGGCTCGGACAACAACCGTCCGCCCGAGACGGGCGCGCAGCCGCCCGGCGCGGCCGAGGAATTCCCCGCCCGCGACGCCGCCAACCGCGCTTGGGTGGCCGCCGCCTTCGCCGAGGCTGAGCGCACCGGCGCATCGGCGATGGTGCTGATGTTCCAGTCCGACATGTTCTTCCGCGACCGCTGCGGCTTCGGCGATATCGAAGGCGTGCGCGCCACCCGTGCGGCGATTGCGGAAGCCGCGGCGAGGTTCGCCCGCCCGGTCCTGCTGCTGCATGGCGACAGCCATTTCTTCCTGGCCGACTACCCGCTGCGCGATGGTTCGAACCGCGTGCTCGGCAATGTGCTTCGGGTGATGGTACCGGGGGCCGAGGATATCCGCGCCGTGCGGATCGAGGTGGACCCCACTGCCGCGGAGCCCTTCGCGATCGCCCCCCTCGGGATCGCCGATCGCCCCCGCGGCCCGACCTGCCCCTGAACGGGCAGGCCGTGCCGCGCGCGGCGGCAATCCCGCGCCGGCGCGGGTTTTCGTGGCCCCCAAGGTGGATTGCGCGGCCTGCACCGGCCGGGCAGCATCCGCTCCTCGGATAGGGGGAGTTTTGGGATGTTGCGTTCGCTGATGACGGTCCTGGGCGCGATGCTGGCGCTGCCCGCCCTGGCGCAGATGCCCGCGAGCCTGCCTGCCGGCCCGCGCGTGCCGATCGTGGCCGTGACGCAGCCGCTGCCGACGCAGCCGCAATACACCCGTGTCGATGTGCCCTACCTGCGCGAGATGATGGCCGCGCGCACGGGCGGGCGGATCGAGGTGAACCTGTCCACCCATGCCGAGCGCAACCTGGGCGGGTCCGAGATCGTGCGCCTGGTGCGCTCCGGCCAGGCGGACATCGGCGGCGGCACGCTGACCACGCTGTCGGGCGACGTGCCCATCCTCGACGGCATCGATCTGTCTGGCCTGGCGCCGGATATCGCGGTGGCGCGGCGCATCGCCGATGCGGTGCTGCCGGTGGCGAACCGGGACCTGGAGCGGTTCGGCACGCGGCTCGTGCTGATGTATCCGTTTCCCGCGCAGGTGCTGTTCTGCCGCGCGGCTTTCACCACGCTGAACGATCTGCGCGGGCGGCGGGTGCGCACCTTCGGCAATTCACTGGTGGATCTGATGACGGCCATCGGCGCGCAGCCGGTCTCGATCGGCTTCCCGGAAGTCTATTCGGCGCTGGAGCGCGGCGTGGTCGATTGCGCCATCACCGGTACCGGCAGCGGAGCCGCGGCGCGCTGGCCCGAGGTCTCGACCCATGTCTCGACCTTGCCGCTGTCCTGGGCGGTCGCGGGGTATCTCGTGAACGTGGCGTGGTGGAACCGGCTTGATCCGGCGGTGCGGACCTTCCTCGAAGGCACCTTCGCGGAGATGCAGGACAAGCTGTGGGAGCTGGGCGCGGCCGCGACGCGCGACGGCATCGACTGCAACATCGGCAATACCGCCGCCTGCCGCATTCACAACATCGCGGCGCGGCCGATGACGGAAGTGGTGCCCACCGATGCCGACCGCGCGCAGGTGCGGCAGATCTTCGAGAGCACCGTCCTGTCCGGCTTCGTCCGCCGCTGCGGCGCGCGCTGCGGGGAGGTGTACAACCAGGTGATCGCGCCGCTCTCCGGTATCCGCTTCGGCGGGTGAGGGCGCTCACCGCTTGCCGGAAGGGATGCGCTTTGGTGGCATCCCTGATGGCGCATGTTGCGGGGTGGAACCACGTCGCCTGCGCGCTGTTCATCACCTTCGATATCGTCGCGCGCAGCCTGTTCGGATTCTCCTCACAGGCGACGGTGGAGGTGACGGGCTACATGCTCGCCGGCGGCATCGCCTGGGGGCTGGCACACACGTTGGCCAGGCGCGCGCATATCCGGGTGGATGTGCTGGTGAACCGGCTGGCGCCGCGGCGGCGCGCCTGGCTGCACATCCTCTCGCTCGCGCTGCTGCTGGGGCTTTCCGTGTTCATCACCTGGGCGGCGTGGGAGCTGGTGGATGAGAGCGCGCTGTTCAACGCGCACGACAACTCCGCGCTGCGCGTGCCGATGGTGGTGCCGCAGGGCATCTGGTGTTTCGGGATCGCGGCCTTCGTGGTGATGGCGGCGGTGCTGCTCGCGGAATCGATCATGTCGGTGTTGCTGGGCGACCCGGAGGCGGTGGATGCGCTGCTCGGCGCGCGCACGCTGGAGGATGAGACGGCGGAGGCGCTGGAGGCCGTTGCCATGGCGAAGGAAGCGCCATGATCGCGATCATTTTTCTGCTGCTGCTGCTGGTCGCGTCCATCATCGGCGCGGCGGCGACGGGGCAGGCGCTGCCGGTGGCCGAGATCATGATGCTGGTCGCGGTGTTCCTCGTCTTCTTCGGAGCGGGCGTCTATATCGCGGCGGTGCTGGGCGTGCTCGGCGTGCTGATCGGGCTGATCTTTTCCGACCGGCCCTGGTGGGCCTTCATGGGCCAGACGTTGTGGACGCCGACGAGCAACTACGTGTTGGTCGCCGTGCCACTCTTCCTGCTCATGGGCGAAATACTTCTGCGTGCGGGGCTTTCCGAGCGGCTGTATCGCGCACTCAATGTCTGGCTGAACCGGCTGCCGGGGGGCCTGCTGCACACCAATATCGCGAGCTGCGCGGTGTTCTCGGCGATCAGCGGAAGCAGCGTGGCGACGGCGGCTACGATGGGCTCCGTCGCGCTGCCGTTCTTCCAGGGCACGGCCTACAACCAGCGCATGGTGCTGGGCTCGCTCGCGGCGGGTGGCGCGCTCGGCAACCTGATCCCGCCGGGGATCACCTTCATCCTCTATGGGTTGATGACCGAGACGTCGGTGGGCGCGCTGTATATCGCAGCGCTGTTGCCCGCGGCGCTGGTGACGGCGCTGTTCCTGCTGGTCATCTTCGTCCACGGATTGCGCCACCCGATGGAGAAGCCGCCGAAGCTGCCACTTGGTGTAAAGATCCGTGCGCTGAGCGACCTCGTGCCGACGGCGCTGCTGATCCTGCTCGTGCTGGGCTCCATCTATGGCGGCTTCGCCACGGCGACGGAGGCCGCGGCGCTGGGTGTCGTTGGTGCGGCGTTCTTCGCGCTGCTCGAGGGCAAGCTGTCCTTCCGCATGATCAATGCCTCGGCCGAGGCGACGGCGCGCAACACCGCCCTGTTGGGCCTGATCCTGTTCGGCGCCTACCTGCTGAACTACCTGCTGACGACGATCAACGTGCCGCAGGCGCTCTCGGCCATGATCGCGGGCCTGCCGCTGCCGCCCTGGGCGATCATGCTGTCGATCATCGGGCTCTATATAGCGCTCGGGACCTTCATGGAGGGGTTTTCCATGATCATCACGACGGTACCGGTGGTGTTCCCGATCGTGATCGCGCTGGGGTATGACCCGATCTGGTTCGGGGTGATCGTGACCATGCTGGTGGAGATCGCGCAGATCAGCCCGCCGGACGGGACGGTGATGTATGTGCTGCAGGGGATGCGGCGGGATCGCGGTCCAATCACGGATGTGTTCGCGGGGGTGATGCCGTTCCTGGCCGTGTATCTGTTGGCGGTGGGGTTGATGATGGTGTGGCCGGGCATTGCGACTTGGCTGCCACTGGTGATGGGATCGGTGCGGTGAAGCCAATTAGGGTCGCGGTGGATATCGGGGGTACGTTCACCGACCTGCAGGTGTTCGACGGGCGTTCGGGCGCTGTGCATGCGTGGAAGACGCCGACGACGCCGGATGATCCCTCGGTCGGGCTGTTGCGCGGCGTGACGGAGGCGGGCGAACGCTTCGGGTTTGCGTTGGATGAGGTCGGGCTGCTGCTGCATGGCACCACCATCGCGACGAATGCGGTGCTCGAACGCAAGCTCGCGCGCGCGGCGCTGATCACGACGGCAGGGTTCGAGGATGTGCTGGAGATCAACCGGCATGTGCGCCGCGACATCTATGGGTTGGCGCCCGATCCCAACCCGGTGCTGGTGCCGCGCGATGCGCGCTTTGGCGTGGTGGAGCGGATGCGCGCGGATGGGAGCGTCGAGACGGCGCTGGATGGCGCGAGTGTCGCGGATTGCCTCGCGCGGATCGCCGCGATCGGTGCAGAGAGCGTCGCTGTCACGCTGATAAACAGCTTTGCCAACGCCGCGCATGAGCGGGAGATCGGCGCGATGATCGCGGCCGCGCGGCCGGATCTGCCGGTGTCGCTGTCGTGCGAGATCAGCCCGGAAATTCGCGAGTATGAGCGCAGCTCCACCACCGTGCTGAACGCGGTGCTGGTGCCGGTGGTGAAGGCCTATCTCGACCGGCTGGAGAAGCGCCTGGGCGAAGGCGGTTTCGCGCCGCTGGTGTTTCTGGTGCAGTCCAATGGGGGTGTCTGCTCGCTGGGGTTGGCGGCGGAGCAGCCGGCGCGGCTGCTGCTGTCGGGCCCTTCGGGGGGCGCGTTGGCGGCGGGGCGGCTCGCGCATCTGCTGGCGCGGCCGAACCTTGTTGCGGTGGATATGGGCGGGACGAGTTTCGACGTCTCGGTGGTGCAGGGCGGGCGTGTGTCGGTGATCACCCAGGGCGAGATCGATCGGCTGCCGGTGCGCCTGCCGATGGTGGAGATGCGCACCATCGGCGCCGGCGGCGGCTCGATCGCGGCGGTGGATTCCGGCGGGCGGCTGAGCGTGGGTCCTCGCAGCGCGGGTGCCAAGCCGGGGCCGGTCGCCTATGGGCGCGGCGGCGTGGAGCCGACGGTGACGGATGCGAACCTGGTGCTCGGGCGGCTCGATCCGGATTTCTTTCTGGGCGGGATGATGACGCTGGACATGCCGGCCACACGCGCGGCGATGGATGCGCGCGTGGGCGGGGCGCTGGGGCTTTCAGCGGAGGCGGCGGCGGAGGGAATCCTCACCGTCACCAATGCTGGGCTGGGGGCGGCGATCCGTCTTTCGCTGTTCGAGAAGGGGCTCGACCCGCGCGATTTCTGTCTGCTCTCCTTTGGCGGCGCCGGCGGGCTGCACGCGACCGATGTCGCCGCCGAGATCGGCATGCGCGAGGTCGCGTTTCCGCGCGAGCCGGGGACGCTGTCGGCGTATGGCATCCTGTTTTCCGACCTGGTGCAGGATTTCTCGCGCAGCGTGATGCTGCGGGCGGAGGCTGCGGCGCTGCCGAAACTGGCCGAGGCGATCGCCGCGCTGCGTGGCCTTGCCGATGCGCGGCTGGCCGCCGATGGCGTGGCGGCGGACGCGCGTCGCATCGAGATCGCGGCCGACATGCGCTATCAGGGGCAGGCCTTCGAGTTGCTGATCCCGTGGGGGGAAGTCGCGGTGCCGGACGCGACGTCGCTGGCCGCGCTGGAGGCGGATTTCCACGCCACCCACAAGCAGCGCTTCAGCTATGCCAACCCTGGCGATGTCGTGGAGATCGTGACGCTGCGCGCCATCGCGGTGGGCACGCTGCCCAAGCCCGAGGTGGGCGAGCCGGTGCCGGCGGCGCGACCCTCGGTGAAGGGCCGCCGCCGCGTCTTCGCGAACGGCGCCTGGGCGGAAGTCGATGTCTGGGACCGCGAGGCGATCAAGGACAGCGATGCCATCACCGGCCCCGCGCTGATCGAGGAAGCCTTCGCCACGCATTGGATCGCGGCGGGGTGGCGGGCGGCCCTTGGCCCCGCGCGCGCCATCATCGCGACGAGGAGCACGCCATGAGCCTGGGCCCCATCGAGATCGAGGTCATCCGCAACGCGCTGACGGCGGCGGCGGCGGAGATGGATGTCACCATCTGGCGCACCAGCCGCAGCACCATCGTGCGCGAGTTGTTGGACTACTCCACCGCCGTGTTCGATGCGGAGGGCAACAATGTCGCGCAATCCGCGCGCATTCCGCAGCACCTGAATTCCATGGGGGCGGCGTTGCGCACGCTGCTGGATCGCTTCGTCGATGCGGATGCCTGGGGCGAGGATGAGGTCGTCGCGACCAATGATCCCTATTGCGGCGCGCAGCACCTGAACGACGTCCTGGTCTTCAAGCCGGTCTTCGTCGAGGGCGTGCGCGTCGCCTATGTCGGCGCGCTGTGCCACCACATCGACATGGGCGGGATGGCGCCGGGCAGCTATGCGGCGACGGCCACCGAGGTGTTTCAGGAAGGCCTGCGCATCCCGCCGCTGAAGCTGATCGAGAAGGGCGTGCTCAACCAATCCGTCTGGGCGATGATCGGGCAGAATGTGCGCAAGCCCACGCTGATGCTGGGCGACCTGCAGAGCCAGTTGGCGAGCCTGGATGTGGGTGCGGCCTCGATCCGTCGCCTCGCCGCGCGCTACGGCTCCGCGGGCATTCTCGAAGCCTGCGTCCGCATCCTCGACATGAGCGAGGCGGCCATGCGCGCGGCGATCCGCGCCATGCCGGATGGGCGCTATGAGTTCGAGGATTGCCTCGACGAGGATGGCGTGAGCGGGCAGGTCGTGCGCCTTCATGCGGTGATGACCATCGCCGGCGACGAGATCAGCGTCGACCTCACCGGCTGCGCGGACCAGCAGCGGGGCCCTATCAACTGTACGCCGGCGATGTCGAACTGCGCGGTGTACTACTCGATAATCGCGGCGACGGATGGCGCCATGCCGGCCAATGCCGGGTGCTATCGGCCCATCCGCATCATCCACCGCGAAGGGAGTGTGACGCATTGCCAGGCGCCGGCCTCGGTGGCGCATCGCGTGGCGGTGTCGCATCGCCTGGCCAACGTGATGTTCGGCTGCCTGCACCAGGCGGTGCCGGAGCGGATGCCCGCGGCCTATTACGGCGGCTCCTATGTCGCGACCTTCCAGACCATCGCGGCGGACAACAGGCGCGAGGTCCTGGTCGAGATCGAGATCGGCGGCACCGGCGCGGCACCCGCCAAGGATGGCGTGAATGCCTGGTCCTTCGGGATGCACAACAATTCCAACATCCCCGTCGAGATGATCGAATCCTCGATGCCGCTGTCGATCACGCGCTACGGCTTGCTGCCTGGCTCGGGCGGGGCCGGGCAGTATCGTGGCGGGCTCGGACTGTTCCGCGAATGGCGGGTGGAAAGTCCCAGCGCGGTGTTCACCGCGAACATGGATCGCTTCCGGTTTCCGCCCTACGGGCTTGCCGGCGGCGCGCCGGGGAGCCTTGGGCGGCTGCTGCGGATCCGCGATGGCGTTGAGACGCCGATCGCGCCGAAATCCGATGGCGTGATGCTGCAGAAGGGCGATGTGGTGCGGCTCGAGACCTCGGGCGGTGGCGGGTTCGGGGCGGGGTCCGTCCGCAGCGGCGAAGCACGCGACCGGGACGCCGCGCTGGGCTACGCGTGAGCTTCGACCCGCGCGACCATCGCGTGGTGCCGGCCCAGCGCTGGTTCGAGGATTTCGCGCTCGGCGAACGCTTCGTGCTGCCGAGCCGGACCATGACGGAGGCGCTGTTCGCCGCGTTCCAGTTGGCCTCGGGCGACAATCATCCGGTGCATTACGATGCCGAGTATTGCCGCGCGCGCGGGATGCCGGGGATGCTCGCGCATGGCTACCAGGTGGTGATCCAGACGGCGGCGGGGGCGGGGCAGTTTCCGCACATGGTCGAGGACTCGCTGAAGGGGTTTCTGGAGCAGTCGAGCCGCTTCCTGCATCCGGTGTTCGCGGGGGATACGCTCTACGCGGCGCTGACCGTCGATGAGGTCACGCCGCAACGCACGACCGGCGTGGTGGGTCTCGCCAGCACGGTGCACAACCAGAACAGCATGCTGGTGATGGAGGGGCGGCAGCGCTACCTGCTGCGGCGGCGGCCGGCCTGACTTTCCGTGCGCGGCGCGGCAGGGCAAGCTGCGCGCAACACGGAGGAAAACCCATGGCCCGCATCCCCTACGCCGACCCGGCGCTGCCCGAGCACGCCGCCGCCGCCGCGCATATCCGCGCTTCCCGCAAGGGCATCAGCCACCTGCATCGCGCGCTGCTCAACGCGCCGCCGATCGCCGCGGGATGGATCGATTTCTACGATGCGGTGCGCTACAAATCCGACCTGCCGGGCAAGCTGCGCGAGTTGGTGATCTTGCGCATCGCAGCGATCAACGGTGCGCCCTATGAGTGGGATGCGCATGCGCCGATCGGCCTGCGCGAGGGCATGACCCAGGCGCAGCTCGACGCCGTGCCGGAATGGGAGTCCGCCAGCGTCTTCGATGCCACCGAACGCGCGGCACTCGCCTATTGCGACGCGATGACGCGGCACATCCATGTGCCCGATGACGTCGCGGCCGGCGTCGCCGCGCTGCTGTCGCCGCGCCAGGTGGTGGAGCTCACCGTCACCATCGCCGGGTACAACTGCGTCTCGCGCGTGCTGGAGGCGCTGCTCATCCGTGGCGATGATCCGCTGCCGCCTGACTGATCACGGCGTCAAGCGAAGCAGCCGGTCCGCATTGCCATGCGCGATCTTGGCGCGATCCACCGGCGAGACCGGCAGCGCGTCGAGAAACGCGCGCGCCTTCGCGTTGGACGCGAAGGGATGGTCGACCGAGAACATGATCCGGTCGGCGCCGAAGGTGGCCAGCGTGGCCTGGAACGGCACGATGTCGAAGAAGCCGCTGGTCGTGATCCAGACCTGGTCGAGCAGAATCTGCTCCACGCTGCGCGTGAGGCGCTGCTTCGCCTCCGCCGCCAGCGTGTGTTCCAGGCGCGACATCATGAAGGGGATCGCCTCGCCCATGTGCCCGATGACGATCTGCAGGCGCGGGTGGCGGTCGAGCGCGCCGGATAGGATCAGGCGCAGCGTGTGGATCGCCGTCTCCATGTGCCAGCCCCAGGAATACAGCGCGAGCGACAGGCCGAAGGTGCCGGGCAGGTCGCCGTAATAGGCTTCCCGCACCGGCGATTCGGGGATGCCGGGGTGGATGTAGATGGGCACGTCCAGCGCCTCCGCGCGCGCCAGCAGCGGCGCGTAGGAGGGGTGGTCGAGGAACAACCCCTGCGTGGTGCCGTTGACCAGGAAGCCGTGGAAGCCGAACTCGCGCACGCACCGTTCCAGCTCATCGGCGGCGGCTTCCGGTGAGCGCAGCGGCAGATGCGCGAAGCCGCGATAGCGCGCCGGGTGCGGGGCGATGGCGGCGGCGAGCGCGTCGTTGAACGCCCACGCCAGGGCCACGCCCTCGGCGCCATCGACCAGATCCGCCCCCGGCCCCATCAGCGAGAGCACCTGCACGGTGATGCCGCTCGCATCCATGTCGGCGAGACGCTCGGCGCCGAGATCGGCAAGCGCGTCGCGCTTGAGGGTCTGGCTCCACACCGTCTCGGGCGGCGGGAAGCCGCGCGCGACGATCGCCGCAGGGTCGATGCGCGCGCCCAGCGCGGGGATCGTGAAATGTTCCTCCAGGGCGACGATGCGCATGCGGTGCGGTCCCGTGTTGTGTGCCGGCACACTGCCACGCTCTTGCCGCGCGCGGCGGCTCGGCGCAGGATTTTCGCAGAAGAATTTTTGGGGGAACGACCATGGCGCTCAGCGGTGCCGATTGGCTGGCGCAGAGCCTTGCGGCCTCCGGCCAGACGCATGTGTTCTTCGTCGATGCCGTGCTGCGCAAGACGCTGCTCGCCTTGAGCGATGCGGGGGTGCAGCCGGTGCTCGCGCATACCGAGAAGGCGGCCGTGTACATGGCCGATGGCCATGCCCGCGTCAGCGGGCGGCCCGGCGTGGTGGCGGCGCAATCGGTGGGGGCGGCGAACCTCGCGGCCGGGTTGCAGGATGCGTATCTGGGGCGCGCGCCGATCGTCGCGCTCACCGGGCGCAAGGTGCCCGCGCACCAGCATCGCAACGCCTATCAGGAGCTGGATCACAAGCCGCTGTTTGCGCCCGTGACCAAGCTGTCGAACGACGTGGCGGAGGCCGCCGACCTGCCGCGCATGCTGCGCCAGGCCTTCGCGGCCTCCGTGTCGCTGCCGCCGCGCCCGGTGCATCTGGACCTGTTCGGGTTGCAGGCGGAGGTGGTCGAGGGTGGCTCCGTGGATGCGCCGCCGGCGGACCTCTCCGCCTTCCGCGTCATGACGCATCGGCCCGAGCCTGAAGCCGCCGCCATCGCCGCCGCCGCGCGCGCGCTGCTCGGCGCGCAGAAGGTCGCGATCGTGGCCGGCGACGCCGCCGCGCTGTCGTGCTGCGGCGAGGCGTTGCTGGCGGTGGCCGAGGCGCTGCACGCGCCGATCGCGACCGCGCTGGGCGCGCGCAACATCATCGACACGCGCCATCCGCTGCATGTCGGCGTGGCGGGCGCCTATGCCGGGCCGGTGACGAACCAGGTGCTGGCGGAGGCGGATCTGATCCTGTTCGTCGGCGCCGATACGGGCGACATGCTGACCAACTACTGGCGCACGCCCAAGGCCGGCACCGCGATCATCCAGATCGACGCGGACCCCGCCGAGTTCGACCATTCCTACCCGGCGGCGGTCGCCGTGCAGGCCGATCCGCGTGCCGGGCTGGTGGCGCTGGCGGCCGCGCTGGGCACGCCATCGCGCGATGGCGCCTACCTCCATCGCGCCCAGGCGCGCATGGCGGCATGGCGGCGCGAATGGGCGGAGCGCCGCACCCAGCCGGGCATCGCGATCGACCCCGCCGATCTCGGCCGCGCCATCACCGCGGCGCTGCCGGAGGATGGCATCCTGGTCGCCGACACCGGCTACTCGGGGATCTGGACCGGCAACTGCGTGGAGCTGACGCCGCGGCAGACCTACCTGCGCGCGGCGGGGTCGCTGGGATGGTCGTTTCCGGCGGCACTCGGGGCGAAATGCGCCGCGCCCGATCGCAAGGTGATCTGCTGGTCCGGCGACGGCGCCTTCTATTATCACCTCGCGGAATTGGAGACGGCGCGACGGCGCGGCATCGCCGTGGTGCTGGTGGTGAACAACAATTCCGGCTTCGGCCAGGGGTGGCCAAATTTCCTGCGCAACTCGGGCAATCGCCCGCAGGCGGCCGCCGAATTGCTGCGCTTCGGGCCGACCGATTTCACCGCCGTCGCGCGCAGCTTCGGGCTCTCCGGCATTCGCGTCGAACGCCCGGAGGAGATCGGCCCGGCGCTGGAAAAGGCGCTCGCGAGCAAGGAAACGGTGGTGGTGGATGTGGTGACGGATATCGACGCGCGCGCACCCGCGCCCTGGACCCCGGAGGGCTGAGACGATGGCGAATGTGGCGGTGATCGGCGCGGGGACGATGGGGCATGCGCTGGCCCTCGTCTTCGCGCTGGGTGGGCACACGGTGCGGCTGACGGATTCCAACCCGGAGACGCTGGCCCGCGCCGAGGGGCTGATGGTCAAGGCGCTGGCGACGCTCGAGGCGGCGGGCGAGGCCCCGGAAGGGTGGGGCTCCGCGCAGCTCGCGCAGGCCGTGACGCGGCATGCCGGCCTGGCCGAGACGGTGGACGGTGCTGCGCTGATCGTCGAAGCCATCATCGAGAAGCCGGAGGCGAAGCAGGCGCTGTTCGCGGCTTTGGACGCGGTGGCGCCGCGCGATGCGATCATCGCGTCCAACACCTCCTACCTCGATGTGTTTCCCTATGTGCCGGAAGGCCGGCGCGCGCGGACGCTGATCGCGCATTGGTACACGCCGCCCTACCTGGTCGACCTCGTCGACATCGTCGGCAGCGCGGACACCGATTCGGCTTGCGTCGAGACGGTGCGCGCCATGTGTGCGGCGATGGGCAAGCAGCCGATCGTGATGCGCAAATTCGTCCCCGGCTACATCGCGAACCGGCTGCAGAGCGCGATGGGGCTCGAGGTGCAAAAACTGCTCGATGAGGGGGTGGCGACGGCGGAGGAGATCGACGCCGCCATCATCCACGGCATCGCGCTGCGGCTGCCGATATTGGGCGTGCTCGCGAAGGCGGATTTCACCGGGCTGCCGATGATGCAGCTCGCCATGGCGAACCGGATGTACACGCCGCCCGAGGTCCGCGGTCGTTCGGAGGCTTTGGATGCGGCCGTCGCCGCGGGACGCACCGGCGTGATGGCGGGGGCGGGATTCTATAATTGGCATGGGGCCGATCCGGCGGCGCTGTTCGAGGCGCGGGACCGGCGGCTGCTGGCGCTGAAGCAGGCGCTTCGGCGGATCGGGACGATGGCGGGAATGGAGCGCGACCAATGAGTGCGAAATACGATCTGGCCGGCAAGACGGCGCTGGTGACGGGGGCGGCCTCCGGCATCGGCCTCGCGACCGCGGAGATGCTGGCGCGCAGCGGGTGCAAGGTGGCGATCAACCACCTCCAGGGCGACAATCGCGGCGGCGAGGTGGTGGAGCGCCTCAAGGCCGAGGGCTTCGACATCATCTCCGCTCCGGGGAATGTGGGCGATGCGGAGGATGGGCCGCGGATGGTGGAAAAGGCGGTCGATGATCTCGGGCGCTTGGACTACCTGGTGAACAATGCCGGCACACCCGGGACGTCCAGCATCATTCGTCCGGCGGAGCTGGACCGGCTGACCGAGGAGCTGTGGGCGACGGTGTTGCAGGTGAATCTGCTCGGCGTGTTTCGCTGCACGAAGGCGGCCGCACCGGCGCTGCGCGCGGCGCGGGGGGCGGTGGTGAGCGTGGCGTCGATCGCGGGCTTGGACAGTCCGGGGTCTTCGATGGCGTATGGGGCGACGAAGGCGGGGGTGATTTCGCTGACCAAGAACCTCGCGCGCAGCCTGGCACCCGAAGTGCGGGTGAACGCGATCGCGCCGGGGGCGGTGGACAGCACCTGGATGGTCGAGTGGACGGAGGAGCGCCGCAAGGCGAGTGCGGAGAAGGCCTTGCTGAAGCGCCGCTGCCAGCCGGAAGACCTGGCCGAGGTGATGGTGTTTCTGCTGGCCGGCGCCGCGATGGTCACCGGCCAGACCGTGGTGGTCGATGGCGGGCTGACACTGGAGGCGCGCTAGTCCCGCTCCGGCGCGCCGAGCGGGAAGAAATGGCGGTACTTTCGCGCCCCATCCACGGCGCGGGCGAAGGACGGCCGCGCGAGTAGCCGCGCGCGGTAGCCGCGCAGCACCGGATAGGTGTCCGCGATCGGGTGCGTCCAATCCGCGTAGAACAGCGACGGCGCGGCGGCGCAATCGGCCAGGGTGAAGGCTTCGCCCGCCGCCCATTCCCGGCCGGCAAGGTGCTCTTCGAGCCAGGCATAGGAGCGGTCCAACGTCTCGACCGCCACCGCCATGGCGTCCTGCCGCTTCTCGGGGTCGCCCGTGAGCGCTCCGTCGACGGCGCGCTGCATCGGGCTCATCACATGCAGGTCGAAGAAGCGGTCGAGGAAGCGCACGTCGAGCGCCGCCATCGGGTCCTCCGGGATCAGCGCGACGGGTCCGGGCTGCGTGAGCTGAAGGTATTCGATGATGATGCTCGCCTCGGCGACGGTGCGATCGCCCTCGGCCAGGATCGGGAATTTGCGCAGCGGCCAACGACGTAGCCATTCGGAAGCATTCTCGGGCGTCTCCGGGCCGATATTGCGGAACGCGAAGGGCGTCGCGTTCTCGTACAGCGCGACGAGCACTTTCTGCGTGTAGGAGGAAAACGGGTGGCCATAGAGCGCGAGATCCGTCATGGGCGTGCCTCCCTGTCTGGCGCGCCGATGGTGCTATCCGCCGCGTCGTTCTTCCAGCCGGAAAATCGATCCTCGGTTGCGCACGCAGAGGCCGCGAGGCAGGCTGTGCGGTGCAGCAGAGTAGGGAATTTGGCGCGATGGCGTTGGTTGATACCGGTGCGTTCCTGCGCGATCTGAAGGAGCTTCGCCAGATCGGCAAATTCAAGACCGGCGTGCATCGCCCGACCTATTCGCCGCAGGATATGGAAAGCCGGCACTGGCTCATGGGCAAGCTCGCCGAATGCGGGCTGGAGGCGTCGATGGACGGCATCGGCAATGTGTTCGGGCGGCACCAGGGCAGCGGGCCGCATGTGCTGTCGGGCAGCCACATCGAGAGCCAGAACGAGGCCGGGTGGCTGGACGGCGCGCTGGGCGTTGTGGGCGCGCTGGCGCTGGCCCGCGCCGGGTTGCCGGTGGATGTCTGCGCCTTCGCCGATGAGGAGGGGCATTTCTCGATCGGGTTTCCCGGCAGCCGCTCGATCATCGGCGACCTGCCGGAGACGGAGATCGATGGCGCGAAGGACCGCACCACGGGCACGCCGATGCGCGATGCGCTGGCCGCCGCGGGCCTGGCCGGCGTGCCGCGGATGGGCCTCGAGGAGGGCCGCTACAAGGGCTTCTTCGAGATGCATATCGAGCAGGGCACGCAGCTGGAGCGCGCCGGGCTGCGGATCGGCGTGGTGACCGGCATCGTCGCGATCTGGCAGTTCCGCATCGTCATCGAGGGGCAGCAGGACCACGCCGGCGGCACCACGATGGCGGAACGGCGCGACGCTGGCCTGGCGGCGGTGCGGCTTCTGGCTGCGGTAGATGCGGCTTTCCCTCTGCTTTGTGGCGAGCGGACGGTGTGGACGACGGGACGGTTCCGGTTGGAACCGGATGCGCCTTCGATCATTCCCGGCCGGGCGGAGGTGCTGTTCCAGTTCCGCGACATCGAGATGCCGGTGCTGGAGCGGCTGCACGCGGCGCTGAAATCCCTCGTGCAGGAGAGCAACCGCCGGGAGCGCTGCACCGCGCGGCTGGAGGCGATCCGCCTGGACACGCCCGCCTTGTGTGATCCGGCGATGATGACGGCGCTGGAGGGGGCTGCAGAGGCGTTGGCGCCTGGGGTCTGGACGAAGATGCCCTCGGGTGCGGGGCATGATGCGCAGATCATCTCGCAGAAGCTGCCGGTGGTGATGCTGTTCGTGCCCTCGATCGGGGGCATCAGCCATCACTGGGCGGAGGATACGAAGGAGGAGGACCTGGCGCTGGGCGCGAGCGTGCTGGGGGAAGGGGTAAGGCGGTTCCTGGCGCGGTGAGGGCTGCGCTACGGCGCCATCCAATCCGCCGTAGGGCCGGCGCCTCTCTCACGGTGGTGCGGCTGTCCGCGATCCGGCAGGTCCGTGTTGGGAGCGTCGAAGAAATGGTCCCAGCTCGCGTTGATAGGAGTGACGATGCGACGCGGCCCGTCGCGGTCGATCGAAACATTGCGCACGTTTGGCGGGATGGCCGGGCCGATCGGCAGAACGACGAGCCGAAGTCTGCCGTGTGGGGACAAGAATAGAAGATTGGTGGTCTGGGGGAAATTCTCTTCCCCCAAGCTGTCACCCCGGCCGGATGCCATCCCCGACCCGAACCGTCCCGCCCTTCAGGATCATGCAGTTCAGCCCGCTGCGGTTGATCAGCGGCTTGAACACCTTCTTCCCCAGCAGATCCTCCAGGTACAGGCACGGCACGTTCAGCCGGCCGCCAACCAGCAGCGTATCCCCCACCCAGAACTCCCGCCCCACCAGGTGGTTCAGAGGCACGCCGAGCGTGGTAAGATTGCGCCGCGTTTCCTCCGGCGCCAGCCCGATGCCGTGGTCGCGCAGCAGCGCGTCGAGCGTCTCCGTCTCGATCAACGTCACCTGGCGGTCGGCGGCCGGCTTGTTGCTGTAGGTGCCGGTCGCGGTGGCGTAGCGGTCGCCATCGATGCCGACACCCTCGATCAGCCGCGCGGCGTCGAGCGAGCGCATCGGCGCCGAAGCGCGCTCCGCGACATGGATCGCGGTAAGCGTGCCGGACCAGCTCATGCCAGCAGGTCGGCCGCGGCGCGCAGCAGCATCCCACCGGGCTTCGACAACGCGTCGAGTACGCGGAAATGGTCCGCGTTCGGCACCGGGATCAGCGGGCCCGGCGCCTGGGATTCCGCGCGCATCGCGTGGAAATCGCGGCTCTGGCGGCGCAGTTCCGGCAGCTCCGTGCCGCCATAGGCTATGGCGATCGGCTTGTTCACCACCGGTCGGCGCATTGGCGAGAACTCCGCGATCTCGGCATAGGTCAGGTGCAGCTTGTCGTTGAGGTAGGTGTCGCGGATCGGCGCCAGCTCATAGATGCCCGAGATCGCCAGGGCGCCAACCACGCCCGCGTTTTCCGCGGCGAGGGCCGCGAGATGCCCGCCCGCCGACCAGCCGGAGGCGATGATCGACCCGCCGGCGCCGTGTTCGCCCCCATGCGTCGCCAGCCAGTCGAACGCCGCCTGGATCTGCCGGCAGAGGGTGGCGAAGGGCACGTCCGGCCCCAGCCCATAGCCGCACATCGCGACCGACCATCCCATGGCCAGCGCGCCTTCGCCGAGGGCGGCGAATTCCTCGCGCCGGTTGCGCTGCCAATAGCCGCCATGGATGAAGGCGAGGACCGGGGCGGATGCGTCGCCGCCGGGGTAGATGTCCCATTGCTCGCGCTGGCTCTCGCCATAGGCGAGGTCGAGCTGGGTGTTGTGCTTCGCGCGGAAGGCAGCGCTCGCTTCGATCCGCGCGGCATTCAGCGCCGGGCTGTCCTCGACGGCGGCCGAGTTGTTGTAGGCGGCGTCGCGCTCCGCCTGCGGCATGCGGTTCCAGCCGGGGATGAGGATCATGGCGCCATTGTCCTGATGGGGTGACCGGCTTCGAAGGCGTTTATCGCCTCGACCGCACCCTTGAAGTACGCGCGGTAATTCTGCTCCGAGACGTAGCCCAGATGCGGCGTCAGCACCGTGTTGGGTGCCGAGAGAATGGGGTGGTTTGCCGGCAGCGGCTCCTCGTCGAAGACGTCGAGGCCGGCGCCGGCGATGCGGCCTTCCTGCAGCGCCGCGATCAGCGCGGGCTGGTCGACAAGCGGCCCGCGGCTGGTGTTCACGATGAAGGCGGTGGGCTTCATCTGCGCGAGATCCGCCGCACCGACGACGCCGCGCGACCGGTCGGACAACACCACGTGCAGGGTGAGCACATCGGACTTGGCCATCAGGGTGGCCTTGTCGACGCGCGTCGCCCCCGCTTCGGCGGCGCGTTCCGCCGTGAGGTTGGGCGACCAGGCGATCACGCGCATGCCGAGCGCGGCGCCGACCTTCGCCACCTTCGCGCCGAGCTTGCCCAGGCCAAGCACGCCGAGCGTCTTGCCCTCCACCCCGATACCCACCTTAGTCTGCCAGGTGCCGGCGCGCAGGCTCGCCTGCTGGTTGGGGATGTCGCGGGCGAGGGAGAGGATCAGGCCCCAGGTGAGATCGACCGTGGGGGCGCCGGCGTCGGGCGTGCCGCAGGCGGTGATGCCGAGCTCGGCGCAGGCCTCGAGGTCGATGGAACGGTTGCGCGCTGCGGTGGAGATCAGCAGGCGCAGGTTGGGCAGGCGCGCGAGCAGCGCGCGCGGGTAAGGGGTGCGTTCGCGCATCGCCAGGATGGCGTCGAAGGGGGCCAGACGCTCCACCAGCGCGTCGGCGTCCTTCAGCGTGTCGCGAAAGGTGGTGATGGCCAGCGTCGGTGGTGCGTCGCCCCAGGGGCCGAGGTCGAGGGTGACGCCCTGGTAGTCATCGAGGATGGCGAGGCGGGCGAGGGGGGCGAATTTCGTCATGGCGGGAGTGTCGGGGGTTTGGCGGTGGGGTGCAACGGGGCGCCTCGACCGGTCACCAGCCCCTCCAGCGCCGCACGCAGCCGCGCCGGGATCGGTGTGGAGCGGCCCTGGTCCGCCCGTTCCACATAGACATGCACGAAATAGCCCTCGGCGCAGGCCGCATCCTCGTCATTGCGGAAGATCGCCAGCTCGTATTGCACCGAGGCGGTGCCCACCCGCGCGCAGCGCAGGCCGCACGTGACCCGGTCGGGGAAGCTGACCGGCGCGAAGTAGCGGCACTGCGTCTCCACGACCAGGCCGACCGCCGGGCTGGTCGGGATTTCGAGCACGCCCTCCTCAGTCAGGAAGCGGGCCACGGCGGTGTCGAAGAAGGCGTAGTAGACAACGTTGTTGATGTGGCCATAGGCGTCGTTGTCGTGCCAGCGCGTGTCGAAGGCGAAGAAGCGGCGGTAGGCGGCGCGGGTGTCGGGCATGGTTCAGCGGCCCAGCGCCTCGGTCACAATCGCCTCATCCACGCATTCCTCGAAGCTGGGCAGGCGCGGGAGCCGTCCGGCGGTCGCCATGGAATCGCGCAGCCGCTTGAAGGCCTCGCGCGGGAAGTGCGGTGTCTCCGACCACAGCCGCTTGGCCTGGTAGCGGGCCAGCGCCTTGGCCAGCATCGCCAGTTCCACATCAGGAAAATACGCGGCGACGGTCGCGGCGATTTCGGCCGCGTCGGTCGCATACATCCAGGCGAGCGATTCGGCGACGGCGCGGATCATCGCGCAAAATTCCTCGTGGCGTTCGCCGATGCGGGCCTCGGTCGCGTAGAAGGCGGTGTAGGCGGTGGGGCCGCGATCCGAGGCCGCCTGCCAGACATGGCCGCCGGCGGCCTCCACCCGGCTCGCAAAGGGTTCGAACATCTGTGCGACGTCGAGGGTGCCGGCGAGCATCGCAGCGCTGTTCTCGGCCATCGACGGGCCCATGGTGACGTTCAGCCTGGCGGCGTCGAGCCCGGCTTCGGCGATATCCTGCAGGCTGCACCACCAGGGCGTCGGCACCTCCGCGACGGCGCCTATCCGCAGCGTCGCCAGGTCAGCCGTCTTGAAGACCGGGTTGGGTTTGGCGCCGAGCAGGTAGAAGGGGTCCTTCATCACCACCGCGCAGAAGCTGCGCAGAGGGCAACGGGGATCGCTCGCGCGCATCAGGATGGGGCGCATCGGGCCGGACCAGGCGATGTCCACGCTTCCGGCGAGCAGGTTTTCGGCCGCCTTGCTCGGATCGCCGGCGGTGTCGCGGGTGACCTCGACGCCCTGGCGCTTGTACAGGCCGCGCGCCTCGGCCGCGTAGAAGGGCGTGTAGAACACCGCTCGGAACGGCTCGTTGAGGATGATGGGGCGCATCGGCCGGGGTCCTTCCTGATCCGCACGACTATGCGAGGGAGGTGGGCGCGGCGGAAGGGCTTCGCCGGGGGCGCCGCTGCCTGTATAGGGGCGGACCGTCCACGCTCGGCCTTCGCATCGAGTCGCGGCATCATTCCAGGAGTGTTCAGGGCCGCCATGTCCGCCGAGCCCCAACCCCGAGCCGAACCGTTCCGCCTGCGCGGCGCAAACTTCAATCTGCTCGTGCTGCGGCTGCTCGATGCGCGGATCGATGCGGTGGTGCCGGCCCTGGGCGACCAGTTCAAGCGCGCGCCGGGCTTCCTGCGCTTCGCCCCGGTGGTGATCGGCCTGGGCGACCTCGCCGTTCCGCCGGCCGAGATGGATTTCGTGGCGCTCGTGCGCGAGTTGAAGGCGCTGGAGATCGTGGCCATCGGGACGACCGGCGGCACGCCGGAGCTGCGCCAGGCGGCGATCGCGGCCGGTCTGCCGCCGCTGCGTCAATCGGGCGGCGACGAGGCCGCCCCGAGCAGCGCGCCGGCCGCGCCCGCTACTGCGCCGGTCAACCCGCCGCCGGCGCCGCTAGCGCCGAGCGGGTTGCGGCCGACCATGATCGTCGACCAGCCGGTGCGCGCCGGGCAGCGCGTCTGGGCCCAGGGCGCGGACATGATCGTGACCTCCACCGTGAATGCGGGCGCCGAGGTCATCGCGGATGGCAACATCCACGTCTATGGCGCGCTGCGCGGCCGCGCGATCGCGGGTGGTGCCGACAATCTCGGCGCGCGGATCTTTGCGCAGAATTTCGACCCGGAGCTGGTGTCCATCGCCGGCTTCTACGCAGTGCGGGAAGGCTTAGGCAAAGCGCCCATCGGGCGTGCGACACAGGTGCGTCTGGCGGGCGAGAGCCTGCGCTTCGATCCGTTCGGCGCGTAGAGGGAGAATGCGCATGGCGCAGGTTGTGGTCATCACCTCGGGCAAGGGTGGCGTGGGCAAGACAACGAGCTCAGCGGCCATCGCGACGGGCCTTGCGCAGCGCGGCAAGAAGACCGTGGTGATCGATTTCGACGTGGGGCTGCGCAACCTCGACCTGATCATGGGCGTGGAGCGGCGGGTGGTGTTCGACATCGTCAACGTCATCCAGGGCGAGGCGAAGCTCAACCAGGCGCTTATCCGCGACAAGCGGGTGGAGAACCTCGCGATCCTGCCGGCCAGTCAGACGCGCGACAAGGACGCGCTGACCAAGGAAGGCGTGCAGATCATCATCGAGGAGCTGTCGAAGGAGTATGACTACGTCATCTGCGACAGCCCCGCCGGCATCGAGAAGGGCGCGCTGCTGGCCCTGTATTTCGCCGACCAGGCGATCGTGGTGACGAACCCGGAAGTGAGTTCGGTGCGCGATTCCGACCGCATCCTGGGCGTGCTGCAATCCAAGTCCAAGCGGGCGGAAGAGAAGCGCGAGCCGGTGAAGGAGCATCTGCTGGTGACGCGCTACGACCCGGCGCGCGTCGAGCGCGGCGAGATGCTGAAGCTGGAGGATATCCAGGAGATCCTGGCCATCCCGCTGCTGGGCGTGGTGCCGGAGAGCGAAAGCGTGCTGCGCGCTTCCAACACCGGCACGCCGGTGATCCTGGATGCGGAGAGTCCGGCCGGGCTCGCCTATGGCGATGCCGTCGCGCGGTTCCTCGGCGAAGAGCGGCCGCACCGGTTTCTCGAGGTCGAGAAGAAAGGTCTGTTCAAGCGCCTGTTCGGCGGGAGGGCCGCGTGATGGGATGGCTCGACATCTTCCGCGGCCGGAAACCGGTGGCGGCGACGGCAGGGGCGGCGAAGGAGCGGCTGCAGATCGTGCTTGCGCATGAGCGGATCGGGCGCACGCGGGAGGATTTCCTCCCGAAGCTGCAGGCGGAGCTCGTGGCGGTGGTGGCGCGGTATGTGGCGATCGATCCGGGAAAGGTGGCAGTCAACCTGGACCGGGGTGGGGATATGAGCACGCTGGCGATCGAGATCGAGCTGCCGGGGCCGCGTGGGTTGGCGGCGCGGTAGGAAGCCTCAGCCCAACGCAGCGTCCACCACCTCCTCCGCCACCATCCCCACAAAGCCATTGCTGTGTGAGATTGCGCCGGCGGAGAGCATCGCGGTCTCCAGTCGCTCTAGCGCCTCCACCGGAAACCGCGGATCCTTGGTCCAGATCCCCAGCTCCCGGTATCGCCCGATACAGCGCGCGACCAGCGTCTCCACCATCTCCGGGAAGAACGGCGCGACCATCCGCGCGCATTTCGCATCGGAGGCATCGTCGAACCAGTCGAGCGTCACGGCCAATGCCCGCACCATCGCCTCGAACTCCGCCCGCCGCTCCGCGATGCGGGCGACCGTGCTGTAGAAAGCCGTGTAGCTGGTCGGGCCGCGTGATGCCGCCGCGTAGTAGATGTGGCACCCCGCATCCACCAGCCGCGTCAGGTAAGGCTCGAACAACTGCGCGCAATCCAGCGTGCCGGCGAGCACCGCCGCCGCGTTCGCCTCCATCGTACCGTCTGTGACACGCCTCACGCTGTCCGGGTTCATCCCGGCGCGGCGGAGATCATCCTGCAGGGTCCACCACGGCGTCGGCACTTCGCTCACCGTGGCCAGTGTCATCCCCGCCAGGTCGGTCAAGGCAAATCCCGGGCGCGGCGCGCGGCCCACCAGGCAGAAGGGATCGCCCATCACCACTGCGCCGAACAGCCGCAGCGGCGACCTGTGGTCTTTGTCGTGCGCCAGGAACAACCGCATCGGCCCACCCCAGGCGACATCCGCCTCGCCCTCCAGCACCGCATCCTTCGCGAGCGACGGCACCAAGCCTGACCGCAGCGTCACCGCCACGCCTTGTGCCGCATAGTCGCCGCGCGCCAAGGCCGCGTAGAAGGGCGCGTAGAACAACGCCCGGAACGGTTCCTGGAGGATGATGTCGTGCAATGCGGCGGCTCCGGTCTGGACGGGCCCCCAGCTTGCGCCATGATGCCTCCACCGCAAACTCGGGAGACCGCTTTATGCCGACACGCCGCCTGTTGCTTGCAAGCCTGCCCGCGGGGATCGGCCTCGCGCGCCCGGCGCTGGCGCAGGAGCGGTTTCCGGCGCGCCCCATCCGCATGGTGATCCCGGTGGGCGTGGGCGGCGTGACCGACGTGGTGGGCCGCATCATGGCCGAGGGCATGCAGACGCTGCTCGGCCGTCCCGTGGTGCCGGAGAACATCCCCGGTGCGGGCAGCACCGTGGGCGCGGCCGCCTTCCATCGCGCGCCGGCCGATGGCTACGCGATCTACATGGCCACCAACAACCACGCGGTGATGCGCGCCATCTATCCGAACTTCCCTTACGACCCGATCACGGATTTCATTCCCCTCGCGCTGGTCGGCCGACAGCCCTTCGTCCTTGCCGTGCATCCCGACGTGCCGGCCCAGGACATGGTGGGCCTGCTCGCCTGGCTGCGCACACGCGGCGAGGCGGCGAATTACGGCGCCACCAACCCAGGTGCGACGAACCATCTGGCGGGCGAGCTCTTCAAACAGATCCTGGGCGCGGATTTCACCATCATCCCCTACCGCACGGCGGCGAATGCGGTGCAGGACCTGGTCGCGGGTCGGATGAACTTCACCATCGATAGCCCGACCATGCTGCTGCCGCTGATCCAGGCCGGACGGGTACGCGGCCTCGCGGTGTCGTCGCGTGACCCCTCGACCCTGGTCCCCGGCCTGCCGAGCCTCTCGCAATCGGGGGTGACGAATTACGAGTTGACCGCCTGGCAGGTGCTCTACGCCAAGCCCGGCACGCCGCCCGATGTGGTGGCGATCCTCTCCGATGCAGCAAAGCGCGCACTGGCCGACCCCGGGATGGCCACGCGCCTCGCCGCCGCGGGGTTGAGCTGTGGCCGGACACCTCGCCCGCCGCGGCCGAGGCGCATGTGCGCGCCGAGATGGTCCGCTGGGGCCCGATTGTGGGCCGCATGAATCTGGGGGGCAACTGATGCAGCTTCGCGCGCACCGGCCACTGATCATGGGGCGGCGCGGCGCCGTCGCCTCCAACCACCCCGTGGCGACGCAGGCGGGGGTCGACGTGCTGCGCGCCGGCGGCAATGCGGCGGATGCGGCGGTGGCGGTGGCCCTGACGCTGGGCGTGGTGGAGCCGCACATGTCCGGCCTGGGCGGGGATGGCTTCTATCATGTATGGGATGCGGCGCAGCGGCGCGGCCGGGTGTTCAACGGCACCGGCGCCGCACCGGCTGGGGCGACGGCCGACGCCTATCGCGCCCGCGGCGGCATCCCGCTGCACGGCCCGCTTTCGGTTTCGATCCCCGCGATGCTGGCTGGGCTCACTCTGATGCATCGCAGTTGCGGCGCGCGGGACTGGCGCGGGCTGTTCGGCCCGGCGATCGAGGCGGCGCGGGACGGCTTCGCCGTGACCCATCACCTGCGCAAATTCGCCGAGGCGCAGCGCGCGCGCATGCCGGAGGGCGAGTGCGCGGCGGCGATCTTCCTGCCCGGCGGCGCGCCTCCCTCCCTCGGCGCCCTGCTGCGTCAGGAAGGACTTGCCGCGACGTTGGAGGCGCTCTCCGGCGGCGCCGACTTCGCGGCCCTGCTCGCCCCGGGCGTGGCGGCAGCGGGGGTGCCGGTCAGCGCCCCCGACCTCGCCGCCATGGAGGCGGAGGAGCTGGCGCCCATAGCGGTACCGTATCGCGGTTTCGAGGTGGCGCAGACGCCGCCCAATTCCACCGGATTCACCCTGCTGCAGATGCTGCGCATCCTGGACCGCTACGACCTGGCTGCCCTCGGCTGGGGCAGTGCTGCGCTGATCCACATCATGGTGGAGGCGAAGAAGCGCGCCTTCCTCGATCGCGAAGCCCAGGGCGGCGATCCACGCGGGCGCGAGGTGCCGATCGCGATGCTTCTCTCCGAGGCGCGCGCCGCCGAGCACGCCGCCGCCATCGATCTGACCCGCGCCGCCGACCTGCCGCTCAAGCCCTGGCCCGGCAGCGGCGACACCACCTATTTCTGCGTGGTCGACCGGTCAGGGAATGCCGTCTCGGCGATCCAGAGCCTCAACTCGCCCTTCGGGTCCGGCGTCATCGCGGGGGAGACCGGTGTGCTGCTCAACAACCGCATGAGCTACTGGCATCTGGAACCCGGCCACGCGAATGAACTCGTCCCCGCCCGTCGCGTGCGGCACACGATGAACGCGCCGATGATCCTGCGCGACGGCCGCCCCTGGTGCGTTCTCGGCACGCCGGGTGCCGACAACCAGGTGCAGATCAATGCCCAGGCGATCGTGGGCCTGTGCGATTTCGGCATGGATCCGCAGCAGGTCGCCGAGGCGCCGCGCTGGACCTCCTCGCAATACGGCCAGCCGGCTAACTACCCGCATGAGGGCGATGACGTGCTGACCATGGAAGACGGGCTGGCCGGGGCCGCGCCGGAACTGCGAGCGATGGGCCACCGCGTGAAGCTGGTTCCCCCGCTCGAAGGCCCGTGCAGCCTCGAGGCGATCCGCCTGTTGGACAATGGCGTGCGCATGGCGGGCTCCGACCCGCGCCGCGACGGCTGGGCGGGGGCCTTCTGAGATGCATGAGGATGTCCTTCTAAGAACTCGCGAGGGTGCGGTGCTGCGCGCCACGCTCAACCGGCCGGCCAAGCGGAACGCGTTGAACGGCGCGGTGTTCGGCGCACTCGAGGAGCTGATCGCGGATTGCGCGGTCGATCCCAGCTTGCGCGCGGTGGTGCTGTCCGGCGCGGGGGGGCATTTCTGCGCCGGGCTCGACCTCACCGAACTCGCGGAGGGCGAGGCCGCGCTCGCCCGCAACCACCGCATGGGCGCGATCCTGGCCGGGCTGTCCGGCCTGCCGCAGGTGGTGATCGCGCAAGTCTCAGGCGCGGCGCATGCCGGCGGCCTGGGCCTCGCCTGTGCCGCCGACCTGGTCTTCGCCAGCGCCGATGCCCGCTTCGCCGCCCCCGAGACGCGGCGCGGCCTGGTCGCCGCCCAGATCCTGCCCTGGATCGCCAGGCGCACCGGCCGCAGCGAGGCGGCGCGGCTCGTCCTGCAGGCCCATGTCATCGGCGCGGCGGAGGCGTGGCGAATAGGGCTGGTCCATGGCGTCGCGGAAGACGCGGACGCGCTCGCCTCCCTCGTCGGCCAGGTGCTCGCGGACGTGCTGCAGGGCGCGCCCGAAGCGCTGGCAGAAACCAAGGCCCTGCTCTGCGCCCTGGGCCCAATCGTCCCCGACGGCTACGCCGAGGCAGGCGCCCAGAGCTTCGCCAAATCCGCTGCCGGGAGCGAGGCCACCGAGGGCATCGCGGCCTTCCGTGAGAAGCGCCCTCCCTCGTGGACAACCCACTGAACTTGCATAGCGCGGCCATGGTGGCTATCTGAAGGGTTCAGCGGTTCGCCGCACCCCCATCCCAATTCCGGAGCCTCCATGGCACGCGTCACGGTCGAAGACTGCATCGTCAAGGTCCCCAATCGGTTCGACCTGGTCCTCCTCGCGGCGCAGCGCGCCCGCAACATCGCCCGCGGCGAGGAAGCCACGGTCGATCGCGACGACGACAAGAACCCGGTCATCGCCTTGCGCGAAATCGCCGAGGAAACGATTGAACTCGGCCCGCTGGAGGCCGATCTCGTAAAGTCGCTGCAGCGCTCACCCGAGCCCGAGCCCGCGGAGGAGGAGGTCCTCGACCTTATCGCCACGGACGAGAACATCTTCGGCGTGATGGATGTGAACGAGGAACAGCTGCCCGAGCTGACCGCCGAGGATCTCGCCACCGACGATATCGAGGCGCAGATCGCGGCGGAACTCGCCGGCAAGCGCTGATCCCAACCGATGAGGTGATGCTTGGCCTTGGGTGATGCGAATCTGGGCGGGTCTTCTCCGCCGCTTCGCGCGCCCGAGGGCCTGTCCGCCGGCGGCCCCGTCTCGCCGGGCGTGCGCCTGGCGCGCATGGTCGGCGCCTACGACCCGCGCGCCGACCAGGAGCTGATCGCAGCCGCCTATACCCTCGCCGAAGCCGCTCACGCGCCCCAGCAGCGCGAGAATGGCGAGCCCTACATCGTCCACCCCCTCGCGGTGGCCGAGATCCTGGCGGGCTACAAGCTCGACCAGGGCACGATCATAACCGCGCTGCTGCATGACGTGGTCGAGGACACGCCGACCTCCCTGCTCGAAATCGAGCGCAAATTCGGCAAGGAAGTCGCCAAGCTCGTCGATGGCGTGACCAAGCTGACGCGCCTTGAGTTGCAATCGGAGCGCACCAAGCAGGCGGAGAATTTCCGCAAGCTGGTCCTCGCAATGAGCGAGGATATCCGGGTGCTGCTGGTCAAGCTTGCGGACCGGCTGCACAACATGCGCACGCTCAACGCTGTCTCGAAGCCGGAGAAGCGGCGACGTACAGCGCGCGAAACGCTCGAGATCTACGCCCCGCTCGCCGAACGCATCGGGATGGACGCGCTCAAGACCGAGATCGAGACGCTGGCGTTTCGCGAAATGGATGCGGACGCCTGGGCCACCATCGCCGCGCGCCTGACCTTCCTGCGCGGCCAGGGGGCCGACCTGATCGAGGCGATCGAGCAGGATGTGAAGCGCGTGCTGCACGAGGCGGAGGTGAAGCTCGTCGATGTGAGCGGGCGGGAAAAATCGCCCTATTCCATCTGGCGCAAGATGCAGAAGAAGAACGTGGCCTTCGAGCAGCTGTCGGACATCATGGCCTTCCGCGTCACCGTGGCTGACAAGGGCGATTGCTACGCGGCACTCGGTGCGATCCATTCGGCCTATCGCGTCGTACCAGGGCGGTTCAAGGATTACATCTCGACGCCCAAGACCAATGGCTACCAGTCGCTCCACACCGGTGTGACGGTGCCCGAGCGGCGAAACGCCAAGATCGAGGTGCAGATCCGCACGCGCGAGATGCATGAGGTCGCCGATCTCGGCGTCGCCGCCCACTGGATCTACAAGCAGGGCGACACGGCGGCGAAGGACCGCAAGCGCTACCCGTGGGTGCGCGACCTGCTGGAGATCCTCGACGCCGCCAACGACCCGCAGGATTTTCTGGACCACACCAAGCTGGAGCTTCACCGCGACCAGGTCTTCTGCTTCACGCCCAAGGGCGACCTGATCGAGCTGCCCAAGGGCGCGACGCCGGTCGATTTCGCCTACCAGGTGCACTCCGTGGTGGGTGACACCTGCGTGGGTGCGAAGGTCAACGGCAAGATCGTGCCGCTGCGCCACCAGCTGGAAAACGGCGACCAGATCGAGATCATCACCGCCCGTGGCGGGACCCCCAATCCAGGCTGGGAACGCTTCGTTGCGACCGGCAAGGCGCGCGCGCGCATTCGGCGCTTCGTCCACGCCCAGCAGCGCAGCGAGCACCAGGAGAATGGCCGCGCCGCCATCGCCAAGGCGGTTCGCGCGGAGGGCCTCGATTTCTCCGAAAAACTGATCGAGCCGGCGATCAAGATCCTCAAGCAGACGGATTTCGCCATGCTCTGCGTGGCGGTGGGCGCGGGCAACCTCACGCCGCGCGAAGTGGTGCATGCCGCGGTGCCGGAGCTCAAGGGACCGCCGCGCGTGCATGAGACGCTGCCGCTCGCCCGCCCACGCGGACGCCTGGGTGAAGGCAAGACGCTGACCAAAGCGGGCAAGGGTGATAAGGCGGTTTCCTCGACGCGGCGCGATGCCGCCATGGGCATCACGGGCCTGGTCGCCGGCATGGCGGTGAACTTCGCCGGCTGCTGCCATCCGCTGCCCGGCGATCGCATCCTTGGTATCGTCACCACCGGCCGCGGCGTGACGATCCACAAGAACGACTGCCATTCCCTTGAAAGCTTTTCCGCGACGCCGGAACGCTTCATCGACGTGGATTGGGAGGATGATGCGGCGCCCAAGGGCACCCATATCGGCCGTATCGAGGTGGTGACCGAAGGTGCAAGCGGCAACGCCCTCGCCGGCGTCACCACGGCGATCGCCAAGCAGGAAGGCGCGGTCGCCAGTCTCAAGATCACCAACCGCGCGACGGAGTATTGCGAGCTGCTGGTCGATGTGGAGGTGCGCGACCTGCGCCACCTCTCCACCATCATCGCCGCACTCCGCGCCTGCCCGGGCGTGACCGGCGTGAACAGGGCGCGCGGTTAGTGATCCTGGGTCTCGGCAGCGACATGGTCGATATTCGCCGTATCGAGCGGGTGATCGAGAAGCATGGCGACCGCTTTCTCGAACGCATCTTCACGCCGCTCGAGATCGCCAAGGCCAATCGCCGCACCGAGCGCATCCGCGTCGCGACCTACGCCAAGCGCTTTGCGGCCAAGGAGGCGGCGTCGAAGGCGCTCGGTACGGGGTTCCGCGCGGGGGTGTTCTGGCGTGACCTCGGCGTGGTGAACCTCTCCTCCGGCGCGCCGACGCTGCGCATGACCGGCGGGGCTGGCGCGAGACTCGCCGCCATCACCCCGCCAGGCCATGCGGCGCAGGTCGCGCTGACCATGACCGACGAATACCCCTACGCCCAGGCGGTGGTGATGATCACCGCGGTGCGGCTTCCTTGACAATCGTCTCTGCTGGGGGCTTCCCTCCGCGCGCTCGTGGTCGCGCTGACCACGCACCCCCTCGGCGCGGTTGCGCTGGATAGACCTCAATGCGGGCGAACACTCCTTCCATGGCGAAAAAGACCGGCGGCTGGGGCGAGAGCATCAAGACGGTGCTCTATGCGGGCCTGATCGCGATCGGCGTGCGCACCATCGCGTTCGAGCCCTTCAATATCCCCTCGGGCTCGATGATCCCGACGCTGCTGGTGGGCGACTACCTGTTCGTCTCCAAGTACAGCTATGGCTATTCGCGGCATTCGATGCCGTTCAGCCCCAACCTGTTTTCGGGGCGCATCTTCGGGCGCCTGCCCAATCGCGGCGATGTCGCCGTCTTCAAGCTGCCGCGCGACAATTCGACCGACTACATCAAGCGCATCGTTGGCCTGCCGGGCGACCGCATCCAGGTCGTGGGGGGCATCCTGCGCGTGAACGGCGTGCCGGTGACGCGCGAGGCGCTCGGTCCCTACATCGTCGAGGGCGACGGGCCGCGCATGACGGTGCGTTGGTACCGCGAGACCTTCCCCGGACCGGGCGGCATTTCGCACCAGATCGTCGAGACCTCGGACGACATGCCGTTCGACAACACGCCGGAGTTCATCGTCCCCGCCGGGCATGTGTTTGCGATGGGCGACAACCGCGACAACAGCCTCGACAGCCGTGCGACCTCCGCGGTGGGTTTCGTGCCGATCGAGAACCTGGTCGGGCGGGCGGAGTTCATCTGGTTCTCCGTCGATGGCTCGGCAGCCTGGTGGGAGGTGTGGGGCTGGCCCTTCGCGATCCGTTGGGGTCGGCTCTTCACGCCGGTCAGATGATCGAGGACCGCATCGGTCATGTCTTCGCCAACCGCGCGTTGCTCGACCACGCGCTGACGCATCGCTCGGCGGCCAAGGGCCAGCTCGACAGCAATGAGCGGCTGGAATTCCTGGGCGACCGGGTGCTCGGCCTCATCATGGCGGAATGGCTCGCGGCCCGGTTCCCGGAGGAGCGCGAGGGCGCGCTGACGCGGCGCCTGTCGCAGCTCGTAGCGTGGGAGATGCTGGCGCGTATCGCCGAGGAGATCGGCTTGCGCGGCGAATTGCGGGTGCCCCCATCCGAAGGCCGCGCCGGGCTGCTCGACCAGGCGAGCGTGATGGCCGATGCGGTCGAGGCGATCTTGGGGGCGGTCTACCTCGATGCTGGGCTGGAGGCGGCGCGCGGCGTGGTCAAGCGCATCTTCGCAGCGCATCTGGAAGCCGCACTCACGCCGCCCGTCTCGGCGAAGAACCGGTTGCAGGAATTCACCCTCGGGCGCGGCAAGGGTCTGCCCGTCTATGAGGTCACGTCGAATGTCGGCCCCTCCCACGCGCCCGCCTTCGTCGTGCGCGTGACGGCGGAGGGGCGCGGCGCGGAGGGTTTGGGCCGGACCAAGCGTGAGGCGGAACAGGCGGCAGCGGAGGCTTGGATGCGCGATGTCTGACAGCACACGATGCGGCCTGGTCGCCATCCTCGGCGCGCCCAACGCCGGGAAATCCACCCTGGTAAATCGCCTCGCCGGAAGCAAGGTGACCATCGTTTCGCCCAAGCCGCAGACCACGCGCTTCCGCATCCGCGCCGTGGTGATGCAGGGCCCGGCGCAGATCGTGCTGGTGGACACGCCGGGCATCTTCGCCCCGCGCCGGGGCTTGGATCGCGCGATGGTCGCGGCCGCCTGGACCGGTTCGCGCGATGCCGATGTCACCGTGTTGATCGTCGATGCGCAATCCGGCATCACCGAGCGCGTGCAGGCCATCCTGGACGGTTTGGCGAAGAGCGGGCGGCCCTGCTGGCTGGTGCTGAACAAGGTGGACCTCGTGGACCCGCCCGTGCTGCTGCCGCTGGCGGAAAAGCTCAACGCCGAGCAGGCTTTCGTGCACACCTTCATGGTCTCGGCCGAGAAGGGCAGGGGGCTGGACAAGCTGATGGAGACCATGGCCGAGGCGATGCCCGCCGGCCCCTGGCTGTTCCCGGAGGATGAGCTCTCCGACCTGCCCAACCGCATGCTCGCCGCCGAGATCGTGCGCGAGCACATTCTCCGCCTCACGCATGAGGAAGTGCCGCACCACGCGACGGTGGAGACCGAGAACTGGGAGGAGCGCAAGGACGGCTCCGTGCGGATCGACTGCACCATCTACGTGCTGCGCGCGACGCAGAAGGCCATCATCATCGGCGACAAGGGCTCCAAGGTGAAGGATATCGGCCGGCGCGCGCGGGCCGAGCTGATGACCCTGCTGGACAAGCCCGTGCACCTGTTCCTCAACGTAAAGGAACGGGCAGGGTGGGATGAGGAGCGGGCGCGGCTGCGCGCCATCGGGCTGCGTGACGAGGATCGCTGAGCGCGGCTGAACCTGGGCTATCCTGCCGTCGGAGAATGATGATGCGTCGCCGGCTGCTGCCCCTTGTCGCTTTACCCTTCCTGCCCGCAAGCGCGCACGCCGCGGCGCTTCGCGTGCTCAGCGCGGGTGCGGTGGAGCCCGGGCTGGCGCCGGCCGTGGCGGGCTTCGGCGATGCGCCGGTGGTGATCGAATACGCGACTGCGCCTGAACTGCGCGCGCGGATACTCGCGGGTGCGCGCCCCGATCTGCTGGTCGCCCCAATCGCGCTGATTGAGGAATTCGCCGCCGCCGCCGGGCGGTTGCGCGGCGTGCCCCTGCTGCTTGGCCGCGTCGGCATCGGTGTTGTGGTGCGTCCGGGCGCGCCGGTGCCCGACATCGCCGATGCGGCGAGCCTCCGGCGTGCCGTGGAAGCGGCGGAAACTGTGGTGTTCAACCGGGCCTCTACAGGCCAGGCCATGGACCGCCTCTTCGCGGCCTGGGGCATCACTGACGCCGTCACGCTGCGCGCCGTGCGCTTTGCCACCGGGGCCGAAGTCCTGGCGCGCGTCCTGGCCGGCCAGGGTGCGGAAATTGGTTTCGCAGCGATCACCGAAATCCACATGGTGCCCGGGCTGCGCTACCTCGGCCCAGTGCCCGCGGAGGTCCAGAACTACACCACCTACGGCGCCGCCCTGACGCCGCAATCGCCGCCTGAAGCAGCCGCCCTGCTGCGCCATCTGGACAGTGCCGCGACACGCGCCGTGCTGAATGCCGCCGGCATCGAGCCGGCGCGGTGAGCACCGAATGGCAGGCCCCGGCCATCATCCTTTCCGCCCGCCCCTTCGGCGAAGGCGGCGCGGTGGTCAACGTCATCACCCGCGACCATGGCCGCCATGCCGGGCTGGTCCGCGGCGGCGCCTCGCGCGCGCAATCGGCTCTCTGGCAGGCCGGCAACATGATCGAGGCGCGCTGGATCGCCCGCCTTGCCGACCAGCTCGGCAGCCTGAGCGGCGAGATGGTGCACCCCGCCGCCGCGCTGGCCATGGAGGAGCCGCTGGGCCTGGCGCTGCTGACCTCCCTCTGCGCCGTCGCCGAGGGGGCCCTGCCGGAGCGCGAACCCCACCCGGTGCTGTTCGAGGGCATGATCCGCGTCGTCTCCCGCCTGGTGCACGGCGCCGGGCAGGCGATGGCAGACTACATCCGGTGGGAAGCAATGCTCCTGGCCGAGCTGGGCTTCGGCATCGATCTCGCCTCCTGCGCGGTGACAGGCGCCGTCGAGGACCTCGTCTTCGTCTCCCCCAAATCAGGCCGGGCCGTCAGTGCCGCGGCCGCCACCGGCTGGGAGGCGCGGCTGCTGCCGCTTCCCGCCTTCCTGCGCGCCGCCGACGACGACGGCGCCGTAGCTGCCTGGGCCGATGGCCTGCGCCTCACAGGGCACTTCCTGGAGCGTGACGTGTTCCACGGCCACCACCGCGCGATGCCGGAAGCGCGGGTGCGGCTGGTGGAACGCGTGATGGCTTGATGGGAGCAAGGCCAGGGGCTCTGCCCCTGGACCCCGCGAGGATCGTGTCGATCCTCGACCTCCCTTTGTTGGTTCTTGAGTTTGGAAAGGGTTCTCGCCGTAGGCGAGCTGGGTTGGGGAGGGGGCGCCAGAAGTAACAGCGCCCCGGCGGCTCCCGCGATGCGCCCCCCCAACCCAGTCCATTCAAACGAGCACACGCTTTATCCAACTCAGGACCAACAAATGGGGGTCCAGGGGGCACTGGCTCCCGGCGGGGCTTCGAGGCGGCGGAGCCCCCCGCCTTGCCTCCTCAGAACATGGCGTCTTCCATCGCGCGCAGCGTCGCGCCTCCGGCCATCACCGCTGCCGCGTGGCCGGTGGAGCGTGGCAGGATGCGCGCCATGAAGAAGCGCGCGGTGGCGAGTTTGGCGCGGTAGAAATCATCGTCTGGTTTCTGTAGGGCGATCTCTGCCATGCGTGTCCATACGTAGGCGAGGGCTGTGAGGCCGAACAGTTTCAGGTAGTCGCTCGCGCCGGCGCCGGCCTCGAAGGGGTCGGAGAATCCCCGGCGTGCGAGTTCGGCGGTGGCCTGCTGCAGGCGGCCGAAGGCTTTGGACAGCGGCAGGATGAATTCGCCTAGCGGCTCATTCTCGCTTTTCGCTTCGATATAGGCGAGCACGGGGTGGAAGAAGCGGCGCAGGTAGCGGCCGGTGTGGGCGCCCATCTTGCGGCCGACGAGGTCGAGCGCCTGGATGCCGTTGGTGCCTTCGTAGATCTGCGCGATGCGGGCGTCGCGGACGAATTGCTCCATGCCCCAGTCGCGGATGTAGCCATGGCCGCCGAGCACCTGCATGCCCATCGCCGTCGCCTCCCAGCCCACATCGGTGAGGTAGGCCTTGATGATCGGCGTCATGAGCTGGACCAGGTCATCGGCGGCTTCGCGCGTCGCGGCGTCGGGGTGCAGCGTGGCGATATCCTGTTCGAGCGAGACCCACATGGCCAGCGCGCGGCAGCCCTCGATCTCGGCGCGCATGGTGAGCAGCATCCGCCGCACATCGGGGTGGACGAGGATCGGGTCGGCGGGTTTGTCGGTGTTCGCGCTGCCGTTCAGCGCGCGGCCTTGCAGGCGTTCGCGGGCATAGGCGACGGCGTTCTGGTAGCTGACTTCGGCGAGGCCCAGGCCCTGCACGCCCACCGAAAGCCGCGCCTCGTTCATCATGGTGAACATGGCCGACAGACCCTTGTGCGGGCGGCCCACGAGCCAGCCCTGCGCGTCCTCGAAGGCGAGTGCGCAGGTGGCCGAGGCCTTGATGCCCATCTTGTGCTCGAGGCCCGTGCAGGTGACGCCGTTGCGCGCGCCGGGGCGGCCATCGGGCGTGGGCAGGAATTTCGGCACCAGGAACAGCGAGATGCCGCGCGTGCCTGGTGGCGCATCCGGCAGCTTCGCCAGGACAAGATGGAGAATGTTTTCCGACAGGTCGTGTTCGCCGGCGCTGATGAAGATCTTGTTGCCGGTGATGCGGAAGCTGCCGTCTTCCGCGGGGATGGCGCGGGTGCGGATGAGGCCGAGATCGGTGCCGCATTGCGGCTCGGTCAGGCACATGGTGCCCATCCATTCGCCGCTGACCAGCTTTTCGAGATAGGTCGCGCGCAATTCGTCGGTGCCGTGCTTCAGCAGCGCGGAATAGGCGCCGTGCGAAAGGCCGGGATACATGCCGAAGGACATGTTGGCGGAGCAGATCATCTCCTCGATGAGCAGCCCTACCGATTTGGGAATGCCCTGGCCGCCATATTCCGGGTCGCAGGCCAGCGAGGGCCAGCCGCCGTCGCGGAACTGCGCCCAAGCTTCCTTGAAACCGGCGGGCGTGGAGACGGTGCCGTTGGCGAGCGTGCAGCCTTCCTCGTCGCCGCTGCGGTTGATCGGGAACAGCACCTCCGAGCACAGCGTCGCCGCCTGGTCGAGAATTGGGTCGACCAGGTCGGGGCCGATCTCGGCGCAACCGGGGAGGGCGCGGAGGCGCTCCGGGTCCACGAATTCGTTGAGCAGGAAGCGCATGTCGCGCAGCGGCGCGGTGTAGCTCGCCATGGGGTGTGCCTCAGTTGCGCAGCGCGCGGCCGGTGTCGAGCATGTGCTCCACACGGGCCAGGGTGGGGTCGGTGCGCAGCAGCGCCATGAAGGCCTCGCGCTCCAGCTTTCGGACTTGGTCGTCGGTGACGTCCTCGGTGATGTCGGCGCGGGGGCCGCCGGTGAGCGCGGTGGCAAGATGCCCGCACACCGTCACGTCATGCGGCGTGGCGCGGCCGAGTGCGACGGCGCCATCCACCGCCATCATCAGCGCCGCGCGGCCGGAGGGGCCAGGCAGGCGCAGCGGCTTGGGCTCGGGCGGCGCGTAGCCCTCGACCATGGCCAGCGCGCGCGCCTTGGCGGCGGCGAGCAGGCGGTCGCGGTTCATGGTGATGCCGTCGGCGGGGCGCAGCAGCATCCAGTCCCGCGCTTCGTGGGCGGATTTGGCGACGGTCGCGGTCGAGATCATCTCGAAGGCCTTGGCGACGGGGGGCATCGGGCCGCGCGGCGCGCCCTTGGCTTCCGTCCAGCGCCGGAGCATCGCGGCGCATCCGCCCCAGCCGGGGATGACGCCGACGCCGACCTCGACCAGGCCAATATAGGTCTCCGCATGGGCCTCGATGGCGTCGCAATGGAGTAGCACTTCGCAACCGCCGCCGAGCGCCATGCCCGATGGCGCGCCGACCACGGGGAAGGGGGCGGCACGCAGCGCGGCGAAGGCTTTCTGGCCCTGCTCGATCATGCTTTCGATCTCGCCCCAGGCGGCGATGTTCGCGGCGAAGAGTGCCAGGCCGAGATGGGCGCCGACCGAGAAATTCTCCGCCTCGTTGTGGATGACAAGCGCCTTGAAGGCGCCCTTCTTGCCGAGCGCGATCGCCTTGCCGACCGTGGCGAGCACGTCGGGGTCGATGGCGTTCATCTTGGTGTGGAATTCCAGGCAGGCGACGCCGTCGCCGATATCCCAAAGGCTGGCGCCGGCGGTCTTCTCCATCGGTTTGCCGCGGCGCTTGATGTCGGCGAGCAGAAGCACGCCGTCGGGGCGCACGATGGGTGCGTGGCGGCCGTCGAGCTGCATCACCTCGGCCACACCATCCGTCTCGCGGTAGAAGCGGCCTTCGCCCACGGTGTCGAGCAGCGGCGGCACCGGGTGCCCCGCCTCGCGCAGCATGGCCGCAAAGCGGGCGGGACCGATGCGGTCGATCAGCTCGAACGGCCCCCAGCGCCAATTGTAGCCGAGGCGCATGGCGGCATCGACGGCGGCGATGTCGTCGGCAACCTCAGGCACGAGGGCAGCCGCATAGCCCAGCGTGTCGAGCAGCACGGCGCGCGCATAGCGGCCGCCGCGGTCTGGGTGCGACACCAGTGCGACGATGTCGCGCTTGCCGGCAGCGAGGCTTTCCAGCACCGCGCGCTCGGTCGGGCGATCCTTGCCGGTGCCGAGGTCGATCGCGAATTTCTCTGACGCGCCATCGGCGCCCTTGGTGCGGGTGTAGAAGCCGCCCTTGCCGCCCTTGCGGCCGATGCGGCCTTCCCCGATCAGCCGGACGATCAGCGGCTGGTCGCGCATGGCGGCGACATAGGCGTCATCGGCCGGAAGGCTCGCTTTCATGCTGGCCGCGATGTGCGGCATCAGGTCGATGCCGACCAGGTCCAGCAGGCCGAAGACGCCGGTGCGCGGGATGCCGAGCGGGCTGCCCATCACCGCATCCGCTTCCTCGATGGTCAGGCCTAGGTCCATCGCGTTGTTGATCGCGGACTGGATCCACTGCCCGCCGATGCGGTTGGCGATGAAGCCCGGCCGGTCCTTGCACGGGATCACCGTCTTGCCGAGCGCGTGGTCCGCCACCTGCGTCACCGAGGCCACTGCGTCGGCGCGCGTCGCCGGTCCGGTGACGAGTTCCAGCAGGCGCATGTAGCGCGGCGGGTTGAAGAAATGGGTGATGAGGAAATCCGCGGCCCAGGGCGCGTCGTCGGTCAGCGCCGCGAGCGGGATGGTCGAGGTGTTGGACGACAGGATGGAGCCGGGCTTGCGCACCGCCTGGAGCTGTTCGTAGAGGGCGCGCTTAGCCTCGGGCTTTTCCACGATCGCCTCGATGATCCAGTCGCAATCGGCAACGAGCGCGAGTTCCGTGCCGAGGTCGCCCGTGGTCACGCGGCGGGCGAAGATGCGATGCATGAAGGGCGCGGGATCGGCGCGGATCATGCGCTCGACGGCCTTCGCCGCTCCGCCGGGGACGATGTCGAGCAGCACCACGGGGATGCCCGCGTTCGCCACATGGGCGGCGATGCCGGCGCCCATGACGCCGGCGCCGATGACGGCGATCTTGTTCATGATTGCCTCCGGCCGCCGGGTGCTGACCTCACAACCAGCACCAAAAAATCAAAAATGAAAGAATGGGGTTCGGGGAAATTCTTTTCCCCGACCTGCTTCAAGAGACCGCCTCCAACACGGTCGCAATCCCTTGGCCCCCGCCAATGCACTGCGTCGCCAAGGCATAGCGCCCGCGCTCCCGCTGCAGCAGTGCCGCAGCCTTCCCCGTTATCCGCGCCCCGGTCGCCCCCAGCGGATGGCCCAGCGCAATCGCCCCGCCATCGATGTTCACCGTCGCCGGGTCCAGGCCCAGCTCGCGCATGCACGCGATCGCCTGGCTCGCGAAGGCTTCGTTCAGCTCCACCACGTCTAGGTCGCGCACGGTGATCCCGGCCCGCTCCATCGCCTTGCGCGAGGCACCAACCGGACCCATGCCCATCACCTCCGGCGCGCAGCCCGCGACCGCGATGGACTTGATCCGCGCGAGCGGCTTGAGGCCATGGGCGCGCGCGTACTCCTCGGTGCAGACCAGCACGGCGGCCGCGCCATCGGTGAGCGGGGAGGCGGTGCCCGCGGTCACCGTGCCATCCGTGCGGAAGGCTGGCTTCAACCCGGCGAGGCCCTCGGCGGAAGTATCGGGGCGCAGGCAGCCGTCCGCGGCGATGGATTCCTTGCCGACCGTCACCGGCACGATCTCAGCGGCGAGCTTGCCCGCGGCCTGCGCGGCGGCGGCGCGGCGCTGGCTTTCCACCGCGAACTCCTCCTGCGCCACGCGCGGGATCTGGTGGCGGTGCGCAACATTCTCCGCCGTCTCGCCCATGCCCATGTAGGCGGCGGGATAGTCGGCGGCGAGGCCGGGGTGCGGGAGGACGTTGTAGCCGCCCATCGGCACCCGGCTCATGCTCTCGACGCCGGCGCAGAGGAAGGCCTCGCCCGCGCCCATGCGGATCGCGCCGGCGGCCTGGTGGATGGATTGCATGGATGATCCGCAGAAGCGGTTCACGGTGACACCCGCAACGCCCTGCGGCAGGCCCGCGATGAAGCCCACCAAGCGTGCCACGTTCAGCCCTTGCTCGCCCTCGGGGAAGGCGCAGCCGAGGATCAGATCCTCGATGGTGCCGGGGTCGATGCCGCTATCGGCGACGAGCGCGCGGATCACCTGCGCCGCCATCTCATCCGGGCGGAGCTTCGTCAGCGCGCCCTTGCTGGCGAGGTGGAAGGGGGACCTGCGATAGGCGGCGATTACGATATCGGACATGGGCTTTGCCTTCAGGACATGCTCTTACGCATGCATATGGGGTTGCTCGCGCAATTCCTTCTTCGAGAGTTTGCCCACCGCGGTGCGGGGCAGCGTCTCGCGGAATTCGATGAGCCGGGGCATTTCGATGGAGGAAAGCCGGTCCTTGAGGAAGGCGCGAACCCCGGCCTCGTCCAGCTCGGTGCCGGGACGCAGCTCGATATAGGCGGCGGGGCACTCGCCCTGTCGCTGGTCGGGGATCCCGATGACGCAGACGGCCGCGATAGCGGGGTGGGCGTAGAGCGCTTCCTCGATGACGCGGGGATAGACGTTGAAGCCGGAGACCAGGATCAGGTCCTTGATGCGGTCCACCAGCGTGACATAGCCATCCGCATCCATGATCCCGACATCGCCGGTGCGCAGCCAGCCATCCGCCGTCATCGCCGCCTTGGTCTCCTCGGGGCGTTTCCAGTAGCCGGCCATGATGTTGGGGCCCTGGAGGCAGAGCTCGCCGCGCTCGCCATCGGGCAGGGCGCGGGCAGGGTCCTCGAGGCTGCGGATCTCCGCGCGCATGAGCGGCAACGGCAGGCCGATGGTGCCCTCGCGGTTCTCGCCGCGCAGCGGGTTGCAGAAGCACACCGGCGAGCCCTCGGTGAGGCCGTAGCCCTCGACCAGCTTGGCACCCGACTTCGCCTCGAACTCGTGCTTGAGCGCCAGCGGCAGCGGCGCGCCGCCGGAGATGCAGGCGCGCACCGAGGCAAGGTCCGCGGGCGTCGCCCCGGCATCGAGCAGCGCCTTGAACAGCGTGGGCACGCCCGGCAGCATCGTGGGCCGGCGGCGACGGATGGCAGAGAGCACGGCTGCCTTCTCATAGCGCGGCTGCATGATGATCTCCGAGCCCCAGCCGATGCCGACATTCATCGCGGTCGTCATCGCGAAGACGTGGAAGAAGGGAATCACCGCCATCATCCGCGCACGCTCCTCGGTGGAGGTGCCGCACCAGGCCTGCACCTGGCGCAGATTGGCGCAGAGGTTCGCGTGGGTGAGCATCACCCCCTTCGGGCGCCCGGTGGTGCCGCCGGTGTATTGCAGCACCGCCAGCCCCTCTGGCGAGATGACGGGCGGCGTGGCCAGCGGCGCGGCCGCCAGAAGCTCCACGAAGCGGCTGACGCGGGCGTCGCCGATGGGGATTGCAGCGAGCGATTTGCGCTTGAGCAGGGAGAACATGACGCCCTTCACGAAGGGCAGCGCCTCCGCGAAGCGGCAGACCACCACGCGCTTGAGCGGCCCGTCGCGGTCGAGCACCTGCAGCACGCGCGGCAGCAACGGCGCCAAATCCAGCGTCAGCATGACCGAGGTGCCGCTGTCGGCGGCCTGATAGCCGATCTCGTCGGCGACCATCAGCGGGCTGAAATTCACCACGATCCCGCCTACCTTCAGCACCGCGAAATAGCTGGCGACGAAGAAATGCGTGTTCGGCAGGCACAGCCCGACCCGGTCGCCAGGCTTTACGCCGAGTGCGCGCAGCCCGCCGGCGATGCGATCCACCATCGCGCCGAGCTCGCCGTAGCGCCACTGCCGGCCCATGAACTCCAGCGCCGGCTTGTCTGCATGCGCTGCGACCGACCCCGCGAGGACATCGACCAGGGTCTCGCGGGGCAGTGCGAGATCCCAGGCGATATCCGCGGGATAGGTCCTGGGCATGGCGCGCCGGTCAGAATCCGATGCGCAGCTGGGCGGTGACGATATCGACCGAGGCGGAGTAGCGGGCGGTGAGGTCGCCGCGAAGGAAGTTGTTGCTGGTGGGTCCGCCGCTGGTGAGCGCGAGGTCGGCGGTATTGCCGAAGATATGCGTGTAGCCGGCGGAGAAGGCGACGTTGGGCATCACCTCCCAGGTGAGGCCGGCGGAGAGCCAGTAGCGGTTGGAATCGGGGATGCGCGGGGTGCGGTTCTCGGTGCGGATCGGGGACTGGTCCCAGGCGACGCCGGTGCGCAGCGTCACGCTCTCGCTCACTCGGTATTCGCCGCCGACGGCCAGGAAGACCGTGTCGCGCCAGCGCTCCTCGGTGACGTTCGGGGGCAGGCCGGTGTCGAAGGTGGCGACCAGCGTGCGGAAGCGCGACCAGTTGGTCCACTCGGCGGTCGCGAGCAACGTCAGGCCCGGGGCGATCGCCTGGGTGAGGCCGAGGCTCGCGGATTCCGGCGTGGTCAGCTTCACCCGCCCGCCGCCGTCGCGGAAGGTGGTGGCGAGCGGCGCGGGGACGCCTTCGAAGCGCACATCGCCTTCGAGTTCGTGATGGATCGCCGAGCGGAAGGCGAAGCCGAGCGCGGTGCCCGGCGCGGGCCGCCACTGCGCGCCGACCTGCCAGCCGAAGGCCAGGTCGTCGCCGCTGAGCGTTGAGCGGCCATCGAGCGACCCGGGAGCGACGCGCGCGCCGCGCCCGGCGAGGATGGCGCCGAAATCGACCGCATTGGAGATGCGCGCATCGGCGTGCTGGATCTGCAGCCCGGCGCCGATCGACAGCGTCTCGAACGGCCGCCACGCGATCGAGGGCGTGACGTTGATCGTGCGCAACTCGCTGGTCAGGCCGTGGTAGCGGCCGATGAAATCGGAGTCATACTTGGTCACCAAGCCAAAGGGCGTGGTGACGGCGAGGCCAAGATGCCAATCCGTGCCCAGGGCGATGGTGGTGTAGAAGGCCGGGACGAGGGCATCCGATGCCGCGTCGCCGCTGAGGCTGCCGGTGATCGTGCTGCCGCCCAGCGCGGTGGCGCGGCGTGCGCTGCCGCTGTCGATCTCGGCGCGCGGCATCACCAAGCTGCCGACGATGGTCGCCTGGTAGCCGGGGAGCCAAGCCATGGAAGCGGGATTGAAAAACAACATGGAGGGGTCGTCGCCGCGCGCCGTGACACCGGCGAAGGAGCTGCCCTGGCCGATCGCGCTCTGCTCGCGCAGCGCGTAGCCGGAGGCGTACGCGGTTCCCGCATGCGCGAGAAGGGCAAGGCCGAGGATGCTGGCGGAGAGCCGTCGAGGGGTTGTCATTCTTCTTGTTTTCCACCTCAGGATTCGTTCGCACAAACGATACGCGTGACGCTAGACCTCGCTTCGCGCTTGCGTCAATAAATGCGTGAACGCCTGATATTCGCGCCAGGAGGCGACACCGTGACCGATCCGGAGACCATCCTCGCCGCGATGCGCGACGCCGTGCCGAAGCTGCGCGGGCTCGGCTATCGGGTACGGTTCGACCTGCTCGATGCCGGCCAGTCCTACCTGCTCGATGGCACCACCAACCCCGTCGAGGTCGGCACGTCCGATGCCGATGCGGTGGCCGATACGGTGCTCGCGATGACCTCGGAAAACCTCGGCAAGCTGATGGCCGGCAAGCTCAGCCCCATGCTCGCCTTCGCCACGGGCAAGCTGAAGGTCGAAGGCTCGAAAGGCGTGGCGCTCAAACTCGCGGGGATGCTCGACGAGGATTGAGCACGCCGGCCCGCGTCAGGCCGGGCTCGCCAGGGGCTTGTCCTTCTCGACCGTGTAGGTGATCGCGAGACGCGTCGCGCGCGGTCCGTTGCGCACGCCATGCACGGTGCCGGCGGGGATCTGGAAGCCATCGCCGGTGCGCACCGTGCGGTCGGGCACGCCCACCATCTGCAGCACGCTCTCGCCTTCGAGGACATAGGCCGATTCGATGCCCGGATGGGTGTGCCGCGCGACTTCGGCATTGGCGGCGATCTCGGCGGTGACGAGCACCGCCACATGCGTCCCGCCGGGCAGTTCGGTGGTCTGGAGGATGGTGCGCGTCACGCCGCCGGTCTGCGCCTGAACCGACGCCGCCGAGAGCCCGATTGTCGCGGCGCAGAGCGCACAGCCGAACAGGGTCCTGCGGGTTGCCATGGATCTTCGTCCTTCGCGGTTCGTGGTTGCTCCCGACCGGAGCCTAGGCGCGTGGCCGAGCCGCCGCCACAGAAACCGCGCTCAGCTTGCCTTCGCGAAGCGTGTTCAGGACGCCTTGGCGGCGGCGCGGGCGAAGCGGATCGTGACGCGCACGCCGGCGCCGGGCTCGGAGGCGACACTGAACTGCGCCTTGGCATTGTCGCGCAGCGACTGGACGATCAACGCGCCGAGCCGCCCTGCGATCGGCCAGGTCTGGCCCGGCGGCAAGCCGACACCGTCATCGGCGAGGATCACCTGGCAGCCATCCGCATCGACCAGGCTTTGCAGCGTGATGGTGCCGCCCTCGCGCCCGGCGAAGGCGTGCTTCAGCGAATTGGTCATGATCTCGTTCACCACCAGCCCGGTCGGCATCGCGACGTTGATCGACACCGGCCAGGTATCGACCTTCATCTCCAGGCGGATGCCCTCCACCGCATGGGCCTGCATGACCGCAGAGGCGACCTGACTGAGATAAATGCCGAGGTCGACGGTGTCGTCCTGCGCGGCTTCCCCCAAGGTGCGGTACAGCAGACCCAGCGCGCCGATCCGACCGGCCAGGCGTTCGAAGGATTCCTCGGCCGCGTCATCTGGCATGTTGCGGCTTTCGAGCCGGATGAGCGCCGTGATCATCTGCAGGTTGTTCTTCACGCGATGCTGCAATTCGCGCAGCTGGGTGTCCTTCTCGCGCACCCGCTCCTCGATCTTCTCGATCATGTCCGGGTCACGCGCCCCGGTCGCGGCGAGTGCGACGAGGCGGAACATCGGCGTGCCGGCCTCGTCCTCGATGACGTTGGCCCAGGCATCGACCTGGATCGCATCCTCCCCGCGCGTCACCTGGAACACGCCCAGGTGGTCCTCGCCCTCCCGGATGGCGTCGCAGAGCTTGCGGTTGTCATCGGCCGAGGCGGCGATGGCGTCCACCTCCTCCCAGCTCGACCCGACCAGGACGTCGAGCGACTGGCCGGACAACTCCTCGAATTCCAGGTTCGCGTAGGTGACGCGTTCCTGCGGCTTCAGCGACGCGACGGCGATGGCGACCGGGATATGGTCCAGGAACTGCTTGAAGTGATCGCTGTCCAGCGCAGCGGCGAGCCCCGTATCCTCCATGAGGTGCGCGAGCGGCTTCGGGGGATTGGTGTCATGCGTCATGGACGGAGCTCTTTCCGAAGGCTGCGACGCCGCGGGAATAGTCGATCGCTCATTTTCCTAAACATCGACGGGCATCGCAGCAAGTTCTGCGCCGCAATACGCGCTTGGACGCCATGGCGCAGCACCCACGGCTGGGCTAAGAGCGCGGCACAGGAACGAAGCGCGAATCAGACCCATGCCAGATGATGTTTTGACCGAGGGCGGCGAGACGCGGGACACTTCCCTGTCCGATGCGCTGTCGGAACGCTATCTCGCCTATGCCATGTCCACCATCATGGCGCGCTCGCTGCCGGATGTGCGCGACGGGCTCAAGCCGGTGCACCGGCGCCTGCTCTGGGCGATGCACCAGCTGAAGCTGGACCCGGCCTCGGGCTTCAAGAAATGCGCGCGCATCGTGGGCGACGTGATGGGCAAGTATCACCCGCATGGCGATGCCGCGATCTACGACGCGATGGTGCGCCTCGCGCAGGAATTCGCCGCGCGCTACCCGCTGGTCGAGGGCCAGGGCAACTTTGGCAATATCGACGGCGATAACGCTGCGGCCATGCGCTACACCGAGGCCCGCCTCACCGATGTGGCGCAGGCGCTGCTCGAGGGCATCGAGGAGGACACGGTCGACTTCCGCGCCACCTATGATGGCGAGGAAAAGGAGCCGGTGGTGCTGCCGGCGGCGTTCCCGAACCTGCTGGCGAATGGCGCGAACGGGATTGCGGTGGGCATGGCGACGTCCATCCCGCCGCACAATGCCGGGGAGCTGTGCCTGGCCGCGCTGCTGCTGATCGAGGACCGGCAGGCGAGCCTGGATGCGCTGATGGCGGTGCTGCCGGGGCCCGATTTCCCCACCGGCGGCGTGCTGGTGGAAGGCCCGGAGAGCATGCGCGAGGCCTATGCCACGGGCCGCGGCGGCTTCCGCCTGCGTGCGCGCTGGGACAGCGAGGCGGTGAAGGGCGGTGGCTACCGCATCATCGTCACCGAGATCCCCTACCAGGTGCAGAAATCGCGCCTGATCGAGCAGATCGCGGCGCTGATGGAGGAGAAGAAGCTGCCGCTTGTTGGCGACATCCGCGACGAAAGCACCGAATTGGTGCGAATGGTAATCGAGCCGCGCGCGCGCAACGTGGATGCCGGCGTGCTGATGGAAAGCCTGTTCCGGGCGACGGCCTTGGAACAGCGCATCAGCCTCAACATGAACGTGCTGGACGCGACGCGCACGCCGCGCGTGATGGGCCTGCGCGAGGTGCTGTGCGAATGGCTCGATCACCGGCACGTGGTGCTGGTGCGGCGGACGGAGCATCGGCTGGGCGCCATTGCGCGGCGCCTTGAGATTTTGGGCGGCTACCTGATCGCCTACCTCAACCTCGACGAGGTCATCCGCATCATCCGCGAGGAGGACAAGCCGAAGGAAGCGCTGATGGCGCGCTTCGAGCTGACCGAGCTGCAGGCGAACTCCATCCTCGACATGCGGCTGCGGTCCTTGCGCAAGCTGGAGGAGATGGAGATCCGGCGCGAGCACAAGAAGCTGAGCACGGAGCAGAAGGCGCTGCAGGGCCTCATGGCCAGCGAGAAGAAGCGTTGGACCACCATCGCCGACGAGGTGCGCGCGACCGGCGAGAAGCTCGGCGGCGCGCGGCGCACCTCGCTCGGCACAGTGCCGATGGTGGGCGCCATCGACGAGACCGCTTTCGTGGAGCGCGAGGCGATCACCATCATCCTGTCAGAGAAGGGCTGGATCCGCGCGCAGAAGGGCCATCTTGGCGCCGATGCGGAGCTGCGCTTCAAGGAAGGCGACGCGCTGAAGCTCGCGATCCATGCGGAGACGGTGGACCGCATCGTGCTGATCGCGACGAATGGGCGGGCCTATACGCTCAAGGCCGATGCCATTCCGCGCGGCCGGGGCGATGGCCAGCCGGTGCGGCTGCTGCTCGACCTCACCAATGAGGATGATGTGGTGACCTTCTTCATCCATCGCGACGGCGCCCGCTTCCTGGTGGCGGCGACCGATGGGCGGGGTTTCGTCGTCAAGGGCGAGGAATTCCTGGCCGAGAAGCGCACCGGCAAGCAGGTGCTGGTGGTCGATGGCCAGCAGGAGCTGGCGCTATGCATCCCAGTGACGGGCGACGCGGTCGCGGTGACCGGCAGCAACAACCGCCTGCTGGTCTTCCCGCTGGACCAGGTTCCCGAGATGACGCGCGGCCGCGGCGTGCAGCTGATGGCGCTAAAGGATGGCGCCACGCTGGTCGATGCGGTGGTCTTCACCCTGGCCGAGGGCCTCGCCTGGAAGCATGGCGGGGGGATGAAGGTGGAGACGGATCTGCGCCTGTGGCGCGGTCAGCGGGCCGGGGCAGGGAAGCAGCCGCCGGACCGCTTCCCGCGCAACCGGCGGTTTGCGGGGTAGTCAGTCGCTGACGCGCAAGCCCAGGCGTTCGATCACGGCGATCCAGCGCGCGGCCTCGGCGGATTGGAAGCGAGCGAAGTCCTCCGGCGTGGAGGCGGTGAACTCCACACCCTGGGCGTCGAGGCCGGCGCGGCCCTCGGGCCTTGCGACGGCGGTGCGGATGGTGTCCGCAATGGCGGTGGCGCGCTCGGCGGGGAAGCCCGCGGGGCCGACCAGGCCGGTCCAGCCGAAGCATTCCAGGCCCGGCTCGCCGGCCTCGGCCGCGGTGGGTGTTTCAGCGAAGGCCGGCACGCGCGAGGCGCCGGTCAGCGCGAGGGCGCGGATGCGGCCATCCTGGACGAAGGGCAGGGCGGAAAAATAGGTGTTGAGTCCGCACTGGATGCGACCGGCGGCGAGGTCGAGCGTCATCGGCGCGAAGCCGCGATAGCTGACATGCTCGATGTCCAGACCGTGACGCGCCTTCAGTTCCTCCATCGCGAGGTGGGTGACGGTGCCCGGTCCGATGGAGCCATAGGACAGTCGGCCAGGATTGGCGCGGGCATGGGCGATGAAGCCGGCGAGGTCGGTTGCCGGAAGGCCGGGATGGGTGGCGAAGACGAAACCTGTTCGGAAGACCAGCGAGATGGACGTGAAGTCGCGCGCCGGATCATAGGCGAGCGCCGGATTGAGCGCGCGTGCGGTCGTGGTGGGTCCGCCCTGCATAACGCCGAGCGTGTGCCCATCGATCGATTGCGCGACCGCGAGCGCTGCGATGGTGCCGCCGCCACCGGGGCGGGGTTCCAACAGGAAGGGGCGGCCGAAGCGCGCGAGGAGGTCGGGCGCGATGGCGCGGAACACCACGTCGGCGCCGCTGCCGGCGGGCAGAGCGGTCAGCAGACGCACCGGGCGGTCCGGCCAGGGCGATTGAGCGGTGGCGATGCGCGGGCCCAGCGCCACCATGGACGCTCCGACCAGGCGGCGGCGGCGGAGATGGCCAAGGGCGGCATTGTGGGGCAGGCGGGCGGGGTGGGGCATGGGTCACACCTATGGGTTCGCGGCCGCGGCCACGGTTGGGGTGTGCCTCGCGCCTTTTCGGTTATTGCTTGCGAAGCGGAGGCCAGCTTGCCGGAGGCGAGTGGGTCTTGTCCACCTCGATGCGGGCCGTTCAGGCCCGCCGGCGCTTCCGGGCGACAGGCGCTTCTATCTCCGGCAACAGCGGCTTGAGGAATCGCCCAGTGTGGCTCTCAGGCGCCTGCGCGATCGCCTCGGGCGGGCCTTCGGCGATCAGCCGCCCGCCGCCCTCGCCACCCTCGGGGCCGATATCGAGCACCCAGTCGGCGGTCTTGATGACCTCCAGATTATGCTCGATCACGATCACCGTGTTGCCCTGGTCGACCAGCGTGTGCAGCACTTCGAGCAGCTTGCGCACATCCTCGAAATGCAGGCCGGTGGTGGGCTCGTCGAGGATGTAGAGCGTGCGGCCGGTAGCGCGGCGCGACAATTCCTTTGACAGCTTGATGCGCTGCGCCTCGCCGCCCGACAGCGTCGTCGCCTGCTGGCCCAGATGAATGTAGCCGAGACCCACATCGCGCAGCGTGACCAGCTTCTCGCGGATAGAGGGGACGGCGGAGAAGAAGTCGACGCCCTCATCCACCGTCATGTCGAGGACATCGGCAATGGACTTCTCGCGGAAGCGGACCTCCAGCGTCTCCCGGTTGTAGCGCTTGCCCTTGCAGGTGTCGCAGGTGACGTAGACGTCGGGCAGGAAGTGCATCTCGATCTTGATGAGGCCGTCGCCTTGGCAAGCCTCGCAGCGGCCGCCCTTGACGTTGAAGCTGAAGCGGCCGGGCTTGTAGCCGCGGGCGCGCGATTCCGGCAGCTCGGAGAACCAGTCGCGGATCGGGGCGAAGAGGCCCGTATAGGTGGCCGGGTTGGATCGCGGGGTGCGGCCGATCGGGGACTGATCGATGTCGATGATCTTGTCGAGCTGGTCGAGGCCTTCGAGTTTTTCGTGCGGTGCCGGCACCTCGGCGCTGCCCATCAGGCGGCGCGACGCGGCCTTGTAGAGCGTCTCGATCACCAGCGTGGATTTGCCACCCCCCGAGACGCCGGTGACGCAGGTGAATGTGCCCAGTGGGAAGGTGGCGGTGACGCCGTGCAGGTTGTTGCCTGTCGCGCCCACCACACGCAGCGCGCGCTTGAGGTCTGCCTTGCGGCGTCGGGCGGGAATCTCGATGCGGCGCGTGCCGGAGAGATACTGGCCGGTGATGCTGGCGGAATTCGCGGCGACTTCCGCCGGCGTGCCCTGCGCGATCACCTGGCCACCATGCTTGCCGGCGGCGGGGCCAATATCGATCAGGTGGTCGGCGCTGCGGATCGCGTCCTCGTCATGTTCGACCACCAGCACGGTGTTGCCGATATCACGCAGCCGCCGCAGCGTGACGAGCAGCCGTTCATTGTCGCGCTGGTGCAGGCCGATGCTCGGCTCGTCCAGCACGTAGAGCACGCCGGTGAGGCCCGAGCCGATTTGCGAGGCCAGCCGGATGCGCTGCGATTCACCGCCCGAGAGCGAGGCCGACCCGCGCCCGAGTGTGAGGTAGTCGAGACCGACGTCAACAAGGAAGTTCAAACGCTCGTTGATCTCGCGCAGGATGCGCCGGGCGATCTCCTGTCTCTGCGGCGTCAGCGTCGCCTCCACGGTCGCGAACCAGTCGCGCGCACGGCGGATAGACAGCGCCGAGGCCTCGCCGATGTGGTGTCCTGCGATCTTCACGCTCAGCGATTGCGGCTTCAGGCGGTGCCCGCCGCAGACATGGCAAGGCTTTGAAGCCTGGTAACGGGAGAGGTCCTCGCGCACCCAGGGATTGTCGGTTTCGCGGTAGCGGCGTTCGAGGTTCGGGATGACGCCCTCGAAGGGCTTCTTCACCTCGTAGGCGCGCAGGCCGTCCTTGTATTGCAGGGCGACGACCTCGCTACCGGTGCCCTGCAGGATGGCCGTGCGCACGGCGTCGGGGATGTCCGCCCAGGGGCGCGTCATCGGCTGCTTGTAGTGCTTGGCCAGGCTTTGCAGGGTCTGATCGTAATAGGGCGAGGCGGTGCCGCCGGCCCAGGGTAGGATGGCGCCATCCTTCAGACTGCGCGTCTCGTCCGGGACGACGAGCTGGGCGTCGAAATAGTCTTCGGTGCCGAGGCCGTCGCAGGACGGGCAGGCGCCCTGGGGTGAGTTGAAGGAGAACAGCCGCGGTTCGATTTCCTCGATGGTAAAGCCGCTGACAGGGCAGGCGAATTTTGCGCTGAATGTGACGCGCTCTTCGGGCTTGTCGGCGTTTTCTGCATAGGTGATGCCGTCTGCCAAGGCCAGCGCGGTCTCGAAGCTGTCGGCCAGGCGCGGCTGGATGCCGTCTCGGACCACGATGCGGTCCACCACCACCTCGATGTCGTGCTTGAACTTCTTGTCGAGCTTGGGCGGGTCCGACAGCTCGTGCAGCGTGCCGTTGACCTTCACGCGGGTGAATCCCCGGCGGAGGAACTCGGCGAATTCCTTCTTGAACTCGCCCTTCTTGCCGCGCGCGATCGGGGCCAGCAGCAGCAGCCGCGTGCCCTCCTCCATGGCCGTCACGCGGTCGACCATCTGGGAGACGGTCTGCGCCTCGATCGGCAGGCCGGTCGCCGGCGAATAGGGAATGCCGGCGCGCGCCCAGAGCAGGCGCATGTAGTCGTGGATCTCGGTGACCGTGCCGACGGTGGAGCGCGGGTTATGCGAGGTGGTCTTCTGCTCGATGGATATTGCGGGCGAGAGGCCCTCGATGCTGTCAACGTCGGGCTTCTGCATCAGCTGCAGGAACTGGCGCGCGTAGGCAGACAGTGATTCGACGTAGCGCCGCTGACCCTCGGCGTAGATCGTGTCGAAGGCGAGAGAGGATTTGCCCGAACCCGAAAGGCCGGTGATGACGGTCAGCGTGTCGCGCGGGATATCGATGTCGATGTTCTTGAGGTTGTGCTGGCGCGCGCCACGGACGCGGATCAGGCCCGAGGGTGAAGGCATAAGGGGCTTTGTTCCAGGAATGTTCCGCTTATATATGCGGTGCAGCGCGCGGCTTGGGAAGGGGCATTCCCGCGGGGTGGTTGCGCGGCCTGTGACAGGGTAAAGTCATGCGTGTTTTGAGGAATCGGCGACCATGGCGGGTGTGAACAAGGCGATTATCCTGGGCCGGCTCGGGAAGGATCCCGAGGTCCGGAATTTCCAGAATGGCGGCAAGGTGGTGAGCCTGCGGATTGCGACGTCCGAACGCTACAAGGACCGCGAGGGCAACCAGCAGGAAAAGACCGAGTGGCATGCCGTCTCGATCTTCAATGAGAAGCTTGGCGAGATTGCCGAGAAATATTTGAAGAAGGGCAGCGAGGTCTATATCGAGGGCCAGATCGAGACCCGGAAGTGGCAGGACCAGACTGGCGCCGACCGCTATTCCACCGAGATCGTCCTGCGCCAGTTTCGTGGTGAGCTCTCCCTGATCGGTGGCCGCTCGGGTGGTGGTGACTCGGGCGAGATGTCCGAGCGCAGCGAGCGCCCGGCCCCAGCGAAATCCGGCGGCGGCTGGGACAGCGGCGCGCGCAAGCCCGCCAAGGGCGCTGACCTCGACGACGACATCCCGTTCTGATTTGGGATGCCCACAGACAGAAATAAAAGAATGGGGGTCCGGGGGAAAATCTTTTTCCCCGGCTTCCTTTGCGGAGTTAGCGCGTGAGCGACACCGATAAGCCCCGGCCCGACGAGCACCAGCCCGTCGCGCTTGAGGAGGAGATGCGTCGCTCCTACCTCGACTATGCGATGAGCGTGATCGTCGCGCGTGCGCTTCCGGACGCGCGCGACGGCCTCAAGCCCGTCCATCGCCGCATCCTGTTCGCGATGAACGAGAACGGCTTCACGCCGGACAAGCCGCACCGAAAGTCGGCGCGCGTGACCGGCGACGTGATGGGCAAGTATCACCCGCATGGCGACGCCTCGATCTATGACGCCTTGGTGCGCATGGCGCAGTCTTTCTCGATGCGAGTGCCGCTGATCGACGGCCAGGGCAATTTCGGCTCCATCGACGGCGATCCGCCGGCGGCGATGCGCTACACCGAGGCGCGCTTGGCGAAGGCTGCGGCCGCGCTGCTGGAGGGGATCGACGAGGACACGGTTGATTTCCAGGCCAACTACGACGAGACGGCGGAGGAGCCGCGGGTGTTGCCGGCGGCATTCCCGAACCTGCTGGTCAACGGGGCCGGCGGAATCGCGGTCGGCATGGCGACGAACATTCCGCCGCACAATCCGGGCGAGGTGATCGACGCGACCCTGATGCTGATCAAGGACCCGGCGACGTCGCTTGCCGACCTGATGACGGTAATCCACGGGCCGGATTTCCCGACCGGCGGCATCATCCTTGGCCGTGCGGGCATCCGCAGCGCCTTCGAGACCGGGCGTGGCTCCATCCCGCTGCGCGCGCGCTGCGCGATCGAAGAGATGCGCGGCCAGCGGCAGATGATCGTCGTCTCCGAAATCCCCTACCAAGTGAACAAGACCACGCTGCTCGAACGCATCGCGGAGATGGTGCGCGCCAAGCAGATCGAGGGTATCTCCGACCTGCGCGACGAGAGCGACCGGGATGGGATGCGGATCGTCATCGAACTCAAGCGCGATGCGACGGCGGAGGTGGTGCTGAACCAGCTCTACCGTTCGACGCAGCTGCAGACCTCCTTTCCGGTGAATTTCCTCGCCCTTGATGAGGGGCAGCCGCGGCAGATGGGGCTGAAGGACGCGATCGGCTGCTTCATCCGCTTCCGCGAGGAAGTGATCCTGCGTCGATCCCGCCACCGGCTGATGAAGGCGCGCGAGCGCGGGCATCTGCTGATCGGATTGGCGATCGCGGTGGCGAATATCGATGAGGTGATCCGGGTGATCCGGGCGAGTGCGGATGCCGCCTCCGCGCGCGTCGCACTCATGGACCGCGCCTGGCCGGCCGGCGATGTCGGCACGCTGCTGGCACTGGTGGACGACCATCGCAACCAGATCACCGAGGACGGCACCGTCCACCTCACCGAGGAACAGGCGCGCGGCATCCTTGAGCTTCGCCTGCAGCGCCTCACCGGCCTTGAGCGCGAGAAGATCGTCGCCGAGCTTGGCGAGGTCGGCGCGCGCATCACCGACCTGCTGGACATCCTGGGCAGCCGCACCCGGCGGATGGAGGTCATGACCGATGAGCTCATCGCCGTCCGCGCGCTGATCGCCTCGCCGCGCATGAGCGAGATCGTCGATGGCGTCGCGGATGTGGACGACGAGAGCCTTATCGAGCCCGGCACCATGGTGGTGACCATCACGCGCGATGGCTATGTGAAGCGCACGCCGCTCGAGACCTTCCGCGCGCAGCACCGTGGTGGGAAGGGAAGGCTGGGCGCGGGCACGCGCGACACGGATGTGGTGATGCGCAGCTTCATCGCGCACACGCACCAATGGGTGCTGTTCTTCACCGATCGTGGACTGGCCTTCCGCGAGAAGGTCTGGCAGCTGCCGGAGGCGGGTGCCATCGGTCGCGGGCGTTCGCTGCGCCAGGTGCTGGCGTTGGGCGATGGCGAGAGCGTCACGGCCGTGTTGCCGCTGCCGCAGGAAGAAGCGATGTGGGAGAACCTGCATCTCGTCTTCGCGACCGCGCGCGGCAATGTCCGGCGCAACAAGCTCTCGGATTTCCGCAACGTCATGTCGCGCGGACTGATCGCGATGAAACTTGATGAGGGCGACACGCTGATCGGCGTCGCCACCTGCCGCGAGGGCGATGACGTGCTGCTCGCCACGCGCGGCGGCCGCGCCATCCGCTTCCAGGCGGAGAGCGACACGCTGCGCGTCTTCGCGGGGCGGGATTCCTCGGGCGTTCGCGGCATCCGGCTCGGCGAGGGCGACGACGTGATCGCACTGACCGTGCTGCGCCATATGGATGCAAGCCCGGATGAGCGGGCCGCCTACCTTGCGCAGCGCCGTCGCGCCGAGGCGGTGGAGGATGACGTCCCCCCCGCCGCCAATGGCGAGGAAGGCGAGGAGGTCGCGGCCGAGATCGCACTCACCGACGCGCGCTTCACCGAGATGGCGGATGCCGAGGAAGTGCTGCTGGTGGTGACCGATACCGGCTTCGGCAAGCGCGTCTCCGCCTATGAATACCGCGTCACGGGCAGGGGCGGGCAGGGGATCACCTCGATCCCGCTCGGCGGGCGCAAGGGAACGCGCGTGGTCGCCACCTTCGCCGTGCGCCAGGGCGACCACCTGATGCTGATGACCGATGGTGGCCAGCTCATCCGCATGGCCGCCGACAGCGTGAGCCGCTATTCCCGCTCCGCCCAGGGCCTGACGCTGATGCGCGTACAGGAGGGCGAGCACGTGACCGCCTGCTTCCCCGTCGCCTTCGAGGACGACGACCAGCCCGAGGAAGGCCCAGCGGATGCCTGAATATGCAGGGCTCTATCCCGGCACCTTCGACCCGGTGACCAACGGCCATATCGACGTGATCTCGCGCGCGGCGCGTGTATGCTCGCGCCTCGTGATCGGCGTCGCGGTCAATATCGGCAAGGGGCCGCTGTTCCCGCTCGAGGAGCGGGTCGAACTCGTGCAGGCCGAGATCGCACCCATCGCGGAGCGCACCGGCTGCATCATCGAGGTGCGGCCCTTCGAAGGTTTGCTGGTAGCCTTCGCTCGAGAGGTTGGTGCACGGATGATCATCCGTGGCCTGCGCGCGGTCACTGATTTCGACTATGAGTTCCAGATGACGGGCATGAACCGGCGGCTCGATCCCGAGATCGAGGCGGTGTTCCTCATGGCGTCCGAGACGAACCAGTTCATCTCCTCGCGCTTTGTGAAGGAGATTGCGCGGCTTGGGGGTGACATCACCAGCTTCGTGCCCAAGCTGACGCTCGAACGAACCTTGGCCCGCGTGCGGGCGCCTCAAGCGGAGTGAGAACGATGCTGCGCCGTGACCTGATGCTGACGACCACCGCCATTCTGACCGTAGGAGCGTGCATGTCTGACGTTGAACCCGCCGAAGCCCAGGGTGCCCCCGACCTGGAGAACACGCTCTACATGGAGCTGAAGGATGGCCGCGTGACCATCCAGCTGCTGCCGGAGCTGGCGCCGCTGCATGTGGAGCGCATCAAGGTGCTGACGCGCCGCGGCTTCTACGACAACACGCCCTTCCACCGCGTGATCGAGGGCTTCATGGCGCAGGGCGGCGACCCGACCGGCTCTGGCACCGGTGGGTCGGACCTGCCCAACCTGCAGGCGGAATTCTCGCCCCCCTCCCGTGCGCGCTTCATTCGCGGCACCTGCGGTGCGGCCCGCACCCAGGATCCGAACACGGCGAACAGCCAGTTCTTCATCATGTTCGCCCCGGCCACCTCGCTCGATGGGCAGTACACCATCTGGGGTCGCGTGACGTCCGGGATGGATGCGGTGGACAAGATCAAGCGCGGCGCCGGGCAGAGCGGCCAGGTGCGCGATCCGGATCGCATCCGCAGCATGAAGATCGCCGCCGACGCTCGCTAGAGAGCCGACACGATCGCGCTTGAGGGTTGATCGGACGGCGCGGGGGTGGGATAGCCCCCGCGCGCTGTGCCCGTAGCTCAGTTGGTAGAGCACGAGACTTTTAATCTTGGGGCCGTGGGTTCGAGTCCCACCGGGCACACCAGGCGCCCCCCACAATTTTTGACCTTGCGGCCTGTTTCAGCGGTTACCAGAACCCGCCACAGGCTTACAAAACGCCGTGAAATCGCCACGCGCAGCCCAAAGAACGGCCAGCTCGATCTCCATCAATGGCGTCACTGTCGAACAATCATCGACAGCCATGGACACGCAGGAGTGAGATCATGTCGTTCTATCGTCGCAGTCGGAACTTTGCCTTGGCTGCCGTGGCGTCTTTGACGCTGGCGCTTCCGGCCTGTTCAGGCCTTAACCGTACCGAGCAGCGCGCCGTGACCGGCGGGGCGATCGGCGCAGGTGGTGGCGCCCTGGTCGGCGCCGCGACCGGCGGTTCGCCGTTGACCGGCGCGCTGATCGGCGGCGCGGGCGGCGCGGCGGTGGGCGCGCTGACGCGCTGATCCGGCACTCTCACGGGGTCGCACCGGGCGTCGCCCGGTGCGACCCCTGCCGCACAGTTCAGGCGGTGCGCGGAAACATCTCCGCCTCGATGATGGCGCACAGCGCGTGGCCCAGGACCTCGTGGCCTTCCTGGATCTGCGGTGTGATGTCGCTGGGGATGCGGATGCACAGGTCGCAGAGCACCGCCATCTTGCCGCCGCCGCGACCGGTGAACCCCACGATCGCGATGCCCTTGGCCCGCGCCGCTTCGACCGCCGCGAGGATGTTGGGCGAATTGCCGGATGTGGAGAGCGCCAGCAGCACATCACCCTTCGCGCCCAGCGCTTCGACCTGGCGCGCGAAGATGCGCTCATATCCATAGTCGTTGCCGATGGCGGTGAGGATCGAGCTGTCGGTCGTCAGCGCGATCGCGGCGAGCCCCGGCCGGTCGTAGTGGAAGCGCGCGACCAGCTCGCCGGCCCAGTGCTGCGCATCCGCAGCACTGCCGCCATTGCCGCAGAGCAGAATCTTGCCGCCGGCGCGCAGTGCCGCGGTGCAGAGCGACGCGGCGCGCGCCGTCGCCTCGCACAAGGCGACGTCCGCCTCCATTGCGGCGAGCACCCGCGCCGAGGCGCCGATCGCCACCTGGATATCCGTCATCGTCGCCATATGGTCTTCCCTCCGCACCCCGCCTCCGGATCACGCCGAAGCCGGTGCATCCATGACCGCGAGGTGATCCTCGATCATGGCGCGCATCGGCGCCGGCACCACCTCGCGCCAATGATCGACTCCCGGCAAGTGGCCGGGATTGCGGCGCACCAACTCGGTCTTCAGATAGGGAAATCCGTGTCGTTCGACCAGCACCCGCCACAGATGGTGCGTCGGGTTCAACGGATAGCGCAGGACGGCAGCCGTGTCGGTGAAGCGTGGACCGAAACCCGCCTGATCGACCGCGTCGAGCGCCGCGCAGACCCGGCGATAGCCGAACAGCGCCGCGCAGCGATACTCTTCGGCGAGCATCCTGCGCGTCAGCCCGATCTCGCCACCCTGCACGGTGCGCCACTTGCTGCGGCTGTCGCGGTGCTGCGCCAGATGCGTCCGCAAACCGGCGACCGCACCCTGCCCGCGCGCGAGCAGTGCGTAGGATTGCAGGTGCGGGCCGCCGCCCCAGCTCTCCGTCATCCCGAACAAACCTTCGCCGCCGCCACGCCAGGCATCGATCAGTGGCTCGAGCGGCTGGAAAGGCCCGAGCACGCTGTCATTGGCCAGAAGCAGCTCCTCCGGCGTCCCCAGCCGCTCGCAGGCCAGCGTGGCCGCATCGCGCCAGGCGCCGAAATCACGCCCGACATTGCGACGACGGATGCGCAGCACCGTCTCGGCGGCGACGGCATCCCAGTCTTCGCGCGGTGGCGTGGCATTGGTGACGAAGACCATGTCGAACCCGGCCGCGCGCCACAGCGCGAGCTGCCGCAGCACCATCGCCGAGACGCGCCCGCTGGCCGACCAGTGCAGGTAGAGGCCCGTCGAGCGCCCCTGGCGCGGCGCATCCCCGGCTTCCATGGCGAGGATTTCCGCCCGTAGCGGGCGAAGCCGATCGAGCAATTCGGCGAAGACCAGCTCGGCACCCACCTCCAGCACCCGGCGGGCGAAGCGCAGCCGGGATTTGCCGGCCAGGCCATGCGCCGCACGCCCGAGGCCGGAGCCCGCCGCATCCACATCGCTCAGCACATAGCCCATCGCCGGGCGATAGCAGGCGCGCCCCCCACGGTCGAGACGCGGGCAAGCGCCCGCCTGTCGGGGCGCGGCCCGCCATGCTACCAGCCGGGCATGAGCCTTTCCGTGCCGGCGCGCTTCGCAATCGTCATTCCCTGCTTCAACGAAGCGCCGAACGTCGCGCCGATGGTGGAGCGCGTGGCCGCCGCGCTCGAGGGCGTCGCCTGGGAGGCGGTCTTCGTCGATGACGACAGCCCCGACGGAACCGCTGCGGCCGCCCGCGCGATCGCAGCACTCGATCCTCGCGTGCGCTGCATCCGGCGCATCGGGCGACGCGGCCTCGCCTCCGCCTGCATCGAGGGCTGGCTTGCCAGCTCCGCGCCCTTCCTCGCCGTGATCGACGGTGATCTCCAGCATGATGAGCGGCTGCTGCCACGCATGCTGGAGGCGCTGGAGCAGGGTGCCGAGATGGTGGTGGGCTCGCGCCATGTCGCGGGCGGCGCGGCGGAGGGCGGCTTCTCTCCGTTTCGCGCGCGGCTGTCGCGGGCGGGCACCGCGCTTGCGGCCGCGGTGCTGCCGGTGCGGGTGAGCGACCCGATGAGCGGCTTCTTCGCGCTGTCGCGCCCGGTCTTCGAGGAGGCGGCGCCGCGCCTCACCGGCACCGGCTTCAAGATCCTGCTCGACCTGCTGCTGACGCTGCGGCGGCCCGTCCGCCTGGTCGAGCTGCCCTATGAATTCCGGGCGCGCGAAGCCGGCGAATCGAAGCTCGACGCCACGGTGATGCTGGAGTTCCTCGGCCTGCTCGCGGACAAGGCGCTCGGGGGCTGGGTGCCGCTGCGCTTCCTCGCCTTTGCCCTGGTCGGTGGTGCCGGCGTGCTGGTTCATCTTGCGGCCCTCGGCGTGCTGCACGGGTTGCTGTCGGTGCCGTTCGGCGCGGCGCAGTGGGGGGCGACCTTCTGCGCAATGACGGTGAATTTCTGGCTCAACAACCAGGTGACCTATCGCGACCGGCGCCTGCGCGGGCCACGCCTGTGGCAGGGGCTTGCCCTGTTCTACGCGGTCTGCGGGATCGGCGCGGCGGCCAACGTCGGCGTCGCAGCGCTGCTGGTGCGCGATGGCGTGCTCGCCTGGGGCCTGGCGGGCGCCGCGGGCGCCGCGCTGACGGTGGTGTGGAACTTCGCCATGTCGTCGACCCTGGTCTGGCGGGCGCGGTGAGCGCGTGAGCGCGACCCGCTGGCTGGCGCTGCTCGCCCTCGCCACCCTCGTGCGGCTGGCGCTGGCGGCGCTGATCCCGCTGGCGCCGGACGAGGCCTATTACCGCATCTGGGCGTTCAGCCTGCAGGGCGGCTATCTCGACCATCCGCCGATGGTGGCGCTGTTCATCAAGGCCGGGATGGCGCTGTTCGGCGACACCGCGCTCGGCATACGCGCGCTCGGCTCGCTCGGCACCGGCCTCGCCTCGCTGATGATCTGGCGCGCGACGGAGCTGGTATTCCCGGGCCGCGGCGTGGCCGCCGTGCTGATGCTCAACGCGACCCTGCTGGTCGGCATCGGCGCCGTGGTGATGACGCCGGACACGCCGCTGCTGCTGTTCTGGTGCGCCGCACTCTGGGCGCTGGCCGAGCTGAGCACCTCCGGCGATGGGCGCTGGTGGTTCGCGGTCGGGCTCGCCGCGGGCGGCGCGCTGCTGTCGAAATACACCGGCGCGTTGCTGGGCCTGGGGATCCTGCTTTGGCTCCTGGTCGAGCGTGGGGCGTGGCGCTGGTGGCGGGACTGGCGGCTCTACGCCGCGGGCGGCCTGGCAGTCGCCATCTTCGCGCCGGTGGTCGCCTGGAACGCCGCCCATTGCTGGGTGAGCTTCGCCAAGCAGGGCGGCCGGGCAGGGGCGGAGAGTGCCGGCGTCGGGCTACGCTTCGTCGGCGAGCTGATCGGTGGCCAGGTCGCACTGGCGACACCGGTGCTCTTCGTTATGTTCGTGGCTGGCGTGGCAATCGCGGTGCAACGGCGCAGCGTCTTCCTCGCCGCCTTCGTGCTGCCCGGCGCGGCGATCTTCCTGTGGCAGGCGACGGGCAGCCGCGTGCAGGGCAATTGGCCGGCGATCCTCTACCCCGCCGCCGCCATGCTGGCCGCGGGGCATCTCGGCGCCGCGTGGCGGCGCTGGCGGCAGGCGGGCATCGTTGTCGGCCTCGCGATGGGCGTTGCGGTACAGATCCAGGCGCTGGCGGCGCCCATCCCGCTGGCGCGGAGCCGCGACCCGACCTTGGCACGGCTTGCCGGCTGGCCGGATTTCGCGGCCTCGGTGCAGCGCGCGGCGCGGGCTTCGGGAGCGGTGTTCGTCGCGGCCGAGGAGTACGGCCTCGCCGCCGAGCTGGCGCTGCATGCTGGCATGCCGGTGGTCGCGATGGAGGCACGCTGGGCCTATCTCGCGCTGCCGGCCCCCCCGCCGGGCGCACCCGGGCTGCTCGTCCGCAGCCTCCGCCGCGGCGAGGGCGCGCCCAATTGGCCGGATGCGATTCCGGTGGAGGGCGAACTGATCCGCTCGCGGCGCGGCATGGAGGCGGAGCGCTATCGGCTCTTCCGGGTGACCTCGGGGACCGGTCCGGCACCGCAGGTGGTGTTGCCCCCACCGTGACGTCATCCGGCGGCGCGCGATTTGCGTGTAACCTCCGCGGGGTGCCGGCGTAGACCCAGGAATGGCGGACAGGAGACTGCGATGCTGATCAAGCGCAAGCGTGGGTGGGAACTGCCGGAGAGCGCGGCGACGCCCGAAGCCGTGGTGCTCGGGCGCCGCAAGGGCCTCGCACTCGGCGCCGGCGCCATCGCGGCGCTGGCATCGGACGGCGCCCAGGCGCAATCGGCGCTGCCGGATCTGCCCGCCATGCGCAACCCCCGCTATCCGGGCGTGCGTGCGCTGACCCCTGAGCGTGACGCCACCACCTTCAACAACTACTACGAGTTCGGCACCGACAAGGGCATCTCGCGCGTCGCGCAGCGCATGCCTCTCAGCCCCTGGACCCTCAAGGTGGAGGGCATGGTCGCGCAGCCGATGGAGTTCGACGTCGACGACCTGCGGCGCCGCCTGCCGCTCGAGGAGCGCGTCTACCGGCTCCGCTGCGTCGAGGCCTGGGGCATGACGGTGCCCTGGACCGGCTTTCCACTCTCTGCGCTGCTCGCCCTGGTGCAGCCGCAACCCGCCGCAAAATACGTGGTGTTCGAGACGGCGCGCCTGCCGGCTGTCATGCCGGGGCTGCGGCAGTCCTGGTATCCGTGGCCGTATACCGAGGGCTGCACCATCGAGGAGGCGCGTAACGAGCTCAGCTTCATGGCCGTCGGCCTCTACGGCAAGCACGTCCCGCAGCAGAATGGCGGCCCGATCCGGGTGCTGTTCCCGTGGAAGTATGGGTTCAAGTCCGGGAAGTCGTTCAGCCGCATCATCCTCACCGACCAGCGTCCGGTCAGCTTCTGGGAAAGGATCCAGGGCCAGGAATACGGCTTCTGGGCGAATGTGAACCCTGAGGTGCCGCACCCTCGCTGGAGCCAGGCGACAGAAAGATTGTTGGGCAGCAACGAACGCGTGCCGACCCAATTGTTCAATGGTTACGGTGAGTTCGTCGCCGGTCTTTACACGGCGCTTTCACAGGAGCGCCTCTGGACTTAATCCACTATCGTAAAAAAACACTTGACGGAACGGCGCCGTTACGACTTTTGTCGAATCTCAATTTCATGATGCGTTGAGATTTCGATGACCTATCCCACGCCAAAACCACTCATGTTGCCGTCCGTGGCTCGCTGGAGCCAGCATGAGAAACCTGCTCCGGAAAGGCGATCGTCCATGTTCGGCCTTGCTGCTTTCCTCGTGATCGCAGCGGGTGCGGTCGCGTTCTTCTTCGGCCACCTGACATCCTTCGGCATCGCGCTCACGCGGGTCCTGCCGGGGATGATGGCGTCGTCGCAAAGCTTCATCGTGCGCAACGGCGGCACCGGGCTCTGGTACAACGTCGTCCTCCCGGTGATGGAGACGCCGTGTTGGGTGCCCTTCCTGGCTCTGGGCGCCCTGTTCCTGATCATCGGCATCCTGCGCCGGGTCTGACCGGCCCGACGAGGTCGGGGCCACCGGCCCCAGCCGCCTCACACCACCGTGATGCTTTCGCGCCGTGCCTGCACCGCCAGCTCGTCGAGCGCGTGGCCGAAGCGTTCCACCATTTCATCCACCTCATCGATTTCCATGATCAGCGGCGGCGAGAAGGCGATCGCGTCGCCTGGCAGTGCGCGCAGGATCAGGCCATGCGCCTCACCGAGCTTCACCAGCCGCGCGCCCATCTTGCGCGCGGGGTCGAAGGGGCTGCGCGCGGCCTTGTCCGCGGAGAGTTCGACCGCGGCGATCATGCCGATGCCGCGGACTTCGCCCACCAGCGGATGGTCCGCGAAGGCGGCCCGCAGGCTCGCCTGCATATGCGCGCCGACGCGCTTCACATGGCCCACGATGTCCATCTCGTCGTAGATCTTGAGTGTCTCGATCGCGACGGCGGCCGGGACGGGATGGCCCGAATAGGTGAAGCCATGGCCCCAGGTGCCCACGGACGCGGAGCCATCGGCGAGGCCCTGGAAGACCCGGTCGTTCACCATCACTGCCGAGATTGGCAGGAAAGAGGCGGAGAGCGCCTTGGCACAGGTGATGATGTCCGGTTGCACGCCAAAGGTCTGGGTGCCCCAGTATTCGCCGGTGCGCCCAAAACCGCAGATCACCTCGTCGGCGACCATGAGCACGTCGTACTTTCGCAGCACCGCCTGGATCTTGGCGAAGTAGCCGCGCGGGGGGATGATGACGCCGCCCGCACCCATCACCGGCTCGGCGAAGAAGCCCGCGACCGTGTCCGGGCCCTCGGCCAGGATCATGGCTTCGAGCTCATCGGCCATGCGGGTGGCGAAGGCATCCTCGGTCTCGCCCTCGGCCCCGAAGCGGTAGAAATGCGGACAGCTCGTGTGCAGCACACCGGCGATCGGCAGGTCGAACAGCTTGTGGTTGTTGGGCAGGCCGGTGAGCGAGGCGGCGGCCAGCGTGACACCGTGATAGCCCTTGATCCGGCTGATGATCTTCTTCTTGTTCGGGCGCCCGATCGCGTTGTTGTAGTACCAGATCATCTTGATCGCGGTGTCGTTCGCCTCGGACCCCGAATTGGCGAAGAACACCTTGCTCATCGGCACCGGGGCGCGGGCGATGAGCATTTCCGACAGCTCGATCAGCGGCTCGTGCGAGCGGGAGGTGAAGCCGTGGTAGAAGGGCAGCTTGCGCATCTGCGCCGTGGCCGCCTCGACCAACCGCTCATTGGAAAAGCCCAGCGAGGCGCACCACAGGCCGGCCACCGTCTCGAGGTATTCGCGTCCCGCATCATCGGTGACGCGCACACCTTTGCCCGAGATGATGATCATCGGCCCGTTCTTCTCGTGCGCGCGATGGTCCGTGTAGGGGTGCAGTGCATAGGCGATGTCGCGGGCGGCGGCGGAATTCGGCGCGGCGGGGGGCGTCATGGGGCGGGTCTTCCTTGCGATCGGGTCGCAAGCACCATAGGCGCGTCGCGCGCGGCGGCGAAAGGCCGAAGCCCGCCAACGGCCGAGGACGCCCGGCAGCTCCTTGCCGTTCCGCGAGTGGCGCTACGCGGAAGCGGATGCCTTGGCCGGACGCTCGCCGATTGCGCCGTCGGCCTGCGTCTTGAGGGCCGCAGCGTGTGATAAATCTTGGCCAGCGTGAACATAAGGTGGGCGATGCACCAAACCCCACGCAAACGTCATAACAATTTCGCAACGATAACCTGCGCGCCCAGGTTGCGGTCTCGTGAATGCGGCGCGATGCTTGTGCGGCAGAGGATGTTGAGCATGACCGTTATCACGCCGCACGCGAGCCATTGGGGTGCCTATGACGCCATAGTCGAGCACGGCCGCGTTGTCGGCGTCCGCCCCTTCGCGCGCGACCCAGTGCCGGGCCCGTTGATCGAAAGCGTGCCCGATGTGGTGCACGCCGCTTGCCGGATCGACCGCGCCTATGTCCGGCGTGGCTGGCTGGAGGGCAAGCGCGCCGGCCATCTGCGCGGCGGCGATCCCTTCATCCCGATCCCCGCCGACCAGGTCACGCGCCTGATCGCCGCGGAGGTATCGCGCGTGCGCGCCGAGCACGGGCATGATGCGATCTTCGGTGGCTCCTATGGCTGGTCCTCGGCCGGGCGCTTTCACCATGCCCGCGGCCAGTTGCATCGCTTCCTCGGCCTCGGCGGCGGCTACACCGCGCAGATGAATTCCTACTCCTACGCCGCCGGGCAGGCGCTGCTGCCACATGTTTTGGGCACCAACGAGGTGCTGCTCGGGCGCGTGACGGACTGGGCGGCGATCGCGCGGCATGCGGGCGTGATGCTGTGCCTGGGCGGGCTGCCGCTGAAGAACGGGCAGGTGACCTCGGGCGGCGCCGGCGCTTCGGAATACTCGGTGAATTTCCGCAAGGCGGCCGAGGCCGGGGTACGCTTCCTTTGCGTCTCACCCTACCTCGCCGACATGCCCGAATGGATGCATGCCGAATGGACGCCGATACGCCCGGGCACCGACGCGGCGCTGCTGCTTGCCATGGCGTACTGGCTGATCGCCGAGGGCCGCGAGGATCGTGACTTCCTCACGAGCCATTGCACGGGATGGGACAGGCTCGCCGCCTATGTCACAGGGGCTTCCGACGGCCTGCCCAAGACGCCGGACTGGGCGGCGCCGATCACCGGCATCTCCGCCGAGCGGATCATCGCCATCGCCCGCGCCATCTCCGACGCGCCGGCGATGCTGACGGCGACCTGGTCCATCCAGCGCGCTGATTTCGGCGAGCAGCCCTTCTGGATGCTTACCGCTCTCGCCGCCATGCTGGGCGGCATCGGCAAGCCGGGGCAGGGGGTGGCCTTCGGCTACGGCAGCATCAACGGCATGGGCACGCCGCGGCGCGAGATCCCGTCCTTCTCGCTGCCCGCGACGCGCAACCCCACCGGGCGATACATCTCGGTCTCGTCGATCACGCGCATGCTGGAGAGCCCGGGCGGGGTGGAATCCTTCAACGGCCGCGAGGTGCCTTTCCCCGACACGCGGATGATCTGGTGGGCGGGCGGCAACCCCTTCCATCATCACCAGGATCTGAACCGCCTGCTGCGCGCCTGGGCGAAGACCGATACGATCATCGTGCAGGAGCCGTGGTGGACAGCGGTCGCGCGCCACGCCGACATCGTGTTGCCGGCCACCACATCGCTCGAGCGCAACGACATCGCCAGCTCCGGACGCGACCGCTTCCTGCGCGCCATGCACCAGGCGATCCCGCCCATCGCCGGCGCGCGCAACGACCATGACTGGCTCGCCGACATCGCGGACGAGCTCGGCTACCGCGATCGCTTCACCGAGCAGCGCAACGAGAATGCCTGGCTGCGCCACCTGTTCGACCGCTGGCGCCGGGCCTGTGCCGCAACGGGCGTCGAGACGCCTGATTTCGACCGCTTCTGGGCGGACGGCTATTGGGAGGCACCGCCGCCCGAGCCATGCCGCGCCTTTACGCAATTCGCGGAATTCGCGCTCGACCCGGTGGCGCATCCGCTCGACACGCCATCCGGCAAGATCGAGCTGTTCAGCGAGACGGTGGCCGGCTTCGGCTATGCCGAGGCGCCGGGCCATCCGGTCTGGAACACGCCGCGCGAATGGCTCGGCGCGCCCGAAGCGAGGCGTTTCCCCTTCCACCTGCTATCCTTCCAGCCTTCGACGCGGCTGCACGGCCAGCTCGACCCCGGCCGCGTCGCGATGGCCGACAAGATCCAGGGGCGCGAGCCTATCATCATGCACCCCGAGGATGCGGCGGCGCACGGGTTGGCGGCGTGCGACATCCTGCGCGTGTTCAACGATCGCGGCGCGTGCCTGGCCGGCCTGCGTCTCAATGAGGGCTTGCTTCGCGGCGTGGTGATGATGGCGACGGGGGCGTGGTTCGATCCGCTGGAACCCGGTGTGCCGGGCAGCCTCTGCGTGCACGGAAACGCCAATGTGCTGACCGCGGATGTCGGCACGTCGCGTCTGGGGCAGGGGCCATCGGCGCAATCCTGCCTGGTGGCGGTGGAGCGCTTCGAAGGCGCTTTGCCGCCGGTGCGCGTGCATGCGCCGCCGGTGATCGAGGAAGCGATGTGACCCTGGCGATGCGGGAGCGCGGACCCCCGCATCGCCGGAATCCTAGGCCGCGATGTGCGGGAACATGTGGCGCTTGGCCTCGGCGTCCATCTCGGTCTTGAAGGCGTGGCGGTCCTTGATCGCGATCGCGCGCTGGGCGGCCGGGCGCGCGTTGATGGCGTCCAGATGGCGCTTCACATGGGTCAGCGTATCGAACACCTCCGCACCGAGCGCGAAGCCGCCGATCCGCGACCAGCCCCACACCGCCATGTCGACGATGGAATAGGCATCGCCCACCATCCATTCGCGCGATGCCAGGCGATCGTTCAGAATGGTCCAATGCCGCTTCGCCTCGAAGGCGTAACGGGTCTTTCCGTATTCGCTGCCCGGCGGGGCCACGTTGCGGAAATGCACGTTCTGGCCGGTAAAGGGACCGATGCCGCTGGCCACGAACATCATCCAGGAGAACATCGCCCCGGCATCCTCCGGCTTGGGCAGGAACTGGCCGGTCTTCTGCGCGAGGTAGAGCAGGATGGCGTTGGAATCGAACACCGGCTTGCCGTCATCGACGATGGAAGGTGCCTTGGCATTCGGGTTGATCGCGAGGTAGGCGGGGTCGTGTTGCTCGCCCTTGCGGGTGTCGAGAGGGATCGCCTCATAGGGCAGCCCGGATTCCTCAAGGAACAGCGCCACCTTCATCGGGTTGGGCGCGGTATTGTAGTAGAATTGCAGCATGGCGGGTCTCCCGTTGATGCCGCGGATGAGACGCCGACGCGGGCGCCCGCGCAAGCCGACCGGATGGCACGCGAATTGCTGCATCGCACCCGAACCGCAGGAGCGGTGAGAGGGTCTTTGCCATGCAGGTCGGCGTTTTCATCCCCATCAACAACAACGGCTGGATCATCTCGACCACCTCGCCGCAGTACCTGCCGAGCTTCGAGCTGAACAAGACCATCGTGCAGAAAGCCGAGAGCTACGGCCTAGATTTCGCCCTATCGATGATCAAGTTTCACGGCTTCGGCGGGGCCAGCCGCTTCTGGGATTACGGGCTGGAGAGCTTCACCCTGATGTCCGGCCTCGCCGCCGTGACCACGCGGATCAAGCTGTTCGCTTCCATCGCGGTTCTGACCATGCCCCCGCCGCTCGCCGCGCGCATGGCAGTGACCATCGACTCCATCGCACCCGGCCGCTTCGGCGTGAACATCGTCTCCGGCTGGCAGGAGGCCGAGTACTCCCAGATGGGCATCTGGCCCGGCCCGGTGCATTTCGCGAACCGCTACGTCTACTGCGCCGAATACGTGAAGATCATGCGCGAGCTGTGGGAGACGGCGGAGAGCGATTTCAAGGGCCAGTTCTTCCAGATGGACAAGTGCCAGCTGCTGCCCACGCCGTCCGCGCCCATCCCCATCATCTGCGCCGCGCAGAGCGATGCGGGCACCAAGTTCGCCGCCGAATACGGCGACTACAATTTCTGCGTGGGCTTCGGCGTCAACCAGCCCCAGCGCGTCGCGCCCTCGATCGCCCGCCTGGTGGAAGCCCGCAAGCTGACCGGCCGCGACGTCGGCGCGCTGGTGATGCAGATGATCGTTGCCGACGAGACCGACGCCGCGGCTGAAGCCAAGTGGCAGCACTATTGCGACGGCTACGACCATGAGGCCTTCGCCTGGCGCAACGCCCAGGCGGGCGCGGACAAGACAACAGACCCCTACGCCACGGCGAACCGCCAGAAGATGCAGGGCGACAACTACCCCACCAACCAGGGCGTCTTCGTCGGCTCCTATGCCAAGGTCGCCGCCCTGCTTGATGAGATGTCGGAAATTCCCGGCCTCGCCGGCGTCATGCTCACCTTCGATGATTTCGTCATCGGCATGGAGCAGTTCGGCACGCGCATCCAACCCCTGATGAAAAGCCGCGCCCGCGTGCTTGAAGCCGCCTGAGGAAGCCGAGAATGACCCAGTTCACGCGCCGCGCCGCCATCGCCGCGCTTGCCGCGCCCGCCTTCATCCGCAGCGCCTCCGCCGCGCCCGAAACCACCACCTTCGACATCATCGCCGTGCGCGACCCGCAACTCGGCGCGCAGATCGCGCTCGCCGCCGAATTCGACCTGTTCCGCCCGCAAGGCATCACGCCCAACATCCGCTGGACGCAATCCGCCGCCGATACCCTCACCATCATGGGCGGCGGCTCCGCTCCGGTCGGCACCGGGGGCAGCTTCACCCAGGTGGTTTTCGGCGGGCAGCGCCTGCCGATCCGCACCATCTCGGCACTCGCCGACATCGCCGAGACGCAGGGCTTCGTGCTCAGCCCCGGCGTGCGCCTCGCCCACCCGCGGGAGCTCGAAGGCAAGCGCATCGCCTTCACCCAGGGCAATTCGCAGGTGCTTCTGCTCGCCAAGCTGGCAAGCCTCTACAGCTTCGACGCGACCAAGGTCCAGCTCGTCAACATGAACCAGAGCGAAGGCGTCGTCGCCGCCTCGCGCGGCGACGTCCAAGGCCTGATGGGCTGGCAGCCGAACCTCTACCGGCTCATCCAGCTCGGCGGCACCATGTACTGCACCGGCGCCACCCTGCACGTGAACGGCCGTCCGGAGCCTCGCCCGGCCGACGACCTGCTGCTGTTCAACCACTCCACCCTGCTCGCCTCGCAGGAATGGATCGACAGCAAGCCCAACACCCTCACCGCCCTGCTCAAGGCGCTGATGGCGGCCAACACCATCCTCACCGACGACAAGCCGCGTGCCATCGCCGCGCTCGGCCGCACGCTGCGCATCGACGCGCCCGCCCTCGAAGTCATGGCCAACGCGAACAAATACGCGCTCGGCATCAGCCCGGCCCTGATCGCCAGCCACCGCTTCCAGAGCGAATGGGCCGTCAGCATCGGCCGTGCGCCCAGCCCACCGCGCGCGGAGGACTGCTTCACCACCCGCATCGCGGAAATGGCAGACCCGGCGCTGGTGACATGGCGACCCGTGGCGTGAGGGGAGGCAGCAAGGCTGGGGCGCTGCCCCAGACCCCGCCGGGGATCGCGCCGATCCCCGGGCCCCTGCGTGTGTTGGTTCTGGCCGTGGGAGGGCTGGGACTTGCGATGAAGCGCCGGGTTGGGGGGAGGGCGCATGGCGTTGCCCGCGGCGAAGGCACAACCGCGATGCGCCCTCTCCCCAACCCGGCCCGCCTCTGCAGAGCCGCAACACCCTCCCAAAATCGAGAACCAACAGATGGAGGTCCAGGATCGACACGATCCTGGCGGGTCCAGGGCAGAGCCCTGGCCTTGCTGTCTTCCCTCTCACCCCACGAGGTCCACCCATGACACCAACGACCCGTCGCGCATTGCTCGCGATGCCGATGCTGATCCCGGCGCTCGCGCGCGCTCAGACTGCGCCCGAGCAGCGGGAGGTGGAGTTGTTGGGCGTGCGCGATCCGCAGCTGGGCATGCAGCTCGCGGTCGCCTCGCATTTCGGCATGTTCCGCGAGGAGGGGCTGGACGTCACGATCCGCTGGCAGTCGTCGGGCGGCGAGGTGATGACGATCATGGGCGGCGGCTTTCCGATCGGGATCGGGTCGCAGTTCGGGCAGATCGGTCTCGCCGCGCAGAATATTCCGGTGAAGATCATCTGCGGTTTCGCCGATATTGCCGATACCCAGGGCGTGGTACTGGCACCGCACACGCGGCTGTCGCATCCGCGCGAGCTGGAGGGCAAGCGCTGCGCCTTCACCCAGGGCAACAACTCGCCGCTGATGCTGAAGAAGCTGGGCCAGCGCTTCGGCTTCGACGAGACCAAGATCCGCATGATCAACATGAACCCGTCCGAGGGTGTGGTCGCGGCGGCGCGCGGGGACGTGGATATCCTCCTCGCCTGGCAGCCCTTCCTCCATCGCCTGACGACGCTTGGCGGCACGCTCTACGTGGTGGGCAGCAAGCTGCTGTTCACCGACCCGGTGACGATCCTGCCCGAGGCGGAGAAGCTGCTGTTTTCCCATTCGGTGATGATGGCGACGGAGGAGTGGATCCGCACCAAGCCCAACACGCTCAAGGCCATGCTGCGCGCGCTGATCAAGGCGGACAACCTGTTCAAGACGGATCGGCCGCGCGCCTTCGGCGCGGTGCAGGAAGTGCTGCGCATTCCGGCCGAACCACTGCAGGTGATGACCGAGGCGAACAAGTATGGCGTGCTGATCGACCAGCCGCTGGTCAATTCCTATGATTTCACCGTCGAGTGGGCGCTGGATATCCGCCGCATCCCGACGCGGCTCACCGCGGCGAGCGGCATCTCCACCACACTGCTCAGCCAGGTGGATCCGGCACGCGTGACATGGAGGCCGCAGGCATGAGCGGCTGGAAGAAGCATCTGCCGGGGCTGGCGGGGGCGCTGTTCTCCATAGCCATCTTCCTCGGCTTCTGGCTGTTCATCAGTTACGGCAATCGCTTCTGGTTCAAGTGGTTCAACCCGATCCTGCTGCCCACGCCGATGGAGGTGCTTCAGGCGGGGGTGAATTCCTACCGAAGCGGCGACTTGCAGCGCGACATCTGGGCGAGCCTGAGCCGCGTGTTCCAGGGCTTCGCGCTGGCCTCCGTCGCCGGCGTGTTCCTCGGCGTCGCGGTCGGCACCTGGAAGCCGCTCGAGCGCCTGGTCGAGCCGATGGTGGAGATGCTGCGGCCGATCCCGCCGCTCGCCTTCCTGCCGATGATGGTGCTGTGGTTCGGCATCGGCGAGTTGAGCAAGATCGCCTTCATCACCTATGCAGCGTTCTTCCCGATCTTCACCACGACGCTGGAGGGGATCAAATACGTCGATCCGCTGCTGATCCGCGCGGCGTCCTCGCTGGGCGCGTCGCGGATGGACATGTTCCGCCATGTTGTGCTGCCGGCGGCGTTGCCGGCGATCATCACCGGGCTGCGGCTGGGGTTTGGACTGTCGTTCTTCGTGATCGTCGCGGCGGAGTTCATCGCGGCGGATAGCGGGTTGGGCTACCTGATCAATGATGCGCGCACCTTCTTCCTTGTCAGCCAGATGCTGATGGGTGCTGCGGTGATCGGCATCATCGGATTTTTCGTCAATGTCGGTCTGCGTGCGCTTGAGGGCCGACTGCTGCGCTGGCGCGTTTCGGTGAGGGCCTGAGCCATGGACATCGCAACCAGCCTCGACGCAGCGCCCGACCTGGCCATGCGTCCGACGAAGATTTCCATCCGCGGGGTGGGAAAGGTGTTTGGCGACAATGTCGCGCTGGAAAAAGTGGACCTCGATCTGCCTGAGAACAGTTTTACCTGTTTGCTCGGACCCTCGGGCTGCGGCAAATCGACGCTGCTGAACATGATCGCGGGGTTCTTGAAGCCGAGCTCCGGCCAGATTTTGGTTGATGGCAAGGAGGTGACGGCGCCTGGCGCGGATCGTGGCGTTGTGTTCCAGGAATACGCGCTGTTTCCGTGGCGCACCGCGCTCGACAATGTCTGCTTCGGTCCGATGCTGAAGGGCAAGAGCAAGTCCGAGCAGCGTGCCATCGCGATGAAGCATCTGGCGACGGTGGGGCTTGCGGGGCACGAACAGAAGTACCCGGGCAATCTCTCGGGCGGGATGAAGCAGCGCGTAGCGATCGCGCGCGCGCTGGCCAATGACCCCTCGGTGCTGCTGATGGACGAGCCGTTCGGCGCGCTCGACGCGCAGACGCGCGAGGTCTTGCAGGAAGAAATGCTGCGCATCTGGGAGCAGGACCGCAAGACTGTGGTCTTCGTGACGCACTCGATCTCTGAGGCGATCTTCCTCGCCGACCGCATCGTGGTGATGGGCACGCGCCCGGGCTGCGTGAAGGAGGTGGTGGACCCGCAGCTGTCGCACCCGCGCGAGCGGACGGATGCGGATTTCATCGCGCTGGAGCGGCACCTGAAGCATCTGGTGCGCGCCGAAGTGCAGAAGCTGGGGGTGCATTGAGATGACTGACCTGGCCTTCATGACCATCGCCGAGGCGTCGTCGCGCATCGCCACGCGCGACCTCTCGCCGGTGGAGCTGACGGACGCGCTGATCGCGCGCGCCGAGGCGCTCGACCCGCAGATCAATGCCTACCTGTTGCCCACCTTCGAGGCCGCGCGCGGCGAGGCGAAGGCGGCGGAGGCGGAGATTGCAAAGTCCGGCGCGAAGTCGCCGCTGCACGGCATCCCCTATGGTCTTAAGGATGTCTATGACGCGGCCGGCACGCCCACCACCGGGCATTCACGCTGCTACGCCGATTGCCGGCCGCGGGAAGACGCCGCCACGACGGCCAGCCTGCGTGCCGCCGGCGCGGTGCTGCTGGGCAAGCTCTCCACGCATGAAGGGGCGCATGGCGGCCCGAGTTTCGACCTAGCCTGGCCGCCGGCGCGCAACCCTTGGAAGGCCGACCATTTCACCGGCGGTTCCTCCTCGGGTTCCGGTGCAGCGGTCGCGGCGGGGTTCATGCCACTCGCGATGGGCACCGATACTGGCGGGTCCATTCGCAACCCCGCGGGCCTGTGCGGCCTCGTCGGGTTGAAGCCGACGCAGAGCCTGATCTCGCGGCGCGGCATCATGCCGAATTCCTGGAGCTACGACACCGCCGGCCCGATGGTCTGGACGGTGGAGGATTGCGCCATCGTGATGCAGGCCATCGCCGGGCATGACCCGCGCGACCCAAACAGCGCGACGCGCCTGGTGCCGGATTATCGCGCCGCACTCACCGGCGATATCCGAGGCCTGCGCATCGGCGTTCTTCGACACGTCTTCGAGGAAGACGTGAAAATCCCCCCCGCCACTAAGGCGGCGCTGGAGGCCGCTTTCGACGTGCTGCGCGGCCTGGGTGCCACGCTGGAAGACGCGCGCATCCGCCCGATGGGCGAGTATTTCGACGTGAAGGTCATCGCCGCCGAAGCCGAGATCTTCGCCGTGCACGAAGCCAACCTGCGCGAACGCCCGAACGACTTCGGCGAGGATTTTCTGGCCCGCAGCCTGCCGGCCATGCTGATCCGCGGCACCGACGTGGTGGCTTCGCACCGCCAGCGCCGCGTGATGCTGGCGGAGTTCGAGGCGCTGTATGCGAAGTACGATGTGCTGGTCACCGCGGCACCCAGCCTCGCGCCGCGCCTGGATGGCTGGCAGCCCATCCATTTCTGGTCGAAGCATTCCTCGCTGACCACCGCCTTCAACTGCTCGGGCGGCCCCGCGCTGGTGCAGTGCATCGGGCATGAGGGCGGGCTGCCGATGTCCATGCAGATCGTGGGCCGGCCCTTCGACGATGCCACAGTGATGAAGGTCGCCCATGCCTATGAGAGCGCCACCCCCTGGCGCGCACTGCGGCCGGTGCTGGAGGCGGGCGCTGCGGTCAACCCGCTGCCCAAGGTGCCCGACCCCGCGCCGGTCACCATCCCCCAGGCCGAGCAGGATGAATACCTCGCCATCGCGCGGCGCGCCGGCATCACGAAGCTGAACGCGCGCAACACCGCGCATTTCCTCTCCGCGGCGCCGATCATGCGCGAGATGCTGGCGCGCATGCCACGCCCCGCGGGCTTCGCGCAGGAACTCGCCAACATCTTCCACTTCCTGTCATGATCACGCGCCGCGCCACGCTGGCACTGGCCGCCTCGGCGCTGGCGGCGGAGGAGGCCATCGCGCAAACCCCGCGCGGCGGCGAGCTGCGCATCGGGATGACGCTCAACGACATCCCCACCGCACGCGGCGCGCCGGACCAGGGCGGCGAGGGCATCCGCTGGATGGGCTTCACCATCTATGACAGTCTGGTCTACTGGAATCTCGGCCAGGAGGAGACGATCCCGCGCATCGTCCCGGCCCTCGCCGAACGCTTCGCGCCGAACCCCGACAACCAGTCGGAATGGATCTTCCACCTCCGCCACGGCGTGAAGTTCCATGACGGCAGCGACTTCGACGCCGACGCCGTCATCTTCAACCTCGAAAAGCTGCTGGTCCGCGAAGCCCCACATTACGACCCGCAGCAGCGCCTGACGCTCGCCTTCCGCCTGCCCGACGTGAAGAGCTGGCGCAAGATCGATGACTTCACGCTCGCCATCGGTACAGGCACGCCCAACGCCTATCTGCTCGACCAGATCGTGTTCCTGCACATCTCCTCGCCCGCGCAGTGGCGCCGGCTGGGCGGGTGGGAAGCCTTCGGCCGCCAGCCCTCCGGCACCGGGCCGTTCCGCGTGACCGAGATCGTCCCGCGACAGCGTTGCGTCATGCTGCCCTTCGCGGAATACTGGGACGTCGCGCGGCGCCCGAAGCTCGACCGCCTGGTGCTGCTGCCGATCCCGGACGCCAATACCCGCGTCGCCGCGCTGCTCGCGAACCAGGCGAACTTCATCGAGGCGCCGCCGCCCGACGCCATCCCTGCGCTCCGCGCCCAGCGGATGACCATCAAGGTCAACCCCTATCCGCATGTCTGGCCCTACATCCTGCGCATCGTGGGCGACGGCACGCCGCTGGCCGATGTGCGCGTGCGCCAAGCGCTGAACCTGGCTGTCAACCGCGAGGAGATCGTGCAGCTCCTGGGCGGCATGGCGGTGCCGGCCACCGGGATGGTGCTGCCCGACAGCCCCTGGTTCGGCAACCCGCGCTTCCGTATCCGCCACGATCCCGCCGAGGCGCGTCGCCTGCTGGGCGAGGCCGGCTACAACGCCGCGCGCCCGCTCCAGATCACCTTCCAGATCTCGACATCCGGTTCGGGCCAGATGCAGCCGCTGCCGATGAACGAGGCCATCCAGCAGCAGATGCGCGCCGCCGGCATCGACCTGCGTTTCGACGTGGTGGAGTGGAACGCAATGCGGGTGCAGCGCACGCGCGGCCCGCTCGACCCGACCGCGCGCGGGCTGCACGCGATCAACAACTCGATGGGCATCTCCACGCCCTTCGATGCCTTCCAGCGCTTCTTCTCCTGCAACATGGCCCCGCCCGAGGGGCTGAACTGGTCAGGCGTGTGCGAGCCCGCGTTGCAGGCGCTGCTCGACGCGGCCGTGCTGGAGTTCGACGAGACGAAGCGCGACGCGCTGCTCGCCCGCGCCCACGAAATGGTGGTGGACAATGCCTATTGGCTCTGGGTCGTCCATGACGTGAACCCGCGCGCGCTGCGGCCCGAGGTGCAGGGGTTTGCCCAGGCGAAAAGCTGGTACCAGGACCTGACCCAGGTGAGCGTCCGCCGCTGATGTGACGCCTCGATGAAAACCGGGGCCGAGCCCGTCCTGGCCCTGGCGCATTCCGGCGCGCTGACCATGATGTGACGTGATCGCCCTCGGCTCGGCCGCGCCCGCGCGCCAAGCCCGGGGCCTGGTGCGCGCGATCTGAACCCTGGAAGCGGACTTCCCACATGCTCGAGAATGATCCCGACGACATCGCATCCAACCCCGATCCGCGCGAGCCGGTCGGCCTGCTGATTGAACGCCGCCTTTCGCGCCGTGCCGCGCTGCTGGGCCTCGCCGGTGCCGCCACGCTCACCGACCAGCTGGTCGCGAGCGCGCAGGCGCAGGTGCCCGTCCAGGGCGGTCCATCCAGCCTCGCCTTCGGCGAGGTGCGCCACCAGCTCTCCCAGCATGACGCGGTGCCGGAGGGGTACGAGACCCAGGTCGTGATCCGCTGGGGCGACCCGATCCTTGCCGAAGCGCCGGCCTTCAACCCCAATGCGCAGACGCCCGCCGCCCAGGCCGGCCAGTTCGGCTACAACAACGACTACATCGACTTCAAGCCGCTGCCGCAGGGCTCCAACACCGCTGATCACGGCCTGCTCTGCGCCAATCTCGAATACACCAATACCAACCTGATGTTCGCCGGCATCGGCAGCGGCAGCGGCGCGCGCATCCGCGCCAATGCCGAGCAATCCCACATCGAGCGCATGGCGCATGGCCACGCGGTGGTCGAGATCCGCAAGACCAACGGCGTCTGGGGCTATGTGCGCGAGAGCCGCTACAACCGTCGCATCACCGGCGACACGCCGATGCGCATCTCCGGCCCCGCCGCCGGCCATGCGCTGATGAAGACGAACGCGGACCCGACCGGCACGCGCGTGCTCGGCACGCTCAGCAACTGCGCCGGCGGCAACACGCCCTGGGGCACGGTCCTGGTCGCCGAGGAGAACTTCAACGGCTATTTCGGCGGCGCCTCCGCCGGCACCGGCCCGCAGGGCGAGATGCACCGTCGCTATGGGATCGTCGCCGCGGCGCAATACCCTTGGGGCCGCTTCGAGGACCGCTTCAACCTCGACAAGGAGCCCAATGAGCCGAACCGCTTCGGCTGGGTGGTCGAATACGACCCCTACGACCCGGAGAGCGTGCCGGTGAAGCGCACCGCGCTCGGCCGCGTGAAGCATGAGGGCGCAACCCACGCTGTCAGCCATGACGGCCGCGTCGTCATCTATTGCGGCGACGACCAGGCGATGGACTACGTCTACAAGTTCGTCACCGCGCGCCCGTTCAACCTCAATGACCGCGCTGCCAACCGCGACATGCTCGATGAGGGCACCCTGTTCGTCGCCAAGCTGCAGGATGACGGCAAGCTCGAATGGCTGCCCGTGGTGCACGGCCAGGGACCGCTGACGGCGGCCAACGGCTTCGCCAACCAGGCCGAGGTGCTGATCAACACCCGCCGCGCCGGGGACCTGCTGGGCGCGACGCCGATGGACCGCCCCGAGGACGTGGAGACCAACCCGGTCAATGGCCGCGTCTATGTCGTGCTGACCAACAACACGACTCGCGCGGAAGGCAACGCCGCCAATCCGCGTCCGCGCAACGCGCATGGCCACATCATCGAGCTGATCCCGCCGCGCGTCGGCAATGCGGTGGACCACACCGCGACGGAAGGGCGTTGGGAGATCTTCCTGATGGCGGGCAAGCCCGGCCAGGATGCCGGGGCGCGCTACCATCGCGCCACCTCCGACCAGGGCTGGCTGTCCTGCCCGGACAATTGCGCCTTCGACAGCAAGGGCCGCATCTGGATCGCGACCGATGGCGCGCCCACGGCAGCGGGTATCGCCGATGGCCTCTACGCCGCCGACACCGCCGGTCCGGGACGGGCGCTGACGAAGCTGTTCTACCAGGCGCCGACGGGCGCCGAGGTGTGCGGGCCGTGCATGGCGCCGGATGACCGCACCATGTTCCTCGCCATCCAGCATCCCGGCGAGGATACCGGCAGCACCTTCGAGGCGCCCTCGACCCGTTGGCCCGACTTCGCCGAGGGCATGCCGCCGCGCCCGGCCGTGATCGCGATCGTGAAGAAGGATGGCGGCATCATCGGCAGCTGAGAGGCGGGGGCGCCGGCAGGGAGGCCGGCGCCCTCCCTTACCGTGCGCGCACGCCGTCCGCGATGAGAGTGCAGCCCGCGACCGCCATCAGGATGGCGAGGCCCGGCCACACCGCGGCCATCGGCGCGGAGAAGACCAGCTCCTGCGCATTGGCGAGCATGTTCCCCCAGGACGGGTTCGGCGGGGCGATGCCGAGGCCGAGGAAGCTGAGCGTGCTCTCGGCGAGGATTGCGCCCGCCACCGCCAGCGCCGTCGCCACACTCACCGGCACGGCGAGGGCGGGCAGCACATGGCGCATCAGAAGCCGCGCCTCGGTCACGCCCAGCGCGCGCGCTGCGCGGACATGGTCGCGCGCGAGCACCGAGAGCGCGGCCGCACGCGCCAGGCGCGCCACGCCCACCCAGCCGAAAAGGGTCAGGATGCCCACGATGCGGATCATGTCCGACGCCGCCTGCCCGCGCGGCAGGCCCACCACCGAGGGATCCACGGCGGCCAGGACCACCAGCAGCGGCAGCGCCGGCAACGCGAGCATCCCATCGGCCAGGCGCATCAGAAGCGCGTCCACCACGCCGCCGCGCCACGCCGCGAGCAGCCCGGCCGCGGTGCCGATGATGCTCGCCGCCAGTGCCGTCGCAATGCCGACGGCGAGCGAGACTCGCGCGCCTTCGAGTAGCCGCGTCAGCAGGTCGCGCCCGAGATCATCTGTGCCCAGCCAGTGCTCGGACGAGGGCGCGGCGTAGCGGTTGAACAGATCGGGTGCTGCGGAATCCTGCCCCAACAGGGGCGCAGTCAGAGCGCCGGCCACCAGCGTGCCGAGCAACGAAACACCGAGCCAGAACCGCATCAGGCGGAGATCCGCGGGTCGATCACCCGTTGCGCCACATCCGCCGCGAGGGTCGCCAGCATGGTCACCAGCGCCACCAGCAGCAGGGCGAGCAGCGCGAGGTTGTAGTCGTTCCCCATGATCGCGTCGTAGATCAGCTTGCCCATGCCGGGCCGCGCGAAGACCGTCTCCGTCACCACAGCGCCGGAGACCAACGCGCCGGCATCGAGCGCGGCGATGGTCAGCACCGGCACCGCCGCATTGGGGAAGACGTGTCGCCACAGCACGCGCGGGCCCGACGCACCCTTGGCGCGCGCGGTGCGTACCCAGGGCTCGGAGAGTGCGACGCGCATCGCAGCCGCGGTGTGCCGCGCATAGGCGGCAATGTTCGCGACGGCCAGCGTGGCGACCGGCAGCACCAGGAAGCGCAGGCCGAGACCGTCATCGGCGGACCCGCCCGCCGGCAACCAGCCGAGCGTCACCGCGAACAGGATGATGAGCAGGATGCCGAGCCAGAAGGAGGGCATGGCCTGGCCGAGCACCGCCACGGCGTCCACCCAGGGGCCGCTGCGCGGTCGGGCGGCGGCCAGCACGCCCAGTGCGATGCCGCCGGCCGCGGCGATGGCCAGTGCACAGCCGAGCAGCAACAGCGTCGACCACAGAGCCGGCCACAACACGCTCGCGGCCGGCACCGCGAAGAGGCGCGAGTAGCCGAACTCGCCGTGCAGCACGCCCGTCGCCCAGGCGCCGTAGCGGGCGAGCAGAGGCCTATCCAGTCCATGCAGCGCCCGCATCCGCGCCGCATCCTCCGGCCCAAGCCGCGGGTCGCCGGCGATGGCGAGCTCGATCGGGTCGCCGGGCATCAGCCCGATCAGCGCGTAGCTCGCGAAGGAGAGCAGCCCGAGGACGATGGCGATCTGGAGAAGGCGGCCCGCAATCACCGTACGCGCCACCCCTCCACCCAGAGTGAGGAGTAGTTCAGGTGCCCGGTCGGCCGCACACCCTCGAGCCAGGTCGGCCAGACATGCGCGTCGGAGCGGAACCACAGCGGCAGCGCCGGCAGATCCTCGGCGTAGATGGCCTGCAGGCGACGGAACATCTGGGCGCGCTCGTCGCGGTCCAGTTCCTCGGGCAGGGCTTCGAGCAGCGCGTCCAGTTCCGGGTTGCGGTAGGCGCCAAAATTCTGCCCGGACCAGTTGCGCTCGGCGCGGGGGATTTCGTCGGAATGCAGCGTCGTGCGAGGCACGCCCTCCGGCGCGCTGACCCAGGCAAACAGCACCCCGCCCTGGAAGCGGCGGCGCGACAGGGTCTCGGCGAAGAGCACGCGCGGGGGCTCGTTGCGGATGCGCGCCTCGATGCCGGCCGCGCGCCATTGCGCCTGCACCACCTGCTGCACCTGTTCGCGCGAGCGGTTGCCGGCGGTGGTCATCAGGTCGATCGACAGGCGTTCACCGCCGGCATTGCGGCGGATGCCGTCGGGCCCGCGCCGCCAGCCGGCCTCATCGAGCAGCGCGCCGGCGCGGGCTGGGTCGTGTGGCCATTGCCGCACATCCGGATCGCTCATGGGGTCGAGCGGGTTGACGGAGGTATGCGCGACCGGCTGCCGCCCCTCGAAAAGGCGCGCCACGATCTGCGCGCGGTCGAGCGCCAGGATCAGCGCTTGGCGCACGCGCCGGTCCGCAAGTGCGGGGTTGTCGTGGTTGAGGTCGAGATGTTCGTAGGTGAGGCCGGGACGGTATTCGAAGCGGAAGCGCGCGCCGACCCGGCGTTCGAGTGCCGCCACCTGGTCGAGCGGCAGGCCCAGTTCGCCCGCGATCATGTCGATCTGCCCGGCGAGAAGCTGGGCTTCCATCGCGGCGGTGCTTTCGATGGTGCGGATCTGGATGCGGCGGAAGGCGGGCGCGGGGCCAGACCACTGCGCGTTGCGCTCGAGCGTGACGCCGGCGCCGGGCTGCACCGCGGTCACGCGGTAGGGGCCGTTCCACAGGCCGGGATTGGCCGTCTCCGTGTCGTAGGCGGTGCGGGTGCGGTAGGTGGCGGGAGCGGCTTCCCAACGCGCGCGGTCGATATGCGCCGGCAGCGGCTGGAAATCGCCCATGGAGGCGAAGTCGAAGGTCAGCTTGTCGAAGCGCAGCGTCACCGTGCGGGCATCGACGACGATCAGTTCATAGGCGCTGCGGTAGAATTCGGCGGGGCCGAATCCGGTGGCGTCATTGCGCCCCGCTTCCCAAGCGAAGCGGAGATCCTCGGCGCTGACCGGCACGCCATCGCCCCAGCGCAGTCCCTCGCGCAGGCGGTATGTCACGCGCACCCCGGGGCGGCCATTGGGCGCGGTCTCGCGCACGGCGAGGCCGTTCTCCAGCGTCGGCAGGGTCTCGCAGGTGAGGCAGACGAGGCGCCAATCGGCATCCCAGGCGGTGAGCGGGCGGCGGGCGAAGCCGAGCACGTAGGATTTGGCCGCCATGGACTCGATGTTGGGGTGGAAGGTGGAGGGGAATTGCGTGATGCCGATGGTGAGCGTGTCGCGGGGTTGGGCGAGCGCGGGGCCGGCGATCAGGCAGGCAAGGATCAAGCGGGGCCAAAGGGCCATTGTCGTGCTCCATGCCAGACGGCGAGGATGAGGATCATGCCGTCCTCCGGCGCCATGCGATACACCAGTCGGAACGGCGAGCGTGGAATGGCGAAGACTCGAAGATCCGTGCCCAGGGGGCGGCCGATCTCAGGGAAATCCATGAGCCGACCGGCGGCCGCTTCGCTTCGGCTCACCAGCGCATCTGCCGCATCCGGGTTGTCGCCGGCGACGTGGTCCCGGGCGGCGCGCAACTGGGCGCGCGCGACGCCCGACCCGCCGAGCCTCATGTCAGCCCGGCTTGCGGGCGCGGAGGGCGGCGGCCCAACCGCGCATCTCCTCCATCACCTCGTCATGCGGCATGATCAGCCCTGCGGCGATATCCGCCTCAGCCTGCGCGAGCTCCGCCCGTGCTTCCTCGAAATCCGCGATGCGCCACGACGGGACAGCCAGCGCCACCGCCTCCGGCGAGCGCCCTTCCGAGGCTGCCAGCGCTGCGATGCCGGCGCTCAGCGCCTCCGGCAAATCAAGCGTCAGACGCATCGCGCCCATGGCAAAGAACCTCCGATCATCCGGCGCAACCTCCAAGCCGCCCAGCCTGACTGTCCAAGCCTTCTGCGGCTCACTCCATCCCCTTGGGCTTGGCCTCCGCCAGGCTGCCGATGCCGCCATGGCTTTGTGACCACCCCACCGGGTTCTCCAGGAACTTCCGCACTTCCTTGAGCGCAGCTTCCGAGAAATAGGGCCGCTCCCGGCAGACTTCCAGCACGTCCCACCAGGTGCACAGCGCGTGCAGCTGCAGGCCCATCTCCTTCATCGTCTCGAAGCTGCCGGGGAAGACGCCGTAGTAGAACACCACGAAGGTGTGGTCGCAGATCGCCCCCGCATCGCGCAGCGCCTTGCAGAAGGCGATCTTGCTCGCGCCGTCGGTGGTCAGGTCCTCGACCAGCAGGGTGCGCTGGCCTTCGGGCACGTCGCCCTCGATCTGCGCGTTGCGGCCAAACCCCTTGGGCTTCTTCCGCACATAGGCCATCGGCGCCATCATCCGGTCCGCGATCCAGGCGGCGAACGGGATACCCGCGGTCTCGCCGCCGGCGACGCATTCGATCGACTCGTAGCCGATGTGGCGGCCGATCTTCTCGACGGCCAAGTCGCAGATGCGCTTGCGCGCACGCGGGAAATAGATGATGCGGCGGCAGTCGATGTAGACCGGGCTCTTCCAGCCGGATGTAAAGGTGTAGGGTTCCTCGGGGCGGAAATTCACCGCCTTGATCTCGAGCAGGATGCGCGCGGTGGTCAGCGCGGCATCGCGGTCCCAGTCGGAGGCATGGGTGGCGGACATGGCAGGTTCCCTTCGCTCCGCCTGTGGTAGTGCGCGGGGCGCGTGACGTCCACCGATCCCGCGATCTGGGTCCTGGCCGACCCGCGCGCGGGGACCGCGGCGCAGGCCCTGGGCATTGCCGAGGCGATCGGCGAGCCGTTCCGCACCATGCCCCTTGCTTGGTCGCCCTTCGCCCGGCTGCCGCTGCGCTGGGCGACGCTGGCGGGGCTGAGCCGGGCGTGCCGTGCGCAGTTCGCACCGCCCTGGCCTCGCCTGGTGATCAGTGCCGGGCGGCGCGCGGCGCCGGCTGCGCTATGGCTCGCGCGCCGAGGTGTGCGCACCGTCCACTGCATGGACCCCGGCTTCGCGCGCGCCCGCTTCGACATGCTGGTGATCGGACAGCACGACGCGCCCCCGACGCGCCCCAATATCCTGCCCATCCTGGGCGCGACCCACCGCATGCCGCAGGCACGCTTGGCCGCCGCGCGTGAGGAGTTCGCGGCGTTGGGCACGCTGCCGCCCCCGCGCGTCGCCCTGCTGCTCGGCGGGCCGGTGCGCGGCGAGGCCATGGACCCGGCCGTGGCGGTCGCGATCGCCGAGCAGGCCAAGGGGCTCGGCGCCAGCATCCTCGCCAGCGCGTCGCGCCGCACGGGCCTCGCGGCGACCGATGCCCTCGCGCGCGCGCTGGAAGGCACCCCGCACCGGCTGTTCCGCTGGGGCGATCCCGGCCCGAACCCCTATGCCGGCTTCCTCGCCTGGGCCGACCTGCTCGTCGTGACCGGGGACAGCGTTTCCATGCTGAGCGAATCGCTCGCGACGGGCGCCCCGCTGCTGGTTGCCGATCCTGGCGGCCTGGGTTCGCGGCACCGCCTGCTCTCCGAGTCGCTGTTCGCCAGCGGTCTCGCCGCCCCGCTAGGCGCGGGCACCGCGCCGGGCCCGCGCGCCGCGCTCGATGAGACCGGACGCGTCGCGACGCGGGCGCGCGGGCTGCTGTGACATCCGCGCGTCGGTTGTTACGGGGCTGGCGCGCGCAGCGCCGCTGCCGTTAAGACAGGCTGCGGTCCTAGGGAGAGCACGCTTGCGCATCGCCGCCTTCACGATGGTGCACAACGAGGCGGATTTCCTGCCGCTCTGGGTGCGCCACTACGGGCGCGAGTTCGGCGTCGAGAACCTCTACTGCATCGACCATGGCTCCGATGACGGCTGCACCGATGGCCTTGGCATCTCCGTCACGCGCTTTCCGCGCAGCCGGAAATTCGACACCGCCGTGCGCTCCTTCCTGGTCGCGAACTTCCACGCCTCGCTGCTGCGTACGCACGACGTCGTCGTCTTCAGCGACGCGGACGAGTTCCTGGTCGCGGATCCGGCGAAGTTCACCGGGCTGCGCGAGGCGATCGCCGCGTCCGGCGCGCCGCTGCTCCGCGCGATGGGGCTCGACGTGCTGCACGAACCGGCGCGGGAGGCAGCATTCGATCGCCGCCTGCCGATCCTGGCGCAGCGGCGGCGGGTGAAATTCGCCAGGCACTACTGCAAGACGCTCATCGCCTCAGTGCCGGTGCGCTGGGGGCCGGGCTTTCACGCCTGTTCGTCGCATGTTCAACCCAGCGGCGAGCTGTTCCTGTTCCACCTGAAATACGCCGACCGCGACATCTTCATCCGCAGCCTGGAAACGCGCCGCCAGGTCGAGCGCTCGGCGATCGATGTGGACAAGGGCTATGGCTACCAATGGAGGATGGGCACGGCGGAATACCTCGATCTCGCCTATGCGAACCCGGCCTTGGCGCCGCCCGGCGGCGATGCGGCGCTCGCCCCGTTCGACGCCTACATGGAGCACTGGCGCACGCAGATCATCGACAACGCCGTCATGCCCGACGAATGGCTCACCCCGCCGGTGGTCCTGCCGGAGCGATTCCGCGACACCATCCCGGGGCTTGCGGCACCGGCCTGATGCCATCAGCTCCCACCGTGAGCAGCGCGGCGCGCGTCGCAGGCAGGGCGAGGAGCACCAGCACAGTGCTCCGCCCATCCCTTTCGGCGGACATCAACAGCGAGCCAGGTGAAAAGCACGGGGAGCGCGAGCGCGATCAGCCACTCGGGAAAGGTCGCGTCGGTCAGCATCCCGTCGCGCGCACCCATGATGAAGAAGCCGGGTCCCGAGGATCAGGGCGCGTACGAGGACCAAGCCGATGTGAACAGGACCATCCCGCATCGAGCGCCGCGCGGGATGGAAGATCCAGTCAGCCCGCCATGAAGCCCGCCAGGTTGCGGCGGATACGCGTGAGCACCGCCTCGTCGGTGGGCGGCAGCGGGAAGTCCGTGCCGGTGATCGCCTCATAGACGCTGATGTAGATCCGCGACGCCTCGAGGTTCACCTCGGCGGGGATTTCCGGGATCGCGTCCACATAGGGGTCGCAGCGCGCGACGACCCAGCTGCGGACGAAATCCTTGTCGAAGCTCTGCGGCGTCTGCCCGGCGCGGTGGCTCTCGGCGAACCAGTAGCGGCTTGAATCGGGCGTGTGGATCTCATCGGCGAGGACGATGGCGCCCGCTTCGTCGAAGCCGAATTCATATTTCGTGTCAGCGAGGATGAGGCCGCGCTCCGCAGCCACCTCGCGCCCGCGGGCGAACAGCGCGAGCGCGCGGGCGGAGACCTCCTCCCACTGCGCGCGCGTGAGCAGGCCCTCCGCCAGGATGCGCTCGGCGCTCAGCTCCTCGTCATGGCCGGCGTCAAAGGCCTTGGTGGTTGGCGTGATGATGGTCTGGGGCAGCTTCTGGTTGGCCAGCAGGCCGTCGGGGAAATGATGGCCGTAAATCTCCCGCCGACCGGCCTTGTACATGGTCAGGATGGCCGTGGACGTCGTCCCGGCCAGGTAGTCCCGCACCACGATCTCGACCGGCATGATGGCGAGGCGCTTGCACAGCAGCGCGTTCGGATCGGGGTAGGACAGCACGTGGTTCGGGCAGAGATCCGCCGTGCGTTCGAACCAGAACCGCGCGGTCTGCGTCAGCACCTCGCCCTTCAGCGGCACGGCGGTGATGATGCGGTCAAAGGCGCTCAGCCGGTCGGTCGCGATGATGATGCGGCGCCCGTCCGGCAGGTCGTAGTTCTCACGCACCTTGCCCCGGTAATGGCCAGGCAGCTCCGGGATGAACGCGTCCTGCAACGCGTGACCGGCATAGGGGCGGAGATCTTCGAGTGTATGGGTCATGCGCCGTCATAGCGCGGCGTGTGCCGCGCGATAAAGCGGCGCTAGACTAGGTCGCCCAGATACTCCCAGCTGCCGCCCGGCGTGGTGCGCTGCAGGATCCAGTTACGCAGATCCTTGGGCAGGGTGTGCTTGCCGTCGAGGTCGATGAAGTAGCCCACGCTCTCGTCGCCCTTGGCCGCGATCTGGTAGGCCAGGACGACGTATTCCGAGCAATACAGCGTTGTGACGAAAGGCCCGTCCGCGCCGAGCCGCAGCAGGTACTTGGCCACGCGCCCCTTGGCAGAGGAGCCGTAATCCGAGGTGCCGGTCCAGCTTTTGAAGAAGGCGCGGCCCTTGCCGTAGCTGCACCGCGTGGACAGCGCCACGGCGGCATCGGCGATCTTCTTCTCCGCGCTCACCCCGCCCTGGGTGATGAAGCGCAGTGACTTGCACCGGAACACGCCGGTGGGACCGCGACCCTGCGCCCAGGTGCCGGCCTCGTCCTGGGTGACGCCCTTCGAGGAGGTCGCGTGATAGACGATGTTCGGACGATCCACGCGGCCGCTCGCTGCGTTGATGCTCGTCGTGCCTGCGACCAGCCCGCAATGGGAGACAGTGTTGCTGGCGGCGGTGATCAGGATATCGCCCAGCTTGAGGGTTTTCGGATCGACTGCCGGCACGATGACCTCCACAGACCTTCAGGGATCGAAACGATAGCATTTTGATCGACCCTGTCGCTGGTCATTCGATGCTCATGAGGAATATTTCGTCGCCTTCAGGTCCTGGTGACCCGCCCTGCGGGGGTGGCCCCTTGCCGCCGGCGCGCCTGGACGCCACTCTCCGCCCCCTTTCGGCAGGACCACGCCCCATGACAAAAACGCACCGCATCGCCGTCATTCCCGGCGACGGCATCGGCAAGGAAACGGTTCCCGAGGGGCTGCGCGTGCTCGACGCCGCGGCGCGCCGCTTTGGTTTCGACCTCGCGCTCACGCATTACGACTGGTCCTGCGAGACCTACGAGAAAACCGGCAAGATGATGCCCGATGACGGCATCGACCAGCTGCGCGATAGCGAGTCCGTCTTCCTCGGCGCGGTCGGCTGGCCCGGCGTGCCGGACCACATCTCGCTCTGGGGCCTGCTGATCCCGATCCGGCGGCAATTCGATCAGTATGTCAGCCTGCGCCCCTGCAAGCTGCTGCCGGGGTCCAAGACGCCGCTGGCGAACCGTACGCCCGCCGAAATCGATTTCTACGTCGTGCGCGAGAATACCGAGGGCGAGTATTCCTCCGTCGGCGGGCGGATGTTCCCGGGCACCGAGCGCGAATTCGTCTCGCAGCAATCCATCCTGACGCGCATCGGCACCGACCGCATCATCAAATACGCCTTCGAGCTGGCGATGAAGCGGCCGCGCAAGAAGCTCACCAGCGCCACCAAGTCGAACGGCATCACCTTCACCATGCCCTATTGGGACGAGCGCTTCGCTGAAATGGGCAAGTCCTACCCGGAGGTGACGACCGACCAGTTCCACATCGACATTCTCTGCGCCCATTTCGTGCAGCACCCGGACTGGTTCGACGTGGTGGTGGGCTCCAACCTGTTCGGCGACATCCTCTCCGACCTCGGGCCCGCGGTTGCGGGGTCGATCGGCATCGCGGCCTCGGCCAACATCAACCCGGAGAAGAATCACCCCTCGATGTTCGAGCCGGTGCATGGGTCGGCCCCCGACATTGCGGGGAAGTTCATCTGCAACCCGATCGGGCAGATCTGGTCAGGCGCGATGATGCTCGACCACCTGGGCGAGCCGGAGGCCGCAAAGGCGATCACCACCGCGATCGAGAAGCTGCTCGCCGAAGGCGGGCCGCGCACCCGCGACATGGGTGGCCAGGCCGGCACCGAGGATGTCGGCCGCGCCATCGCCGAAGCGGTCGCGGCATCGTGAGCGCTCTTCCCGACCGCCTCTCCAACGACCCGAGCAGCCCGTTCTACGACGAGGCGCTGCTGGCGCAGGGCGTGGGCATCCGCTTCAAGGGTGTCGAGAAAACCAATGTGGAGGAATATTGCGTCTCCGAAGGCTGGGTGCGGGTGTCGCTGGGCAAGACGCTCGACCGGCGCGGCCGGCCGCTGACGATGAAGCTCAACGGCGCGGTCGAACCGTATCTGCGCAGCATAAGCCCGCTTGATGCGGCGCCGCCTCCGGACTAGTCTTTGCTGACACATGCGAGTGATTCGCATCTGGAGGCTCGGACTGACCTATGGGTAGCGACTTCAGCCATATCGCCCGCCGCTGCGAACGCGCCGTCGTCACCGCCTATCGCGAGCTGCGCGTGGTCGGCAATCCCGACCTCGCTGCGTTCCGCGCCTGCACCGCGCTGTATCGCATCCACCACCCCGAGGCCTCGGTGAACGAGGCGCGGCTGCTGGTCTCCGAATGGATCGACCATCACGTCGTGCGTGGCGACACCGGCCCGACGGATGGTTGCGACTGCCCCTGAGGGCTAACGGCTACTCCACGACGACGGGCACGCGCGCCAGCACCACGGCGCGCGATGTCGCGGACACGTAGCGAAGCTCATACGAACCGGGTTCGGCAGGCGCATTGATGCTGGCGCGCCCATCGGTGATCCCTTCGAGATAGGTATCGCTGCCGCCCATGCGCTCCTCCGGCGGGTCGCCGGCGCGCGCGAAGGTCAGGTAGTCCGACGCGGCGGCAGGCCCTTCGAAGCGCAACGCGATTTCGGCGCCGCGTAGCGCTCGCGCCGGCGCTTCCACCCGGGCGACGCCCGCGCTGACCGCGACCGCGACGCGCTGGAGCACCTCGCGCTGGCGCACATAGCGCAGCTCCTGCGCACCGGCGTCGGGTAGGGGCTGCAGGAGCACCGGCGAGCCGGAGCTGACCAGCCCACGCAGCCAATGGCCATCAACATAGTCCCCATCCGGCGTGCCAACGGCAACGACCCCTATCCAGTCGTCGTCGGTCGGGGTGCCGGTGAAGGCGACGCTCATCGGATAGCCCGTGCGCGCGGTGGCGGACGCCGTCATGCGCAGGGAGGACGCGACCACCCGCAGCGGCCGGCGCGCGAGCACGACGCCCTCGCTCGCATCCACATAGCGCAACTCGTATTCGCCGATGGCGGTGGGCGCGGTCATCTCGCCGCTGCGCGGCTCGGTCATGCGGACCTCGTTGCCGACTGAGGCGCCGGCCTGCGTGCCGATTTCCAGCCACAGCCCGTCGCCGGTCGGCCCTTCGACGGTGAACGCCACGGGCGTTCCAGCCTCGACCGCGTCGGGTGCGGTGATCCGCGCGGTGAAGGGCTGCACCGCGATGCGCGCCGTGCCGATCACGGCGCCGGTGCGGGCGTGCAGGTAGCGCAGCTCGTAGTCACCAGCGGTGGCGGGCATGCGCATCGCCGCAGGGTTGCCGGCCCTGGTCGCCACATAGGGCCGCGACTCCAGCGGCGACGTTGCGCCGGCGGCAATGATGGCAATGACGTCGCCTGGCTCGTCCGGCCCCCGCCAGGCGATTGGAAGGGTCGCGATCGCGGCGGGCGTGGCGGTCTCCGGCGTCAGCGTCGCGGTCGGCACCGGCAGAGTGATCGGAACCACGATGCGCGCCGGCACATTGGCGGTGACGGTCGCCTCGACCGCGCCGCTGCGCCCGGCGGCGATGCCGGCCACGCGATAGCGGCCCGGCGCGAGCGCGACGTCGCCTGTCACGTCCTCCAGGAAGGCGGTGTCCTCGCCGATCCGTGTCACCGCGAAGCGCGCGCCGTCCAGCGCGCGCGGACCATCCATCGCGACCAGCGGAATCCGTCGCTGCGCCGCGACCTGCGCGGGCCGCGCAGCTGCCACCTGGCGCAGCGCGGCGCCGAGCTCGCTTGCGTTCTGCGCCGCGATGAATCGCCCGCCGGTGCGCTCGGCGAGGCAGGAGACCCGCGCCCGCTCCGCCGGCGTGCGCAGGTCGAAGCCCACCACATGGATGGTGAAGGCGGCATTGCTGCGTTCCAGCTCGGCCGCCAGCGCGCAGGGATCGCCCTCGCAGGTCTCGATGCCGTCGGTGACGAGGATCACCGTGCCGCCGCGCCGCGCGACATCCAGAGCGGTAGCGGCCTGGCGGAGCGATTCCGTGATCGGCGTGCGCCCGCGCGGCACCATCGCATCGGTTGCGCCCGCGAGGCGCGCGGCATCCAGCGCGCCCAGCGGCACCAGCATTTCGATATCGCCGCAGTCATTGGCGCGGCGATGGCCATAGGCCATGAGCCCGACGCGCCCACCCGGCGGCAGCGCGCCGTACAGCGTCCGCGCCGCCTCGCGCGCGATCTCGATCTTCGTCCGCCCATCGATGCGTCCCCACATCGAGCCCGAGGCGTCGAAGATGATTACCGTCTCCTGTGCCCGCGCCGCGGACGACAGCAGCAAGACAATCAGCACAACAACTGCGCGCATGGGTCGGACGCCTCGTTTCGAAATCGTCCCGGCGGCGCGAGAATGCGGCGCCGGCGCGCCGGCATCAAGATACAGGGCATGACCGCGCTATGCGTAAGGACAGCATTCGAGGATGTGGAGCCCCGATGGCTTGAAGAACCCTGATCCACCAACGCTTGTGTGACCCACATCGGTCGGGCGAGCGGGCAACTCGGTTGAACGCGATCGGTTCCCCTTGCTCACAAGGAGGACTGCGTCATGTTCCTACGGATCGATAAGCTGCAAGCCGAACTTCCCGCCCCCAAGCGCCGCGACCCGAATGCGGCTGCCGCGCTGCAGGAATTGCTCGGCGGCAAGTACGGCGAGATGTCCACGCTCAACAACTACATGTTCCAGAGCTTCAACTTTCGCAGCAAGGAAAAGCTCCGCCCCTTCTACAGCCTGGTCGCTTCCATCACCGCCGAGGAGCTCGGCCATGTCGAGCTGGTGAGCAACGGCGTGGCGATGCTGAACAACGGGCCCGACAGCGATCTCGACGAGAGCGATGGCGGCGACATCAGCGGTGCGCCCTTCGAGGCGATGAAGGACATCCGCCTCGCGGCCGGGTTCTATTCGAACGGCGGCGGCGCGATGCCGATGAACAGCAACGGCGCCTCGTGGAACATGGACTTCGTCACCACCACCGGGAACGTCGTGGTGGACCTGCTGCACAACTTCCATCTCGAATGCGGCGCGCGCCTGCACAAGCTGCGCGTCTACGAGTCACTCAGCGACCCGACGGGGCGTGAGGTCTGCGGCTACCTGCTCGTGCGCGGTTCGGTGCATGCCCACGCCTATGCGCTGGCGCTGAAGCAGATCACCGGTGTCTCCATCGAGGACATGCTGCCGACGCCGAACATCGATCTTTCCAACATCCCGGAGTGCCAGAAGTACCTCGACGAAGGCTCACACCGTCGCCTCTATACCTTCAGCCCGAGCAACTACAAGGAGATGGCGGGCATCTGGGGCAATGGCGAGATGGCGTTGCCCGGCGACCCCGATGGCGAGCTGACCGTCGTCGACGGTGCACCGGAAGGCGGCAAGATCCACCAGCTGACTGGTGTTCCTTCGGCCTTCACGCCCGACTATGCGCCTGAGGAAATGTTCGAGATCGCCGAGAAGCTCTACAAGAAGGCGCGCTGAACAACAGATGCGCGCCGCAACGTGCGGCGCGCATCATCCGGCCGGCCGCGCCCAGCTGATCGCGGCGCGTGCCAGTCCGTCGATCGTGTCCGCGACCGGGAAGGGCAGGGCAGGGCCCGCCAGGATGCCGAGCGGAATTTCCGTGCAGCCCAGCACTACGGCCTGTGCACCGCGCGCGACAAGGCGCGACGCCATCTCGGCTAACGGCGCGTAGGCATCGGCGACGCGGTTCGCCTTCACCTCGGCGATCGCCGGCGTCACCAAGGTGGCCATTTCCGCGTCGTCTGGCGTGATCACCTCATAGTCCAGCCGCTCCTGATACAGGCGCATCGCGAGCGTCGCCGCGGTGCCCATCAGCCCGATCTTCCCCGAACGAACGCCAAGCCGCACAAGCTCGGCAGCGGCGGCATCGACAATGTGCAGGATCGGCAGATCGGTCTTCATCCGCATCCGGTCGAACCAGCCATGCGCCGTGTTGCAGGGGATGGCGATGGCGCCGCAGCCGGCCGCTTCCAGACCGCGAATGCCACGCAGCAGTGCGGGCAGCGGGTCCGGCCCGGTGCCGTCATGGCCGAGCTTGCGGTCCGGCACGCGCGGATCCGACCACAGGACAGCCGGGATATGATCCTGGTCGCGGGCCGCGGGCGTGAGCAGCGTCAGGCGCAGCATGAAATGCGCCGAGGCCAGAGGACCCATGCCGCCAAGCACGCCGAGGATGCGATCACTCATGAGATAATTCTCCCGCAGCGGGTGACGCCACCGCGCCTTGTCTGTATGCCACGCCGCTCCGCCACGCAAAACTCGTAAGGCATTCGATGGACCCCATGACCCACCCGCTCTGGCTCGCCCTGCTGGCGGGCGCGATGGCGGTGACGGGGCTGTTCTCCGGACTGCTCGCGGGGCTGCTCGGCGTCGGCGGCGGCATCGTGATCGTGGGCGTTCTCTTCGCCATCTTCCCGATCTTCGGCATCCCGGAGGCGATCATGATGAAGCTCGCGGTCGGCACCTCGCTCGCGACGATCATCCCGACCTCCATCCAGTCGGCACGGAAGCACCACGCCAGGGGCACCATGGACCTGCCGCTGCTGCGCTCCATCTGGCCGTCGATCATGGTTGGCGTGTTGCTGGGCACCATCCTCGCGATCAATCTTCGTGGACAGGTCTCGACGATCGTCTTCGCGACCATCGCGCTCGCGGTCGCCATCAACATGGGGTTTTCCGGCGCGGAGTTCCGCCTACGCGAGAGCTTTCCGCAGGGCTGGGTGCGACAGGCGATCGGCGGCTTCATCGGCACGGTGAGCGCGATGATGGGGATCGGCGGCGGCACCGTGGGCGTGCCGATCCTGACGGCACTCGGCGCCCCCATACGCAGCGCGGTCTCCACCGCCTCGGTGTTCGGGCTGATCATCTCGATCCCCGGCACCATCGGCTTCATCTGGGGCGGCTGGGATGATCCGCGCCTGCCGCCCTTCTCGCTGGGCTACGTCAACCTAGTGGGCGTGGCGCTCATCGTGCCCGCGAGCATGGTGGCCGCGCCCTGGGGCGTGACGCTCGCGCACACCATCCCGCCGTTGCTGCTCAAGCGCGCCTTCGCGGTGTTCCTCGCGGTCACGTCGCTGCGCATGTTCTACAGCCTGGTCGTATGATCAGACCTTCGCCAGCAGCCGCTCCGCCAGAGTCGCCCACCAGCTCGCGCCGATCGGCAGGATCGCATCGTTGAAATCGTAGCGCGGGTGATGCACCTGCGGATCATGCGGCCCGCGTCCGGCGCCGAGCATGAGGTAGGCGCCATCCTTGGCGTTGAGCATGAAGGAGAAATCCTCCCCGCCCATGGTGGGCTTGGCCATCGGCACCACGCGGGCATCGCCCTGCACGGCGCGCGCCGCGTCGGCGGCGAGGCCGGTGGAGACTTCCTCGTTTACGGTCGCCGGATAGAGCCGCAGGAACTTCGCCTCGGCGCGCGCACCCATCGCGGTGGCGATGCCCTCAGCCGTCTCGACGAAGCGCGTCTCCAGCAGGTCGCCGACCTCGGGCGCGAACCAGCGCGCGGTGCCGAGCATGCGCACCGTCTCCGGGATCACGTTGTAGGTCATGCCGCCCAGGATATGGCCGATGGTGATGACGCCGGCATCGACCGGCTCCACGCTGCGCGAGACGATGCTCTGCAGCGCCTGCACGATGGCCGCCGCGACGACGATCGGGTCCACGCCCTGGTGCGGCATTGCGCCATGGGCGCCGCGGCCGGTGATGGTGACCTCGAGATTGGCGACGGCCGCCATGATCGGCCCGACCCGCCAGAGGAACGTGCCCTCCGGCGCGCCCGGCCAATTGTGCAGCCCGAAGACGCGCTCCATCGGGAAGCGGTCGAACAAGCCCTCCTTCACCATCACGTCGCCGCCGCCGAAATTCTCCTCTGCCGGCTGGAAGATGACATAGACGGTGCCGTCGAAATTGCGCGTCTCGGCCAGGTAGCGCGCGGCCCCCAGCAGCATGGTCGTGTGCCCGTCATGGCCGCAGGCATGCATGGTGCCAGGCGTTTTCGAGGCGTGGGGCACGCCCGATTCCTCGAGGATCGGCAGCGCATCCATGTCGGCGCGCAGGCCGATGCCGCGACCGTTGCGCGTGCGCCCGTGGATGACGCCCACCACGCCCGTCTTCGCGATGCCGGTCACCACCTCGTCGCAGCCGAATTCGCGCAATTTTGCAGCGACGATGGCGCTGGTGCGGTGCTCCTCGAAGGCGAGTTCGGGGTGCTCATGGAAATCATGCCGCCACGCCGTCATGTCGGGGTGGAAATCGGCGATGCGATTGATGATCGGCATGGGCGGTCCTGGTGGTGGAATGTCGGCGCGGCTGGCGTCAGGCCGCGCGCGCGATGCTGCGCTGATAGGCCAGCAAGTCGAGGACAGGCGCCTTTTCCTGCCCCAGCGCAAGGCCGACGAGGTGGTGCGCATGGCCCCGGTGGTGGGTCTGGTGGTTGAACAGGTGCGACAGCACCTCGTGCAGCGGCTGGGATTGCGCCACCCCTGTCGTCGTCGCGTAGGCGAGCGGCTGCGCGAGCCGCTCCTCGCTCATGCCCTCGACGAGCGCGACGAGCGCCTGGTCCTGGCCCTGCCGCGCGACGCGCAGTTCCGCGAAATCATGGTGCAGCATCGCGTTCAGCCGCGTCCCGCTCTGGCTCGTGCCTTCGATGCGGGCCATCCAGAGGCGATCGGTCACGAGCAGGTGGTTGAGCGTGCCGAGCAGCGACCCGAAGAAGGCGCCGCGATCCTCGGCCAGGGCCTGCGGCGAAAGCTCGGCCGTGGCGGCGTAGATGCGGTCATTCGCCCAGGCATTATAGCGCGCGAACATCCGAAAATGGTCTTGCCGAACGCCCATGGCCGATCCCTCACTCGCCCGACGCAGTGAGAAAGCGCAGATCGGCGCCCAGCGGGGCCTGCGTCACCTGCTCATGCACCAGCCGGTCCCAGCCGCGCTTGGGCGCCGGCGCTTCGCGCCACGCCGCGCGGCGCTCGGCGAGGACGGACTCCTCCACCAGCAGGTCCAGCCGCCGCTCCTTTACCGACAGCCGGATGCGGTCGCCGGTCTGCACCAGCGCGAGCGGGCCGCCGACCGAGGCCTCGGGCGCGATATGCAGCACGATGGTTCCGAAGGCGGTGCCGGACATGCGGCAATCGCTCATCCGCACCATGTCCTTCACGCCCTGGCGCGCGAGCTTCTTCGGGATGGGCAGGTAGCCCGCCTCGGGCATGCCGGCCGGGCTGCGCGGGCCGACATTCTTCAGCACCAGGATGTCCTGCGGCGTGACATCCAGATCCGGGTCGTCGATGCGGTTGGCGAGGTCTTCCAGCCCGTCGAACACCATGCAACGCGCCTCGGTCTCGAACAGGGCAGGGGTCGCCGCACTCCGCTTCAGGATCGCGCCTTCGGGGGCGAGCGACCCGTGCAGGGCGACAAGGCCGCCCACCGGCGAGACCGGCTCGCCGCGGGCGCGGACGATCTTGCGGTTGACGTAGTGATCGCCGTCGCCGATCCGCTCGCCGAGCGTGACGCCGTCGAGGTCGAGCGCGCCGAGGTCGAGCAGGTCGCGCAATTCCCAAAGCAGCGCCTGCATCCCGCCCGCAGAGTGGAAATCCTCCATGTAGCCCTCACCGGTGGGCTTGAGGTCCACCAGCACAGGCGTCTCCTCGGACAGCGCGTCGAGGCGCTTGAGGTCGAGCGACAGCCCCGCCCGTCCCGCAATGGCGGCGAGGTGAACAATGGCGTTGGTGGACCCGCCGATCGCGAGCAGCACGCGCACGGCGTTGTCGAGATTGCCCTGGGACATCAGGCTTAGGGGTGTGACCGGCTTGTGGATCAGCCGCACCGCCTGCGCCCCGGCTTCCTCCGCGATGCGCAGGCGGTCCGCATGCACCGCCGGCGCCGAAGCCGCGTCGAGCGGCATGAATCCCAGCGTTGCGGCCAGGCACGCCATGGTGCTGGCCGTGCCCATCACGCCGCAGGTGCCTGCCGTGGTCGCGAGCTTGCCTTCGAGGGTGTTGATCTTCTCCTCGCTGACCTCGCCCGCCCGGTAGCGTGCCCAATACCGCCTGCAATCGGTGCAGGCCGACAGCCGTTCGCCCTCGAACGCCTGAGCCAGCATCGGGCCGGTAACCAGCATGACCGAGGGCGTACCCGACGAGATGGCCGCCATCAGCTGCGCCGGGACAGTCTTGTCGCACCCGCCGATCAGCACGGCCGCATCCATCGGCTGGTTCGCCAGCATGGTCTCGGTGTCGAGCGCCATGAGGTTGCGGTAGTGCATGGAACACGGGCTGAGCGAGGGCTCGCAGATGCTGATCGTCGGGAAGGCCAGCGGCAGCCCTCCGGCCGCAAGCACCCCGCGCTTCACCGCCTCGACCAGCTCGGGGATGGTGCGGTGGCAGTTGTTGTAGTCGCTCGCTGTATCGGCGATGCCCACCACGGGCCTGTCCAGCATGGCCTGGCTGTAGCCCATGGACTTGGCGAATGTCTTGCGAAGATAAAGCGCGAAGTCGCGGTCGCCATAGTTGGAGGTGTTGCGGGCGAGGCCCAGCTTGCGGGGTGTATTGGTCATTGGGCGTCTCCGCGTGATTTCGGGCAAAGTGCCACGCCGGAGCGGGCGCGCGAAGCGGGCAAAACAGCCGCGGTATCATGCTACCGACTACAGGAAACCCCATTGCTGCTTGACCGCACAGCGCATCCCCGCCATAAGCCGCGCTCTCATTGCCCAGGCAGCACACATGCTCACCACGCAGACCCGGTCCATCCGGCCGGCCGACGTCACCAAGAACTGGATCGTGATCGACGCGGAGGGCCTGGTGCTCGGCCGTCTCGCCACGCTCGTCGCCAACCGGCTGCGTGGCAAGCACAAGGCGACGTTCACGCCGCATGTCGATTGCGGTGACCACGTCGTCATCGTCAATGCGCGCAAGGTCGTGGTCACCGGCAACAAGGCCGAGCAGTCGGTCTTCTACTGGCACACCGGCTTCCCCGGCGGCATCAAGGGCCGCACCGTGGGTGAGCGGCTGGCCGGCCGCTACCCGGAGCGGGTTATCGAGAAGGCCGTCGAGCGCATGATCACGCGCGGGCCCCTCGGCCGCGAGCAGATGCGCAACCTCCATGTCTATCCGGATGCCGAGCATCCGCATGCCGGCCAGCAGCCCACCGTCTTCGACGTCGGCGCGCTGAACCGCAAGAACAAGGTGATCTGAGATGAGCGAGCAAACCACCGCGACGTCGCTCGCCGACCTCAAGGGCCTGGTCACCGGCGTTGTCCCGGGCGTGGCCCCCGCGGCCCCCGTGATGCCGAAGCGCGATGCGCTCGGCCGCAGCTACGCCACCGGCCGCCGCAAGGATGCCGTGGCCCGCGTCTGGGTGAAGCCCGGCAAGGGCTCCATCGAGATCAACGGCAAGCAGCAGGCGAAGTATTTCGCGCGCCCGGTGCTGCGCATGCTGATCACCCAACCCTTCCTGGTGGCCGACCGCTACCAGCAGTTCGACGTGGTCTGCACGGTCGTCGGCGGCGGGCTCTCGGGGCAGGCGGGCGCGGTGCGCCACGGCATCTCCCGTGCGCTGGTGAATTACGAGCCCGAGCTGCGCGGAATCCTCAAGAAGGCCGGGTTCCTCACGCGCGACAGCCGCACCGTTGAGCGCAAGAAGTACGGCAAGGCGAAGGCCCGCCGAAGCTTCCAGTTCTCCAAGCGCTGAGCGCCGGCGGATCGGCGCGCAAGCGCCGGCCGCATGGCTGTCATCGAAGAAGGGTGGATCCGCAAGGGTCCACCCTTCTTGCTTTTCGGGGCGCATCTGGGCGCCAATGCATCATCAGGAGGCCACCATGGCGAAGGGTTCGATTCCGAGGGTGTTCATCGACGGCGAGGCCGGCACCACCGGCCTCGAGATCCGCGAGCGTCTTGCGCTGAACCCTGCGCTGGCCATCCGCTCCATCGACCCCGACCGCCGCAAGGACCCCGACGCCCGCCGCGCGATGATGGAGCAGGTCGACCTTGTCGTGCTCTGCCTTCCGGACGTCGCAGCGAAGGAAAGTGCTGCCATGGCCGCCGAGATGGGCGATGCGGCGCCGAAGCTGATCGACGCCTCGACGGCGCACCGCGTCAACCCGGCTTGGGCCTATGGGCTGCCCGAACTCACGCGCGACCAGCCCGGCATCATCGCGCGCGCCATGCGCGTGGCCAATCCCGGCTGCTATCCGACCGGCCCCATCCTGTTGCTTCGCCCGCTGATTGATGCCGGGCTGATGGCTACGGATTTCCCCGTCACGGTCAACGCCATCTCCGGCTATTCGGGCGGCGGCAACGCGATGATCGCGGCCTACGAGGCACGCCAGGCCCCGGATTTCGAACTCTACGGCCTGACGCTCGAACACAAGCACATTGCCGAGCTGCAGCATTACACCGGGCTGACCAGGCGCCCGATCTTCATCCCCTCGGTCGGTGATTTCCGCCAGGGCATGATCGACTGCGTCCCGCTCCACCTCGACATGCTGCGCGGCAGCCCGAAGGCGGCCGAGATCGAGGACCTGCTCCGCGCCCGCTACGCCGGCGCCGAATTCGTCCGCGTCGTGGCGCCGGAAGCGAAGCTGGAACCGCAGGCGCTGAACGGCACGAACATGATTGAGCTCAGCGTCCACGGCCATGACCGGAACGGCCAAGCGGTGCTGACGGCGCGCTACGACAATCTCGGCAAGGGTGCCTCGGGCGCCGCGGTGCAGAATATCGGGCTGATGCTCGACATCGCGGTCACCGCGACGCTGCCGCGCGCGGCATGAGCAACGTCCTGAGCTTCGAGGAGCACCACCCGGACATCGCCCCCGATGCTTGGGTGGCGCCGACCGCGCTGGTGCTGGGCCGCGTCACCATCGGCGCGCGCAGCAGCGTCTGGTACCATTGCGTGCTGCGGGGCGACACGAACTTCATCCGCATCGGCGCGCGCACCAACATCCAGGACGGCACCATCATCCACGTGAATCGCAACGCCGAGGCCGCCATCATCGGCGACGACGTGACGGTCGGCCATGCCTGCATCATCCACGCCTGCACGCTGGAGGATGGCGCCTTCGTCGGCATGGGCGCGACCGTGCTGGACGGCGCGGTCATCGAGGCGGGCGGCATGCTCGCCGCCGGCGGGCTGCTGCCCCCGCGCAAGCGCATTGCGCCCGGGGAACTGTGGGCCGGGTCGCCCGCCAAGCTGATGCGCGTGATGGATGCCGAGGAGCGCGCGAAATTCGCCCGCACCGCCGTCCATTACAGCGAACTCGCCGAGCGACATGGCGCGAGCCTCGCCAAGACTTAACCCGGGCCGCCTTGCCGCGCCGGCCCCGGTTGCCCAATTGCGTGGGTGCGGCGCCGCCACCGGCGCCGGTGCAAGGAGAGACCCCATGGTCACCCGGATCGCTGCGGCCGCTTTGCTGGCCCTCGGCCTCGCTGGCTGCGGCACCGTGCCGCCCAGCGCCACGCTGTACGGCCAGCAGGAGAGCTTTGGCGAGCCCACCCGAACCGCCATCCTCAATACGGCTTTCGCCTTCTCCTCGCCCGCGAACCTCAACCAGCAGCCCGCCGATGCGGCGCTCGCCGTGGCGCAGGCCGAGCACCTCGCGGTCGAGCTCGCTTACGGGACGCGCTGGCGGCAATTCTCGCCGCTGGTGCCGGCCGCCTTCGAGACGGCCCGGCCGGAATGGCGCGCCGCCCTCGGCATTGTTCCGAATGCGCCACCGCAGCAGGTGATCAATGCGATGTTCCAGGCGCGGCGGGCGCTGCAGCAGGACAACCTCGTCGATGCGCGCACCGCGCTTTCCGGCCCGATCTTCACCCAGGGCGGCCAGGCGACTCTGGCGCGCCTGGCCGCCTTGCCGCCGCTGCCGCAAACCAATTACGCGACCAGCAGCGCCGAGGGCGAACTCATCCGTCGCGACGGCGGCCGGCGCGGCCGCTAAGGAGCCCGGCTTGTTGGCGCGCCCGGCAGGCGTCATCCTGGGTGGGATGCGCCAGGCTGCGCGCGGGAGGCTTGCCGGATGATACCACTTCGCCCCATCGCCTCGGCATTCATGGCGCTGCTTGCCCTGGGTGGCTGCGCGGAGATGCTTCGGCCGCGCGTGGCGGCCCCGCCGCCGGCGGGTCTACTGCCGCCGATGGCCGATCCGGTCGGCGGCGCCCTGGCGGCGACGACGGCGGCCTTCACCGACCAGGGCTCGGGCCTGCGCAGTCGCCCCGCTGAAGCGGCGCGCGCCGCGGCGCAGCTGGAATACCTGGTGGAACAGGCGCCGGCCTGGACTCCTGTCTCCTCTGCCGCCGAGATCGCGCTCGCCGCTGCCCGCGCCGAGCTGCGCGCCGCAGTCGGCGTGCCGGAGAATGCGACCCCGCGCCAAGCCATGGTGGCGCTGACCAATGCCGCGAACGCGCTGGACCGGCGCAACGAGGGTGCCGCACTCGCGGCCCTGGCGCCGGTCGGCGGCGAACCCACGCTGCGCCGCCTGGGTGATCTCGGCGCACTGCCGAATGCGGAACAGGCGACCATCCTGCTCACCCGCGAAGTGGCGCGAAGCGAGGCAGAGCTGCGTGTCGGCGCCCTGCAGGACACCGGCAACCAGCGAAACGACGTGCTGACCGAAGGTCTCGGCCGCGGTTTCTGAAGCATGTGCTTCAGCGCGGGGCGGCGATGATCAGCGCGGCTCCCGCGAGGCACAGCGCCGCGCCTGCCGCGTCCCAGCCATCCGGCCGCAACCCCTCGACCAGCGCCGCCCAGGCGAGCGACGCCACGATGTAGACGCCGCCATAGGCCGCGAAGACCCGCCCCGCGGCGGCGGCCTCGACCCGCGTAAGCAGCAGCGCGAACCCCACCAACGCCAGCGTGCCCGGCACCACCCAGAGCGCCGAGCGGCCCAGCCGCAGCCAGGCCCAGAAGGCGAAACAGCCGCCGATCTCGGCCAGCGCCGCGCCGAGATAGAGGGCCGCCGTCCTCAATCGCTGGCCATCACCTTCACATAGCTGCCGGGTGCGGGTTCGAGCGCCGGCAGCCCCCCGGCGCCGGGCTGCCGCGCCGGTACCGTCTCCGGCGCCTGCGCCGCGATCCAGCGCTGCCAGTCCGGCCACCAGCTGCCGGCGAGTTCCGTCGCGCCCTGTAGCCAGGTATCCGCCTTCTCCGGCAGGTCCTTGCCGACCCAATGACTGTATTTGCCGCTCTCCGGCGGGTTCACCACGCCAGCGATATGGCCCGACGCCGCGAGCACGAAGCGCATCGGTCCCTTGAACAGCTGCGTCGCGCGATAGGTGCTGGCCCAGGGCGCGATATGATCCTCGCGCGTGGATAGCATGTAGGTCGGAAGCTTGATGCGTCGAAGGTCGATCTTGACGCCGTTGAGCTCGATGCCGCCGGGCTTCACCAGGTCGTTCTGCTGGTACATGCGGCGCAGGTAGAAGCTGTGCATCTTGGCCGGCATGCGCGTGGAATCATCGTTCCAGTAGAGCAGGTCGAACGGAAACGGCTCCTGACCGAGCAGGTAGTTGTTCACCACGAAGGACCAGATCAGGTCGTTGGCGCGGAGCATGTTGAAGGTGGTCGCCATCTCGCGCCCATCGAGGTAGCCGCGGCTGCCCATCTTCTCCTCGAGCGCCTGCAGCTGCTCCTCGTCAATGAAGACGCCGAGCTCGCCGGATTCCTCGAAGTCGAGCATGGTGGTGAAGAAGGTCGCGGACTTGATGCGCGTATCCTTTTTCGCCGCCATCTGCGCGAGCGTGGCCGCGAGCAGCGTTCCGCCCAGGCAGTAGCCGACGGCATTCACCTCACGCTCGCCCGTTGCCTTCTCGATCGCGTCGAGCGCGGCGTAGGGCCCCTCGCGCATGTAGCTGGAGAAATCCTTCTCGGCATGGCGCTCATCGGGGTTCACCCAGGAGCAGACGAACACTGTGTGCCCCTGCGCCACCGCCCATCGGATGAAACTGTTCTTGGGACGGAGGTCGAGGATGTAGAACTTGTTGATCCAGGGCGGCAGGATCATCAGCGGCCGCTTCAGCACCGTCTCGGTCGTCGGCGTGTACTGGATCAGCTGCATCAGGTCGTTCTGGAACACCACCTGGCCAGGCGTGACGGCGATGTTGTCGCCCAGCGCGAACTTCGTGTCGTCGGTCATGCGGATGCGCAGCTGGCCGCGGCCACGCTCGAGGTCGGCGAGCAGATTCGACAGGCCCTTGAGCAGGTTCTCGCCGCCGGTCTCGACGGTGCGGCGCAGCACCTCGGGGTTGGTCAGCAGGAAGTTCGTGGGGCTCATCGCGTCGACGAATTGCCGCGTGTAGAAATCGATTTTTTGCGCCGTGCGCGGGTCCAGGCCTTCCTTGTCGTCGACCACGTTGCGGAAGAAACGCGCCGAGAGCAGGTAGGATTGGCGGATGAAGTCGAACACCTCGCTCTCGCGCCAGGCCTCGTCCTTGAAGCGCTTGTCCTTGGCATCCTCGGCGATCACCGGCGTGATGGCGTCGCCCAGGATGCGCCGCGTGGTGTTCTGCCACAGCGTCATGTAGTCCTGCCAAAAGCCGAGCTGCGCCTGCACCAGCCGCTGCGGGTCGCGCATCAGCCGCGTGGTCATCTCGAAAAATGCGGAACCGATGTTGAAGGGGTCGATCGGGGCCTCGGCCACGGCGCCGGGGTGTTCGGCCTGGCGCTTGAGGAAATCATTGACGATGCGCTGCCCGCGCTCCGCGACATCGGCCATGGTGCGCGAGACGATGGCGGGATCGGGCAGTCGGAAATCCGGCGCGGCGTGTTCGGTGTCATCGGCCATGATCGTCCCTGACGGCTCCGTTCTGGCGCGGTTCCCGGTTCGGGTGCCACGCACGTGCTTGTTCGGCGCTTCCGCCATGATCAGGTTCGGGCTACCCATGCCCGCGGTTACGGGATGAGGGCGCGAACGCGCATGCGGGACGCTGTGTCTGGACAGAAGGGTAGGGGTCCGCTCCCCCGCAATCAAGCACGGGGCCGTCTGCCGGTCGCGGGACTGCTTTGCGCCGTGCTTGCTCTGGCCGGCTGCGGCGGCACCGACCCACGCACGACCATCGCGCGCGCCTTCGGCCCCTCCACTGAGGGACGCGACGCTCCGCCCGGCCTCGAGGAGGGGACACCCTACCCGGCGATCGGCAGCGTGCCGGCACGGCCGACGCGCCCCGACGCCGCGCTGCGCCTGGCGCTGACCGAACGCCTGGCGCGGGAGCGCGCCGTATCCCGTATCGAGGTCCCGGTGGCGGCGAGCGCCCGGGAGCCGGTTGGCGCCGGCGGTGGGCTGCCCGGGCCGCCGGAGCGCCCGCGCCTCGGCCCCAGCGTGGTGGCCGGGCCGCCCGTGCCGAACGCTCCAGCGCTGCCCACTGCACCGACGCCGCGCGGCGCGGCGCCCGAGGCACCACCGGCCGACATGCTGGCCCCCGGTGCGCCGGCGCTGCCGGGGTCGGACCTGCTGGCACCGCCGCGGCTGCCGTGACCCGCGCGGGAGCCATGTTGCCGGGCCGTGGCTTGCTCTATGGTCCGCGTCCTTGCCGATTTGGACCTGAATGATGACCGAGGATTTCCACCGCATCCGCCGCCTGCCGCCCTATGTCTTCGCGGAGGTCAACGCCGCAAAGGCCAAGGCGCGCGCTGCCGCCGAGGACATCATCGATCTCGGCATGGGCAATCCCGACGCCCCGACGCCGCCGCACATCGTCGCCAAGCTGATCGAGGCGGTGCAGGACACGCGCACGCATCGCTATTCCATGTCCAAGGGCATCCCTGGCTTGCGAAAGGCGTGCGCTGGCTACTACGAGCGCCGCTTCGGCGTGAAGCTGGATCCGGAGACGGAGGTGGTGGCCACGCTAGGCTCCAAGGAAGGCCTCGCCAACCTGGCGCAGGCGATCTCCTCGCCCGGCGACACCATCCTGGTGCCTAATCCGTCCTACCCGATCCACCAGTTCGGCTTCATCATCGCGGGTGCCTCGGTGCGCTCCATTCCCTACACGCCGGACGACGCGATGCTGCGTGCGCTCGACGTGGCGGTGCGCCACTCCGTGCCGAAGCCGACCGCCGTGATCGTGAACTTCCCGTCCAACCCGACCGCGCTCGTCGCCGACATCGCCTTCTACCGAGACCTCGTCGCCTTCTGCCGCAAGCACGAGCTCTTCATCCTCTCCGACCTCGCCTATGCCGAGCTGTATTTCGGCGACACGCCGCCGCCCTCCGTGCTCGAAGTGCCCGGTGCGAAGGATGTGACGGTCGAGTTCACCTCGATGAGCAAGACCTACAACATGCCTGGCTGGCGGATGGGCTTCGCCGTCGGCAATCCGCGCTTGGTCGCCGCGCTGACACGCGTCAAATCCTACCTCGACTACGGTGCCTTCACGCCCATTCAGGTCGCCGCCGCGGCCGCGCTGAACGGTCCGCAGGATTGCGTTGCCGAAATGCGCGCTCTGTACCGGGACCGCCGCGACGTGCTGGTGAAGGGCTTGCGCGGGGCCGGCTGGGACGTGCCATCCATCGAGGGCTCCATGTTCCTCTGGGCACCGATCCCGGAGAAATTCCGCCACCTCGGCAGCGTGGGGTTCTCCAAGCTGCTGTTGGAGAAATCCAAGGTCGCGGTCGCGCCAGGCCTGGGCTTCGGCGAGCATGGCGACGGGCATGTCCGCATTGCGCTGGTCGAGAACAATGCCCGCATCCGCCAGGCGCTGCGTGGGATCAAGACCTTCCTCGCCGGGGACAATGCCGGACCCGTCGAGGCCGAACCCGTGCTGACCCACGCGTGAGGACGATGGACCACATGGATCACGCCTCGTGACTGCCCGTCCGCTCGCGATCGCCATCGCCGGCCTCGGCACCGTGGGCGCCGGGGTCGCGAAACTGCTGCGCGACAACGCCGATCTCATCGCCGCCCGCGCCGGCCGGCCCATCGTGGTGACCGCCATCTCCGCGCGCGACCGGCACAAGGATCGCGGCGTCGCGACTGGGGGGATGCGCTGGTACGACGACCCGGTCGCACTCGCCGATGATGCCGGCGTCGATGTGGTGGTCGAGACCATTGGCGGCAGCGAAGGCCCGGCGCGCGCGCTGGTCGAGGCGGCACTCACGGCAGGCAAGCCCGTGGTGACGGCCAACAAGGCACTCCTCGCCGTCCATGGCGCCGCACTCGCACGCATGGGCGGCACGCTGGCCTTCGAGGCCGCGGTCGCCGGCGGCATTCCCGCCATCAAGGCCATCCGCGAAGGCCTCGCCGCCAATCGCCTCAGCCGCGTGGCGGGCATCCTCAACGGCACCTGCAACTACGTCCTGACCACGATGCGCGAACGAGGGCTGCAATTCGCCGAGGTCCTGCACGAGGCGCAGAAGCTGGGCTACGCCGAGGCCGACCCGGCCTTCGACATCGACGGCGTCGATGCCGCGCACAAGCTGGCCATCCTCGCCGCCCTCGCCTTCGGCCGCCCTGTCGATCTCGCAGCCGTGCATATCGAGGGCATCCGCGGCGTCAGCGCGCTCGACATCGCGCTCGCCGAGGAACTCGGCTTCCGCATCAAGCTGCTCGGCATCGCAACGCGCAGCGCTGGGGGCGTGTCGACCCGCGTCCATCCCTGCATGGTGCCGAAAGGCGCCGCCATCGCCCGCGTCGAAGGCGTGTTCAACGCTGTCGTCGCCGAGGGCGATTTCTGCGGCCGTGTCATGCTCGAAGGCCGCGGCGCCGGCGCGGGCCCGACCGCAAGCGCGGTCGTCGCCGACCTCATCGACATCGCGCGCGGCCGCCTCACGCCCGTCTGGGGCGCGGAAGCATTGGACGACGTCCCCTCCCTGCCGATGGAGGCCCATGTCGGCGCCTACTACCTGCGCCTGATGGTGCTCGACCGCCCCGGCGTGATCGCCGACGTCACCGGCATCCTGCGCGACGAGCGCATCAGCCTCGAATCCATGCTCCAACGCGGCCGCGCCCCCGGCGAGGCCGTGCCCGTCGTGCTCACCACCCATGATTGCGAGGAACGCCAGATGCGCGTCGCCATCGCCCGCATCGCCGCACTCGAGACCGTCGTCGAACCCCCCGCACTGATCCGGATCGAGGCGCTGTGATGCGACGCCTTGCCTTCCTCGCACTGCTGCTGGCCAGCTCGGCGGCCACCGCGCAGCAGGTGAGCGCGACCTGGGTTGGCCACTACACCTGCCCGCAAGGCAACACCGCGGTGAACCTCACCATCATCGAGCCCAAGCCAGGCGTGCTGAACGCCTGGTTTCACTTCCAGGCCCCGCCCGACAACCCCTTCGTGCCGACCGGCTGCTACACCATGACCGGCACCTACGATGCCGCCAGCCGGCACGTCCGGCTCGATCCTGGCGCCTGGCTGCACCAGCCTTTCGGCTACGTGATGGTCGGGCTCGACGGCGAGGTCTCGCCCGACGGCACAACGTTTGAAGGGCAGATCGATCACCCCGCCTGCGGCGACTTCGCCACCAGCCGCCGTGCCGGCCCGTCGAACGCGTCGCCGTGCCAGGACGGCGGCCCGCTGCTGTCGATGCGCTAACTGGACGCGTCGCCGGACTGACGCGCCCTCGGTTTCCGGCTAAGCCGACGCCTCACCTACCCCCACGCACCAGACGAGTCGGAGACACAGCAATGGCCGAACAATCCCCCGAATACGGCATGGTCGTCGACCGCAACCTGGCCCTCGAACTCGTCCGCGTCACCGAGGCCGCCGCACTCGCCGCCTCCCGCTGGATGGGCCGCGGCGACAAGAACAGCGCCGATGGTGCGGCCGTGGACGCCATGCGCCGCGCCTTCGACACCGTTGCCATCACCGGCACCGTCGTCATCGGCGAAGGCGAGATGGACGAGGCGCCGATGCTCTACATCGGCGAGAAGATCGGCCTCTACGCCAAGACCGGCGAAGGGCCGGAAGTCGATATCGCCGTGGACCCTCTCGAAGGCACCACCCTCACCGCCAAGGGTGGGCCCAATGCCATGGCCGTCGTCGCCCTCGCGCCCAAGGGCGGGTTCCTGCACGCGCCCGACGTGTACATGGAGAAGATCGCCGTCGGCCGCGGGCTGCCCGATGGCGTCGTCCACATCGACGCCTCGCCCGCCGAGAACCTGAAGAACCTGGCCGCCGCCAAGAAATGCGCGATCTCCGACCTGGTGGTCTGCATGCTCGACCGCGACCGCCACCAGCCCGTCATCGCGGCCTGCCGCGAAGCCGGCGCGCGCATCATGCTCATCTCCGATGGCGACGTGTCCGGTGTGGTCGCGGTCAGCCAGCCCGAAACCGGCGTGGATCTCTACCTTGGCTCCGGCGGCGCCCCCGAAGGCGTGCTCGCGGCCGCCGCACTCCGCTGCATCGGCGGGCAGATGTACGGCAAGCTGCTGTTCGAGGATGACAGCCAGGTCGAACGCGCGCGCACCATGGGCATCACAGACGCCAACCGCATCTACAGCCTTGAAGAAATGGCCAAGGGCGAAGTGATGTTTGCCGCCACCGGCGTGACCACTGGACCCATGCTGCGGGGCGTGCGCCGCTTTGCCCACAGCGCCATCACACACTCCATCGTCATGCGCTCGAAGTCCGGCACCGTCCGCTACATCGAAGGCCACCACAACTTCGCCCTGAAACCGACTGCCTTCGTCGCCTGAGGGTGGCACGGGAGCAAGGCGGGGGGCTCCGCCCCCTCGACCCCCGCCGGGGATCGCGCCGATCCCCGGACCCCTGCATGTGTTTGTCCTCGGTTTGGAAGGGGTGTGTTTCATCGATGTGCGCCGGGTTGAGGAGGGGGCGCGTCATGGGAGTTTGCGCGACACAGCCGCTCCATGCGCCCCCTCCTCAACCCGGCTCGCCTCCGGCGAGCCTCAACCCCCTCCCAAGCCCGAGAACGAACAGATGGAGGTCCAGGATCGACACGATCCTGGTGGGGTCCAGGGGCAGAGCCCCTGGCCTTCTCCCATGACCATCCTCGGCGTCGAGCGCAGTGTTACGGGGCGGCGATGGTTGTGGCGCGAGGGGGATGCGCGGGTTGGTGCGGGCATTGCGCAGCGTCTGGGTGTTTCGGAGTTGGTCGGGCGGTTGATGTCGGCGCGTGGCGTTGGGATTGCGGGGGCTGGGGATTTCTTCGAGCCGACGTTGCGGGCGTTGCTGCCGGACCCTTCGGTGCTGCGCGACATGGATGCGGCGGCGGAGCGAATTGCGGATGCGGTGCGTCGTGGCGAGCATGTGGCGGTGTTCGGCGATTACGATGTGGATGGGGCGTGTGCCGGCGCGCTGATGACGCGGGTGCTACGCGATCTTGGGTGTGCGGTGACGGCCTACGTGCCGGACCGGATGCGGGAGGGGTATGGCCCGAACCGGGACGCGATTGCGCTGCTGTGCAACCGGGGTGCGACGCTGATCATTTGTGTCGATTGCGGGATTGCGGCGCCGGCGGAGTTGGCGGTGGCGGAGGGGCGCGCGGATGTGGTGGTGCTGGACCACCACAAGGTCGAGGGCGCGTTGCCGCGCGTGGTGGCGGTGGTCAATCCGAACCGGTTGGATGACACGAGCGGGCTCGGCCATGTCTGCGCGGCGACGGTGGCGTTTCTGGCCTGCGTCGCGGTGCTGCGGGTGTTGCGGCGGTCGGGGCATTTTGCGCAACAGGCGGAGCCGGATTTGCGCACGCTGCTGGACATCGTGGCGCTGGCGACGGTGTGCGACGTGATGCCGCTGACGGGGATCAACCGCGCGCTCGTGACGCAAGGGCTGAAGGTGCTGGCGCGGCGGGAGCGGCCGGGGATTGCCTCCTTGTTGGATGTCGCTGGTGCGCGCGATCCGTACAACGCGCATACCTTCGGCTTCGCGCTGGGCCCGCGCATCAACGCCGGCGGGCGGATCGATGCGGCCGATCTCGGGCTGCGGCTTCTGCTGGAGGAGGACCCTATCGAGGCGCGCGCGATGGCCGAGCAGCTTGATGCCGTAAACCGCAAGCGGCAGGAGGTGGAAGCGCATGTCATCGCGTCCGCCTTCGCCGCGGCCGAGGCGCAGGCGAATGCCGGGTGTGCCGTGCTGATGGTGATGGGGGAGGGCTGGCACCCCGGCGTCGTTGGCATCGTGGCCGGGCGCGTGAAGGAACGCTTCAACCGGCCGGCCTGCATCGCGGGGCTTGGCATGGGCATCGCCAAGGGCTCCGGCCGCTCGGTGCCCGGGGTGGATCTGGGCAGCGCGGTGATCGCGGCACGCCAGGCGGGGCTGTTGCTGACTGGCGGCGGCCACGCCATGGCGGCGGGCTTTTCCTTCGTCGAAGACCGCTTCGCCGAGGTGCACGCCTTCTTCGAGGATCGCATGGTGGCGGCGAAGACGCTGCCGCAGGCCGCCGATCTCTCGCTCGAGGGCACGCTGAACGTCGGCGCCGCGACGGTGGAATTCGCCACGCAAGTGGAGCGCCTCGCCCCCTTCGGCGCCGGCAATGAGGAGCCGCTCTTCGCCATCGCCCGCGCGCGCGTGCTGAAGGCGGATCGCATCGGCAAGGAGGGTGCGACCATCCGCGCCATCATCGAGGGCGAGGGCGGCGGGCGGCTCAAGACCATCTGCTTCCGGGCGAAGGATGGCCCGCTGGCCGAGGCGTTGCTGGCGAAGGATCGCGTGCCGATGCATCTCGCCGGCCATCTGCGCGCCGAGCGCTGGAATGGCGACGTCTCGGCCTGTCTCCAGGTGGTGGACGCCGCGCCGGTCGGCTAGCCTCGCTGCAAATCCGCAGGAGGAAACGACCCATGCCGCATGCCCCATCCAACGGCGCCAACCTCTATTATGAGGAGACCGGCACCGGTCACCCGATCGTCTTCGTGCATGAATACGGTGCCGATCACCGCGAGTGGGAGACGCAGGTGCGTTTCTTCTCGCGCGAGTATCGCTGCATCACCTTCGCCGCGCGCGGCTACCCGCCCTCGGACGTGCCGGAGGATGGCGCGCTGTACGGTCAGGACCACTCGGTCGCCGACATCAAGGCGGTGATGGACCACCTGAACATCGCCGAGGCGCATGTCGTGGGCTTGTCGATGGGCGCCTTCGCGACGCTGCTGTTCGGCATTCGTCATCCGGATCGTGCGACGGCGCTTGTCGTGGCCGGCGTGGGCAGCGGCAGCGTCACGGACCCGGCGGCGCTGGCCGCCTTCCGAGCGGAGAATGTCGGCAAGGCGGATCGTCTTCGCGAACTTGGATGGCAGGACCTTGCGATCGAGGCCGGCACCACGCCGACCCGTATCCAGCTGCGCCACAAGGACCCGCGCGGCTGGGACGAGTTCATCGCGCATCTGCGCTCGCACTCAGCCATCGGCTCGGCGCTGACGACGCAGCATTACCAGGGCGCGCGCGACCCAGTCTACGCCTGGGAAGCGCAGCTGCGAACGATGGCGGTGCCGACCTTGCTGGCTGTCGGCGACGAGGACACGCCCTGCGTCGAGCCGAGCATCTTCATCAAGCGCATGCTGCCCAACGCGGGGCTGTGGATGCATCCGCGCACCGGGCACGCGATCAACCTGGAAGAACCAGCCGCCTTCAATTCCGCGGTCCAATCCTTCTTCTCGACGGTCGAGCGCGGGCGATGGAGCCTCGCCGCGTCAGGCGGCGGCGGGGAAGCCGATCGCCCATAGGGTTCCCGCACCAGGCTGCAGCTCCAGCGTGCCACCGATCCGCGCGACGATGCGGCGGCACAGGCTCAGGCCGCGCCGCGAGCTGCCGTCCTGCGGGCGATAGCCGATCCCGTCATCATGGATCGTCAGCATCGCGGTCTTGCCGCCGGAATCGAGCGCAAGATCGATCAGGATCTGCCCATCCCGGTCTGGGAAGGCGTGGCCGTAGCTGTTCGTGATGAGCTCGGCGACGACGATGCCGAGCGAAGTGACCGCGTCGAGGTCCAGCAGCAGCCGGTCCGCCCGGCAATGGATCGCGACGCTGTGGGCACGCGGTCCCTGCAGGCCCGGCATGCTGACGCAAAGCGCATCGAGGTAGCCGGCGAAGTCGATGGTCTTGCTGAGGCCCACGCCGAGCAGGCTGTCATAGACCTGCGCCAGGATCGTCACCTGGCGGATCATCGCATCCACACTGTGCCCGGCGACGCCAGCCTCGTCGCGCGCATGCGCCGAGAGCATGCTGGCCAGCATCTGGAGATTGTTACGCACCCTGTGTTGCAATTCCTCTGCCAGCAGGTTCTTCTGTTCGACGGATTCGCGCAACGCCTGGACGCGCGTGGCCGTCGCCACCGCTTCGGCCAGGACATTGGCGAAGCCGGTCAGGAAGTTGATGTCGTGGACGTCGTACTGATGCTGCGACGGGCTATCGATCTCAAGCACGCCAAAGGGCTTTCCGTCGAAGCCGGGAATGACGACGTCGACCGTGGAGATGATCCCGTGCTCGGCATAGAATTCCGGCAGCGCCAGGTCATTCGCGGTGATGATGTTGCGGATGATGACGGGCTTGCCGGTGACATAGGCGCGACCCTGCGGCGAGGTTTCATTGGCCTGCGAGACGACGCCGCCGATGACGCCCGGCTTCCACCCGCATCCTGCGACGATGAGCAGGTCGTCCTCCGCCGGGCGATAGCGGCACACCTTGCAGAACGGCACTTCGAGCGAAGCCGCGCAGATGCGCGCCGCTTCGGTCAGGATCTTCTGGAGATCGGTCTCGCGAAAAGCGAAGCTGCCAAACGCCGCGAGGGCGGCCTGCTGGCGTTGCAGCTTCTCGACCGTCCGTTCCGTGACGCGTTGGGAATTGGGCATGCGATCGCCTAGGTGCAAAGTTCTATTTCGCCGGCGCAATGTGCGCGACGTGGAAGGCACCCTGGAGGCACGGGAGGCTTTGGAAAGACGCTGCCGGTCGGAGCGGGAAGGTATCGTCGTGACCTTCAACAGCTTTGTGACCTAGCAGGATTTCGCGCTCGCAATAAAGCTATAATGCGGCAGGCCACGCGACCGCAGGACTCAGCTGCCTTGCAGCCAGACCGCGTCAGCGCCGAGTTCGGGCCAACCGATCGCGCGGTACGCCAGGGTGGCCTCGCTCCAGCCTGCAGCGATGATGCGGTGGCCGGTAAAGCCATCTGCCGCGTCGCTGAGCAGCCAGGCGAGCGGCGGGCCCATGATCGCGGGCTTCAGCATCGCGGCGCGGTCCCAGCCGGTGGCGTCGGAGATGAAGGGCGTGTCGGTCGGCCCGCCGGGGATCAGCACGTTGACGGTGATGCCGCTGCCCGCGAGCTCCTGCGCCCAGATCGCGGAGGCGGATTCGAGCGCCGCCTTGGTCGCGCCATACGGCAGCACGCGCAGCATGGTGCGGAAGCTGGTCGTGTTGTTGACCACCCGCCCCCACCCTGCTGCGCGCATATGCGGCAGGGCGCCGCGCAGCAGCAGCATCGGCGCGCGCAGGTTGATCGCGAAGAAGCGGTCCCAGGTCGCGGCGTCGAGCTCCTCGATGGCCGGCAGGCGCGTCTCGGCGTCGGGGCGGAGGCTGCTGACGCCGATGCCGGCATTGTTGACCAGCGCATCGATGCGCCCGAAATGCGCAAGGGTGTCGGCGATGGTCCCGGCGCAACCGGCCTCGGTGCCGAGGTCGGCGCATAGGGCGTGCAGCCGCGGCTGGTCCGGGTGCAGCGCGCGCAAGGCATCCAGCGCGGCGGCGTCGCGATCCATCGCCGCCACCGCGTGCCCGGCCTCGAGCAGGGCCGCCACCATCGCGCGGCCGATGCCGCCAGCGGCGCCGGTGACCAGGGCGACGCGGGGTTTCGTCGGGGTCATGGCGCATTCTCCCTGGCAGGCCGCCATGAGGTTAGGCGAACCGCGGCATGCGCGGCCAGGAGGTTCCGCCCGCGGCGCGCTGTGCCAAGCTGCGCTCAAACACCGACCGAGGGACGCACGATGAACACCACGACGCCGCAGCACTACCTGCCGGTGCGCGAAGCCTGGCTCAATGCGCGGCAGGAGGAGATCCTGGACCCGGCGCAGCGCATCGTGGACCCGCACCACCATCTGTGGGAACGGCCGGGCTGGCGCTACCTGCTGCACGAGTTCCTCGAGGATTTGCGCAGCGGCCATGACGTGCGCGCGACGGTCTTCATCCAGGCCCGCTCCATGCACCGCGCCGACGGGCCGGAGGCGATGCGCCCGGTCGGCGAGACCGAATTCGCCAATGGCGTCGCCGCCATGTGCGCGAGCGGCGGCTACGGCAATGTGCAGGTGAATGCCGGCATCGTGGGCTATGCGGACCTCACCCTGGGCGATGCCGTGCGGCCGGTGTTGGAGGCGCATATCCACGCCGGCGGCGACCGCTTCCGCGGCATCCGCCACATCGCGACCTGGGATGAGGATGCGGCGTTGCTGAACCCCGCCTATCGCCCAGCCGAGGACATGCTGGGCAGCGAGGGCTTCCGCGCCGGCTTCCGGCACCTGGGCGCGCTGGGGCTCAGCTACGATGCCTGGCTGTACTTCCCGCAGATCCCGCGCCTGACCGCGCTCGCCCGCGCCTTCCCAGAAACGCCGATCGTGCTCGACCATTGCGGCGGCATCCTAGGGATCGGGCGCTATGCCGGGCGGCAGGACGAGAATTTCGCTACCTGGCAGCGCCACATGGCGGAGCTCGCCGCGTGCCCGAACGTGATGGTGAAGCTCGGCGGCCTGGGGATGCGGCTGCCGGGCTTCGGCCTGGAGGAGGGCGCGATCGCGCCGTCTTCCGAGATGCTCGTCGATGCTTGGCGCCCGTGGATGGAGGGTGCGATCGAGTTGTTCGGCACCGCACGGTGCATGTTCGAGAGCAACTTCCCGGTGGACAAGGGCGGGTTTGGCTATGCGGTCGGGTGGAACGCCTTCAAGCGCCTCGCCGCAGGTGCCGGCGCCGACGACAAGGCCGACCTGTTCTGGCGCAGCGCCGCGAGCTTCTACCGGCTGCCAGCTATCGCCTGATCAGAGGATCGGCTCCAGCCCCAGCCCCGGGGTGTCCGGCACCGCGACGAACCCGCCGCGCGGCAGCAGCGCGTCGCCATATGGCGCGCGGGCGAGGTCGGCGGCGTAGATCTCGATGGGCTCCTCGGCATCGAGTGCGGCGAGCAGGTGCAGCGTGGCCAACAGGCCAGGCCCGAAATAGGGGGAATGCGGCACCATGCGGATGCCGGCACGCCTTGCCATCGCGCCGACCTCGAGCATGGCGGAAAGGCCGAGCTTGCTCACGCTCGGCTGCACCACATCGACCGCACCGGCCGCGATCATGGCGCCGAGTTCGGCCACGCTTCCGGTGCATTCCCCGGCGCTGATCGGGCAGGGAGCGGCCGCACGCACCGCGGCGATGGCGGCGAAATCCTCGGGCGGCCAGACCGGCTCCTCGACCCAGGCGATGTTCATGTCTGCCACAGCCGCGCAGAAGACGTGCGCCTCCTCGACGCCGTTCCAGGCGCAGTTGATGTCGAGCATCAGGGGGATGTCCGCCGGCGCCGCGTCGCGGGCGGCGCGGATGCAGGCGAGGTCGACCTCGTGCAGCTTGATGCGGCGATACCCGGCGGCGACGGCGGCGCGGGTGTTACGCGCGACGTCCTCGGGCACGCCGTAGCGCAGCAGGCTGGCATAGGCGGGCACCCGTTTCCGCGCGGCTTTGCCGAGCAGCGCGTGCAGCGGCTGGCCCGCCGCCTTGGCCGCGATGTCCCACAGCGCGATGTCGATGGCGGCGATGGCGAAGCTCGCCGCACCGTTGCGCCCGAAATTGTGCAGCCGCCGCTGCAGCCGATGGCCGAGGCCGCCGATGTCGCTGGCATCCTCACCGAGGCAGGCCGGGATCACGAGGCGGTCCAACGCGTCGCGCGTGGTGTCGACCAGGGTGAAGCCGAAGCCTTCGCCCCACCCATGCAGGCCCGTGTCGGTCTCCACGCGGACCAGCAGCGTGTCCATGCTGCGCAGATGCAGGTTGCCGCCGACACCCGCGGCACTGGCGCCGAAGGTGAAGGGCGTGCGGTGGATGTGGCTCTCGACCTTCACGATGCGCATGGCACTTCTCCCTGATCGGTTTTGGGCGATACTCGCATCGATGGGTGGTGCGCAGAAGCCACCGGGAGGATCCTATGAAAGCAACGCGCGCGATCGCCGCCGCACTCACCACGCTGCTCGCGCTGCCGCTCGCCGCGCAGGAGGCCTATCCGACGCGGCCCATTCGCCTCATCGTGCCCTTTGCCGCCGGCGGGCCGAGCGACATCGTCGCGCGCCTGATCGGCCCGAAGATGGGCGCCGCGCTGGGCCAGCCGATCATCGTCGAGAACCGCCCAGGGGCAGGGGGTGTCACCGCCATCGAGGTCACCGCGCGCGCGGCACCGGATGGCTACACCTTCGCGATCGGGAGCGCCGGCGGGCTCGCCATCTCGCCGCGCCTGGACCGCGGCACCAGCTATGACCCGCTGCGCGACCTCGCACCCATCACGCTCGGGGTGCTGGTGCCCGAACCGCTGGTGGTGCCGGCGGCGAGCCCGTTCCGCAGCCTCGCCGACCTCATCGCGGCGGCGCGTGCACGGCCAGGGGCGCTGAACTACGGCTCCTCCGGCTCGGGTTCCATGCCGCATCTGGCGGGCGAATTGCTGCGCACCGCCGCGGGGCTCGACATCACGCACGTTTCCTACCGCGGCGGTGCGCCGCTCACGACCGCCCTGCTGCAGAACGAGATCCAGCTGGGCTTTGCCGACCTGCCGATCCTGTTGCCGCATATCCGCGCCGGCGCGCTGCGGCCGATCGGCGTCGGCACCGAGCAGCGGCTGTCCTGGCTGCCCGATGTGCCGACCATGGCGGAACTCGGCTTGCCCGGGGTGGATGCCAACAACTGGCATGGCCTGGTCGCGCCGGTGCGCGTGCCGGAACGCGTCCTCGTCGCACTGCACCGGGCTGCGGCAGATGCCCTGCACGACGCCGAGATCATGCGGCTGCTGAACGACCAGGGCGCCATTCCGGGCGGCGACACGCGCGAGATCTTCGGCCGCTTCCTGCGTGCGGAGCTGGAAAAATGGGGCGAGGTGATCCGCCGCGGCAATATCCGCGCCGAGTGAGCGGGAGCGCAGGATTGCGCAAAGGGGCTAGCCGCTGGGGAGCGGCTTGTGTATGCAGCGGCGCGCCCGCGATTTATGGCGGTTGCGCGTCTGCACCGGTCCCGTTCGTCTAGAGGCCTAGGACACCAGCCTTTCACGTTGGCAGCACGGGTTCGAATCCCGTACGGGACGCCATACGTCATTTTAAGCTATTGAAATTGCTGCCGACATCTAGAAGGGCCGCCAATCGTCCCCACAAAAATCCCCACTGCCGGCGGAGGTCGGGCGGATCATCCGCCGTCACCGCCGCCCGGCGCGTTGAAACCGGCGTAGGCGCCAGCGGCATCCGGCGAGGCATAGCCGGTATTCGAGGAAAAGACGGTGCCGGGGTCGCTATTGGCCGCATCGGCCAACGACAGCGGCGTGAAGTTCGGATTGAACGGAATGCTGGGGTCGCCGTACTTGGCGTAGTAGGCCGCCCACCCCGCCTCCGGCGTCGGGTTGTTGCCAGCCTGGGTGAAGTAGCCCCACCCGCGCAACCGGTCATAGGCGCTGCCGAGGGCTTCATCGAAGTTGCCGGGCCGGCGGATGTCGAGAGGAGTGACGCCCTGCTCGCGGGCCGCCTGGAGATAGGCTGGGTCGCTCAGGTCGCCATAACCGCCACTTTCGGCGTAGCCCTGCGATGCGTCGGCGCCTGCGTAGAGGCCCCATATGTCGGGGCGGACCTCGCCTGCGCCGCGCTCATTGGGCTGCAGGAACCAGCCGCCCTCGCCGTCATGGGCGCCGCCTCCGAAGAAGTAGCCCTGCCCGGCCAGGCCGGTGTTGGGCACGAGGCCATCAGCCGCGGCGCGCTGGGCGAAGTAATCGGGGGCCACCTGCGCGAGCAGGTTGGCGTCATCCCACTTGCCGCCGCCGCGCGCCACGCCCGAGGCGTTGAAGTTGCCATCGGGGCCATAGAACCCCTGCGCATAGGCGCTGGGCATATTGGGCTCGCCGCCGATATTGGAGCCGATGAGGCCGCCGAAGTAGGCGCCAACCAGCGTGCCCACGACCGGGATGGGGATGAAGGAGCCGATCGCGCCGCCGATTGCCGCGCCGATCTGGCCGTTTTCACGGCTGTCCAGTCGGCCATCGTTGATGCTCTGGCCGATATAGTTGCCGGCGTAGCCGCCTACCGCGCCGCCAATACCGCCCGCTGCGCCGTCTACTAAGCCACCGTAGCCCAAGCTGCCGGCAGCGTTTTGCCCTGCGCTGCCTGCTGCGATATCCGCACCGCCGCTATAGGACGCCACGCTGTTGGCAAAGCTGTCAGCGGGCGCTGCCGCCCCACCGGGGACAACGCCGGACGCGGCCCCGCCCTGCCCGCTAACGAAGCTGTCGCCGAAGCCGCCCACTCCGTTGCCAAAGCTGTCGATCGCTCCCTCAGCGCCTGGCAGCGGCGCCGTGTACGGCACGCTGTTGTCGTAGCTGTTGATGCTCGGGTCGTCGCCAAACAGCCCGCGCGCCTTATCCAAGTTGCGCAGCGCGGTCGGCCCGTACCGCGCCACCAGCGCAAGAAGGTTCGTCTCGCCGCCGCCGCCCTGATCGACCACCGAAACCGGTGCGCTGGGCGCGTAGCCGAACCCGCCGCCTCCGCCGTCATACTGCGCGGCCTGGGCAATGTAGGGATCGAACTGCACAGGCGCGCGCGACGCCACCTGCTGGAACCCGAAGTCCGGCGTAAACCGGCCATCGAGATGAGTCCCCGTGGACCTTGTCGGATTGTAGGTCAGCGCGTTCTGGTAGCGAGATGCGGTCTCTGACACGGTTTACAGTCTCCAATTGCCACGGGCGTCAATGCGCGCTTCCACTGAACAACTATAACACACTAGGGTGCGGCACCGGCCTGTATTTGCATCCGGGACAAGAGATTGGGGGACTGAAATGCACGACAGATTTACTGCCCCGCCCTTTCTCACGGGCGCCGCCCCGATGAACCTCACCCGCTTTGCCGCCATCGTTGTTGTGGCGCTTGCCATGTCTGGGTGCGGCGCGGTCTATGACACGCCGTCTTTGACCGGTGCGCGGATGAACCCGGCCGGCCCAACCCTTCCGGAGGGCATTCAGATCTTCGAAGGCGAGCCGCCACATCGTTATGAGTTACTCGGCATAGTCCGAACGACGCTGCGGCAGGCCAACGTCATATCTCCCATACCTACCCAGGAGCATGTGGCGGAGCGGCTACGCCAAGCTGCAGGGAGGCTTGGCGCCGACGCGATCATCAACGTTCGGTATGAGCCAGTGGGGATCGATCGTTTTGGGATGCTGCAAGTAGGGCTCGGCGATTTAGTCGGTTTGTCTGCAGCACAGAGCATGGCCGGACAGGGGCAAGCTGTGGTGTGGCGGGCAGGCCCGAACGAAAACCCTCCCCAAGGTGCTGGATCGCGGCAGTGACCGGATCTCAGTATCTTTTGTTCTTTGGCTTAGTCGTAAGCGCCAGCGCTTGCGCCGCGCCAAATACGGCCCCGCCGCAGGTGATCGCACGCACGCCCGCGAATGTTGTGCTTGTGGCCGGCGCGCGCAGCCATATTCAAGAGACCTTGACCGCGGCAGAGAACGAGTGTCAGCGGCAGGGGGTGCGGAATGCCGTGCAGCGCAGCGCTGTCCTGTTAGGGGACAGCACATCTGGGAACGTCCGATTTACATTCGAGTGCGTGCGCGACCCGCAATAGGGCGGAGGCGAGGGCTGTGCGCCAGTCGTTAGCGGGCTGTCCCGCGCCCTAGCACCACGCCCGTTTAGCGAGGTGCGCCGTCACCACCGGGTCCGCATTGGCAGCTTCGATGATGGCTGCGTGCAATGCTTCCTCGATGCGCTCCGGCAGGAATAGCGCCGGCTGATTGTCTGGATCGCGCGGAGGCGTGACCACCCATCGTTGCCCACGTCTAGCGGCAAGGTGGAACACCACCTCCGCCGGACCAAGCCGCACCCGTGCCGCTGCCAGGGGGGTGCGGCGCGTGTCCGGAAGAGCGGTCAGGCCCAGGATTGTGAAGGGGACAGAGCCTTCAGAGCCCTCGCGCGCGGGCGCCTCTGCGCGCGTGTTTTTCGCGGTCTCAACCATTGCCGTTAGCCTCCATGATGTGTGGAATTGCAGTGACTAGCGCCGCGGCGATGTCAGCTCTCGCCCAGAGCTCCCTTCCGTCCGGGAGGCGGAGTAGCAGTCCACCGGCCGGGCAGGCCTCGCGCACCGCGCCATCTTCGAGGGCTGCGCGAAAGGTCTGGGTCATGCTGGTCAACGGGCTTTGCGGAGCGGCCGTGTCGGCAGGCTTGCAAAGCGTAGCGCGGCCGGAAACTGGCGCAGGTTGCGCCCCTCTCAGGAGACCATCGCGCAGGTCGCACGGATCGCTCGGAAGGTAGGGGGTAGTGCTCGGCGGCGCCGCGTAGTGTGCCGCCATCGCCTCGCGCTCCGGATCGTCGCAAGCGGACGGAGAAGGCTCCGGCGCCACCACAACACCCGGCAACCGCCAGCGCGCCGCCATAGCCCAAAGTGCCCCCATCGCTGCCCCATCTCTGTTTTCGGCTGGGGCAAGTGGGGCAGAGTGGGGCAAGGCCCATTCTGCATGGGTTTCCTCGCTTTTTGGGGCGTTGGGGCAAGCTGGGGCAAGTGGGGCAAGGGCTGGGGCAATCATGCCTCGCCCTCCAAGCCGCCGATGATCGCGCCCTGAATGGCGTAGACGCGGGGCCTGCCGACGCCAGTGATGGCGGCCGCTTTGGTATCGAGCCGCCCGTCATCGTGTCGGAGAAAGCCGGCGCGCCTAAGGGCGGCCAACACCGTCCTATGATCTCGCCCGGCGCAAATTTCGGCACGGAACACGCTGGTTTCTGCCAGGTACTCCTGTTGCCGGCCCGTCTGCGCCTGGCCGTCCGCTGGCACCCACCGCCAGCCAACGCGTCCCCCGAGGATGCGATCGCCGCCTTCGATGAGCCGCACTGGCTCGCCCTCGCGGAGCAGAGGCGCGAAGCGGGCTGTGCCGTGCGCCACGAGAAAGCGCCGAACATGGTCGACGGCTTCTGCGTCCTCATGCGCCCCGGCGCCGCCGCGATGACGTACCCAGAGCCGGAAGCCTGCCGCCGCCGCGCGTGACGCCTCGCCTGCCGGCCAGGGCAGGATGCCGAAGCTGGCGGCCAGCTCGCCGGCCGCAGCGATGATGCCAAAGCGCCGGGCCGCAGCGGAGACTTGCCCCTCCGCATCTGCCGGCAGGTTGCTCGCTACCCAAGCATCCCGCGCCGCGTTGATGATCGCTGCTAGGCCCGCAGCATCTTCCGCCCTCATCGCCGCGAGCCTTTCGAGGAAGGCCGGGGCAGCCGTGCCATGGAAGCGGCGGGCGGCCTCATTAGCTGCGATCAGCAGAGCGCCGCTGGTCTCGCGCCCATGCAAGGCTTGCCCCATCGGCCCGGCCTCGGGCAGTGGGATGTTCAGCAGCCGGACCAGCTGCCCGGCCATCGCGCGCTTGCCGCCTTCCGCAAGCTTGGCGGCAAGATCCATCTCGCCAGTCGAAAGAAGCATAAGGCGCCAGCTTCGCGCCGCCCTTGCACTGCCATCGCGTGCGGCGCGGGACTTCCCGGCGCCATTCGCGAAAAGGTAGGCAATCTCGCCCGCCTCCCGCGCATCGCACTGGCCAAGTTCATCGAGGGACAGCAGCGCGTCATTGCAGGCAGCCGCCACGCCCTCGATGCCGTTCGACGTGCTGCGCCACGTCCTGAGCGCGGCACCCGCCTCAGGCTTTCCCCACACGCTCGCAGCCAAGCGAAGGATGGTCGTCTTGCCCTTCTGCGATGCGCCGAAGGCGTGCAGCCCGCCCGAAGGTTCGCCGGCGATATCGAGGATCGGCCCGGCGAAGGCAGCGGCGAGAAACAGCGCGGCCAGATCGTTTCCCACCGCCATCGCCGCGACATGCTCTTGCCACTCTGCAAGCGTCCCGCTTGGCGCCACCGCCGCCGCTGCATCGGGCGAGGCGCCCTGCAGAACGATGCGCTCCGCTGAAGGCCCGAAGCTTGCACCATCGCCGGCGATGTAGACCGCGCCCCCGGCGCTATGGTGCCAGCCCATTCGAGAGACGCTGGTAATCCGCTGGGTCGTGCGGAGGTTCATCAGCGCGTCGCGGAACCTCTGCCGAAGTGGCGGCGAGCTTGCGATGCGCATGCCCCTGCTGAGTAACTCGCCCTCAAACTCGCGCGCCTCGCCGAGCAATAAGCGCCGCGGCACGGCGAAAGTGTGGGGCCGCTTGTCGCTGTCCTGCCAAGAAAGCAGAAAGCCCCACTCCATCCCCGCGCCCGTGCGCGTTTCGCCCTCAACCGCGAAGGGGGATGTCAGCCAGAGAACCGGCGCATCCTCCGCCGGCCCCTGCCAATGGAGCCCGCTGGCTTTCATCGTGAAGCCCCGCGGCCAGGTCACCGCCGCAGCGTGGATCTCCGGCGCTGCGTCGGCGCGCGGGCCGTCCTCCGCGTCGCGCATGTCGATGCCGTCAACCATTGGCCACCTCCGGCGCGAGGCGGGCGCGCAGCATGTCGTTGAAGTCCTGGCCGGCGGGCGGTGTGGCCACCTTCACCGAACGGCCCTCGGCTCGCCATCGCGTGGCCGCCGCCCACGCCTCGCGCTGCCCTACAGGGTCAGGGTCGGCGGCGATAATCACGTCGCGCGCCTCTTCCGGCAGCAGGATCTTCGCGAAGTTACCTGCCGCGATGGCCGCCCACGCCGCACCGCTGCCGAGTAGTAGCCTCGCGGAAAGCGCAGTCTCGATGCCTTCCGCGATCACGAGCGGCCCGGCGCTGGTCACAGGCTCTAGGGCGATGACACCGCCCCCAATACCGCCCTGTGTCTTCTTCGGCGTATCAACCGCCGCCTTCCCGCTGCCATCGGCGGCCAGGAAGGTGCGATGGATCGCGATCACCTCAGGCGAGCCGGGCAAGGTGACTGCCGCCACCATGGCGGGAAGACGTTGTCCGACCTCGGTGTTGTAGAGGGCGGCGTGGAACCGGAGCGCGCCAGAAGCGACGCACGGCAATCCGCGCGCGGCCAGGTATACCGCCGCAAGCGTGCCGGGGATGGGCACCGCCTCGCCCCAGATCGCAATTGCGCGGAGGCGGGCTTTCTCGCGCTCTGCGGCCTTCGCGGCGTCGTCGGCGACGAATGCTGCGGCGGGGCGTGACGGTGGAGTGTAGCCGCTTCCCAGCGCGTCCCTGATGGCAGCGCCAATGGCGCGCCCATCACCGCACGAGTGGCAGTGATAGAGGGCGCGCCCGTCCTCAGACTGGCGAACAGCGAAGGTCGTCGCGTAGCCGCAGGCGGGGCAATCGCCCTGCCAGCCGGCGCCAGCCCTCTTCATGCGGAAGGCTGCGGCAATCTCATTGGCCATCATGGCGGGCCTCCATTTCGCGGAGCGCGGCAAGTGCGGTCGAAAGTGACGGGAAGGCGCGGAGAGGTCCGCCGGGGGCCGCAATGCAGGCGCGCGGCTCGCCCTCGGCGTCGCGCAGATCGGCTCGGAGGTAGAGCCTTGCTGGGCAACGCTTGGCGCCCTGATTTGCCGCGCCCCAGGCGAACAGGGGCAAGGGCGCCGGCCTAGCCATGTTGGCACTCACAACACACCTCGCACGCGCAGGCGGATGTTGGCCTCTTCAGCCATAGCGTTCGCGATCAGGAGAACCATGGCCGGGGCGCTGGTCACGTTCCGCAGGATCGGAGTGGCGGCAGCAAGTGCGGCCTGCATCACCGCCTCATGTGCTTGGCCGGCCGACTCGCCCCAAGGCGTCATGGCCAAGCCTTCCCAGGCTTTCGCTTCCAGCTCCGATGCGGCGTACGCGGCATCGAGGGCTTCTTGCAGCACCGCGCCGGAAGCGCGGGGCGGGAAAGGAACGACGCTCATTGAAGCACCGTCCCGGCGGGAATGACCGCGCTCGGATGCTGGCCGCCCTTGGGGGGCGCGACGACCAACCCGGGCGTGCCGGGCGCAGTCACCAACTTGAAGTCGATCCAGTCGCGCAGGCAGGCGGTGGTGGTTTCCGCAATAACCACCCGACCATGCGCACGCGCAGCATCTCGGGCGATTTCGTAGTGCAGCGGATGGCCCCCGGCGCCGTGCACCATGATGAACCGCGCCCAGCCGAACAGGTGGCGTGCTTGGGGGAAGTGGCCGGGACCCGCCGGCGGGTCATTATCGCCAGCGAGGATCACGACCAGCGGGATCGGGCGCTTCGCCATGTCGAGCAGATCGAGGGGCACTCGCCCTTCCGGCGAGAGCATCAGCAGCCGCAACTCATCGGTCATCGCGGCGCGGATCAGAGGCGCGTGCCAGCCGGCTCCGGCTTGTTCAAGGCGCACAGCGAGATCCGCCATTTGCCTCTTGGTTTTCAGTATCGAGATGGTCATGCGTCACCTTCAAGGGAGGTGCGCGGAGTGCTGGAAAGACGCGGCCGAGTGGGCTACATAGCGGGGGCCAGAGTCCGCTTGAGCCTACCCGAACCCCTGCCAGCGCAACCGCGCGGCGGGGGTTTTAGGTTTTGGAGCAGCCAGCGAGAGTGGGGGCGATCACGGTTCCACCCCCAGTAGTTGCCGAAGGCTCGAACCAACGATCAAGGTGCGCGAGCCGACCTTGCGGAGCGTCAGCTGCCCCTCCGCTGCTCGCCGGCGCAAACTCGAGATGCTCAGGCCAGAGGCGCTGGCCGCCTGCTGCAGTGTGAAAGAAAGCGGCTCTGCCGCGGGACGCAACGTCGGTTTGGCCAAGGGGTCGCGCATCACGCTATCACCGCCAGCCAGGACAGGCGCCAGCGCGGAGCCCTTGGGGTGACGCGAACGGGCGGCTTCACCGTGCCAGCGCGCACGTCACGCCAAAAAGTCGAAAGGCCTTGCCGACGATAGGCTGCCGCTTCACGCGCGGTCAGCAGCGGGTCGCCGCCCGCGAAGGACGGAACCGGCGGCATCGGCACCTTGCGGCGTGGGCGAGGTTTGTTGGTCATGGTCGCGGTCACTGGGATGCACCTCCGTCTTGGAATGTGCTTCTCAGGCTATGGATGGAGGTTCGCTCTCGCCCGGCGGAACCCGGCGGAACCCGGCAAAACTAGTCTGGTGCAAAAAGCTCCGGCAGAACGAGATCGTCTATCTTCCGCTCAATTGTGCGTTCGTCAGGCGGGTGAAGCATATTCCGGCCTACCCAATCCTTCATCTCGCGTCGGAACGCAGTCCGCGTCAGGTTCCCGCCGTCTAAAGCAAGTCGCCGTGTCACCTCCCGCTGAAATGCAGCCCAGCCTTCGCGCGGCGGTCGTCCTCCAGGGTGGGATCGAACCGGTGTGGGTAGGGACGGCACAACCTCTAAGTCAGGCGGCGTTGTCGTATTATCCGACCGCGCTTCTCGATCTTGGGGCTTGGTCGCGTGAGGTTCGTTTGCAGGGCTTGAAACACCCCAGGAGCCAATGCCTCTTACAGTCCGCGGCGGCGGAGGTGCTTTGCTTATCTGCGCCACGAGTGGGCGCTTGTCTCGTGCCCAGTCTGGAATTGAACGGGGAGCCCGGGAGGCAAGCTCGGGCCCAGGCCAGCCGGGAGGACGTTCAAGCGGAGCCGGCGGTGGGTGCGCCCCCATCCAATTGCAGAGGTCGGCTTGTGCGATCATGGGGATGACCTGAACGCCGTTGCCAAGATCCATCTTGCGCCCCTCGACTGCCTCGTCGAAAGGGTCCAGGGCGCGGTTGGGGGGGGCATCTTGAATGATCTTCGCGCGCCAAAACTGCTGGCGGAGAAGCACCAAGTCTCCGGTCTCCTCGCACAGGCCGACCGCGAAGATATCGCCAGACCGAAGGGACTCGCGCAGATCGGCTCGAGCCACTTTGGCAAGCGGTGTCGATGCGCTTTCCGCATCCGTGCGGCACTGATCTTCTTGCCACTCTGCAACTTGAAGCGCCTTCACAAGGCTCCAGTAACCCCTCAAGGGCTCCGCCGATGAAACAGCGGGGCTGCCAAACTCTGCCATTCTATGCGCCTCCGCTGCGCCCTCCGCTGGGTATCGGCGGGGGCGGCCCAGCGCGGAGTTACTGGGCACGCAGGTGGCCACCTGGCCCCCACCGAGTCGCAGTGTACGGCATGCCCTAGGTCCGAGGACATGCCTCCAGAGCTCGGACCCCAGCTCGGACCTGCCGGCCCGTGCGTGGGGGCTTCGAGGGCGCCGGCGGCGGCAGTGGCACCGTGCGAGGCGGCCAGACAAAGCCGCGGGTCACAGTGGCAGCCCCGGAAAGAACCGCTCGATCTCGAGAGAGGCGCCCTCGAGGCAATCCTTCTCGCAATCCATGAAGTTCCAGTCGTTGTCCTTCATGCGCCGGAGCATGAACGCGACCTTCAACAGCGCGTCGCGCGGGGTTTGCGACTGTGCCTCAGCGAGCGCCTCAGCGGCATCCCAGTCGTCCTGGCACCAGGCGTCGACCTCCTCTTGCGTGCTATCGACCCGGTTGATCCAGTCCCTGCGATCCTGGACAGCCTTGAGCGCCGCGCAGGCGAGCGCCACGGGCGTCAGCGGCGCGCCGGGGGTGCTGGCCAAAAGCTCGGCGCTGGCCGCCGGCAGGGGTACGCCCAGCGACAGGCCGAATAGTGCGGCGAGATTGCGCCTGCCGATTGGGTTCGAGGGTGTGATATTGACGTCGTCAGCCATAGCCTTCTCCTTCACGAGAGGGTGGTGGTCAGCAGGCCGGGAGGGTTGGGTGCAACACCCCTCTCGGCCGTCATCCGCGGGGATAACGAATTTCGTTATACCTACCCTATTAGGTAGCGGCAACGAAAATCGTTATGTTCCTTCGCCAGCGCGTGGCATATTCCACGAATGGAATCGTTGACCCCGGCGACATGCCGAGCCGCTCGTGGCCTTGTAGGTGTCTCGCAAGAGGACCTCGCTAGACGTGCTGGCGTGGGGCCTTCCACCGTCAGGAACTATGAGGCGGGCCGCTCGGTACCCGTGCCCAGCAATCTCAGCGCAATCCGCTTGGCGCTCGAAGCAGCGGGCGTTCAATTCATCCCGGAGAATGGAGGAGGTGCCGGCGTGCGGCTCGTGAAGGCTGCGGTGTCTTGAGTAAGGACCCTCCTCGGGAGGCCCCGCCCTTCACCGCCCTTCTCAGCCTTACCCAGGCCAGCGCTCGCCTGGGCAAGTCAGAACGCACCATGCGGCGCCTGTTGCCTGCAATCATGCGAGAAAACCCGTCTCTCACAATTACGAAGGCGGGGCGCACAGTGATGTTCACTGAAGCGCAGTTCGCAGAGCTACTGAAGGCGATGGAATGGCGGCCCCCGTCAGTGATCGGCGGGCCAGGCACCGCGATTGGAGGAAGACGCCGCGTCTCGCACGCGACTGCCCAGGAGATTGCGCTAGAGCTGATGCGTGAGAGGTTAAAAAAACCACCGAAAAAGGCGACGCGTTAGCTTTCACTGAATATCAACTGAGAATGGCATGGCAAGACCTGCCCGCCACCACACTGTAAAGTCGCTGTCCACCACCTAGGGCGTCAGCACCACCATGGTCTGTCACCCCATCGCCCGAAGCGAGAACGGCCACATCCGCATTGGTTCCGCCATCCGCATTCGACGCGAGGACGTAGCAACGTACGAAACCTCTCGATGGCAGGCGCCTAGGCGCGCCGACCTAGCTTTAGCCTTGCCCACCACCACGCGCCCGCTGAAGGCCGAAAGTTCGCCTATGCCAGCCAACACGGCGTTTCTCCCGGGCAGGCGATGAGAAAGAAGCACGATCAAACCTAGTCGCAAGGCTGCGCCCAGCATGGCGACGCCGGCACTTGAGGTGAGGGCGGAGTTTGAAAAGGAATTGCTCGCGGCTTTTGTCACGAACCCCCTAGCGGCAGCAGAAATGCGCCGGCCGGGCTGGTGCCACTAACTAGGGAAGTGCGTTTTTCCCTTCAATCACAGTCGTCGCCAGTGGGAGCGGTAGCGAACTTCGATTGAATCCCAAGGCGGCGATCGTATTGGCCGACCATAGTCGGCGCCAACCTCTCCTCGAGCGCAGTGTCTGCGATCAAAAGATGCCGCCCCTCTCTCTCCAGGATGTAGAGAGCGCACGGGCGCTCGGCCTCGTCTGCGATCGTTGTCTTCGTCAACTTGCAGCCGTGCCGGCTAGCCTCAGCTAGGTAGTCGTTCAGGGTGGGGTGGCCACCGAATGGAAACGACACCAGCCGCCTCTAGGCAGCGAGACGGAAAGGCGGAACCTGCTTCGCCCCATCGGAACTTACGTTCAAATAGGCGGCATCAAACATGTCGGTCACATACTGCGGAGCACGACCAACGCCCTCGAAAATCGCTTTGTCATGTTGCTCTGCGTAGACCCGCTCGGCCTCGACGGTGAGTCGAAGGCGACGGATGGCAGCGTCCAGCGACACGGCGCTCGCCGCGATATCATGGTCCACACAATGAGCGATGAACATGCCATCCTCTTGGAAAGCAATGATTCTCACGGGGGTCTTTTCCATTGCGTTTCTCGCTCCTGAAGGCATAACACCCAACCACTACCATGAGATGTACGACTGCCGTCAAATTCGTTTGGCGAGCGGCGTAGATCTGGACGTGCTTGAACGATCGATATAACGCTCGTCACCAATTTCCTGATGCCAAGCGCTCGCCAGCGCGGTCTTGCGCCCTGAAGGATTTAGACACGCTTCAGAACCAAGCTGTAGCCAACTCAAGCTGCTTGGGCGCGTGGGCCGGTCGGGCGTGCCGCCCTACGGAATGCGCAGCACCTTCCTCGACTGCGCAGGGGACGACCAGCACGCCGCGCGAGGTGGTGGAGATGGCGCTGGCCCTCCGGCTCGGCGACAAGGCGAAGCAGGCATATGCGCGAGGGGATCTGTTTGCCAAGCGTCGGGCGCTGATGGACGTATGTGGCGCCTACTGCACGTCCGTCGCAGAGCGCGCTGCCGCCTGAGCCAGGCCGAAGCGGTCCTCTCAACCCGCCGAAAACGCAGCGAAAATCGTTGCGGTTTGGGCATGCACGCTTTACCAGAGGTTGTTTGGTCATTGCGAGGTATCGACTTGTTCTTCTCGGAGCTGGAAGAGCAATTAGCGGTTGTAACAAGCTACGCTGCGGCGTTGTCCACGGCGTATGTCAGTTTGGTGCAAACACTCGCCAAGCGCGGGGTGATTACCTCAGCCGAATCAGAAGAACTCTTGGCGATCATGCCGCCCCCCGTGCCCCGGGCGGTGGCGCCGCTCTCGCCAGAAGAGGCGGCGGCGGAAACGCTTCGAGCTGTCGATTCCATTTAGTCAATCAACAGGGCCAGGCTTCAGAGGCGTGGAACCGTGCCGCCTGGCAGGAGCATCAACCAATCTTGGATGGACGAGAGAACATAGCTAGAACAATGTCGGCCCATGACGGACGATCCCAAGCCACCACCCGAGATTGATCGCGCCACCATCACCACCATGCAGATGATGGTCCGCGGTGCCGTCAACGACCGCCATGTGACCGTGGGAGAGGCCGCAGAGCTTGTCCGGGGCTATTGCTATGCCCGCCACCCTGCCTTGCCCGCCACTGCGCTCAGCGCCGCCGTCGACTACGTGCTGATGAGCCTGCAGCTGCTACGCCCGGTGCCATTCAGTGTGGAGCGCGACGGCCGGGAATACAGCGAGGTCAGCCCGCATCATCTCGCCCAGCACATCGGTTACATGTTCCGGTTCGATGAGCGCGGGAAGCCATACGGTGCGGCCTCGTTGAAGGAGGATCTAGCTTCCGTTGCGGCGCTCTACCTCGTCAGGCACATGACCGCCCGTGGCTACATCGTGCTAGCCCCGAAGCAGACCAAGGTAGCGTCAAGCGCCGGCAACCATTGGCCGAAACCTTAACCGACGCCAGGTCGTTACCTCCCGTTATCATGAGAGGGTCCGCCGTGAGTGAGACCTATCAATGTCCCGACGGGCGCACGATTCTCCTAAGTTTTAATGAGGAAGACTTGAGCGTGGAGGCCTCGAACCAGGGAGGTGAGACCATCGGACGCTACCAATTCGAGTTGATTGGGCCGGATGGCGAAGAAATCGACGCGATGGATGACACTAGCTGGGCGGTATGGCTCAAATTGGCGCACAGCGACCTGCACGACGTGTGGCACCACCAGGGCATTACCGAACGGGTTATGTCCCTAGTTGCGGAAGAGACTCGCGTATCGCCGCACGATCCCTCGCCTTCCTAGGTCGCGGTTGCCATCCTCTCCGGGTCGGGGTCCCTCTTCGATCCTCTAGCCACAACCATCAGTGCGCCATCGGGCAGCGGCCTTTGCAGCGACAGCGCCTCCATCGGATCAGCGGACAACCAGGTCTCAATCTCCGCAGGCGTCGTCAGGATGACCGGCATCGCCTTCGGGTGGATCGCGCCCACCTCGGCGTTTGGCTCCGTGGTGAGGAAAGCGAAGAGATCGCAGGTCTCCTCGCCCGTCCGGACCTTCCTCACACAGGTGAATTGAGGCACATGGATGCCCGCGAAGAACGCCAGCGGGCGTTCCGGCGCGAGCGCAAACCAAATATCGCCCCCGGCCTCGCGGTTGAACTCCGAGAAGGACGTAAACGGCACCACGCAGCGATTGTCGCGGCCGAGCCAGCGCTTCCAATGGGAAGATGCAGTGTTCCTAACATTGGTAGTCCCGCTATCCGGCTCCATGCGCAGGAGGGCATCGAAGTCGACGGGCTTCCCCTTGGCGCGCAGCTTGTCAGCTCGCTTCGTCGCAGCATCGAGGAGCGCCTTGCGCGAGGAAGGCAGGCCCCACCGAGACATGCACAGTTCGCGACCTGTCGGCGTGTTGCGCACGATCGGCGCGGCGTAGTCGGGGAAGATACCCGGCAGCGTTGGCATATTGCCGATGGCATCGGTCCAGCCGGCGATCAAGTCGCGGATCGCCTGCTGATTGCTTGTCATGGAGTACAGGTTGCACATGCGAGTAAGCCTGCCACACCGGGACGTTAGAGTCGCGGCCTGGACCCACAAGCACACATCAGCGGGGTCTGCGGATTCACGAAAAAGACTTCTGCACGGCAATCGATTGTCAGAGTTGTCGCTTTAGAAAGAGGCTTATCGGCGATGGCTGGTAAGGCGAAAAAGGCTCGCAGGGTTCATAGCCAGATCTTCGATAAAGGGCTTGTGCTTCCGCATTGCGGACACCCACCTCCAGGACGATTGTATCGGCGCCGAGGCGTTTAGCTTCAGCTTCTACGCCGCGCAGCAGCGCAGCTCCGACGCCGCGCCCTCGTGCCCCCTCTGCCACGATCATGCGCTTCAACTCTGCCGTACCGTCGCCCCGCTCGAACACAGCGCAGAGCCCAACTGCCGTGCCGGCGCAGCGCGCGATCAGGACATGGGTTCCCGACCTAGTCAGCGTCTCGGCGGTGATCGGGCGTCGAGGCTCTCCTGGGTAAAGCCGCTCAGCAACCGCATCCGACTGACACAGAAGGGTTGTCACCTCTTCCTGTAGGGGGCTTTCAACTTCGACGAGCGCCGCTTCCATCATCCTACGGTATTCCGGATGTTGCTGGGGGCGGAAGCGTCTGTAGCAGTAGGAAACCCCTGTAGAACAAGGCTTGCCCCACTTGGCTCAGCTTCGCGCTTGTCGGCCAAGACGGTGCGACGATCGACCTGTCAGGCGGCCAGCTGTCGGCGAAGCGTTTGATTGAAGCTCCGTCCCGCGTGGGCTACCGATGCATAGATGGAGAACCTGTGGCTGGCAGCGGGCATCACGGCGGTCGCCACGCTGGCGTTGCTCCGGTTGCGTCAGATGCTGCGCTGGGTGCGGTGCGAGGCGACCTTTCAGGCGATCGAGAGCCCAAGTGTCTGGCGTGTGTCTCATATGGTCCAGGCGCTAACGCCGAATGGGCCTCGGCTGTTCCGCTGCTGGCATTGATCTCCGCATTGCTAGTTATTGCTCTCGTCGTAGTTCTGCGTGGAAGTTAGGCGCTCCCCACGCCGGAATGCGCCGGGAAATGGCTGAAATCCTCTCTTTCGCGCGCCTGCGGCCGCACCGAGACGATACGCCGGCCGGCGCTGCTGCAAAAGCCGCCAAGCCAGTTTTGGGGCCAGACAGCTTCAATGAACGACTCGCAATCAGGAAAAAACCGCCGTAGCGTCAGCCCATCCAGGGATGAAATCATCCTTCATCTTTTGGTGGCCGCTTTGCCCCTGACTATCGCGGCCGGGTGCAAAGCAGGTGGCGGGGTGTATCGCGCATGCGCCCCGCCACTCTGCCCGCATGGTGGAGGGCGTCATGGACGAGTTGCAGAAGACGTTCCGACAGGAGGTCGAACGCGCGCTCGATGAGCGTTGGTTGACCTCGAGCTTGGCCCAGTGGATGGACTCCAATCACGGCGAGGCCGCGGCGCTGCTGGGCCACGAGCGCATGGACTGGGAAATGGCCGCGGCGGCGCTGGGGGCGCACGGGCTGAAGGATCATGCCGGCAGACCACCTTCCGCGGCGATCGCGCGCGAGACCTGGCTGCAAGTAGAGGCTCGCCGACGAGTCGGAATGATGTTTCGTGAAACGAATGGAGAGGTCACATCAATCAAGCGCGCGCAACCATGATCTTTCTCAGGTAGTTGGCAATCTTCCACATAGGAAGGGCCCCATGAAAACGACCTATCGCTGCCCCGACGGGCGAGAGGTGGTGCTGTTCTTGAAAGAGGACACCCTGCGGGTAGACGCCAGCACACGAGAGGGCGAACGCATCGGCAGTTTCCAATTCGCTCTGGTCGGGCGCGACGGCAAGGTTATCGACCTGATGGACGATATTGGCGAGACCGGGGACGCCGTGTCGATCAAGTTGGCGGAGGGCAACCTCGATGAGGGCTGGCGGCACGAGGGCATCACCGAGCGCGTCATGAACTTGGTGGCGGACGAGATCAGCGTCTCGCCAAAGTTCGAGTTGCCGAAGGGGTAGGGCTGCCTCCGGCGCTGTGCCCGGCTTTGGACTGGATGGCCGGCGGGCTGAAGTCGGCGGCGCTGGATCGCCGGCTCTGAAGTGCGCTGTGTCTCGCACTCTTGGCATTTGCAGATACGGCACCATACCGCAATCGGCGGTGTGAACCCCGCCCCATTACCGGAGCGTGCCGCGCATGTCGCAATCCCTGACCGCCGGCTCGATCGCATTCACCTTCTACGACGCCGATGGCGGCAATGGCTTCGCGTTCGTCGCCGTCGATGCGATCGCTGCCGGCACCGTCATCCACTTCACCGACAATGAGCCCAGCGGCCCGGGCGCGCTCAATACCGGCGAGGGTTCGATCACCTGGACGGCACCCGCCGGGGGCGTGCCGGCCGGCCGCGAGGTCGTCTTCAGCAACGTCACCGTTTCCGCGACGCGCAGCGTATCCACCGGGTCGATCACTGTGACGGGCAGCTTCGACCCCGGCGCCGAGAATGAATCGCTCTACGCTTTCCAGGGCACGAACAACACCACGCCGACGACTTACCTCTCGGCCATCTCGAACAACAATTTTTCCGCAGTGTCCGGCACCGGCACGCTCGCCAACACGGGCCTGACCGTGGGCGTCAATGCGGTCGGCCTGACCGGCAATGTCGATGTGGCGCGCTATGTCGGACCGACTGATTTCAACGACAGCGGCAACCAGGCCACCAGCCGCGCCGCCGCACTCGCCGCGCTCACCGACACCGACCCGGTGACCGGTACCCAGGACACGTCGACGCAGGCGAGTCAGGGCTATTGGATCACGCAGGGCGGCGCGAACGCCCAGGATGCCGACGGCATCGGGCCCGATGCCGGCGCCCCGCCGCGCCAGTTCGACATCATCTGCTTCTACCCCGGCACATTGATCGCGACGCCTGGCGGAGAGCGTGCGGTCGAGACGCTCGCTATCGGCGACCTGGTTTTAACCAACACGGGCGTGGCGGCGCCTGTGCGCTGGATGGGGCGCCAGACCGTCTCCACGCGCTTCGCCGATCCACTGCGCGTGCTGCCCATCCGCATCGCCGCGGACGCCCTGGCGGAGGGTTTGCCGCTGCGCGACCTGTTGCTCTCCCCGGACCACGCCGTGCTGTTGGGGGGCATCCTCATCCAGGCCGGCGCGCTGGTGAATGGGGCGTCCATACGCCGCGAAGACGCCGTGCCGGAGGTGTTCACCTATCATCATGTGGAACTCGCCGATCACAGCCTGATCCTGGCCGAGGGCGTGGCAGCGGAGACCTTTGTCGACAATGCCGGCCGCCTCGCCTTCGACAATTGGGAGGAGCACGAGGCGCTCTATGGCCACCTTCCCAGCATTCCCGAGATGGCCATCCCGCGCGCCAAGGCACAGCGGCAGGTGCCTGCTCGGGTGCGTGCAGCACTGGTCTCCCGCGCCGCCTGACCTGGGGAAGACGCGGAAGAAGTGATACAGCGCACCGCCCCGGAGCCCGGCGGTGGCGGGATCGCTTCTACGCCTTCCCCTCCGGTCGTTTCGGAAGCGCCGCCAGGCCATCTTCGACCAGCGCCGTCGGAGTAGGCGGCTGCCTTGCCCCACTTGCCCCAACGCTGCCCCAAGGCTGGGGCAAGCGAAAAAGCCTTGTAGAATGGGCCTTGCCCCACTCGCCCCAGTTGCCCCAACGCAAAACAGATAGGGGAGGGCTTGGGACACCATCACGCGCTCTCGCGAGCCAAGGTGCGGATGGGCTGCCCCGAAGCGGAGGGCGCCGCGCAGTGCGTCGCCCATGCCTCCATCAGGCCAATCCGCCGGTCGAACAGGTCGGAGCGGCGATAGGCACCCGAGACCACGTTGCGATCCTCATGCGCCAAGGCGCGCTCCGCCGCCTCCGCCTCGCCCGGCATGGTGTCGTCTACCCAGGTCCGGAAGGTGGCGCGGAAGCCGTGTGGCACCGCTTCGCGTCCGTCAGCATCCCGCCACGGCGGCGGCGCGCCCTCCGGCCGCGCCTCGTTCAAGCGCCGGATGCAGGCGGAGAGGGTCATGTCGGAAAGCGGCTTGGTGAGGTTGGAAGATGGGAAGATGAGGGAGTTCCCCCGCAGCGCCGCAAGCTTGGGCAGCTCCGCCGCCGTGACCGGCTTGCCAGCCAACAGGCTGTAAGCGCGCGCGAGCGTATCGATGGCGGCCCCCGACAAGGGCACCCGATGCGGCTGCACGGTCGACGCCTTCTTTTGCTTCATGCGCTCGCCCGGCACCGTCCATGCCGGGGCGCCATCAAATGAGACTTCGGACCAGCGCGCGCCGCGAACCTCGTTCGAACGCATGGCCGTCAGCACTGCAAATCGCAGCGCCAGAGGCCCAAACCCGTCCATGGTGTCGAGAGCCACAAGGAAGGCGGGCGCCTTGGCCCATGCGAGGGAAGGTAGCTTGCGCCCGCCCGGAAGCGAGGGAAGCCCAAGGTGGCGCAGCATGCGGGGATCCGCCGGGTTGTCGTTCAATCGCCAGCCGTGCGCCGCGGCATAGCGGAGGATAGAACCGATGCGGCGCAGCACCTTGCGAGCAGTGGCCGGGCGGGTTGTCCATACGTCCTCGATGGCGCGCATCACCGCAGCCCGATCGATCTCGGCAATGGGCATGTCACCAAGCGTGGGGTGGGCATGGGAAGCAAGGGAGGCGCGCCACAGGTCGACCGTGCGCTTGCTCTTCCAGCCTGGCGCCTGACCTGCGATGCAGGCTTCCGCCACCGCCTTGAAGGTGCGGGGGCCGGCCTCTGCAGCCGCCTTCTCCGCGGCTATTGCTGCGACCCTGGCGGCCTTGTCGGCATCGCGGGCAGCGATAGGGTCAACTCCGCTCCGGGCGGCCTGCCGCGCCGCCGTCGCAGCCCCTCGGGCAGCGGCAAGCGTCACCACCGGATAGCCGCCAAGGCCCATATCGCGGCGCCGGCCGTCCACAGTCAGGCGGCACACCCAGATCTTCGCGCCGGTCGGACGCACTTCGAGAAGAAGCCCACCTCCATCGGTGATCCGATAAATGGATCCGCGTGGCTTCAGTGCGTCGATGGTCTTGACGTCCAGAGACTTGCCGGGGCGCTTCATGAGGAGAGAGCCTTCTGTGGGGACCAGCTTCGACGTCCCCACCTTAGTCCCCACAATATTCTAGCGCTAGCCTGAACCGTCCTGCATCACCCCGCGACGGTAAATACAATAATAATATGGCTTTCTCGGGGTGTGCAGCGTCGGCCTGCATCACCCTGATTGTGGGGCGTGGCGTCCGTACGGGACGCCAGGATCCAGGCGGAAAGGGCCTTCACGACAAATCAAGTCGGTAGTCCCGACACAGCGGCTTCAGGCTCGTGAAGCAAGACATGACGCGGTGGCACAATTGCGCGCACATATTCGTTGACGGTATCGGGTTCCTTCATCACCACGTAGCGCCTCGGCTCATCGACCGCAGAGGCGTGCCGAAGAACAGCCATTTTGCGACCTCGACCAATGCCAGATAGGCGAGGGTCGTGCCGAACAGAAAAGCAAAGAACAGCGGCGGTGGCGCTACGAAGCCGAACCACGCGCCAACCGGCAGTAGCGGCAGCACAATGGCCAGGGCCACCACCCCGAGGGCCAGGCCGACGAGCAGACCGCGCGGCCGGCTGCGGAAGAACGCACGCCGGGTTCGGATGGCGAACACCACCAGCACCTGCGTCGTCATCGACACGATGAACCACCCGGTCTGGAACAGCGCCTCGCCGGCGCCGAAGACGTGCAGCAGCACGTAGAAGGTCAGGAAGTCGAACACCGAGCTGAGCGGGCCGAACACCAGCATGAAGCGCTCGATCAGCCGTACATCCCAGCTCACCGGAGCGGCGACCTGCTCCTCATCCACCCGGTCGAACGGGATCGCGATCTCAGAGACGTCGTACATCAGGTTGTTGAGCAGGATCTGGATCGGCAGCATCGGCAGAAAGGGCAGGAAGAGCGCTGCTCCGGCCATGGAGAACATGTTCCCGAAGTTCGAGCTCGACCCCATCAGCACGTATTTCGCTACGTTCTGCACCGCCGCGCGGCCGGCCAGCACCGCCTGGTTCACCACCGACAGGTCGTGGTCGAGCAGGATGATGTCGGCGGCCGCGCGTGCGGCATCTGCCGCGCCATCGACGGAAATTCCGACATCGGCGGCATGCAGCGCGGGCGCGTCGTTGATGCCGTCACCCATGAAGCCCACGACATGGCCGAGCCGCTTGAGGCCGAGCAGTATGCGGTGCTTCTGCTGCGGATTGACCCGGCAGAACAGATTCACCCGCGGCAGCTGCCCCAGCAGCGCCTCGTCGGAGAGCTCGGACAGCGCGTCGCCGGTGAGAACGCCGGTGACGGCGACGCCGATCTCCGCGAAGACGTGCCGCGTCACCTGCTCATTGTCGCCGGTCAGCACCTTGACGGTGATGCCGGCTGCGGCCAAGGCCCGGATCGTTTCGCCGGCACTCACCTTGGGCGGGTCGAGGAAGACGGCGAAGCCGCAGAACACCAGGTCGCTCTCGTCGCTGATCGCGGCGATAGCATGATCGGCGGCGACCTCTCGGCGCGCGATGCCGAGCGCACGGAAGCCCTCGCCGCCCAGGCCATCGAGCGTCGCCTGGCAGGCCGCACGCGTGGCCGCGTCCAGCGGGCGTTCCTGCCCATCGGCCGTCTCGAACCGGCCGGACAGCCGCAGCAGGTCCTCCGGCGCGCCCTTGACGATGAGGCTGCGCGCGCCGCCGTGCTCGACCAGCACCGAGATGCGGCGGCGCTCGAAGTCGAACGGCACTTCGTCCAGCTTGGTCCATCCCGCGGCCTCGGACGCGGTGGCGGCGAGGATCGCCTCGTCGAGCGGGCTGCGCATGCCGCTCTCGAAGCGGCTGTTGACCACCGCCAGCGCCAGGGCGCGCGGGCTTTGTGTCCCAACCCCGTCGATCGTGCGCACCAGCCGGATCGTCGCCTCCGTCAGCGTCCCGGTCTTGTCGGTGCACAGCACGTCCATCGCTCCGAGGTCGTGGATCGCTGAGAGCCGCTTCACGATGGCACGCCGCTCGGCGAGTGCCGTCGCCGCGCGCGCAAGAGTGACGGTGACGATCATCGGCAGCAGCTCGGGCGTGAGGCCCACGGCCAGCGCTAGCGCGTAGAGCAGCGATCCACCACCGGGCGCTCGAGCGCGATGTTCACCACCAGCACGAACAGCACCATGAACATGGTGAAGCGCAAGATCAGCATGCTGAAGCGGTGGATGCCGGTGGCGAATGCCGTCGCCGGCGGCTTCTCCGCCAGCGACTTGACCAGCGCGCCCAGCGCGGTGTCCGCCCCGGTGCGGCAGAGCAGGATGGTGGCCTTGCCGGAAATGACGGAGGTCCCGGCGAAGACGCAGTTGGACGCACCGGCCGGCGTGTCGGTATCGGCTGCCTGGTCGCCGGCCTGCTTGGCCGCGGGGTAGGGCTCGCCGGTCAACAGCGCCTGGTTGATGAACAGGTCGCGGCTGTCGAGCAGCCGCGCATCGGCGGGCACCAGGTCGCCGGCGATCAGCTCGACCACATCGCCGGGCATCAGCGCCGCCATGGCGACCGAGACCGCCATGCCGTCGCGGCGCACCAGCGCCTGCACCGCGACCGAGCGGCGCAGCACGTCGACCGCGTTCTGCGCCCGCATTTCCTGGACGAAGTCGAGGCCCATGCTGGCGACGACGATCATCGTGATGATGACGAAGCTCGCGATGTCCCCGGTCAGCGCCGAGAGCCCGCTCGCCACCAGTAGGATGATGATCAGCGGGTTGGAGAAGCGGCGGAGGAACTGCAGCCAGGCGGGGGCGCGCTTCTCGGTGCCGGTGTCGTTCGGCCCGCAGTGCTGCAGCCGCAGGCGCGCCTCGGCGGCGCTGAGGCCGTGCGGGGCGCTGTCGAGGCGCGTGAGTAGCCGCTCCGCCGGCTCGCGCCACAGCTCGGCCGGCGCGATCACGAAGCGGGAAGGGGTATCCGCCACGCCGCGCCTAGCCGAAGCGGCCGGTAATGTAGCGCTGGGTCTGCTTGTGCCGGGGTGACGTGAAGATCTGCGCGGCCGTGCCGCACTCGACCATCTCGCCAAGATAGAGGAACGCCGCCTTGTCAGAGCAACGCGCCGCCTGTGCGAGGTTGTGGGTCACCAGGGCGACGGTGACGTGCCCCTTGAGCGAGATGATCAGCTCCTCAATCAGCGCCATCGAGCGCGGGTCGAGCGCGCTGGTTGGCTCGTCGAGCAGCAGCACCTCGGGCTTCACCGCGAGCGCGCGGGCGATGCACAGGCGTTGCTGCTGCCCGCCGGACAGGCGTGCGGCCGGCTCGGCCAGCCGGTCCTTGACCTCACCCCACAGCGCGGCGCGGGTCAGCGCCTGTTCCACGCGCAATGCCGTCTCGGCGCGCGTCAGACGCTCGTGCAGCGCGATGCCGAAGGCGATATTGGCCTGGATCGACATCGGGAAGGTGGTGGCTTCCTGGAACACCATGCCGACGCGGCTGCGCAGGCGGCGCAGGTCCACCTCCGGTCCCAGGATGTCGATGCCGTCGAGCGTCGCCGCACCGGTCGCGACCTGGCCAGGATACATGTCGTAGAGGCGGTTGAACACGCGCAGCAACGTCGACTTGCCACATCCCGAGGGACCGATAAGCGCGGTCACCTGATGCGCTGGCAAGTCGAGCGTGATGCATTTCAGCGCCACGGTCGCGCCATAGCGGAAGCCGAGATCGCGGATGGCGACTTTCGGCTGGCTTTTCTCGGGCATTGCACGCACCGGTGCGGGTTGGGCCAGGGCGAGCGGAGCGGGGATCATGCGGCCGCCCGTCCGTGCCAGCCGGCGATTGGCTCCAACAGCGCGTCCGGCCGTTCGGTGGCCGGCGCCGATTCGACCATGAAGACTGCGTCGCCATTCCCGCCGTCGACATGGATGACGAGGGCCTGCGCGTCGGCTGTGCCGATGTCGATCTGTATCCACAGGCGCGCAGCAGCACGGGCCCCCGTGGTGTCGAAGCCGGGATGGTCGAACTTCGGCGGCGCTGCGCGGTACAGCCCGGCCATGAAGGCCGCGACCTGCGGCTGGTCCGCGGCGGTGATCCCACAGACGGCCGCACCGTCGAGTATCTTCTCGGCAAGGTCGGCCTGCGTCGCGTTCAGCAGGTTGTGCAAATCCAGCAACAGCTGGTGTGGGCTGTCATGGCCGGCCTGCGTGATCGCGGCGGGCGAGATCAAGCGATAAGTCGCCGCGGGCAGGGGGCCCATCATGGCAGGGACCGGCTTCGCGAGCCCCGCCGTTGTGCCGGTCGGCAGCGCTGGCGCCGCCATGGGGCGCAGATCGTCGGGGATGCGCGCGCATATCTCGGATGCCTGCGGGATGCGGCGATCCGCGCCGGCCATCGCGGCGCCGGCGATGACCGGGCCGGCGATCCGGCGCGTCGATGCCTCAGGCAATGCTTTCCGCCTTGAGGGCGCCCACCCGGGGTGCGGATGCTCCGCGTGGTCCATCGCCATCTGCGGCAGGCAGATGGCGTATTTCAGGCGGTCATCTGCAGCCAGCGCCGCGTTCACGGCGGCGCCGGGCCGAAGGCCGGCCTCGCCGATTGACGCGAGTATCTGCTGCTTCATCGAAGGGAGCCTCTCAGGCGGCGTGTGCGGTTCGGCGGAACAGCTAGCCGCCGCGGCTTCGCCACGGCAGGGGCGGAAACTACGGCGCCGTCCGGCCCCGCGCGGGCGAGACGCTGCGTAGTTTCCGAGGCTGCACGTCCCGCCCAGGCAGGCGGTAGAGAGGCGATCCGGCCCGCGTCACGCGATCTCGCGCGGCGCGCTGCCCCGATCGGACCCGCCATGTTCCAGCATATCCTGCTGCCCGCCACCGGCGCGCCCGCCGACGCGGTGGTCTACGCAACGGCACGCGCCGCCGGCCTCGGCCAGCCGGTGCATCTCGAAGTGCTGCACGTGAAGCGCGACCCGGTGGCCGCCGCGATCGGCCTGGCCGGCAGCGGCATGGATGGCGGCTATGGGGTGAGTTTGATGATCGACACCATCGAAAAGGACGAGGTCGCCGCCGAGGCCGCGGCGCGCGCATCCTTCGCGTCGTTCCGCGCCGAATCCGGCGAGGCCACCGCCACCCTCACCGTCGAGACCAGCGATGAAGAACAATCCCTGATCGCGCATGGCCGCACCGCCGACCTCGTGGTGATCGGGCGCGGCGATGGCGGCGAGGATGTGGCGCTCGGCCGGATGCAGGCGGTGCTGGCCGGGGTCGGGCGGCCGCTGCTGATCGCCGCGGCGCATAGCCCGCGCGCGCTGCTGGACACCGTCGTGATCGCCTGGAAGGACACCGCCGAGGCGGCGCGCGCCGTGGGTGCGGCGATGCCCTTCATCGCGCGCGCCGGCCGCGTCCTGGTGGTGACCATCGGCGAAGATGAAGCCCCCACCGAGCCCGGCCCGGCCTCCGCCGCGCGGCTGGTGGCGACGCTGCTGCGGCACAATCCCGAGGTCAGCGCCTGGCATGTACCCGCCGGCGCCGGCAAGACCGGTGCGGAGGCATTGCTGGCGGCCGCGACCGAAGCGCGCGCGACGCTGCTGGTGATGGGCGCCTACGGCCATGGCGAGCTGCGCGAGATGGTGTTCGGCGGCTTCACCCGCAGCGTGCTCGGCGGCGCGCCGATGCCCGTGTTGATGATGCATTGATGGCAAGCCCGCCCGCGGCGCCGCGCAGCCTCACACGATACTGGCGCTGGGGGCTGGCGCTGATCCCGGTGCTTGCGCTCGGCGCCTGGTTCGGCCCGGCGCTGCTGCTCGGCCCGCGCGTCAGTGTCACCCTGGTCTCTCGCGGCACCCTGCTGCGAAGCGTGGTCGCGACCGGCGTCGTGACGACGCCCTATCGCGTAGCCATCGCCAGCCAGATCACCGGCACGGTCGCCGAGATCCCGGTGCTGGAGGGCCAGGCGGTCACCCTCGGCCAGGTGCTGGTCCGGCTCGAGGATGGCGAGCTGCAGGCGGGCCTCGCCCAGGCCCGCAGCGCCGTCGCGCAGGCGGAGACCCAGCTGCACCACCTCACCGAGGTGACCTTGCCGGTCGCGATCCGCACCCTCGCCCAATCCGAGGCGACGCTGCTCAATGCTGGCCGGCAATTCGCCCGCAGCGAGGCGCTGCAGACGAGTGGCTTCGCGACCCGCGCCGCGCTGGACGAGGCGCGTGTCGCGCGCGACGTCGCCGAGGCGCAGATGCAGGCCGCGCGCATCCAGCGCGACTCCAACACCCAGGGCGGCACCGATGAGGTCCTGGCCCAGGCGGTGCTGACCGAGGCGCGGGCCAGCCTGCGCGCGGCGCAGTCGCGCCTGGACCACGCCACCATCGCGGCACCCGTCGCCGGAACGCTCATCGCGCGGAGCATCGAGCGCGGCGATGTGGTGCAGGCGAACACGCCGTTGATGACACTCTCGCCGCGGGCCGCGCCGCAGCTGGTGGTGCAGATCGACGAGCGCAACCTGGGCCTGATCGCCCTGGGCCAGCCGGCGCTGGCGTCGGCCGATGCCTATCCGCAGGCGCGATTCTCGGCGCGCGTCGCCTACATCAATCCCTCGGTGGACCCGCAGCGCGCGGCGGTCGAGGTGAAGCTCGACGTCCGCGAACCGCCGCCGGCGCTGCGCGAGGACATGACGGTCTCGGTCGACATCACCGTGGCCGAGCGCACCGGCATCCTGATCCTGCCGCTCACCGCGATCCGTGATGCCGCCGGTGCCGCCTGGATTCTGCGCGCCGAGGCCGGCCATGCGCGGCGGGTGCCGGTTCGCCTGGGGCTGCGCGGCGCCGTCGCGGCGGAAATCCTCGAAGGCCTTAGCGAGGGCGACCGGGTGCTGCCTGCCAGTGCCGCCGTCGCCGCCGGAGACCGGGTGCGCGCGCCATGATCCGCTGGCTGCCCTTCGAGGGCATCGCCGCGCTGCGCTTCATGCGCGAGGGCTGGATCCAGACCATCTTCATCCTCGTGGGGGTCTCGCTGGGCGTGGCGGTGACGGTGTTCGAGACCTCCATCCTCACCGGGGTGCAGGCGAACTTCCTCAAACGCGTCCTGACCAGCCAAGCGCATATCGTGCTGCTGCCGCCCGACGAGGTCGCACGCCCGCTGCACGATGGCCCCGGCATCGTCGAGGATGCGACGCTGCAGCGCCCCAACCAGCGGTTGCGCTCGATTGACCAGTGGCAAACCATCCGCGCGACAGTCGCCTCCACCCCCGGCGTGCGCGTCGTTGCCTCCGTCGCCTCCGGCGCGGCGATGGCCGTGCGCGGGGACGCGACGGCGTCGATCTCCATCATCGGCGCCGAGCCCGAGGACTACTTCCGCATCGTCCGCGTGCCCGACTACATCGTGGCCGGCACCTGGCGCCTGACCAGCGATGACATCCTGATCGGCACCGACCTCGCCACCCTGCTTGGCGTGACGGTGGGCGACCGGCTGTTCGTCACGGGGCGCTCGCCCACGCCGCGCGCGCTCACCATCACCGCCATCTTCGACCTCGGCAGCAAAGGGGCGAATCTGCGCACCACCTTCGTAGCCTTCCGCACCGGGCAGAGCCTGCTGAACCTGGTCGGCGGCGTCACCAGCCTCGAGATCGCGGTCGCCGACGCCTTCGCCGCCGAGACCATCGCGCAGGATCTGTCGGCCCGCACCGGCGTGCGCGCGGATAGCTGGATCAAGACCAATGCGCAGTTCTTCACCGCCGTGCAGGCCCAGAACACCTCCAACATCGTGATCAGCTCGGCCGTTGCGCTGTCGGTGGCCTTCGGCGTGGCGAGCGTGCTGGTGGTCTCGGTGGTGCAGCGCGGGCGCGAGATCGGCATCCTGCGCGCGATGGGCGCGCGGCGGGGGCAGGTGCTGCTGGTCTTTCTCCTCCAGGGCGGCGTGCTGGGCTTTCTCGGCGCGGTGCTGGGCTCACTGATCGGGGCGGGGCTGCTGCTCGTCTGGCATGACCAGGTGCGGCAGACGGATGGGACCGAGCTGTTCCCCTATGTCCTCGATCCGCTGCTGATCGGCGGCACGCTCGCCTTCGCCTCCGTGGTCGGGTTGCTCGCCGGCATGGCGCCGGCGATGCAGGCGGCGCGGCTTGACCCGGCGGTGGCGATTCGTGGCTGAGGACGCGCTGCTGAGCGGCATCCGCAAATCCTTCAACATCGGCGCGCCCGCCGAGGTGGAGATCCTGCACGGCATCGACATCACGCTCGAACATGGCGCCTTCTGCGCGCTGATCGGGCCCTCGGGGTCGGGGAAATCCACCCTGCTCAACATCATCGGCCTGCTCGACCGGCAGAGTGCGGGGCGGCTGGTCATCGGGGGCAAGGATACCCAGGGCCTCGATGATGCGGCGCTGACGCGGCTGCGCGGCGAGACGATCGGCTTCGTCTTCCAGGCGCACAACCTGATCCCGGCCTTCACCGCGGCCGAGAACGTGATGATGCCCATGCTGCTCAGCCGCGGCTGGGCCGATGCCGCCATGCGCGCGGCGGCCGAGGCGCTGCTCGACCGCGTGGGCATGACGCGCTGGCGTGATGCGCGGGTGGGCAATCTCTCTGGCGGCCAGGCGCAGCGCGTGTCTATCGCGCGCGCGCTGATGATGAAGCCGGTGCTGGTGCTGGCCGACGAGCCGACCGGCAATCTCGACACCGCCGCCGCCGACGGCGTCTTCGACATGATGCACACCATGAACCAGGAGCAGGGCATGACCTTCCTCATCGTCACGCATGATCCGCGGCTGGCCAAGCGCTGCGGGCGCATCATCGAGCTCGTCGACGGGCAGGTCGTGCAGGGGGCCGCCTAGATGCGCCGCAAGATCCTGCTGGCCTGGGTGCTGCTCGGCCTTGCGGGCGGCGCGGTGGCGTTCGCGCTTGGCTATGGCGTGGCGGCGGGCTGGGTCTGGTCCATCACCGCCTTGCCGGTGGCCGCCCATGTTGCCATCGGCGTCGTCCGCTCCCTGCTCGGCGGCAAGCTAGGCGTCGACATCATCGCGCTCGCCGCCATCCTGGCCGCCGTGGGCATGGGCGAGCCACTGACCGGCGCCGTCGTCGCGCTGATGGTGGCCGGCGGCGAGGCGCTGGAGGGCTGGGCGGAGGGCCGCGCCACGCGCGCGCTGACCGCCCTGCTCGCGCGCGCGCCGCGCCAGGCCGCGCGGGTGACCGCGACCGGGGTCGAGGAGATCGAGGTGGGCGCGATCGCGGTGGGCGACATCCTTCTCGTGCGCGCCGGCGAGACGGTGCCCTCCGATGGCGCGCTGGAGGATGCCGCCGCCACGCTCGACGACAGCGCGCTGACCGGCGAATCCCTGCCCGTCAACCTCGTCCAGGGCGGGCGGCTGCGCAGCGGCGCGGTCAATGCCGGCGCCGCCTTTCGCATGCGCGCCGAGCAGACCGCCGCGACGAGCAGCTATGCCGCCATCATCCGCCTCACGCGCGATGCCGCCGAGACCCGCCCGCCCCTCGCGCGGCTCGCGGATCAATGGGCGCTGGGATTCGTGGCACTCACCGCGCTCGTCGCCGGCGGTGCCTGGGCCTGGACGGGCGATTCGGTGCGCGCGCTGGCCGTGCTGGTGGTGGCCACGCCCTGCCCGCTGATCCTCGCCGCGCCCATCGCCCTGGTGGCGGGCATTGGGCGCGCGGCGGCGCGCGGCATCGTCATCAAGGGCGGCGGCGCGCTGGAGCGTCTCGCGCGTGTCCAGACCATGCTGTTCGACAAGACCGGCACGCTCACCACCGGCCATCTGCGCCTCGCCGCCATGGATGTGGCGCCGGGGATGGATCGCGATGCGGCGCTGCGCCTCGCCGGCATCCTGGCGCAGGGCTCGACGCATCCGGTCTCCGAGGCGCTGGCCCAGGCAGCGCGGGCACGCGGCCTCGCGCTGCCGCTACTGGATGCGCCGGAGGAGGCGGCGGGCGGCGGTGTCGCGGGCAGCGTGGCGGGCGTGCGCGTGCTGCTCGGCAGCCAGGCCTTCCTGGCGAAGCAGGGCGTGGCCGATCTGGATGGCCTCGGCGCCTCGGCGGCGCTGGTCGCGGTGGCGGGCTCCGTGTCCTTCCTGGCGCGGGAGGGTCGCGCGGTGGCGGTGTTCGTCCTGGCCGACACGCTGCGCCCCGAGGCCCCGCGCACGCTGCGCGCGCTTCGCGGGCTGGGCGTGACGCGGATGGTGATGCTGACCGGCGATCGCGCCGCTGCCGCCGCGCCCATCGCCGCCGCCCTGCGCCTTGATGCGGTGCAGGCGGATTGCGCACCGGCCGAGAAGATCACCGCCGTGCACCAGGAATCGGCCAAGGTCGCGACCGCGATGGTCGGCGACGGCATCAATGACGCGCCGGCGCTGGCCGCGGCTGGGGTGGGAATCGCCATGGGCGCGCAGGGCACCGCGGCGGCGGCCGAGGCCGGTGATGTGGTGCTGCTGGTCGACCGGCTGGACCGCGTCGTGGACGCGATCGCCATCGCGCGGCGCAGCCGGCGCATCGCGTTGCAGGCGATTGGCCTGGGGATGGGGCTGTCGGGTGTCGCGATGGTGGCGGCGGCCGGCGGGCTGCTCATGCCGCTCGCGGGCGCGGTGCTGCAGGAGGGGATCGACGTCCTCGCCATCCTGTTCGCGCTGACCGCCTTGCGGCCAGGCCGGAGCGAGCGTGCGTCGGCGCCGTTGCCCGCTTCCGCCGGCCTTGCGGAGCGCGAGGCGGAGCACACCGCGCTGCGCGGGCTTGCCGAAGCGCTGCGCGACACCGCCGAGGGCATGGATGCCGGCGCGGGCGCCCTCCCCGCCATCGAGGCGCTGGACGCGCGCCTGCGCGCCGAGGTGCTGCCGCATCAGCGCGCCGAGGAAAGCACTCTCTACCCGGCCGCGGCGCAGCGCCTGGGCGGGGTGGACCCAATGGGCCCGCTGATCCGCATGCACAGCGCCATCGAAATCCTGGTCGGCCAGCTCGGCCACCTCATCGTCGCCGCGCATGGTCCGGGCGGCTGGGAGGCCGCATCCGGCCCCATCCGGCGCAGCCTGTTCGAGCTGGAAGCGATGCTCAGCCTGCACCTGACCATCGAGGAGGAGGCGCTCGCTGAACTCGGCGACGCGCCTGCGTAGAATCCGAAGCTGCCTTGACGGTGTAGCGCGCGCCTAGGGTGCCGTCGCTCGAGCAAGCCGCTTATCGATGCCCCCGTTCGAGGAATTCCCCATGTCGCACAACGCCCAGCTGAAGCAGGCCGTTCTTTCGGATTGAACTGGGAGCCCAGTATCCATTCCGCCCATACATCGCTTCGCCGACCGGGCCTGATCGCAGCGCCCCTACAACTCTCCGCCGTGCAGCCAAGGCTCACGAACAGATGGTGGTCATCGGGGTCGACCATCATGGTGCGTTGCGCGAGGTCCGGCAGGATGTCCACGCCCTCAGCGCGCACCCGGATGCGCCACGTCTGCCTGTTGTGGAAGTTGGGCGCGAGCGTCGCGTGCCGGATGAGGTCCGGCATGCCGGGCGGTACGGGGGGAGCCTGGCGTGAGGGGAGGCGGCTTCGCACGCCTATTCGCCTATGCCGCGTCTCGCACGCGCGGTGAGCGCCACCGCGACGCCCCGGCGCCGGCCCGACCAGACGGCGATTCATGCCACGGGCGTCGTCAGGGCATCGGCATGGAAGCGGCTGCCGTCGCGCGCGGCCAGCGCCTCGTAATCCGCGTATTTCTCCAACACCGCCAACTGCGCCTGCGCGAGGAGCACTGCGGCCTCGTCCGGCCGGGTGTTCACCAGGCTGCGGTAGCGCAGCTCGTTATAGGCGTAGTCCTTCAGCGGGATGGCGGGCCTGGGGCTGTCGAGGCGGAAGGGCGCCTCGCCGGCGCGGCGCATCGCCGGGTTGAAGCGGAACAGCGGCCAGTAGCCCGAGGCCGTCGCCAGGTCCTGCTGCTTCATCCCGTAGCGCAGGTCATAGCCATGCGCGATGCAGTGGCTGTAGGCGAGGATGAGCGAAGGCCCCGGCCAAGCCTCGGCCTCGCGGAAGGCGAGCAGCGTGTGTTGCGGGTTCGCCCCCATCGCCACCTGCGCGACGTAGACATTGCCGTATGCGATGGCCTGCAGGGCGAGGTCCTTGCGCGCAGTGCGCTTGCCGGCCGCGGCGAATTTCGCGACCGCGCCCAAAGGTGTGGCCTTCGAGGCCTGGCCGCCAGTGTTGGAATACACCTCCGTGTCCAGGACCAGTACGTTCACGTCGCGGCCGCTAGCGAGCACGTGGTCCAGCCCGCCGAAGCCGATGTCATAGGCCCAGCCATCGCCACCCACGAGCCAGATGCTGCGACGGACCATGTGGTCGAGCACGGAGAGCAGGTCGCGCGCGCCGGGTGCGTCGCCGAGTGCCAGCAGCCGCGTCTGCAGCGCCGCCACGCGCTGGCGCTGCGCGACGATTTCGGATTCGCGGATCTGCGGCGCGGCGATCGCGGCTTCGACCAGGTCTGCGCCCAGCTGAGGTGCCAACTGCCGCAGCAACCGGATGGCAAGCGCGAGGTGCATGTCGGCGGCGAGCCGGAAGCCTAGGCCGAATTCCGCATTGTCCTCGAACAGCGAGTTCGACCAGGCCGGCCCGCGCCCGGCCTTGTCCTTGGCCCAAGGGGTGACCGGCAGGTTACCGCCATAGATGGAGGAGCAGCCGGTGGCATTGGCGATCTGCGCGCGGTCGCCGAACAGCTGCGAGAGCAGGCGCAGATAGGGCGTTTCGCCGCAGCCGCCGCAGGCGCCGGAGAATTCGAACAGCGGCTCGAGGAACTGCACGCCGCGCACATCGGCGAAATCGACCAGCGCGCGGTCGTTCACCGGTAGCGTTTCGAAGAAGGCGATGTTGTCCCGCTCGGCCGCCAGCACCGGGCCCTTGGGCGCCATGTTGATCGCGCGGTGCTTCGGATCCTCCGGTGCATGCGCGGGGCAGACCTCCACGCACAATCCGCAGCCGGTGCAGTCCTCGACATAGAATTGCAGGGTGAATCGTGAGTCCGGATAGCCGCGCGCGTTCACCGGCGCCGTCTTGAAGGTCTTGGGCACGTCGACGAGACGGACCGTGTCGAAGAAGCGCGCGCGGATCACCGAATGCGGGCAGGCGATGGAACACTGGCCGCACTGGATGCAGAGCTCCGTGTCCCAGATCGGCACATCCTCGGCGATGTTGCGCTTCTCCCAGGCCGCGGTGCCGACGGGGAAGGTGCCGTCAACCGGCATCGCGCTCACCGGCAGCGCATCGCCATGCCCGGCCATGATCGCGGCGGTCACCCGCTTGACGAAGGCGGGGGCGGCGTCCGGCACGATGGGCGGGCGTTCGAGCGTGCTGGTGGCACTCGCGGGGATCGTCACCTCGTGCAGGTTGGCCAGCGCCTGGTCCACGGCCGCGTTGTTCTGCGCCACCACGGCGGCGCCCTTTTCGGCGTAGCTGTGCGTGATCATGGCCTTGATGCGGCGGATCGCCTCGTCGCGCGGCAGCACGCCCGAGAGCGCGAAGAAGCAGGTCTGCAGCACGGTGTTGATGCGCCCGCCAAGGCCCGCGTCGCGCGCCACCTTCGTGGCATCGATCACGAAGAGGCGCAGCTGCTTCGCGATGATGTCCTGCTGCACCGTGCGCTGCAGATGCGCCCAGGCCTCGCTTGCCGGATGCGGGCAGTTGAGCAGGAAGGCCGCGCCTGGTGCGGCCAGGCTAAGCACGTCCACACGCTCGAGAAACTCGAACTGGTGGCAGCCGACGAAGCTGGCCTGCGCGATCAAGTAGGGCGCCTCGATCGGCGCCGACCCGAAGCGCAGATGCGAGACGGTCTGCGCGCCGGATTTGTGCGAATCATAGACGAAGTAGCCCTGCGCGTAGCGGCCCGCATCCTCGGACAGGATCTTCACGCTGCCCTTGTTGGCGCCCACCGTGCCGTCCGAGCCGAGGCCGTAGAAGACCGCACGCGTCACCGTCGATGGCTCGATGGAGAAGTGCGGGTCCAAGGTGAGGCTGGTATGCGTGATGTCGTCGTCGATGCCGATGGTGAAGCCATGGCGCGGCGCCGGCTTGCCCAGCTCGTCGAACACGGCCTTCGCCATGGCCGGGGTGAAGTCCTTCGACGACAGGCCATAGCGCCCACCGATCACGCGCGGCATCACGGCGCGGGTGCCCGACGCCACCGCTTGCGCCAGCGTGGCGATCACGTCGAGGTAGAGCGGCTCGCCGGTAGCACCGGGTTCCTTGACGCGGTCCAGGACCGCCACGGCGCGCGCCGTGATCGGCAGTGCTGCGAGGAAATGCGTGGCCGAGAATGGCCGGTAGAGCCGCACCTGCAACACGCCGAGCTTCGCATCGCCCGCAAGCGCGGCGGCGGTGCCGCGTGCGGTCTCCGCTGCCGAGCCGATCAGCACCACCACCCGCTCGGCGTCCGGCGCCCCGGCATATTCGAACAGCCGGTAGCGGCGCCCGGTCAGGGTCGCGAAGCGCGCCATGGCGGCGTCCACGATCGCGGGTGTGGCGGCGTAGAAAGGGTTGGAGGCCTCGCGCGCCTGGAAGAAGGTGTCCGGGTTCTGCGCCGTACCGCGCATCACCGGATGCTCTGGCGAGAGCGCCCGCGCGCGATGCGCCCAGACCAGCGGCTCGGGGATCATCGCGCGGATCTCGGCATCATCGAGCAGGGTCAGTGTGTTCAGCTCGTGCGAGGTGCGGAAGCCGTCGAAGAAATGCATGAAGGGCACGCGGCTCTCGAGCGTCGCGGCCTGGGCGATGAGCGCCATGTCATGCGCCTCCTGCACCGAGCCGGCCGAGAGCAGCGCGAAGCCGGTGGAGCGGATCGCCATCACATCCGAATGGTCGCCGAAGATGGACAGTGCCTGGGTCGCGACCGAACGCGCGGCGACATGGAAGACGCAGGAGGTCAACTCACCCGCGATCTTGAACATGTTGGGCAGCATCAGCAGCAGCCCTTGGGAGGAGGTGAAGGTGGTGGTCAGCGCGCCCGATTGCAGCGCGCCATGCACCGCGCCGGCGGCACCGCCCTCGCTCTGCATCTCCTGGACCACCGGGATGCCGCCCCAGATGTTGGTGAGCCCATCGGCGGCCCATTCATCGGCGAGTTCCGCCATCGTCGAGGAGGGCGTGATGGGGTAGATCGCGCAGACCTCGTTCACCCGGTAGGCGACATGCGCGCAGGCGGTGTTGCCGTCCATCGTTGCCTTGGCGTGAGTAGCCGTGGCGGTCTGGAGAATGGGGGACAGGGCGTTCATGCGTGGGCTTCCTGGACCATGTCGATGGCGTGGCAGGGGCATTGCTCGAAGCAGATGGCGCAGCCGGTGCAGTGGTCGAGATCGACGTCATAGCCGGCGCCGTGGGCGAGCTTGACGATCGCCTGCTCGGGACAGGATGCGAAGCACTGGTCGCACTCGTAGCAGTTGCCGCAGGAGAGGCAGCGCTGCGCCTCGTGCCGCGCGGCGGGTTCGGCAAGGCCATCCGTGGTCTCGACGAAGCTCGCGCCCATGCGCGCGCCGACCGGCAGCTCGTGCTGGGTCGCGAGTGGGGCATCGGCGTAGATCGGCAGGTGCAGCATATCGAAGCTGATGCCGGTGCGCGGCGGCTGTGCGGCCACCGTCACGCCACGCAGCCAGGCGTCGATATGGCGAGCGGCCTTCTTGCCGCCGCCCACCGCTGCGGTCACGCTGCGGTCACCGGAGACCATGTCACCGCCGGCGAAGACGCCCGCATGCCCGGTCATCATGCCGGCATCGACCTGCACATTGCCGTCCGCGCCGATCACCATGCCGGGGATGGCGCCGAGGAAGCCGGTATCAGCCTTCTGCCCGAGGGCGAGGACCACGGAATCGGCGGCGAGCGTCTCCATCTCGCCGGTCGGCTGCGCGCGTCCCTCGGCATCGAGCGCCATGCGCTCCACCGTGATCGCGCCCGCGCCGATGTCGTGGATGCTGCTGAGCCAATGGATTTTGATGCCTTCGTCGAGCGCCTCCTGCGCCTCGAAGGCATGCGCCTCCATATGCGCGCGGTCGGAGATGAAGACGATCATCGCCTCCTCGGCGCCCAGCCGCCGGGCGGTGCGTGCGGCATCCATCGCCGTGTTGCCCGCGCCATAGACCACGACACGGCGACCGAGTTTTGGCGCGGTGCCGGCGGCCGCGTCGTGCAGCAAGTTGATGGCGGTGAACACCTTCGCCGCATCGCGCGCGGGGATGTCGATGCGCTTGCCGATCTGCGTGCCGATCGCGATGAACACCGCGTCGAAGCGGCCTTCCGCCTGTTCCGCCAGCAGGTCCGTCACCTTGTGGTTCACCGTGATGGTCACGCCCATCGCTTCGATGCGCCGGACCTCCTTCATCAACTCCTCGCGCGGCAGGCGATAGGCGGGGATGCCGAAATGCAGCATGCCGCCCGGCAGTGGCCCGGCGTCGCGGATTTCCACCGTGTGGCCGGCGCGCGCGAGGTGATAGGCGGCGGCCATGCCCGAGGGTCCGGCGCCGATCACCAGCACGCGCTTGCCGCTCGGCGCGGCGGTGATGCGCGGCACCCAGCCCTGGGCCGACGCCATGTCGCCGAGGAAGCGCTCGACGGCATGGATGCTCACCGCGCTGTCGAGCTGCGCGCGATTGCAGCCGGTTTCGCAGGGGTGATAGCAGACGCGGCCATGCACGGCAGGGAAGGGGTTGTCGCGCAGGATCACCTCCCACGCCTCGCGAAATTTCCCCGCCTGGGCGAGGTCGAGCCACGCCTGGATGTCCTCGCCGGCCGGGCAGGCAGCGTTGCAGGGCGGCAGCAGTGCGACCCATTCGGGATGCTTTGTCCGCGCCGGGCCGGTGCCCTTCTGGCGCAGCAGGTCGATGGTCGGCGTGAAGTCGGCGAGGAGAGCGGTCATGCCCGGACCTCCTTCGCACCGGTCTCGCGCAGCACGAAGGTCAGGACCAGCGCGAGCAGGATCGCGCCCAGCCAGATGAAATTGGCCTGGGCGAAGACATCGGCCGAGAGCGGCGCGCCGTTCGCGATCCGCATCAACGCATAGCCGAAGGCGGGGGCGAGCAGCGCGGAGCAGCTGAACACCAGGAAATTCATCGCCCCCGTGGCGCTGCCCTTCACGCGGTCCGGGTTCGCTTCCTTGATCATTGCGTATGGGATCATCGCGGCACCCGAGCCGATGCCGAAGACCAAGCCGCCGAGATAGGGCGGGATCACATGGCCGAACCAGGCGATGCCCACGCCCGAGAGCAGCATCAACGCGATGCCGCCATAAAGCGCGGGCTTCCGCCGCCCCATACGGTCCGCAATGTAGCCCAGCAGCGGCGCGCCGATCACCCAGCCGAGCGGCACCATCGAGGCGCGCGTGACCGCTTCACCCGTCGCGACACCTTCGCCGAGATGGAGGAAGGGCACGCCCCAGATCATGTCGCCGATGGTGGTCGGCATGAACAGCAGCCCGCCGATCAGGCCGCAGAGCCAGGATTGCGGATTGGCCAGCACCACCTTGAATGGTGCGAACATCGTCCAGATCGAGCCCTTGGCGGGCTCATGGTTGGCCGGTGTCACGATCAGCATCAGCACCGCGACGATCGCGACCGCCGCACCCGCGATGAACCAGAAGGACTGCCAGGCGATCGGCCCATGCACCAGCGGTCCCACCGCGAATTGCCCGGCGAAGCCACCCAGCATCCCGGCCAGCTGCGTGAAGCCCACCGCGGTGGCCAGCCACTTCGCGGAGAACCCGTGCACCGCAAGATAGACCGCGCCGGTGAAGGCGAAGGCCGATCCCGCGCCCTGCAAAAGCCTCCCGCCCTCGACCGAGCTGATCGAGCCCAGCCCGAACAGCACGCTGCCCGCCGCAGTCGCCAGCAGGCCGATGAAGATCGGCAGCTTGGCGCCGAAGCGGTCGAGCGAGGCGCCCGAGATCAGCGCGAATCCGGCATAGGTGTAGTAGTACATGCCCAGCAGCGCGCTGACGCCGAGCGTGGTCAGGCCGAAGGCGGCGGTGAGCTCGGGGATCATGACGCCCGGCGCGGAGCGGATCGCGTATTGCAGGAAGTAGAAGACCAGGCAGAGCGCCCAGGCGATGATGTACATCGTGCGGGGCTCCGCCGCCGTGGCGCGCGGCGGCGCCAGGAGCAGCGGTGGGGCGATCGCGATCGTCTCGGCCATGGCGTCTGCTCCTGTTCGTTGGCCAGAGGTTAGTCGCGGTAGCGCATCGCGGGGCAGGTTCGGAAAGTACCGAGGCGCCGCCGCTCGCGCCCCCTGCCTGCGTAGTTTCCGACGCTCTCACCCCCTGCGGCGCCGCGGCTACACAGGCGGAACACGGAGGCGCTCGCCATGCATGTCGCGGTCTTCAGCAGCAAACCCTATGACGAGCACTTCCTCGGTGCCGCCGCGTCGGGGACGCATGAGTTGGATTTCCTCGAGGCGCGGCTGACGCCGCAGACGGCAGTGTTGGCGCGAGGCGCCGACGCTGTCTGCGCCTTCGTCAACGACCAGGTGAACGCGGCCGTGCTGGCCGAGTTCAAGGCGCTGGGCGTGGGCATCGTCGCGCTGCGGGCGGCGGGGTACAACAATGTCGATCTTGACGCGGCGCAGCGCTGCGGCATCACCATCGCCTATGTGCCGGCCTATTCGCCCGATGCCGTGGCCGAGCATGCGCTGGCCATGATGATGGCCCTGAACCGTAACATCCACCGAGCCTGGCTGCGCGTGCGGGAGGGAAACTTCGCCCTCGAGGGCCTGCTTGGATTCAACATGCGCGGGCGCTGCGTCGGCATCATCGGCACCGGGCGGATCGGTGCGGCGATGGTGCGCATCATGCTGGGGATGGGGTGCAGGGTAATCGCGCATGACCCGGTGCCCGACCCGACGCTGGGCATCGCCTACCTGCCGCTGGACGCGGTGCTGGCGGAGGCCGATATCCTCACGCTGCACTGCCCGCTCACCCCCGCGACGCGGCACCTGATCGATGCCGCGACCATCGCGCGCATGAAGCGCGGGGTGATGCTGATCAACACCAGCCGCGGCGCCATCGTGGATACGGCGGCAGTGATCGCGGGCCTGAAGACCGGCGCCATCGGCCATCTCGGCCTCGACGTCTACGAGGAGGAGGCGGGGCTGTTCTTCGAGGACAAGTCCGACGCGATGATCGGCGACGACGTCTTCGCCCGCCTGCTGACCTTCCCCAACGTGCTGGTCACCGGCCACCAGGGTTTTTTCACCGCCGAGGCGTTGACCGCCATAGCGCAGACCACCATCGCTAACCTTGCGGCCTTCGCCGCGACTGGGCGCGCGGTGCATGAGATCGCCGCACCGTCCGCCGGCTAGTCCGGCGCAGCCAAGAATTCCACGCGCCGGGTTGGCGCCAGCGACGACGCAGATGTCCGCCGCCGAGGCGCCAATCCGGATGCCGCTGTCGCGCAATCCCGCTGCCACGCGCATCAACATCGCCGAGCGCGCGAGCAGCATCGCGGCGTAGTTGTCGATCGCGAAGTTCAACTCGTAGACCACCACGCTGTCGGAGAATTCGCAAGCGTAGGCGAGCGGCAGCGTACCGCGCGACACATCGGGGCTGCCCGACCGGCCCGCACCGGTTTGGTGTGCAGCACGCTTTCGGCCTAGCCTTGGCGCAACCGTCCGGTGATGAGGCGCGTCGAGGAAACCATGTCCCTGTCCATCAAGCGACGCGGCCTGCTGGCCGCATCCCTGGGCGCCGGCCTTGCCGCGCCGACGATCCTGCAGGCGCAGCCGGCCTGGCCACGCGAGCGGCCCATCCAGATCATCGTTCCCTTCCCGCCAGGGGGCGGCACCGACATCAACATCCGCGCCATGGTGAGCCACTTCGAGCGGCACCTGCCCGGCGCGCGGTTCGTCATCGTGAATCGTGGCGGCGCGGGCGGCGAGATCGGCTACACCGCGATGGCGACCGCCGCGCCCGACGGCCTCACGCTCGGCACGGTCATCACGCCGAGCCTGCAGACCATCACCATCGAGCGACAGCCGCGCTACGCCCTGACGGACTTTGCCTACCTCGCCACCATCGTGGAGGATCCTGGCGGCTTTCATGTCGCCCCGAACGGTCCCATCCGCAGCCTCGAAGACCTGGTCGCGCAGGCGAAGGCGCGGCCAGGCGACATCGCCGTCGGCACCGCGGGCATCGGCTCGGATGATCACCTGCTGATGCTGGCGCTGGAGCGTGCGGCGGGCATCAGCCTCAACCACGTGCCCTTCGCCGGCCAGGCGCCGACGGTCACGGCGCTGATCGGCGGCCACATCCAGGTCGCGTCGATGAACATGGGCGAGAGCGTGGCGCTGATCCGCGACGGCTCCGTGCGCGCGGTGGCCGCCGCCGGCCCGCAGCGCTTTGCGATGACGCCGGAGGTGCCGACCTTCCGCGAGGCCGGCTACGCGATCGACACCGGCGTGGTACGCAGCCTGGTTGCCCCCGCCGCCACGCCCGAGCCAATCCGCCGTCGCCTGGAGGCGATGATCGAGGCGACAATGCGGGACCCGGCCTGGATCGCAGAGGCGGAGCGGCTGTTCGTGCCGCTGCACTACCGCGGCCCGGCCGAGACACGGGACCTGGTGCTGCGCGAGGCGGAATCGCTGCGCGACGTCTGGCGCCAGCGCCCCTGGCGCGACGGCTGAGGAGAAGCGTAGTGCGCGTGATCGACCTGTCGACCGCTGTGAAGACCGGCCATTTCCGCTGGAGCGACGTCCAGCGTCGGCTGCTGAAGAGCCACGACACCGGCGCCGGGCAGGGCACCTGGGCGGGGTGGAACCTCCACTCCTTCACGCATATGGACAGCCCCCGCCACGTGGACCCCGAGGGCTTCACCACCGACGCCATTACCCCCGACATGACGGTCGGGCCGGGCGCGGTGATCGACGTCTCCGCCATCCCCGCCAACCAGCCGATCCGCGGCGAGGCGATCGCGGCCGCCGGCGCACATGTGCGGCGCGGCGACTTCGCGCTGATCCGCACGCGCTGGGATGAGCGCGCCAGCATCGACACTCCGGAGTACTGGCTGCACGCGCCGTGGATGACGGCGGAGGGCGCGATCTGGCTCTACGACCAGGGGGTGAAGGCGGTTGGCTTCGACTTCCCGCAGGATCACTGCATCCGCCACTTCCTGACCGGCGAGGCGCGGCCGCCGCTGCCGGAGCACGTCACGCATTTCCACCTGCTCAAGCGCGGCGTGATCATGTTCGAATACTTGTGCAACATGGGTGCGCTGACGCGGCCACGAAACCAGGTGGTCGGCCTGCCCATCAAGATCCCTGACTCCGATGGCGCGCCGGCGCGCGTCATCGCGATTGAGGACGCGCCGTGAGCATCGCCGGACAGGCTGCGCTGGTCACCGGCGGCGGGTCCGGCATCGGCGCCGGGATCGCGCAGCGGCTCGCGCGCGACGGCGCCGAAGTGCTGGTCGCGGACATCAACGCCGCCGCGGCCGAGGCGGTCGCCGCCGGCATCCGCGACGCGGGCGGAACCGCGCAGCCTTTCGCGATGGACGTGGCGGAACCCGATCTGGCGGCGGCCGCAGTCGCCGAGGCTGAGGCGCGTTTCGGGCGGCTGCGCATCGCCGTCTGCAATGCCGGCATCACCGATCGAAAGCCTGTGCTGGAGATGTCCCTGGGTGATTTCGAGCGCGTGCTGCGGGTGAACCTCATCGGCTGCTTCGTGACTGCGCAGGCGGCCGGCCGAGCCATGGCATGCGGCCCGGAAGAGGCGCGTGGCGGCCGCATCGTCACCATCTCCTCCGTCTCTGGTCAGTTCGGCGGCACCGGGAGAGCCGCCTACGGCGCGAGCAAGGGCGGCATCGAGATGCTGACGAAGGTGCTGGCGGCCGAGTTGGCGGAATACGGCATCACGGTGAACGCCGTCGCCCCGGGGCCGACGCAGATTGCGCGCACGGCGCATGGCCCGCGCCAGCGCGCCGCATTCCTCGGCCGCATGGCCATCAAGCGCTACGGCACGCCCGAGGACATCGCCGCAGCCGTCGCTTTCCTGTGCGGTCCCGATTGCGGCTTCATCACCGGGCACATCCTGAACGTCGATGGCGGCTTCGCCTCGAGCGGGGTGCTGTATGATCCGAACGAGGGCGCCTGATCTCGACCGGTCAATTGTGCCGTGACACCTCCGTTTCCTTGCTGGTGATGAATTCCAGCAGCGCGGGTACGCCTGCTTCCGTCTGCGCAATCGCGCGGCGGATGGCGGGAACGATCTCGCTGGGCTCCGTCACCCGCTCGCCATGGCCGCCGAAGGCGCGCGCCATCGCGGCATAGTCGCCCGAGATGTCCGTGCTGCGGTATTTCTCGGTGCTGACCGGCATGACCTTGAGTTCGATCGCCATGGAGAAGTTGTTCAGCAGCACCGACAGGATCGGGATGCGCTCGCGCACGCAGGTCTCGAAGTCCATGCCCGTGAAACCGATGGCCGCGTCGCCCCAAACGTTCATGCAAAGCTTCTCGGGCTTGGCGAGCTCCGCCCCCATCGCGAGGCCCAGCCCGTAGCCGAGCTGCGTCGTCTTGCCCCAGCCGAGGTAGCTCAGCGGCTCGGTCGCGCGCCAGAACGGGCTGAGCTGGTCGCGCGGGCTGCCGGCGTCATGGGTGATGATCGTGTTCTTTATGTCCACCGTGTGCTGCAGGTCCCACAGCACGCGATAGGGGTTGAGCGGTGCGGAACCGGCGGTGAGCTTGCCCATCCATTCGTCCATCCAGGCCTCGTGCCCGGCGGCGATCTCCGCGGCCGTGGCGCTGTAGTCGCGCGGCTGGACCTGGCCGGCGAGTTCTTCGAGCAGCGCGTCCAGCGTCAGGGACGCATCGCCGATCAGCCCGATTTCGGCGCGCAGGTCCTTGTTCAGATGCATCGGGTCGAGCGTGGCGTGGATGTAGCGCGGCCCCTTGGGCATGCGGATGCCGAAATTCGTCTCCGTGAAACTGCACCCGATGCCGAGCACGACGTCGGCGCGGTCAAGGAAGGTCCGCACCGGCCGAGGCATCGCCAGACCGCCCGAGCCGAGCGAGAGCGGATGATCCTCGGGAAAGGACGATTTGCCGCCGAGGCTGGTCGTCACCGGCGCGCCCAACAGCTCCGCCAGCGTGCGCAGCTGCGGCCAGGCCTCGGCCCAATGCACGCCGGTGCCAGCGTAGATGACTGGGTGCCTCGCATTGGCCAGCAGCGCCGCCGCGCGCTTGATCTCGGCCGGGTCCGGCCCGTAGCGCGTTGCCATGACGGGTGTGTAGTCGAGCGGTTCGGGAACCTCCTCGTTCCACATGTCGGTTGGCACCTCGACGATGACCGGTCCGCCGCGGCCATTGCGCAGGCGGGTGAAGGCTCGGCGCATGATGTTGCCGATCTCGGCGGCAATGAAGACGGGCTCGGACGACTTCGAGATGCCCTTCATCGCGATGGTGGAATTGAAGTTCGGGTCGATATGCGCGATGCGCCGCGCATAGCCCATCGGCACCACCAGGATCGGCACGCTCTCGCCATAGGCCTGCGCAACGCCGCCATAGGCGTTCTCGGCACCGGGGCCGTGCTGCATGCAGAGGGCGCCGATCTTGCGCCCCGAGGTGACGCGCGAAATCGCGTCGGCCATATGCAGGCCGATGCGTTCCTGGCGCACCATCACCGGGCGGATGTAGCGCGCGGCGGCGAATTCGATGAGGTGGTTGACCGGATAGCCCGTGAGGATCTCGATCCCCTCGCGCTTCATGATCTCCGCAATGGCGGCGCCGAGTTTCATCCCGCTTTCCTCCTGCTTTTACCCGACTATGCGCGTGGCAGGCAGGAGAGGCCAAGGGGCGGGATCAGGCGCGCGCGGTCAGCCTGCGCGGAAGGCCTCGCACTCGATCTCGACCACCCATTGCGGCGCAGCGAGCGCGGCCACCACGAGCAACGTGCTCGCGGGTGCGGCACCCTGCATCAGCGCCGCGCGGCGCGCGCGCAATTCCCCGATCAGACCAGCGTCCGTGAGGAAAACCGTCATCTTGACGATGTCGTGCGGTCGCATGTCGTGGGCGGCGAGATTGGCGAGCAGATTGGCTAACGCCTGGTCGATCTGTGCACCGGCATCGGCGGGCGTCGTACCCTCCGGCGTCACGCCGACCTGGCCGGACATGACCAGGCGCGTGCCCGGCCCGGTGACCAAAGCCACGTGGCTGTAGGAGGGGGCCGGGGGGTGGACACCCGCCGGGTTCGTGAAGGTCAGGGTCATGGCGCGAGAGTGCGCAAGCACGGCGCCTCCCGCAAGGGCCCAGCGTCAACCATAGCCGGCGTCGCGATCGGCCTGCCGCGCCGCGGCGTCGCGCTCGGCGGGCGGGCCGTGGCCGCCGCCGCCGGGGGTCGCCATCGAAACCGTGTCTCCGTGCCGCAGCACGTATTGCCGCTTCGGGTCCACCCGTTCGCCGTTGATCTCCAGCACGCCCGGTGCGCCGGCCTGCCCACCCTCGATGCCGAAGGCCGCGAAGATGGTGCGCTCGGCGAGGAAGGAGACGGCGATCGGCGTCGGTGAGCGGTTCTCGAACAGGATCTCCTGGCCCAGCCCGCCCCGATGACGGCCATCGCCGCCGCTGCCCTGGCGCAGCCGCTTGTGCCGGATGAGAACCGGCGCGATCTGCTCGCTGATCTCGACCGCGGTGGAGGAGACGTTGGACGGCCAGGACAGGCAGGAGAGCCCATCGCCGCGCGTGTTGCCGCCCATGCCGCCGTTGAAGAAGAACATGTTGGCGTAGGGTTTTCCCCCCTCGCGCTGGCCGGACTGGTTCATGCCCCACATCGGCGACCCGCAGGCGGCCATCACGCGCTCGGGGACCACCTGGCCGAGGCAGCCGAAGACCAGCATCGGCAGATAATGTCCGATCAGCATGCGCGAGCCACCGGAGGCCGGGAATTGCGGGTTCACGATGCATCCCGGTGGCGCGAGCACCGTGATCGGCCGCCACGCACCTTCGTTGTTCGGCAAGGTAGCGGAGGTGCACACCTTGATGCCGTACATCGTCATCGCATAGGTGTAGCAGAGCGCGCAATTGATCGCGCGATCGACCTGGGCGTCGGTGCCGGCGTAGTCCACCGTGATGGCGTCGCCCGCGATGGTCAGCGCCATCTTCAGCGTCACGGGACGGTCGGCCACGCCATCGGTCTGCAACGAGGAATGGTAGGTGCCGTCGGGCAGGGCGCGGATCGCCTCGCGCATTGCCGCATCGCAGCGGCCGTGGATGTCGGCGGCGAGGTCGCGCAGGTGGTCGAGCTTCGCCTGCGCCATCAGGACGAGCAGGCGCTCCTCCATCAAATCCAGGGCGACGACCTGCGCCCAGAGGTCGCCCAGCGTCTGCTCCGGCGTGCGCACATTCTGGCGGATCATCGCGACCAGCGTCTCGTCCACACGGCCGGCATGCATCAGGCGCAGCGGTGGGATCTGCAAGCCCTCCTCGAACACCTCGCGCGGCTCGGGGCTGCGGATCTTGCCGCCGATGTCGGGCGCATGCGCGGTCGACGCGCTGAACGCCACCAGCCTGCCGTCGAGGAAGATCGGCTTGGCGACCGTGATGTCCGGCAGATGCCCCGTGCCGAGCCAGATGTCGTTGGTGATCAGCACGTCGCCGGGCGAGAGCGTCTCCTCGGGGAAGGCGCGCAGGAAATGCTTCACCGTCTCGGGCAGGGTGCCGATGAAGCTCGGGATGCTCTCGGTCGCCTGCACCAGCGACTGGCCGGCGGCGTCGGTGACGATGCAGGAGAAGTCGTAGCTCTCCCGCACCAGGGTGGAGAAGCTGGTGCGCACCAGCGCGGCCGCGGCCTCGTCGACCAGCGAGATCAGGCGGCGCCAGAGCAGTTCGATCTCGACGGCGTCGAAGGTACGGGTCATAGCAGGCGCTCCGCGAGCATGGCACCATCCGGCAACACGGTGATCTGCGCGTTCGGGCCGACGACGAAGGTGCTCTCGTTTTCCTCGAAGATGGCGGGTCCGTGCAGCACGGAGCCGATCGGCAGGGCATAGCGGTCATAGACGGGCGTCTCGACCGCGCCACCCGCGGCTTCGAAATGGACCGGGCGGTGGCCCTTGAGTGGGGCGGTCCCGGCCGCGCCGGTGATGATGAGCGAGCCGCCGGCGCCAGGCATCGGCGCGGTCAGCGCCAGCCGCAACGCCACGAACTGCGCCTGCGCGCCCGGCGGCGTGCGGCCGAAGAGCTGCCTGTAGGCAGCCTCGAAGGCGGCCAGCACGCAGGCCGCATCCATCGCCTCGGGCACGGCGAAGGTGATCTCCGAGCCCTGGCCGACATAGCGCATGTCGGCAAGACGGCGCACGCTCTGCCGCGCGAGATCGGCGCCGGTGTCGCGCACCACGGCGCGCGCATCGGCCTCGAGCGTTTCAAAGATGGCCGCGATGCGAGTCCAATCCGCGGCCGCGAGCACGGTGGTGTAGGAGGCGACGCGATCGACGCGCGCGGCCGCCATCAGCATCCCGATGGTGCTGCCCACCCCCGCACCCGGCGGGCACAGCACGCGGTCGATGCCGAGCTTCTCCGCCACGTTCCAGGCATGCACCGGCGCCGCACCGCCGGTGGCCAGCAGCGCGTAATCTCGCGGCACCCGCCCGCGCTCTGCGATGGCGACGCGCGCGGCCCCGGCCATCGTCTCGTTCACCACGTCATGGATGCCGAAGGCGCTGCGCGAGGCTTCGATCCCCAGCCCCGCCGCCAGCGCGCCGAGGGCGGCCTGCGCCGGCGCCATCGCGATCCGCATCGCGCCGCCCAAGAAGAAATCCGCGTTGAGGTAGCCCAGCGCGAGGTCGGAATCGGTCACCGTGGGTGCCGTGCCGCCGCGCACGTAGCAGACCGGGCCCGGTTCGGCTCCCGCGCTGTCGGGGCCGACCTGCAATGTGCCAAGCCCGGAGGCGCGCGCGATGGAGCCACCGCCGGCGCCGATCTCGATGAGCTCCACCGTCGCGATCTGCACCGGCAGGCCGCTGCCGCGCAGGAAGCGCTTGGTGCGCGCGGCTTCGAAACCCCAGGCGACCAGCGGTTCCCCGTCATCGACCAGCGCGAGCTTCGCCGTGGTGCCGCCCATGTCGAAGGCGAGCACGCGGTCCAGCCCCGCCTTGCGACCGAACCAGGCGCCGGCGAGGGCCCCCGCGGCTGGCCCACTCTCCAGCAGCTGCACCGGCGCGCGCTTGGCCTCGGCGCCATGGGTGAGGCCGCCATTGGACAGCATCAGGAACAGCGCGCCAGGCACGCCGGACGCCTTTAGCGCCGCCTCCAGCCGGTCGAGATAGACCTCCGCGATAGGCCGCACATAGGCGTTGGCGACGGTGGTCGCCATGCGCGGGTATTCGCGGATCTCGGGTGCCACGTCGCAGGAGAGCGAGAGGCTCAGCGCCGGGAAACGCGCCGCGATCGCTGCGGCCGCCGCACGCTCATGGGCGGGGTTCGCATAGGCGTGCAGGAAGCAGATGGCGAGGCTGGTGACGCCCGCCTCCACCAGCGCCGCGGCCTCGGCCAGCACCGCCTCGATATCCAGCGGTATCTCCACGCTGCCATCGGCGTTCAGCCGTTCGGGCACCTCGCGCCGCCAGGGGCGCGGGACCAGCGGCTTGGGCATTTCCAGGAACAGGTCGTAGAGCTCGTATTTCCGCTCGCGCCCGATCTCGAGAATGTCGCGGAAACCGGCCGTGGTGATGAGACCCGTCGCCGCACCTTTCCGCTCGATCAGCGCATTGGTGAACAGCGTCGTCGCGTGCACCACGCGCCCGATCTCGGCGGCGGCGATCCCGCTTGCATCGAGCAGCCGCGCAAGCCCGCCCATCGCACCGCGCGAGGGGTCATCGGGCGTGGTGCTTTCCTTCCAGATCGCGGTGCGGCCGGTCTCCGGGTCCAGCAGCACCAGGTCGGTGAAGGTGCCGCCGATGTCGATACCGAGCGAATAGCGCGCCATGAAAAATCCTGATTACCCGTCGGAGCGGATGTTGCCGGCGATGGCGACAGCGCGCCAGCGCTCGCGGTCGCGCCGGATGCGCGCGACGAAGGCAGGCCCGCTTTCGATCATCGGTTCCAGCCCACGCTCGCGCAGGGTGCGCGCCGTTTGCGCATCGGCCAGGGCGAGGGCGAACAGCTCGGCGAGGCCGGCGCGGATGTCGTCGGGCAGGTTGGCCGGCCCGGCCACACCGAACCAGTTGTTGATGTCGAGGGCGGGATACTGCACGGCGAAGGGCAGCAGGTTGGGCAGCATCGCGACCGGCGTCGCCGAGGTGATGCCCAGCGCCTTCACCTCGCCCGCGCGGATCAGCTGCGCGACCTCGGCGACATTGGCCATGAAGATATCGACGCGCCGTGCCGCGACATCCATCACCGCCGGCGCGCCGCCGCGATAGGCGACATGGGTCATCTCGACCCCCAGCTCATGCAGCAGATGCGCCGCGGCGAGCTGATTGGTCGAGCCATTGCCGGCCGAGGCGAAGGTGCCGGCGCCATTCTGCGCGCGCGCGTAGCGGGCCAGCCCCTCGAGGTCCGAGAAGGGTGCGTCGAGCCGCGCGATCAGCGCCATCGGCGTGCCGGCGAGTGCCGCGACCGGGGTGAGGTCGCGGTCCACGTCGATGGGCATGATGCTGCCTGGCAGCACCGGGGACACGCACATCATGCCCATGATGGCACTCGCCAGCGTATAGCCATCGGGTGTGGCGCGGGATGCGGCCTGGGCGGCGATGAAGCCATAGGCGCCGGAGCGCACCTCCTGCACGATGGTCTTGCCGGTGAGGCGCAGCACGCCCTCGGCGACGACGCGGAAGACGATGTCGACGGACCCGCCGGGCGGGTAGCCGTTGAAGATGCGGATGGGTTGCGTCGGGCTCCAGGCCGCGCGGGCATGGCCTGCCGCGAGCAGCAGGGGCACGGCCAGCATGGCGCGGCGGGACAGGCGTGTGGTGCGCATCATCGGACCTCCAGCAGTCACGGATGGCGGCCTCCCGAGGCAACGCTGCCCGAGAGTTGCGGTGTCGTCCATCTGGCTCATTCGGGCTGCACCCCGGCGGCCGCGACCACCGCGGCGTGGCGCGCGATCTCGGAGTCGAGGTAGGCGCGGAATTCGGCAACGCTCATCGGCGACACCACGGCGCCGAGCGCAGTGTGTGCCGCCACCATCTCCGCATCGGCGAGGATGCGGTTGATCTCGCCATGCAGCCGCTCGATGACCGGCGCGGGCGTGGCGGCGGGCGCGAAGACGCCGTTCCACAGACCGGCCTCGAAGCCGGGCAAGGTCTCGGCGAGCGTCGGCAGCTCCGGCAGCAGCGCCGCCCGCGCGAGGCCGGTGGTGGCGATGCCACGGATCTGCCCTGCGCGGATCAGCGGCGCTAGCGTAAACACCGCATCGAAGAGCAGGTCGATCTGGCCCGCGATCAGCCCGGTCCGCGCCTCGGCATAGTTGCGGTAGGGGATGTGCTGCATGGTGACGCCGGCCTCCGCACAGAGCCGCTCCACGGTCAGGTGCAGCGCCGAGCCCGGGCCGGAAGAGGCGTAGTTGAGCGCCCCGGGCCGCGCCCGGGCATGCGCCACGAGCTCCGCCAGCGTCGTGACCGGCAGGCGGTTGGGGACGGCGAGCGCGAAGGGGAAGCTGTCCAGCATCGCGACCGGCGCAAGGTCCGTCATCAGCCGAAAGGGGCGTCGCGGCTGCAGGGTCTCATTGATGGCCTGGTTGGTCGTGCCGATGACCAACGAGTAGCCATCCGGCGCGGATTTCGCCACCGCATCGACGCCGATTGTGCCCGCAAGGCCGGGCCGGTTCTCGACCACCACGCCCTGGCCGAGCGCGCGCGTGAGACGCTCGGCGAGCAGCCGCGCGACCGTGTCAGTCGCACCACCCGGCGAATAGGGCACGATGACGCGCAGCGTACGGCGCGGCCAGGCATCCTGCGCGATGGCCGGAAAGGCCAGGGTGGTCGCGGCGAGACCCAGCACGGCACGACGAGGGGGAAGGGGATTCATCATGGACCTTGCCTAGCAAGCCGCGCGCCGCGTCACGCGAATGGGAGGCGGCGACCCTCCGCTAGGGCGCGCTCGATCACCGCCGCCATCCGCACCAGCCGCAGCCCGTCGGAGCCGGTGCCCAGGCGCGTGCCGCCATCTGCCAGGTCGCGCGCGAAGCCGTCCAACTCGTCGCGGTAGAGGTCGCAGGCGTCCATCCGCTCGCGCACCACGCCCTCGGCATTGGTGATGGTCATCGAGAATTCGCCAGCCCAGCGCAGTGGTCCGGTGCGCAGCATCCCCGCCGTGCCGATCACGACCAGGTCATTGCCTGCATACGGTGCCTCCCGCGAGGCGCGCAGGCTCACCTGCACGTCTCCCTCACTGCGCAGCAGCAGAGTGATGGTGTCCGCGCCCATCCCGCTGCCCGGCGGCGGGGAGGCGAGGCCCGCGACATCGACCAGCGCCTGCCCGATCAGCCGCGGCACCGCGTCGAGCAGGTGCAGCCCGACATCGTAGAGGATGCTGCCACCGCGCGCCGGGTCCTCCCGCCAGGCGGATCGCTCGGCAAGCGGGGCCGCACGCTCGATGGACAATGCCCGGACGGTCCCGATGCGGCCCTCGCGCAACACCTCCGCCACGCGGTCGAGGAATTTTTCGAAGCGCAGGTGCAGGCCGAGGCGCAGCATCACCCCAGCCTGCTCGCAGGCATCGATCATGCGCTGCGCATCGGCCTCGGTCATCGCGAGCGGCTTTTCGCACAGCACCGGCTTGCCCGCGGCCGCGGCGGCGAGCACGGGCGCGAGATGCGCGTCGTTCGGGCTCATCACGAAGACCGCGTCGACCTCCGGGTCCTCGACCAGCGCCTCGACCGTCGCGTGGATGCGCGGGATGTGGTGCGCGGCGCCGAAAGCCTGGCCCTTGGCCGCATCGCGCGTCATGCCGGCCGTGATGCGCGCGAATTGCGAACGTGCCGCCGCGGGCACGATGCCATTGGCTGCAAGCGAGCCGAGCCCCACCAGCCCCCAGCGCAGCGATCGGACATCCATGGCAGCTCTCTCCTCAACGGTGGCGCCACAGCATCGCCGCAGCAGAGGCGCGGTTCAACTCGCGCGGTTTACGCCCCCGCGCGTGACGTGCGAGGCTCGCCTTCGGGAGCATGGCGGGCGGCGAGATGAGGATCATCGACATGGCACCGGGAGACGACCGGCGATGATCGCGCCGCGCCCGCCGATACCCGATGCGCCGTTGCCGTTCTCGGTGCTGACGGGCTTTCTCGGCAGCGGCAAGACCAGCTTTCTCTCGCGCGTGCTGGCGCAGCCGGATTTTTCTGACACCGCCGTCATTATCAATGAGTTCGGCGCCGTGGGGCTGGACCACCTGCTGCTCGACGCGGTCGACCAGGATGTGGTCGAGCTGCCCAATGGCTGCGTCTGCTGTGCCGTGCGCCAGGACCTGGCCGACACGCTCTACATGCTGCTGCGTCGCCACGCGCGGGGCGACCAGCGCTTCCGCCGCATCGTGCTGGAGACGAGCGGCCTCGCGGAGCCATCGCCAATTCTCTACACGCTTTCGGCCGATGCCTTTCTCGAAGCCTCGCTGCGCGTCGATACGGTGGTGACGGCGATCGATGTGGTGCTCGGCCTTGCGACACTCGCGCGGTTTCCCGAAGCCGTGGCGCAGGCCGCGAGCGCGGATCGACTGCTGCTGACCAAGACGGACCTTGCTCCGTTGGCCGAAGACCTCCGCGCGCAACTCGACGCGCTCAATCCCACCGCGACGCTGATCGATGCGCGCGAGACCGATCCCGCGACCGTGCTGTTCGGTGGTGGTGTCATCCGCATCCCGCGCGCCAGGTTTTCGGCGACGGCCGTGCATGCCCATGGCATCGCCGCCTTTACGCTCACGCTGCGCCGGCCAATGACACGGCTCGCCTTCGCCATGGCGCTCGGTCGCCTCGCGCAGGCGCACGGCGAGGATCTGCTGCGGGTGAAGGGCATCGTCGAGTTCGCAGACCGCGCAGGGGGGCCAGCCGCCATCCACGCCGTGCAGCACACGATGTACGAGCCGCGCTGGCTCGATGACTGGCCGGATGCCGACCGCACGAGCCGCATGGTCTTCATCATGCGCAATCTGGCGCCGGCGATCCTGCTCGACGCGTTCGCGGCCGGCGACCCGGCCATCGGCGAAACACTGCAACAGGGAGTGGCGTGATGCTGGATCTGGTGATCACCAATGGGCAATGCGTGCTGCCGAGCGGGCTCGCCGCGGTCGATCTCGGCATCGCGGGCCAGCGCATCGCGGCGATCGGCGCGCCGGGCAGCCTGGCGCAGGCTGCGCGCGTCATCGATGCCAAGGGTGGCCTCGTCATCCCCGGCGGGATCGACCCGCACATCCACGCCTCCTCCGCGATCCGGATGAGTGCCAACGACCCGCCGAAATTCACCGACCCGCCCTCGCAGGTCAGCCGCGCGGCACTCTGGGGCGGCACCACCACGCTGATCGACTTCGTGCAGTGCACGCATGAGCGCTCCATCCAGCAGGCGATCGAGCAGACCGACGCCATCTGGAAGGGCGATTGCTACTGCGACTATGCTTGGCACCTGACGCTGATGGGCGCCATCCCGCCGGTGCAGTTCTCCGAGCTGGCCGAGGCGATGCAGGCCGGCCATGCGAGCATCAAGATGTTCACCACCGACATCCGCATCGGCCAGACCGGGCGGATGGTGCAGCACGGCCATATCTGGGAAGCGCTGAAGGTGGTGGCCAAGGAGGGCGGCATCGCCGCCATCCACGCCGAGGACAATGACATCGTCATGTTCATGTACGAGAAGCTGATCCGCGAGAACCGCGTCGGCTTCGAATTCATGGCCGAGGTCCACAACACGCTGTCCGAGGAACTCGCCTTCAACCGCGTCATTCGCCTCGCCGAAAACGTTGAGGGATGCGCGCTGTACATGGTGCATGTCTCGGCCGCGACGGGCGTTGCCGCGTTGGCCAACTCGCGTGCTCGCGGCTTCCCGATGTACGGTGAAACGCTGCATCAGTACCTGATGTACACCGCCGAGGACTACAAGAAGCCCAACGCGCAGATCTATCACACCTACCCCTCGCTGAAGTATCCCGAGGACCAGAAGAAGCTGTGGGAAGCGACCAACCGCGGCGCGCTGCAGGTCATTGCCACCGATGAGCTGTGCTGCCCCTTACGCATCAAGCTGCAGGGCAGTCGCATCGACGACACGACGGGTGGAAATTCCGGCGTCGAGCCTCGCGTGGGGCTGATGTACACGCAGATGGTCACCAAGCGCGGCTACACGCCGGAGCATTTCGTGGACATGATCTCGACGAACGCGGCCAAGATCATGGGGCTGTATCCGCGAAAGGGCGCGCTCGCTGTTGGCTCCGACGCGGATGTGGTCGTGCTCGAGACCGGCATCGACAAGACCATCCGCGCCGAGGATATGCACGAGACGGACTACACGCCCTGGGAAGGCCACCAGGTCACCGCCTGGCCGCGCGTCACGGTGCTGCGTGGCAAGGTGGTGGTCGAGGACGGCGTGTTTTCCGGCGACCTCAAGCAGGGCGAATTCCTGCCGCGCAAGATCCCCGACGACGTGCGCAGCCGGCCGGCGGTCTAGCCGCAAGCCAGTCTCAGGCTGCGTCGCGCGTTCCCTGCTGGCGGCGGATGGGGTCGAAGACGCGCGCCGGATCGCGCCCGGCCTTGAGGCAATCCTCGGCCGAGGCGGTCGCCTCCGGCTGCTGACCGCGACGCAGGGCCTCGAGGCTCTGGCGCGTCGGCGCGCCGCGGCGAAGCTGTTCGACGACACGTTCGAGATCGGTTGTTGCAGCCATGGGGATCCTCCTTGGTCTTGGGGTCAGTGCGCGAGAAGAGGTACGCTTCCGCGCGGGGCGTTTCCATCCCCCGTGGCGCACGGTGTCGTGGCGGCTTCCCTCCGCGCGCGGGCCGGCGCATCCTGTTTGGCGGACATCCGCAAGGGAGCACACCCCATGACGCTTGAGGAATTCGCCGCGCAGTGCCGCGACGCCATCACCGCCGACCCAGGCCCCGGCGGCCGCGAGAAGATCTGCGGCCTGGTACGCGAGGCGCTGAAGGACCAGGCCTTCATCGCCGCCGCCATCCCGGACGGCACGCCCGAGCGGCACGTCCTGTACGAGGACCCCGATCTCGGCTTCACCATCCTCGCCCACGCCTATGCCGGCGCGAAGCAGAGCCCGCCGCACGATCACGGCCCCTCCTGGGCGATCTACGGCCAGGCCGCCGGCGATACGATGATGACCGATTGGGAATGCGTCGCGCGCCCGACCGAGACCGCGCCGGGCAAGGTCACGCGCCTGCGCGACTACGCGCTGCACCCGGGCGATGCCTATCTCTACGAGGCGGGCGTGCTGCATTCCCCGCGCCGGGACGGGCCGACCCGGCTTCTGCGCATCGAGGGCATGAACATGGACCGGGTGAAGCGCCAGCCCTATGTCGCGGTCGACGCCGCGGCCTAGGTCTCCATCGCCGCGGCGAGGTTCGCCGCGGTGAACGGCATCGCTCGCGGCCGCACGCCGAGGGCGGCATGGATCGCATTGGCGATGGCCGCGACGGTTGGCCCGAAGGCCGGCTCGCCAGCGCCGAGAGGCGGCATCTCGGGCCGGTCGATAAGGGCGACGTCCACCTTGGGCACTTCGGAGAAGCGCAGGATCGGGTAGCTGTCCCAGCTGTCGGATGTGACGCGGCGGCGGTCGAAGCGCACCGCCTCCTTCAGCGCCTGGCTGGTGGCGTGGATGGCGCTGCCTTCGAGCTGGTTGACGGCGCCGTCCGGGTTGACCACCTCACCAAGATCAGCGGCGATCCAGATTCGCGTGGCCCGCACCTCCGCCTCGGCGGCGACCTCGGCCACCACAGCGCACCAGGCACCGAGGTTCTTGTAGCGGGCGACGGCGAGGCCCATGCCGGTGCCCTCAGCCGTCCCGCGCTGCGCCCAGCCTGCCATGTCGGCCGCGCGTTGCAGTACGGCGGCGGCACGCGCGTCATCGAGATGGCGCAGCCGGAAGGCGAGGGGGTCCTCGCCAGCCAGCCCCGCCAGCTCGTCCATCGCCGCCTCGATCGCCCAGACATTCACCGGCGCGCCGAGGCCGCGCATCGCCGAGGTGCGGATCGGCATGTCGGTGATGGTGCGCATGCCGATGTTCAGCTTGCCGATGCGGTAGATCGGCACCGCGTTGCGCTGCGCCCCGCCGCCGCCCTTGACCGGCATGTTGATCGCGAGGGGCACGGCGAAGGGCGGGTCCAGCGTCGATGCCGCGAGCAACGTCGGCAGCGCGCCGCGCCCAGGGCGGGAGGAATGTCCGTTGCTGGTCACGTCCAGCCTGAATTCCGCAATGTTGCCGGCGTCATCCAGCCCCGCCTCGACCTCCACCAGCATGGCCGAGGAGAAAGGCGACCAGCCCAGTTCATCCGCGCGGCTCCACAACACGCGCACGGTGCGTCCGGGGACGCCGCGCGCGGCCAGCGCTGCGTCCAGCGCCACGTCGTCGGCGCCATTGTGGCCGTAGCAGCCGGCCCCCTCGACGTGGCGGACCACCACCGATTCCACTGGGATACGCAACGCCTTCGCGAGATCCAGGCGCAGGTTGTACGGCCCCTGCGTGTGCGACCAGACCTCGACCGCCTCGCCCGTCCAGCACGCCATCGCGCAGGACGGCCCCACCGAGGCATGCGCCACCAGGGGTCGGAAGAAGTCGCGCTTGATGCGACGCGTCGCGGGAGCTTCGCCGCGGTCGTGCTCGGCGACGACACTGCTCTCGCCCGCGGCCTGGCGCAGCCAGGCGGGCATCGCGCCCTCGTCGGGCAGCGTGTCGTGCTCATCCCATTGCGCGAGGCGGGCGAGGCGGGCCAGCGCCTTGTCCGCGACATGCTCAGCTTCGGCGAGGACCGCAAGGAAGCTGCCATCGCGCACCAGCGTGGCACCCTCCGGCAGCGGGCCCGGCGCGACCTCGCGCAAAGTGGCCCCGCGCGAGGGCAGCCGCAGCACGCGCGCATGCAGCAGCCCTGCGGGGTGCATGTCGTGCAGGAAGCGCGGGCGGCCGAACACCTTGTCCGGTAAATCAAGCCGCGCGGTTGAGGTTCCCGCCGTAACGCGCGCCGCCGGCGGCTTGGCGCGCGCGCCCGGCGTCGCCTCGCCATCGAGCAGCCCGCGCTCGGCCAGCGTCCAGTACGAGCCGACCGCACCCTGCGGCCCAACGAAATCCCCATCCTCGACGCGCAGCGCCTCGATCGGCACGCCGCTGCCCTGTGCGGCCACGCCGAGGAAGATCGCGCGCGCCTCGGCGCAGACATGGCGCAGCGCGACACCGCTGTTCTGCACCGATAGACTGCCGGAGGTCACACCCTCGTCGGGGCTGGTCGGCGTGGCGACGGTCTCGATGCGGATGCGCGGGATGGCGACGTCGAGTTCATCGGCGGCGATCTGGGTGAGCGCGGTGAGGATGCCCTGGCCGATCTCGACCTTGCCGGGGCGGATCACCACCGCGCCGTCGGGCGTGAAGCCCAGCCATTGCGACAACCGCGGATTGGCCGCGAGCGAGGCGGGCAGCGTCGCACTCATGCCGGCACTCCTTCGCGGGCGGCGCGTAGCACCGCGCGGATGATGCGGTTGTGGCTGCCGCAGCGGCACAGATGCGGCTCCAGCGCCGCGCGCACCTCTGCCTCGTCCGGGTCCGGCTTCGCCTGCAGCAGCGCCACCGCGCTGATGAGGATGCCGGACAGGCAATACCCGCATTGCCCCGCCTGCTCGGCGAGAAAGGCCGACTGCAACGGGTGCGGCGCGGTTTCCGACCCCAGCCCCTCGACCGTGGTCACGGCGCGGCCCGCGACCGCGGAAAGCGGCAACAGGCACGACGGCACCGAGCGCCCATCCAACAGCACATGGCAGGCGCCGCACGCCTCCACCCCGCAGCCGAAGCGCGGGCCGGAAAGGCCGGCGGCTTCGCGCAGCGCGGCCAGCAGTGGCACATCCTCGGGCAGGTCGAGCGCCGCGGGCGCCCCGTTCAACGTGAAGGCGATCAAGCGAAATCTCCACTCATTGCGGCTGGATGCCGGCGAGGTTGATCCAGACCCGGCGTCGCTCGATATCGGCGCGCAACACGTCGCCGAACGCCTCGGGCGGCATCGGCGCGATCTCGGCGCCCAGGCGCGCGAAGGCATCCTTGATCGCGTCGGTGGCGATGATGCGGTTGATCTCGGCATTCAGCCGCTCGATCACCGCCCGCGGCGTCGCGAACGGAGCGAGCAGCCCGTTGAAGCCCACCTGCTCATAGCCGGGCAGGGTCTCGGCGACTGTGGGCGTATCGGGCATCAGCGTCGAACGCTCGGTGCCGGTCGTGGCCAGCGCGCGCACGCGCCCGGCGCGGATCAGCGGCAGCATCGTCGCGATGCCGTCGAACATCGCCGGCACCTGGCCGCCGACCACCGCATTGCGGGCATCGCCGCTGAGCCGGAAGGGGATGTGCTGCACCTGGATGCCGGCCATGTGGCGGAACACCTCGAACGCGATGTGGTAGGGCGTGCCCGGCCCCGCGGTGGCGTAGTCGAGCTGGCCGGGGCGGGTCTTCGCCCATTCGACCAGCTCGGCCACGGTGGTCACCGGCAGGGCAGGGTTCACCACCAGGACCTGCAGCGTGCGGTTCAGGCTGGCAACGGGGGCCAGGTCGCGCAGCAGCACGTAGGGGCGATTGGGCATCAGCGTCTCGTTTGCGGTGAGCGTCACCGTCAGCATCAGCAGCGTGTGCCCGTCGGGGGTGGATTTGGCCGCCGCATCCGTGCCGATCACCCCGCCGCCCCCGGGACGGTTCTCCACGATGAAAGGCTGGCCGAAGGCGGCCGCGAGCGGTTCCGTCATCAGCCTGGTGAAGGTGTCGGCCCCGCCGCTGGGCGCGAAGGGGATGATGATGCGCACCGGCCGGTTCGGCCAGGCGGGTTGCGCGCGCGGCGCGCTCGAAGCGCCCAGCGCCGCGGCAAGGATCGCGCGGCGTGGCGTGATTAGGCTGGGGCCGACCATGCCGCAGTGTGGCGGGTGAAACAGCCCCGCGGCAAGCGACCGGACTAGCCCAGCTTCGCCTTCACCAGCGCACCGGCCTTGGCCATGTCGAGCGTCGCGGCGTGCTTCGCCCGCAGCACCGCCATGACCTTGCCCATCTCCTTGACCGAGGTGGCCCCGGCCTCGGCAATTGCGGCATCGACGGCGGCGGCCACCGCGCCCTCGTCCATCTGGGCCGGCAGGAAGCCTTCGATCACCACGATCTCGGCGGCCTCCTTGGCCGCGAGCTCCGGGCGGTTGCCCTGGGTGTACATCTCCATGCTCTCGCGGCGCGATTTCACCATGCCGCGCAGCATGGAGATGATCTGCTCCTCGGGGATCTGCTCCACCCCGCTCGGCCGGGCGGCGATGTCGGTGTCCTTCAGCTTCGCCATGATCATGCGGATGGTCGAGGTCTGCGGCGCGTCCTTGGCGATCATGGCGGTCTTAAGGGCGGCGGTGAAACGGCTGCGCAAATCCATGGCGCGGAACTCCCTGGCTCGTACTGGGTCGTGCATAGGTGATCGTGAACCGCCCGTATATGTCACCTGGGAAATTTCTTATCGTGACTCGGGACAAAGCTGGACCTGGGAAGTTTTTTCCCAGATAACGGCGCCATGCGCAGCATAGACGAGATCATCGCCCTGCTGGGCGGCCCCGAGGCGGCGGCCGCCCGCTGCGGCGTCGGCACCGAGGCCATCCGCAAGTGGCGCCAGGCACGCGCCGTGCCGGCCAAGCACTGGCAGGCCATCCTGGCCACGACCGGCCTGACGCTCGCCGACCTCACCGCCGCCGCCCCGCCCGCCCCGGAGACCCCGCCGATGCCCGAAGCTCCCGACGCGCCGCCGCAGGGTGCGACCGCCGCCCTGGTCCTCGCCGATGGCAGCGTCTTCTGGGGCGAGGGCTTTGGCGCCCACGCCACCCAGGTCGCCGAGCTCTGCTTCAACACGGGCATGACCGGCTACCAGGAGACGCTGACGGACCCCTCCTACGCCGCGCAGATCATCGCCTTCACCTTCCCCCATATCGGCAACACCGGCACCAATGCCGAGGACATGGAAGCCGCGACGCCGGTCGCGCGCGGTCTGGTCGTGAAGCAGCACATCACGAACCCGGCCAACTGGCGGTCCACGCGCCACCTCGATGCCTGGCTGCGCGGCCACGGCGTGCCCGGCATCGCCGGCATCGACACCCGCGCGCTGACGGCGCGGATCCGCGACGGCGGCGCACCCAACGGCGTCATCGCCCACCCCGCCGATGGCCGCTTCGACATCGCGGGTTTGCTCGCCCAGGCGAGGGCCTGGCCGGGGCTGGAGGGGATGGACCTCGCCCGCGAGGTGTCCTGCCGGCAGAGCTTCGTTTGGGATGAGGCCACCTGGGCCTGGCCGGATGGCTTCGCCCCCGCGGCGGCACCGCGCCACCGCGTGGTCGCCGTGGATTACGGCGCGAAGCGGAACATCCTCCGCTGCCTCGCTGCGGCCGGGCTCGCCGTGACGGTGGTGCCGGCCGACGCCACGGCGGAGGAGATCCTGGCGCACGTGCCGGACGGCGTGTTCCTGTCCAATGGCCCGGGTGACCCGGCCGCAACGGGTGTCTACGCGGTCCCCGCCATCCAGGGCGTGATGGCGGCGGGCGTGCCGGTCTTCGGCATCTGCCTCGGGCACCAGCTGCTCGGCCTCGCGCTCGGGGCCAGGACCTACAAGCTCGACCGCGGCCATCGCGGCGCGAACCAGCCGGTGCGCGACCTCGCCACCGGCCGCGTCGAGATCACCGCGCAGAACCACGGCTTCGCGATCGACCCCGAGACGCTGCCGGCCAGCGCGCACGTCACCCACGTCTCGCTGTTCGACGGCTCGAACGAGGGCATCGCCTCGGACGAATTCCCCGCCTTCTCGGTGCAGTACCATCCCGAGGCGAGCCCGGGGCCAAGCGACAGCCACCACCTGTTCCACCGCTTCGTCCGCCTGATCGAGGCGACCAAGGAAAAGGCCACCGTATGAAGACCATTCTCCTCGGCCTGGTCGGGCTTGCCGCCTTTATCGGCATCGCCGCGGCCACGGCCCCGCCGGTCGATTGCGCCGATCCCGTGTTGCACAGCGTGAGCCCGGATGCGCGGCACTCCCTGGCCATCTGCCGCGGCCAGCGCCTGGTCGCGATGCCCGGTCAGAGTGGCGACGCGCCGGGCCACGCCGTGCTGCGCGATGCCACCGGGCGGATCGAGGGCGTGGTCGCGATCGAGGCGATCAACGCGGTCGGCCATGCCCCGCGCTGGGAAGAGGCGGCGGTGGACCTGCCGCTGATCGCCCGCATCGGCTACGCCCGTGGCACCACGATGCTCGATGACGGGTTCTGGCGCCTGCGCGCCTGGCTGCGCGCGGTGCCGCGGGACGAGGAATTCCGCTGATGCCGTCGGCGGAAACGTTGCTGGTTTTCGCCGTGCTGTCCTTCGGCCTGGCGGCGACGCCGGGGCCGAATATGATCTACCTGGTCTCGCGATCGCTCGCGCAGGGCACCGGCGCAGGGATGGTGAGCCTGCTCGGCTGCCAGTTCGGATCGCTGCTGATCATGCTGTGCGCGGCGGCGGGCATCACTGCGGCGCTGTTCGCCGTGCCGCTCGCCTGGGATGCGCTGCGACTTGGGGGTGCCGCCTATCTGCTCTACCTCGCCTGGCAATGCCTGCGGCCCGGTGGGGCGCCAATCTTCGCCGCGCGTCCGATGCCGCGCGAGCCGGGCTGGCGGCTGTTCACGGTTGGCATCGCGACGGCCGCGCTGAACCCGAAGGTCGCGTTGTTCTACGTCGCCGTGCTGCCGCCCTTCATCGATGCCACGCGCGGTGACGTGCTGACTCAAGGTATCATCCTGGGCGGCATCCAGATCGCGGTGTGCACGGTGTTCGACGTGGCGCTGGTCTGGGGGGGGGCGGGGGTGTCGCGCTTTCTCGGCACGCGACCGGCCTGGATGACGGTGCAGCGCTGGGTGCTCGGTGGGGCGCTGGGGCTTTTGGCAGTGAAGCTCGCGACTGAAAGCCGGGGTTGATGTCGCCCTGGCTCATCCTCGTCCTTCTGCCGGTCGGCGCGCTCTACGCGTACGCCGCTGGGCGCCTCGCGACCGGCCTGCTCGGCACGCGCGAGCCGGCCGCGGTGCCGCCGATAATGGCGCTCTCAGCGCTGGCGCACCTGATGGTGTCGAGCCTGCTCGCCCTCGGGCCGACCTTGGCGCTGCTCGCCTTCTGGTCCGCCTCTCACCTCGCGGCGCTGCCCTTCGTGGCGCGCGGCCTCCGCACCGGAGCCTGACATGCCCAAGCGCACGGATATCTCGTCCATCCTGATCATTGGTGCCGGGCCCATCGTGATCGGCCAGGCCTGCGAGTTCGACTATTCCGGCGCCCAGGCGTGCAAGGCGCTGCGTGCGGAGGGCTACCGCGTCATCCTGGTGAACTCCAACCCCGCCACGATCATGACCGACCCGGGCCTCGCGGATGCGACCTACATCGAACCCATCACCGTCGAGATGGTGGAAAAGATCATCGCGAAGGAACGCCCCGACGCGCTGCTGCCGACCATGGGCGGGCAGACCGCGCTGAACACCGCGCTGAAACTCGCCGAGGCTGGCATCCTTGAGAAGTACAAGTGCGAGTTGATCGGCGCCAAGGCCGAGGTGATCGACAAGGCCGAGGACCGGCTGAAGTTCCGCGACGCGATGACGAAGATCGGCATCGAGAGTCCGCGCAGCGCCATTGCCCACACGATGGAGGAAGCCCGCGCTGCGCTGGAACAGATCAAGCTGCCCTGCGTGATCCGCCCCTCCTTCACGCTCGGCGGCACCGGCGGCGGCATTGCCTACAACCGCGAGGAATTCGAGCAGATCGCTGGCGGTGGCCTGGCGGCATCGATGACGACCGAAATCCTGGTCGAGGAAAGCGTCCTCGGATGGAAGGAATTCGAGATGGAGGTCGTGCGCGACCGCAACGACAACTGCATCATCATCTGCTCCATCGAGAATCTGGACCCGATGGGCGTCCACACCGGCGATTCCATCACCATTGCCCCCGCGCTCACGCTGACGGACCGCGAATACCAGCGCATGCGCGACGCCTCGATCGCCTGCCTGCGCGAGATCGGCGTCGATACCGGCGGGTCCAACGTGCAGTTCGGCATCAACCCCGTCGATGGCCGCATGGTGGTGATCGAGATGAACCCGCGCGTGTCGCGCTCGTCAGCGCTCGCGTCCAAGGCCACGGGTTTTCCGATTGCCAAGATCGCCGCGAAACTCGCTGTCGGCTACACGCTGGACGAACTGGCGAACGACATCACCCGCGTCACGCCGGCGAGTTTCGAGCCGACCATCGACTATGTCGTGGTGAAGATTCCCCGCTTCACGTTTGAAAAATTCCCCGGCACGCCGGTGACGCTCACCACCTCGATGAAGTCGGTCGGCGAGACCATGGCCATCGGTCGCTCCTTTGCCGAGGCGCTGCAGAAGGGCCTGCGCGGCCTGGAAACCGGCCTCACCGGCCTCGACCCCGTCGACGTCCCCGGCGATGGCTCGGCGGAGGCTTATCGCGCCGCACTCACCATCGCCAAGCCCGACCGCCTGCTCGTCGCGGCCGACGCCATCCGCGCCGGCGTCCCGCTCACCGACATCCATGACGCGTCGAAATTCGATCCCTGGATTCTGGACCAGCTCGCGATGATCATCGCTGCCGAGCGCGAGGTCGAGGCGAAGGGCCTGCCGACCACCGCGCAGACTCTGCGCGCGCTGAAGGCGATGGGCTTCTCCGACACGCGCCTTGGTACGCTCACCAACACCACCGCCGCTTCGGTCGCGGCTAGGCGCGCAGCGCTCAACGTGCACCCGGTCTACAAGCGCATCGACACCTGCGCCGCGGAGTTCGTCTCCGACACGCCCTACATGTATTCCACCTACGAGGGCGGCTTCGGCGAACCCGTCTGCGAATCGCGCCCCACAGATCGGCAGAAGATCATCATTCTCGGCGGCGGCCCCAACCGCATCGGCCAGGGCATCGAGTTCGACTATTGCTGCGTCCATGCCTGCTACGCGCTGCGCGACGCCGGCTTCGAGACCATCATGGTCAACTGCAACCCCGAGACCGTCAGCACCGATTACGACACCTCCGACCGCCTCTATTTCGAGCCTTTGACCGAAGAGGACGTCCTCGCCCTCATCCGCACGGAACAGTCCAACGGCACGCTGCTCGGCTGCATCGTACAGTATGGTGGCCAGACGCCGCTCAAGCTCAGCCAGGCGCTGCACAAGGCGGGCATCCCCATCCTCGGGACCTCCGCGGAGGCCATCGACATGGCCGAGGATCGCGAGCTGTTCCAGGGGCTGCTGAAAACCCTCGGCCTGAAGCAGCCGCAGAACGGCATTGCGCGCACGCTCGACGAGGCGCTCATCGAGGCCGAACGCATCGGCTACCCCGTCGTCGTGCGTCCTTCCTACGTGCTCGGCGGCCGCGCCATGGAGATCGCCCACAATCGCGAACAGCTGCTCCGCTTCGGCAAGGAGGCCGTGCGCGTCTCCGGCGAGAACCCAATCCTCATCGACCAGTACCTCGCCGACGCCATCGAGGTGGATGTGGACTGCATCGCCGATGCCGAAGGCGCCGTCTATGTCGCCGGCGTGATGGAACACATTGAGGAAGCCGGCATCCATTCCGGCGATTCCGCCTGCTCGCTGCCGCCCTATTCCCTCCCCCCCGCCATCGTCACCGAACTCAAGGCCGAGACCGAAGCCATGGCGCGCGCACTCAAGGTGCGCGGGCTGATGAACGTGCAATACGCGGTCAAGGATGGCGACATCTACGTCCTCGAAGTGAACCCCCGCGCCTCGCGCACGGTGCCCTTCGTCGCCAAGGCCACCGGCATCGCAGTCGCCAAGATCGGCGCGCAGGTGATGGCGGGCGCGCTGCTGAAGGACTTCAAGCTCGACGACGACGCGATCTACCGCCACGTCGCCGTCAAGGAAGCCGTCTTCCCCTTCAACCGCTTCCCCAACGTCGATGTGATCCTCGGGCCGGAGATGAAATCCACCGGCGAGGTCATGGGCCTGGATCGCTCCTTCGAGCGTGCCTTCCTCAAGGCGCAGATGGGCGCGGGGGTGAAGCTCCCGGAGGCCGGGTCCGCCTTCATCTCGGTCAAGGATTCCGACAAGGGCGCGGCGGTTTCCCTGGCCCGCCGTCTCACCGAAATGGGTTTCGCCCTCATCGCTACCCGCGGCACGGCGGCGCGGCTGCGTGAGGCCGGCATCGAGGTCACGGTCGTCAACAAGGTGCTCGAAGGCCGGCCGCATTGCGTGGACGCGATCAAGTCGGGCGACATCCAGCTGGTGATCAACACCACCGGCGGCGGGCAGTCCGTCTCCGACAGTTTCGACATCCGCCGCAGCGCGCTGACCCATGGCGTGCCGCACTACACCACGGCCGCCGGCGCCCGGGCCGCGGTCCACGCGATCGCCGCGCTCAAGGCCGGAACCCTTGATGTTGCGCCCTTGCAGTCCTACTTTCAGCAGTCATTCTAGTGCGCGGGTGGCCGAGAGGCCCCCGCGACATTGGTATTTGACCCCACCATCCAGGGATACGCGCATCGTGCAGAAGTTCCCCATGACCGCTGAAGGTCTGGTTCGTCTGGAAGAGGAACTCCGTTTGCTGAAGGGCGACGAGCGACACGCCGTGATCCGCGCGATTGCCGAAGCCCGCGCGCATGGTGATCTTTCGGAAAACGCCGAATACCACGCTGCGCGGGAGAAACAGTCCTTCATCGAGGGCCGCATTGCCGAGCTCGAAGCCATCATCCCCTCGGTCGAGGTCATCGACGTCACCAAGATCTCGGGCAACCAGGTGCGCTTCGGCGCGCATGTGACGATCGTCGACGAGGAGAGCGAAGACGAGAAGACCTACCGCATCGTCGGCCAGTACGAGGCGGACATGAAGAACGCGTCCATCTCGATCACCTCGCCTCTGGCCAAGGCGCTCATCGGCAAAAAGACGGGTGACACTGTCGAGGTGCCGGCACCAGGCGGGGCGCGTTCGGTCGAGATCACCGCCGTCAAATACGCCTGAGGCGGATTTCTTTTTGACTTTTGGGTCGTGACCGCACAACGAGCGGGCCATGACCCTGACGCTCGACGATATCCGCGCCGCCGCCGACCGCATTGCGGGACGGATCATCCGCACGCCGACGATCGAAAGCGATTCCGTGTCGCGAGCGACCGGCGCGCGCGTGTTCCTCAAGCTCGACAACCTCCAGGCCACCGGCGCCTTCAAGGAGCGTGGCGCGGCGAACCGCCTCTCGCTGCTGAGCGCGGCCGAACGCGCGGCCGGCGTCATCGCCATGTCTGCCGGCAACCACGCCCAGGCGGTGGCGCGGCATGCCTCGCTGCTTGGTATCCGGGCCACGATCGTGATGCCGCGCTTCACGCCGGCGACGAAGGTGGTGCGCACCGAGGGCTGGGGTGCGCGGGTGGAGCTGGTGGGCGAGACGCTCGCGGAATCCGCTGGCCATGCGCATGCGCTGGCCGAGCAAAACGGCTACGTCTTCATCCACCCCTATGATGATCTCGGCGTCATCGCCGGCCAGGCGACCATGGCGCTCGAGATGATCGAGGACGCGCCGGCGATTGAAGTGATGGTGGTCCCGGTCGGCGGCGGTGGGCTGCTCGCCGGCTGCGCCACCGCCGCGCGCGCGCTCAAGCCGGGTATCACCATGCTCGGCGTCGAAGGCGAGTTCTACCCGGCGATGGCGCAGCGCCTCGCGGGACAGCCGGTCAAGGTCGGCGGCCCAACCATCGCCGAGGGCATCGCCGTGCGTGACGTGGGCGAAACGCCCTTCGCCATGCTCCAGTCTATGGGGATCGAGGTGCTGGTCGTGCCCGAACGCGCCGTCGAACAGGCGATCGCGCTGTTGGCAGAGGGCGCCAAGGTGGTGGCCGAGGGGGCAGGGGCCGCCGCACTCGCGGCAGTACTGGCCTTCCCCGAACGCTTCGCCGGCCGCACCGTGGGCATCCCCGTCTGCGGCGGCAACATCGATGCCCGCATCCTGTCCAACGTGCTGCTGCGCAACCTGTTGCGCGACGGGCGGCTGCTGCGCCTGCATCTGAGCATCCCCGACCGCCCCGGCGTGCTGGCCGATATCGCCACGCGCGTGGCCCAGGCCGGCGGCAACGTCATCGAGGTGAGCCACCAGCGCCTGTTCGCCGCCCCCTCCGTGCAATCCGCGGAGCTGGAGCTGATGGTCGAGGTGCGCGACGCGCACCAGGCCAATGCCATCACCACGCTGCTCGAGGCGGGCGACTATGTGGTGCGGAAGGGCTAGTCCACCGGCACGCCGGGCGCATCCTTTGCCGTGCGGATGGTCTGCAGCGTCATGACCTTCTGCACCTGGGATGCTCCCGTCAGCCGCGCCGTCAGCGCATTCTCATGCGCGGTGTCGCGCGCCACCACGCGCAGCAGGAAATCCCCGCCGCCGCGGATCATGTGGCACTCGCGCACTTCGGGCCAGGTCGTCACCTCGGCCTCGAAGGCGTCGAGCACGGCCTGCTTCTGGGTCTCGAGCCCGACCAGGACGAAGAACGTCACTTCCCAGCCGAGCGCCACAGGGTCGATGTCGGCGTGATAGCCGCGCAGCACGCCGGCCTCCTCCAGCCGGCGCACGCGCCTGAGGCAAGGCGGAGCAGACAGTGCGACGCGGCGGGCGAGTTCCACATTCGTCATGCGCCCATCGCGTTGCAGTTCGGCCAGGATCTGGCGGTCCACCGCATCGAGGATGGTGCTGGCTTCTTGTGACTTCATTGCGCCGGTGCTTTGCCTTTTGCAGCGCAGTGTGTCGTCCCCGCGCGCTTGCGCGCAATATCCTTGCGGAAGCTGTCCGGATCAAGGCGCGCCGTTGCCTCCGCGTGCTACAGGTCCGATATCCTCCCTGTCATCTTTTGTGCAAGCGAGTCCCACCGTGTCAGACCCCATCCGCACGCGCCTGCTGATCCTGGGTGCCGGCCCGGCCGGCTACACCGCCGCGATCTATGCTGCCCGCGCGGGGCTGGAGCCGCGCCTGGTCGCCGGCCTGGTACCCGGCGGCCAGCTCACCATCACGACCGACGTGGAGAATTTCCCCGGCTTCGCAGACCCCATCCAGGGCCCCTGGCTGATGGAGCAGATGGCCGCCCAGGCGGTGCATTGCGGCACCCAGGTCATCCACGACGTCATCACCAGAGTCGACCTCGGCGCGCCGCCGTTGCGCGCCATCGGCGACAGCGGGCAGGTCTATGAGGCCGAAGCGCTGGTCATCGCCACCGGCGCTCAGGCGCGCTGGCTCCACGTGCCGGGCGAGAAGCAGCTCTCGGGCTTCGGTGTCTCGGCCTGCGCGACCTGCGATGGCTTCTTCTATCGCGGCAAGCGCGTCGCCGTGATCGGCGGCGGCAATTCGGCTGTGGAGGAGGCGCTCTACCTTTCGAACCTCGCCGCCCACGTCACGGTCATCCATCGCCGCGACAGTTTCCGCGCCGAGCGCGTGATGCAGCAGCGGCTTATGGCGCGCCCCAACGTCACCATCCTGTGGGACACGGTGGTCGACGCGATGCTGCCCGCCGAGGGCGGCCGCATCGCCACGCTCGGCGCGCTGACGCTGCGCCACGCCAAGACCCACGCCATCACGCATTTCCCGATCGACGGCGCGTTCGTTGCGATCGGACACGACCCGGCGACCGCGCTGTTCCACGGCCAACTCGCGATGGATGCGGAGGGCTATCTGCTCACCACGCCGGGCTCCACGCGCACCTCCACCCCGGGCGTCTTCGCCGCCGGCGATGTCGCCGACAAGATCTACCGCCAGGCGGTGACCGCGGCGGGGACCGGCTGCATGGCGGCACTCGATGCCGAGAAATACTTGGCGCATCTGCCGGCCCCCGTGCAGGCTGTCATTGCCGCCTGACAAGGATCGTTTGGAATGCCTCTGGACTGGGACAAGCTGCGCGTCTTCCACGCGGTCGCCGAGGCGGGCAGCTTCACCCATGCCGGCGAGTCGTTGAACCTCAGCCAATCCGCGGTCAGCCGGCAGATCCAGGCGCTTGAGGAATCGCTCAATGTCCCGCTCTTCCATCGTCACGCCCGCGGGCTAATCCTGACCGAACAGGGCGAGACGCTGAACCGCACCGTGCGTGAGGTCTTCGCCAAGCTCGCGATGACCGAAGCCCTGCTCACGGAAAGCCGGGATCGGCCGGCGGGTAGGCTCAAGGTCACCACCACAACCGGCTTCGGGGCCACATGGCTGGCGCCGCGGCTGCGCAAATTCCTCAACCTGCACCCGGACGTGACGGTCACCCTTCTGCTCGACGATGCCGACCTCGACCTCGCGATGCGCGAGGCCGATGTCGCGATCCGAATGCACCCGCCACGCCAGCCGGACCTGATCCAGCGCCACATCGCGACCTTCGGCTGGAAGGTGTGCGGCAGTGCCGACTACCTCAAGCACGCCGGCATTCCGCAGCGGGTCGAAGATCTCGATCAGCACCGCCTGATCATCTACGGCGACTACCATCCGCCGATCGAGAGCGTGAACTGGCTGGCCGAGGCCGGGCGCCGGGCGGGGACGCCGCGCCGTGCGTCGATCGAGGTGAACTCCCTCCCCGGCATGCTCCAGGCGGTGCGCAGCGGGTTGGGGCTTGCCGCCCTGCCGGATTACATGGGCCCCGAGCTTGCCGACCTCATCGAGGTGCTGGGCGACCTCAAGGCACCGCGCATCGAGAGCTACTTCGTCTATCCGGAGGAGATGCGGAACTCCAAGCGCGTCAGCGTGTTCCGCGACTTCCTGATCGCGGAGCTCGCCGAGGCGGCGCGGTGAGGCTGCCGCGGCGCGCGCTTCTTGCCGCACTTTCCCTGCCGAACGCGGGCCGCACGCAGCCGATGCCGCCCTTCGGGGGTGCGGTCTTCGCTCACGCCGTCGTGGCGGCCGAGCGCCTGAGCGGCGGACGCTTCGGCGTGGCGGTGCTCGATACCGAGAATGGCCAGGCCTTCGCCCATCGCGGCGCGGAGCGCTTCGCCTTCTGCAGCACCTTCAAATGCATCCTCGCCGCCGCCACGCTCGACGCCGTGGACCTCGGGCGTGAGCGCCTGGACCGCGCGATCCCCGTCACCCCCGGCGATCTCGTCCCGCACGCGCCGGTCACCGGGCAGCATGTCGGCGGCACGCTCACCGTCCAGGCGCTGTGCGAGGCGATGATGAGCTGGAGCGACAATCCCGCCGCCAACCTGCTGCTCCGCGCGCTCGGCGGCCCGGCCGCGCTCACCGAGTTTGCGCGCGGCCTCGGCGACGCGGAATTCCGCCTGGACCGGATCGAGACCGCGCTCAACGAGGCCGCACCTGGCGATCCGCGCGATACCACCACGCCGGCCGCCATGCTGGCCACGCTGCAGCGCCTTCTGGTCGGCGATGCCCTCGCGCCGGCCTCGCGCGAGATTCTGGCCGGCTGGCTGATCGGCTGCCGCACCGGCGACCGCAAGATCCGCGCCGGGCTTCCGGCCGACTGGCGCTGCGGCGACCGCACCGGCAGCGGCGAACGCGGCACGACCAACGACATCGCCATACTGTGGCCACCGCGCCGGCGCCCGCTGCTCGTCGTCGGGTTCATCACCGAAAGCGCGACGGCGCTGGAGCAGCGCGACGCGGCGCTCGCCGCACTCGGGCGCGGCGTTGCGGCAGCGCTTGCCTGAGGCGTTTCGCCCAGCCGCGTCATTTTGTCCGTTGCCTCGCTCGCCCGCGGCATCCAGTTTGCGCCCCATGGCGTCCCCCCTTATCAGCCGGCTGCTGTTCCAGGCGCGCAAGCGCATGCCCGCGGGCCTGCGCCACGCGCTGCGCCTCGGCGCCCACATGACCAGGCGCGGCCAAGCGTCGCCGCCCATCCCGCCGGAGCTGTTGCGCGATTGCCGCGTCGTCGCCTCGCGCCAGGCGCTGGTCGAGAGCCTGCCGCGCGAGGCGTGCGTGCTCGAGGTCGGAACCGACCGCGGCGACTTTGCCAACTTCATCCTGCAGCGCTGCGCGCCGCGCGAACTGCACATCGTTGATGTCGACCTCTCGCGCATCCGCGCCGACGTCGCCTCGGACCCGCGCGTCACGCTTCATCAGGGACTGTCGCATGAACGCATCGCGGCGTTCCCCGACGCGCATTTCGACTGGATCTACATCGACGCCGACCACAGCTACGACGGTGTCGCGCGCGATGCGGCCGCGGCCGCGGCAAAGCTGCGCCCGGGTGGGGCCCTGGTGTTCAACGACTTCGCGCATGCCGATCCTTTCCTCGGCGCCTATGGCGTGCATCGCGCCGCGGTGGAGTTCGCGGTCAACCATCGCTGGCCGCTGACCCACATGGCCTATGAGGGTGCCGGCCTCTACGACCTCGCGCTGCGCCGCCCCGAATGAGCGAGGAGAGCGGCAGCCTCGAACGCATCCCCGGCGTGGCGCTCGCCTGGCGAAGGCGTCGCGGGCAGGGGCCGGGTGTGGTGTTCCTCGGCGGCTTTCGCTCGGACATGACGGGCAGCAAGGCGCAAGCGCTCGATGGCTTCTGCGCCGCACGCGGCACGCCGTTTCTGCGTCTCGACTACAGCGGCCACGGCGCCTCGGGCGGGCGTTTCGAGGATGGCTGCATCGGCGAATGGAGGGCGGATGCCGCGCACCTCATCGCCCATCTCACCGAGGGGCCGCAGATCTTGATCGGCTCCTCGATGGGCGGCTGGATCGCGCTGCTGCTGGCGCGACGATCGCCCCCGCGCGCGCTGATCGGCATCGCGCCCGCGCCGGACTTCACCGAAGCCCTGATGTGGCCGGCGTTCTCCGAGGCGCAGCGCGCGACCATCCTGCGCGATGGCGTGCTGCACATCCCCTCCGGCTATGGGCCGCCAACGCCGATCACGCGGCGGCTGATCGAGGATGGGCGCGAGAACCTGGTGCTCCAGACGCCGCTCGTTCTCGCCTGCCCGGTGCGGCTGCTGCAGGGTATTGCGGACCCGGACGTTCCCTGGCGGCATGCGATCCGCCTCGCCGAGCACCTCGACGCGCCCGATCTGCGCCTGACGCTCATCAAGGATGGCGACCACCGCCTGTCGCGGCCGCAGGACCTGTCACTGCTCGAGGACACCCTCGCCGCGCTCCTCGCGCAGGATGCTGGCGAGCCCCTCGCGCCATGAGGGATAGAGCCAGCTGATGCCGAGCGCCGCCTTGGTCGCGGCGTTCGCCACGCGGCGGTTCTCGCTCCAGAAGCTCAGCGCCATCTCGGACATGCGGGCGCGGGCCTCCTCGAAGGGCACTGGCGCGGGCGGCGCGACGCCGAGCATCGCGGCGGCGCCTTCGACGACTACGGCGCTCTCGGCCGGTTCGTCATCGACCAGGTGCAGGATGCGCACGGCCGGTGGCAGCGTCTGCCCGGCGGCGGCGCACAGCGCGAGGGCGATGTCGTCGCGATGGATGCGGGAGAAGGCGTGCCCAGGCTTCACCACGCGCCGGGCGCTGCCCTCGCGCAGTTCATCCAGCACGCTGCGGCCGGGCCCGTAGATGCCGCCCGCGCGGGCGATGTCGAGCGCGGCGCGCCCGGCGAGTGCGGCACGCCATTGGTCCTCGGCGGCGACACGGCGCCGGCTGCGCGGCTGGGCCGGAGCAGGGGCGCTCGCCTCGTCCACCCAGCCTCCGTCGCGGTTGCCATAGACCCCGGTTGTCGAGACATAGCCCACCCAGCGCAGCGTGCCGGCGTCGAGTCCCCGAGCGATCGCCGCGCCATGCGCAGCAAGCACAGGATCCCCGTTCTCATTGGGCGCCGCCGTCACGACAATGTGCGAGGCGCGTAGGATGGCCTCGCCAGCGCCCGCGAAGGCCAGCGACTCGATGCCGGGCAACGGCGGCAGGCTGGCGGGATCGCGCGCGGTCCCGGCCACATCCCAGCCAAGTCGCCGCGCCCGGCGCGCCACCGCCTGCCCCGAATAGCCAAGACCCAGCACAACCATTCGACCCATCATCCAGTCTCCGTCGCGAGGATGTCAGCCATGCGCCCGGCGCAGGTAGCCTCGCGATGTTGCGCCACGCCGAATTCCGATACGATGACAGGGAATGCGCCTTTCGCCTCCCCTTGTGATCCTGGGTCTTGTGGTGCTTCTGGCGATGGCCGGCGGCGCCTGGTTCGTCTTCGCCCCCGAAGACATGGTCGCCGAGGAAAGCCTGCCCACCCCGCCCGAGCCGCCTCGCCTGGTCGACAGCGCCGAATACGAGACCTGCCTCGCGCGGCTTGCCGAGGATGCCGACGCGGCGCTGGCCGAAGCCGAGCGCTGGCAGGCGGAAGGCGGCGGCGAGGGCGCTGCGCATTGCGCCGCGCTCGCGCTCATCGGCCTGGGCGAGACCGAGCGCGCCGCCGCGGCGCTGGAGCAGATTGCCGCACGCAGCCCGGCGAGCCCGGCCGCGCGCGCCGCCGTCTTCGCGCAGGCGACGCAGGCCTGGCTGCTGGTCGAGAACCCCGCCCGCGCACAGGCCGCCGCAACCCGGGGACTCGCGCTGACACCGGAGGATACCTGGCTGCTGATGGACCGCGCAGTGGCGCAGGCAGCGCAGGGCCGCTACGCGCAGGCCATCGCCGACCTGGAGCGCGCGACGACCATCGATCCCAACCGCATCGAGGCCTGGGTGCTGCGTGCGGCGACGCGCCGCCAGCTCGACCAGATCGCGCTCGCCGCGGCCGATGTCGAGCGCGCCTTCGCGATCGAGGCGGAGAATGCCGAGGCGTTCCTCGAACGCGGTATCATCCGCCAGCTGCAGGGCAATGCGGAGGGCGCGCGGGCGGACTGGTCGCGTGCGCTGGAACTCGCCCCCGACAGCCCGACGGCGGATCTGGCGGCGCAGAACCTGGCGCTGAACGAGGCGGGGCCGCAGACGCGCTGAGGGTTAGGCCTGAGTCGATGCCTGATTAGTCCGCCGGTGGCGGGTCGGGCTCAAGGGGAAGCGGCCTGCGCTGCGCGCCCCTTGAGCCAGATCCGCGACCGGCAAGAACGGCTGTGATCGAAGCAAGCCAGGTTGTGCAGCCCCGTCCCTTCTTCGACCCGATGCCCTTGTTCCGGCCGGCAGGTGCGGGTCAAGGCTCGCGCAGCGCCGGCGACGCCGCTCGGCCTTGATGCGCACACCGCAGACGGGCCCAGCATCATGGGGCGAAGGAGGCACAACCTTCCCCCGATTTGCTTGACGCGCGCACCCGGCACCGCGAGATAGCGGCCAGGGAGACGCCAGGAACCATGACCTTACGCCGCCATCTGCTTGCCGCGGGCGCCGCGATGCTGGCCGTCCCGGCCATCGCACAGCCGATTTGGCCCAGCGGACCCATCCGCATCATCGTGCCCTTCCCGCCAGGCGGCAGCACCGATGCCATGGCGCGCCTGCTGCAACCGCGCCTCACGCAGATCCTCGGCGTGCCTGTGGTGGTGGAAAACCGCGTCGGCGCCTCCGCCTCGCTCGGCACCGCGGCTGCCGCGCGCGCCGCACCCGATGGCAATACCTGGGTGCTGGTCTTCGACACGCACGCCGTGAACCCCGCGCTGATCCCGACGCTGGGCTTCGACACCGAGCGCGACCTGCTGCCGCTGCTGCTGTTCGGCACCGCGCCCATGGTGCTGACCGCGCATCGCACGCGCCCCTACCGGAGCGTCGCCGACGTGCTGGCGGCGGCCCGGGCAAGGCCGGAGACGCTCACCTTTGGCACCATCGGCAATGGCAGCCTGGCGCATCTCACGATGGCGCTGTTCGAGAAGGCGGCAGGGGTGAAGCTGGTCCATGTGCCCTATCGCGGCGGCGGGCCGCTGGCCGTCGCCGCCGTCGCCGGCGAGGTGGATCTGCCGATCGCCACGCGCCCGGCGATCGGGGTGCATATCGATTCCGGCGCGCTGATCCCGCTGGCCCAGACCGGTGCCACGAGATCGCCCAGCATGCCCGACATCCCGACGCTGGCGGAGAGCGGCGTCGCCGGCATCGATGCCCGCGCCTTCTGGGGCTTCCTCGGCCCGGTGCGCATTCCGGTGCCAATCGCCACGCGGATGGAAGCGGCGCTGCGCGAGACGCTGGCCGTGGCGGAGGTGCGCGAGCGGGTGGCGGCCCTCGGCATCGACCTCGACCCACAAGGGGCCGAGGTGTTCGGCCCCTTCCTCAGCCGCCAGATCGCGACCTGGGGGCAGGTGGTTCGCGACAATAACATCCGGCCGGATTGACGAGCATGCCCATTGCACGCCGCGCGACGCTGGCCGCGGTGCTCTCCGCGCCTGCCATCTCGTTCGCCCAGGCGCCGTGGCCGTCCGGCGTCATCCGCATCGTCGCGCCGTTTCCGCCCGGCGGCAGCGTGGACACCATTGCAAGGCTGTTGCAGCCCGGGCTGCAGGCTCGGCTGGGCGTGCCGGTGGTGGTGGAGAACCGCGCCGGCGCGTCCGGTGCGCTCGGCGCCGGCGTGGTGGCGCGCGCGCCACCGGACGGGAACACCTGGGTGCTGGTGTTCGACAGCCACGCGGTGAACGACGTGCTGCAACCCACGCTGGGTTTCGACGGGTTGCGCGATTTCACGCCGGTGATGCTGGTCGCGACCTCGCCCATGCTGCTGTGCACGCCCAATGCGCGGCCCTGGCGGGATTTCGGCGCGGTGATCGCGGCGGCGCGGACGCAGCGCGATGGGCTCACCTACGGCACGGTCGGCGCCGGCAGCCTCGCGCACCTGACGATGACGCTGCTGGCGAGTGAGGCGCACGCCAACCTGGTGCATGTGCCCTATCGCGGCGGCGGCCCGATGGCGACTGCGGCCGCGGCCGGCGAGGTGGACCTGGTCATCGCGTCCCGCGCTGGGCTCGGCGGCCAGGTGGGGCAGACGATCCGACCATTGGCGCAGAGCGGGGCGCGGCGCTCGCCGGCGCTGCCGGATGTGCCGACCATCGCCGAGCAAGGCTTCCCCAACGTTGCCGCCGAGGCGTTCTGGGGCATGCTCGGCCCGGCCGGTGTGCCGGCGCCGATCCTCGCGCGCTTCCATGCGGCCCTGTTCGAGAGCCTCGCCGATGCCGGCGTGCGTGAGCGGCTGGTGACGGGGCAGGGGGTGGATATCGTCGCCTCCTCGCCCGAGGCATTCGGCGCGTTCCTCAGCCAGCAGATGGCGACCTGGCGCCGTGTCGTGCGCGAGAACAACATCCGGAACGACTGATCAGGCCATCACCGAGACGTGCCGGCGCGACGCCATCAGCGGCTGGATGCGCGTGCCGAACTCCTCGATGCCGCGGATGAAGTCGTCGAAGGTCACGAGCGCGCCGGAGGTGCCGGGAACACTCTCCATCTCGTCGAGCATGGCGGCGACCGAGGCGAAGGAGCCCACCAGCGTGCCCATGTTGAGGTTCACCGCCGAGACCGGATTGGCGATCTGGCCGATATGCGTGTCGACGCGGGTATCGGCGGCCGCCTGCATGCCCATCCAGGCCAGCGCCTCGTGATCGGCGCCGGCCTTGTAGTGTTCCCAGCGGCGGAAGGCCTCGGCATCGGTCTCGGCCGCGATGATCATGAGCAGCACGAAGGTGCCGACCTTGCGCCCGGTCTTGGCTGCCTCCGCCTGCAGCTTCTGCGCGGAGGGCGCGTAGCCCGTGGGCGTGTTCACGCCCTGGCCGAGGCAGAAATTGTAGTCCGCGTATTGCGCCGAGAAGGCCATGCCCTGGGTGCTGGACCCGGCGCAGATCAGCTTGATCTCGCTTTCGGGCATGGGGAGCAGGCGGCAGTCGTCCATCTGGAAATACTTGCCCTTCAGGTCGGATTGCCCGGTGGACCAGAGCTCCTTCATGATCTGGGTATATTCGCTGAGATACTCGTAGCGGGTGTGGAAGAACTCATCGCCCGGCCAGAGCCCCATCTGGGAATATTCGGGCCGCTGCCAGCCGGTGATGAGATTGATGCCGAAGCGTCCCTCGGAGATGGAATCGATGGTCGTCGCCATCCGCGCCACGATCGCCGGCGGCAGGGCCAGGACTGGCGCGGTGGCGAACAGCTTGATGCGGCTGGTGACTGCCGCGAGCCCCGCCATCAGGGTGAAGGATTCCAGATTGTAGTCCCAGAACTCGGTCTTGCCGCCGAATCCGCGCAGCTTGATCATGGAGAGCGCGAAGTCGAAGCCGTAGTGCTCCGCGCGCTGCGTCACCTGCTTGTTGAGCTTGAAGGACGGCTTGTACTGCGGGGAGTTCTCCGAGATCAGCCAGCCATTGTTCCCGATGGGAATGAAAACGCCGATGTCCATGGCTGCCTCGCCTCGTTGGGACGCTGATCGAAGCAAGTTCCACACCACCGCTTCATCGCTGCACGCGCAGCCGCATCCAAGTCGCAAAAATAAAAGAAGGGGGGGCAGGGGGAATTCATTCCCCCGCTCTTCCTTTCCGGCACGTCGCATGCATGCTCTTCGTGCTCATCCCACGGAGTTCCCCATGGCGCGCCCCTTCCATCTCGGCTGGTTCCTGCAAGGCTCCTCGGTGCAAGCCTGGTCCGAGCCCTTCAGCGGTGCTATCGGGCGGGACTGGATGGTGCCGGACCTGTTCTGCGACATGGCGCGGATGCTGGAGGCGGCCTGCTTCGACTACATCCTCATCGAGGACAGCTCCTATGTCGGCGAGAGCTATGGCGGGAGCACGGAGATCTACCTCAAGCATGGCCTGGCCGTGCCGCGGCAGGACCCGGCGATCACCGCGACGCTGATGATGGCGGCCACGAAGCGCATCGGCATCGTGCCGACCTTCGCGACCTTCACCCACCCGCCCTACCTGCTGGCGCGGATGATGGCCTCGATGGACCAGATCAGTTCCGGGCGTGCCGGGTGGAACATGGTGACCGGCAGCTCGGACGTGGCCGCGCGCAATTACGGCCTGCCGCGGCTGCCGGAGCACGACCTGCGCTACGACATGGCCGATGAGTACATGAAGGTGGTCAACGGTTTGTGGGATTCCTGGGAGCCGGGGGCGATCGTCGCCGATGCCCAGTCGGGCGTGCTGGTCGACCACACCAAGGTGCATGCAGTGGATTTCGAGGGGCAGTGGTTCCGCACCCATGGCCCGCTCAATTCCGGCCCTTGCCCGCAGGGAAGGCCAGTGATCGCGCAGGCGGGCGGCAGCGCGCGCGGCAAGCAGTTCGCCTCCGCCAATGCGGACACGATCGTCGCGATGATCAAGGGCACCGCGGGGATGAAGGCGTACCGCGACGATGTGCGGGCGCGGGCCGCGTCTCAGGGTCGCAACCCGGATGATGTGAAGGTGCTGTTCCTGGTCAATCCGATCCTGGGCGGGACGCAGGAGGAGGCGGTGGCCCGCAAGGCCGCGCGTCTGGCTCGCGCCGAGGCGTCGATTCCGCAGCTGCTGGCCTTCTTCGGCAAGATCACCAACATCGATTTCGGCAAGTACGACCTCGACACGCCGGTGGACCAGCTCACGCTGACCACCAACGGGCATCAGCAGACGCTGGACGACTTCAAGAAGAACGCGGGGAAGAAGAGCCTGCGCGAGGCGATGCTGGCCTATCGCGGCACTTCGGGCTCGGTGGAGTTGGTCGGCACGCCGGACGCCGTGGCCGGGCAGATGGCCGAGGTCATGGAGGAGGTCGGCGGCGACGGCTTTCTGTTCTCGATGAACGATGTCAGCCGACGGATCGTGGCGGAGGTGGCGGACGGTCTTGTGCCAGCGCTGCAGGCGCGCGGACTCACACGGCGCGCCTATGGACATGCGCAGTTCCGGGACAACCTGCTGGAATTCTGAGAGTTGCTGCAGGATCAGTGGTTTGTACGCTGATCCTGCAGTTATTTGAAAGGCTTTAACGTCCGCGGTTGAGGCCGCGCATCAGGTCGCTCAGCGGCCCGCCATCGGAGTTTGGCGCCAACTCCTGCGGGCCATCGTCTCGCGGCGCATCGCGCGTCGCCTCGTTCGGCATCGGCGCACCACCATCGCTGCCGCCGCCGAACAACCCGCCCAGGATGCTCCCGAGACCGCCGCCGCCCTGGCCACCGCCACCCATGCCGCCTGACAGCAGGCCGCCCAGAATGCTCGCCGCGATCCCGCCGAGCCCACCCATGCCGCCCGGCAGCTGCTGCGGCACCTGGCCGTTCGGCGTCAGCCGGTTCACCAGCTCCGGCAGCAGCTGCGCGAGGATGCCGCCGAGCGCGCCGCTCGGCATGCCGAATTGCTGCGCCGCGCTGTCAAGCCGCTCCTGGCCGAAGGCGGCCTGGATCTGCTCCCGTGCAACCGCCCGGTTCGGACCGGTCGAGACCCAGCTGTCGACCTCATCCCCCAGCCCCTGCTGGCGCAGCTTGCCGAGCAGGTTTTCGAGGCCCGCGCCATCCTCACGCCCGCCCATCAACTGGCCGAACATGCCTCCCAGACCACCCTGGCTCATCACCGCCTCCCGCCTGTGCTGGCCGAGAAGTGGCCCGCGGCAGGCCTCGCGTCCAGGGGCGTGCCGATGACGTGCGCCCGCCGCTTGACCGCGGCGCGCCGAAGGGGTGCGATGCCCGCAGAAAAATAAGGAGGATTTCGCCATGCGCGCCTGGGCCGTCATCGAAACCGGGAAGCCGCTCCAGCAGGTCGATTGGCCGACGCCGGAGCCCGTGGGCAAGCAGGTCCTGCTCGAAGTCACGCATGCCGGGGTGTGCCATTCCGACCTGCACATCTGGGAGGGCGAGTACGACCTGGGCAGCCGCGGCAAGATGAAGCTCGTCGACCGAGGCGTGGTCCTGCCGCTGGCCATGGGCCATGAGATCGTGGGCAAGGTCGTGAAGTGGGGCCCCGAGGCCAAGGGCCTGACCGTGGGCGACCACATGATCGTCTTCCCCTGGGTTGGCTGCGGCGTCTGCGCGGTCTGCCTCGCGGAGGAGGACAACATGTGCCTCAAGCCGCGCAGCCTCGGCGTGTACCAGAACGGCGGCTATGCCACCCATGTGCTCGCCCCCGAGCCGCGCCATCTGGTGCCCGTGGGCAGCCTCGACCCGGCGCTGGCCGCCACCTATGCCTGCTCGGGCGTGACCGTGTTCTCCGCGATCAACAAGGTTCTGCCGATGCCGCCCGAGGAGCCGATCGCGCTGGTGGGCGCGGGCGGGCTCGGGCTGAACGCGCTCGCGGTGCTCAAGGCGCTCGGCCATAAGCGCATCGTGATGGTGGATGTCAGCGAGGCGAAGCTCGCCGCCGCACGGGATGCAGGTGCGACCGAGACGGTGCTGGCCGGCGGCGAGGACACCACGGCGCGCATCGTGGAGGCGGCCGGCGGCCAGCTCGGCGCGGTGATCGACCTGGTCAACGGCACCCAGACGGCGCGCTTCGCCTTCGACGCGCTGCGCAAGGGCGGCAAGCTGGTGATGGTGGGCCTGTTCGGCGGCGAGCTGGCCATCCCGCTGCCGCTGATGCCGATCCGCGCGCTGACCATCCAGGGGAGCTACGTCGGCAATCCCAAGGAGCTGCGCGCCCTCGTCGCCATCGCCGAGACCGGCGCACTGCCGGGAATTCCGATCACCGCGATGCCGTTTCCGGAGGCCAATACGGCGCTCAACCGCCTCCGCGACGGCAGCGTGGTCGGCAGGATCGTGCTCACGGCCGCGTGATCATCATTGCTGGTGCGGAAAGGTGTGAAACGGAAGATGGAGCCGGTTCTTTAATCAAGTCTTAGCCTCTAGCATCTGCGCAACAAAGCGAGAGCGGATATGGGCGTGGCTTTGCGGCATTTCCTGCGCGACATGACGCTGCTCGTGCAGGACGAAGCGGACCCGGCGCGGCAGCAAGGTGCCGCGATGGAATTGCTGCGACGGCTGGTGGGCCAGGGGGGGTGGCTTGCGCCCGACTTCAGCGCCGCCGGACCTGCCTTTCGCCAGGTGCTGCTCTACAACGATCCGCTCGATCGCTTCTCGCTCGTGGCCTTCATCTGGGGCAGCGAAGCGCGGCAGACGCCAGTGCATGACCATGGCATCTGGGGCGTGGTCGGCGTGCTCGAGGGCGAGGAGATTTCCACCGAGATGATCCCCGACCCTGGCGGCGGACCGATGCGCCCGGGTCGCCAGGACCGCCTCCAGGCCGGCGAGGTGATGCTGCTCGGGGCGCCCGCCTACGACATCCACAAGACCGCGAACGGCCAGCCTGGGGCGCCCGCCATCACCATCCACCTCTATGGCGGCAATATCGGCAGCGCCGAGCGGCGGGTCTATGACGAGGCGACCTCGGCGGCGACCGTGATCCGCAGCGGCTACGACAATCCGGTCTTGCCGAACCCCTGGTCGCTGCCGGTCGCGATCTTCGCCTGACGTGGCACCAGGAAACGCGAAGAGCGCCATGGCGGGGGCCATGACGCTCTTCGGTGTGTGGGCCCTGGGCCCCGGGTCGCAAGCCTCAGCGGCGAACGACGGTCCAGCCGCCCTGGGCAACCTCGGTGGCGCGCAGGTCGCCCAGCGAGACGGAGGTGCCGCCCTCGGCGATGTCGACCGGGCGGCGGCCGGAGCCCGCCAGCATGGTGCCGCCGGTGCGGTCGGGGCGGTTGTGGATGAAGCCATAGACCGGATAGACGCGGCCGAAGGTGGTGTCGGAATGGCCGGTCTGGATACGCACCGCCGACCAGTCATTCGCCGCCGAGACGTCGACCACGTTGACGCCGCGCATCACCGTGCCGCGGGCAATGCCGGGGCCGCCCCAATTGGCATGATGGATCTCGATCTCGCGGGCGCCGATCACCCGCTCGACCACAGCGACGTGGCCCATGCGCATCGCGCCGGTGCCCGGCATCGCCATCACCGAGCCGGGCTCGGGGCGGTGCGAACGGTCATACAGGCCCGAGGCATTGTGCCACCAGTCGCGGCCATTGCCGCTGATCGCCATGCCCGTCGCTTCGCGGGCGTAGGGTACGCAGGAGATGCCGCCGCCATAGCCGCCGCCGTATCCGCGCGAGGCGACCACCCGGCGACCGCCGCGACCCATGGAGTAAAGCCGGCCCGGCGGACGGTAGGTGCCCACGCGACCGAAGCTGACATGGCTGAAGCTTTGGTAGCCGAAGGCGCCACGCATGGCCTGGCTGCGGCCGGGCTGGGCAGCTGCGCCGCGCGCGCCATGCGGGCGGATCACCTGGGGTGCGGCGCTGCGCGCGACGGGCCGTGCGGATTGTCGATCGGGGGCTCGGGCTTCGGCTTCGGAAACACCGAAACCGCTGATCAGGACCACCGCCGCGAGAGCCACCGGGAACAACCGCATGCAAACCCCTTATTTCAACCGCCTCACCGTAACGTGAGGAAACTCTGCTGCGGTTTGGGTAAGCGGGGCGCGGTTAACAGACAACCCAGTTTGGGCGTTACCCGGCGTAACGCGATGTGATTCGTCGGAAACGCATGTTTCATATGCAGGGGTTGCGGACGTCAATCCTAACATTCGGCGACTTGGTGTTACACATCACAGTGTGGCGGCAGATTTGCCACATATGGGCGATACGCGATCGTATGCCGATTCCGCGGACCGGCCCCGAGGATTGGGGCCGGCCCGAAACCTGAACTCAGCGGCAGGCGGTGACCATGATTTCGACGAGATGACGCGGATCGGCCATGTTCGCCTGCACGCAGGCCCGCGCCGGGGCGCCGCCTTCGGGCAGCCAGTCGATCCAGAGCTTGTTCATCGCGTCGCGGTCGCGGATGTCCTTGAGCCAGATCTGCGCAACCAGCAGCCGGGTCTTGTCAGTGCCGTGGCCTTCGAGTGCGGCGTCGATCTTGGCGATCACCTGGGCAGTCTGGCCGGTGATGTCCTGGCTGAGGTCATCGGCGGTCAGGCCGGCGAGGAAGACGATGTTGTGGTATTCGACGGCGCTCGACAGAACCTTGTTGCTGCCGTGGCGGGTGATCTTGCTCATGCGGACGGATGCTCCTGCGGTGGAAACCAGCGCCTTCGTAGAACAGTTCGCCCGGCTTCGAAAGATTCCGCCGACCTGAGGCGCAAACGACCGCCGTACGTCACGGCACCGCGTATTCGCCCCCCGCCTCGGCCGCGAAGACCATCGTCTCGAACACGCTCGCGCCATGGATGGCCTCCGCGACCGGCAGCAGATAGGCCGGTCCGCCCGCCACGGCCGCCGCGAAGGCGGAGAGCTCGGCGCGCTCGATATCCGTGGTCGGGTAGTCGCGCGTCCAGCCCTGGCCCTCGCGCGGCGTGAAGATCACCTGCTCCTGCCCGCGCATCTCGACATGCGCCTTGTCGCCGAACAGCGCGATACGCCAGTAGCGCGGCGCATAGGCCAGCGTGGCGAAGCCGCCCGTCGCACCCGAGGCGAAGCGGAACAGCCCCGCCGTCGTGTCGTCCAGCCCATTGTCCAGCACCAGCGCCTTCGAGCGCACCGTCACCGCCGCGATCGGCCCGGCGAGATTCACCATCATGTCGATCATGTGGATGCCCATGCCGCCCATCCCGCCCAGCGGGCTCTCAGAGCGGTCCGCGCGCCACATGCCCGCCTTGTAGGCGATCGCGCCCGGCCCGCTGATATGCCCCTCGACATGGAGGATGGTGCCGAGCTCGCCGGCTTCGACCAGCGCCTTCATCTCCGCCGTGCTGGGCAGGAAGCGCCGGTTGTGGCCGAGGGCCAGGACCACGCCGGCCTTCGCACAGGCCTCCACGGCCGCCTCGGCGGAGGCCTTGCTCATGGTGAAGGGCTTTTCGACGAACACATGCTTGCCCGCACGGGCGGCGGCGATCACCTGGTCCGCATGCGCCTTGTGCGGCGTCGCCAGCACCACGGCCTTCACCGCCGGGTCGGCCAGCACGGCCTCATAGCTCGCCTCCAGCCGGATGCCCTGCGCCTTGGCGAACGCCTCCGCCCGCTCCGGCCGGCCCGTTGCGCCCGAGACGAAGCGGATGCCCGCCGCGTTGTTGCCCTGCACGCTGGCCACGAGCTTCTGGCCCCAGCCGCCCATGCCGATGATCGCGGTATCCAGCATCCGATATCCCCTCAACCCTGTTCCAGGCTCGCCGCCATGCGCGGCAGCTGCACCATGCCCCAGCCCACCACCAGTGCCGAGAGCGCGACCGCCACCAGCACCGGCCATTGCAGGCCGAACACCTCGCCCGCCGCCCCCAGCGCCAGCGCACCCGCCGCCGGGCAGCCGCGCGTGATCAAACCCCACAGGCTGAGCACCCGCCCGCGCATCGCAGGGTCCGCGGCACTTTGCGCCAGCGTCTGAACCGAGATGCCATGCACGCTCGCCGCCGCGCCCATCGCGGCACCCGCGACGAGACCCAGCGGAAACCACCCGGTAATGACGAACCCCGCCGTCGCCACCGCCTGGCATGCGATCGCCAGCACCGCATACCGGGTCGTGCCGCCCAACCGCCCGCGTGCGGCGACCAGCGTGCCCGCGACCAGCGCCCCGATCCCGAACGCCGCGGTGAGGAAGGCCAACGCCTCGGCCCCGCGCCCGAAGGCACGCTCGACGAAGGGCGGCAATATCTCCTGCACACCGCGCAGCAGGATGGCGGAAACCGCCGCAAACGCCAGCAACGGCCCCAGCCCGGGATGCCGCGCCGCATAGGTGATGCCCTCACGCACCTCGCCGAACAGACTCGCTGTCGCCGGATGCCCGCGCCGCTGCGCCGGATCGATCACCAGCATCGGCAAGGTCGCCGTCGCGATGAAATAGGCGAAGGCATTGCAGAAAATAGCCGGCGCCACGCCCGCATAGGCGATCAACGGCCCGGCCAGCGCCGGCCCCACGAACCGCGCCACGTTGAAGCACAGGGAATTCAGCCCCACCGCCGCCGGCAGATCGGCGCGGGGAACGATCCCCGGCATCAAGGTCTGCCGCGCCGGCTGCGCGAAACTCGCGGCAATCCCGGACAGCATCTCCAGCGCCAGCAACAACCCGATCGTCATCTGACCGGCCAGCACCAACGAACCCACGAGCAAGGCCACCACCCCGATTGCCGCCTGCGTCACCATCGCCAGCCGCACCCGGTCCACCCGGTCCGCAATGGCGCCTGCGATCGGTGAGGCGATGACCGCCGGCGCCAAGTCACAAAACGCGACCATCCCAACCCAGAACGCACTGCCGGTGAGCTGCCAGGCGAACCAGGACACCGCAATCCGGTGCATCCACAAGCCCGTCCAAGCAGTCAGCGACGCGCCGAAGAAAATCCGTGCATTCCGATGCGCCAGCGCCCGCGTCAGCGTGGAGAGGACAGCCATGCGGGGTTAAGCAAGGCCAGGGGGCGCTGCCCCCTGGACCCCCGCCGGGGATCGCGCCGATCCCCGGGCCCCTGCGTGTGTTGCCCCCGGGCATGGATGGGGTGAGCTAGTGGGAAGCGCCGGGGTGGGAAGGGGGCCCGTCGAGGGAGCTCCGCTGGCACTAGCGTTCCACGCGCCCCCTTCCCACCCCGGCTCGCTTCCTGCGAGCCTCAACACCCTACCAACCCGAGAACCAAGAGATGGAGGTCCAGGATCGACACGATCCTGGCGGGGTCCAGGGGCAGCGCCCCTGGCCTTGTTTCCCCCGCCTGGCTCACCCTCTCAGCGCGGGCGTGCTGCGGATTGGCGCACGCAGTCGCGGGCCAGGCGGTCGCGTTCGTAGGAGCGTCCGGCGATGTCGCTTTGAGCGCGTTCGTTGGAGATCGAGGTTTGGCTGCCGAGGCGATTTTCGCCTTCGTCGATGCGCATCTGCTGACCGCGGTCGCGGAACAGGACAACGCGCTCGGATTCGCGTCGGCAGGCTTCCTCGATGGTGGGGGCGCCGGCGGATGTGGTTGCGGTGGGCGCGGGTGCGGGTGACGGGTCGGAGAAGGCGCATCCGGCCATCATCAGCGTGGGCAGCAGCGGGAGAAGCAACGCGACTCGGGTCATGTCAGGCCTCGGCGGGGATGGCCTTCGACAGTAGCGCGCGCAGGCCCTCCGCGTCGAACCGGGCGCCGCGGTCGAGCGGCATGGCGGCGGCGGCCTCGATCAGGGCGGGGTGGAACTCGGCCCCTTCGCGGGTGAGCGTCCAGAGTGGAGCGAGGAAGGGCGCGCGCGGCAGGATGTCCACCAGCGCGAGCAGGCGCAGGCAGAGCGCGAGGCCGGGCAGGGTTGCCAGGCCGGCCCGGGCGTCGATGGCTTCGGCCCAGGCGGCGGCGTCGCGGTCGGCGAGGGCGAGGGTGGTGGCTTCCCCGTCGGGATGGGCGAAGCGCAGCAGGCGGGGCTGGCCGAAGGTCTCGGCCGCGGCGGCTTCGCGGGCGACGTCCCAGGCTTCGAGCAGATCGCGCGGGCGGACGGCGGGCAGCGCCTCGGGCGGGAGGGCGATGGCGTAGGTGAGGACGCCGTCGGGGGCGCGGGCGCAGCGGATGGAGGGCACGGGAATAAGGTGGCCATGCGGGCGCCGAAGCGCCAGGGCTTGAACGTGGCGCCGCCCGGCACAGCGTGGCTTGACTGCCCCGCTGGTCCGGGCAGGCTCGGCGCCATGACCCATCCCGCCGATCTCTCCCTTGCCGAACTGCGCCAACGCGTCGAGGCAGGCAGCCTCTCCGCCCTGGATTTGGCCGAGGCCTACCTGGAGCGGATCGCGGCGCGCGAGCCGGTGCTGCGCGCCTTCGCCTGGCTGGACCCGGCGCTGGTGCGCCGCGAGGCGGCAGCGATTGATCGGAGCTCGTCCAAGGGTTTGCTGTTCGGCGTTCCCTTTGCGGTGAAGGATGTGATCGACACCGCGGACCAGCCTTCGCAATACGGGTCGCCGATCTGGGCGGGGTGGCGGCCGCGCTCGGACGCCGCCTGCGTCGCCGCGGCGCGGCTCGCGGGCGCGAACATCATCGGCAAGACGGTGACGACGGAGTTCGCCACGCGCCATGCGGGGGCGACGACCAACCCGGCCAATCCCAGGCACACGCCGGGCGGTTCGTCCCAGGGATCGGCGGCGGCGGTCGGCGCGGGGGTGGTGCCGCTCGCCTTTGGTACGCAGACGGCGGGCAGCGTGATCCGCCCGGCGGCCTTCTGCGGTGCCGTCGGATTCAAGCCGAGCTACGGAACCCTGCACAGAGCCGGCATGAAAGTCATGAGCGAAAGCCTTGATACCATTGGGATTATGGCGCGCAGCGTGGTGGACGCCGCCTATGGCATGGCGGCCCTCACCGGGCGTTCGCCCGGCGACGTGACGGCGAAGCCCGCGCGCGCCCCGCGCCTCGCCGTGGTGATGGGCCCGCAGGCGGATCTCGCCGCGCCGGAGACGATCGCACTGTTTGAGCGCGTGGCCGAGGCGTGCCGCCGCGCAGGCGCCACGGTCACTCCGGTGACACTCACGCCGCCCATGGGCGAGGCGTTCGAGGCGCATCCCTTCGTGATGAACATGGAGAGCGCGGCGTCCATTGCGTGGGAGATGGACCATGCCCGCGCGCTTGTCTCCCCGGTCCTGGCCGAGCGCATGGAATGGGCGCGCGCGCAGGACCCACAGAAGCTGGAGGGCGGCCGCGCCGCCTTCGCCGCCGCGCGCGCCGCATTCCCGGCGATGATCGAAGGCTTCGACGCCGTGCTAACCCCCGCCGCCCCCGGCGAGGCGCCCGAAGGTCTCGGCTGGACCGGCGATCCCGGGTTCAACACGCTGTGGACGCTGCTGCATGTGCCCTGCGTCACGGTGCCAGCCGGAAGCGGGCCGCGCGGGCTGCCGCTCGGCGTGCAGGTGGTGGGGCGGATCGGCGAGGACGGCGCGACGCTCGCCTGGGGCGAGTGGGTGGCGCGGGCGATCGGCTGAGTGGAATTCGGGCGGCGGTCGTCAGCGAGGCGCCGTTGCCGGTCAAGCCGTAAATGCGGCGGCGCCGATCGGCTTCCTCGGCCGACCGCGCTTGGTGCTTCCGGTCGGTGGCAGCTTTGCCCAGCTGGAGGCGCTCACCGACCCTTTGCGCGCCGCGCGCGGCTGTTCGGTCGAGCGGGCGTGTTGAGTGGCGCTCTGCGAGCATGCGACGTCCGTACAGGGAACGCATGAGTGCGGCTGCCGCCCTTGCCGCGGCGGAACGTGACCTCTCCTCGGGGCGCATGGTCCCGGCTCTGCGAGGCTTCACGCTGGCAGAGGCGGACCCGGCCCACGCCTTGCCGGCCGCGATCGGTGCGGCGCGGGCTGCGCTGCGCCTGGCGTGGTGTGACACGGCGCTGCGGGCGGCGCGGCGCGCGCGCGTCCACCTCGGCGGCGCCCCGCTCGGCGAGCTCCCGGATGCCCAGGCTCAGCACGCGCATCTGCGGCGGGAGTTGCGCATCTGTCGGGCGCGGCTGCGTGAGGCGCCCGGCCCGGGCAACCTCGCGCCGGTCGTTGAGGTGCTGACCAGCGCCGGGCGGCTGCGCGCCGCGCGCGCGCTGCTCGGCACGGACCTGTCCGATCCGCTGCTGCGCCTGGCCGACGCCGGCCTCGCGCTGCGCGAAGGGCAGGGGAGCGGGGCGCTGGTCGCCCTCGCCGCCGAGCCGGGCCTGCCTGAGTGGTTATGCGCGCGCTTGGCCGACACCCTGCTCTCGGCAGGTGAGGGCGACGCCGCGCGGGCCCTCGCGGCCGCCCTGCCGCCCGCCCTCGGCCTGCCGATCCAGGTCCGCGCCGGGCTGTTCGACGACCCGCCCGAGGCGCGGCTTCGCGATGCCGAGGCCTGGCGCGACGCCGCCACGGACGTCTCCCAGGCGACCGACGCCGCGCGCCACGGCCTCACCGCCGCCCTCGACGCCGAGCGACTGCTGCTGGACCAGGTGCCGCGCCTGCCGGCCGCGCCGCACCGCGCGACGCTGTTCGCCTATTGGGATTCACCCGCGCCACCCGATGATGTCGCCGCCGTCTTCGCCAGCTGGGCGCGGCACAATCCCGGCCTCGCGCTGCGTCGCTTCGACCGCGTTACCGCGCAGGCCTATGTCGGGGAACGCCAGGGCGAAGCCGGCGTCGCCGGTTTCGACGCCTGCCCCAACCCCTCCTTCCGGTCGAACCTGCTGCGCGCCGCGGCGCTGTATGCGGAAGGCGGTCTCTACGCCGATGCCGATGAGCGCTGCCTCGCCCCGATTGCGGACTGGATCGCGCTGGCGCGGCGCGATTTCCTCGCCGCCGTGTCGTCCGAACGGCCGCACTACCTGCACACGCAGTTTCTCGGCGCGCCGCCGGGTCACCCGCTGTTGCGCGCCGCGCTCGCGACCATGATCGCGGATCTTGTGGCGGCGGGCCGGGCGGGTGTGGCGCTGCGGAACTGGGAGAGCGGCGGCCCGGGATGCTTCACCCGTGCGCTGATGGCGGTGCGTGCGGGCAGCGCGCCGACGCTGCGGCTGCTGAGCACGCCCGCCTATCGGGCGCGCGTGGAACTTGCCGACGACCTCGCCTACAAGCGCGACGCGGCAGCCAATTGGCGCGTCTGATCACCCCCGCGCCGGAAACACCCCCGGCGCGGTGGCGAGCTCCGCCACGGTATCAAAATCGCGCAGCACGGCGTCGTCGGGCATCTCGACCTCGACCATCCGGTCGGCGTGCTGGCCCGCAAGATGCCGCGCGCCGACATCGCCGGTGATGGCGAGCATGGCGGGAATGAATTCGCGAGACCAAAGCATCGGGTTACCCTGCTTGCCGCGATAGGTGGGCATGACGATCGCGCGCCCCTCCTCGGGGTCGAAGGCGGCGAGCAGCTTGTCGAGCATCGCCGCGCTGATCAGCGGCATGTCGCCCAGGCAGACCAGCACGCCATCGGCATCGGGGGGGATGGCGGCAAGGCCCGCCTTGAGGCTCGCCGACAGCCCCTCGGCGAAATCCTCGGCATGGATGAAGGCGACGCGGCGCCCGGCCAGGGCCGCCTGCACCGCCTCATGCTCATGCCCGGTAACCACGATGATGGGGTGCGCCTGGCTTTCCAGCACGCGATCGACCACGCGTGCCACCATGGGCGTGCCTTTGGTGTCGCGAACCAGCAGCTTGTTCAGCGGTGCCATGCGGCGGGACCGCCCGGCCGCGAGCACCAGCGCGGCGATCTTGCGGGCGCGGCGCGGCGCGTTGGGCGGCGGCGGTACCTTGGGCGCCTCACCGCGCGGCAGCGGCCGGGTCTCGATCTCCTTCAGCAACCCGCCCACGCCCATCGCCATGATGTCGCGCGGCGTGACCGCGATGCCGGCGAACAGCCGCTGCAGCACCCAGTCGAAGCCGTTGAGCTTGGGGCTCCGCGCGCACCCGGGCAGCACGATGGACGGCACCGCGCCCACGCTTCCCAGGCACAGCAAATTCCCCGGATCGACCGGCATGCCGAAATGCGCGATGGCGCCGCCGGCGCGGATGATCGCTGCCGGCCCGGTATCGCGCCGGTCCACCACGGCCGAGGCGCCGATCAGCAGCAGCATCTCCGCCCCTTCCTTGAGCAGGGCGCGGAGCGCGGCGGCGGCGGCGTGTTCCTCGTGCGGGGTGCGGCGCACCGGCAGCAGGGATCCGTGCAGCGCCTCCACCCGGGCGCGCGTCGCCTCGATGGTGCCCTCCATCACGCTTTCCTTGATCCCCGGCAGCTCGGTGAGGACGAGGCCCACCTTGAGCGGGCGGAAGGGGTGGACGGCGATGGGCGGGCGGCTGCCCTTGGCGATCGTCTCGGCCAGCTGCAGCACCGCGCCGGGCGAGGCGAAGGGGATGACCTTGATGGTCGCCACCATCTCCTTCGCACTCACCGGGGTGTGGTTGGGTAGCGTCGCGACAGTGAGGCTCTCATCCATCTGATTGATGCGGTCGATACGCGCGGCGTCCAGCACCAGCAGCCCGGCTGCCTCGGCCATCAGGTTCACCCGGCCGGTCGCCGCGCGGCTGCGCGCGAGCAGGGCGCCGCGCAACGCCTCGGCAAGCCGGTCCGCGGCCTCGTCCTCCGGTATCTCGCCGCGCGCGAGGCGGGCTGCGATGACCGAGCCATGGCCCTCGGCCCGCAAGGCGACGATCGCCTCCGCATCCAGCGCTGTGCCCTTCTTGATCACCCGACCCTTGAGCCGGATGGTGTGGGCGAGGATCGCGCCCTCCGCCTCCTCGAGCGGCGTCGCCCCGAAATTCACGCGCTGACCTTTGCCGCCATGGCGGGCTGAGCGCGCACCGCGCCGAGGGACGCGCCACGCCGGCACGCCACGATTTCCGCCATGATGGACAGCGCGATCTCGGCCGCCGTCACCGCGCGGATGTCGAGGCCCACCGGGGCATGGATGCGCGCGATCGCCTCGGCGCCATGGCCGAGCTCCGTCAACCGGGCCACACGCTTCGCATGCGTCCGGCGCGACCCTAGCGCGCCGATGTAGAAGGCGCCCGAGCGCAGCGCGATGTCGAGCGCGGGATCGTCGAGCTTCGGGTCATGGGTCAGCGTGACGACGGCGGTGCGCGTGTCCGGCGCGAGTTCGGCCATCGCATCGTCGGGCCAGGCATCGATCAGCGTCACGCCGGGCAGGCGTTCCTCGGTCGCGAAGGCGCGGCGCGGGTCGATCACGGTGACCGCGAAGCCCAGCGCCGGCGCCATCGGGGCGAGCGCCTGTGTAATGTGGGCGGCCCCGATGACCAGCAGCCGCAGCGGCGGATTGTAGGGGTGGATGAACCAGGCCTCACCCTCGAGGTTCAGGTTCCCGGCGGCATCGGCGTCGAGGGCCGCGAGAGCCGCCTCGGCCAGAGGGCCGGGCACCTGGTCGGCGGGAAACAGGTGCTGTGCGCCGTCCGACAGCCGCGTCAGCAGCGCGACCGGACGCTTGGCCGCGCGTTCCGCTTGCAACCGCGCGAGGGTCTCGGCCCTCACGCCAGCGGTTCCACGAAGACCTTGAGCTTGCCGCCGCAGGACAGGCCCACCTCCCAGGCGCGCTCGTCGCTGATGCCGAAATCGAGCAGCGCGGGCGCACCGGAGTTCATCGCGCCCTTGGCGGCATCGGCCACCGCACCCTCGATGCACCCGCCCGAGACGGAACCCGCGAGCTTGCCGCTCATCGTCACCGCGAGCTGGGAGCCGGCGGGGCGCGGGCTGCTGCCCCAGGTCTCCACGACGGTCGCGATCGCGACCTGCTCGCCGGCATCGCGCCATGCGCCGGCAATCGCCAGGATGTCTTCGGTCATATGGGTCTTCCCTGTGAGGAGGAGAGGGAGGCGACGAGGGCGCGCAGACTGTCGAGGTTGTGCACGGGGCGGAACTCATCGACATGCGGCAGCATCGCCCGGATGCCCTGGGATTTGGGTTCGAAGGCGGCGTAACGCAACAGCGGGTTCAGCCAGATCAGCCGACGGCATGAGTTTGCCAATCGCTCGGTCGCTGCCGCCAGGCCTTCGGCGCCGTCACGGTCCAGGCCATCGGTGATCAGGAGCACGACGGCGCCCTGGCCGAGCACCCGGCGCGACCAGTCCCGGTTGAAGCGGGTGAGCGATTCGCCGATACGCGTGCCGCCCGACCAGTCCGGCACCGCCTTGGCGACCTGCTCGAAGGCCACTTCGGCGTCCCTGTGGCGCAGCTGGCGGGTGACGTTGGACAGACGCGTGCCGAACAGGAAGGTCGCCACCCGTTCGCGGTCGTTGGACAGCGCATGGAGGAAGTGGATCAGCACCTGGGCGTAGCGCGCCATGGAACCCGAGATGTCGCACAGCGCCACCAGCGGCGGGGGCCGCGTCACCCGGCGGCGGCGTTCGAGGCCAAGGATCTCACCGCCGGTGCGCAGGCTCTCGCGCACCGTCGCGCGAAGGTCGGCCACGGGGCCGGCGGGGTCGGGGCGAAAGCGGCGGGTGCGGCGCTCGTCGAGCGGCAGGACCAGTTTTCTGATCTCGCGCTTGGCGTTGGCGATGTCGGCGGCCGACATCGCCTCGAAATCCATCCCCTGCAGGCGCTCGGCCGCACTCACCGTCGCCGTCATGTCGATCTCGGGCGGGCGGTCTTCAGGCGGGCGGGGCGGCGGCTTGGGGCCGCCCTGCATGGCCTCGGCTAGGCGTCGCGCGGCCGGCGGCGGCTTTTCGGGCGGGGCCTTCTGGCCCTCCAACATGGCCATCATCGCCGCGTGCTTTCCCGCCTCCGGGTCGCGCCAGAAGAGAGAAAAGGCCTGGTCGAAGATCTCGAAATGCTCGCGCCGGCGCAGCATCACCGCGCGCAGCGCGGCGTGGAACTGGCGCCGGTCGCCGATGTCGATCCGGGTCAGCGCATCCAACGCGGCCATGGTCTCGGCGGGACCCACGGGCAGGCCGGTTCGGCGCAGCAGCCGCCCGAAGGCGGCGAGGTTCGGGGCAAGGGCGTGGGGCCCCGCCGGTCGGTCGGACAGCGGCGTCATCGGCTCCACCTAGATCGCTTTCCGCTCGAATGTCATCAGGCGGGCGGTCGCTCGAGCGCGGCTGGATCGCCCCTAGCGGGTGATCATCCGGCCCTGCGCATCGTAGTAGATGGTTCGTCCGGAGCCATCGACACGGCTGCTGCCGGTGATGGCGCCGCGCGCGTCGCGGGTGGTGGTCGTCCCGGCGGTGTCGGTGTCGCGGCTGCCGCTCTGCCGCCCCGCGGGGTCGTAGAGCGTGTCCGTCCTGCCATTGCCGCTTGGCCGGCTTGACCCCGTGGGGCGACCGCCCTGGTCGTAGTAGCGGGTGGTGCCGGCGCCATCCTGCCGGCTGCTGCCGGTCGAACGACCGCTCGGGTCGGCGTAGCGCGTCGTCCCCGCGCCATCGACCCTGCTGCTGCCCCCGGGCGTCATCCCGAGCGAGGTGCCGTCCTTCTGCGCCTGCGCCGCCGGCGCCAGCGCCAGGAGGCCAGCAAGGAGCAAGGCGGAGCGGATCGGCGTCATGGCGGGGGTTCCTTCTGCGCCGAGCACCTTAGCGGTGTTCATCATTGACCCGTGGCTTCCCTGATCAGGCGTTCCGCCTCGTCGCCGCGCAGCTTGGTGATGTCGTCCTGGTATTTGAGCAGGACGCCTAGCGTCTCGTCCACCACTCCGGGCTCCAGCTCCACCGCGTCCAGCGCCGCAAGCGCGTTGGCCCAGTCGATCGTCTCGGCGACACCGGGCAGCTTGAAGTAGTCGCCCTCGCGCAGCGCCTGGACGAAGGTCACGACCTGGGCGGAGAGCGTCTGCGGGATCGCCGGCGCCCGCAGCTTCAGGATCGCCCGCTCCCGCGCCGCGTCGGGGTAGTCCACCCAATGATACAGGCAGCGGCGCCGGATTGCGTCATGCACCTCGCGCGTGCGGTTGGAGGTGATGATCACCACCGGCGGCACCACGGCCTTCACCGTGCCGAGCTCGGGAATGGTGATCTGGAAATCGGCCAGCACCTCAAGCAGGAAGGCCTCGAAGGGCTCGTCGGCGCGGTCCAGCTCGTCGATCAGCAGCACGGCCGGCTCGCCGGTGATGGCGCTGAGCAGCGGACGCTCCTGCAGGAATTCCGGCGCGTAGATGCCGCGCTCCATCGCGGCGCGGTCGCGCTCGCCGGCGGCCTCGGCCAGGCGGATCGCCATCAGCTGGCGGGCGTGGTTCCACTCGTAGGCCGCGGCGGAGAGATCGAGCCCGTCATAGCATTGCAGTCGCACCAGACGGCGCGGCAGCTGTGCCGCCAGCACCTTCGCGATCTCGGTCTTGCCGGTGCCCGGCTCGCCTTCGAGGAACAGCGGCCGTCCCATGGTCAGCGCCAGGTGGATGGTGGTGGCGAGCGCCTTGTCGGCGACGTAGCCACCCTCGGCCAGCAGCAGCCGCGTCGCGTCGACGGTCGCGGGCAGCGGCATCAGAGGAACATCAGCGCCAGGATCACCAGCCAGATCACCGACCCGCCCCAGAACCACAGCGACAGGCCGAACGGCTCCATCAGCAGCATTGTGCGCAGCGGGCTGATGACCATCGGCGCGTTGTCCACCACCGCCGGACCCGGGCGCGGCGCGGCGCCGTGCACGGTGATCGGCGCGGCCTCGTTCGGGTGCGCCAGGTATTCGGTGTCGGTACCCGAGACCGGCACACCCTGCCGCGCCGCCTCGATCGCGGCGTCCTGGCCGGCGGTGTCCGTCTGCGGGGCGGCAAACGCGGCGGCCGGGGCGTTGGCCGCGGTCATGTGCGCGGCGAAGCGGTCGAAGAACTGGTCGGCCATCTGCTTGGCGGTGGAATCGATCAGCCGGGCGCCGAGCTGCGCCATCTTGCCGCCGACCTGCGCCTTGACAGCGTATTTGAGGATGGTGCCCGCGCCGTCATCGGTGAGCTGCACGTCGGCCCCGCCCTTGGCGAAGCCCATCGCGCCGCCATTGCCCTCGCCGGCGATGGTGTAGCCATTGGGCGGGTCGAGGTTCTCGAGCTTCACGCGGCCGGCGAACTTCGCCGCCATGGGGCCGAGCTTGACCGCGATGCGCGCGGAGAAGCCATCCTCGGTCCGCTCCATCGTCTCGCAGCCGGGGATGGAGGCACGCAGCACCTCGGGCTCGTTCAGGCCTTCCCAGACAGCCTGACGCGGCGCCGCGATGTGGCGCTCACCAGTCATTTCCATGTGCTCGATCTCCGATTGTTGCAGGGAGAGTAGGGCCGGGGTCGCGTGGGTGAAAGAGGGGTCGGCGGAACCGGGTACGGGGAGCGGCGGTTTGGCGCCACCAGGCGTTTGGCGCCATGATGAAGGCGACGCGCAACCCAGCCGGAAATCCTCCCATGCCGTACATCATCGCCGACGACCTGCCCGACCAGCCCGCCGGCATCCGTTTCCGCGCGCTTCTTGATCGGCCCCAAATTCTCCGCATGCCCGGCGCGCACCTGGGCATCGCCGCCCTGCTCGCGAAGAAGGCGGGGTTCGAGGCGCTGTACATGTCGGGTGCCGCGATGAGCGCGACGATGGGCCTGCCCGACCTGGGCATGATCACGGTCGACGACGTCGCCTGGCACATACGCCAGGTGGTGCGCGCCTCGGCACTGCCGGTGCTCGTCGATGGCGACACCGGGTATGGTGAGGCGCTGAACGTCATGCACATGGTGCGCTGCTTCGAGGAGGCGGGGGCAGGGGCCGTGCATCTGGAAGACCAGCTGCTGCCCAAGAAGTGCGGGCACCTGAACGACAAGAAGCTCGCCGGTGCCGACGAGATGTGCGCCAAGGTCGCGGCCGCCCGGCGCGCCCGGCGCAACCTGGTCGTGATCGCCCGCACTGATGCCGTCGCGAGCGAGGGGATGGATGCAGCGGTCGATCGCGCCAAGCGCTACCTCGATGCCGGCGCCGACGCGATCTTCCCCGAGGCCCTGGTCACCGCCGACATGTTCCGCGAATTCGCCGCCCGGATGCCCGGCGTGAAGCTGCTGGCCAACATGACCGAGTTCGGCCGCACGCCGTTCTTCACCGCGGAGGAGTTCCAGGCGATGGGCTATGCCATGGTGATCTGGCCGGTGAGCCACCTGCGCATTGCCGCGCGTGCGATGGAGGATCTCTACACCGCCATTGCGCGGGAAGGCGGCACCCATACCTGCGTCGACCGCATGCAGACCCGGACGCAGCTGTATGAAACGATCAACTATCACGCCTATGAATCGCTCGACGCCAGCCTGATCGCGACGGTGGTGCCGGAGGCCATGCCGCAGGGTAGCTGATCAACTGATCGCGTAGGCGAAGATGAAGGCGATGATCACGAGCACAAGCGAGATCCCCAGGATCCAGCGCACGTGACCCGTGGTGCTGGCGCCGCGCACGGCATCGGTGGAGCCAGGCGGGCGGGGCGGCTCTTTCTCAGTCTCGGTCATGCCCTTGGGAACATTCCATGGACGGGAAGGTTTCATGGCGCGCTCCGCAGCCCGCTGGCATAAGGGAGGCCCGCGAAGGAGACCGGCGATGATGGCGCGGTGGAAGGCGCAGCCTGAACGCAGTGCGCGTGCGCGCGCGTCTCGCCGCGACGCGCGCTGATCCCGCATGGCAGCACTCGCGGCCCTGCTGCTGAGTCTCGCCGCACTAGGCGCGACGGTGATGGTCTTCATCGGCATCATGGGTGCCGGGCAGACCCAGGGGGCGATGAAGCCCGTGCTCTACGCCTGCATGGCGGTGGCGCTGGCGGTGCCGTTCGCCGCCTTCTGGGCCTGGGGGCGCGTGCGCGCCGGGGCGGGGTACGGGCCGGTGATGCTGGTGCTGCTGCTATGCGCGGCGGTGCCGGGGATCTTCGCTGCGGCGGGACAGCTGGTCGATGCAACCGCCGCGCCCGCCGCCGCCCGGCCTCGTCCCTCCGGCACGGATGCGCAGGCCTGGGCCGCCTTCTTCGCCATCCACCCGGACCCGGAGGCGGTGGATCTCAGCCACCTCGGCCTGGACGCCATCCCGCCCGAGGTGCTGCGCATGCGCCGCCTGGCCGAGCTCGTGCTGACCGGCAACCGCATCACGGCCATCCCCGACACGCTGCTCGATCTGCCGGAGCTGCGCATGGTGATGCTGCGCGACAATCCGGTGCCGGCCGAGGAATTCCGCCGCTTCGGCCAGGTCTCGGAGGCGGCGCTGGCGAGTGGCCGGCGCGCGCGGCCCTTCGCCATCGTGCAATGATGCCCGTGGCGCGCCGCGCCCGGACGCGCCAGGATCACCCGCGGGAGGACCCTGCCATGGACGCGCCTTTGCCACCGCAGAACCTGTGGGACCGCTCGGCGGAATCGCTCGGCAACGTGGTCGAGCTGCAGCACGTGAATCTGCAGGTGCCGGACCCGCTGCTGGCCACCGCCTTCTACATCAGCGCGCTCGGCCTGACGCGCGATCCGTATCTGATGACCGGCATCGACAACATGTGGGCCAATGCCGGCATCAGCCAGTTCCATCTACCGACCGGGCGCGCGCAGGTGCTGCGCGGCACGGTCGGCCTGATGCTGCCCGACCGCGCCCAGCTGCTCCACCGGCTCGACCGCGCGCGGCGCTGGCTTAGCGGCACCCGCTTCGCCTTCGCCGAGGCGGAGGACCATGTTGCCGTCACCTGCCCCTGGGGCAACCGGATGCGCTGCCATGCCCCGGACGCCGAGCGCTTCGGGCGCGTCACACTGGGCATCCCCTATGTGGAATTCGACGTCGCACCCGGCACGCTGGGCGGGCTCGCACGCTTCTATGAGCAGATCGTGGGCGCGCCGGCCGCCATCATGGACGGCACGCTGCAGGTCCGCGTGGCGCGCGAGCAGTACCTCGCCTTCCGCGAGACCGATACGCCGCAGCCGGAGTTCGACGGCCACCACATCCAGCTCGCCTTCGTCGATTTCGGCGGCGTGCACCGGAAGCTCAGCGAGCGCGGGTTGATCTCGCGCGAGGATAGCGAGCACCAGTACCGCTTCACCAGGCTGGTCGACCCCGAGGATGGCCGGCTGCTGTTTGAGGTCGAGCACGAGATCCGCAGCACCACACACCCGCTATTCGCCCGCCCGCTGGTTAACCGCAACGCTGCCATCAGCAACACCCGCTACGCACCGGGGCACGAGGCGACGCACTGGGCCATGCCCCCGGCTTGATTTTTGCAAGCGCTCTCAGGAGCGTCACACATCCCCGCCCCGGAGCCCGCATGCGCATCGCCTTCGTCCTCGCCCTCCTGCTCAGCTTCGGCGCCTCCGCCCAGGATGCCGACCACCCGCCCAATGCGCGCATGGTCGTGGGCTCCGATTTCGGCGTCGCACCGTGGATGATGCGCGGCCCCAATGGCCCCGAAGGCTTCGGCGTGGACCTGATGAACGAGATCGCCCGCCGCCTTGGCCGCCCGGGCGTCGAGATCGTGGACATCAACTTCTCCGGCCTGTTCGCGGCGCTGTTCGCCAAGCGCTTCGAATTCACCGCGAACCCGCTGAACATCACCGAGGAACGCGCCCAGCGCATGCTCTACACGGAGCCCTTCTTCGCCACCGGCAACGGCTTCATCGTCCGCCGCGGCGAGACGATGACAGGGCTGGAGGCGCTGCGCGGCCGTGCCATCGCGGTCAATCGCGGCACCATCTCCGACACCTGGGCGACGGCGAATGCGGAGCGCTTCGGCTTCGAGGTGCAGCGCTACGACACCTTCCCGGACAGCGTGCAGGCGGTCCTCACGCGGCGAGCCTTCGCCGCGATCAACGAGATCCCCACCGCGGTCTATGCGGCGAGCCAGAACCGCAACATCACCGTCGCCTTCAACGACTATACGGGCCGCAATTTCGGCATCGCCTTCCGCCAGGAAAGCCGCGAATACCGCAATCGCGTCGAGATGGTGATCGAATGCATGAAGCAGGACGGCTTCATGGCGCGCCTGCATGAGCGCTGGTACGGCGCGCCGCCGGCCGAGGGCACGTCGCTGACCACCGTCTTCCCCGGCTTCGGCCCGCCCGGCCTGCCCGGCTTCGAGGACACGCCCCACACCTTGACCTGCAACTGATCCGCGGGCGCGGATGGAGCGCTTCGCCGACTACTATCTCAACGCCGAGATCCTGCTGCGCTATGGCCCGGAGATCGTCGCGGGTCTTTGGGTGACGATCGGCGTCGCGGTCGCGACCGTCGCCATCGGCCTCGGGCTGGGCTTGGCGATGCCGGTCGCACTGATCGCGCGCGTGCCGGTGCTGCGGTGGGTCATCGCCTGCTGGATCGAGGTGTTCCGCACCCTGCCGCAGTTGGCCGTCATCATCTTCGTCTATTTCGGCCTGCCTTATGCGGGCATCACCATGTCGCCCTTCTGGGCGACAGCCGGCGCGCTGGGGGCGGTGCTCTCCGCCTTCGCCGCGGAAATCTTCCGTAGCGCCATCCAGGCGCTGCCGCCGGGACAATGGGATGCGGCGGCGGCCCTCGGGCTGCGCTTCCGCGCGACTTTCTTCCTGGTGATCCTGCCCCAGGCCATCCGCCTGGCCGTGCCGCTGCTGACCAACCGCACCATCGCCATCATCAAGGGCACCGCGCTGGGGACGGCGGTGTCGCTGCCGGAAATCCTTGGCCGCGCGCAATCGGCCATGGCGATCGCGGCAAACCCATCGCCGCTGACTCTTGCCGCCGTGCTGTACCTCATCCTGTTCCTGCCGCTGGTGGTCGCGAGCCGCTGGCTCGAAGCCAGCCGCGTGGTGCCGCGCTGATGCCCGAATGGCTCGACCTCCTGCTCGAAAACTTCGCCGACCCCGACAGCGCCGCCCGCGCCTGGCCGCTGCTGCGCCAGGGCGTGGGCTTGACCCTGAAACTCACCGCCGTCGCTCTGCCGCTGGGGCTACTGCTGGGCCTGCTCATCGGCATGGCCTATGCCCTTGGCGGCCGCGTCACCCGCGCGCTGCTCATCATCTACATCGACCTGTTCCGCGCCTTCCCCGTGCTGGTGCTGCTGATCCTCGTCTATGTCGGCCTGCCCTTCCTCGGCCTCACGCTGCCGGCCTTCGCCGCCGCCGTCCTCGCTTTGGTGCTCAACAATTCCGGCTACTTCGGGGAGATCTTCCGCGCCGGCCTGCTCTCCATCCCGCACGGCCAGCGCGAGGCCGCCGCCGCCCTCGGCCTTTCCCCATTCCGCACCATGCGCCTGATCATCCTGCCGCAAGCCCTGCGCGGCATCGCCGCACCTTTGGCGTCCAACGCGCTGGAGCTGGTCAAATCCACTTCCATCGCCTCGCTGGCCGCCCTGCCGGAGCTGCTGCGCAGCGCCCGCGTCGCGCAGGAGCAGACCTACAACCCCACGCCGCTGATGCTCGCCGCACTGATGTATTTCGTGCTTCTCTGGCCATTCGCGCGCCTCGTCGCGCGGCTGGAGCGACGCATGCTGGCAAGAGGTTCGCGATGAAAGCCTGGGGCACACGATGATCCCGCCCGCGCTTCCCCCGCCCACCCCAGGCATGGCAGACCACGCCATGCCCGATTGCGCCTTCACCGAGTCGAACGACCCCGCCGACATCCTCCACCGCGTCTTCGGCTACCAGCATTTCCGCGGTGCGCAGGAACAGGTCATCCGCCACGTCACCACCGGCGGCTCCGCGATGGTCCTGATGCCCACCGGCGGCGGGAAAAGCCTGTGCTACCAAGTCCCCGCCTTGTGCCGCCCCGGCGTGGGCGTGGTGATCTCCCCGCTCATCGCGCTGATGGAGGACCAGGTCGCCTCCATGCGCGAATTCGGCGTCGCGGCCGCCGCCCTGCATTCGGACCTTCCGCCCGACGAGGCGCGCGGCACGCTGCGCGACCTGCATCAGGGCCGCCTCAAGCTGCTCTATATCTCGCCCGAACGCCTGTTGCTCGACGGCACCATGCAGCGCCTGGCGGAGATGGAAATCGCCCTCTTTGCAGTCGATGAGGCGCACTGCGTCAGCCAATGGGGCCATCATTTCCGCCCCGAATACCGCTCCCTCTCCGCGCTGGGCCGCAACTTTCCCAACGTCCCGCGCCTCGCACTCACCGCCACCGCCGATCCACGCACGGCGGAGGATATCCGACGCCAGCTCGATCTCGCCGAGGCGCCGATCTTCCGCGCTTCCTTCGAGCGCCCCAACATCCTCGTCGAAGCCCGCCCGCGCGACCATGAATTCCGCCAGCTCAGCGGTTTCATCCGCGAGGTCGGCGGCACCGGCATCGTCTATTGCGCCACCCGCGCCCGCACCGAGCAATTCGCCGAGAAAATGCGCGGCGAGGGCCTGGACGCGCTCGCCTTCCACGCCGGCATGGAGGCATCCGCCAAGCGCGACGCCCATCGCCGCTTCGCCCGCGGCGAACAGGTGGTGATGGCCGCAACCATCGCCTTCGGCATGGGCATCGACCGGCCGGATGTGCGCTGGGTCGCGCACCTCAACATGCCGCGCAGCCCGGAATCCTGGTACCAGGAAATCGGCCGCGCCGGCCGCGACGGCCTGCCCGCCCGCGCGCTGCTGCTCTACTCCGCCGCCGATATCGCGGTGGCCCGCCACCACATCGAGGATTCCACTGCCGAGCCGGAGCAGAAGCGCATCGAGCGCCAGCGCCTCGACGCCATGATCGCCATCGCCGAGACCTCGGAATGCCGCACGCGGATGCTTCTCCGGTGTTTCGGCGAAGACACGGCTGGTCCATGCGGGCACTGCGACAACTGCGCCTCGCCACCAAAAATGTTCGACGGGTCCGTGGTGGCGCAGAAGCTTCTCTCGGCCATCCTGCGGACCGGGCAGCGCTTTGGCGCCCGCCACGTGATTGACGTGCTGCGCGGCAAGCCCAATGACCGCGTGCTGCAGCTCGAACACGACAAGCTTCCCACCTTCGGCGTGGGCAAGGATGTCTCCGAGCCCGAATGGCAGGGCGTGATGCGCCAGATGGTCGCTCGCGGCCTGATCGACCTGGTCGAGGCAGGCCAGCACGGCTCCATCCCCGTGGCGACCGAGGCTGCGCGCCCCGTTCTGCGCGGCGAGGAGAAAGTCTTCTTCCGCGCCCCCGAGGCCGACCCGATCCGCGGCCAGGCGAAGGCGCGCGCGGCGGTCTCCACCGACCCGGTCTTCGAGGCGCTGCGCCTCTGGCGGCGCGGTGTCGCCCAGGCCCAGGGCGTGCCGGCCTATGTGGTCTTCGTGGACAAGACGCTCGCCGATATCGTGGAGCGCCGGCCGGCGACGCTCGCTCAGTTGCTGGAGGTGCCGGGCGTCGGCCGCTCCCGCGTCGAGCGCTACGGCGCGGCGATCCTCGCGGTGCTCGGTGGCGAGGCCGGTGAGACGCCCGCCGCCCCGCCGCGCGCGCCGGGGGAGGGGCCGGACGCTGCGCTCTTCGCCGATGCCGAGGCCGCCGCGCGCGCCGTCGATGGCGGGGTGGCCGAGGGCCTGCGCGCCTGGCGCCGCTGCCTCGCACAGGGGATGGGCGTGCCGCCCTATGTGATCTTCGCCGACAAGACGCTCGACGCGCTGGCCGACACCGTGCCGGAGGATCTGGAAGGCGTGCCCGGGATCGGCCCGGCCAAGCGCGCTCGATACGGAGAGAGCCTGCTGCGGGTGTTGGCAGGCTGATTCCTTGATAAAACACGATTCAAAACGCTATAGGTAAATCGTCCTCCGCGCGATCGCGCCTGCGGATGCCGGCAGGGCAACGCCGAAAGTAAGGCGAGCTTACTTCCTTATGAGAAACGGCGGCCGAACAATGGCTTGGCCGAAAGACGCCCGGTAAGGTGACCTTACTTCCTTACCATCACGCCGGCACCAACACCCCGCCCGCCAACCGTAACCGCCGGTCATGGAACCGCGCCACGCTCTCGCGGTGCGCGATGGACAGGATCGCCGTTCCCGGCAGCCGTTCGCGCAACAGCGCGTACAGCGCAGCCTCGCTCTCCTGGTCCAGGCTCGCCGTCGCCTCGTCGAGGAACAGGTAGTCGGGCTTCACCAGCAAGGCGCGCGCGACCGCCAGGCGCTGCAGCTCGCCGCCCGAGAGGCTGCGCGCCCAGGGTGCGTCGCGGTCGAGCTGGTCCGCGAGCGCCGGCAGCCCGACATCGGTGAGTGCCGCGCCGATCTCCGCATCGGTGAAACGCGCCTCGTTTTCCGGGTAGGCGACGGCGCGGCGCAGCGTGCCGAGCGGCAGATAGGGCCGTTGCGGCAGGAACAGCATCCGAGCGCCTTCGGGTACCGAAAGCTGGCCCTGGGCAAAGGGCCAGATGCCCGCGATCGCTCGGAAAATGGTGGATTTGCCGGACCCCGAGGCGCCTTGCAGCATCAACGCTTCGCCGGGTGCCAGCGTGAGGGACGCACCCTCGGCCAGCACGCGCCCATCGGGCAGCGCGATGCGCGCATCGACCAGCGCGAAGTCCCCCGGAGCCCTGTGCAGCCCGCCCTCGCTGCGGGCGGCCTTGGCCAAGGCGTGGCGGAAGCCGGTGAGCCGATCGACCGTCGCGCGCCACTCCGTCAGCCGGGAATAATTCTCGACGATCCAGGAGAGCGAGCCCTGCACCTGCCCGAAGGCCGACGAGGTCTGCACCAACCCACCCAGCGGAATCCGCCCCGCGAAATAGGCCGGCGCCGCGACCACGATCGGGAAGATGCTCGCCACCTGGTTGAAGCCCGCGGTGAAGAAGGTCAGGCGCTTGGTGGCGGTCATGATCGCCCACCAATTCTCGGTCAGCGCGCGGAAGCGTCCCGACAGGCCGCGATGCTCATCGGTCTCGCCATGGTACAGGGCCACGCCCTCGCTATTTTCGCGCAGCCGCGCGAGAGAGAAGCGGAAATCCGCCTCGACCCGCTGCTGGAAGAAGTTGAGCGCGATCAGCGGCCGTCCGATGAGATGCGTCAGCAGCGTGCCGATCACCGAATAGATCAACGCCACCCACACCATGTAGCCGGGGATCGAGACGCCCAGGATCTCGACCGGCCCGGAGAGCGACCACAGCACGAGGATGAAACTGCCCAGCGTGACGAGGGCGTTCATGATGCCCAGCCCGAGCGTCAGGGTGTCATCGACGAACAGCCGCGCATCCTCGGCGATGCGCTGGTCGGGGTTGTCGGTCGCGGGATCGGTCAGTGCGATGCGGTAATGCGCGCCGGTCTCGAGCCACGACGTCAGCAGGTTCTCGGTGATCCAGCGCCGCCAGCGGATCTGCAGGGCCTGCTTCAGATACAGCTGGTAGACCGCGATCAGGATGTAGAGCACCGCAAGGATGACGAACCCCGGCAAAAACCCGTCCTCGCCCGACTGCCAGGTGAAGAGCAGCTCGAAGAAGCCGTCGCGGTCCTTGGTCTCGAGCGTGTTGTAGAAGGCGCGCTGCCAGTAGGTGAGCAGCACCGTCATCCCCACCAGCGACAGGTTGAGCGCGACGACCACGGCCAGAAGCGCGCGTGCCTTCCAGCGTTCCTCGCTGCGCCAGTAGGGTCCGGCGATCGACCAGACGTCGCGGAAGAAGGGGAGCAGGCGCATGCGGGAAGCCTCTGCGACGCGAAGGGGTGACGGGGCGGCGAGGCCTCAGGGCGAGGGCGGCTGGGCGTCCAGCACGGCGAGCCATTCGGTCACGCGCCGGCGGTTCATGCCGAAATCCGAATGCCCGAACAGGCTGCGCGAGTACAGGATCAACCCGGTGTTGCCCTGGCCGGGGATCAGATGCGCCACGATGATGTCGGGGAAGTTCATCACGCTGCTGCGCTCGACCCACTGCGCCTGGCGCCGCTCCGGCCAGGCGTAGAGCGGAAAGCAGCGCGGGCGGCCATCGGCGACGCGATTGAGCGCGGCCCAGGCGGCGTCCATGCCCATCGGCACCGGCGGAATGCGCAGATGCGCCGGCAGCGGGCTGCCATGCGGTGCGGCGAGGCAGGTGTTGGGCGAGGAGGGCATCGTGAAGGCGTCGAAATCGACGGGCGTGGCCTCAATGCCCGAGGCACTGTGGCGGAACAGGACGAGCGGTGATGTCATGGGATGATCCTCAATCGGATGACGCCGCGCACATCCTCGGCGGTTACGGGCTTGCCCTTGCGCAGGATGGCGATGCGCCCGGCCGCCTGCAGCCGCATCGCGGCGCGGCGCGTGGCGGTCATCAGCGGCCGCCAATCCTCCGGCGCGAGGGCGCGCGCGACCTCGGAGGGGCAGATGCTTTTCTCCGGCCCCACGGCTTCCGCCTGCGCGAGGATGGTGGCTTCGAGCAGCGAGTCTTTCGGCGGCTGGGTCATGGCACGCACCATTCTGCGCTGGCTTGGCCCGCGCTGTCCCAGCCGAAGCGCGCGCGGCGATGACCATCCGCGCACAGCCACAGCCATTCGAGCGCATCGAAGCGCAACACCAGCACCGCGAAGTGCTCGCGGCCGTCGCTTAAGGCGGAGGGCAGCGTGGGCGTCGGGATTGCCGCGCCGGGCGGCAGGGCCGTGGTGTAGACAAGCCGCGCATTGTCCGTGCTGGTCGCCCAGGCCGCGTCGGCGATGGCGTCTTCCGCGTGCAGGGTTGCGGTGCCGCCCAGGCGCAGCTGCACCTGGGCGCCGGCATCATAGGCGTGCACGGCCACGCGCGGATCGGCCGCGATCTCCATCGCCTTGCCCGAGCGGCGGTCGCTGTGCACGCGCAACGTGCGGGTCGGTGCATCGAAGCCTCGCAGCACCAGCGTGCGGATGCGCGGCGCGCCATCCGGCCCGATGCTGGCAAGGCTCGGCGTATGGATCGGGCTGCGCCGGTCGGCGACGCCCCGCGCGAGCAGGCGGAAGGCTTCCGCAAGCGTCTCGTCCAGGTCGTCGGCAAAGCCGGGGCGGGGACGCGTCACGCGAGGAGGGCTGCGGCGGCCGCGGTGCCGCTGTCCCAGGCCGCTTCGGCGCGGCCTTCCAGGCACCAGTCGCCGGCGAGCCCCAGGCGCAGCGCGGGGTTCCACAGGCATGGCGCGCCGAGGCCCTGCTCCAGCAGGGAATAGCGCCACCGATGCGCCTGGGCGTAGCGCGGTGCCGGGAGCGGCGCGCCGGAGTGGCTCGCCAGTGCCGCGAGCAGCAACGGGATCACGGCCGCGGCGGGCTGCTCCAGGTGTTGGCGCGAGAAAGCGGGGCCGGCCTGGATGACCCAGCATTCGGCGCCGGCCTCACGGCCCGGCTTGGAACTGTCGCGCGCCGCCCAACCGATGGTGTCTCCCTTGGGCCGCAGCGTGTCGGGGAGGGGGAGCTGCTCGGCAAAGCTCGCGAGTACGGTCCAGCAGGGGGCGTAGCGGATCGTGTCCAGACGCGTCGCGGCCTCGGGCCATATGGGTCCCACCAGCTCGGCCGCCTGCGGCGCAGGGGCGGTGACCAGCACCGCGTCGAAGGGGCCGGCCCGCGTCGGCGCGCTGGCTGGGAGCGGTGCGCCCGGCTTTGCCTCGGCGGCGTCCCAATGATCCAGGAACCAGGCGCCAGGTTCGCCGCTGATCACGCCGACATGGCGCCCGAAGCTGCCCGGAATACCCTTCGCGAGCGCGCGCGGCACCGCCGACATGCCCGGCACGCCGACGCGCCGTTCGGCGTCCGGCCAGGGCGCCGCGCCGGCGTCGTCCAGCGCCTGGGCGAAGCCGGGGCCGCGCGCGCGGAGGTATTGCGCGCCGTGGTCCCATTGCAGCTTTGCGCCGTCCACCTCGGCGCGGCGCGTGGCGAGCCGGCCGCCTGGGGCGCGCCCCTTGTCGAACAGGTGCGGCGCAAGCCCCGCGGCGATGAGCGCCCGGGCGGCGGCGATGCCGGCCAAGCCGGCGCCGATGATGGCGATGGAGCGTGTCATGCGCCCGGTATGGCGCCGGGGTGGTTTCGCGCAAGAGGGATGTTTAGGCTGGGGTGATGCAAGCCATCGTCGCCGCCGTTGCCGTGAGCCCCGCGCATGGATTCTCCAAGCCGGTGCACCCCTCGATCCGGCTGGTCGCCGGCTGGGGCGTGGCGGGGGACGCCCATAGCGGAGCACTGGTGAAGCACCGCTCGCGCGTGGCGAAGAACCCCGCGCAGCCGAACCTGCGCCAGGTGCACCTGATCCATGCCGAGCTGCTCGATGCGCTCGATCTGGAACCCGGCGCGGTGGGGGAGAACGTGGCGCTGCGCGGGGTTGATTTGCTCGGGCTGCCGGAAGGCGCGCTGCTGGGCTTGGGCGAGACCGCGGTCGTGCGCGTGACGGGCCTGCGCAACCCGTGCCGTCAGTTGGACAAGTATCGTCCCGGGCTGATGGCGTCGATGCTCGGGCGCGATGCGGATGGTGGCCTGGTCCGGAAGGCCGGCGTCATGGCCGTGGTGGTCACGGGTGGCGATGTGCGGCCCGGCGACGCGGTGCGGGTGACCCTGCCCGAGGGCGAGCACCGACGCCTGATGCCGGTCTAGCGGGTCGCGTCGAGCGCGCCCTGGAGCATGTAGGCGGCCGCAGCGCGGTCCACGACCTGGGCGCGCTTGCCCCGCGTCATGTCCGCCTCGCTGATGAGCATGCGGTTCACCGCCGCCGAGGAGAGCCGCTCGTCCCAGAGTGCGGCGGGCAGGCCGCACGCCTGCGACAGTGCCAGGGTCCAGTCGGTGGCGGCCTGGGCGGCCGGCCCGTGCGTTCCGTCCATCGAGAGCGGCAGGCCGACGACCAGCCCGCCCGCGCCTTCCTTGGAGGCAATGCGCGCGATCTCGTCCGCCATCGCCTTCAGCTTGCCGCGCGGGATGGCCGCATAGGGGCTGGCCAGCATCAGTGTCACGTCGCTGAGCGCGATGCCGACGGTCTTCGCACCCGGGTCCAGCCCGAGAAGGCGCTGGCCACGCGGCAAGGCGGCGCGCAGGTCGCGCAGGTTGAAGAGCGGCATGGGCGCCGTTATGGTCCGCCCCCCGCCATCCGGAAAGTCTTCAATGTCGCTGGACCAAGCCACCGTGCGCCGTGTCGCCGCCCTCGCTCGCTTGCATGTGGAGGAGGCTGACGTCGTGCGCCTGCAAGGTGAGCTGAACGGCATTTTGGGCTGGATCGAGCAGTTGCAGGAAGTGGACGTCACCGGCGTCGAGCCGATGGCCGGCGGCGGCGCGAGTGCACTGCGCTGGCGCGCCGATGCAGTGACCGATGGCGGCATGGCGGAGAAGGTGCTGGCCAATGCGCCGGATCGCGAGGGTGAATATTTCGGCGTGCCGAAGGTGGTCGAATGAGCGTGACCGACTGGGGGATCGCCGAGGCCCGCGCGGTGCTCGCGAAGGGCTCGATTTCCGCCGAGGAATTGACCCGCGCGCATCTCGCCGCGATCGAGGCGCTGAACCCGCGCCTGAACGCCTTCATCACCGTCACCGGCGAGCAGGCGATGGATGCCGCGCGAGCCTCCGATGCGCGGCGGGGCAGGGGTGAGGCCGGGCCGCTGGAAGGCATTCCGCTCGGCGTGAAGGATCTGTTCTGCACCGCCGGCGTGCGCACCACGGCGGGGTCGAAGATCCTGGGCAATTTCATCCCGCCCTATGAGAGCACCGTCACGGCGCAGCTGCTGCGCGATGGCGCGGTGTTCCTGGGCAAGGCGAACCTCGATGAATTCGCCATGGGGTCTTCGAATCTCACCTCGGCCTTCGGTGACGTCGAGAATCCCTGGAAGAGGCACGGCCAGAACACCAGGCTGGTGCCGGGCGGATCCTCGGGTGGATCGGCGGCGGCGGTTGCGGCGCGGCTCGTGATGGGTGCCACGGGTACCGACACGGGGGGGTCCATCCGCCAGCCCGCTGCGTTCTGCGGCATCACCGGCATCAAGCCGAGCTATGGGCGCTGCTCGCGCTTCGGCGTGGTGGCGTTTGCCTCTTCGCTCGACCAGGCCGGTGCCTTCGCGCGCAGCGTTGAGGATTGCGCCATCCTGCTCGGCAGCATGGCGGGCTTCGATCCGCGCGATTCCACCTCCGCCGATGTGGCTGTGCCAGATTTCGCGGCGGCCGTGGAACGCGGCGTGAAGGGGCTTCGCATCGGCGTGCCGCGCGAGTACCGGCTTGACGGGCTTTCGACCGAGATCGCCGCGCTGTGGGACCAGGGCCTCGCCTGGCTGCGCGAGGCAGGGGCGGAGATCGTGGAGATCAGTCTGCCGCACACGCGCTACGCGCTGCCGACCTACTACATCGTGGCCCCGGCCGAGGCGTCGTCCAACCTCGCGCGCTATGATGGCGTGCGTTTCGGCCTACGCGAGAGGGGCGATGACCTGCGCGACCTCTATGAGCGCACGCGTGCCGCGGGCTTCGGCGACGAGGTGAAGCGCCGGATCATGATCGGCACCTATGTGCTCAGCGCAGGCTACTACGACGCATACTACCTGCGCGCACAGAAGATCCGCGCCCTGATCACGCGCGACTTCACCGATGCCTTCCAGACCGTCGATGCGATCGTGACGCCGACCACTCCCTCGGCCGCCTTCGCCGAAGGTGAGAATACCGATGACCCCGTGATGATGTACCTGAACGACGTCTTCACCGTGACCGCTAACCTTGCGGGACTGCCGGGTATGTCGGTGCCGGCCGGGCTGGACGGGCAGGGGCTGCCACTGGGCCTGCAGGTGATCGGGCGCAATTTCGACGAGGAGACGGTTTTCGCCGTGGGCCGCGCGATCGAGCGGGCGGCTGCATTCACGGCAAAGCCGGCGGTGATGGCATGACCTATATCCTTGAAGGCGATACCGGCCCCTGGGAGATTGTCTGCGGCCTGGAAGTCCACGCCCAGGTAATCAGCCAATCCAAGCTGTTCTCGTGTGCGGCCACCACCTTCGGTGCCGAGCCCAATTCGCAGGTGAGCTTCGTCGATGCCGGCTTCCCCGGCATGCTGCCCGTCATCAACGCCGAATGCGTGGCCCAGGCCGTGCGGACAGGCCTTGGCCTGAACGCACAGGTCAATCTCTGGTCCCGCTTCGACCGCAAGAACTACTTCTACGCGGACCTGCCCAGCGGCTACCAGATCAGCCAGTTCGCGCACCCGATCATCGGCACCGGCGTCATCGAGATCACCCTCGCCGACGGCACCACCAAGCCGATCGGCGTGACGCGCCTGCACCTGGAACAGGATGCGGGAAAGTCGCTGCACGACCAGCACCCGTCGAAGAGCTTCATCGACCTGAACCGTGCGGGCGTCGCGCTGATGGAGATCGTCTCCGAACCCGATATCCGCTCGCCCGAGGAAGCCGGCGCGTACCTCACCAAGCTGCGCCAGATCCTGCGCTATCTCGGGACCTGCGACGGCAACATGGATGAGGGGTCCATGCGCGCAGACGTGAACGTCTCCGTCCGCAAGGCCGGCGAGGAATTCCGCACACGGTGCGAGGTGAAGAACGTCAACTCCATCCGCTTCGTGATGCTTGCGGTTGAGGCCGAGGCGAAGCGCCAGATTGCGGTCTGGGAAGCGGGCGAGGAAGTGCGCCAGGAGACGCGCCTGTTCGATATCCAGCGCATGGAGACGCGGTCCATGCGCTCCAAGGAAGATGCGCATGACTACCGCTATTTTCCGGACCCGGACCTTCCCCCCTTGGTGCTGGATGCGGCCTGGGTGGAAGAGCTGCGCCTCGCGCTGCCGGAACTGCCCGATGCGCGGCGCACCCGCTACGTGGCCATGGGCCTAACGCCCTATGACGCGCACGTCCTGACGCTGGAGAAGGAGACCGCCGCCTTCTTCGACGTGGTGGCCGCGGGTCGCGACGCCAAGGTCGCTTCGAACTGGGTCACGGGTGACTTCTTCGCCGCGCTGAACAAGCACAAGCGCGACATCACCGACCCGCCGGTGAGTGCCGAAAACCTCGGCGCCATGCTGGACCTGATGGCTGACGGGACCCTCTCCGGCAAGCTCGCCAAGGAAGTCTTCGAAGCGATGGTCGAGACCGGCAAGGCTCCGGGTGCCATCGTCGAGGAACGCGGCCTTCGCCAGGTGACCGACACCGGCGCCATCGAAGCGGTGATCGACGGCGTCATGACCGCCAATGCCGACAAAGTCGCCGAGTATCGCGGCGGGAAGGACAAGCTCTTCGCCTTCTTCGTCGGCCAGACGATGAAGGCCATGCAGGGCAAGGGCAACCCGGCCGTGGTCAACCAGGTCCTCAAGGCGAAGCTCGGCGGGTAGAAGGCGCTTCGGCTGCGCCCTCTACCGTGTGCGCGGTACTAGGCGATCAGCGCACTCTGGTCTGCGATGGCCCGGCCTTCATAGACGCCGAAGTTCAGGTAGTGGGTCAGCGGGTTGATCCCCGCCGCCGCGACATCGGCATTGGCCGCCAGATAGGCACTGGTGTCGAAGGCGGCCGAAGGGTCGCGCCCTTCCTTGAACCCGAACAGGTTGTAGTGGGTCATCGGGTCGAGACCGGACGCCCGCACATCCGCGTTGTTCGCGAGATAGACGCTCGAGTCGAACAACACGTTCGGATCGCGACCTTCCTTGGCACCGAAGCGGATGAAGTGCTCGCGCGGGTCGATCCCCGAGGCTGCCACGTCCGCATTGGACAGCAGGTAGAACTCGGCATCGAACCCATCCGCCGTCGCCTTGCCGATCGCCGTGTAGGAGGCGCGGCCCTCGGCGCGGCCGAAGTTCAGGAAGTGATCCAGCGCGTTGATCCCGGACGAGGCCACGTCCTGGTTGTTCTTCAGATACAGCCCCGTGTCGAAGTCGATCGAAGTGTCGCGCTGCTCCTTCGCGCCGAACAGCCGGAAGTGTTCGAGCGGGTTGAGGCCCGAGGCCGCCACGTCCTTGTTCGCCGCCAGGTAGCCCGAGGTGTCGAAGAAGGCGTTCGGGTCGCGTCCTTCCCTGGCCCCGACCTGGCGGTAATGCGCCACGGGGTCGATGCCGGCGGCGAAGACGTCGGCGTTCTGGCGCAGGTAGAACACGCTGTCGAACAACGCGTCGCCGTCGGCGAGGTTCACGCTGCCGTTGGAGAAGCTCAGCCGCTCGACGCCGCTGAGCGTGTCGCTGCCCTCGCCGCCGGAGACGAACACCAGGTTCCCGGAAACGGTGATGTCCGCGCTGGCGAAGGTGCCGGCGAACACGGCCGTGTCGGTCCCGTCGCCGCCGAGGATGATGTCGCTGCCGGCGCCGCCACTGAGCGTGTCATTGCCCCCCTCCCCGGAGAGCGTGTCGGCGGCATTCCCGCCGACGAGGCTGTCGGGGCCCGGCGTACCCGGGACGACGCCGCCCGGGGCACCCAGGGCCAGGCTCACCACGACGGGGTCGTGGTCGGAGACTCGGAAGGGCGAGGTGCCGTCGAAGTATCCTGGCAGCCGCCCGAAATCGAGGTTGTAGTCGAGCGCATCCGCCTCGTTTGAATTCAGGTGCCACTCGCCCACGCTCGCAACCTGCGCGCCGAGGCTTGCATTGCTCAGGATGTAGTCGAGTGCGCCGAGCTGGCCATCGAAGACGTAGGAGTAGGGATTGTCGAGCCGTAGCTGCAGGTTTTCGAAGCCCGCGCCTTCGAGGTAGCTGATCGGCGCTTCCTTGAAATAGCTGTTCAGGTCGCCGAGGATCAGCTTGTCCGCGTCCGTGGTTCCGGTCGGGTTGGTCGCGAGCCAGGCGTCGAGCGCCTTGGCGGCGAGCAGGCGCTGGTTGTTCCAGCCGCCCGCACCGTCGCCGGCATCCGCATCGAGGCCGTTGCCGGCGCCGCTCTTGGACTTGAAGTGGTTGACGACCGAGGTGAAGGTCTCGCCGCTCGCGATCTCCTCCCAGGTGACGGCGAGGGCGTTGCGGCTCGTGTTCGTGCCGTCGAAGATCGTGCCGATGGTGCTCTGCGCGAGAAGGTCGGCCGAGACGTCGGCGTTGCTGAGCACCTGCACCGTGGTGCCGGCGGCAATGCGCACCTGCGTGGTGTCGTAGATGTAGCCGACCGCGATCGCATCGCCGCCGAGTAGCTGTCCGCCGGGCGGCACATAGGCGAAGGTCTTGCCGGTGGCGAGGTTGAGGCGGTTGACGATGAGTTCGATCGCATTGCCCGACGAGCCCGGCGTGAAGTCGTTCTCCAGCTCGATCAGGCCGTAGATGTCCGCATTGAGTTCACTCAGCGCGGTGATCAGCTTGCCGACCTGACGGTCGAACTCGACCTGATTGTTGGCGCCGCGGCGCTCGAGCCCGCTCGCGGTCAGGACGTTGTCGGCTTCCTCGCCGAGCGTCTTGAAGAAATTCAGCACGTTGAAGCTCGCGATATCGAGCGAGCCGCTGCGGGCCGGCGGCGCCTCATCGCGCGGCACCGTGTTCGCGAAGCTGTTGGAGCCGTTCGTGACCGAGCGCACGTGCCATTCGGAAAAGGCGAAGTCGAGCACGCCGGTGAGGTCGCTCACCGTGTCGCCCATGCTGGGCGCGGCGGCGTCGGAGAAACCCTGGAAACCGTCGAGATTGCCAATCGGGCGGTTCTGGATGTTCTCGCCGTCATCATAGGTGATGGTGCGGCTGCCGATCAGCTCCAGGTGCTGGGCGTTGCCGGCGACGTTCGGGGCATTGTCGTGGGTGTACTGGTAGGGACGTTCTCCGGCGACGAGGCGGATCTCGTTGAAGCGGTCCAGGTCGAACATCTCGGTGATGGTCAACGTTTGCGGGAAGCTGACGATCATGCCCTCGTAGCGTTCGATATCCGGGTTGGTGCCGGCCCCCGTCACGCCCGCCTCGGGCAGGGTGACGTCGACCGCGAGCGTGCGCACATCCGCGACCGCGGCGGCCTGCACGACCGAGACGCTGGTCAGCGTGATCTGGGTCACGCCGAAGGCCTCGCCGACGACGCCGGTCACCTGCACGCGGTCGCCGAGATTGACCGCGCCCGCGAGGCTGTTCTGGAAGATGAAGATGCCCTCGGAGGTCAGCCCGCTGAGATCCCAGTCGACATTCTCTTCCTGCAGGAAGAAGCCGTTGATGTTGCGCAGCGTGTCGGTGTCGCCGTCCTGGAAATCGCCGACCACGATCGCGTCGACCGTTACGGTCTGGCCGACCAGGGCGCTGGCCGCGCCCGCGCCCTGAATGGCGCTGATCCTGGTGATCGCCAGGTCGTCATTGGTGATGGTGCCGACCGCGACCGCATCGCCCAGCGCGAGGCCCGAGGAGGGGTTCGACAGGGTGACGGTGAACGTCTCGTTCGCCTCGCCCGTGGTGTCGCCCACGACCTGCACGGTGACCGCCGCAGTCGCCGCACCGGCGGCGAAGCTCGCAGTGCCGGTCAGGGCGCTGGCGATGTCGTTGGCGCTCGCCGAGGTAGGGAAGGTGATGGCGTAGTCGACGGTGGCGGCGGCCGTGGTGTCCGTGCGCGTGAGCGTAAAGGCGAGGGGCGTGGTGCCGGCGTTGCCTTCGAGGATGGCGGCGTCGGCGATGGAGACCGTGGCGGCGGTGCCGGCGGTCGAGGTGACGAGGATGTCGTCGATCCCGGCCCATTCGTCATTGCCCGCGGCGTTGACGGTGATGACGCGGACCTGCACCTGGGCCTGGTTCTCGGCGGCGGTCGGCAGGGTGACCGAGACCGGCGTGACCAGCGTCGCGAGGCTCGGGCCGCTGGTCGCATCGGCGACGAAGCCGGCGGGGATATCGGTCCATGCACCGCTCGCCCCGACGCGATACTGGACCGCCAACTGCTGGACGGCGTTGTCGACGCTGGCGTCAAGATCGCGGGCGTTGAACGAGAACACCACGTTGGAAACGCCGGTGGTGTTAAGCAGCACCACGATATAGGGGGCATCGGCGGTGCCGGAGCCGTTGAGGGCGATGGTGGGGTTGGTCAGCGCGAATTCCGCAACGCCGCCGGTCGCGAAGGTGGCGGGGTTCGTCTCGTTCGCTTCGACGTTGAGCGACACGACGCCGCCGACCAGGGGGCCGGTGCTGTCGCCCAGCACCAATTGGGGATTGGTGCCGATCGCGACCGCGTCGTTGTCCCCGCGATAGCCGATGATGGAGGGCACGTTGTCCCAGTTTCCATCCGTCGCGATCAGGCCGCCATCGGACCAATCCTGCGCAAAATTCCCGCCGAGCAACGCGTGGTAGACGTTCGACATGTAACTGGCGCCCCGATTCCAGCCATGACTCAATCGTCACGGCAATTCGGGTTCCTGATCGCCTTTACCGGGTCTTCACTCAACGAAACCCCAGTGAAAGTTTCATGTCCTGTTAATGCTTCACTTCCCGCCGGAGCCGTGCATCCTGGCGAGAGAGCCGTCTGGAGCCCGCATCGTGAAGACCATGAACCGCGCCGCCGCGGCCTTCCTTGCCGCCACCCTGGCCACGCTCGCGCCTGCCATGGCGCAGACCCTGACGCTCGGCTACGGCGCCACGGTCACGACACTTGACCCGCATTATCATAACCTTGGCCCCAACAACGCGGCGAGCCTGCACCTGTTCGACGCCCTCATCTGGCGCGACGCGCGCGCCCGGGCGCATCCCATGCTGGCCGAAAGCCTGGTGCCGCTCACCGATACGCTGTGGGAGGTGAAGCTGCGCCAGGGCGTCACCTGGCATGATGGACGCCCCTTCACCGCCGATGACGTGGTGTTCACATTCGAGCGCGTGCCGCAGGTGCAGAACAGCCCGGGCAGCTTTGCAGGCTTTCTCCGCGCGATCGAACGGTTGGAGGTGGTGGACGCGCATACCATTCGCATCCACACCCACCAGCCGCATCCGAACCTGCCGATCGACCTAGCCTCCGTGATGATCATCGCGCGCCACGCGGCGACCGGTGTAGGGGTCGAGCAGTTCAATGCCGGCGCCGCCGCTATCGGCACCGGGCCGTATCGCCTGCTCGCCTATCGCTCCGGCGACCGGATCGAATACGCTCGCAACGAGGCTTACTGGGGCGGCCAGGAACCCTGGCAACGCGTGACGCTGAAATTCCTGCTCAACGACGGGGCGCGCACGGCGGCGCTGCTCGCCGGCGATATCGACCTCATCGAGCAGATCCCGACGACGGACCTCGCGCGGCTGCGGCGCGACCCCCGCCTGGTGGTGACCGAGATCCCCTCGCTGCGCACCACCTATATGCTGCCGGACTATTCGCGCCCCGGCCCCCACCCGACCATCACCGACAATGCCGGCGTGCCCTTGCCGCGCAACCCGTTCCTCGACCCGCGCGTGCGCCGCGCGCTCTCCATGGCGATCAACCGCGATGCGCTGGTGGAGCGCGTCATGGACGGCGCCGCCCAGGCCACCGCGCAATGGGTGCCGGAGGGCGTGTTCGGCTACAACCCGGCGGTCCGCCCGATGGCCTTCGACCCGGAAGGGGCCAAGCGCCTGCTCGCCGAGGCCGGCTTCCCCGAGGGCTTCCGCATCGTCCTCGCCACGCCCAATGATCGCTGGCCCAACGACAGCCGCCTCAGCCAGGCCGTGGCGCAGATGTGGACGCGCATCGGTGTGCGCACCTCGATCGATGCCATGCCCTTCACCGCCTTCGTGCCGCGCCGCACGCGCCAGGATTTCGCGATGCAGCTGGGCGCTTGGGGCAGCAGCACCGGGGAGGCGTCGAACTACCTGCTGTCGATCGTCGCGACCTACGACCGCGCCCGGCTGATGGGCGCGGGCAACATGTCGCGTCACTCAGACCCGCGCATCGACGACTACCTGGTCCGCGGCGCCGCCATCATGGATTCGGAAGCGCGCGAGGCCATCTGGCGCGAGGCGACCGCCTACTACGCGGAGCAGGTGCCCATGATCCAGCTGGTGCAATACCTCAACACCTGGGCGCATCGCCGCGGCCTGGTGCATGATCCGCGAATGGACGAGCGCACCCTCGCGATGGGTGTCAGGCCGGTGCGCTGAACCGAAGGGAAAAGCTTCGCCATGGGCTATGATCCGCGCGACCATCATCCGCTCACCTGGCACGACGCCACGGCGGGCTTCGTGAGCGGCACGGATACGCCGCGCGCCTACCTCGAGCGCTGCCTGTACACCATCGCCGAGCGTGAGCCGGGCATCCTCGCCTGGGTCACCCTGAACGAGTCCGGCGCGCGTGCCGCCGCCGACGCAGCGACCGCCCGCTGGCACGACGGCACGCCGCTCTCGCCGATCGACGGCATGCCCATCGGCATCAAGGACCTGCTCGAAACGCTCGACATGCCGACCGAGCAGGGCTGCGTCGCCTATCGCGGCAACTTCCCCAAGCGCGACAATGCAGCGGTGGCAGCGCTGCGGGAGGCCGGCGCCGTCATCCTGGGCAAGACCGTGACGACGGAGCTCGGCGCGTCCGAACCTGGCCCCACGCGCAACCCGTTCGACGCGACCCGGACGCCGGGTGGTTCATCCTCGGGGTCGGCCGCCGCGGTGGCGGCGCGCATGGTGCCTGCCGCGATCGGCAGCCAGGTCGGCGGCTCGATCATTCGGCCAGCCAGCTATTGCGGCAATGTCGCGCTCAAGCCGACCCAGGGTGCGATCAACCGCGGCGAGCGCCAGGCGACGTCGATGAGCACGCATGGCGTCCATGCCGGCTGCATCGAGGATGTGTGGCAGGTGGCGATCGAGGTCGCCAGGCGCGCCGGGGGCGACCCCGGGCGCATGTCGCTGAAGGGTCCGGACGGCGCCCCGCCGGCGCGCCGCCCGCGCACCCTGGCGGTGCTGGAGAGCGAGGGCTGGGCGAGCCTCGATGCTCCCAGCCGGACGGCGTTCGAGACGCTGCTGGAGCAGCTCGCGGGCCTGGGCATCCGTATCCTGCGCCGCGCCGGCCACGACGCCATCGAGACGCTGGAGGCGCGTCTGGCCGATTCGCGCGCGATGGCCAACAGCATCACGGGCTGGGAGGGCCGCTGGTCGCTGCGCGCCCTGGTGGCGAACCACCCCGACGGCGTGAGCGAGCGCGCCAAGCGCCGCCTCGCGACCGCCGAGGCGATGACCGTCGTGGGCTACGAGGCGCGGCTTGCCGAACGAGCCGATGCCCAGGCCGCGCATGCCCGCATCGCGCCACTGGCCGATGCGGTGATCATGCTGTCCTCGCCGGGGCCGGCGCCGGTCTGGGCCGGCGACGTGCCGGGCAAGCCGCTGAACCCGCGCCCGACCGGCGATATCACCTTCAATGCACCCTCTTCGGCGCTGTTCGCGCCGGCGGTGACCATGCCCCTGCTTGCGGTGGGCGGCCTCCCGCTAGGGGTCCAACTCATGGGCCAGCAGGGGCAGGACGCGGAGATGGTCGCGCTTGCGCGCTGGCTCCTCGCGGAGGCCGCCCCCGTCGTGGTGTGACATGGCCGGCGCCTTGCTGAGCGTCACCGCACCCGCCGCCATGACGACACGTGATGGACATGCGGGCGATTTCATCGCGCCTGGCATTGTGCAATTCACGGCCTCGGCGTTCGTGCATTACCGAACATCCATTTATCGGGAGAAGTCATGAGCGTCGGTCTGATTGCCTTGCTGGATGACATCGCAGCCCTCGCCAAGGTCGCGGCGGCGTCTCTCGACGACATCGCAGGCCAGGCGGCAAAGGCGGGTGCCAAGGCGGCGGGCGTCGTCATCGACGACGCGGCAGTGACCCCGCGCTACGTCGTGGGCTTCGCGGCGAGCCGCGAATTGCCGATCGTGCGGCGCATCGCCGTGGGCTCACTGAAGAACAAGCTGCTGATCCTGCTGCCGGCGGCGCTGGCGCTCAGCCTGTTCGCACCCTGGGCGGTCACGCCGCTTCTCATGCTGGGCGGGGGCTTCCTCTGCTACGAAGGTGCCGAGAAGGTGCTGGAGATGGTCTGGCCGCACGCGGCGGAGATGGCGCCTGATGCCGGCGCAGCCCCTGCCGATCCAAAGCTGCTCGAGGAGGAGCGTGTCCGCGGCGCGATCAAGACGGATTTCATCCTCTCGGCCGAGATCATGGCGATCACGCTCGGAACCATGCCGGATTCGGCCTTCTGGATTCAGTGCGTCGTCCTGGCGGCCGTCGGCGTCGGCATCACGGTCGCGGTCTACGGCGTCGTCGCGCTGATCGTGAAGGCGGATGATGCCGGCATTTCGCTCGCCGTGAACGAGGCGCCGGCGCGAAGCCTGCTCGGCTTGCGCGGCGCCACCGGCACGCCCTCTGGCGCCGACCGCGCTCTTCGCCCGGTCACCCAGGCGATCGGCCGAGGCCTTGTGAGCGGCATGCCGGGCTTCCTGAAATTGCTGGGGCTGGTGGGGACGGCGGCGATGGTCTGGGTCGGTGGCGGCATCATCATCCATGGCCTGGAGGAATTCGGCCATGGCAGCCTCGGCCACGCGCTGCACGGTGCCGCGCACGCCAGCGCGCTCGCTGTGCCCGCGATCGGCGGCGCCCTCGAGTGGCTGGTGACCGCCGCTGGTTCAGGGCTGTTCGGCCTTGTCGTCGGCGGGGCGCTGGTCGTGGTTCTGCACAGGGCGGTGTTTCCCGCCGTCGCGCGCATCCGCGGCGTGGAGGCGCGACACACGCCCTGACCCTCACTTCCCCGGGCGAACCGTTCGCTGGCCACGCGCCGGCGGACAGGGCAGGCTCGGCCAAAACGAGGGGAGGGGACCATGGCCGACATCGCGCGCCGCGCCTTGGGCGGGCTTTTTCTGGCTGCACCGGCCTTGGCACAGCCCGCTCGCCCGATCGTGATCATCGTGCCTTTCCCGCCCGGCGGGTCCACCGACGTCACCGCCAGGTTGCTCGCCGAGCGCATGGCGCCGCTGCTCGGACAGCCCGTGCTGACCGAGAACAGGCCCGGCGCGCAGACCATCATTGGGGCGGAATACGTGGCCCGCTCGGCACCCGATGCCCTGACGCTGCTGATGTCCTCGGGCACGACGCTCACCATCAACCCGCTGATCGGTCGCAACCTGCCGTACCGGGTCGAGGACTTCGCCCCGGTCGCCCATGTTGCGACGCTGCCCTTCGCGATCGCGGTGCGCAACGGCCTGCCCTCCGGCATGGCGGAGTTCGTGGCGCATATCCGCGCCAATCCAGGACGTATCAACTGGGGCCATAATGGCCGCGGCAGTTTCAACCACATCGCCGGCGCGCTGATCGAGGAACGACTCGGCCTTCGCTGGCAGGATGTGCCCTATCGCGGCGACGCACCGCAGTTGAACGACGTTCTCGCCGGAACCCTCGACGCCATGCTGGTCGGCGGCGCCTCGGCGATTGCCGGGGAACGCACCGGCCGGGCGCGTATCGTGGCATGGACCGGCGAGCGGCGGCTGCCGAACCGGCCGACGGAACCCTGCTTCGAGGAAGCCTGGCCCGGAACGGTCGCGGTGACCTGGTTCGGCCTGCTCGCACCCGCCCGTTCGCCTGCGGCACAGATCGAGCGCCTCAATGCGGCCGCCGCGGCTGCGCTCGTCGACCCGCTTCTGCAGGACCGGCTGTTGGCGGAAGGCATTCTCTCCGCAGGCGGCAGCGTCGGTGAATTTTCGAATTTCCTCCAGCGCGAACGGGATCGCTGGGCACCCCTGCTGCGCCGCCTCGATATCCAGCTTGGCTGAACGGAGCAACCCATTCTGGCCTCGCTTTTCAAGGTCCAAGTAAGGTCCGAAATGGCCGTTTTAATCGGTGCGGCATCGTCTCGGTCCGAAAGTCAAACGTATAACGAAATCGGAGCCACCAGCGGTAGTTGATAGGTCTGTCAATTCTACTTGAGGTAACGTGGATGGGCTCGCCGCATTAAGCGGGCATCGCGCACCCCTACAGTGCGGGATAACCCAATTCCGCAGCCCCTCAACGGAGTATGAATTATGACATGCATAACCAAGCCGGCGCCACTCTTCCCCACTGCGGAGGGTTCGCCTCGCAGTTCCGGCACTCGTGCGCTTCGCACCCACTATGACACGCTCGAGATCACCATCGACGAGGCCGCCAGGACCCACTGGTGCCATATGCGCCCCTACGGACGCCCGTGCTTCACGGCGGAGCTCCTGCGCGACTGCGCCGAGGTGCACCGTTCACTTCGGACCATGTTCGAGCTTGACGCACCGGTTCAGTACCACGTCCTGGCCTCGCGCACGGCCGGCGTGTTCAACCTGGGCGGCGACCTGGTGCATTTCGCCGAGAGCATCCGGGCCGGCAATCGCGCCGCCCTGCGCCGCTACGGCGAAGCCTGCATCCGCATCGCCTATGACAACTACATCGCCTGCGACCTGCCGATGATCACCATCGCGCTGATCCAGGGCGACGCGCTCGGCGGCGGCTTCGAGTCCGCTCTCGCCCACGACCTGATCGTGGCCGAACGCCACGCGAAGTTCGGCCTGCCCGAGATCCTGTTCAACCTCTTCCCCGGCATGGGGGCGACGAGCTTCCTCAACCGCAAGATCGGCCCGGTTGCCGCCGAGCGACTGATCATGAGCGGTCGACTGTATACCGCCGAGGAGCTGCACGCGATGGGCGTCGTCGACGTGCTGGCCGAGGATGGCGAAGGCGAGGTCGCGGTGCGGCGTCTGATTGCGGAACAGGGCCGGAAGCACAATGCGCATCTCGCGATCTATCGTGCCCGCCGTCGCGCCAATCCGGTCACCTATGCCGAATTGTCCGACATCGTCGACATCTGGATCGATGCCGCCCTCGGGGTGAGCGAGCACGACCTGCGCAAGATGCAGCGCCTGGCCATGGCGCAGGATCGCCGCGTCCAGGCCCTGCCGCCGCAGGCTTACGGGCTGGCCGCAGAGTGAGAGGTATACGCAAGGCCGGCCCAACTTACGGGCCGGCCCGCGAGGGTCACGCCGTATTGCCGTGCCGTTCGCCACCCTTGGTGTCGGGCAGGGACTGCCGCACCCGCTCGATCTCCGTCCGGATGCGGGCGGCGAGCGCCGGCGTCGCGTGGGCAGCCGTGAACTCCTCGGGCGGCAGCGATTCGGCGGCCTGGCAGCTCTCCTCGACCGCGCGCGCGCCGAGGTTCGCGGCGATGCTCCGGATGCCGTGCGCCGCGGCGCGGAAGGCCAGGATGTCGCGCGCGGCGGCGGCGGCGACCATGCCGTCGAGCTGCGCGAGCGCATCGGTGAGGAAATCCTCGGCGAGTTCCGCCACGAACTCGGCGCCGCCCAGATCCAGCAGCCGCCCGATCACCTGGGGATCGAGTGCGGCCCCGCCGCCGCCGGCGCGATAGCGCGGATGCTCGCTGATCGCGGCAACCTTCACGGTCTCCGGCGTGCTCGCGGGGCGGTCGGACGAGGCCTCGGCCTGGGCCGATAGGCGATCGACCAGCTCCAGCAGGATGCGCGGTTCCACCGGCTTGAGCAGGAACGCGTCAAACCCGGCCTCCAGGCAGCGCTGCGGCGCATCCGAGGTCGCATCCGCGGTCAATGCGACGATCGGCACCGGCCGGCGCCCGAGTGCCGCAAACCGGTGCAGCTTCACCACCTCCACCCCGCCCATGCCCGGCATGTTAAGGTCCATCAGCACGCAATCGACGCCGCTGCCCTCGAGAATGTCCAGCGCCTCCTCGCCATTGGTCGCAAGCAGCACGCGGTGCCCCGCGCGTTCGAGGATGGTGCCGAGCACGCGGCGGTTCATCTGGTTGTCGTCGACCACGAGCACGCGGCGGGGTGCGGCGCTGAGCGGGATCGGCTGGCGCGCGTCCGGCGCCTGGGCGGGGCCGAGTGCCGCGAACAGCGCGGCCCGCAATTCGCGATCATCGGCTTCGGCCGAGACCCGGACGCGGCAGAGGCGCCGGATCAGCACGGGCGGCAGGCCGGGCGGCGCCTCGTGCGTCGCGAGGATGACGGGCAGGGAGTGCGGCGCGCGGAAGCCCGGCGGCGGGCCCGCGCCCACGATGAGCAGCGCGCGCCGTTCCTGTAGCGGCAGGCGGCGAAGCTCGGCCATCACCGCCTCGGTGGTGTCGCAGGCCTGGATCCGGTGCCCGGCCGCCCCCAGGCGCTCCGCGAGCGCCGTGCCATCACTGCCGCGCATGGTCATCATCAGCAGCGTCGCCGGGCCGGGGTCGAGCGCATCGGTGGCGCTCGCGCCGCCGTCGAACTCGAACCAGAAGGTGCTGCCTTCGCCCGGGCGGCTCTGCACGCCAATGTCTCCACCCATGGCGAGCACGAGGCGCCGACAGATGGCGAGGCCCAGGCCGGTGCCGCCGTAGCGATGCAGCGTGTCCGGATCCGCCTGGGCGAAGCTCTCGAAGATGCGCGACTGTGCCTCGAGCGGAATGCCGATGCCGGTGTCGGATACCTCGAAGCGGAGCCGGTGGCCGCCAGCCTCCAGTGGCACCGCGTCGACCGCGATGACGACACCGCCGAACTCGGTGAATTTCAACGCGTTGGCACCGAGGTTGAGGAGGATGCCGGTAAGATGGCGCGGATCCGCCTGGATCCGCAGCGGCACGCGCGGGGTCAGGTGGAAGGAGAGCTCGATGCCCTTCTCGGCGGCCTGGCTTGCCAGCAGGCGGTCCACCTCGCCCAGCAGGTGTTCGAGCTCCACCGCCTCGACCTGGACGGGCGTCGCGCCGGCCTCGATGCTGGCGAAGTCGAGGATCCCCTCGATCTGGGCGAGCAGGGAGCGCGCCGCGCCGTCAACCGTGCGCACCATGTCGCGCTGCTCATGGTCGAGCGTCGTGGTGCGCAGCATGGTGCCCATGCCGATGATGGCGTTGAGCGGGGTGCGCAGCTCATGGCTGACGCCGGCGAGGAAGATGCTCTTCGCGGCATTGGCCGCCTCCGCCTCGCGCCGCGCGCTCGATAGTTTCTTGATCAGCGTCGCCGCATAGAGCGGCACGGCGACGATGCCGAGGAGAAGGCCGGTGGCCAGGTGGGTCTGGCCCTGCCAGAACGGCGTGAGCAGTATCACGGCAGAGAAACAGGCACCGCTCAGCGCCATCGCGCCATAGAGCCAGGCCACACCGAAGCGGAAGCCGTTGCCCAGCGTCGCCCAGAGATAGATCGGCCACAGGATCGCGGCGTGCTCGCCACCGGCGTAGAGCGTCAGCGACAGGAACCCCACATCGGTCAGCAGGGCGGCTCCGCGGCGAACGCCATTCGGCTCCGGGTAGGCCCGGATGTGGATGAAGAACGCCACGGACAGCGCCACGTAGAACAAGGTCTGCTCGATCGCGACCGAGCCCGCCGGCATCACCAGCAGCATGTAGCCGCCGACGACGAAGCAGAAGGCGATGCGGTTGAGCGCCATCTCCCCCTCGCTGCCGGATTGGTCGACGGCGATATCGTGGGCAGGTCGCCATGGCAGGTTGCGCAGCCAGGCGAGCACGGTCATTTCGCTGCGGCCGAGACCGCCTGGGCATAGGGTGCGGCGTTCGGGTGATTGGCGATGAGGGCGGCTAGGGCCTTGGGCGTCATCGGCCGGCCGATATGGTAGCCCTGGACGATATCGCACCCGAGCGCGGCCAGCTCGCGCATTTGGGCTTCGGTCTCGACGCCCTCGGCCGCGATCTCGAGCCGCAGGTTGCGACCAAGGGTGACGATGGCTGCGATGATGGCGGCATCCGCATTGGCCGGCTTCAGTCCTTCGACGAAGGACCGATCGATCTTGAGCCGATCCAGCGGCAAATGCTTGACGTAGGAGAGCGCCGAATAGCCGGTGCCGAAATCATCGACCGAGATGGTGAGCCCGATGTCACGCAGCTGTGCCAGAACGCGCGACACCTCCTCCGCGTCGCGGATGACCGCGCTCTCGGTCACCTCCAGATCAAGGCAGCGCGGGTCTAGCCCGGTTTCCGCCAGCGTCGCCTGCACCAGCCGGATCAGATCGACCCCGCGCAACTGCAACGGCGAGATATTGACCGCGACTCGGAAGCACGGGGCGCCGGGCGGGTTCCACAGGGCCGCCTGGCGGCAGGCCTCGGCGAGGACCCAGGCGCCGAGCGGCCGGATCAGGCCTGTCTCCTCCGCCAAGGGCAGGAAATCGCGGGGCTCGATGAGGTTGCCATCGGGTTGGCGCCAGCGCACCAGCGCCTCGACGCCGTTGATGCGGCCCGTGTGCAGCGACAGTTGCGGCTGGTAGAGAAGCACGAATTCGCCGCGCGAGAGACCACTGCGGATATCGGCTTCCAGCACCATCAGCCGGCGCGCCAGCACGTCCATGCCGGCGTCGAAGAAGCGATAGGCGCCGGTCCGGTCCGCCTTGGCCTGGTACATCGCGAGATCGGCCCGGCGCAGCAGTTCCTCGGCCGAGACGCCATCCTGCGGCGACAGCGCGATGCCGATGGAGGAGCCGACCACAACCTCGCGCCCCTCGATCAGGAAGGGGCGGGACACGGTCTCCGCCACGCGTTCGGCCAGCTGGGCGGCTTCCTCGGGCCCGGCGATGTCGGCCTGCACGATCGCGAACTCGTCGCCACCCAGGCGCGCGACCACATCGCCCTCCCGCACCACGGCGAGCAGTCGCCGGGCGATGGCGCGCAGCACGCCGTCGCCGACCTGGTGGCCAAAGACGTCGTTGACGGTCTTGAAGCGGTCGAGATCGATGAAGTGCAGGGCCAGGCGCTGGTCATCGGCTCGGGCGCGCGTTCGCGGCAGCCGTTCTGTCAATGAGAAGCGGTTCGGCAGGTCGGTCAGGCTGTCATGGTGGGCGAGATGGCGCAGCCTGTTCTCTGCGGCCTTGCGCTCGGTGATGTCGACCGAGGAGGTGAGCACCGCCACCACGTCGCCGGCCGCGTCGCGAAGCGGCGCCTTGGCCGTGAGGAAGACGCGGGTACGCCCTTCGCGATCGGGGAATTCCTCCTCGTGATTCGCGACGGCGGTGCCGTACTGGAACACCAGGCGGTCCGCATCCGCCGAGCGCGGCCCGCGTTCCCCGAGCAGGAGCGCCATGTCGTGGCCGATGATGTCGCCTGGCGCATGGCCGAGGCTGGCGGCCAGATGGGCGTTGGCGAAGACGCAGCGCCCATCCGGCCCGGTCGCGCTGATCAGAGCGGGCAGGGTGTCGATCACCTGGGCAAGCGCCTCGCGGCTGTCATGGAGGAGGCGCTGGCGCGAGCGCTCGCTGTCGGCGAGTTCCCGCTCGAGCGCCTTGGCCTGGTTCCGCAGGATCTTGCGGTGCAGGTTGAGCGCAATGAGGTTGCGGATGCGGGCGCCGAACTCGGCATGGTCGACGGGGCTGAGCAGGAAGTCCGTGGCGCCCGCATCGAGCGCGTCGAGCCGGAAGCGACGATCATTATAGGCGGTGATCACCACGATGGGCACGTCGATGCCATGCGGCATGGCACGCACGCTGCGCGTGAACTCGGCGCCATCCATGCCCGGCATGCGGTAATCGGTTATGATGACGTCGGGTTGATGAGCGCCGAGCCAATCAAACGCCGATTGTGGATCACCGAAAGAATCGATCCTGGCGCCCGGCGACACGGTCTCCGCGAGCTTCGCGTAGACGCGCCGGTTGATGTCCTGATCATCAAGGATCAGGAGGGATGGAATGTGCGCCTCCAAAACCGCGATTACCTGCCCATTTGCTGAAGCCCAGCTATTACTAGCATGAGTTTCGCGTTTACAAGCTTCGCATGTCGATTGGGTTACCGTTCGGCGGTAAGCGGTGCATCATTCTCCTGCGAGGCGCGCCGCCATCATGGGCGCGCCGAGCCGCATCAGCCCCGCCACGTCAGGCGCCCGGTCGAGCATCAGGATGGCGTCCGCGAGCTGGCGGGTGCGGTCCGGGCCGAGCACCGCCTCGCACAGGGCAGTGAATTTCTGCCGCAGTTCGTCCTCGGTCAGGAAGTTGCCGGGCTCGCCCTTGGGCACCACGACCTTGCGGGTGAAAACCGCGCCACGTGCTCGCACCGTCAGCTTGCCCGACATGTTGGTCGGGAACTCCGCCTCGATCTCGGGGTCCTGTTCGCAGGCGATCTTCGGCATCAGCGCGCGCAGGTCCGCGTCGTTCATCCAGCCGTAGCTGTCCCAGCCGAAATGGCCCCGCGCCAGCGCACAGGCGATCACGAATGGGCCGCTAAACTGCCCATCGACCACGTTCTGCGGGTTCTGCTTGTAGGCGAGAGGCTGGCCCACCAGCAGCATGCCCTTGGCGGGCAGACCCAGGCTGACGCTGTCGATCTCCTCGGCCTTGAGGCCTTGTTCGGCACGGATGGCGAGCGCCGCGTCGACACCGGCATGGCCATAGCGGCAGGAGGGATAGGGCTTCACGGCCGTGTTCATCAGCTCCCACTCGACGCCAAGCCCCTGCAGCGCACGGACCGGCACCGGATTCGGAGCGTATGCGCGCAGGAAGCCGGCCTTTCCCTCGAGCGACTCGCCGGCACCGCGAAAGCCTTCGCGCGCCAGCTGCGCCGCGGCGAGGCCGCCCATCGCCGCCCAGCCGACCTGGAAGCGCTTGGTCCAGGCGCCATTGTTGAGGAATTGCAGGCTGCCGGCGGATTGGCTGAGCGCCACGCCGAACGCGTCCTCGATCTGCGCCGCGTTCAGGCCGAACACCCGGCTGGCGGCGGCCGCGGCGCCGAACACGCCGCAGGTGGCGGTCGGATGATAGCCGCGGTCGTAGTGGTCGCCCGCCGGCAGCGCCACGGCAAGGCGGCAGGTTACCTCATACCCGGCGACGATGGCGGCCAGCACGGTCTTGCCATCGGCACCCATCATCTCGGCCGCGGCGAGTGCGGCGGGAATCACCGGGGCCCCGGGATGCAGGCTGCCCGCGGCATGGGTGTCGTCGAAGTCGAGGCTGTGGGCGAGGGCGCCGTTGAGCAGCGCCGCGCCGGCCGGCGTATATCGCGTCGCGTCGCCGAACACCGCGGCACCGCCGGCAGCGAGCCCGAGCGCGCGCACCATGCCCAGCAGGGGTGCGGTGCTCTCCGCGTCATGCCGCCCGCGCACGATGTTGCCGACCAGGTCGAGCAACAGCGCGCGCGTGCGGTTGCGGACGGCCTCGGGCAAGGCATCATGCTGGATGGCGGCGCTGAACGCGGCGAGCTCGCGGGTGACGGCGGCCATGATTATTTCCTCCTGAAGGCTGCAACAGTTTTGTCCCGGTTGTGTCGCGACGCAAGGCGGCTTGCCGGGAAGCACCCTTGCGTGGCAGGGGAGGGCGCATGGGCACCAGGCGGCATCTCATCTTCTCCACCGGCGCATTGCTGTCGGGGTGCGCCGCAAGCGGGTCCCCCGCGCCGACGCCGATTGCCGCTCCGGTCATGGCCGAGCCGGTCCAGGATGGTCCGCAGCCATCCATCCCCTTCGACCGCTTCCTCGACGGGCTGCGTGCCGATGCGCGGCGTGCGGGCGTGCGCGAGGCGACGCTGAACCGCGCGCTCGGCCAGGTGCGGCCGCTGCAGCGCGTGATCGAGCTCGACCGCCGCCAGGCGGAGACGGTGCTTTCCTGGGAGGAGTACCGCGACCGCATCGTCTCGCCGACACGCATCCAGGCCGGGCAGCGGCACTATGCCGAGAACCGGGAATTGCTGCAGCGGATCGGGGCGCGTTACCGCGTCTCGCCGCGCGTCGTCGTGGCGATCTGGGGCATGGAGACGAATTACGGCGGCAATACCGGCGGCTTCGGCGTGGTCGAAAGCCTCGCCACCCTCGCCTGGGAAGGCCGCCGCGCGAGCTACTTCCGGGGCGAGCTGCTCTCGGCGCTGCGCATCCTCGACGCCGGCCACGTCACGCCCGAACGGATGCGCGGCAGCTGGGCCGGCGCGATGGGCCAGCCGCAATTCATGCCCTCCAACTTCGAACGGCTGGCGGTGGATTTCGACGGCGATGGGCGCCGCGACATCTGGGACAGCCGGCCCGACGCCCTGGCCTCCATCGCCAACTACTTCGCCCATTTCGGGTGGCGCGAAGGCGAGGACTGGGGCATCGCTGCGCGCGCGCCCACCGGCTTCGACCCCGGCAGCGCCGATCCCAACGCGCGCCGCGCGCTCCGGGACTGGGCCCGCGCCGGCTGGCGTCGCGCCGATGGCGGCGCCCTGCCGCAGACCGACGCCGAAGCCGGGATCGTGGTGCCGAACCGCTCGACGTCGGGCGAGGTGTATCTGGGGCTCACCAATTTCCGGGTGATCCGCCGCTACAACCCCCCGGTGAACTATGCGCTCGCCGTCGGCCTGCTGTCGGAGCGGGTTGCTTGAGGCATTTCGCCTGGCTGTTTCTCCTGGTGCTTACCGGCTGCTTCGGGCCGACGCCGCAGCCGCGCTACCTGGTGGGCGAGCCCTATCGGCTTGGCGGCGTCTGGTCCTATCCGCGGGAGAGCTTCGCCCTCTCCGAGACCGGGATTGGCCAGGCCCTCGCCGACCGCACGGCGCGCCTCACCGCCAATGGCGAACGCTGGGATGCGCGCCTGCCGATGGCCGCCCACCGGACCTTGCAGCTGCCTGCCGTGCTGCGCGTCCAGAACCTCGAGAACGGCCGCGCCATGCTGGTGCGCGTGAACGACCGCGGGCCGGAGCGCGCCGGGCGGATCCTGGGCCTGTCGGCGCAATCGGCCGCCTTGCTCGGCATCGCCGAGGGCGGCACCGCGCAGCTCCGCATCACGGTCGAGGCGGAAATGTCCCGGGCGCTCGCGAACCGGACCGCCGGGCGCCAGGTGGAAGCGCTTCCGGTCGAGGCGGCGCCGCGTGCCAGCGTGAGTTCCGAAAGCCTCGCCCCGCCACCCGGCGCGCGCGACGCGGGTGGTTCCGCCATCCGCCCGGTCGCAGCGCTGGCGAGCGAGGCCGTGAGTGGCTTTGCCGAGGTGACGATTCCGAGTGCGGTCACCCAGGGATCGCCGCAGCCGGGGGTGCTGGTGATCGAGGCCGGCACCTTCTCCCGCGCCGATGCCGCGAACCTGCAACTGGCCCGGCTGCGCCCCCTCGGCGCCAGCATCGAACAGCGTGGCCGCGGTACCAGTGCGACCTACCGGGTGCGGATCGGCCCGGTCGCGGCCCTCGCCGAGGCCGATCGAGTGCTTGAGCGGGTGCTGTCTTCGGGCGTATCCGAGGCTGCCATCCGCGTCGAGTGACCCACCGCGCGAGTCGCGCATGAGGGAGGCCATCATGGCCGAGGTATCGCTGTTCGCCAGACTGTCCCGCCGCCTGCTGCTCGCCGGTGGCAGCGCCGTGGCGCTGATCCCTGGCGGCGCCTTGGCCCAGGCGCGCCCGCAGCAGCCCCGCCGCGCGCCGGCGGCGGCGGCGCCTGCCGGTTCGCCGGCACAGAGCCCGCTCGGCCCGATGGACACGCTGGCCCGCCAAGCGCTGCTGATCGATGCCGATACCGGCGCGGTGCTGCTCGAGAAGAGCGCCGATGAGCGGATGCCGCCTTCGTCGATGTCCAAGCTGATGACGATGTATGTGGTATTCGAGCAGCTCAAAGCCGGGCGGCTGCAGCTGACCCAGGAATTCCCCGTCTCCGAACGCGCCTGGCGCATGGGCGGGTCCAAGATGTTCGTCCAGCTCGGCACCTCGATCCCGGTCGAGGCGTTGATGCGCGGCGTCATCGTGCAATCGGGCAACGACGCCTGCATCGTGCTCGCCGAGGGGATTTCGGGTTCCGAACAGCAATTCGCCGAGTTGATGAACACTGCGGGCCAGCGGATCGGCCTGCGCAATTCGAACTTCCGCAACGCGACCGGCTGGCCCGATCCGGAACACCGCATGAGCGCGCGCGACCTCACCATCCTCGCGCGGCGCATCATCGCCGATTTCCCCGAATACTATCGCTACTACAATGAGCGCAGCTTCCGCTGGCATGAGATCACGCAGGAAAACCGCAACCCGCTGCTGGCCCGCGTCGCCGGCGCCGATGGCCTCAAGACCGGCCATACGGAGGAGGCGGGCTATGGCCTTACCGGCAGCGTCAAGCGCGGCGAACGGCGGCTGATCCTGGTGATCAACGGCCTGCCCTCGATGCGGGCGCGCGCCGAGGAGAGCGAACGCCTGATGGAATGGGCGTTCCGCGAATTCGAGAATGTGGTGCTTTTCCGTGCCTCCGAGACCATCGAGGAGGTGCCGGTCTGGCTTGGCGAGCGGCCGACGGTGCCGCTGGTGGGTGGGCGCGACGTCGTGCTCAGCCTGCCGCGCAACTGGCGCTCGCGCCTGCAGGTGCGCCTGCGCTACGACGCGCCGCTGCCCGCGCCCGTCGCTCGCGGTCAGGAGATCGGGCGGATGGAGGTGGCGGGGCAGGGCGTGCCCGCGATGCAGGTGCCCTTGATCGCGGGCGCGGATGTCGGCCGGCTGAACCTGTTTTCCCGCGTGCCGGCCGTCCTCGGCCGCTGGGTCTTCGGTGCCTGAGGCGCGCGCGCGCTTCATCACGCTCGAGGGCGGGGACGGGGCCGGCAAGACCACCCAGGCGCGGCGCCTGGCCGAGGCGCTGAGTGCGGCCGGCCATCCCGTGCTGCGCACGCGCGAGCCGGGCGGGTCGCCGGGGGCGGAGCGGATCCGGCGGCTGCTGCTCGACGGCACCGGCTTCGAACCGGTGGCCGAGGCCATGCTGCATTTCGCCGCAAGGCGGGAGCATGTGGTGCGGACCATCTGGCCGGCACTGGCGGCCGGCATCACCGTCATCTGCGACCGCTTCGCCGATTCGACCCTGGCCTACCAGGGGGCGGGGCAGGGGCTGGACCGCACGGTGTGGTCGCTGCTGCGCGCGCTGGCGCTCGGTGACTTCGCGCCGGATCTGACGCTGGTGATGGATGTGCCGGTGAGCCTCGGCCATGCCCGCGCCATCCGGCGCGGCGTGGTCGACCGCTACGAAGAGCTGGAAGGCAGCTTCCACGACCGGGTCCGCGCGGCCTTCCTCGCCATCGCCGCCGCCGAGCCCGACCGCTGCGTGGTGATCGACGCCAGCTGCGACCCGGACACGGTCTTCGCCGCGGTCTGGGCGGCGGTGTCGACCCGAGGTGTGCGGCAACCGGCGCATCCGCTCCCCATATCGTCCTGATGCTGGACCCGCGGGCCAATCCCGAGCTGATCGGCCATGAAGACGCCGCCGCCGCCCTCGAACGCGCGGCGCGCGCCGACCGGCTGCACCATGCCTGGCTGATCGCCGGGCCCGAGGGGGTCGGCAAGGCAACGCTCGCCTATCGCTTCGCGCGTTTTCTTCTCGCCGGGCGGCCGGATGCGACACCACTTCTGCATGTTCCCGCCGAGAGCAGCGTCTTCCGCCGTATCGCCGCCGCCGCCCATGCCGACCTGCTGACGATCGAGGCCGGCACCCTGCAGGGCGACCGCAAGCGCAGCGACGTCATCAATGTCGACGCCGCGCGCCTGATCCCGGGCTTCTTCGCGCTGACCGCGGCCGAGGGCGGCTGGCGCGTGGTGGTGGTCGACGGCGCCGAGCTGATGAACCCCGCCGCGGCGAACGCGATACTGAAGGTGCTGGAAGAACCACCCCCCCGCGCGGTGCTGCTGCTGGTCTCCTCCACCCCCGGGCGCCTGCTTCCGACCATCCGCAGCCGCACCCGGCGCCTCGATCTGCATCCTCTTCCGGATGCGACGCTCCACCCGATCATCGCGGAATGGCTGCCGGGGATGGCGGAAGCCGAACGGCACGCGCTGGCACGGCTGTCCGGCGGGTCTCTGGGCCGTGCTCTCCAGCTCGCCGAAAGCGGTGGTCCCGCGGTGCACGCGATGGTCGAGGATGCGCTGCAGGCGCCGACACCCGTCCGCGTCATGCAGATCGCGGACCGGCTCGCTGCCGATCGTAACGGTGCCTCCTTCGGCCTGTTCTTCACGCTGCTGCGCCGAGGTCTGGCCGAGGCGAGTGCCGATGCCGCGCGTGGCACGACAGCGCCGGGCTGGGTGTCCGCGCGTCCGCTTGCCGATTGGGCGGGGCTATGGGATAGGCTCGGGCGCCTGGCGGAAGAGACGGAGCGGCTCAACCTGGACCGCAAGCAGGCCGTTCTCACCGGGCTTTCCTGGCTCCGCCCCGACAGCGCGTGACGCGAGGCTCCGCGCCACTCCGACAACTTGAGCAGGACCATCGATGCCGCGCCCGCCCATCTATCTGACCACGCCGATCTACTATGTGAATGACAGGCCGCATATCGGGCATGCCTATACCTCGCTTGCGACCGATGTCATGGCGCGGTTCTGCCGGCTCGACGGGGGCGAGGTCTTTTTCCTCACCGGCACCGACGAGCACGGCCAGAAGGTGGAAAAGGCAGCCCAGGATGCCGGCGAGGACCCGCAGGCCTTCACCGACCGGGTGAGCCAGAGTTTTCGGGACCTTGCGTCGCGGATGGGGTTCTCCAACGACGACTTCATCCGCACGACCGAGCCACGCCACAAGCGCGCCTGCACCGCCCTGTGGGAGAAGCTGGTCGCCAACGGCCAGATCTATCTCGGCCACTACGAGGGCTGGTACGCGGTGCGCGACGAGGCCTTCTACGGCCCGGACGAGCTGACCGAGCGTGACGGCCAGAAATTCGCCCCCAGCGGTGCCCCGGTGGAATGGGTGCGCGAGCCTTCTTACTTCTTCCGGCTGGGCGACTGGGCGGAAAAGCTGCTCGCCTTCTACGAAGCGCATCCCAATTTCATCGCGCCGGCGACGCGCAGGAACGAGGTGCTGAGTTTCGTGCGCTCCGGCCTGCAGGATCTCTCGATCAGCCGCACCAGCTTCACCTGGGGCGTGCCGGTGCCCGGCGACCCCGCGCATGTGATGTACGTCTGGCTGGACGCGCTGGCGAACTACATCACCGCGCTCGGCTACCCGGATCAGGAGGCACCGCTGTGGCGGTTCTGGCCGGCGGAAGTTCATTTCGTCGGCAAGGACATCCTGCGCTTCCACACCATCTACTGGCCCGCCTTCCTGATGGCCGCCGACCTGCCGCCGCCCAAGCGCGTCTTCGCGCATGGCTGGTGGACCAATGAGGGGCAGAAGATCAGCAAGTCGCTTGGCAATGTGATCGACCCGCTGGCGCTGATCGACGAATTCGGGCTCGACCCGCTGCGCTATTTCCTGCTGCGCGAGGTGCCGTTCGGAAATGACGGCGACTTCTCGCGCAATGCGCTGATCGCGCGGCTCAACGGTGAGCTGAATGATGGCTTGGGCAACCTCGCGCAACGGACGCTCACGCTCATCCAAAAGAACTGCGAGGGGCGCCTGCCGGCGCTGCCAGGCGAAGCGGGGGGCGCCGAGGGCGCGGCCTTCATCAACGTCACGATCGACCCGCTCGTCGCCGAGGTGCGCGCGCTGATCTCGGCGCAAAAATTCGATGCCGCGCTCGGCGTCATCTTCGCCGCGATTCGTGAAGCCAATGGTTATGTGACGCGCGAGCAGCCCTGGGCGCTGCGCAAGACCGACCTCGCGCGCATGGCCGCTGTGCTGCGCAACCTGCACACCGCGCTCCGCGTTTTCGCCACGATCCTGCAGCCCTTCATGCCCGGGACGATGGCGGCGCTGCTGGACCAGCTCGGCGTGCCCGCGGATCAGCGGGATCTCGCGTCGCTCGACACACTCCTGGCGGAGGGCACTGCCCTGCCGGCCCCATCCCCCATCTTCGCGAAGGCTGCGGTCGCCTGATGCTCGTCGATAGCCATTGCCACCTGGACTACTTCGCCGAGGCCGAGATCGACGCCGTGGTTGACCGTGCGCGTGGGGCAGGGGTGGGCACCCTGGTCACCATCGGCACCCGCTTTCATCAGGCCGCGACGGTGAAGGCCCTGGCCGAGCGCTTCCCCGACGTCTGGGGCACCATCGGCGTCCATCCGCACAATGCCGGCGAGGGCGAGATGCCGACGGTCGAGGCTCTGGTCGCCGAGGCCGCGCATCCGCGTATCATCGGCATCGGCGAAAGCGGGCTCGACTATTTCTATGACAAGGCGCCGCGCGACCTGCAGCAGGAAGGCTTCCGGCGCCACATCCGCGCGGCACGCCAGGCGGGGGTCCCGCTCGCGATCCATGCCCGCCAGGCCGATGAGGATATCGCCGACATCCTGGAGGCGGAGCACGCCCGCGGCGGCCCCTTCGACTTCCTGCTGCACTGCTTCTCCTCCGGACGGCAGCTTGCGAAGCGGGCGGTGGCGCTGGGCGGCTATGTCTCGCTCTCGGGGATCATCACCTTCCCGAAAAGCCAGGAGATCCGCGACATCGTCGCCGACCTTCCGGGCGACCGGCTGCTGGTGGAGACCGACAGCCCCTACCTCGCGCCCGTCCCGTTCCGCGGCAAGCGCTGCGAGCCGGCGATGGTGGCCCACACCGCCAAGGTGCTGGCGGAGGTGCGCGGCCTGAGCATCGCGGAAACCGAAGCGCTGACGACGGCCAATTTCCTGCGCCTCTTCACCAAGGTTTCGAATGCCGGCTGACGTGCCGCTCCGTGTGACCCTGCTCGGCACTGGGGCCTCCGCCGGCGTTCCCCAGATCGGCCCGATCTGGGGGGCCTGCGACCCCACCGATCCACGCAATCGGCGCACCCGCAGCGCCATCCTGGTCGAGGGCCCCGATGGCCGGCGCCTGCTGGTCGATGCCGGCCCCGACCTGCGGGCGCAGCTGCTCGCCGCCTGCGTCGGGCGGATCGACGCGCTGATGTTCACCCATCACCACGCCGACCACATCATGGGCGTGGACGAGCTGCGTGTGATCAACCGCGCGATCGGCCGCGAGCTGGAGGCGCATGCCCTCCCGGCCACGCTCGATGCCCTGCGGCGGCGCTTCGACTACGCCTTCCTCCCGCCCACGCCACCCTTCTTCTTCCGCCCCGCCCTCGTCGGCGTCCCGGTGCAGCCGGGAGAGACGGCGCATCTGGCCGGCCTCGCGGTGCGCTTCCTGTCCCAGGACCACGGCGTGATGGAGACGCTGGGCATCCGGATCGGTGATTTCGCCTATTCGACCGACCTGGTCCGAATGCCCGAGGCGACCCTGGCAGCACTTCATGGTCTCGATACCTGGGTGGTGGCATGCTTCCAGCGCGAGCCGCACCGGGTGCACGCGAGTCTGGGGCAGGTCCTGAAATGGGTGACGGAGCTGCGGCCACGGCGCGTGATTCTGACCCATATGGGCATCGACCTCGACGCCGGCTGGATGGCGGCAAACCTTCCCGCCGGGGTGGAGGCGGGGCTCGACGGGATGACGCTGGAGGTTGGTTGAGCAAGGGGCCTTCCGTGACGCCGGGGGATACCCCACATTGAACCAAGGCCGGGGGCGGGTCGTGCGAGTCCATCAGGACGCTCCCGCTCCGGCGCAGGAAAGGATTGAGTAATGCGGGACCGTGATCCGCTCGAAGTCTACAACAACACGCTCGTCCCAATGGTCGTCGAGCAGACGGCGCGCGGCGAGCGCTCATACGACATCTATTCGCGCCTGCTGAAGGAACGTATCATCTTCCTGACCGGTCAGGTGTTCGACCAGGTGGCGTCGCTAATCTGCGCCCAGCTGCTGTTCCTGGAGAGCGAGAATCCGAACAAGGACATCGCCTTCTACATCAATTCTCCCGGTGGCGTCGTGACTGCCGGGCTCGCGATGTACGACACCATGCAGTATATCCGCAGCCCGGTGAGCACGGTGTGCATCGGTCAGGCGGCGTCGATGGGCTCGCTGCTGCTCACTGCCGGCGAGAAGGGCAAGCGCTACGGCCTTCCGAACAGCCGCATCATGGTCCACCAGCCCTCGGGCGGCGCCCAGGGCCAGGCTACGGATATCGAGATCCAGGCCAAGGAAATCCTCAAGATCCGAGAGCGCCTGAACCAGATCTACCGCAAGCACACCGGCCAGGAACTCGCGGCCATCGAGGCCAAGCTCGAGCGGGACAGCTACATGTCGGCCGAGGAAGCCAAGGAATGGGGCCTCATCGATCACGTTGTCGAGCAGCGGCCGCTGACCCCAGGCGAGGTGGCGGCCAAAGGCTGAACCCGGCACGAAAGGTGCTTTGTGTTTCCCCCAGGATGAACCTGGGGCTACAGTCCCGTGACGCTCCCCCGTTTTCTGCGGGGAGCCTGGAGTGCCCATGACGAAGTCAGGCGATTCAAAAAATACCCTTTATTGCTCGTTCTGCGGCAAGTCCCAGCACGAAGTCCGGAAGCTCATCGCCGGTCCGACGGTCTTCATCTGCGACGAGTGCGTCGAGCTTTGCATGGATATCATCCGCGAAGAGCACAAGACGCAGCTCGTCAAGACGCGCGATGGGGTGCCGACGCCCAAGGAGATCTGCAAGGTTCTGGATGACTACGTCATCGGGCAGGACCACGCGAAGAAGGTGCTCTCGGTCGCGGTGCACAACCACTACAAGCGCCTTGCGCACGGTGCGAAGGGTGGCGACGTCGAGATCGCCAAGTCCAACATCATGCTGCTGGGGCCAACCGGTTCGGGCAAGACCCTGCTCGCGCAGACCCTGGCCCGCATTTTGGACGTGCCTTTCACCATGGCCGATGCGACGACCCTGACGGAGGCCGGCTATGTCGGCGAGGATGTGGAAAACATAATCCTCAAGCTGCTGCAATCCGCCGACTACAATGTGGAGCGGGCGCAGCGCGGCATCGTCTACATTGACGAGGTCGACAAGATTTCCCGCAAATCGGACAATCCCTCGATCACCCGCGACGTGAGCGGCGAGGGCGTGCAGCAGGCGCTGCTGAAGATCATGGAAGGCACCGTCGCCTCCGTGCCGCCGCAGGGCGGGCGCAAGCATCCGCAACAGGAATTTCTGCAGGTCGATACCTCGAACATCCTGTTCATCGTGGGCGGCGCCTTCTCGGGGCTCGAGAAGATCATCGGCGCGCGCGGCAAGGGCTCGGGCATCGGCTTCGGTGCCGAGGTGCGGGATCCCGAGCAGCGCCGCACCGGCGAGTTGCTGCGCGAGGTCGAGCCAGAGGATCTGCTGAAGTTTGGCCTGATCCCCGAGTTCATCGGCCGTCTGCCCGTCCTGGCAACGCTGGACGACCTCGATGAGAAGGCGCTGATCGAGATTCTCACCAAGCCGAAGAATGCCCTCGTGAAGCAGTACCAGCGCCTGTTCGAAATGGAGGGCGCCAAGCTCACCTTCACCGAGGATGCAATGAAGTCCGTCGCGGCGCGCGCCATTCAGCGCAAGACCGGCGCCCGCGGCCTGCGTTCGATCATGGAGCAGATCCTGCTGCACACCATGTTCGACCTGCCGGGGCTCGAGGATGTCGACGAGGTCGTGGTGAACAAGGAGGTGGCGGAGGGCCGTGGCCAGCCACTCTTCATCTACGGCGAACGCAAGGCCGAACAATCAAGCGCGTGATGTCCCCAACGAAGGTCGGCCTTCGGGCGGCCCTTGTTCTAACCATTTGGGCGCGCCATCTCAGCGCTCCCGCGGTGCCCGCTCCGTGCCACGCTCAACCGGCCATCCCATCGGCCGGGGGCGGGGCAGGCGCCGATCGTCCCAAGCGAGGTCCCAATGGCGGATAAACCTGTTCCCACCCTGAAGGGTGATCTTCTTCCTGTCCTGCCGTTGCGGGACATTGTCGTCTTCCCCCACATGATCGTGCCGCTCTTCGTCGGCCGAGAGAAATCCGTCCGGGCGCTCGAAGCGGTGATGAAGGAGGACAAGCAGATCCTCCTCGTCGCGCAGAAGAACGCTGCCCAGGATGATCCCGGGGCAGATGAGCTCTACGAGATCGGCACGGTGTCCACGGTGCTGCAGCTGCTCAAGCTCCCCGACGGCACGGTGAAGGTGCTGGTCGAGGGCGGCAAGCGCGCGCGCATCCTGGGCTACCGGGAGACGCAGAGCCATTTCGAGGCCTTTGTCGAATCGATCGACGATGTCGCAGTCGAAGGCCGTGAGGCCGAGGCGCTGGCACGCAGCGTGGTTGGCCAGTTCGAGCAATATGTGAAGCTCAACAAGAAGATCGCCCCCGAGGTGTTGGTCTCGATCAACCAGATCGACGACCCGCAGAAGCTGGCGGACACCATTGCGAGCCACCTGAACCTCAAGATCAGCGAGAAGCAGGAGCTGCTGGAGACCATCGGCGTCACCGCCAGGCTCGAGCGAGTCTTCGCTCATATGGAAGGCGAGATCGGCGTCCTGCAGGTCGAGAAGCGCATCCGCAACCGCGTCAAGCGGCAGATGGAGAAGACCCAGCGCGAGTACTATCTGAACGAGCAGATGAAGGCCATTCAGAAGGAACTCGGCGAGGGCGAGGACGGCAAGGACGAGGCCGCCGAGCTCGAGGCCAAGATCAAGGCCACGAAGTTCACCAAGGACGCACGCGAAAAGGCGCTGGCGGAGCTCAAGAAGCTGCGCAGCATGTCGCCCATGAGCGCCGAGGCGACGGTGGTGCGCAATTACCTCGACTGGATGCTGACCATCCCGTGGAAGAAGCGCAGCAAGGTCAAGAACGACATCGTCGAGGCCGAGGCCGTGCTCAACGCCGACCATTTCGGGCTGGAGAAGGTCAAGGAACGCATCATCGAGTACCTGGCGGTGCAGTCGCGTTCGCCCAAGATCAAGGGCCCGATCCTTTGTCTTGTGGGACCGCCCGGCGTGGGCAAGACGTCGCTCGGCAAGTCGATCGCGCGTGCGACAGGTCGCAACTTCGTCCGCATGTCGCTCGGCGGCGTGCGTGACGAGGCCGAGGTGCGTGGCCACCGCCGCACCTACATCGGCTCGATGCCCGGCAAGGTCATCCAGGGCATGAAGAAGGCGAAGACGTCGAACCCGCTTTTCCTGCTCGACGAGATCGACAAGCTCGGCGCTGATTGGCGCGGCGACCCGTCGTCCGCACTGCTGGAGGTGCTGGATCCCGAGCAGAACGGCACCTTCGCGGACCACTACCTGGAGGTCGATTACGACCTCTCGGACGTGATGTTCGTGACCACGGCGAACAGCCTGCGCATGCCGCAGCCGCTGCTCGACCGCATGGAGATCATCCGCATCCCCGGCTACACCGAGGATGAGAAGGTGCAGATCGCCAAGCGCCACCTGATCAAGAAGCAGTCCGAGGCGAACGGTCTCAAGGAAGGCGAGTGGAGCCTGTCCGACGAGGCGCTGCTGGACCTCGTCCGCTACTACACGCGTGAGGCCGGTGTGCGCAGCCTGGAGCGGGAGATCGCGGGCCTGGCGCGGAAATGCGTGAAGGAGATCGTCTCCAAGCAGGCGAAGAAGGTCGCGATCACGCGCAAGAACCTCGAGAAGTTCGCCGGCGTCCGCAAGCACCGCTACGGTGAGGCCGAGGCCGAGGATATGGTGGGCGTTGTCACCGGCCTCGCCTGGACCGAGGTCGGCGGCGAGATCCTGACGATCGAAAGCGTTCTTCTGCCCGGCAAGGGCAATGTGAAGACGACTGGCAAGCTCGGCGACGTCATGCAGGAGAGCGTGTCCGCGGCACTCTCCTACGTCCGCAGCCGCTCCATCACCTTCGGCATCAAGCCCACGGTGTTCGAGAAGCGGGACATCCACGTGCACGTGCCCGAAGGGGCGACGCCGAAGGATGGACCCTCGGCTGGTGTCGCGATGGCGACGTCGATCGTGTCCGTGCTCACCGGTATCCCGGTGCGCAAGGATATCGCGATGACCGGCGAGATCACGCTGCGCGGCCGCGTGCTGCCGATCGGCGGGCTGAAGGAGAAGCTGCTCGCTGCACTGCGCGCCGGGATCAAGACGGTGTTCATTCCGAAGGACAACGAGAAGGACCTGGCTGACATCCCGGACAATGTGAAGAAGGTCCTGGAGATCATCGCCGTCAGCCACGCTGACGAGGTGATCAACAAGGCCCTGGCCCGCAAGCCCGAGGCGATCACCTGGGAAGAGCCGCCCGAGACGCCGGCCGCACGCGCAACGGACGAGCCTGCGGGGACCGTGCGCCCGCATTGAGACGAAAGCGGGGGAGAAATCCCCCGCTTCCGCTCCGATGTTTCTTGCTTTTTCGCGACGCCGCGCGCCCAAGCCTTCGCGCGTGGAGGCTCGGTCGTATACACGCGCCCCGTCAGTTGACGCCCTCGATTCGCCCTGCCAAAAAACCGCTCGCGCAGGGGAGCTTCGCTCGTGAACAAGGCCGATCTCATCACTGCTGTCGCCGAAGCCGGCGATCTCCCCAAGGTCAAGGCGGGCGAGCTGGTCGACGCGGTCTTCGCGGCCATCACGAATGCCCTGAAGCAGCGTGAGGAAGTGCGACTGGTGGGATTCGGCAGCTTCGCCATCTCCAAGCGCAAGGGCGGCATTGGCCGGAACCCGCGCACCGGCGAGGATATTACCGTCCCCGAGACCACCACAGTGCGTTTCAAGGCCGGCAAAATGCTGAAGGAAGCTGTGGGCGCTTAGCTCAGCTGGTAGAGCGCCTGCTTTACACGCAGGATGTCGGCGGTTCGAACCCGTCAGCGCCCATTGACTTGGTCTCCCGCGGGACGTATTTCGCCGCGACGCAGTTTGCGGGTGTAGCTCAGTTGGTTAGAGCGCCGGCCTGTCACGCCGGAGGTCGCGGGTTCGAGCCCCGTCACTCGCGCCACGCGCTGCAATCGCCCAGTGTCGGGCGCCAGAGATCAGCCTCTGCATGGCGACTTCGTGAAACCTGAATTCCAAAGTGCGGCGACCCCTGTGAAATCCATAGGCAGGGTGCGGCGGGCTATGGCAACGGTCGCGGTGCGCGGCTATGGTCCGCGCAATGCTGCGCTGCGAAGTCACCGCACCGCAGCGCGCAAAGGCCGTACCTGAATGCCGCAGCCCACCCTCCTCGCTGGATACTTCCCCATCCTGGTGTTCCTCGGCATTGCGGCCGGAATCGCCATCGCGATGGTTGGCGGCTCGATCCTGGCGGCGCGGCAGAAGCCGGATGCGGAAAAGCTCTCGACCTATGAGTGCGGCTTCGAGCCCTTCGACGACACGCGCCGGCGCTTCGACGTGCGGTTCTACCTGGTTGCGATCCTGTTCATCATTTTTGATCTCGAAGTGGCGTTCCTGTTCCCCTGGGCGGTTTCGCTCGGCGAGATCGGGTGGCTCGGCTTCCTCTCGATGATGGGCTTCCTTGGCGTGCTGACGGTTGGGTTCATCTATGAATGGCGCAAGGGTGCGCTGGACTGGGAATGACGCCATGAGCGGCTCCACCGACATCGCCTGGAACAAGAATGCGCTCCCACCTGGGGCCGCGCAGGACGCCGTCGTGAAGGGCGTCACCGACGAGATCGACGAGAAGGGTTTCGTCATTGCCAATATCGACAAGGTGGTGAACTGGGCGCGCACCGGCTCGCTCTGGCCGATGACCTTCGGCCTCGCCTGCTGCGCGGTGCCGATGATCCACGCCTATATGGCGCGCTACGACCTGGATCGCTTCGGCGCCATCCCGCGCGGGTCGCCGCGGCAGTCTGACGTGATGATCGTGGCCGGCACGCTGACCAACAAGATGGCTCCCGCCCTGCGCAAGGTCTACGACCAGATGGCCGAGCCGCGTTGGGTGATCTCCATGGGCAGCTGCGCCAATGGCGGCGGTTATTACCACTACAGCTACTCGGTCGTGCGCGGCTGCGATCGGATCGTGCCGGTCGATGTCTACGTGCCGGGCTGCCCGCCGACGGCGGAGGCGCTGGTCTACGGGATCCTGCAGCTGCAGAAGAAAATCCGCCGCACGGGGAGCATTCTTCGTGGCTGAGGACATCATCGAAGCGCCGGCGCCGAACCCGCTGCTGGGCTTGGGCGAAAGCATCATGGCCGCGGCCGCTGGCGCGGTGACCGCCGTCTCGCTCGCGCGCGGTGGTGCGGAGTTGGTGCTGCATGCCGACCGCACGCGCTGGGCGCCGCTGCACGGTCTGCTGCGCGACGGCTTCGCCTTCGAGCAACTGATGGATCTCTGCGGCACCGATTTCCCGGCTCGGGCCGAGCGGTTCGAGGTGGTGACCAACCTGCTCTCGCTGTCGCTGAACCGCCGCGTCCGGGTGATCTGCACCACCGATGGCGATCAGCCGGTGCCCTCGCTCTCCGCCCTCTGGCCGGTCGCAGTTTGGTATGAGCGCGAGTGCTGGGACATGTACGGCGTGGTCTTCGCGGGCCTGGCCGATATGCGCCGCCTGCTCACCGATTACGGCTTTGAGGGCCATCCGCTGCGCAAGGATTTCCCGCTCACCGGCCATGTCGAGCTGCGCTACGACGAGGCTCGCAAGCAGGTGGTCTATGAGCCCGTGCAGCTCGCCCAGGATTTCCGGAACTTCGATTTCATGAGCCCCTGGGAAGCGATGACCACTCTGCCCGGCGACGAGAAGGTTCACCTCATCCGCGAGGAGCGCGCGAAGATCGAGCGCGCGGAACCCGCCAAGCCCGAGCTCCCGCGATGAGCAGCATCCTTCCCTACGTGCCGGCGGACGAGGGAGCGCCGCTGCTGAGCGGCGAAGACGCCACGCACACCATCAATTTCGGCCCTCAGCACCCCGCGGCGCACGGCGTGCTGCGCCTGATCCTGGAATTGAAGGGCGAGGTCGTCGAGCGCGCAGACCCGCATATCGGGCTGTTGCATCGCGGCACCGAGAAGCTGATCGAGTACAAGACGTACATCCAGGCGCTGCCCTACATGGACCGCCTCGACTACGTCTCGCCCATGTGTATGGAGCACAGTTTTGCCATCGCGACCGAGCGCCTGCTCGGCATCGAAGGCGAGGTGCCGGAGCGCGGCAAATGGCTGCGCACACTGTTCGCCGAACTCACCCGCGTGCTGAACCACCTGCTCAACGTGACCACCTATGCCCTCGATTGCGGCGCCATCACCCCCGCGCTCTGGGGCTTCGAACAGCGCGAGAAGCTGCTAGAATTCTACGAGGCCGCGGGCGGCAGCCATTACCACGTAAACTACTTCCGCCCCGGCGGCGTGGCGAAGGATATTCCGCCCGAGACCATGGCGCGGATCGGCGACTGGATGCGCCAATTTCCCGCCTTCCTCGACGATCTCGAAGGCCTGCTGACGGACAACCGCATCTTCAAGCAGCGCACCGTCGATATCGGCGTGATGACCGCCGAGCAGGCCATCGCCTGGGGGTTTTCCGGCCCCTGCCTGCGCGCTTCGGGGTGTGCATGGGACCTGCGCAAGTCGCAGCCCTACGACATGTACGACCGCGTGGAATTCGACGTGCCGGTCGGCGTCCAGGGTGATTGCTACGACCGATATCTGGTGCGGATGATGGAGATGCGGCAGTCGCTGCGCATCATCGAGCAGTGCCTCAACGCGATCCGGCCGGGGCCGGTGAAGATCGCCGACAACAAGATCACGCCGCCGTCGCGCTCGGACATGAAGCGCTCGATGGAAAGCCTCATCCACCACTTCAAGCTCTACACCGAGGGCTACCACGTGCCCGAGGGTTCGACCTACGCCGCGACCGAGGCGCCCAAGGGCGAGTTTGGCATCTACATGGTCGCCGACGGCACCAACAAACCCTATCGCTGCAAGATCCGGGCACCTGGCTATGCGCATCTGCAGGCGATGGAAGTGCTCTCCAAGGGGCATATGCTGGCCGATGCGGTCGCGATCATCGGCTCGCTCGACATCGTCTTCGGGGAGATCGACCGATGACCGAACCCGACAGCTTCGCCTTCGACGAGGCCAGTGAGACCGAGGTCCAGAGATTCATTGCGCGCTATCCCGAAGGCAAGCAGGCGAGCGCGGTGATCCCGCTGCTCTATGTCGTGCAGCGCCAGATGGGCCGGGCGACCGGCAGCGCCTGGGTGCCGCGTGTCGCGATGGACGTGGTCGCCTCGCGCCTGGCCATGCCGCCGATCCGCGTCTATGAGGTCGCGACCTTCTACTTCATGTTCAACATGAAGCCGATCGGCCGCTACCACCTGCAGGTCTGCGGCACCACGCCGTGCTGGCTGCGCGGCTCGGACGACGTGCTGCGCGCCTGCAAGGATGCGGGCGGGCTCAAGGGCTATGGCGACACCAGCGCGGACGGGCTGTTCACGCTGACGGAGGTCGAGTGCCTGGGCGGGTGCGTCAACGCCCCGATCCTCGCCATCGACGACGACTACCACGAGGACCTGACCTATGAGGCGACCGTGGCGCTGATCGAGAAGCTGAAGCGCGGCGAGCGCCCGGAGCCCGGCAGCGCGATCGGCCGCCAGACGAGCGCGCCCATCGGCGGCCCGCTGACATTGACGGAAGGGGCCGAGTAATGGCGCTCCAGGACAAGGACCGGATCTTCACCAATCTCTACGGCGTCCAGCACTGGGGCCTGGAGGCGGCGCGCAAGCGCGGCAATTGGGACGGCACAGCCGGCATCATCGCCAAGGGCCGCGACTGGATCATCGAGGAGATGAAGAATTCCGGCCTCCGCGGTCGCGGCGGGGCAGGGTTTCCGACGGGCATGAAGTGGTCCTTCATGCCCAAGCAGGCCTCCGAGCGTCCGCACTACCTGGTGGTGAACGCCGATGAATCCGAGCCCGGCACCTGCAAGGACCGCGACATCATCCGCCACGATCCGCACACGCTGATCGAGGGCTGCCTCATCGCCGGTGTCGCGATGGGCGCGCATGCCGGCTACATCTACATCCGCGGCGAATACTACAACGAGAGCGTGGTCCTCGAAGCCGCGATCGCCGAGGCCTATGAGGCCGGGCTGCTCGGCGCCAACGCCGCCGGCGGGGGTTGGGACTTCGACCTCTACGTCCATCGTGGGGCAGGGGCCTACATCTGCGGCGAAGAGACGGCGCTGATCGAAAGCCTCGAGGGCAAGAAGGGCATGCCGCGCCTGAAGCCGCCCTTCCCGGCGGCGGTGGGCCTCTATGGCTGCCCGACCACGGTCAACAATGTCGAAACCATCGCCGTCGTGCCGACCATTCTGCGCCGTGGTGCCGCGTGGTTCGCCGGTTTTGGCCGCCCGAAAAACAGCGGTACCAAGGTCTTCTGCATCCAGGGCCACGTGGAAAAGCCCTGCAATGTCGAGGAGGAGATGTCGATCCCGCTGCGCGAGCTCATCGAGCGTCACGCCGGCGGCGTTCGTGGCGGGTGGGACAACCTGCTTTGCGTCATCCCCGGCGGCAGCTCCACGCCGCTCATCCCGAAATCGGTCTGCGACGACGTGCTGATGGATTTCGACGCACTGCGCGAGCAGCGCACCGGGCTGGGCACCGCGGCCGTCATCGTGATGGACAAGTCGACCGACCTCATCAAGGCGATCGCGCGTCTGGCCGCCTTCTACAAGCATGAGAGCTGCGGACAGTGCACGCCGTGCCGCGAGGGGATGGGCTGGCAGAAGCGGATGATGGACCGCATGGTCGAAGGCCGTGCCGATGTCGCCGAGATCGACCTGCTGGAAAACGTCACCCGCCGCATCGAGGGCCACACCATCTGCGCGCTCGCCGATGGCGGCGTCTGGCCGGTGCAGGGACTGATCCGCCACTTCCGCCCGATGATGGAAGAGCGCATCGCGGCCTACAAATCCCGCACGCTGCCGCTGGCGGCCGAGTGACGGCGATGAAGGTCCGCGACGTAACCGACACCATCGACGCCAATGACGCGATGCTGATGGGCAGCCACTTCCAGAACGTGAACCTCGTCGAGACCCGCTTCGAACAGTTCAACCTTTCTCGCGCCCATTTCGAGGATGGCACCATGCCGGGCGTCACCTTCACCAACGCGAACATCGCCGGTGCCGGCTTCGACAACGTGAACCTGCAAGGGGCGACCATCCGCAACGCCAACCTCACCGGCCTGTCCATCGCCGACAGCAACCTCGGCAGCATGCGCGTCGAGGGTGTGTTGGTGAGCGAGATGCTCACGCGGTTCAATCTCTCCCGCGCCCATCCCGAGGACGGCACCCCGCCCGTCACCAATTTCATCAACGCCAACCTGGCCGGCGCCGGTTTCGACAATGTGAGCCTGGTCGGCGCGACCATCCGCAACGCCAACCTGACCGGCGTCACCATCGCTGACAGCAATATGAGCGGCATGCTGGTCGAAGGCGTGCTGGTGAGCGAGATGCTCGCCCTTTGGAAGAAGGAGCACGGCTGATGGCCAAGCTCAGCGTCAACGGCATCGAGGTCGAAGTCCCCAACGGCGCCTCCGTCATCCAGGCCTGCGAGGCTGCCGGCGTGGAGATCCCGCGCTTTTGCTATCACGAGCGCCTCTCCGTCGCCGGAAATTGCCGCATGTGCCTGGTCGAGGTGGAGAAGGCGCCGAAGCCGGTCGCCTCCTGCGCTTATCCCGTCGCCGAGGGCATGAAGGTCTTCACCGACACGCCGATGGTGCGCAATGCGCGCCGCGGCGTGATGGAATTCCTGCTCATCAACCACCCGCTGGATTGCCCGATCTGCGACCAGGGCGGCGAGTGCGACCTGCAGGACCAGGCCGTGGGATACGGCATGGACGGATCGCGCTACACCGAAGAAAAGCGCGCGGTGAAGGACAAGTATGTCGGCCCGCTGATCAAGACGATCATGACGCGCTGCATCCAGTGCACCCGCTGCGTGCGCTTCGCCGCCGAGGTCGCCGGCACGCCGGAATTGGGCGGCACCAACCGCGGCGAGAACATGGAAATCGGCACCTATGTCGAGAAGGCGCTGACTTCCGAACTTTCCGGTAACCTCATCGACATCTGCCCGGTGGGCGCGCTGACCTCGCGGCCCTATGCGTTCGTCTCGCGGCCATGGGAGCTGCGCAAGACCGACAGCATCGACGTGCAGGACGCGACGGGCACAGCCACGCGCATCGACAGCCGCGGCCCGGAAGTGCTGCGCATCTTGCCCCGCGTGAACGAGGCGGTGAACGAGGAATGGATGGCCGATCGCGGCCGCTTCTCCTTCGATGGACTCAAGCGGAAGCGCCTGGACCGGCCGTGGATCAGGCGCGGCGGCAAGCTGACGCCGGCCACCTGGCCGGAAGCCTTCGCGGCCATCGCGGCGAAGCTGGATGCGACCGCGCCCGAGCGCATCGGCGCCATCGCCGGCGACTTGTCGGATGCGGAGAGCACGCTCGCGCTGCGCGACCTGATGCGCGCCTATGGCGCGGTTCACCTCGATTGCCGGCAGGATGGCGCGGCCATCGATGCGACGCGTGGCGACTTCTTCCGTTTCAACAGCTCGATCGCCGGCATTGACGAGGCGGATGCTATCCTGCTCATCGGCACCGACCTGCGCCGCGAGTCGCCGGTGATCAATGCCCGTGTCCGCAAGCGCTGGACGCAGGGTGGCGTCGCCATCGCCTATGTTGGCCCGCCGACCGACCTCACCTATCCCGCGCAGCATCTGGGCGATACGCCCGCTGCGATGGAGGGCTTTGCCGAAGCGCTCGGTGCGGCCAAGCGGCCGATGATCATCCTCGGGCGTGGCGCGCTGGCACGGGCCGATGGTGCGGCCATCCTCGCCGCAGCCTGGGCGCTCGCGAAGGAGTCCGGCGCGCTGACGCCGGAGTGGCATGGCTTCAACCTTCTGCACCTCTTTGGTGGTCAGGTCGGCGCGCTGGAACTCGGCTTCGTCCAGGGCAAGACGCTGGGCGCGATGATGGGCGGCGAGGTGGACGCGCTCTGGCTGCTCGGCGCCGATGGCTTTGATCCGGCGCGCATCGGTTCGGAGACCTTCGTCATCTACCAGGGCCACCACGGCGACCGCGCCGCGGCGCGCGCAGATGTCATCCTGCCCGGCGCCGCCTACACCGAGAAGGACGCCACCTACGTCAACACCGAGGGCCGCGCACAGCGTGCCTTCCGTGCCATCCACCCGCCCGGCGAGGCGCGTGAGGACTGGCGCATCCTGCGCGCCTTCAGCGAGGGCGTTGGCAAGACGCTGCCATACGATACGATCGACGCGGTGCGCGCGGCGCTCGCCGTGGCGGCACCCTGCTTCGCTGCCATCGACGCGCTGCCGGCGCCAGGCTGCACCGACACGGCCGGTCCGTCGGCAGAGGCTCCGCTCAGCGATTCGGCGTTCGTCTACCCCTTGGCGAGCTACCACCTGGCGGACCAGATCGCGCGCGCTTCCGAGGTGATGGCCGAATGCGCCAGCATCTATGGCGGCGCCGCGCCCCGACTGGCGGCGGAATAGGCCATGAGCGACTTCATCGCCACGCCCTTCGGGACGCTCGTCATCACGGTCGCCCAGGCACTCGCGCTGCTGGTGCCTCTGCTGCTTGCCGTCGCCTATCTCACCTATGGCGAGCGCAAGGTCCTGGCCGCCATGCAGATGCGCAAGGGGCCGAACGTGGTCGGCCCCTTCGGCCTCGGCCAGCCCTTCGCCGACGCCATCAAGATGCTGATGAAGGAGACCATCATCCCGTCCGGCGCCTCGCGCGCGCTGTTCATGATGGCGCCGATGATCACCTTCGGCCTCGCCATGATCGCCTGGGCGGTGATCCCGGTGAATGATGGCTGGGCGATCGCCGACATCAATGTCGGCATCCTGTACCTGTTCGCGATCTCCTCGCTCGGCGTCTACGGCGTCATCATCGCGGGCTGGGCGAGCAATTCGAAATACGCGTTCCTTGGCGCGCTGCGCTCGGCCGCGCAGATGGTTAGCTACGAGGTCTCGATCGGCTTCGTCATCGTCACCGTATTGCTGTGCGTGGGTTCACTGAACCTCACTGCCATCGTGCGCGCGCAGGAGCAGGTGTGGTTCTTCATCCCGCTCTTCCCGATGTTCATCATATTCTTCATCTCGGCGCTTGCCGAAACCAACCGCGCGCCGTTCGACCTGCCGGAAGGCGAAAGCGAGCTCGTGGCCGGTTTCTTCGTGGAATATTCCTCGCTGTCCTTCGGGCTGTTCTTCCTCGGCGAATACGCGAACATGATTTTGATGTCCGCCCTCACGACCATCCTGTTCCTGGGTGGCTGGTATCCGCCGCTCGCGATCGTGCCCTTCACCTGGGTGCCGGGGCCGGTCTGGTTCATCCTAAAAATCTGCCTGTGCCTGTTCACCTTCGTCTGGGTGCGCGCGACCTTCCCGCGCTATCGCTACGACCAACTGATGCGGCTGGGCTGGAAGATATTTCTGCCCTTCAGCCTGTTCTGGCTGGTGCTCACCGCCTTCGTGCTGAAGCTCGCCGGGTGGTTGCCGGCATGATGGAGACCCTCCGATGATCGACCGCATGGCCAGCGCGATGCTGCTGCGGGAGCTCGTCTCCGGCATGGCGCTCACGCTGAAGTATTTCTTCAAGCCGAAGGTGACGCTGAACTACCCCTATGAGCGCGGCAGCCTTTCGCCACGCTTCAAGGGCGAGCACGCGCTGCGCCGCTACCCGAATGGCGAGGAACGCTGCATCGCGTGCAAGCTGTGCGAGGCGGTGTGCCCGGCCCAGGCCATCACCATCGAGGCCGAACCGCGCGAGGATGGCTCCCGCCGCACCACGCGCTACGACATCGACATGACCAAGTGCATCTATTGCGGGCTGTGCGAAGAAGCCTGTCCGGTGGACGCCATCGTCGAGGGCCCAAACCTGGAATTCGCCGCCGAGACGCGCGAGGAGCTGATCTACCAGAAGGACAAGCTCCTCGATAATGGCGACCGGTGGGAGCCGATGCTGGCCGAGCGCCTTCGCCTGGATGCCCCCTACCGATGATCGCGACCCTCGCCTTCTACGCCTTCGCCGCCGTGCTGATCGGCTCCGCCGTCATGGTGGTGAGCAGCCGCAACCCGGTGCACAGCGTGCTGTTCCTGATCCTCGCCTTCTTCAATGCGGCCGCGCTGATGCTGATCGCGGGCGCCGAGTTCCTCGCGATGATCCTGGTCATCGTCTATGTCGGCGCGGTCGCGGTGCTGTTCCTCTTCGTCGTGATGATGCTCGACATCGATTTCGTACGCCTTCGCGAGGGCTTCCAGCGCTATGCGCCGATCGGCGGCGCGGTCGGCGCGGTGCTGTTCGTCGAACTCATCTTCGTCCTGGGCGCCTGGCGCTTCGCCTCCGATGCCGCCGATCTGCGCATCAATCCCACGCCCGGCGGCAGCGTGTCGAACACGCAGGCCATCGGGCGCATTCTCTACACGGACTACATCCTGCTGTTCCAGCTTGCCGGGCTCGTGCTGCTGGTGGCGATGATCGGCGCCATCGTTCTGACGCTGCGCGCACGCCCTGGGACGAAGCGGCAGAACATCGACGCGCAGGTGAACCGCACCGGCAGCGTCGGCCTGGTGCAGGTGCCGATGGGTGCCGGCCTGCGCGAGATGGGCATCCTGCGTCCGCCCGAGCCGGACGCGCCCAAGCCGATCGCCGCGCCGGCCGACCACGGGGGTCATCACTGAGATGAGCATCGGCCTGGGCCACTACCTGACGGTGGGCGCGATCCTCTTCGTGCTCGGCGTCTTCGGCATCTTCCTCAACCGGAAGAACGTCATCGTCATCCTGATGTCGGTGGAACTCATCCTGCTCGCGGTGAACATCAACCTGGTGGGTTTTTCGGCCGCACTCGGCGACCTCACCGGCCAGGTCTTCGCGATGTTCATCCTCACCGTCGCCGCCGCCGAGGCCGCCATTGGCCTTGCCATCGTCGTCATCTATTTCCGCAACAAGGGCAGTATCGAGGTGGACGACATTTCCACCCTGCGGGGTTGAGAGCGCGATGTTCGTCGGAGCCGTCTTCTTCCCCCTGCTGGGCGCCACGCTCGCCGGGTTCTTCGGACGCTGGCTCGGCGATCGCGCCTCGCAATGGGTGACGGTGCTGTGCATGGCGCTGGCCGCGGTGTGCGGCACTTCCGCGTTCATCCAAGTGGCGCTCGGCCATGCGCCGGCGGTGATCGAGATCGTCACCTTCATCGACGTCGCGGGCTTCGAGGTGAACTGGGCGCTGCGCTATGACACGCTGAGCGTCGTGATGGTGGCGATGGTGACCTTCATCTCGACGCTGATCCACCTCTACTCCGTCGGCTACATGAGCCACGACCAGACGACGCCGCGCTTCTTCGCCTATCTCAGCCTCTTCACCTTCATGATGCTGATGCTCGTGACGGCGGACAACCTCGTGCAGCTCTTCTTCGGCTGGGAGGGCGTGGGCCTCGCGAGCTACCTGCTCATCGGCTACTGGTACGAGAAGGAGAGCGCGAACCGCGCGGCGATGAAGGCCTTCATCGTGAACCGGGTGGGCGATGTCTTCTTCATGCTGGGCCTTGCGCTCACCTACTGGACCTTCGGCACCATCGAATTCGCGACCATGTTCGCGAGCATCGACCAGCATCTGGGCGATACCATCCTGGGGATGCGATCGCTCGAGGTGATCGGCGTGCTATTGTTCCTGGGTGCCTGCGGCAAGTCGGCGCAGTTGGGCCTGCACACATGGCTGCCCGATGCGATGGAAGGGCCCACGCCCGTCTCCGCGCTGATCCACGCCGCGACCATGGTCACCGCCGGCGTGTTCCTCGTGGCGCGCATGTCGCCGATCTTCGAGCAGGCGCCGGTCGCGCTTACCATTGTCACCATCGTCGGCGCCTCGACCGCGCTGTTTGCGGCGACGATCGGGTGCGTGCAGAACGACATCAAGCGCATCATCGCCTACTCGACCTGCTCGCAGCTCGGCTACATGTTCTTCGCGGCCGGCGTCGGCGCCTATCAGGGCGCGATCTTCCACCTCTTCACCCACGCCTTCTTCAAGGCGCTGCTGTTCCTCGGCGCCGGCTCCGTCATCCACGCGATGAGCGACGAGCAGGACATCCGCAAGATGGGCGGAATCTGGAAGAAGATTCCCGCGACCTATGCGGTGATGTGGGTAGGCTCGCTCGCGCTCGCCGGCGTGCCGTTCTTCGCCGGCTACTACTCCAAGGACTTCGTGCTGGAGGCGGCCTATGCCTCGCACAGCGTGGCGGGGATGTACGCCTTCATCTGCGGCTGCATCGCGGCCTTCCTGACCGCCTTCTATTCCTGGCGGCTGATCATCCTCACCTTCCACGGCGCCCCGCGCGCCGACCACCACACCATGGAGCATGTCCACGAAAGCCCATGGACGATGCTGGTGCCGCTGGTGCTGCTCGCCATCGGCGCCATGGCCGCGGGCGCCATCTTCGTCGAGTTCTTCGTGGGCCATGAGTGGGAGGCCTTTTGGAACGGCGCCATCGTCAACGGTGCGGCAAACCACATCATGCATGACGTGCACGAGGTTCCGGGCTGGGTGCCGCTGGCGCCGACGGTGATCGGCATCGCCGGAATCGCACTCGCCTATGCGCTGTATATGCTCGCGCCGCAGATCCCCGGCCAGCTCGCCGCGCGCTTCCACGGCGTCTACCTGTTTCTGCTGAACAAGTGGTATTTCGACGAGCTCTATGACCGCATCTTCGTCCGCCCGGCGCGGCGTCTCGCCTATACGTTGTGGAAGGTGGGCGATGCGCGGATCATCGACGGCATGCCGAACGGTGCCGCCAGTCTGGTGCTGGAAGGCACGCGCGGCGCCGTCCGCATCCAGTCCGGCCGGGTCGCCAGCTACGCCTTCTCCATGATCATCGGCCTCGTAGCCTTCATCACGATTTTCCTGCTCGGAGCCACGCGATGAATGCCGCCGGCTTCCCGCTGCTGTCGCTGCTGACCTTCCTGCCGCTGGTTGGTGCCCTGATCATCCTCTCGGTGCGCGGCGACGAGGCGGTCGTCGCGTCGAACGCGCGGTGGACCGCGCTTTGGACAAGCCTCATCACCTTTGCCTTGTCGCTCATCCTGTGGGTGCAGTTCGACAAGGGCAGTGCGGATTTCCAGTTCGTCGAGCGCCTCGCCTGGATGCCGAATTTCGGCCTCAACTACGCGATGGGCGTGGACGGCATCTCGGTGCTGTTCGTCCTGCTCGCGACCTTCCTGACGCCGCTGTGTATCCTCGCCTCCTGGGAGACCATCACCAGCCGCGTGCGCGAGTACATGATCGCCTTCCTGGTGCTCGAGACCATGATGGTGGGCATGTTCTGCGCGCTGGATTTCGTGCTGTTCTACGTGTTCTTCGAGGCCGTGCTGATCCCGATGTTCCTCATCATCGGTGTCTGGGGCGGGGCGCGGCGGGTCTACGCGGCCTTCAAGTTCTTTCTCTACACGCTGCTCGGCTCGGTGCTGATGCTGCTGGCGATCCTGCTGCTGTGGTATCGTGCCGGCACGACCGACATCATCCAGCTGATGGCCACGCCCATCCCGGCGGCGATGCAGACCTGGGTGTTCCTGGCTTTCTTCGCCTCCTTCGCGGTGAAGGTGCCGATGTGGCCGGTGCACACCTGGCTTCCGGACGCGCATGTGGAGGCACCGACCGCCGGGTCCGTCATCCTCGCCGGCGTGCTGCTGAAGATGGGCGCCTATGGCTTCCTGCGCTTCTCGCTGCCGTTGCTGCCCGAGGCGTCCGCGATGTTCGCGCCGTTCATGTTCACGCTCTCGGTCGTGGCGGTGATCTACACCTCGTTCGTGGCCCTCGCGCAGGAGGATATGAAGAAGCTCATCGCCTATTCCTCCGTGGCGCATATGGGCATCGTGACGCTGGGCATCTTCACCTTCAACGCGCAGGGGCTGTCCGGCGCGCTCTACACCATGCTCAGCCATGGCATCGTTTCCGGCGCGCTCTTCCTCTGCGTGGGCGTGCTGTATGACCGGGTGCATTCGCGCGAGATCGCGCGCTACGGCGGCGTGGCAAAGATCATGCCCGCCTATGCGCTGGTGTTCATGCTGTTCACCATGGCCTCCGTCGCGCTGCCGGGCCTGGCCGGGTTTCCGGGCGAGTTGCTGGTGATCGTCGGAGCCTGGCGGGTCAATCCCTGGGTCGCACTTGGTGCGGCGACCGGGATGGTCCTCGGTGCCGCCTACATGCTGTTCCTCTACCGCCGCGTCGCCTTCGGCCGGATCGGCCGCGACGAGCTGAAGGCGCTGCTCGACATGTCGCCGCGCGAGCACGCGATCTTCGCGCCGCTGATCATCGTGACGCTGTGGATGGGCATCTACCCGCAGAGCTTTCTCGATTTCTTCGCGGCGACGGTGACGCAGCTTGTCGCGCGGCACGAAGCCGCGCTCGGCGCCGCGCGCCTGGCAGGGATGTAGCGTCATGCGTCTTTTTGCTCATCCTGAACTCGTCGTCATGATGCTCTTCATGGTGATCGGCGTCGGCTACCTCATGACGCTGATCCAGAAGAAAAAGCCGAAGAAGAAGCCGCGCAACCCCTATGTGCGCGGCAATGAGCGGGATGGCCCACCATGACATGGACCCTCATCCTGCCGGAGCTCGTCCTGGCACTGGGCGGCCTCGGCCTGCTGGTCGCGGGCGTGGTGCCGAAGCGGGTGATGCATTTCCCGATCGCGATGGGCACGCTCGCCGCACTTCTAGCGGCGGCGGCGCTGACCATCGCGCAGCCGGACGGCGTGGCCTTCTCCGGCCTCTACGTGGCCGACGCCTTTTCCCGCTTCGGCAAGTTGCTGGTCCTCGCTGGTGCGGCGCTCGGCATCATCCTCGCCATCGATTTCAACGAGCGCTCCGGACTCGCACGCTTCGAGTTTCCGCTGCTGCTGCTGTTCGCCACCGTCGGCATGATGGTGATGGTCTCGGCCAACGACCTGATGACGCTGTATGTCGGACTCGAGCTGATGTCCCTGGCACTCTACGTCGTGGCCGCCTTCGATCGCGACAATGAACGCTCGGCCGAAGCAGGCCTCAAATACTTCGTCCTCGGCGCGCTGGCCTCCGGCCTGCTGCTCTATGGCGCTTCGCTGGTCTACGGCTTCGCCGGCAGCACGAATTTCGACCAGATCGCGCGGGCGCTCAGTACGCCGGAGAGTGCGAGCACCGGCCTCGTGGTGGGCGTCGTCTTCGTCGTCGCCGGCCTGTGCTTCAAGATTTCCGCCGTGCCCTTCCACATGTGGACGCCCGACGTCTATGAGGGCGCGCCGACGCCGGTGACCGCCTTCTTCGCCGGCGCGCCCAAGATCGCGGCCGTGGTCCTGCTGGTGCGGGTTCTCGCCGGCCCCTTTGGCGAACTCGCCGCGCAGTGGCAGCAGGTGATCGTGCTGGTGTCGGCGCTGTCGATGATCCTCGGCGCTTTCGCCGCCATCGGGCAGACCAACGTGAAGCGGCTGATGGCCTATTCCTCCATCGCCAACATCGGCTACGCGCTGATGGGCCTCGCCGTCGCGACCGATGCCGGGCTGCGCGGGTTGCTCATCTACATGGCGATCTACCTGGCGATGACGCTCGGCAGCTTCGCGGTACTGATCTCGATGCGCCGGGATGGACGCGCCGTCGAACGCATCGAGGACCTGGCCGGGCTCGGTCGCACCGACCCCATGATGGCGCTGTGGATGGCGATCTTCATGTTCTCCATGGCGGGCGTGCCGCCGATGGCGGGCTTCTTCTCGAAGCTCTACGTCTTCCTGCCGGCGGTAGAGGCCGGGTTCTGGGAGCTCGCGATCATCGGCGTGCTCACGAGCGTGGTCGGTGCCTACTACTATTTGCGCATTGTGAAGGTGATGTACTTCGATGCGTCGGCCGGCGCCTTCGACGCCCGGCCCATGGGCCTCTCCCTGGTGCTCAACGTGACCGGAATGTTCACCCTGTTGTTCATCCTGTTCCCCGCGCCGCTGATCGCCGCGGCGCAAAGCGCGATCGCCTCTATCCTCGAGTGAAGTTCTCGCTCCGCATCGAGCAGAGCCTGCCCAGCACCCAGACCGTCGCCGTCGCCGAGGCGCGCGCCGGCGCACCCGAGGGCACCGCCATCCTGGCGCGGCAGCAGACGGCCGGTCGGGGCAGGGGGGAACGCGCCTGGAGCAGCCCGATGGGCAATCTTTCCCTCAGCCTGGTCCTGCGGCCGCAGGCGCCGATGCGCGATTCACCGCAATGGGCCCTGCGGGCCGCGGTCGCCCTGGCCGAGACCCTGCTGCCCTACGCGCCCGAGCTGCGGCTGAAATGGCCCAATGACGTGATGCTCGGCAACGCCAAGCTCGCCGGCATCCTCGCCGAGGCCGAGGCGGACGCCGAGGGCGGCATAGCGCATCTCGTGCTCGGCATCGGCGCCAATCTCGCGCATGCACCCGAGCTTCCTGGCCGCGCCACGGCCTGCCTGCCACCTCCACACCCAGCGCCGGAGGATGTCGCGGAAGCCTTGCTCGGCGCCATCGCGATGTGGCACGCCGCACCCTTCGCCGCCGTGCGAGAGGCTTGGCTTGCCCGCGGGCCGAGCCTCGGCGCCCCCCTCACGCTGCGCGACGGGCGCAAGGGCCTCTTCGCGGGAATGGCGGAGAATGGCAATCTGTTGCTCGACGTGGCCGGCCGCACCCAGGCGATCTTCGCCGGCGAGCTTGATTAAATTTCCCGCGGGCCTCGCCCCGCCACACGCCTCAGACCCGGCATCACCGGGCAAGGTTCAGGACTGCGCCATGCTCCTCGCCATCGATGCCGGCAATACCAACGTCGTCTTCGCCGTCCATGACGGGATCGAGTGGCGCGGACGGTGGCGCATCGCCACGCGCGACGACCGCACTTCGGATGAATACGCGGTGTGGCTGCTCGCTCTGTTCCAGCATGTTGGACTCAAGGCGACCGACGTCACGCGCTGCGTCATCGGCACCGTCGTTCCCGCCGCGCTCTACGACCTGCGCCGCCTCTCCCGCACCTGGTTCGATTGCGAGCCGCTGGTCGCACGCGCCCCGCTCGACTGGGGATTTGAAATTCGCGTCGACCAGCCTCAGGAAGTGGGTGCCGACCGGCTGCTCAATTCGCTCGCCGCGCACACGCTGTATCGTGGTCCGCTCATCGTCATCGATTTCGGCACCGCCACCACCTTCGACGTGGTCGCCGAGGATGGTGCCTATGTCGGCGGCGTGATAGCGCCCGGCATCAGCCTGTCGATCGAGGCCCTGCACCGCGCCGCCGCGCGGCTGCCGCGCATCGGCATCGGCCGTCCACAGGCGGTCATCGGCACCTCGACCGTGCCGGCCATGCAATCGGGCATCTACTGGGGCTATGTCGGACTGATCGAGGGCCTGGTGACGCGCATTCGCGGTGAGTTCGGCGCGCCGCTGAAGGTGGTCGCGACCGGCGGTCTCGCGCCGCTGTTCGCCGAAGGCACCACCATCATCGAGAAGACCGATCCCGATATCACGCTCGAAGGCCTCCGCCTGTTGGCCGAGCGCAACCGCGCCCCCATATTGAGCCGCGGCGCGTTGCGCGAATAGCGCACGGACTCTATCTGCGCGAGTAACCCGCGACCTGCCGCCATAAATCGCATAAGAAGATTATATGCCCCCCTACGACATTGGCTCCGGCCAGAACGACCTGGCTTTCATTCCCCTCGGTGGTACCGGCGAGATTGGCCTGAACCTCAACGTCTATCGCTGCGACGGCGCGTTGCTGGCGGTCGATTGCGGCATCGGCTTCGGCGGCCCCGCGCTGCCCGAGGTGGATGTGATGGTCCCCGACCCCGCCTGGCTCTCCGAGAACCGCGAGGATCTAGTGGGCCTCGTCATCACCCACGCGCATGAGGACCATGTCGGCGCCGTCGCCCATCTTTGGCGGCAGTTCCGTTGCCCCATCTTCGCGACACCCTTCGTCGCCGCGGTGCTACGCCGCAAGCTTGGCGAGGCCGGTCTGCTGGGCGAGGTGAAGCTGCACACCATCAAGCGCAACGGCCGCTGGAAGCTCGATCCCTTCGATCTCGAATTTCTCGAAGTCACCCATTCCGTGCCGGAGGCGCAGGCGCTCGTCATCCGCACCCGCCACGGGCTGATCCTGCACACCGGCGACTGGAAGCTGGACCCCGAGCCTTTGACCGGCCCGCCGACCGACGAGGAGGCGTTCCGCCGCCTGGGCGACGAGGGCGTGCTCGCCATGGTCTGCGATTCGACCAACGCCATGGTCGAGGGCCATTCGGGCAGCGAGGCCGAGGTGAAGCGCAACCTCGCCGGCATCATCAAGGGGCTGAAGGGCCGCGTCGCGGTCACCTGCTTTGCGACCAACATCGCGCGCGTCTCCTCCATCGCCAAGGCCGCCGAGGCCGCGGGGCGCCAGGTCGCGATCTTCGGGCGCTCGCTGCGCAATGCCGAGGCCGCGGCGCGCGAATGCGGGTACCTGTCCGATGTCGCCCCCTTCCTGCCCGAGGAAGAGGCCGGCTACCTGCCCGACGACAATTTGCTGATCATCTGCACCGGCAGCCAGGGCGAGGATCGCTCCGCGATGGCCAAGATCGCGTCCGACACCCACCCGCAGATCGCGCTGGGCGATGGCGACACTGTGATCTTCTCCTCCCGGCGGATACCCGGGAATGAGAAGGCTATCCAGATCGTGCAGGACGGACTCGCTCGCCGCGGCTGCCGCGTGATGACCGACGAGGACCACATGGTCCATTGCTCCGGCCACCCGGCGCGAGATGAACTCAAGCGCCTCTACGCTCTGGTCCGCCCGCGCTACGCCGTGCCCGTGCATGGCGAATGGCGCCACCTCACCGAACACGCGGCACTCGCCCGCGAGTGCGGCGCCCAGTCGGTGATCATCGAGGATGGCGACGTCCTGCGCCTGGCCCCCGGCAACCGCCCGAACGTCGTCGAGGGCGTGCCGGTTGGCAAGCTCGCGATCGACGTGGACCGGCTGTTGCCGCTCGATGGCGGCGTGCTCGCCGCGCGCAAGAAGATGCTGTTCAACGGCGTCGTGGTCGCCTCGGTCGCGGTCGATGCCGGGGGCCGTGTCGTGGGCCGCGCCCAGGTTTCCGCGCCGGGCCTGTTCGAACCCCAGGATGCCGAGCCAGGCCAGATCGCGGACGACCTCGCCCGCAGCGTGGCCGAGATGCCGGCCGGGCTGAAGCGCGACGATGACGGGCTGCGCGAGGCGATGCGTGCCGCGTTGCGCAAGGCAGTCTCCCGCCGGCTGCGCAAGCGGCCGACCGTCGAGGTGCATCTGCTGCGGGTCTGACACGGGCGGCGATTGGGGGCTTTCCCTCGCCGCGAACACGGCCCACATGCCGCGCATGACATGGTTCAGCGGTATCGTCGTCTACATCCTGATCTGGTGGACGGCGCTGTTCGTGGTGCTGCCCATCGGCACGCGCCCTGATCCCGAGGGCGACGTGACCGCCGGCGGCTGGCGCGGAACGCCACGCGAGGCGCGAATCGGGCGGAAGCTGCTCGGAACGACGCTACTGGCCGCTGTTCTGTGGATCGGGGTCTGGGTCGTGATCGATAGCCACTGGATCAGCTTCCGCAGCGGCCCCTTCTCCTTGCCGGATCGGTGAGCCTGCAAAAAATTTAGGCGGCTAACAGGGTAAGGACCCCGCGCCGCCTTTGTTTCGGGCATCTTCGGTCTCAACGCCGAATTTTCGCCCTAGTTTGCCGTTGAGCCCGCTTCGAGCCCGGGCCAATCTTCATGACAGAGAGAGGTTGTTCCTCTTTCTGCCGTGTGACTGGCGTTTCCTCCCTAAACTTGGGCCGCGATCCTGACGGGTTGCGGCCCGTTTTTTGTTTAATGCGCCGCGCGCGCGGTGCCAAGCGGTTTTCGAAAAAAGCACGGTATATTGTGGACGAAAGTTACGAGTGCGGGTCCGACACTGTAAGTATATTGCGTTGCACAAATTCGTCACCGGCTTGCCACCGGCGATCGCAGGTCAACCGCCCAGCGATTTCCGCCGCACGGGAATCTGATCTATGGTCCGGCGCCTTCACTCGCCTCAAGGATCTTCATGCGCCTCTCCCGCGCCTTCCTGCCCACGCTCAAGGAAACCCCCGCTGAAGCGCAGATCGCCTCGCATCGCCTGATGCTGAGGGCGGGGATGGTGCGGCAGACCTCGGCCGGCATCTATGCCTGGCTGCCCGCCGGGCTGCGCGTGCTGCAGAAGGTGGGGCAGATCGTGCGCGAGGAACAGGACCGGGCCGGGGCGCAAGAAATCCTGATGCCGACTATCCAGAATGCCGATCTCTGGCGCCAGTCGGGCCGCTACGAGGATTACGGCGAGGAAATGCTGCGCATCAAGGACCGTAATCAGCGCGAGATGCTGTTTGGTCCGACCAATGAGGAAATGGTCACTGATCTCTTCAAGGATTACGCGAAGAGCTACCGCGACTTGCCGCGCAACCTCTACCACATTCAATGGAAATTCCGCGACGAACGGCGCCCTCGCTTCGGTGTCATGCGCGGCCGCGAATTCCTGATGAAGGATGCCTATTCCTTCGATGTGAACCCCGAGGCTGCGCAGCACAGCTACCGCCAGATGTTCCTGGCTTATCTGCGTACCTTCGCCCGCATGGGCCTGAAGGCGATCCCGATGCGCGCCGATACAGGGCCCATCGGCGGCAATCTGTCTCACGAATTCATCATCCTGGCCGAAACCGGCGAATCCCAGGTCTTTGTGAGCCAGGACCTGCTCGACCTCGATCCACTCGCCGATACGCCGGATTTCGCCGGCGACCTGGCCCCGCATGTGGATCGCTGGACGCAGCACTACGCCGCCACCGAGGAGATGCACGACGAGGCCGCCTGGTCCGCGCTGGCCGAGGGCAAGCGCGTATCCGCCCGCGGTATCGAGGTCGGCCACATCTTCTATTTCGGCACCAAGTACAGCGCCTCGATGGGACTCACCGTCCAGGGCGCGGACGGCAAGCCGATCACGCCCGAGATGGGCAGCTACGGCATCGGCGTCTCGCGTCTGGTCGGCGCGATCATCGAGGCGAGCCATGACGAGGCCGGCATTATTTGGCCCGATGCGGTGGCCCCCTTCGCCGCCGCCATCCTGAACCTCAAGGCCGGCGACGCAACCTGCGACGCGCTGTGCGAGCAACTCTACGCCGCCCTCGGCGCTGAGGCCGTCTATGACGACCGCGACGCCCGCCCTGGCCAGAAATTCGCCGAGGCCGATCTGTGCGGCTACCCCTGGCAGGCCATCATCGGGCCGCGCGGTGCCGCGAATGGCCGCGTCGAACTGAAGCGTCGCGCCACCGGCGAGCGGCTGGACCTTTCCCGCGAAGACGCCATCGCGCGCATCAAGCGCGCCTGATGTTCGGTCCCTTCGAGCGTATGATTGCCTTCAGGTATTTGCGCGCGCGCAAAGGGGAGCGGTTCGTCTCCCTCATCGCCTGGTTCAGCCTTATCGGGATCGCATTGGGCGTCGCGACGCTGATCATCGTGATGTCGGTGATGAACGGCTTCCGCCAGGAATTGCTGGGCAAGATCCTGGGGCTGAACGGCCATATCGGCGCCTTTGCGATCGCCGGCCCGCTGCCGGATTACGACGCCATCGCCGCGCGCATCCGCAACGTGCCCGGCGTCGTCTCCGCCACGCCCGTGGTCGAGGGGCAAGTGCTGCTAACCTCCGAAGGCGGCGGCGCCCGCGGCGGCCTCGCGCGCGGCATCAAGCCCGAGGATCTGCGCGCGCGGGAAATCATCGCCGGCAATATCATCGCCGGCACACTCGATGATTTCGGCGGCGAGGATTCCATCGTCATCGGCCAGCGCCTGGCCAATGCCATGGGCCTGCGCATCGGCGACCGCATTACGCTGGTCTCGCCGCAGGGCCGCACTACCGTCTTCGGTTCCGTGCCGCGGCTGAAGGCCTATGTCGTCGTCGCCACCTTCGATGTCGGCATGAACGAGTATGACAGCAGCTACGTCTTCCTCCCGCTCGCCGCCGCGCAGATCTATTTCCAGACTGGGCAGGGCGTCACCCAGGTGGAGACCTTCGTCACCGACCCGATCCGCGTTCGCCCGGTGATGCGCGCCATTCGAGAGGCGCTGGGGTCCACGCCTCTGCGCATCATCTCCTGGGAGGACCAGAACTCCTCCTTCTTCAACGCGGTGCAGGTGGAGCGGAACGTGATGTTCCTGATCCTGACGCTGATCATCGTGGTGGCCGCCTTCAACATCGTCTCGAGCCTGATCATGATGGTGAAGGACAAGGGGCGCGATATCGCGATCCTGCGCACGATGGGGGCGACGCGCGGCGCGGTGATGCGGGTGTTCCTGCTCTGCGGCGCCTCGATCGGAATTTTGGGCACGCTCACCGGCTTCCTGCTGGGGATGGTATTCTGCTGGAACATCGAGAGCATCCGCCAGGGCCTGATGGCGTTGACCGGCACGCCGCTGTTCAGCCCCGAGGTGTATTTCCTCACCCGCCTTCCCGCGATCCTGGACTATGCCGAGGTCACGCAGGTGGTTCTGATGGCGCTCGGCCTGTCGCTGCTGGCGACCCTCTATCCCAGCTGGCGGGCGGCCAGGACGGATCCGGTGGTGGCCCTGCGCAATGAGTAACCCCCCGCCGCTTGAGCTCCGCGCCGTCACCCGCAGTTTTACCACCGAAGCTGGCGCCCTGCCGGTGCTGACCGGCGCCGACCTGACCATCCAGGCGGGCGAGATCGTGGCACTCGTGGCCCCCTCGGGCACCGGCAAGTCGACGCTATTGCATCTCGCCGGTCTGCTGGAGATGCCCGATGGTGGTGAGGTCTTCATCGAGGGTCGCGCCGCCGGCAAACTCGCCGATGATGCGCGCACGACCATCCGGCGCGACACCATCGGCTTCGTCTACCAGTTCCATCATCTGCTGCCGGAATTCACCGCGGAGGAGAACATCATCCTCCCGCAGATGGCCGCAAAGACGGCGCATGGCGCCGCGACGATCCGCGCACGCGCCCTGCTCGCGAGCTTCGGGCTCGCGGGACGGGAGGGGCATCGGCCAGGCAAGCTTTCGGGCGGCGAGCAGCAGCGCGTCGCCATCGCCCGCGCGCTCGCGAATGCACCGCGGATCCTCCTGGCCGACGAGCCGACCGGCAATCTCGACGTGGCGACCTCGGCGCGCGTATTTGCGGAGCTGATGCAGGCCGTGCGCGGGCAGGGGGTGGCCGCCCTCGTCGCGACGCACAACCCCGAACTGGCTCGGCAGATGGACCGGGTGGTGACGCTGCGCGACGGGCGCGTGACCGAAGCCTAGACCAAGGCGAGCGTCAGCCCCGCGACCGCCATGGCTGCGCCGGCGCCGCGCAGAGCGAAGCCGCCGCGCAAGATATAGCCGGCGGCCGCCCCCAGGCCATGGAGCACCGCCGTTCCCGCGAGCATCCCCGCAAGGAACAGCGCCCCGCCACCGGCCGGACCCTCGGCGCCATGCGCGAGCCCGTGGCAGAGACCAAAGCCGGCGACCGCGACAAGGGCCAGGGCGCCCACCGTGGGCACGGCCAGCGCCACAGCCAGGCCGAGTGCTGCGACCGAGAGCGCCACCGCGAGCTCGACACCGGGCGGGGCAAAGCCACCGAGGCCCAGTGCGGCGCCCGCGGCCATCGCAGCGAGGAAGACTGCCGGCAGGCGCCAGCCGCCGCCCTGCGCCACCAGCATGCCGACCGCGACCATCGCCAGCAGATGATCGAGGCCAGCAAAGGGATGCAGGAAACCCGAGGCGCCGTGACCCGGATGCGCCGCGGCCGGGGAGGCGACGGCAAGCAGGGCAAGGGCGGCGAGCGCAGGCTTCATGGTGCAGGTGTCCCGGTGAACCAAACGGCAGCTTCTGGCATCGCGCCGAGCGCCGCAAGCCGTGGTAAACTCGCCCGATGGATTCGACCGGCGGCTTCATTCACCTCCACGCGCATTCCGCCTATTCGATGAGCGAGGGCGCGATCAAGGCCGAGAAACTGCCGGTCCTGGCGGCGGCGGCAGGCATGCCGGCGGTCGCGCTGACCGACACGGCGAACCTGTTCGGCGCCCTCGAATTCGCCCAGGCCTGCGCGGCCAAGGGCATCCAGCCCATCATGGGTTGCCAGCTTGGCTTGGCCCGGATCGCCACCGACCCTGAGCGCCCGGAGGCTGCGCGCCAGAATCCGGACCCGATCGTGGCCCTGGCGCTGGATGCGCGCGGCTTCGACAACCTCCAGCGGCTTTCCTCGCACGGGTTTCTGCGCGACGACGCGTCGGGCCGCCCGGCCATCACGCTGGAGCTGCTCGCGCAGCACGCCGAGGGTATCTTCCTGCTCACCGGCGGCACCACCGGCCCGCTGGGCCGGCTGCTGGGCGAGGGGCGGCGCGATGCCGCCGCCCGCCTACTCGCCCAGTTGGCAGAGGCCTTTTCCGGCCGCGTCGCGGTGGAGCTGCACCGTCACGGCCTAGCCATCGAGCGCCTGATCGAGCCCGGGCTGCTCAGCTTGGCCGATGCGGCGCGGCTTCCGATCGTGGCCGCCAACGACATCTACTTCGCCGAGACCAAGACCCATGAGGCGCATGACGCGCTGCTCTGCATCGCCGCCTCGCGCACCATGGCGGAGCAGGACCGCCGGCGGGTCACGCCGGAGCACTGGTTCAAGCCCGCTTCCGCCATGCGGACACTCTTCGCGGACTTGCCGGATGCCTGCGACAACACGATGGCCATCGCGCGGATGAGCGCCGTGATGGCCGAGACGAAGAAGCCGGCACTGCCGATCTGCCCCAAGGTCCGGCCCGGCATGAGCGAGGCCGAGACGCTGCGCGCCGATGCCGTTGCCGGGCTGGAGGCGCGACTAGAGGCACTCGGCGAGGCTGGACTCTCCGCCCCGCGCGAGACCTATGTCACGCGTCTCGACTACGAGCTGACCGTCATCGAGAACATGGGGTTCGCGGGCTATTTTCTAATCGTCGCCGACTTTATTGGCTGGGCGAAGGCGAACAAGATCCCGGTCGGCCCCGGCCGTGGCTCCGGCGCGGGATCGGTCGCGGCCTGGGCGCTGTTGATCACCGACCTCGACCCGCTGCGCTTCGGGCTGCTATTCGAGCGCTTCCTGAACCCCGAGCGCGTCTCGATGCCCGACTTCGACATCGATTTCTGCCAGGACAAGCGTGACAAGGTCATCGAATATGTCGTTGACCAGTATGGATACGACCGCGTCGCGCAGATCATCACCTTCGGCAAGCTGCAGGCCAAGGCCGCCGTGCGCGATGTCGGCCGCGTGCTCGGCCTGCCTTATGGCCAGGTGGACAAGATCGCGACGCTGATCCCGTTCAACCCGGCCAAGCCCGTCACCCTCAGCCAGGCGATCGAGGGCGAGGAGAAGCTGCGCCAAGCGCGCGACAGCGACGAGCAGGTTGCCCGGCTACTCGACATTGCCCTGCAATTAGAAGGGCTTTACCGCAATGCCTCAACCCACGCCGCAGGCGTGGTCATCGGGCGAGAGCCGCTGATCGGCATCGTGCCGCTCTACCGCGACGCGCGGACCGAGATGCAGATGCTGGTCACGCAATACTCGATGAAATACGTCGAGCAGGCGAGCCTGGTGAAGTTCGACTTCCTTGGCCTCAAGACACTGACCGTCATCGAGAAGACACTCGAAATCCTGGCCGGGCAGGGGGTTGCGGTGGATATCGCAACCATCCCCTTGGATGACGCGCCCACCTTCGCCATGCTCCGCAAGGGCGATGCGGCGGGCGTGTTCCAGTTCGAAGGGCAGGGGATGCGCGACTGCCTACGGCAGATGCGGGTGGACCGGTTCGAAGACCTGATCGCCGCCGTGGCGCTCTATCGGCCGGGTCCCATGGCGAACATCCCCTCCTACTGCCAGCGCAAGGCAGGAGAGAAATGGGAAAGCCCGCATCCGGCCATCCACCACATCCTCTCCGAGACCTACGGCATCATGGTCTACCAGGAGCAGGTGATGCAGATTGCCCAGGATCTGGCGGGCTACTCTCTCGGGGCCGCGGACCTGCTGCGCCGTGCCATGGGCAAGAAGATCCGCTCGGAAATGGCGACACAGCGCGAGATCTTCGCCAAGGGTGCCACCGAGCGCGGCGTGAGTGCGGAGAAAGCCGGCGAGATCTTCGACCTGATGGAGCGCTTCGCCGATTACGGCTTCAACAAATCCCACGCCGCCGCCTATGCCCTGGTCAGCTACCAGACCGCCTGGCTGAAGGCGAACCACACCGTCGCGTTCCTCGCCGCGTCGATGTCGCTCGACATGGGAAATACGGACAAGCTCGCCGGGCACATGCAGGAAGCCGCGCGGCTAGGCGTGCCGGTGCTGCCGCCGGACATCAACAAGAGTGCCCATGACTTTGTCGTCGAAGAAGCGCCCGAGGGTAAGCCGGCGATCCGCTTCGCGCTCTCGGCCGTGAAGCGCGTCGGTGAGGGCGCGATGAAGGACCTGTGTGCGGCGCGTGCGGTGGGCGGGCCGTTCACCTCAATCTCCGATTTCACCGGGCGGGTGGAACCGCGACTGCTCAACAAGATGCAGATCGAGAACCTCGGCAAGGCCGGCGCCTTCGACGCGCTCTGCGCCAACCGTGCGAGCCTGGTGGCGGGTGCGGAGGTGCTCATCCGCCGTGCCCAGTCCGCCGCGGAGGAACGCGAGAGCGGGCAGATCGGCCTGTTCGGGGCGGACGCGCAGCGCAATGAGCCCATCCGGCTGCCGGCGATCCCGGACTGGCCCTTGTTGGAAAAGCTCGCCTATGAGGCCGAGGCGGTGGGCTTTCACCTCTCCGCCCATCCGCTTGATACCTACAAGATCACGCTCAAGCGCCTGGGCGTGGTGGGGTCCGCCGCCATCTCGGACCGGGCGCGTGCCGGCACCACCCGGATGAAGCTCGCCGGCACGGTGGTGAACGCGAAGGAGCGCACCACCAAGACCGGCAGCCGAATGGCCTGGGTGCGGCTGTCCGACTCGCAGGGCGGGTTCGAAGTGACCTGCTTCTCCGAGGTGCTGAACCGCTCGCGCGAGTTGCTGGTCGAAGGGCGCGCCATTCTGGTGACCGCCGAGGCCAAGATGGAGGGAGAGGCGCTGCGCCTCACCGCGCAGGAGGTCGAGAGCCTGGAGAAGGCGGCGGCAGGCATCGCCCAGGGCGTGCGACTCTGGCTCGACCAGACCGCGGCGGTGGAGCCCATCCGTCTGCTGCTGGAACGCGAGGGCCGCGGGAAGGGTCGCGTCGTGCTGGTGCCGATGACCGGACCCGGCCAGGAGGTGGAGCTCGCTTTGCCCGGCAGCTTCAACGTCGGTCCGCGACTGATGCAGGCGATGAAGGTCGTGCCGGGCGTCGCAAGCGTCGAGGAGCTTTGATTTGCCCCACAGGCTTATCCCCCATCGTTTTTCTTTCCATAATGTATCTTATGCGGCAATTGGATGATGTGGATAATACCTCTCGCCTGACCTCTCCTTCGATCTCAATCGCTTAGCGCCCCACGAGGCCCCGCCATGCCCAGCGCCCTATCCCCTGCCGATGCCCTAAACCGGCTGCTCGCCACCATGGCGCGGCTGCGAGATCCGGTTGGCGGCTGCCCTTGGGACCTGGTGCAGGATTTCGCGACCATCGCGCCCTATACGATCGAGGAGGCCTACGAGGTCGAGGATGCCATCCACCGCGGCGACCGCGGTGCACTGCTCGATGAGCTTGGCGACCTACTCTTCCAGACGGTCTACCACGCGCAAATGGCTGAAGAAGAAGGCGCTTTTGCCTTCGCCGACGTGGCGGAAACTATTCACAGGAAGATGGTCCTGCGCCATCCGCACGTCTTCGCCGACTCCGAGGCACGCACCGCCGCCGAGCAGACCCAGGCCTGGGAGGCGCAGAAAGCCGGCGAGCGCGCCGCCCGTGCTGAAACTGGCACGCTGGCGGGGATCCCCCTCGCCCTCCCTGCCCTGACCCGTGCCCAGAAGCTCACCCGCCGCGCGGGCCGCGTGAGGTTCGACTGGCCGGACGCCGCCGCCGTGCTGGACAAGCTGGAGGAGGAGGCCGCGGAGCTGAGGGCCGAGCTGCCCACCGCGGACCCCGCGCGCCTTGCCGATGAGGTAGGCGACCTGTTGTTCGTGCTGGCCAACCTCGCGCGCAAGCTGGACCTTGATGCCGAGGCCTGCCTGCGCGGCGCGAACCGCAAGTTCGAGCGTCGCTTCGGGGTCATCGAGGCCACTCTGGCCCAGGATGGCCGCACGCCGGCGGACGTCTCGCTGGAGCAGATGGAAGAGCTCTGGAAGCAGGCCAAACGCCAGGAGCGCGGCGAGACATGATCCGCGCGTTGATCCTTGCTCTGCTGCTGGCCCCGCCTGCCCTGGCGCAGACCCTGTTCGATGCAGGACGCGTCGGCATGGTCGAAATGTACCGCCCGCAGTCGGGGGAGGATGACCGCCCGCAGCTCCGCCTCGTCCGCGGCGGGCAGAGGCTGTGGCAGACGCGCGCGTGGGGCTTCGAGGTGCTGGACCCACCGCTGCGGACGGCCGTCGACACGCCCATGCTCACGGGCATCACCGGCTGGTCCGGAGGCGCCTATTGCTGCTGGACCCTGCATGTCTTCGCCCGCACGGCCCAGGGCCTGGCCCACGCCGGCGACATCCCGTTGGGCAAGCGCTCACCGGAGCATCTGCGCCTGCAGGAACCGGACTCCACGCTCATCCGCATCGCCGACCCGGCGCATGATTTCTGGGACTATGTGAGCAGCCTGGGCGCGGATATCGGCCCCCTCGTGCCCTTCGCCTGGGACGGACGGCGCCTGGCCGCCGATGCCGCGGCGATGCGCCGCGCCTCCGCCGCTGACTGCCCCGCGGTGCCGACTCCGGATCCCGGGAGCTGGTCCCGCTTCAACCCTGGCCAGCCAAACCCGGCCACTGAGCTTGCCCGGGCGTCCCTGTGCCGGATCTACATCGGCCAGGCCGCGTCCGTCGACCAGGTGTTGGCACTCTTCCCCGCGGAGGAGCGCGCCTTGCGGGAGGCGACGGAGCGCCAGATGAAGGCGCGTCTGGCCTGTTCCACCCATGCCGCGATCCTGCGCCGCATCAACGACCGCACGCCGCTCATCCCGACGACGTGCCGCCAGAATGGCCCGGATTACACGGCCGTTTCCACGCTTCTCGAAAGGCGGCCGAGCCGTTAGCCGCGCATCACGGGCAAGGGGATGAACTCCGCCTCATCGCCCCGCACCTTCGCAAAGCGGCCGGCCTGCCAATCCGCCTTGGCCTGCTCGATCCGGTCCCGACGCGAGGAGACGAAATTCCAGAAGATGTGGCGCGGCCCATCCATCACCGCCCCACCCAGCAGCAGCAACCGCGCGCCGGACTCGCCCGCGGTCAAGGCGAGCGCGTCCTTGGCGCGGAACAGCAGCATCCGGCCCGCCTCGAACCGCACGCCGGCCACCGAGACGCTGCCCGAGACGATGTAGGCGGCACGCTCCTCATGCTGCTCGGGCAGCGGCACGCGGGCACCGGGTGCCAGGATTGCGTCGGCATAGAAGCAGGGCGAGGCGCCCGTCACGGGCGAGCGCAGCCCCCACCCCTCCCCGGCGATCAGCCGCAGCGCCAGGCCGTCCTCCTCGACCAGCGGCAGCGTTTCCGCCGCGTGATGCGCGAAGGCAGGTGCGATTTCCTCCTGGTCCTTGGGCAGCGCGGCCCAGCTCTGGATGCCGAACAGGGCGCGCGTGCGGTCCCGCGTGGCGGCGTCGCTGCGTTCGGAATGCGCGATGCCGCTGCCGGCCGTCATCCAGTTCAGCGCGCCCGGGGCGATCGCCTGCTGCACGCCGAGGCTGTCGCGGTGCAGGATCTCGCCCTCGAAGAGGTAGGTCACGGTCGAAAGCCCGATATGCGGATGCGGCCGCACATCCAGGCCCGTGCCGGTAAGGAACTCGCCCGGGCCCATCTGATCGAAGAAGATGAAGGGACCGACCATCTGACGCTCCTGCGCGGGCAGCGCGCGGCGCACCTCGAACCCGCCCACGTCGTGGGCGCGCGGGATGATCACCGCCTCCAGCCCGGGCGGCGGCGCGGGACAGTTCGGGTCCTCCGCTTCCAGCCGGCTCATGGCGTCGCATCCGGATAGCTGATCTGCATCACTTCGATCTCCTCCATGCCCGCCGGCGTGCGCAGCCGCACCGTGTCGCCCACTCGCTTGCCCAGCAAGGCCCGCGCGATCGGCGCCACCCAGGAGATGCGGCCGAGATCGGGTTCCGCCTCGTCTACGCCGACGATCGTGATCCGGATCTCGCTGTCATCGGCACGTGCATAGGTGACGCTTGCGCCGAAGAACACCTGGTCCCGCCGGGTCTGCGCGCCCGGATCGACCACCTGCACCCGCTCCAGCCGCTTGGTGATGAACCGCACCCGACGGTCGATCTCATGCAGCCGCCGCTTGCCATACTTGTAGTCGGCATTCTCCGACCGGTCGCCAAGCGATGCGGCCCAGGACACGATCTCGACCACCTTGGGCCGCTCCTCCACCCAGAGACGCTTCAGCTCCGCCTGCAACCCCGCCGCCCCGGGCGCGGTCATGTAGAAGGGGGTGCCTGAGGGCAGGCCGGGCGGCCCGGCCTGGTCATCCTCGTCCGCGTCAGCCAAGCAGGGCGTCCCGCGCTTCGGCCCAGCTCGCCTCGTCGGGTGCCGCGATCAGGCCGCCGCTGTGCACGAGCGGCGAGTAGGGGGCGCCGTCGAAGCGCGCCGAGAAGCCGCCGGCCTCGGCATGAATGAGCACGCCGGGCGCGTGATCCCACGGCATCATCTTGTTGTAGAGAAGCATATGCGCCGCCCCAGAGGCGACCAGCCGATACTCATGCGCCGAACAGCGATACCCCACGGCCGAGGCGAGCTTGCCCATGTTCCCGGTCACGGTCGAACGCTGCGGCTCGCGCAGGTAGCCCCACGAGATCGCGCCCACCATCTGTGCCACGGGAACGGGTGCAGCGACGCGGAGCGGCGCACGCGATCCATCCTCGCGCTCCACCCAGGCACCCTGCCCGACAAGCGCAATGGCGCAGTCATCGGCGAAGGGCTCGTGGATCCAGCCCGCCTCGACCACACTGTCTCGGATCGCGGCCACCATGCAGCCGAACAGCGGCACGCCGGCGGCGAAGTTCGAGGTCCCATCCACCGGGTCCACCACGAAGGCGAGGCCCGGCTCGGCAAGGCGATAGAGCAGGTCCGGATCCGCTGCCGTGCCTTCCTCGCCGACGACGACGCAGCCGGGAAACATCCGCAGCAGCCCGGCGCGGATGACGAGCTCTGCGCCTTCATCGGCATCGGTGACCAAGTCGAGCGGTCCGGACTTCGTGCGGATTGCGCCGGGGCCGAGGTTGCGGAAGCGCGGCAGGACCTCGGCTCGGACGGCCTCGCGCAGCAGCCGCGCGACGGCGCTCGCCTCGGCGCGCGTGATCATCCGACTTCGTGCAGCTGGTCGAAGCGCGCGCGGTCGGCAGCCGAAAGCCGCACCGTCAGCCGTATCGTGTCCTCGGCATCCTGACGCGCCAGGACTTCGCCATGGGCGTAGAGCCAAGCGAGCCGGGCACCATCGGCCGGGGCGACCGCCGCTTCAAGCGTCACCAGCCCGGCCGAAAAGCGCGCATCAAGCGCGAGGCGCAGCGTCTCCAGCCCTTCTCCAGTCAAGGCCGAGACGGCGATCGCGCCGTGCTGGTTGGCCCGCTCGGCGGCTTCCGACGCGCCAGGCGTGCCATCGAGCAAATCCACCTTGTTGAGCACCTCGACCACCCGTTCCTCCCAATCGGCATCGAGCGCGGGGTGCGGGCCGACCGCGAGGGCGCCGAGCACGCCCAGCACATCCTCGCGCTGCGCTGCGCTGTCGGGGTGGGAGATGTCGCGGACATGGAGAATGATGTCGGCGGCCGCGACTTCTTCGAGCGTTGCTCGAAACGCCTCGACCAGCTGCGTCGGCAGGTCGGATATGAAGCCCACCGTGTCGGACAAGATGGCGCCGCGGCCGGAGGGCAGCTTGATCGCCCGCATGGTGGGGTCGAGCGTGGCGAAGAGCTGGTCCTGGGCATAGACGCCGGCCCCGGTCAGCGCGTTGAACAGCGTCGATTTGCCGGCGTTGGTATAGCCCACCAGCGCGATCACCGGCTCCGCCTGGCGCACCCTCGCACTGCGGTGCAGTCCGCGCGTGCGGCGCACCTGCTCCAGCTCCTTTTTCAGCTTCACGATGCGCTCGCCGATCAGGCGGCGGTCGATCTCAATCTGGCTTTCACCGGGACCGCCGAGGAAGCCGAAGCCGCCGCGCTGCCGCTCCAGGTGGGTCCAGGACCGCACCAGCCGCGTGCGCTGGTATTCCAGATGCGCGAGCTCCACCTGCAGCGAGCCTTCCCGCGTGCGCGCGCGCTCGCCGAAGATCTCCAGGATCAGGCCCGTGCGGTCGATGACCTTGCAGCCCCAGGCGCGCTCGAGGTTGCGCTGCTGCACCGGCGAGAGCGCGGCATCGACCACGGCCACGCTGATCTGCTGCTCGGCGATCGCCGCCGTGCCCATCGCCACTTGGCCTTCGCCCAGCAGCGTGGCGGAACGACGCTCGCGCAGCGGGTGGATGGCGGTGTGCAGGATGGTCAGCCCGATGGAAGCAGCGAGTCCCACCGCTTCGGCAAGCCGCGCCTCGGCCGCACGCTGGACGTTGCCCTCGCTGTTGCGGGTGCGCTCGTATGGCAGGATCACGGCCGCACGCGTCGGCCCAGGCAATCCGTTGTCGTTGCTCGCTGTCATTCCGGCACAATCTGGGGCCGGTGGCGGGCGAGGGAAAGCCCCCTGCCCGCGCCAAGCTCAATCAACGCCGGCGGTCGCGACCTCGCGCGTCAGCGTCAGCCGGCTTTCGGAGGGCGGCGGGCTGGCGCTCGCGGCCGTCGGGACGCCGTCGAACAGCTGGATCGGCGCGCCCGGCATCACCGTGCTGATCGCGTGCTTGTAGACGAGCTGCGTGTGCCCGTCGCGGCGCAGCAGCACGGAGAAATTGTCGAACCAAGTGATGATGCCCTGCAGCTTCACGCCATTGACAAGGAACACCGTTACCGACGTCTTGCTCTTGCGGACGTGGTTCAGGAAGACATCCTGCACGTTCTGCGACTTTTCGGCGGCCATGGGCTCGTCCTTTTTTCTTGTCGGCTGCGCCTTATGGGCAGTCCGAACCGGCAGCACGGTGCCGCTCCTGCGACACCAAGGTCCCCTAGCATTGAATAGTGCGCGGGCCTTGTCCAGCATTTATGCTGCACCTGCGAAGAGATTTACCCGGCGAGCCAAGCCGCCAGCGCATGACCATCGGCGAACACGGCATCCGGGGCGGCTGCGGCGACGCCGCCATCATGCGCCGCATCGCCCAGGAGAACCGCGCGGAACCCGGCGCGGCGCGCCGCTTCCATGTCGAGCGCGGTGTCGCCCACGTACCACACGGTGGCATCCTCCCCGACAGCGCAGGCGGTGAGCGCCATGCGCATGGGTGCCGGGTCCGGCTTGTCGGCGGCCGCATCGCCGGCGCCCACCAGGGCGGCGAAATGCGAGTCCCACCCCAGATGCGCCGCTTCGGCCCGCAGCAAGGCGCCCTGCTTGTTCGAGACGACCGCCACCGGGACCCGGCGCGCCGCAACGCGCACCAGCTCCTCCGCCCCCGGCATGGGCCGCAGCACCTCGATGTGGCGTGCCTTGACGCCGGCGTAGAAGATGTCGCGCGCCCGCTCCCACTGGTCGCCGAACAACGCCGGAAAACTCTCGCGCAGCGAATGCCGGACGCGCGCCTTCACCTCAGCCTCGGTCCAGACCGGCATGCCGAAGGCAGTGAAGGTGGCGGCCAGACCCTCGGTGATGGCCGCCCAGCCATCGACGAGGGTGTTGTCCCAATCGAACAGGATGGCGTCGGGATGCGGGAGGCTCACGCCGCATTCCGCAAACCGCCCTGAACATGGCGCGCGAATATCTCGAACAGGCGGCGCACCACCGGGCCGACCTTGCCGTCGCCCACCGGCGCACCGTCGATCCTGGTGATCGGCTTCACGAAGGAGGTGGCGGAGGTGATGAAGGCCTCGCGGGCGTTGCGCACGTCATCGAGCGAGAATTCCCGCTCCTCGAAGGCGACACCGAGATCGGCGAGCTCGGCCATCAGGGCACCGCGGGTGCAGCCCGGCAGGATCGCGTGGTCCAGATGCCGCGTGCGGATCGCGCCCTCGGCATCGACGATCCAGAAGGTGGTTGCGGCCCCTTCGGTGACCAGGCCGGTCGCCTCGTCATAGAGGATGGCCTCGATCGCCCCCTGCTCGCGGGCGGTCTGGCGCGCGAGGCAGTTCGGCAGCAGGTTCACGCTCTTGATGTCGCGCCGCGCCCAGCGCAGGTCGGGCAGGGTGATGCAGGCAGCCTGCCACTTGTCCACATCCACCGGGTAGGGCGGAATGCGCTTGATCGTGACCACAAGTGCGGGCGGCACGGGCGTCTTGGGGAAGGCGTGGTCGCGCGGGGCTACGCCGCGCGTCACCTGCATGTAGAGCAGGCCTTCCGTCACGCGATTGCGCCGCGCCACCTCGCGCAGCACCATCGACAATGCCGCGCGCGACATCGGCATGGGCAGCTTGATCTCGCCCAGGGACCGCTCCAGGCGGCCGAGATGGCGCTCCTCATCGACGTACCTGCCGGCGTGGAGATGCACGACCTCATAGATGCCGTCGCCGAACTGGTAGCCGCGATCCTCGATGTTTACCGCCGCCTCCGATTGCGGCAGGTAGCGGCCATTCACATAGGCGATACGCGACATCCAGATTTCCCCTCAGACGACGGCGCCCCGCTCATCGGCGTGCACGCCCAGAAACTTCAGCTTGCGGTGCAGCGCGCTGCGCTCCATGCCGACGAAATTCGCTGTGCGGCTGATATTGCCACCGAAGCGCATCAGCTGCGCCTCGAGATATTGCCGCTCGAACAATTCGCGCGCCTCACGCAACGGCAGGGTCATGATCTCGCTGGAACGGTCGAGCTTCAGCACGGCGGGTGCCGCCGCGCCCACCTGGGGCGGGAGCATCTCCGCGCGGATCGCGTCGCTGACACCACCAGGCGCCATGATCAGCAGCCAGTCGATCAGGTTGCGCAGCTCGCGCACATTCCCGGGCCAGTCATAGGCTTGCATCGCGGCCAGCGCGTCCTCGGCGATCTCGCGCGCCGGCACGCCGGAGCTTTCGGCCGAGCGCGCGACGAAGTAGCGCGCAAGCGTGGGTACATCCTCGCGCCGGTCGCGCAGCGCGGAGACGCGCAGCGGCACCACGGCCAGTCGGTAGAACAGATCCTCGCGAAAGCGCCCCTGCGCGATCTCCGCCTGCAGGTCGCGGTTCGAGGTCGCGATCACCCGCACATCCACCTTCACGCGCGTCGCACCGCCGATGCGCTCGAAGCCCTGTTCCTGCAAGGCGCGCACGATCTTGCCCTGGGTCTCGAGCGGCATGTCCGCCACCTCGTCGAGCAGCAGCGTGCCATTGTGCGCGCGCTCCAGCACGCCGGCGCGGCGCGGCTGGGCGCCGGCATCCTGACCGGCCTCGACGCCGAACAACTCCTCCTCGAAGCGGGCGGGGTTCAGCGTGGCGCAGTTCAGCGCGACGAAGGGACCATCGGCGCGCTTGGAGCGGGCATGGATCATCCGCGCCGCGACCTCCTTGCCTGCTCCAGCCGGCCCCGTGATCAGCACGCGGCTGCCGGTGGGCGCGACCTTCTCGATCGAACCGCGCAGCTGGATGATGGATTGGCTGACGCCCACCAGGTCGGTCTCGGCACCGGCGCGCAGGCGGAGTTCGGAATTCTCCCGCCGCAGTCGCGCTGCTTCCAACGCGCGGGACACGATGAGCAGCAGCCGATCCGACTTGAACGGCTTTTCGATGAAGTCGTAGGCGCCGTTCTGGATCGCCTGGACCGCGGTCTCGATATTCCCGTGGCCCGAGATCATAACGACCGGCAGCGCCGGCTCCTCGCGGATCATCGCCTCGAGGATGCCCAAGCCATCCAGGCGCGAATTCTGCAGCCAGACGTCGAGCACAACGAGCGCCGGACGACGGGCACGGAAGGCCGCGAGCGCGGTGTCCGAATTGGCGGCCTGGCGCGTCTGGTAGCCTTCGTCGGACAGGATGCCCTCGACGAGCGCCCGAATGTCGGGCTCGTCGTCGACAATCAGAATCTCATGCGCCATGCGCAAGCCTCATCGTATCCCGCGCATCGGGCTCGCCCGCCTCGGCGGCACGCAGCGGCAGCACCAGCACGGCACGCGCCCCGCGTTCGGCGCCGCGATCCTCCAGCGACAGTCGCCCGCCATGGTCTTCCATGATCTTCTTCACGATGGCGAGTCCCAGGCCAGTGCCCTTCGCCTTGTGCGTCACATAGGGTTCGGCCAGCCGCTCGCGCTCATCGCCTTCCGGCAGGCCGGGGCCGTCATCCTCAACAGCGATTTCCACCCAAGCGCCTTCCCCTGTCAGGGACAGGGTGACGTGTCCTCGAATTCCGTCAATGCCGTCCCCCTCCTGCCCAAGGATCGCATCGGCGGCGTTCTGAAGCAGGTTGGTCAGCGCCTGCCCGATCAGCCGCCGGTCGCACGAGGCGACGAGCGGCGCCTCCGGAACACGCACGATATACTCGATCGCGGCGTGCGCGTTCTGTTGCAGGACCAGGGCATCGCGCAGCACCTCGGCGAGCGGTTCGGGCCGCATCACCGGCTGCGGCATGCGCGCGAAGGCGCTGAACTCATCGACCATGCGGCCGATATCGCCGACCTGTCGCACGATCGTGTCCGTGCACTGGCGAAAAGTCTCGGGGTCGGAGGTGATCTCCTTGAGGTATTTCCGCTTCAGCCGCTCCGCGGAGAGCTGGATCGGGGTGAGCGGGTTCTTGATCTCGTGCGCGATGCGGCGTGCCACATCCGCCCAGGCCGCCTTGCGCTGCGCCGACAGCAGTTCCGTGACGTCGTCGAAGGTGACGACGAAGCCCTCGACGCGACCGTTCTGCATTTCCGCGCCGAGGCGTGCCAGCAGCGTCCGCCGGTTCGACGGCGAGCCGATGCGCAGCTCGGCCGTGTGGCTGCGCTCCGGTGCGGCGCGCGCGGCGTCCAGCAGCGGCGAGAATTCCGGCACCATGCCGGCGAGCGGCAACCCAATGCCGCTGTCGAGTTCCACGCCGAGCAGCGCGGCCGCACTCCGGTTGGGAAGGTTGATCCGGCCCTCGGCATCCAGCCCGACCACACCCGCGGAGACGCCGGCGAGCACCGTCTCCGTAAAACGTCGGCGCTCATCGATCTGGCGATAGGCTTCCAGCAGCTCCGCCCGCTGTGCAGAAAGTTGGCTGGTCATCCGGTTGAAGGCGCGGCTGAGGCTCGCGACCTCGTCATCGGCGCGGCCTTCCTCGACCCGCGTCGTGAGGTCGCCGGCGCGCACGCGCTCGGCCGCCTGGATCAGGCGCGAGATCGGTCGCGCGAGCTGGTTCGCGAAGACCAGGCCCACCAGGACTGCACCAAGCAGGAGCAACAGCGAGGCCACCGCGAAGATCATCACGAAGCTGATCTGCAGGCCGGAGCGGTTGCGCTCCAGCGCCTCGTACTGGGCGACAGCCTCCTCGGTGCGTTCCATATGCGCGATCACCGCGCCGTCAATCGGCCGGCCGATCATCAGCATGTATCCCGGCGCGATATCGAGGCCGACGACGGCGCGCACGCGCCCCTCCTGCTCGCCGGGCAGCACGGCAACTTCCCCGGTGCGCGCCAACTCCACGGCCCAGACCGGCGGTCGGTCGAGCATGAAGCTTGTCGCGAGGCCCGCATGGGCCATGACCTGCCCCAGCGTAGGTTCGAAGACGAAGGCCTCGGTCAGCCCGCGCAGCTGCGTATGCGTCGCGAGCAGGCGCGCGAAGGCTAGGCCATTGTCGGGCAGGAAGACCCGCGCGCGATTGAGATCCGCCGCCATGGCCAGCGCATCGCCACGGATGTTCTGGCGATGTTCCTCAAGATAGGCGCGGCTCACCGAGAGCGAGGCGTCTAGCGCGGTGCGCACCCGGTCCGAGAACCAGGCCTGGATGCCGTAGTTGAAGAACGCCGCCGCAAAGCCCGCCACCAGCATGGCAGGAACCACCGCGACCAGCCCGAACAGCGCCACAAGCCGCACATGCAGCCGCGAGCCTGCCGAGCCGCGCCGCCGTTCCAGCCACATCCGCACGAGCCGCGCCAGCAGCGAGGCCAGCAGCAGCAGCACGAAGGTGAGGTTCACGAGCACCAGGCCCGCCACCTGCCCCGGCCTCGCGGGGCCGAACGGGGTGCCACCCGACAGTTCCGAGAAGGTGAAGACGCCCAGGATCAGCGCGCCGACGGCAAGGGCAAGCGTTGCCGCCCGGCCCAGCAGCACTTCGAAGACTTGGCGCACCCAGCGGCGGCCACCGCCCTCGTCAGCGGATTGCGGGCTCGCCCGTGCCGACGGCCGGCCCGGAGAGGCGTTCATCAGGGCAGGCCGCGCACCACCGGCAGCTCAAGCTCCCGGATCTTCTTGCGCAGCGTGTTGCGGTTCAGCCCAAGCATCGATGCCGCCTTGATCTGGTTGCCGCGCGTGGCGGCCAGCGCCAATCGTAGCAGCGGGCGCTCCACCTCCGCCAGCACACGCTCATAGAGGTCGCGCACCGGCATGCCGTCCCGGTGGGCCGCCATGAAGCTGGCGAGGTGACGTTCCACCGCCTGCTCCAGGCTGCCGCCACCCGGGCCCTGCTCGGCCTCGGCCATCGGCGTCGCCTCGGCAAGTTCGGCGGTGACCGCATCGCCGCCGATGACCTCCTGGGGATAGAGTGCGGCCAGGCGCCGCATGAGGTTCTCGAGCTCGCGCGCATTGCCCGGCCAGGCGTGCTGCTTGAGCCGCTCCAGCGCCTCGGGATCCAGCTGCTTCGAGGGCAGGCCGGAGGCGCGGGCACGGTCGAGGAAGTGGCGCGCGAGCAACGGGATGTCCTCGATCCGCTCGCGCAGCGGCGGCAGGCGGATCGGGACGACGTTGAGCCGGTAGAACAGGTCCTCGCGGAACATGCCCTGGCGGATCAGCTGCCGCAGGTCCCGGTGGGTGGCGGCGACGATGCGCACATTGGCCTTCATCGGCTGGCGGCCGCCGACGGTGGTGAACTCGCCCTCCTGCAGCACGCGCAGCAGGCGCGTCTGCGCCTCGGGCGGCATGTCGCCGATCTCGTCGAGGAAGAGCGTGCCTCCGGCCGCCTGTTCGAATCGGCCGACGCCGCGGTTCAGCGCGCCGGTGAAGGCGCCGCGTTCGTGGCCGAACAGCTCGCTCTCGATCAGCTCGCGCGGGATCGCGGCCATGTTGATGGCGACGAACGGCCCGGATCGGCGGCGCCCGTAATCATGCAGGGCGCGCGCGATCAGCTCCTTGCCGGTGCCGCTCTCGCCGGTGACCATCACGGTGAGGTCGGTGGTCGTGAGTCGGGCGACGGTGCGATAGATCTCCTGCATGGCGGTCGAACGACCGACGAGCGGCAGCTTTTCGCCCTCGGCCGGGGCACCCTCGCCTTCCTCATGGACCACGGCGGTCGCCGGGGCAGCGAGCGCCCGCTCCACCACCGCCAGCAGCTCCTTCAGGTCGAAGGGCTTGGGCAGGTATTCGAAGGCGCCGCGCTGCGTGGCCTTCAGCGCGGTCGCGAAGGTGGATTGCGCGCTCATCACCACCACGCGCAGCTCCGGGCGCACGCGCTTGATGCGTGGTACCAGGTCGAGCCCGTTCTCGTCGGGCATGACCACGTCGGTGATGACGAGGTCGCCTTCGCCATCCTCCACCCAGCGCCACAGCGTCGCCGCCGAGGAGGTCGCGCGCACCTGGTAGCCGGAACGCGCGAGCGCCTGGCTCAACACGGTGCGGATGGCGCGGTCGTCATCGGCGATGAGGACGGTGCGGGCCTCGGTCATGCCGCGGCTCCCGTCTCGGCGCCGGGTGGCGGGACCGCGAGGGAGAGGCGGAAGATGGTCCGCCCCGGGCGGCTGTCGCACTCGATCAGACCGCCCTGGTCGGCGACCAGCTTGGCGACGAGCGCGAGGCCGAGGCCCTGGCCACCGCGCTTCGTCGTGACGAAAGGCTCGAACAGCGTGGCACGCAGCCCCTCGTCGATGCCAGGGCCATTGTCGCGCACGCTGACCTCCAGCGGCAGATGCACGCGCTGCGAACTCCCGGGAACCGCGATCCGGACACCATGTCGATACGACGTCGCCAAGACCAATTCTCCCCCAACCGGATCAACCGCTTCCGCAGCGTTCTTCACGAGGTTGAGCAAAATCTGCACCAGCTGGTCACGATTGCCCCAGACGAGAGGCAGGGAGGGGTCGTATTCCTCGATGATGCGGAGGTGCGCGGCAAACCCGCTCGCCGCGATCCGCCGCACATGGTCCAGCACCTGGTGGATGTTGACGGCAGAACGCTCGACCGGGTGCTCGGAGAACATGTCGAACCGGTCGACCAGCCCTGTGATGCGGTCTACCTCGTCCAGGATGAGCTGGCACAGCTCCCGGTCCGCCTCCAATGCGGCCTGTTCCAGCAGCTGGGCGGCACCGCGAATGCCGGATAGCGGGTTCTTTACCTCGTGGGCCAGCATGGCCGCCATGGCGGAGGCACCGCGTGCCGCGCCGCGGAAGTTCAACTGCCGGTCCAGCATCTGCGCCGTGGAGCCATCCTCGAGCATGGCGATAACGCTGCCCGGCATCTCGGGCAAGGGGGCGGCATGCACCGTGACGCCGCGGCGATGCATGCGCGGGCTCTCGAGCGTGAGGTCGTGGTCGGAGACCCGCGCCTCGAAGCGCCGCACCTGCTCGAGCAGGGCAAAGAAGCGATTGTCCGGAGGCAGCAACTCCGCCAGCGGCATGTCGAGCAGCCCGGTGGCGGACGCACCGAAGAATTGCTCGGCGGCGTTGTTCACGCTGCGGAAGCGGTTCTCGGCATCGAGCACGATGGTCGCGACCGGCAGAGCGGCGAAGACGAGCGAAGGATCGGGCGCTGGCGCGATGCGCGCCGGCAGGAACCGCGCGACAAGGCGCGACTTGCGGCTTGCCCCGCTCACGCCGCCATCCGCCCCTGGTCCTGCCGCCCCTGGTCCTGAAAGCCGAGGCGCGCGGCGTCGACGCCGATCTCGATCAGGGGATCGTAGAAGGCGTCGATCAATCGCAGGACTTCCGTTGCTTCCACGACGTGGTTAATCTTCACACGGAACTCGGCCGAACCCGGCAAGCCTTTGGAATACCAAGCAACGTGCTTCCGCGCGAGACGAACGCCCGTGTTGCTGCCGTGATGGGCGAGCATCGCCGCGTAATGATCTGTCAAGATTGTCTTTTGCTGGGCGAGCGACGGTTCGTCCGGGACAGTTCCCGTTGCCAGGAAGGCGGCAATCCTGGCCATCAGCCAAGGCCGCCCATAAGCCCCGCGTCCGACCATGACACCATCCGCTCCTGACAGGCGCAGCGCCTCGGCCGCATCCTCCGGCGTCAGGATGTCGCCATTGGCGATCACCGGGATGCCAACAACTTCCTTCACCTGGCGGATGAACGCCCAGTCCGCGGTGCCGGTGTAGAATTGCTGCCGCGTGCGGCCATGCACCGTGACCATGCGGATGCCCGATTCCTCGGCGATGCGAGCCAGGCGCGGTGCGTTGAGGCTGCTGTGGTCCCAGCCCATCCGCATCTTCAAGGTCACTGGAACACCGACCGCGCGTACCGTCGCCTCGAGGATCCGCGCCGCGGCCACCTCATCGCGCATGAGCGCCGAGCCCGCGCTCTGCCCGACTGCGACCTTCTTCACCGGGCAGCCGAAATTGATGTCGATGACTGCCGCGCCGCGATCCACCGCGAGCTTCGCCGCCTCCGCCATCACCACCGGGTCGCAGCCGGCGAGCTGGACGGAGGCGGGGCCGCCGAAGCCATCCACCTCGGCCATCTTCAGGGTCTGCCGGTTTTCCCGCACCATCGCCTGGGAGGCGATCATCTCGCTCACCACCATCGGTGCTCCCAGCGCCCGGGCCAGCTGGCGGAACGGCAGGTCGGTGACCCCGGACATTGGTGCCAGGATCACCGGTTGTTCGATCCGAACGCTGCCAATGGTGATGGGGCGCAATAGCTTCAGAACGGCGTCGTGCCGTGGATTTTCGCGAGTGTTGCTCATGATTTAATCAACTTAAGCCCAGCCGCGCCGGAGTGCTAGGCCTTCCGCGGCGGTTGCGAGAAAAACAAGCATCCGTCTACGCCCCTCGCCTCGGATCGGGGCGTCGGTTATGAGGCAGCAATGCGCATCATCGCCCTGCTCCTGGCCGCGGGCCGCGGCGCCCGCTTCGGCGGCGACACGGCGAAGCAATTTGCCCAGATCGGCGACCGCACCGTGCTGCGCCACGCCGCCGAGGCCCTGCTCGCCGAAGGCCTAGTCACCGCCCTGCTCCCGGTCTGCCAGCCCAGCGAGCAGGCGCAGGTCGCCGCGCTTCTCGCAGGGCTGCCGACCCTGGCGCCCATGGCCGGCGGCGCGACGCGCCAGGCGAGTGTCCGTGCGGGACTCGAGGCCATGTCCGGCGACGCGCCGGACCTCGTGCTGATCCACGATGCCGCGCGCCCCATCATCCCCGGCGGCACCATCGCGCGGCTGATCGCCGAACTCGCCGATCATCCCGGCGCCATTCCGGCTCAGCCCGTCTCGGACACGCTCAAGCGCGCGGAGGGCGGCGTCATCGCCGCGACGGTGCCGCGCGAGGGTCTGTTCCGGGCGCAGACGCCCCAGGCCTTCCGCTTCGCCCCCCTGCTCGCCGCACATCGCACCGCGGCAGCGGAGGTCACCGACGACGCGGCCCTGCTGGAGCTGATGGGGCTCGTCGTCGCCCTCGTCCCGGGATCCGAGCGCAACATCAAGATCACCCACCCCGAGGACCTGGCCCGCGTGACCTCCCTGATGACCCCCGCCCTGTTCCCCCGCATGGGCACCGGCTTCGACGTGCATCGCCTGGTCGCGGGGCGCCCGCTGGTCCTGTGCGGCGTGACCGTCCCGCACGCGCTCGGCCTTGACGGCCATTCCGATGCGGATGTCGGCCTGCACGCGCTGTGCGACGCGATCTACGGCGCGCTGGCCGAGGGCGATATCGGCCGGCACTTCCCGCCCTCCGAGGCGGAATGGAAGGATGCCGACAGTGCGCGCTTCCTCCGCCACGCGGCCGCGCGGATCGCCGCGCGCGGCGGCGTGCTCGCCAATGCCGATGTCACGCTAATCTGCGAACGCCCCAAGATCGCCCCGCACGCGGAGGCGATGCGCACGCGCCTGGCCGAGCTGCTCGGCGCGCCGGTGTCGCGCATCTCGGTCAAGGCCACCACCACCGAGCGCCTGGGCTTCACAGGCCGTGGCGAAGGCATCGCCGCGCAGGCCGCCGCGGTGGTTCTGCTACCCGACTAACGCCTCATGCACCCCCGAGCCGTACCATCATGCCCGGGACCGATGCGGCAGGCTCCGGTCGGCCGTAGTAGAACCCCTGGGCCGCGGTGCAGCCCATCGCTTTCAACCCGTCGCGCTGCTCCTCCGTCTCTACGCCTTCGGCGGTGATCTGCAGGCCCAGGGCGGAACCCAGCTCCGCGACCGCGCGTATGATGGCGAGGGATTCGAGGCCCGCGGGCAACTCGCGGACGAAGCTGCGATCGATCTTGAGCCGGTCGAAGGGCAGGTTGCGCAGCTGCGCCAGCGAGGAATAGCCCGTCCCGAAGTCGTCGACCGCGATGCGCACCCCCATCGCGCGGATCGCCTCGATCTGCGCCCTCACCGCCTCGGTCTGCGCGAGTGCGAGGGATTCCGTGATCTCGATCTCGAGCCGCGAGCCCGCCAGGCCCGAGGCCGCCAGCGCATCCCGCACGATCGACGCCAGCCGGCCATTGGCGAATTGCGCGACCGCGACGTTCACCGCCACGGTCATCGACGCCGGCCAGCCCGCCGCCTCCACGCAGGCCGCGCGCAGCACCCATTCGCCAATGGCCGAGATCATTCCGCGCTCCTCGGCGACGGGGATGAAGGCCATCGGCGGGATCATGCCGCGCTCGGGGTGGTTCCAGCGGATCAGCGCCTCGAACCCGGTCACCCGCTCGGTCGAGAGGTCCATCAGCGGCTGGTAGTGCAGGATGAACTGCCGCCGCGCGAGCGCCTCGCGCAAGCCGGAGGCGATGGCGTGCCGGGTTCTCGCGCGATGCTCCATCAGCGGCTCGAAGCGGCGCGGCGCGCCGCTCACGTCGAGCTTGGTCTCGGCGAGGGCCAGCCCGGCGCAGTGCAGCAGGGGTGCGGCTTCCGTGCCGTCCTCGGGGGCCAGCGCGATGCCGGCGCGCGCCACCATCACCACGGCCTGGCCGCCGATGAGGGTGGGCTCGGACAGGCGCGCGACCAGGCGCCGCGCCACGCGTTCGGCCACGGCCGCGCTGTCGACGCCGGGCTGCAGCACCGCGAATTCATCGGCCCCGATCCGCGCGACGAGGTCATGGGTGCGCAGCCCCTCGCGCAGCCGGCGCGCGGCCTCACGCAGCACCGCATCGCCGGCGCCGTGGCCGAGCCCGTCATTGAGCGATCGGAAGCTGCGGAAATCCAGCATGAGGATGGCGCAAGGACGCTGCCGCCGGTCGCGCAACTCGGCGTCGAGCTTGGCGAGGAAGCTCTGCCGGTCCGCGAGCCCGGTAAGCGGGTCCAGGTTCGACGCGGGCGAGGCGGTTTCCACCAGACGCGGGCGCAGCAGCAGCACGCCGCCGGGCAGCAGCGCCAGGTGGCAGGCGAGCGATGGCGCCCCGCGCATCGCGATCTCGCCGCCATCCCCGTCCTCCAGCGCCGCCGCCATCGCGCGTTGCAGAAGCTTCGCCGAGGCCGGGGTGAAGCGCGGGCTCTCGGCCAGCACGCGCCCGATCTCGGCGCCAGGCGTCGGCGGCGTGGCGAGTCCGAGCAGCTGCATCGCGCCGGTATTGACCATCAGAAGGCGCAGCGACCGGTCGCACAGGATCACCGGCTCGGGCAGCGCGCGCACCGCCTCCAGCGCCAGGTCGGAATGCGGAGACGACTCTGCGCCATCCACCTCGGTGAGGGTTTTCCTCATCCTCGGCCCCTCCATTTCGGAGGGCACCGGATCGGCGTGCCGCAGCGTCATGCTCGCCATTTCCGCCTCGAGTGGCGCGGCCGGGATCAACCACGCCAAGCGAGCCTAGGCGGCAAAGCTGAACAAAGGATGGAGGCGGCGGCTCAGCCGCGCTCGAGGATCGAGACGTAGTTGGCCACCGCCGCCCCGCCCATGTTGAACACCCCGGCGAGATCTGCGCGCGGCAGTTGCATCGCGCCCGCATTGCCGGTGAGCTGCATCGCGGCCAGCACGTGCATGGACACCCCCGTGGCCCCGATCGGGTGGCCCTTCGCCTTGAGCCCGCCCGAGCGGTTCACCGGCAGCCGGCCATCGGCGGCCGTCCAGCCCTCGAGCGCGGCGCGGGCGCCCTGCCCTTCGGCGGTCAGGCCCATCGCCTCGTATTCGATGAGCTCGGCGATGGTGAAGCAGTCATGCGTCTCCACGAAGGAGAGGTCGGCGAGCGCGGTGCCGGCCTCGGCATGGGCACGCTGCCAGGCGGCGGCGGCACCTTCGAAGCGGATGATGTCGCGCCCGGCGATCGGCAGCAGGTCGTTCACCTGCACGGCGGCGCGGAACCGCACCGACTTCGCCATGGCCTGCGCGGTCTCTTCATCGGCGAGCACCAGGGCGGCGGCGCCGTCGGAGACCAGCGAGCAGTCGGTGCGCTTGAGCGGACCCGCGACATAGGGGTTCTTCGCACTCTCCTCGCGGCAGAAAGCGTAGCCGAGATCCTTGCGCATCTGCGCCCAGGGATTGTCCACGCCGTTGCGGTGGTTCTTGGCCGCGATGGCCGCGAGCGCGTCGGACTGGTCGCCATGACGCTGGAAATACGCCTCCGCAATGCGGCCAAAGACGCCGGCGAAGCCGCCGGTGATGCCCCCCTCGCTCGCCTGGTGGCTGGCGGTGAGCAGGATCTCGCCCACCCGCTGGCCACTCACCGCCGTCATCTTCTCGGCCCCCACAACGAGGGCGATGCGGCCGCGTCCGGCCCGGATGAAGTCGCGCGCGCCATGGATCGCGGCGGACCCCGTGGCGCAGGCATTCTCGAAGCGGGTGATCGGCTTGAACCGCATCTCGGGGACATGCTGCAGCACCAGCGAGGAGGGAAAGCCCTGCGGCGTGAAGCCCTCGCCATAGACGCCGACGAACCCGGCATCGACCTCCTCCGGCGCCACGCCGGCATCCTCGATGGCGGCGCGCGCGACGCGGCCGATAAGGGTTTCGAGATCCGGCGCGTCCTCCAGCTTGCCGAAGGCGCTGTGCGCCCAGCCGATGATGCAGGCGTCGGTCATGGCCGAATTCCTTCCCTGAGAGCGGGCGCCAACCTAGCCATGCGGCGCCGCGCGGGGAAGCGGGGCGCTACAAGGCGCGCATCCTGTTGTTCCGGGCGTTGTGCTCAACCTCGACCAGGCCCAGCAGTTCGAGCACGGGCGGCACGTAGTTGGCGAAGCGACCCCGCAGGCCCTTCTTCAGGCCGTACCAGCCGCCCACGGGATTGCCGGGATCCCGGGCCCAGGCCTCGACCGTGCCCGGTGCGGCGGGCTTCTGCTCGTCCGCGCTGCCGAGCGGCACCCAGTCGCCGGCGGCCTTGAGCATGGCGACCACATCCTCGATGCAGCGCAGGCGATAGTGCAGCTCGGTCTTGCCGACCTGCACGACCAGGGCCGGCACCGGGGCGTCGGCGTCACGCCATGCCAGGAATTCCGACTGGCCGCTCGGCGTCGTCAGCACCCAGGGAACGGATCTGCTACTCTCGCCGGCGACCGCATCCATGACCATGCCCCCCGTATTTGATGATGATCTTCACCCCTTCGCGAGCGGCAAGGCCACGACTAAAAGCGCCCATGGTCCGACGCCTTTCCCTTGCCGTGATCGGCGCCGGCATTGCCGGCCTGGCTGCGGGCATCGGCCTCGCCGCGGCCGGCCATCACGTCACCTTGTTCGAGCGCTTCCCCGAGGCTCGGCCGCTGGGCTCGGGCTTGATGTTGCAGCCGACCGGCCTCGCCGCGCTGGAGCGGATCGGACTGCGCGGGGCGATCACCGCACTGGGTGCGCGGATCGACCGGCTGCATGGCAGCACCGACCGCGGCGCCACGGTGTTCGACCTCGCCTATGCCGATCTTGCGCCCGGCCTGCACGCCCTGGCCGTGCACCGCGCGGCGCTGCACGGGGTGCTGTGGGCGGGGTTCTGTGCCTCGGGCGCGACGGTCGAGGCGGGGCGCGCCATCACCGGCATCGATACCGCCTCGGATGGTGGCGCGCACCTGGTCGACGCCGCCGGACGCACCACGCCACGATTCGATCTGGTGCTGGACGCCTCGGGTGCCAATTCCACGCTGCGGCCGGAACCCGGCGGCCGGCCCTTCGCCTATGGCGCCGTGTGGGCGAGCGTGCCCGATACCGGCCTCGCGCCGTGCAGCCTCACCCAGCGCTACATCGCGGCGCGCGCGATGCTGGGCTGGCTGCCGGTCGGCCAGGCCGTCACCGGAGGGCCGCCGCTCGCCGCTTTTTTCTGGAGCCTGAAGCCCTCCGGGCATGCCGACTGGTCGCGAGGCTTCGATGCCTGGCGTGACGAGGTCGCGACCCTGTGGCCGGAGATGGCGCCGGTCGTGGCCGCCCTGCCCGGCCCCGAGGCGCTCACCCTCGCCCGCTACACCCAATACACCGCGCGCACGCCGTTCCGCGGGCCCCTCGTACAGCTGGGCGATTCCGCACACGCGACCTCCCCGCAGCTCGGCCAGGGTGCCAATGCCGCGCTGCTCGACGCGATGGCGCTGGCCGATGCGCTGGAGCGGTGTGACGAGATCCCGGCGGCCCTGGCGGATTACGCGGCTTCAAGGCGGGCTCATGTGCGCTTTTACCAGCGCGCCTCCTGGCTCATGACGCCCTTCTTCCAGAGCGACTCCGCGAGCCTCGCCTGGATGCGGGATCGCGTGTTCGACCGGCTGAAGCTGGTGCCCTATCTGCGGCGCGAGATGATCCGGACCCTGGCGGGGCTCAAGACCGGCGTGTTCCGCCACGCGGATGCGGAGCGTCTCGCCGGGAGCGGAAACTGGCGCGCCCTGAGGGACTCGAACCCCCAACCAGCCGAGTAGAAGTCGGCGGCTCTATCCAGTTGAGCTAAGGACGCAAACTCAGTGGGACCAGTTCTCGGTGCGGCCGAACTTGAAGTTGTCGGCATAGGCCTTGGGCTTGATCGCGGGCGCGGGCGGCTTCTCGGCCTCAAGCTCATAGGCGATGCCGCGGGCCTCGGCATAGGCGATGGCGGTCGCCTGGGTCGGGAAGAACAGGCGAACCTGGGCCGCGGTGTCGCCCGAGCCGGCCCAGCCGGTCAGCGGATCGGCGCGCTGCGCCTCGCCTGGTTCCCACTCGAACATCCATTCCGTCTTCGACGCGCGGCCGGACTGCATGGCCGACTTCGCCACCGGATGAATTCGCGCACGTTGCGCCATCGAGCCTTCCTTTCCACAACCATCGGGGCGGCGGGACTCGAACCCACGACCTCCTGTACCCAAAACAGGCGCGCTACCAGGCTGCGCCACGCCCCGTCGGCAGCGCGCGCAACTTATGGGCGCGAGAGCCGCACGTCCAGCGGATCAGGGCTGGGTGCCGAACAGCCGGTGCAGCACGCGGTCGCCAACGCGCAAATTCAGCCGCTCCGCCGCCCCACCGGCCAGTTCCAGCGTCGCCCGCACCGGCCCGCGGCTTTCTACGGTCGCGAGGCTCAGCGGCACCGTCCGCTCGGCGATGCGATGGATGCGCCCGTCGGCGGCGATGAACACCATGTCGAGCGGGATGAGGGTGTTGCGCATCCACATCGCGCTCTCGCGCGCCGCACCCCAGTCGAAGATCATCCCCTCGTCATCGGCGAGTGCGGTGCGGAACATCAGCCCGACCATCTGCTGGTCCGGCCCCAGCGCCATCTCGACATTGAAGTCGATCCGGCGACCGTCGCGCGTGGCGATGACGAGGCGCTCGGTCGGCAGCCGCGGCTGCGGCTCGGTGACGCCCGGCTGGGCGAGGGCGGCTATCGGGAACAGCCCCGCAAGGCTCATCAGGGATCGGCGTTTCATGGCGCCGAGTATGCCACGCTTTCGGGCAGGTCGCGCATGACGGCTTCGCAAACCCGCACCACCTCGGCCCGCACCGGGCGAGGGTCCTGCGGCGGATCGACCAGCGTGGTGAACCAGTGCTCCGGCGGATCGCGCCCGGCGGCGCGTGACCAGGACAGAGCGCGCAGCACGGCCTCGGCGGCCGGCGGCAGCCGCTCGGGCGCGACGTGGCCGTTGAGCACGCCCCAGAGCCCGGCCCAGCAGCGCGCCACGGACCACGGATTGTACCCGCCCCCGCCGGTCACGATCAGCCTCGGTGCGAAGCCCATCACCGCGCGCAGCGTCGCGAAATAGGCGTTGTTGGAGAGCGCGAGCCGCGCGAGCGGGTCCTCCGCCAGCGCGTCGGCGCCCGCCTGCACCAGGATCGCCTGCGGCCGGAAATGGCGGATCAGCGGCAGGATGGCGGCCTCGCGCACGAAGGCGGCCTCAGCGTCGCAATAGCCCTCCGGCACCGGGATGTTGCGCGACAGCCGGGACGAGGCAGCACCGGTGAACGGCCAGCGCCCGGCTTCGTGCACCGAGAGCGTCATCACGCGCGGATCCTCGGCGAAGGCCATCTCCACGCCGTCGCCGTGATGCGCGTCGAGGTCGAGGTACAGCACGCGCTCCAGGCCCTGGTCGAGCCAGGCCATGACGCCGAGCACCACGTCATTAAGGTAGCAGAAGCCCGAGGCCCGAGCCGGTTGACCATGGTGCGTGCCGGAGCCCGGCACATGCACCACGCCGCCAGCACGCGTGAGCTGGGCGGCCAGCAGTTGCCCGCCAGCGCCGGTGCGCGGGCGGTCCCACATCTGCGGATAGACCGGGTTGCCGCGCGCCCCGATGTCGAAGCGCGCCTTGTCGTGGTCGCAGATGGCCTGCGTCGCCTGCGCCCGCTCCAGGGCCGCGACGTAGTCGGGCGCATGGAAGCGGGTGAGCTGGGCGGCCTCCGCGCGCGGGCTGTCGCGGTATTGCTCCGGCGTCACCCAGCCGAGCGCGCGGATTAGGTCGAGCGCCGTCGAGACGCGAGGGATCGAGAGCGGATGCTTTCCCCCGAAGGAGGAGCGCCGGTAGATCTCGGAACCGATCAGGATGGGTGGCATGTCGCAGGGATGTTGGCGCCGCGCTCGCGCCTGGCAAGGCGGCGCACACGCATCACCCAGCCGCCGGGATCGCGCGCCCACCCACTAGGCGCAGGATGCGCGTCGGCCGCTCCACGCCCACCAGCCGGTGGGTGATGAGGATCACGCTGCGCCCGGCGGTCGCACTCTCCAGCGTCTCGAGAAAGGCACGCTCATTGGCGGCATCGAGGCCCGCAGCCGGCTCGTCGAGGATCAGCACCGAAGCCGGCGAGAGCAGCACGCGGGCAAGGACCAGCCGCCGCGCCTGCCCGCCCGAGAAGCGCACCCCCGCCTCGCCGCATTGCGTTGCGAGGCCGTCAGGCAGCGCCCGCACCACCTCCCCGACCCGGGCGCGGTCGAGCGCCTGCCACAGCGCCGCGTCATCGGCCCCGGGGTCGGCGATGCGGAGGTTGGCCGCGATGGTGTCGTCGAACAGCCGCGCATCCTGGGTCAGGCAGGCGATGCGCGTGCGCACCAGTGCCGCCGGCAGGTCCGCGATATCGACGCCCCCCAGCGTGATGCGTCCGCCGGCGGGTGCCGCGAGCTTCAGCAATAGCGCCGCGAGCGTGGATTTCCCGGACCCCGAGGGACCCAGCAGCGCGACGCGCGCGCCTTCCGGCACATCGAGGTCCAGCGACTCGAACACCGGGGCACGATCCGGCGTCCAGGCGAAGCGCACGGCTTCAACGCCCAGCGCGTGGCCGATCGGTGCGGCCGCGGGCGTGGCAGGGTCGGACACCGGCGGCGCCGTGTCGGCCGCCTCGAACAGCCGCGCACCAGCGGCGGCGGCCGCGGCGATCGAGGCACCCGCGCGCGGCATCAGCCCCAGCGCTTCGGCCGAAGCGACCGCAAGGAACACCGCCAGCACCGCCGGCGCCATGCCCTCCGCGCCCATCGCCAGGCCCCAGCCCAGCGCGCCGAGCAATGCGAGCCGGATCAGCACCGCGCCCGCGGCGCCGCCGATCGCCGCCTCGCGCGCCACGCGCCGCTCGGCTTCGGCCAAGGCCGCGCCTTCCGCGGCGACGCGCGCGCCGGCGCGGGCCTCGGCATTGGCGGCGAGCGTGTCCTCCATCCCGGTCAGCGGATCGACCACGGCCGCGCGCAGGGCGCCCTGGCGGGATGCGACAGCGGTCGCGACGCGGGCCGCGCGCGGCGCAAGCAGGGGCGGCAGCAGCAACGCCAGCGCCAGCGGCACCACCACCACGGCGGCCAGCGCGGTCGAGGCGAAGCCAAGCACGACGGCGATGCCGAGCACCGCCGCGATTGCCGCGGCACCTGGCACCAGGGCACGCAGGTAGAACCCGTCCAGCGCCTCCACATCCGAGACCAGGCGCCCGAGCAGGTCGCCCATCCGGCGCATGCCGATGCCTGCGGGGAGGCGTTCCGCCAGGCGCCCGAAGAACCAAACGCGGGTGTCGGCCAACGCCCGGAAGGTCGCCTCATGCGTCACCAGGCGCTCGAGGTAGCGCGCGACAGGTCGCGCGACGACAACGCCGCGCAGCATCACGAACGCTAGCCCGCCGCCGCCCACGAACAGCGTCCCGGCGTGGATGCCGTCGGCGACACCGCGCCCGGCCAGCGCCATCAGCGCAAGGCCGAGCAGCACCGAGACAACCGACACCGTCACGCCGGCGAAGAGCCAGCCGCCGCGCGCGCCCCACAACCCGAGGACCCGTCCGAGCACCGCGACCATGGCCACGATCAATCCCCCGCCATCTGCTTGCCCAGCGCCCGGCCGCCGGCAAGGTCCAGCACCGCGGCGCCCCAGGCGCGAAAGCCCCGCGCATGCGTCGCGATAATGGCGGTACGGCCCAGGCACAGCCGCTTGAGGCTCTCCATCACCTCCGCCTCCGTGCCCGGATCCAGGTGCGCGGTCGGCTCGTCGAGCAGCACCAGCGGCGCGTCGCGCAGAAAGGCGCGGGCCACCGCCACGCGCTGCGCCTGGCCGCCGGAGAGGCCGAAGCCGCCCTCCCCCACCACCGTGTCCAGGCCGAGTGGCAGGTCGGCGGCGAAATCCATCACGCGCGCCGCCGCGGCGGCGTCCTGCACCGCCGCCTCATCCGCCTCCGGCCGGCTGAGCCGGATGTTCTCGGCCAGCGTGCCGCGGAACAGGTGCGCCCGCTGGCCGACATAGGCCGTCATGCGGCGTAGCTCGTCGGGGCGCAGCGCCATCGCGTCACGGCCGTTGAAGGCGATGCGACCGCCATCGGGGCGGGCGAAGCCCATCAGCAGGCGCAGCACGGAGGTCTTGCCCGCACCCGAGGCGCCCATGAGCACCAGTGTCTCCCCCGCGCCCACGCGGAAGCTCAGCCCATCCAGAGCCGCGCCGCGCGCAGAGTCGTAAGTGAGGCTGACATTGTCGAAGGTGACGGTCACACGTGGTGGCACGGTCTCGAGCACGAGCCCGCCGCCGGTGCCCACGGCGCCGAGCAGCGGCGCGAGGTCGGCGGCAGCACCAGTGGCACTCAGCCGCTCATGATAGGCCTGGGCGAACAGGCGCAGCGGCTGGAAGAAGGCCGGCACCAGCAGCAGCGCGAACAGCGCCGCCGTCGGATCCGGATGCGCCTCGCCCAGCACCGCGCCGTGCCGGATCGCGATGCAGGCGAGGGTCGCGGCCGCGATTAGCTCCATCGCGCCGGAGGACAGGAAGGCCACCCGCAGCACCTTCATGGTGCGCACCCGCAGCTCCTCGGCGCGGACGCCGAGGGCTGATTGCTCCGCCTTCTCGCGATTGAACAGGACCAGGGTCGGCAGGCCGCGCATGCGGTCGAGGAAGCGGCCTGAGAGCGCCTGCAGCGCCCCGAATTGCCGCCGGCTCGCCGCCGCAGCCCCGATGCCGGCACCGGCCTGCGCCACCGGCACCATGAGCCCCGCGACCACCAGGATCCAGCCGGTGACGCCATCCATCGCGCCCGCCGCGCCCGCCACCATGAGTGGCCCGATGATCGCGAGCATCGCGGCCGGTACCCAGCGGGCGAAATAGCCTTCCATGGCATCGACCCGGTCGACCACCAGCGCGGTCCGTGCGCCGACCGGGCGGAGGTCCTGCACGCCCTTGTCCAACAGGCGCGAAAACGCCTGGGCACGAAGCCTGGCCTTGGCCGCCTCGCCCGCCGCCACCTGGGCCCGTTCCTGCGCGATGCCGAGGCCGGCGGCGATCAGCGCGAGCCCGCCGGCCAGCACCAGCGCCGGCCAGCCGGCATCACCGAAGCCCAGCAGCCGCGCGAGAAGGCCGGCGATCAGCCAGGCTTCCGCGATGCCCACCGCCACCAGCGCTACGCCGATTCCGACCGAGCGGATGACGAGGGGGCGCGCCATGCGCCGCTCCCGCGCCAACAGCGCCGCAGCTTCCCCCCGCTTTTCTCTCAACGCGTTGCTCTCGCCATGCCGAACCGTTTAACCAACCCTCACGCGCCCGTCACCTGTCCGAAGGTCCGCCAACGATGCTGCCCAGCCATGCCCGCTATGACGACCACCCACTGCCCGACCGGCCCCGCTACACTTGGCCGAACGGGGCGCGGCTCGCGGTCTATATCGGGCTCAATTTAGAGCAGTTCGCGTTCGGGGAAGGACTCGGTGCCGAACTTGCGCCGGGAGGGCCGCACCCCGACGTGCTGAACTACGCCTGGCGCGACTATGGCAACCGTATCGGCGCCTGGCGGCTGCTGACCCAGCTCGACCAGCTGGCGCTGCCAGCGACGCTGCTGGTCAACACCGCGATGTATGACGCGGCACCCTCCCTGCTCGCCGCCCACCGGTCGCGCGGGGATGAATTCGCCGGCCACGGCCGCACCAATTCCGAGCGCCAGTCCATACTGCCTCGCGACGAGGAACGCGCGCTGATCGCCCAATGCACCGCGCGCATGACGGCCGAGGAAGGCGTCGCACCCCGCGGTTGGCTCTCGCCCTGGATCGCGGAGAGCGTGGCCACGCCCGACATGCTGGTCGAGGCCGGCTACCGATACACGCTCAACTGGTGCAACGACGACCAGCCGATCTGGCACCGCACCGCGCATGGGCCGCTGCTCGCAATCCCCTACCCGCAGGAGGTGAACGACATCCCCTCGATCGCGGCGCGCAAGGATGGCGCGGCACAGTTCGCGGACATGATCATCGATGATTTCGACGAACGCCTGGAGCAATGCGCGGATGGAATTTCTCAGGTCATGGGCATCGCGTTGCACCCGTACATCATCGGACAGCCCTACAGGATGCGGCAGCTGCGGCGGGCGCTGACGCACATCCATGCCCGGCGCGAGGAGATCTGGATCACGACAGCGGGCGGAATCTTCGATCACGTTGCCGGTTTCCTGCCCGGGACCATCCCGGGGTGAAGCAAGGCCAGGAGGCGCTGCCTCCTGGACCTCCGCCGGGGACAGAGCCTGTCGCCGGACGCCGGCTCGAGATGGCTTCCACAGGGCGCGGGCAGACCCTACCCTGGGGGTATGCCCACTCCTCCTCGCCACCTGCTCGCCATCGAAGGGCTGGAGCCGCCCCATATCGCTGACATGCTGGACCTGGCGGAGAACTACGCCCTGCTCAACCGGTCCGGCAAAACCCAGCGCGACCTGCTCAAGGGACGCACGCTGATCAACCTGTTCTTCGAGGATTCCACCCGCACCCGCACCAGCTTCGAACTCGCGGGAAAACGCCTGGGCGCGGATGTCATCAACATGGCGGTGAGCACTTCTTCCGTGAACAAGGGCGAGACGCTGCTCGACACGGCCTCCACCCTCAACGCCATGCAATGCGACCTGCTGGTGATCCGCCACGCGCAATCCGGCGCGCCCGCGCTGCTCTCGCAGAAGGTGGAGGCCGCCGTCATCAACGCCGGCGACGGCACCCATGAGCACCCTACCCAGGCCCTGCTGGATGCGCTCACCATCCGCCGCCACAAGGGGCACCTGGACAATCTGGTCATCGCGATCTGCGGCGACGTGCTGCACTCCCGCGTGGCGCGATCCAACATCCACCTGCTGCTGACCATGGGTGCCCGTGTGCGGATCGTCGGACCGCCCACGCTGATCCCGGCGGAGGCGGCGCGACTCGGCGTCGAGATCTTTCACACGATGCGCGAAGGCTTGGCGGGCGCGGACGTGGTGATGATGCTGCGGCTGCAGAAGGAACGCATGGCGGGCGGGCTGGTCCCCTCCTCGCGTGAGTTCTTCCGATTCTTCGGGCTGGACGCAGAAAAGCTCGCCTATGCGAAGTCGGACGCCATCGTCATGCACCCGGGCCCGATGAACCGCGGCGTCGAGATCGACAGCGCCATCGCGGATGATCCGGTGCGTAGCGTGATCGGCGAGCAGGTAGAGATGGGGGTCGCCTGCCGGATGGCGGTGCTTGATTTGCTCGCGCGGAACCTGCGGCGGAACACACGAATATAACCTTCAACTCGCTACCTGGTCACAACTAGATTGCTGACCGGATATTGTATCATTATATCCCGCTGCTCACGAGTATTTTTCCAATGGCCACTTTCAATATATGTTGCAGCGCAATCCTCTACTAAATGAACGCGTACGTTATTTTCAAAAAACTCTGGGAAAAGTTCACGCCGAAAAAAATAAATATCCGTTAAATTCTGTCCCATAGCAGCCAGCAGCGGTGCAAACGTACCGAACCCGCAGATAAGGCGTTGAGAAGATTGAATTTCGCGAGCATCACTTTCCAAATCACTACTCAAAAACTTACTTTTAATTCCAATGCTATCAACCCAATCTTTGAATGTATTGACGCACGGGTTGTTAATATCTTCATAAACAATAATTATCTCGTCCACACCAAAATTAACAGCATGTTCGACGCATAACTTATAGTAAGCAAGAGGTGGCTGGACATAGCTGCTTGGTATTTTTCCAGCAGATGCAAATACGTCGCCTGAACGAAAGTGCACCGTTATTGATTTTGACGAACGGCCTTCGCTAGGCTGAAAAAAAACGACAGGAGGCATCAGATGCTTAAATATAAATGAATAACTTGCGTCTCGCAGTAATCTAAGGCCCATATTTTTATCGTCTTTTTTCGTTAGAAGATGGGGGAAAATTCGCAGCCGCCAAAATGAATATGAAAATACACACTCATTCTTCGGAAAATTTCGATCTGTTGTGTACAGTGCTACGCCAGCTTTCTGTTCGATTACTGTTGGGTAATATTTTTCGGTAAAAGAGCGATCTTGATCGATATAAACCTTTGGTATATTAAAAAATTGAGCGACCGCTACAGCGTTTGCTACACAGATAAGGAAATTTCCTAATCTTTGGCTTGTATTGACGTGCAACGCGTCAATTACAACTGAATCGGATGATCCTTGGTAGGTTTTTATGTTGTCATTCTTAATCAACTCCTTGTCAAATTTTGAAATTTGAAAGAATTTGGCGGCATTCCGTAAATTAAAATCTTGCTGCTCAACCAATATTTTAATATGGCGCAGGTGCAATGTAGTCTCTGAGCTTTCAATTCTGATCTTTTTGAAAGACCCGCCTCTTACTGGAACAATGACTTGCGATCCATCGCGATCATTCCCAAAAGGAAAATCAATGATACCAATTTTTGTAAATGTAAATTCTGCATCACTAGAACTTCCACAAATTACAAGGGGCAAACACCGATCTTCAAAGTTCGATCTATTGTAGATTACAATGTATTTTACTTCATAATCTTTACCGAGATCGATCTCCCAGAAAGGACGTTTCTCTGGCAAAGTATGTATCGCATATTCGACATCTAAGCCTTCATCAACTAAACTTGACGCTGAATATCGCCGTCCCCACTTTGGGTGTGATGAACTTACCCTGCATTGCTTGCCGGGAGCGATATTGACGAAATCCTCAGTCCGAAAATTATTCAAGCCTATCATGAAAATATTCCGAATCGGTCTACGAGGAAGCGGACCAAGCCTTGTAGGCAGTTCGCGGCAATTCATCATCCATTTCGCAAACTGGTCTCCAAAGCCTCGTCGCGCTGAACGTCACTAAAGCCCTTTTGACTGAAGGTAAACGCTGCTCATAACGCCATGTCGCCTTGAGGAAGCTCTCCGATCAACGAGCCCGACTACGCAACGCGTTTAGCCTCAACCATTAGTCGGAACGATGGCGGATTTCGCACACCTCCCCTATAAGCGCCAGCAGATGGCCGCCCTCCTCATCACCAACGCACGACTCATGGATGCAGGCGCCGGTCTAGATATCCTCGGTAGTCTCCTCATCAAATCCGGCCGTATCGCCGCGCACGGCCCGTCCCTCACCGCCCCCGAGTTGACTCCGACACTGGACGCCCAGGGCGCCATCCTCGCCCCCGGCTTGATCGACATGCGCGCCTCCCTCGGCGAGCCTGGATTCGAGCATCGCGAGACCATCGCCTCCGCCGCCCGCGCCGCGGCCGCCGGCGGCATTACCACCCTCTGCGCCCTGCCTGATACCGAGCCCGCACTCGACGACCCGGCCCTGCTGCAATTCCTTATCCGCCGCGGCGAGGCGACAGGCAGCCTCACCATCCTCCCCTACGGTGCGGCGACCATCGACTGCGCCGGCAAGGACATGGCCGAGTTCGGCCTGCTGCGCGAAGCGGGTGCCATCGCCTTCACCGACGGCCGGCGTGCCATCGCCAGCGCGCGGGCCATGCGCCTGGCCCTCTCCTACGCCCGTGGCTTCGGGTGCTTCATCGTCCAGCACCCCGAGGACCCCTCGCTGGCCGCCGGCGGTGCAGCAACGGAGGGCGAGCTCGCCACCCGCCTGGGCCTGCCGGGCATTCCGGCAGCGGCGGAGTCCATCCTGGTCGCGCGGGACATCGCGCTCGCCCGCCTGACCGGCGGGCATGTGCATTTTGCCCATGTCTCGACCGGTGCCGCGCTCGACCTCATCCGCGGTGCGAAGGCCGAGGGGCTGCACGTCACCTGCGACACCGCCCCCCCCTATTTCGACCTGAACGAGACCGCCATTGGAGACTACCGCACCTACGCCAAGCTCTCCCCGCCGTTGCGCGCCGATGCCGACCGGCTGGCCGTGGTCGCCGCGCTCGCGGACGGCACGATCGACGCCATCGCCTCCGACCACCAACCCCGCGACGCCGATGACAAGCGCCTGCCCTTCGCCCAGGCCGAGGCCGGAGGCGCCGGCCTCGCCACCCTGCTCGGCATCACACTCGCCCGCGTTCACGGCGGAGACCTCACCATGCTCCAGGCGCTGGCCCTCCTGACATCCAACCCAGCCAAACTGCTGAACCTCGAAACCGGCACGCTGGCCCCCGGCGCCCCGGCCGACCTGGTCCTGTTTGACCCCGAGCGGGGCTGGAAGGTCGAGGCCGGCAAACTTCCCGGGAAGGCCCAGAACTCCCCCTTCGACGGGCGGGCGCTGGAGGGCCGGGTGATCGCCACCTTCAAGGCTGGCCGCCGCGTCTTCGGTTGATGAATCCCTCACTCTACTTCCTCGCCGCGCTGGTCGTCGGCTACCTGCTGGGCTCGATCCCCTTTGGCTTCCTGCTGACCCGCGCGGCGGGGTTGGGCGATATCCGCACCATCGGGTCGGGAAATATCGGGGCGACCAATGTGCTGCGCACCGGCAACAAGAAGGTCGCCGCGGCAACGCTGTTTTGCGATGCCCTGAAGGGAGCGGTCGCGGTGTGGCTGTTTCCGGCCGATCCTCTGGCGGCCGGCACGGCCGTGGTACTGGGTCACATGTTCCCGGTCTGGCTGCGCTTTCGCGGCGGCAAGGGCGTGGCCACCGGCATCGGCGTGTACCTGGCCGCCATGTGGCCTGTCGGCGTCTTCATCTGCGCCACGTGGCTCGTGGGCGCGCTGCTGACGCGCATTTCTTCGGCCGGTGCGCTGTTGGCCTTTGCCCTCGCGCCGATCACCGCCTGGGCGCTGGTGGATGCCGAGCACGCGCTGCTGGCGCTGCTGGTGGGCGTGCTGATCTTCTGGCGGCATGAGGACAATATACGCCGCCTGATCGCCGGCACTGAGCCGCGTATCGGCAAGGCAGCCCGCAGCCCGTGACCCCGGGTGAGGCCATCGCCCGGCTGCGCCTGGCCCGCACCGATGGCATCGGGCCTGCGCAATTCGCCACGCTCCTCACCCGCTACGGCAGCGCGGAGGAGGCTTTGCCCCGCATCGCCGGACGCTTCGCCGTGCCTTCCCCCGGTATCATCGCGCGCGAGATGGACGAAACCCAGCGTCTCGGCGCCCGGTTCCTGCACCTCGGAACGCCAGACTACCCTGAGCTACTCGGCCATATCCCCGATGCGCCGCCGGTCCTCGCCTGTCTCGGCAACCCAGAGACATTGACCATCCGCGCGATCGCCATCGTCGGCGCGCGCAACGCCTCCGCCGCCGGCCGCCGCATCGCCGAGACAATCGCCGAGGCCGCAACCGAGGCCGGCTTGCTCGTCATCTCCGGACTAGCCCGCGGCATCGATGCCGCCGCGCATGCCGGCGCGCTCCGCCACGGCCCCACCGCGGCCGCCATCGCTGGTGGCCTCGACAAGCCCTACCCGCCCGAACACGCGGCGCTGCAGAACCAGATCGCGGAAACGGGCTGCATCCTCGCAGAAGCCCCGCTCGGCACCGCTCCCATCGCGAAGCACTTCCCCCGCCGCAATCGCATCGTCGCCGGCCTCGCTCTGGGCACCATCGTCATCGAGGCCGCCGCCCGCTCCGGCAGCCTCATCACCGCCCGGCTCACGCTCGAATACGGCCGCGAGCTCTTCGCGGTCCCCGGCTCGCCGCTCGATCTGCGCAACCAGGGGTCCAACGACCTCATCCGCCAGGGCGCGCACCTGACCGAGACCATCGCCGACATCCTCGCCAACCTCCCAGCAGAGCCTACGCCGGTCCTGCGACGGCGGACCCTGATACCGCTGGAAACTGCTCCCCAGTCGACCCTTTCCCTCGACGAAGACTCCCCCGAAGCCGCACAAGTGCTTGCTTTATTGGGTAATTCACCGGTGGCGGTTGACGATCTGCTTCGCCGCTGCCACCTCTCGCCCTCCGTCGTCCAGGCGATCCTGCTCGATCTTGAGCTCGCCGGACGGGTCGAGACCTCCCCCGGACAGAGGGTGGCGCTCCGCCCGCCCGGCCCCTGAGGCGGCAGCGGAGAGACCAGCGTCAATCATGACCGATGTCCTCGTCGTCGAATCGCCGGCCAAGGCCAAGACCATCGAGAAGTACCTCGGCGGCGGGACGGTCGTGCTCGCTTCCTTCGGCCATGTCCGCGACCTGATCGAGAAGGATGGCGCCGTCCTCCCCGACGAAAATTTTGCCATGGTCTGGGGCAAGGACCCGCGCGGCGAGGCCCAGGTCGCCAAGATTGCCACCGCCCTGAAATCCGCCACGCGCTTGTTCCTGGCCACCGACCCGGACCGCGAGGGCGAGGCCATCTCCTGGCACGTCAAGGACATGCTGGCCGAGCGCGGTGCGCTCAAGGGCAAGCAGGTGAGCCGCATCACCTTCAACGAGATCACCAAGCGCGCCGTGCAATACGCCGTGGCGCATCCGCGCGAGCTCGATGTCCCGCTGATCGACGCCTACCTGGCCCGCCGCGCGCTCGATTACCTGGTCGGCTACACCCTCTCCCCGGTCCTGTGGCGCAAGCTGCCGGGGTCCAAATCCGCCGGCCGCGTCCAATCCGTGGCCCTCCGCCTGGTGTGCGAGCGCGAAGCCGAGATCGAGGCCTTCAAGCCGCGCGAATACTGGTCGGTCGAGGCCAAGTTCACCACGCCCGCCGGCGCGCCCTTCACCGCCCGCCTCACCCATCTCGACGGCAAGCGCCTGGACCAATTCGACCTGGCGAAAGAAGCCGACGCGAAGCGCGCCGTCGCCGCCATCGAGGCCGAGCAATACGCCGTCGCCTCCGTCGACAAGAAGCGCACCAAGCGCAACCCGCCCCCGCCCTTCATGACCTCCACGCTGCAGATGGAGGCGTCGCGCAAGCTCGGCATGGGCGCCCAGGCGGCGATGCGCACGGCTCAGCAACTCTACGAGGCCGGCCACATCACCTATATGCGGACCGACGGCATCACCATGGCGCGCGAGGCGATCTCCGCCATCCGCGACCACGTGAAGTCCAGCTTCGGCGCCGACTACCTTCCCGCCGCGCCGCGCGAATACACCTCCAAGGCGAAGAACGCCCAGGAAGCGCATGAGGCGATCCGCCCCACCGACGCCACCCGCACGCCGGAAAGCCTTAGCCGCGAGCTGGAAGGCGCCCAGGCCCGCCTCTATGAGCTCATCTGGAAGCGCGCCATCGCCTCCCAGATGCAAGCCGCCGAGATCGACCAGACCGCGGTCGACATCGCCGGCCCCTCGGGCAAGACGCGCCTGCGCGCCAACGGCTCCGTCATCGCCTTCGACGGCTTCCTGAAGCTGTACCGCGAAGATGAGGATGACCGCGCCGCCGACGCCCGCGCCGGCATCGGCACCGCCCCGGCGGCGGAGGAGGAAGACACCCGCATTCTGCCGCCGATGCAGGCGAAGGACGCGCTCAAGCGCGGCGCCGTCACCCCTGCCCAGCACTTCACCCAGCCGCCGCCGCGCTATTCGGAGGCAACACTCGTAAAACGGCTGGAAGAACTCGGCATCGGCCGACCCTCAACCTATGCCTCCATCCTGCAGCGCTTGCAGGACCTGAACTACGTCACGCTGGATAAGCGTCGCTTCGTCGCCCAGGACCTCGGGCGGATGGTGACCACCTTCCTGGTCCGCTTCTTCGAGCGCTATGTGAACACCGGCTTCACCTCCTCCATGGAGGAAGAACTCGACAAGATCTCCGAAGGCAATGCCGATTGGCGCGCGGTCATGCACGCCTTCTGGGTGGAATTCTCCAAGGCCGTCGCGGCGACCAAGGACCTCATGATCCGCGACGTCATCGACGCGCTGGACGAAGACCTCGGCCCCCACATCTTCGCGGACCGTGGCGACGGCACCGACCCGCGCCTGTGCCCCAAATGCCATGAGGGGCGGCTCGGCCTGCGCCTTGGCAAGGGCGGCGCCTTCATCGGCTGTTCCAACTACCCCGAATGCCGCTACACCCGCCCCTTCGGCGTGGGCGGCGAGGGCGAGGAACGCGGCGCTGCCGACCGTGACCTGGGTCTCGACCCCGTCACTAACCAGCCCATCACCATGCGCCGCGGGCCCTATGGACTGTATGTGCAGCTCGGCGAGCCAGGCACCGACGCCAAGGGAAAACCGACCAAGCCGCGGCGCACCAGCCTGCCCAACGGGATGAGCCCCGAAACCGTGACCCTGGAAGGCGCGCTCGGCCTGCTGAGCCTGCCGCGCCCGATCGGGATCGACCCCGAGACCGGGGAGGAAATCACCGCCGGGCTCGGCCGCTTCGGCCCCTATGTGAAGTGCGGGACGATCTTCAAATCGCTCGACAAGGATGATGACGTCCTGACCATCGGCATCAACCGCGCGGTGGTCCTCCTCGCCGACGCTCGCGCCCGCGTGCGCGGCCTGGGCGCCCACCCCAAGGACCAGGCCCCCGTCGAGGTGAAAAAGGGTCGCTTCGGGCCCTACGCGCAGCACGGCAAGACGGTCGCCAACCTGCCGCGCGGAGTGGAGATGGAGACCATCACGCTCGATGAGGCCGTCACCTTACTGGCTGAGAAGGGCAAGGTGCTGGCGCCGAAGGGCGGCAAGGGTGCCAAGGGCAAGAAGGTGCCGGCCAAGACCGTGACGGCTCCGGCAGCTGCGCCCTCCGCGCCACGCAGGGCCGCCGCTCCCGCATCAAAGGCCAAGCCGAAGGCAAAGCCACGAGCCGCGAGCAAGGCTGCGGCACGACCCAAGGCGGCGGCCAGCAAGGCGACCGCAGCGACAAAAAAACCGGCGGCGAAAGCCAAAGCGAAGGCCAAGAAGTGACAAAGGTCGGGGAAAAGAATTTCCCCGAACCCCATTCTTTTATTTTTGACCCATGGTCCCGTGCCCCGCGTCAGCGACGGATTGGCTGATCCACCCATGCCCCGCTTCGGCCCGCCACCCAAAGGTCACCGCGCCCGCGCGAAACCCGCCCCTCTTCCCACCGCAACCGGCACCCCGGGCGAGCTTCCCACGCTGGACGCCCTCCGCGTCTTCCTCTCCAAGGCCAAGGGCAAGGTCGGCAAGTCCGACATCTCCCGCGCCTTCGGCCTCACCACCGAGCAGCGCCCCGCCCTTCGCGCGCTGCTCTCTGAGATCAAGGCAAACACCCCCGCCGACGTCGCCCAAGCCGTCATCCAACACGGCCACCTGCCGGACACCGCCGTCGTCGAGGTCACCGGCACCGACCCCGATGGTGACCCCATCGCCAAACCTCTCGCCTGGTCGGGAGAAGGCCGCCCTCCCATCATCTACATGCGCGCCGAGGCCCGCGGCCAACCGGCCCTCGCCCCCGGCGAACGCGTCCTCGCGCGCTTAAAACCCATCGGCGCCGGCAAGTATGAAGGCCGCACCGTCCAGCGCATTCCCGCCAAATCCCCCGCCCGCATCCTGGGCGTCTTCACCGACGGCAAGATCGAGCCCACCGACCGCCGCCACCGCGCAGACTGGATCGTCCCCCCCGGCGAATCCCTCGGCGCCGAGAACGGCGAAATCATCCTCGCCGAACCCCTCCCCGGCGCCCATTTCGGCCCTCGCCCCGCCCGCATCATCGAGCGCCTGGGCCAGATGGGCGCCCCCCGCTCCGTCTCCCTCATCTGCATCCACACCCACGGCATTCCCGACACCTTCCCCGCCGCCGCCCTCGAAGAGGCTGCCCGCGCCACCGCCACCCCGCTGGCCACCCGAGAAGACCTCCGCCCAACCCCGCTGATCACCATCGACGGCGAAGACGCGCGGGACTTCGACGACGCCATCTGGGCCGCCCCCGACGGCACCGGCTGGCGCATCCTCGTCGCCATCGCCGACGTCGCCCACTACGTCCCCCCCGGCTCCGCGCTCGACCGCGAAGCCCAGCTCCGCGGCAACAGCGTCTACTTCCCCGACCGCGTCGTCCCCATGCTCCCCGAGGCCCTCTCCAACCACTGGTGCTCCCTGGTCCCCAACGAGGACCGCGGCTGCCTCTTCGCCGACATGCGCTTCGACGCCTCCGGCAAAAAGCTCTCCCACCGCTTCGGCCGCGGCCTGATGCGCTCCGCCGCCCGCCTCACCTACGAACAGGCCCAATCCCACCACGACCAGGGCACCGACCCCGAGGGCGTCCCCCCCGGCCACATCGCCACCCTCTACGCCGCCTTCCGCGCCCTGCTCACCGCCCGCGAGGCCCGCGGCACGCTGGAGCTCGACCTCCCCGAGCGTCGCGTCACGCTCGACGCCGCCGGCAACGTCACCGCCATCACCCCCCGCGCGCGCCTGGACAGCCACCGACTCATCGAGGAGTTCATGATCGCCGCCAACGTCGCCGCCGCCGAAGCACTCGACCAAAAGCCCTGCCTCTACCGCATCCACGACCGCCCCTCGGACGCCAAGCTCGAAGGCCTCCGCCAATTTCTCGAATCACTCGGCATGGCACTGCCGGCGGTGGACCGCATGCTGCCCCGCGACTTCCAGCGCCTGCTCGACCAGGTCCAGGACAAGCCCGAGCAGCGCCTGGTCCACGAGACCATCCTCCGCGCCCAATCCCAGGCCGCCTACGACCCCGACAACATCGGCCATTTCGGCCTGGCCCTGCCGCGCTACGCGCACTTCACCTCGCCGATTCGCCGCTACGCAGATCTCTTCGTCCATCGCGCCCTTCTCGACGCCCTTCCGGCCGAGGAATCGGCCCGCGCGAAAGAGATCGGCGAACACATCACCGGCACCGAACGCCGCGCCGCCGCGGCCGAACGCGAGGCCGTTGAACGCTATCTCGCCGCGCACATGGCCACGCGCGTCGGAAGCATGTTCGATGCGCGTATTTCCGGCGTGACTCGCTTCGGCCTCTTCGTCACTTTGGTCGAGAATGGTGCGACGGGAATCATCCCCCTCGCCTCCCTACCGGACGACCGATGGCAGCACGACGAGGCCCGGCAAGCGCTCACCGGCCGCCACACGCATTTGACGTTTTCGCTGCGTGCCGCGGTCGAGGTGCGGCTGGTCGAAGCCAATGCCCGCACGGGCGGCATGGTCTTCCACATCATGCAGGGCGTGCCGGCGCGCAAACCTTCGCGCTAGCCCGGCTGGCGCAAGCCTGCGTCGTCGCGATCCTGCTGAGCATCACCGCACACGCGAGCGAGGCCGACCGCTTCCCCCGCGCCCAGGCCGAAGCCGTGCTCGCCGAGGCGTTCGGCGCGGTCATCGAGCGGCACCTGACGCCGGTCGCGCCGAACGACCTGCTGCTGTGGAGCCTGCGCGGCCTCACCGCGCTGGATGAGGGTATCACCGCCGACATCAGCGAGGGCCGCCTCACGCTGCGCAGCGCCGGTGCGCCCATCGCCGGCCAGGTGCTGCCCCGCGGTCCGCCCGCGCCTCCGGCGCTTGCCCGCAGCCTCGCGGCACTGCTCGGCGCCGGATGGACCGCTTCGGCCGCCATCCGCGAGGCCGGATTCGAGCGCGTGCTGCAATCGAGCTTCGAGGAGCTGTTCAACCATCTCGACCCCTATAGCCGCTACGTCACCGCGGAGGAGGCGGTAGCCGCGCGCGAACGCCGCATCGGCCAGCGCGGCCTGGGATTGCGCCTGGCCATCGGACCGCGGCGAAGCGTGGTGCTGGCCACCGTCGCCCCCGGCGGCCCGGCGGCGCTGTCCCGGCTCCGTCCTGGCGACCGGCTGTTGGACATCGATGGCGTGCCCGTCTCCGCCGACGACCTGCCCGACGCCGCCGCCCGGCTGGAAGGCCCGACTGGAGGCGCGGTGACCCTCACCCTCGCGCGCGGCGGCCAGCGGCTGCGGGTGAGCCTGCTGCGCGCCCCGGTGCCGCCCGAGACGGTCACCGCCGAACGGATCGACGGCATCCTCTATCTCCGCCTCTCGGCCTTCTCCCAGGGCTCGGCCTCGCAGCTGGTGGGCCAGATCACCGATGCCGGGATCGCGGGCGCACCGCGCGGCTACGTGCTCGACCTGCGCGGCAATCGCGGCGGGCTGCTGCCCCAGGCCGCGGCCGTGGCCGACGTCTTCCTCCAGTCTGGCGAGATCATGCGCACCGAGGGCCGCCACCCCGAAAGTGGGCGCAGCTGGATCGCCTCGGGCGGTGACCTCACCCATGGGCGCCCGCTGGTCGTGCTGGTCGACGGGCGCACCGCCTCCTCGGCGGAGGCGGTGGCCGCCACGCTCGGCGACCGTGGCCGTGCCGTGCTGGTCGGCAGCGGCACCACCGGCAAGGGGCTGGTGCAGATCGTCATCCCGCTGCCCAACGCGGCGGAGCTGCTGGTCTCCTGGTCGCGCCTGGTGGCCCCCCAGGGCTGGCCGATCCAGTCGCTCGGCGTGATGCCCAACCTGTGCACCAGCCTGGGCGAGGAGGCGACGGCCGCTGCGCTGCTCATGCTGTCAGAGGGCGAGACGCCGATGGCCGTCCCGGTCGCACGCGTCCGCGCCGCCCGCGCCCCGGTCGATCCCGATGATGCCCAGCGCCTGCGCGGTCCCTGCCCGCCGGCCGAGGGCCGCGAGGCCGATCTCTCGGTCGCGCGCGCCCTGATCGAGCGACCCGAGCTGTACCGCACCGCGCTTCAGCCTTGATTTCCGCCCCAAACCCTGTAGATACCGGCCCCTCTTGCAGTCTTGCCCGCGCTGGCCGCCATCGGTCCCGGGTTCCGGAGTAGGTCCCATGGCCAAGTCGAATACCATCCTTATCAAACTCGTCAGCAGTGCCGAGACCGGGTATTTCTACGTGACGAAGAAGAACACGCGGAACATGACCGGCAAGATGGAACAGCGGAAGTACGACCCGGTCGTGCGGAAGCACGTCGTCTTCAAGGAATCCAAGATCAAGTAATCGCCTGCGGGGCTCCGGCCCCGCAAGGTTCAGAATGCGGCCGCGGCCGAGGATGTGGGGCCCATCCGGTCCGTATCCTGTGCGACCTCGACACGGTCGCGCCCGGCTCGCTTGGCCCGGTACAGGGCGGTGTCGGCCGCCGAGATCACCACATCCGAAGCCATCCCCGGCAGCGCAATCGCCACGCCGGTGCTGATCGTGACCGAAATCCGCTGGTCGCCCAGCCGGAACGGCATGTCGGCCACGGCGCGTTGCAGGCGGCCGGCGATCGCCATCACCTCCTCGTCGGCATCGGTATCGAGCACGACCAGGAACTCCTCGCCGCCATAGCGGCCGATGACATCGGAGGCGCGCAGCTGGTCCTGCATCCGCAGCGCGATCTCCTGCAGCACGTGGTCGCCCGAGGCGTGGCCGAATCCGTCATTGATGCGCTTGAAATGGTCGACATCGACGAGCAGCGCCGTCGCACCCTTGCCGCCGCGGAGCAGGGCGTCGAGGTGGCGGCGCACATAGCGGCGGTTGCGCAGCCCGGTCAGCGGGTCCGTCACCGCCATCTCGAGCGAGCGGTCGAGGTCGTTCTGCAGGCTCTCCTGAAAGCGGCGGCGGCGGATCTGGTTGCGCACCCGCGCGCGCAGCTCGTTGGGGTCGACCGGGCGCAGCACGTGGTCGTTGGCGCCGAGGTCGAAGCCGCGCAGGATCGGCGCCTGCTGGTCCGGGTCGCCCACCAGCAGCAGCGGCAGATCGCGCGTGGCCGCCGAGGCGCGCAGGCTCGAGGCGAAGCGCAGCGCCTCAACCTCAGGCGCCCGCAGCGAGAGCAGCACCAAGTCGAAGCCACCACCTGCCAGCAGCAAGCGCGCCTCCGCCTCGTCACACCCGTTGAGCAGGGAGATGCCGTCGGCGGCGAGTATGCCGCCCAACAGGGCCGCCTCCGCCGCGTCGGCGCGGAGCAACAGGGCACGCGTCCCCTCGAGCGCGAGTGGCAGCGGCGGACGCGCTTCGAGGCCGAGCTCGCGCGCCGTGTTCTGGCGCAGCCGCCAGGCATCGGTCACCTGTTTCACGCGCAGCAGCGCCCGCAGCCGTGACAGCAGCGTCGCCTCGCTCACTGGCTTGGAGAGGAAATCATCGGCACCGGCCTCGAGCCCGCGGACCCGCTCATCGGTGTCGACGAGTGCCGTCACGATCACGACCGGGATGTGCTGCGTTTCGGCATCGGCCTTCAGCAGCCGGCAGCATTCGAAGCCGTCCATCACCGGCATCATCACGTCGAGCAGGATGATGTCTGGCGACCAAGCATGCGCCGCCGCGATGGCTTCGGCACCCGAGCCAGCCTGCGACACCTCGAAAAATTCGGCACGAAGGCGCGCCTCCAGCAACCGGCGGTTGGCGGCCACGTCGTCGACAACCAGAATGCGTGCAGTCATCCAGTCGGTTCCAACCGACCCATCGCGCGCCGCGCCGAGGGCTTCGCCAAAGGTGACCGTACGAGCAAACGCTGTTCCTTCAACACCAACCCGGGTCCGGCACAGGGACCGGTTTAATAGGCACGGGTTATCATAGCGTAAAACCAAAGGCTTTTCGACCGTTCATCCCGATACCGCATCGACCTTGACGCGCTGCCGGACGGTTGTGGACCTCTGCGTATAATCGCGCGGTCGCGAGGTTGCGAGGGCCGCGCGCGTCAAGCGCAACCAGCGCACGGCAAAGTGAGTCTTGTAACGCGAGCGCGCCCACCGGCGCGCCGCTGCGATCACTGATTGCCGGTGAGAAACTCCATCGCCGCCTGGGCACCCCCGGCGGCATGCGGCACCGCTGCGACGCGCAGCCCCATCTCCACGCCCGAGAGCGTGGCCATCAGGGTGAGGTCGTTCATGTCGCCCAGATGGCCGATGCGGAAGGCGCGGTCGTTCAACTGGCCCAGGCCATTGCCGAGGCTCATGTTGAATTTTTCCAGGATGGCGGCGCGCAGCGCGTTTGCCGAGTGGCCCTCGGGCAGCCGCACGCAGGTGAGCACCGGGGAGTAGTGGCGGGCATCCTCGACCTGCACCTCCAGCCCCCAGTGGCGTACGGCGCGGCGCGTCGCCTCGGCATGGCGCTCGTGGCGCGCGAAGACGTTTTCGAGCCCTTCCTCGAAGATCATGTCGCAGGCGGTGTCCAAGCCGTAGAGCAGGTTCGTCGCCGGCGTGTAGGGGAAGTAGCCGGTCGCGTTGGAGGCGATCATCGGGCCCCAATCCCAGTAGCTGCGCGGCAGCTTGGCGGTTTTGCTAGCCTCCAACGCCTTCTTCGAGAGGGCGTTGAAGGAGAGACCCGGGGGCAGCATCAGCCCCTTCTGGGAGCCCGACACGGTCACATCCACGCCCCAGGCGTCATGGCGGTACTCGGCCGAGGCCAGCCCACTGATCGTGTCCACCAGCAGCAGCGCCGGATGCCCGGCCGCATCGATCGCGGCGCGCACCTCGGCGATGCGCGAGGTTGCCCCCGTCGAGGTCTCGTTGTGCACCACCGCCACGGCCTTGATCGCGTGGCCCTTGTCGGCGGCCAGGCGCTCGGCGATCTGCGCCACATCCGCCCCGCGCCGCCAATCGGTCTTGATCAGGTCGGTGACGATGCCGAGCTTGCCCGCCATCTCCTGCCACAGATGCGCGAACCAGCCGGTCTCGCACATCAGCACCCGGTCACCGGGCGAGAGCGTGTTTGCCAGGGCCGCCTCCCAGGCACCGGTGCCCGAGGCGGGGAAGATCACCACCGGCTGCGTGGTCTGGAAGATGCGCTGCACCTTCTCCAGCACCTGCTTGCCGAGCAGTCCGAAATCCGGGCCGCGATGGTCCATGGTGGCGTTGTCGATCGCGCGCAGGATGCGGTCCGGCACTGTGGAGGGGCCGGGAATCTGGAGGAAATGCCGCCCCGACTGACGCTTCGATTCGAAATAGGGCATGCGCGATCCTTCGCTCTGAGCCCCCTGTCTAACCGCCTCCCCGCCCCGCCGCCAATGCGGTATGCAAACCCCCATGACCGTCATGCGCCTGGGCGACAGCCGCCTCGCCAACCGCCTCCGCGCCGAAACCGAGGGCGAGGTGCTGTTCTCCGCCGCCGATCGCGGCCGCTACGCCACCGATGCGAGCATCTACCAGATCGAACCGCTGGGCGTGCTGGTGCCGCGCACCACCGCCGATGTGGAAGCCGCCATGGCCATCTGCCGCGAGGGGGGCATCGCGGTGCTGCCGCGGGGCGGCGGCACCTCCCAATGCGGCCAAACCGTCAACCAGGCGCTGGTGATCGACTGCACCAAGTACCTGCGCAACGTGCTGAGCGTGGAAGGCGACACCGCGCGGGTGCAGCCCGGCATCACGCTGGGCGCGCTGAACGAGGCGCTGAAGGCATCTGGGCAGTTCTTCCCGGTGGATCCCTCCACCTGGCAGCGCTGCACGATCGGCGGCATGGCGGCGAATAATTCCTGCGGCAGCAAATCCATCCGCTACGGGCTGATGGCCGACAATGTGCGCGCCATTGACGCCATCCTGGCCGATGGATCGCGCTTCGATTTCGCCGATCTGGCGGAAAATTTGGGTGAGACTATCCCGGCGCCCATCGCCGACCTTGTGAACCGCTTGCGCGCACTGGGCGCGCGGGAGGCCGAGGAAATCACGGCCCGCTTCCCGCACCAGCTTCGTCGCGTCGGCGGCTATAACCTCGATGCGCTGACACCTGCCGCACGCGCCGCCGGGCGTGGCAACCTCGCGCGGCTGCTGGTCGGGAGCGAGGGGACGCTAGCCTTTTCGGCGGCGCTCGATCTCAAGCTGTGGCCGATCAAGCCGCGCAAGGTGCTGGGCATCTGCCAGTTCCCGACCTTCCGCGCCGCGATGGAGGCGTCGCGGCACCTGGTGGCGCTTCACCCCGAGGCGGTCGAGCTGGTGGACCGCACCATGATCGACCTGGGGCGTTCGATCCCGATCTATCGCCGCACCATCGCCGCCATGCTGATCGGCGAGCCGGACTCCATCCTCATCGTGGAGTTCCACGGCAGCGAGGACGGCCCGCTGCTGCAATCCCTCGACCGCCTGGATGAGGCGATGGCAGATCTCGGCCATCCCGGCGCCATCGTGCGCGCGACCGACGCCCCCTTCCAGGCGGCGATCGCCGAGGTGCGCGAGGCCGGGCTGAACATCATGATGTCCATGAAGGGCGACGGAAAACCCGTCTCCTTCATCGAGGATTGCGCCGTCGGCCTCGACGACCTCGCCGACTATACCGAACGCCTGAACGACGTCTTCGCGAAGCACGGCACCAAGGGCACCTGGTACGCCCACGCCTCGGTCGGCTGCCTGCACGTCCGCCCCGTGCTGAACATGAAATCCGGCGAGGACGTCACCAAGATGCGCGCCATCGCGGAGGAATGCTTCGCGCTCGTCCGCGAATACAAGGGCAGCCACTCCGGCGAGCATGGCGACGGCATCGTCCGCTCCGAATTCAACGAGCCGATGTTCGGCTCGCGCATCGCCCGCGCCTTTGAGGTCGTGAAGGACGCCTTCGACCCGGCCGCGATGCTCAACCCCGGCCGCATCACCCGCGCACCGAAGATGGATAACCGGTCGCTGTTCCGTTACGCGCCGGGCTACGCACCGGCGCCGATCACGCCCGTGCTCGACTGGAGCGAACATCCCGGCGCGCTGCTCGGCGCGGTCGAGATGTGCAACAACAACGGCACCTGCCGGAAATTCGACGCCGGCACCATGTGCCCCAGCTATCGGGTCACCCGCGACGAGACGCATCTGACCCGCGGCCGCGCCAATACCCTCCGCCTGGCCCTCACCGGCCAGCTCGAAGGCGGCCTCGCCTCGGACGCCGTGCAGGAGGCGCTGTCGCTCTGCGTCTCGTGCAAGGGCTGCCGGCGGGAATGCCCCACGGGCGTCGACATGGCGCGGATGAAGATCGAGGCGCTGGCTGCACGCCAGGCGACGCATGGCGTGGCGCTGAAGGACCGCGTCATCGCGACCTTGGCGCATTGGGCGCCCTTTGCCGCTATGTTTCCGCCGCTCGCTAATGCGCGGGAATGGATCCCCGGCGCTCGCTGGCTGGGCGAAAGACTGCTCGGCTTCGCGCGAGAGCGCCCCCTTCCCCGCTTCGCCTGGCGCGCCTTCCACGATGCCGAACTGCCCGAGCCCTCCGGCGCGCCGGGCGAGGTCATCCTGCTGCCCGACCTGTTCAACCGCTATTTCGAGCCGGAAAACCTCCGCGCCGCCATCCGTGTGCTCACCGCCGCCGGCCACCGCGTCACCCTTGCCCGGCCCGCGCGCGGCGCGCGGCCGCTCGATGACGGTCGTACTCTTCTCGCCGCTGGGCTGGTCACGAAAGCCCGTGCCGAGGCCGCGCGCACGCTGGCAGCACTGAGCACCTTCCCCGACAAGCCGGTCATCGGCATAGAGCCCTCCGCGCTGCTGACCCTGCGCGACGAATTCCCCGCCATGCTGCCCGGTCCCGCCACCGAGGCGCTGGCAGCCCGGGCCCACTTGCTTTCGGAGTTCTTGATCGCGACCAAGGCGCAGCTCCCCTTCAAACGCATCGAGGCCACCGCGCACGTGCACGGTCATTGCCACCAGAAGGCGTTCGGCGCCTTCCCCGCCGCCATCGCGCTCCTCTCCGCCATCCCCGGCCTGAAGGTGCTGCCCATCACCTCCTCCTGCTGCGGCATGGCCGGCGCCTTCGGCTACGAGGCAAAGAATCTCGCGACCTCGAAGGCGATGGCGGAGCTCGCTCTGCTCCCGGCCATCCGCCGCGCCAATGCAGACCACCTCGTCATCGCCGACGGCACCTCCTGCCGCCACCAGATCGACGACCTTGCGGGGCGCGAGGCGATCCACGCGGTGCGGCTGCTGGACCGGGCACTGGCATGACAGACGACGTCCTCGCCTTCTGGTTCGCCGAGGGTCGCGACACCCCGCGCAAGGCCTGGTTCCTGCGCGATGACGCCTTCGACGCCGCGATCCGTTCGCAGTTCGGCGCCCTGATCCTCCCCGCCCGCGAGGGCGCTCTCGATGGTTGGGCCGCGACCCCGAACGGTGCACTCGCGCTGCTGCTCGTGCTGGACCAATTCCCGCGCAATCTCGAGCGCGGTTCGCCCGGAGCCTTCGCGTCCGACTCGCACGCTCGCACCGTGGCGCGCGACGCGGTGCTCGCAAAGCGCCTCGACTTGCGGCTCACGCCCACCGAGCGCGTCTTCCTCTACCTGCCCTTCGAACATGCCGAGGCGAACGCCGACCAGGATCTCTCGGTCGCCCTCTTCGAAGGGCTGCGCGACAGTGTCTTCCACCGCGCGCCGGGCGGCAGCATCGACTATGCGTGGCGCCACCGCGCCGTCATCCGCCGCTTCGGCCGCTTCCCGCATCGCAACGCCGTGCTCGGCCGGGAGAACACGCCCGACGAGGCCGCATACCTGGCGGCACCTGGCGCCGGCTTCTGAGGCGCTCGCCGCGGGTTCGTGATGGCTAGCGCGGGAATGTCACTGCCCTGCAACGGAATTGCGCGTGACATTCCACATATGCAACAATACGGTCCCGGTCGTCATCATCGCGCCGGGAGCCGTCAATGCCCATCACCTACCTCGAATACGCCGCGATCGCCGCGGCCGCGTATTACCCGACGCGCGCCGATACCGGCCGCGGCTTCGCACGCTTCTCTCCGATGCGGCGTGAGATGTCGGGCTTCCAGGGCGCCATCTACCGGCGCGCCGGCGGCGGCACCAATGCCTGGGTCGTGGGCATCGCCGGCACCCAGCCAACCGATGGCGGCGGCGCCGATGTCGTAGCCGATGCGGGCTTCGGAGGCGCCGCGGGCGCTGTCTTCGGCATCCCCGGCGCGATCCTGTCGCTGGCCGGCGCCGTGCTGCTTTCGCGGCAATGCGCCTCGGCCGAGCAGCTCGTGACCGAAGCCCGAGCGGCGATGGCGCGGGGCGACTCGCTCTCCATCACCGGCCACTCGCTGGGCGGCGGCATCGCGCAGATCGTCGCGGCCCGCACGGGCGTGACGGCCATGGCCTTCAACCCGCCCGCGGTGACCGCGGTGGGAGGGGTGGCCGCCGCCTATGGCCGCACCAAGCCGAAGATCACCAACCTCAAGGTCAAGAACGATCCGATCAACTACTCCGGCGCGGTCGGCGGCTGGCTCGGCAAGGTGGTGATCCTGAACTCGCCCCGCTCCGGCGGCGATGCCCATTCGATCGACCGCACCATTGCCGAGCTGTCGCCGGCCGGCGCCTTCAGCGCGCTCGGCGGCAGCGACCCCTTCGCCTGAGCCAGGGCCTGCCCGGGCGGCCGCTTCGCAGCTAGAGAGGATCCAACCCGAGGGAAGGATCCTCCATGCAGCTCATCGGCCGCAATCTCAGCCCCTTCGTCCGCCGCGTGGCGGCGACGCTGAACCTCTACGCGATCCCGTTCGAGCACCTGGCCTTCAGCACGGTGGACGATGCGGCCGATATCGCGCGCTACAACCCACTGGTGCGCGTGCCGGCCCTGGTGCTCGATGATGGCGAGACGCTGATCGACTCCGCCGCCATCCTCGATCATGTCGAGACGCTGGCACCGGCCGGCCAGGCGCTGCTTCCGCCCCCGGGCCCTGCCCGCCGGGCCGCGCTGCGCGCCGAGTCGCTGGCACTGGGCGCCTGCGACAAGGGCGTTGCCGCGTTGATCGAGCTCAAGCGTCGGGCGCCGGAGCATCGCTCGGAAGCTGTGGCGGCGGGCCAGCTGCGCCAGGTGCAGGGTGGACTCGCTGCACTGGAGGCGATAGCGCCCGAACCCTACCTGCTTGGGGCGCTGATGACCCAGGCGGACGTCACGACCGCTGTCCTGATGGACTTCCTCGACGTTGTGCATCCCGGGATTACCGCCGACTATCCCGCGCTGAGCGCGCTGCGGCATCGTTTGAACAAGATTGAGGCAATCGGCAGCACACGCTGGATCGCTTGAGGATTTCTTCAAACTGTCGCGGTGAGACTCTTGTTGCACCGCGATATGCCGTTGGCCTACTAAGGAGTCTAAGACGGCTGTCCTAGCCTTGCTCAACGGCAGCCGTATCGGGAGATAGCCATCGCGCACGCGCTCCAACCTGGAGAGCAAGATGCGTATGTGGTCGCCCCGGAGCCCGGCTCCCGAATTCTCCCTCTCCCGCAGGTCGCTGCTCAGTGCGACGCTGGCTGCCCCGGCACTGCTCCGATCCCGCGCCGCCCTGGCGCATGAACCGGTCGATGTGGAGCTCGTGCTCGCGGTCGACGTATCGCGTTCGGTCGATGCGGTGGAACAGGCGCTGCAATTCGCCGGCTACGCCGCGGCGTTCCGCGATGCGCGTCTGGCGGAAGGGATTTCCGGCGGGCCGCTGGGGGCGATCGCCGTATGCCTGTTCACCTGGTCCGACTGGGACATCCAGAATCTGCTGGTGCCCTGGACGAAGGTCGACGGTCCGGCGACAGCGGCGGACTTTGCCGCCGCGGTGGATGCCGCGCCGCGCGAAACCTATCTCTACACCTCCATCTCGGGCGCCATCGACTATGCCGGGCGCCTGTTCGGGCAGCGCTACGAGGGGACGCGCCAGGTGGTCGACATCTCCGGCGACGGGGTGAACAACTCGGGGCGCCCGCTGGCGGAATCGCGCGCCGCGGCGCTGGATCGCGGCATCATCCTCAACGGGCTCGCGGTCCTGGACCGTGACCCGTCGCCGGCGGCCGCGCTCGCCGGGCTGCCGCCGCTCGATGACTACTACCGCGACGAGGTGATCGGCGGCCCCGGCGCCTTCCTGATGGTCGCCGAGGGCTTCGAAGCGTTCGAGACGGCGGTGCGCCGCAAGATCATCCGCGAGATCGCGACCGGTCCGGGCCCGGTGGTGGAGCGCGCCTACGCATGACGAAGGGCCGGGAGCGCCGGCTCCCGACCTTCAGCGCTTTGCGAGCACGCCGATGAAGTAGCCATTGTGCCAGTCGCTCTCCTTGAAGCCCGGCACGCCGTTGCTGCCGTCGAGCGTGGTGCGGACCTCGGCGGCGTAGAGAAGGTCGACGTCGCTCTCGGCGATGGCCCGGTGGGTCCCGGCGCGCACCCGTTCCCAGTTCCAGTCGTCGCAGATGAAGACGAAGCGCTCGGCGAGCGCGGGCAGCGCGCGCACCAGGCCGTCATACTGGTCGGCCTCCTCATGCGGCCCGTCGAACAGGTAGATGTTGAACGGCTCGACCTGCTCCGCGATGGCGGCGAAGGGGACCGAGCGGAAATCGCCCTCGAAGAAACCCACCGTCGCGGATTCGCCCCGGTAGCGTCCGACATTGGCCAAGAACTGCTCCTTGGGTCCGCCGAACTCGCTCCAGTTGTCGATCGCCAGCGCGCGCACCGCATTGCCGGCGATGGCGGCGCACAGCGTGGATCCCTGCCAGCTGCCGACTTCGAGATAGCCGGGCTTCGGCATGCGCCGCACCAGCGTGTTGATGAACCACCGGTAGCGATACCCGGACATACCATCGATTGTGTAGAAGCCCTGGCTGCGGTCGATGGACGCGGCCATCGCCTCGGTCAGCACCGATTTTACAAGCCGTACCATGCCTTCGCCGGGCTCGATCTCGATCGCGGACAGATAGGCCAAGGGTTTGCTCCATTCTGGGGACACGCCTTGGATACCGCCGCGCGCATTGCCAAGCCGTAAAGGCTGGCGGCAACCGTGCGTTAATGCCTCCCCGCTACGCTCGGGCCTCTCACGGCGCGCTGTCCCCGCGCCTTCGCCCAAGGAGGTCCAAAATGAACGCTCCACATTCCCATCCGCGCCGCGTGCTGCATGTCGGCTGCGGCGCCGCGGATCCGCGCAAGCTGCCCGCCGAATGGTTCCCAGCGGATCAGTGGCTGGAGGTGCGCCTGGACATCGACGCGGGCGTCTTGCCCGACATCATCGCCTCCATCACCGACATGGCGCCGGTCGAGACCGGCTCGATGGATGCGGTGTGGTCGTCGCACAATGTCGAGCACCTGTACCCGCACGAGGTGCCGCTCGCCCTCGCCGAATTCCGCCGCGTGCTGGCGCCCGACGGCTTCCTGCTGCTCACCCTGCCCGACCTGCAGCAGGTGGCGGAGCTGGTGGCGCAGGATCGCCTGACCGAGGCCGCCTATGTCTCGCCGATGGGCCCGATCACGCCACTCGACATGTTGTACGGCCATCGCGGGGCGCTGGCGCAGGGCAATGCCTTCATGGGCCATCGCGGCGGATTCACGGCGCGCAGCCTTCAGCAGGCGCTGGTCGAGGCCGGCTTCCCGCATGCGCGCGTGATGCGCGACGGGAAGTTCGCGCTCTGGGCGGCCGCGCACATGGCTGCGCCGCAGATCGCCGCCTGAATTTTCTGGGCCCGCCGGCCACCCCGCAAGGATTGTCGCGCATGGACACCACCATCATCGCCGAGCTGTTCGGCACCGCGCAAAGCCACGCCCAGGCGGGCCGCCCGGACGCCGCCGCGGCGCTCTACCGCGACTGGCTCGCCGCCCATGCGGAGAGCCCGTACCGCCATGCCGTGCTGTTCAACCACGCCGTGGTGCTGTCCAGCCTCGGCGCGGTGCAGGAGGCGGCGGTCGCGCTGCAGGAGGCGGTGGCCGCGCGGCCGAATTTCCTTCCAGCGCACGTCAACTTGGGCGTGTTGCTTGAACGCCTTGGCGCGGCCGACCAGGCCTTCGCGCATTGGACGCAGGTGACCACCGCGCTGGCACAAGTGACCGGCGAGTCCGTGGGCCACAAGGCCGCCGCGTTGAAGCTGAGCGCGAGCCTGCTGGAGGGGCGCAAGATGCTCGCCCAGGCGGAGGCCGCGCTGCGCCAGATGATCGAGCTCGGGCAGCACCCGGCCGATGTGGTGCAGCACTGGATCGCGCTGCGCCAGCGGCAATGCACCTGGCCCTTGCTCGAACCCGTGGGACCGTTCGACCGAAGCGCGCTTCTCCGCCGGATGGCGCCGCTGAGCCTCGCCAGCTATGCCGACGACCCGCTGCTGCAACTCGCGGGGGCCGCGGCCTGTGCGCGCGAGGAGATCGGCCGTCCCGCACCGGGCAGCGTGGCGCGCCACGCGGTGCCGCGCGCGCGGCCAGGGCGATTGCGCATCGGCTATCTCTCCTCAGACCTGCGCGACCACGCCATCGGCTACCTGACTGCCGACATGTTCCACCGCCATGACCGCGACCAGTTCGAGGTGTTCCTCTACTACTGCGGCATCCCCGCCGAGGACGCGACCAAGGCGCGCATCCGCGACGGCGCGGAGCATTGGGTGGACATCACCCCGCTCGACGATGACGCGGCGCTGGCGCTGATGCTGCGCGACGCCATCGACATCCTGGTCGACATCAACGGTCACACCCGCAGCGCGCGATCCAAGTTGCTGGCCCGCCGCCCGGCCCCGGTGATCGTCAACTGGCTGGGCTTCGCGGGCACCATGGGCACGCCATACCACCACTACATCATCGCCGACCCGACCATCATCCCCGAGGGCCACGAGATCTACTACACGGAGCGCGTGCTGCGCCTGCCTTGCTACCAGCCCAACGACCGCGCGCGCGTGGTGGCGCCAACCCCAACCCGCGCCGAGTGCGGCCTGCCCGAGAACGCCACGGTGTTCTGCAGCTTCAACGGTGCGCAGAAGATCACGCCCTTCCTCTTCGCGCGCTGGATGGACATCCTGCGTGCGGTGCCCGACAGCTTGCTCTGGCTGCTCAAGGGCGCGGAGGCCGTGGACACGCGCCAGCGCGCGCTGGCCGAAGCCGCCGGCATCGACCCCGCACGGCTGATCTTCGTGCCCTTCGCGCCCAATGCGCAGCACATCGCGCGCTATGCGCTGGCCGATCTGTTCCTCGACACCACCCCCTACGGTGCCCACACCACGGCGTCGGACGCGCTGTGGATGGGCGTGCCGATTCTCACCATGCCGGGGCGCGGCTTCGCCTCGCGCGTCTGCGCGTCGCTGGTGCGCGCGGCCGGCATCCCGGGCCTCGTCTGCGCCACGCCGGCGGAATACACCGCGCGCGCCATTGCCCTCGGCCACGACCGGCTGCGGCTCGCCACCTACCGCGACCAGTTGCTCGCCGGCCGGCACAGCTCGCTGCTGTTCGACACGGCACCCTTCACGCGCGAGATGGAGGCGCTGTTCCGCCGCATCTGGGCCGAGGCCTGCGCGGGACGGCTGCCGGTGCCGGAGATGACCAACCTCGACACCTATCTCGAGATCGGCGCGTCGCTCGACCATGACGGCGTGGAGTTCTCGCAGATCGCCGACTACCAGGGCCTCTATCGCGCGGCCCTTGCGGAGCGCCACGATTTCGTGCGGCTGCCTTGGGACAGCCGGGTGTGGCACGCGCCCGACGCCACCGCGCTCGAGGCCGCGGCCTGATGGCACCGGACATGCTCGCGCCCGGCCTCGCGCCATCGGAGCGCGCCTGGTTTGCCGCGCTGTTCGACGGCGCTCCCTGGCCCGAGGATGCCGAGCGTCTGCGCGCGCTTTGCGCCTCGCTTCCGCTCGAGGCGCTGCTGCCACTGGCGGAACAGGCTTCTCGCCAGGGGCGGCGCGTGACGACGATCGCCGCATACCGCGCCTGGATCGCGGCCAATCCCGGCAGCCCGCAGCTTTTCGCCGCCTGGTTCAACCTCGGCGTGGAGCTCGCGCAGACCCGTGCCCATGCCGCCGCCGCCCGGGCCTATGCGCAGGCGCTGGCGCTGCAGCCGAAGCTCGACCAGGCCGCGGTCAATCTCGGCTTGGCGCTGGAAGCCCAGGGGCAGCCCGATGCCGCGCTCGCGGTCTGGGATCAGGCGTTGCAATCCACGGCCATGCGCGTCGCGCTGCTCAACCATCGTGGCCGCCTGCTCGACGAGAAGAAGCGCTTCACCGAGGCCGAGGCGGCGCTGCGCGCCTCCCTCCTGCTCGACCGCGAACAGCCCGACGTGGTGCAGCATTGGGGTCATGCGCGGCAGAAGGCCTGCATATGGCCGCTCTATGCGGGCGAGATCCCCGGCCTCTCGCCTGAGGAATTTTCCCTCCAGATCGGTCCGCTCGGTACGCTGGCGCTGACCGACGATGTCGCCCTGCAACGCCGCAGCGTCGCCGGCTGGCTCGAACGCAAGGTGGCCCCCGCGCCGCACCGCCTGGCCCCCGAGCGCGGCTACCGGCATGAGCGCATCCGGGTGGGCTATCTGTCTTCGGATTTCTGCGCTCATGCGATGAGCTTCCTTATCGTCGAGACGCTGGAACGCCATGACCGGACCGCCTTCGAGGTGTTCGGCTACTGCTCCAGCCCCGAGGATGGCAGCACCATCCGCGCCCGCGTTATCGCCGCGCTCGACCACCACATCCCCATCGGGAACCTCGACGACGCGGCCGCCGCGCACCGCATCCGCGCCGACGAGATCGACATCCTCATCGACCTCAACGGCCTGACCAAGGGCGCGCGGATGCACACGCTGCGGCACAAGCCCGCGCCCGTGCAGGCGACCTATCTGGGCTATATCGGCCCGCTGCCGCTGCCCGAGCTCGACTACGTCATCTGCGACGACTGGGTCATTCCGGCCGACCAGGCCACGCACTACGCGCCCGCGCCCTTGCCGCTGGCCGGCCTCTACCAGGCCAATGACAGCCGCATGCCCGAGCTGCCCACGTTGTCGCGCGCCAGCGAAGGGCTGCCGGTGGACCGCTTCGTCTTCTGCTGCTTCTCCCACCACTACAAGATCACGGAGGCAATGTTCGAGAGCTGGTGCGTCATCCTGCGCGCGGCACCCGAGAGCGTGCTCTGGATCGTCGAGGACACCACGGACAGTCGCGCGAACCTGCTCGCGCGCGCGGCCTCCCTCGGCGTGGCGGGCGACCGTTTCCTCTTCGCCCCGCGCGTGGGACCGGCGCACTACATGGCGCGCTTCGCGCTGGCCGATCTGTTCCTCGACACCGCGCCCTACAATGCCGGCACGGTGGCCTCGGACGCGTTGCGCATGGGCCTGCCGATCCTGACGCTGTCGGGGCGCGCCTTTGCCTCGCGCATGGCCGGCGCGCTGCTGCATGCGGTGGGCCTCGATGATTTCGTGACGACCAGCCAAGCGGATTACGTCGCGCGCGCGGTCGCAGTGGCGACCGATCCGGCGGCGGCCGCGGCACTGCGCCAGCGCCTCGCCGGCGATGCCTGGCGCCGAACCATAGGCGACAGCGCCGGCTTCACCGCGCGGCTCGAATCCGCCTATCGCGCGATCCGCCTGGTGCCCTGAGCGCGACGCACGGCGCATTAACCTCAGGGCAATACCATCGCCTTATTCTCCACCTCTGCGAAGGGCCGGCAAAAGCTGGACCCCGGACCTGCTTGCCCCGTCGGTCAACAAGGCCGGGGGCCTTGTCTCTCGCGGAACCCTGTCGGGAATGGAGTGAGACAAATGCCGGCCATTTCGCTGCTGAACACGACCCAGATCGCTGCGCTGACGACCACCACGATCGCGAGCCTCTCGACCTCCGAGATCGCCGCCATGGCCACCACCCAGATCGCGGCGCTGACCACCATCCAGGTCGCCGTTCTCAGCAGCACGCAGATGCGCGCGCTAACCACCACCGAGATCAGCGGGCTCGAAACCACGGACCTTGTCGTGCTGGCCTCGACGCAGCTGAATGCGCTCGGCTCCTCCCAGCTGGGGTCGCTGAGCACGACGCAGGTGGCGGCACTCACCACCACCCAGGTCGCGAACCTGTCCACCACGGGCGTGCGCGGCTTCGACACAGCCGATATAGCGTCGCTGACCACCACCCAGGCGGGCGTGCTGACGACGGCGCAGCTGGCCGCCCTCGCCTCGACCCAGGTCGCGGCGATCGAGACGACGGATCTGGTGACACTCTCCACCGCCCAGCTGGCGGGCTTCGGCAGCACGCAGATCGCCGGCATCACCACCGCGCAGATCGCGTCGCTGACCACGACACAGGCATCGGGGCTGACGACCACGGCGCTGCAGTTGCTGACGGCGACGAAGATGGGGGCGCTGACGACCACGCAGGTGGCGGCGCTGACCTCCACCCAGGTGGGGAGCCTGGGCACCACCCAGGTGAAGGGGATCGAGACCTCCGACATCGTCGCGCTGACGACCACGCAGATGGCGGGGATCACGTCGACCCAGGTCGCGGCGCTGGCCTCCACCCAGGTGGGCGCGCTCGAGACCTCCGACCTCGCGGCGATGACCACCACGCAGCTGCTCGGCCTCGGCGCCACCCAGGTGATCGGGCTGACGTCGACGCAGGTGGCGGCACTCACCACGACCCAGGTGTCCAACCTCGGCACGGCCGCCCTGGTCGCACTCAACGCCACCCAGATCGGTGCCATCGAGACCACCGACCTGGTGACGCTGACGACCACGCAGATGCGCGCACTCACCTCCGCGCAGATGGCGGCACTCACCACCACCCAGGCCGCGGCCCTGACCACCACCCAGGTCGCCAACCTCGGCACCACACAGGTGCGGGGACTTGAGACCACCGACATCGCCGCACTCACCACCACTCAGGTGGGGGTGCTGACCACCACGCAGCTCAGCGCGCTGGCCTCCACCCAGGTGCCGGGCTTCGAGACCACTGACTTCGCCACGCTCACAACCACGCAGCTCGCGGGTCTCGGCAGCACCCAGGTGGGCGGCATCACCACCACGCAGATCGCGGCATTGACCACCACCCAGGCGGTGGGCCTGAGCAGCACCGTTCTGCGCGCGCTGTCCTCCACTCAGGTAGGCGCCCTGACCACCACGCAGGTAGCGGCGCTGACCTCGACCCAGGTGGGGAGCCTGGGCACCACTCAGGTGAAGGGGATCGAGACCTCCGACATCGTCGCACTCACCACCACGCAGATGGCGGGCATCACCTCGACCCAGGTCGCGGCCCTGGCTTCCACCCAGGTGGGCGCGCTGGAGACTACCGATCTCGCGGTGATGACGACCACGCAGTTGCTCGGCCTCACCCCCGCTCAGGTGGCTGGGCTGACCTCGACACAGGTCGCGGCGCTGACCACGACGCAGGTCTCCAACCTCTCCTCCACGGCGCTGGTGGCGCTGAATTCCGCCCAGATCGGCGCCATCGAGACGACCGACCTGGTCACACTCACGACCACCCAGATGCGAGCTTTGACCTCTGCGCAGATGGCAGCACTCACCACGACGCAGGCGGCGGCCCTGACCACCACCCAGGTCGCCAATCTCGGTACCACCCAGGTGCGGGGGCTCGAGACCTCCGACATCGCGGCATTCACCACCACGCAGGTCGGCGCGCTCACCACCACGCAGATTAGCGCGCTTGCCTCGACCCAGATGCCGGGCTTCGAGACCACCGACTTCCTGACTCTGAGCACCACCCAGTTGGGCGGCCTCACCAGCACGCAGGTGGCGGGCATCACCACCACGCAGGTCGCGTCCATGACCACGACGCAGATGGCGGGCCTGTCCTCCACCGTGCTGCGCGCGCTTACGGCCACGCAGATGGGCGCCTTCACCACGACGCAGGTCATCGCCCTCAGCTCCACCCAGATCGGCACGCTCGGCACCGCCCAGGTGAAGGGGGTCGAGACCTCTGATATCGTCGCGCTGACGACCACGCAGATGGCGGGGATCACGTCGACCCAGGTCGCGGCGCTGGCCTCCACGCAGGTCGCAGCGCTGGAGACCACCGACCTTGCCGTGATGACGACAACGCAATTGGTCGGCCTCGGCGTGACCCAGGTGATCGGGCTGACATCAACGCAGGTCGCGGCGATGACCACGACCCAGGTGTCCAACCTCACCACCACCGCGCTGGTGGCGCTGAACTCCACCCAGATCAGTGCGATCGAGACCACCGACCTGGTGACGCTGACGACAACTCAGATGCGCGCACTTACCTCCGCGCAGATGGCGGCACTCACCACCACCCAGGCCGCAACCCTGACCACCACTCAGGTCGCCAACCTCGGCACCACACAGGTGCGGGGACTTGAGACCACCGACATCGCCGCATTCACCACCACCCAGGTGGGGGTGCTGACCACCACGCAGCTCAGCGCGCTGGCCTCCACCCAGGTGCCGGGCTTCGAGACCACTGACTTCGCCACGCTCACAACCACGCAGCTCACGGGTCTCGGCAGCACCCAGGTGGGCGGCATCACCACCACGCAGATCGCGGCATTGACCACTACCCAGGCGGTGGGCCTGAGCAGCACCGTTCTGCGCGCGCTGTCCTCCACTCAGGTAGGCGCCCTGACAACGTCCCAGGTGGCGGTACTCACCTCCACCCAGGTGGGGAGCCTGGGCACCACCCAGGTGAAGGGCATTGAGACCTCGGATATCGTCGCACTCACCACCACGCAGATGGCGGGCATCACCTCGACCCACGTCGCGGCCCTGGCCTCCACCCAGGTGGGCGCGCTGGAGACCTCCGACCTCGCGGTGATGACCACCACGCAGTTGCTCGGCCTCACCCCCGCTCAGGTGGCTGGGCTGACCTCGACACAGGTCGCCGCGCTGACCACGACGCAGGTCTCCAACCTCAGCACCACGGCACTGGTGGCACTGAACTCTACCCAGATCGGCGCCATCGAGACCACCGACCTGGTGACGCTCACCACGACCCAGATGCGGGCGCTGACCTCCTCGCAGATGGCGGCACTCACCACCACCCAGGCCGCGGCCCTGACCACCACGCAGGTCGCCAATCTCGGCACCAGCCAGGTCCGCGGCCTCGAGACCACCGATATCGCGGCACTCACCACCACCCAGGTCGGTGTGCTCACCACCACGCAGATCAGCGCCCTGGCCTCCACCCAGGTGCCGGGCTTCGAGACCACCGACTTCGCCACGCTCTCCACCACGCAACTCGTGGGCATCACGGCAAACCAGGCGCTGGGCCTCACCACCACCCAGATTGCTGCGCTGACGACCACCCAGGCCTCCGGCCTGACCACCACCACGTTGCGCCTGTTCAGCGCCGGTCAGATCGGGGCCTTCACGACGACGCAGATAGCGGCCCTGACCAGCACGCAGGTCGGTGGCCTCGGCACCACCCAGGTGAAGGGGGTCGAGACCTCGGACATCGTCGCACTCACCACCACGCAAATGGCCGGGATCACCTCGACCCAGGTGGGCGCGCTCGCCTCCACCCAGGTCGCGGCACTCGAGACGACGGACCTGGTCGTGCTCACCACCACGCAGCTGGCCGGCCTCACCGCCAGCCAGGTCGTGGGCCTCACCACCAGCCAGGTGGCCGCGCTGACCACCACCCAGGCGGTGGGGCTGAGCGGGCTGGCGGTCGCCTCGCTCACCACCACGCAGATCGCGGCGATCGAAACCACTGACCTCGCCTCGCTCACCACCACCCAGATGCGGGCGCTCACCTCGGCGCAGGTCGGCGCACTCACCACCACCCAGGTGCCCACGATCACCACCACACAGATCCTTGGCCTGGGCACCACCCAGATCGTGGGTCTGGAGACATCGGATATCGCCGCGCTCACCACCACCCAGGTGCAGACCTTGACCACGACGCAACTCGCGGCCCTGACCTCGGCACAGGTCACCGGCTTCGAGACGACCGACATCGCCGCGTTGACCACGACCCAGGTCGTGGGCCTCAGCACGACGCAGATCGGGGCGCTGTCCACCGCGCAGCTCGTGGCACTCACCTCCACCAACGTCACAGCACTCACCACGAACCAGATGGCGGGCCTCACCACCTCTCAGATCTGCGCCTTCTCCACGACGCAGATCACCGGGCTCGAGACGTCCGACATCGCCGCACTCACCGACACGCAGACCACCGGGTTCACCTCGACCCAGATCGGCGCGATGACCACGGCCCAGGTGAACGCTCTCTTCGCCTGAGCGCCGCAGCGGCCGCGAACCCCTTCGGGCCACAAGCCCGGGGGGGTTTCGCGTTCGGACCTGTTCCGAAGGGGCTGCGGCGATGACTCGGGGGGGATTTTTCGCACCGGCCAGAAGGGCAGCACAGCGATACCGGTTGTATCGGCAAGCTGCCCGACGCCGCCGGCGCGGAAAAGTACCGCTGGATCGCGCCGCTATCCCTCCGGAACAGGCCCGGAGCCTTCACCTGATCGCAACCCCTGCGCGCCTAGTCTGCACGCCATGGTTCCTGAACTGACAGCCTTGCGGTGCATGTTCCTGCTGGCCACCCATCACGGCCTGCACCTGGCACCCGAAGAACTGCCCGCGATCGAGAGCGCGGACATGGTGCCCTCCGTCCTGCGCACCATGGGCCAGCTGGGACTGCGCGGGCGCGTGCTGCGTCGCTGCGGCTGGGACAAGGCCGCCGCATTGGGCCGCGCCTACCCCGCCATGGCGGTTCGCCGCGACGGCAGCTGGGTGATCCTCGTCCACGTCATCCCCGGCGAGGACGGCGCCCAGCACGCCGCCATCCTCGACCCCACCGCGGAAGCAGAGGGCGTGCAGCTCGTCTCCCGCGAGGCCTTCACCGCCGAATGGTCCGGCACGCTTATCCTGTGCAAGCGCGTCCATACATTGAGCGAAGACAACCAGCCCTTCGGCCTGCGCTGGTTCCTGCCCGAAATCATCCGCCAGCGGCGCCATTTCCGCGGCGTCGCCATCGCCGCCATCCTCGCGAGCCTGATCGGCTTCGCCACGCCTTTGCTGTTCCAGGTGCTGATCGACAAGGTGATCACGCACCAGAGCTACCAGACGCTGTACGTGGTCGCCGGCGTCTTCGTGCTGCTGACCGTCTTCGATGCCGGCTTCGGCTATATCCGCCAGCGCCTGATGCTGCTCGCCACCAACAAGATCGACGCGCAGCTCGGCGCCCGCACCTTCCGCCACCTCCTCGGCCTGCCGCTGCATTTCTTCGAAAGCCAGGCGGCGGGCGTGCTGACGCGGCACATGCAGCAGACGGAAAAGCTGCGCCATTTTCTTACCGGCAGGCTGTTCCAGACCATGCTGGACGCGGTGTTCCTGCCGGTGCTGATCATCGTCCTCGCACTCTACAGCCCGCTACTGACCGCGATCGTGCTGGGCTTCTCTGCCGCAATCGCCGGCGTGATCGCGGCGATGGTCCCCGCCTTTCGCCGCCGGCTCGACCGGCTCTACCAGACCGAGGGCGCGCGCCAGGCCTATCTAGTCGAGACGCTGCACAACATGCGCGCGGTCAAATCCCTGGTGCTGGAGCCAGTGCGCCAGTCCAACTGGGAACGCCGCGTGGTCCAGGCCGTGCGCCAGCAGGCGGAGGTCGGGCGCGTCGGCATCGCCGGCACCGTGATCACCACGGCCCTCGAAAAGCTGATGCAGATCACGCTGCTCTCGGCCGGCGCGATCGCCGTCTTCGAGGGCCATCTCAGCCTCGGCGCGCTGATCGCCTTCTCCATGCTGTCGGGCCGCGTCACCGGCCCCTTGGTGCAGATCGTCGCCCTCATCAACGAATACCAGGAAGCCGCCCTCTCGGTCCGCATGCTTGGCCACGTCATGAACACCGCCCCCGAGGCCAATGCCCAGGCGCGCCTCGCCCGCCCCCCCATCACCGGCGCGCTGCACTTCGAGGGCGTCACCTTCCAATACCCCGGCGCCGGCGCCCCCGCCCTTGAAGACGTCTCCTTCGCCGTCGAGCCAGGCCAGGTCATCGGCATCGTCGGCCGCTCAGGCTCCGGCAAGACCACCGTCACCCGCCTCATCCAGGCCATCCACCGCCCTCAGGAGGGCATCATCCGCGCCGGCGGCGTCGATCTCCGCCACATCGACCTCACCCATCTCCGGCGCGGGATCGGCGTCGTGCTCCAGGAAAACCTACTCTTCTCCGGCACCATCCGCGACAACATCGCCGCCGCCCGCCTCGACGCGCCGCTCGACCAGATCCTCGCAGCCGCCCGCCTCGCCGGCGCGGATGAGTTCATCGAACGCCTGCCCCACGGCTACGACACGCTGGTCGAGGAAGGGGCGTCGAACTTCTCCGGCGGCCAGCGCCAGCGCCTGGCCATTGCCCGCGCACTGTTGCCGCGCCCCTCGCTGCTCATCTTCGACGAGGCAACCAGCGCCCTCGACCCCGAGAGCGAAGCCATTATCCAGCGCAACCTCGACGCCATTGCCGAGGGCCGCACCATGATCATCGTCTCCCACCGCCTCGCCTCGCTGGCACGCGCGGACGCCATCCTGGTGCTCGAACGCGGCCGGGTGCTGGACATCGCCCCCCACGCCACCCTGCTGCAACGCTGCGAGGTGTATCGCCACCTCTGGCACCAGCAGACGCAGCATCTACAACCGGCATGAGTGCAAGCGCCCTCACGACGGCACCGGCGATCCTCGCCCGGCTGCGCGGGACCCCGCGCCCACGCCCGCGCCCCATCGCGCCCGAGGCGATCGGCTTCCAGGGCGAACTCGATGACCTGCTCGCCGAAGGGCCGCCGCCCTTGCTCCGCGGCGCGCACCACTTGGTCGCGCTGCTGTTCCTGCTGCTGCTCGCCGTCGCCGCCATCGTCGAGGTGGATGTCGTCGTCACCGGCCAAGGGCGCCTGACCCCCGACGCGCCGCCCATCGTGCTGCAACCGATGGAGCGCGCCGTCATCCGCGAGATCCGGGTGCGCGCCGGCGACGTGGTGCGCGGCGGCCAAGTGCTCGCCTTGCTTGACACCACCTTCGCCGATGCCGACACCGCCACCCTCACCGCCCAGCACCGCCTGCTGACCGCGCAGGCGACACGCATTGACGCCGAGCTCGGCGGCTCGCCCATGCATGCGACGCTCGAGCCCGACCTGCTGCTGCAAGCCGCGCTGCAATCCCAGCGCGAAATCGTGCGCACCACGCGGCTTCGCTTCTTCGACGAGGATATCGCCGGCATCACCGCCTCCATCCGCAGCCTGGAGGAATCCGCCTTCCTCCGCGCCCAGCAGGCCGATCTCGCGCGCGATGTGGAGACCATGCGGTCCGACCTCGCTGAGCGGCAGGTCGGCTCGCGGCTCAACCTGCTCGCCGCGCGTTCGCAGCGCATCCAGGCCGAGCACGACCTCGCGCAGGCGCGCAATCGCGTCGCCGAGCTGCGCCACGCCCTGCTCGCGAAGCAGGCCGAGCGGCAGAGTTTCGTCGAGGACTGGCGCCGCCTGCTGATGGAGGACGCCATCCGCATCCGCGCCGAGCTCGCCCGCATTGAGGAGCAGCTGGGCAAGGCGCGGCGCCTGGGCGACCTCACCGCCATGATCGCGCCACAGGACGGCGTGGTGCTGGAGGTCGCGCGCCGCTCGGTAGGCTCGGTGCTGCGCGAGGCGGAGCCGCTGATCACCCTGGTCCCGCTCAACGTGCCGCTGATCGCGGAGATCGCGCTGCGCTCGGCCGATATCGGCCATGCCCGCCCCGGCGACCCGGTCGTGGTGAAGATCGACGCCTTCCCCTTCCAGCGCCACGGCGCCCTGCCCGGCCGGCTGCGCGCGGTCGCCCCGGAATCCGGCCAGCGCACCGAGACCGGCGAGGCACGGCCCGGCAGCGCCGGGCTGCATGCCGGCCAGGTGGAACTCACCGCACAGGCGCTCCCTGGCCTTCCGGAGGGCAGCCGCATCACGCCGGGGATGACGCTCACCGCCGAGATCAAGGTCGGCACCCGCAACCTACTCTCCTATTTCCTCAACCCGCTGACGCGCGGCCTGCAGGAAGCCATCCGCGAGCCCTAGGCATGCCCCCCTGACGGCGCGGGCACGGCCGGGCTAGCGTCACCCCATGCCCGAACCTTCGCTGCGCCCACCCGAAGCCCCGATGCCCTGGGCGCTGCTCGCCGCATGTTGCCTCGCGATGTTCGCGGCCTCCTGCTCCGGCACCACGCGCGCGCCCTTCCTGATCGAGATGGCGCGCGACCTGTCGAGCACCCTCCCGCTGGTCGCGAACCTGATGGCGCTGACGTCGATCGCCTGGGGGGCGGCCTCGCTCATCGCCGGCGCCGGGTCGGACCGCTGGGGCCGCCGGCCCTTTCTGATCGGCGGGCCGGTGCTGCTCGCCCTGTGCCTGGTCGGCATGTCGAGCGGGACGAGCTACGTCGCCGTCGCCGTGTGGGCCATGCTCGCCGGGGCCTGCGCGGGCGCCTTCACCGGCACCATCATGGCGGAAGCCTCGACCCGCGTTCAGCCCGGCCAGCGCGGCCGCGCGCTGGGGTGGATCATGGCCGGGCAGTCCCTCGCCCTGCTGCTCGGCGTGCCGCTCGCGGCCTGGATCGGGGAGGCGCTGGGCTGGCGCGGCGTCACCCGCACGGTCGCGGCCATCGCGATGCTGGCCGCCCTCGCGCTGCTCGCCACCACGCTGCGCCCGGCCGGCAGCGCGCCGCACGCGCGCGGTGCCGGCGTCAGCTACCGCAAGGCGATGTCGGGCCCGGTGCTGCGCCTGCTCGCGATGGGGGTGGCCGAGCGCGTCTGCTACGGGCTGATGGCGGTGTATTTCGCCTCCTTCCTGCAGACCAGCTACGCGCTCACCCTCGGCACGCTCGCCCTGCCGCTGGCGCTGTTCGCGCTGGGCAACATCGCCGGCACCATCGTCGGCGGACAGATGGCCGACCGGCTGCCGAACCGCCTGCTCATCTTCGCCGCGGCCATGGCCGGCGCGGCGCTGCTCGCCCTGCCCCTGTTCGGCTGGACCCCGAGCCTGGCGGTCTCCGTGGGACTGGGGTTCGCCTATGTGCTGGTCAATGCGCTGGCGCGGCCGAGCCTGATGGCGAGCCTCGCGAGCGTGCCCGAGGAGGTGCGCGGCACGGTGCTGGGCCTCAACGTCACCTCGGCGAGCTTCGGCTGGCTGGGCGCGGCCGCGCTCGGCGGGTGGATGCTCGCGCGGCAGGGGTTCTGGGGGTTCGGGCCGCTCGCCTGCGGCATCGGGCTGCTCGGCGCGGCCCTGGCCATCCTGCGCCGGAAGTGACCGCCCGACCCGAGCTGCGGGCGGCAAGGCCGGATGGCCGTCGGGGCGGTGCCCGGCGACCGAGGGCTATGCGTCGAGCGGCCATCGATAGCCGAACTTCCGCACGTCACGCAGCGCGAAAGCGTTCACGCCGACCTTGCCGCCCTGGTTGCCGCCGAGCAGAAAAATCCGCTCGCCATCGGTATGGTCCCAGAAGGCGACATGGCCGGACGAGCCCGGCGCCTGCGGCTCCAGCACCACCACGCATCCCTTCCTGGGACCCTCAAGCGGCTTGCCGAAATCCATCCAGTTCGCGGCCCGCGCCGAGCCGGTGCCCTTGCGCAGGAACCCCGCATTGCCCAGGCAGAAGGAGACGAAGGCGCCGCACCAGGCGACGCTGTCGGGGCTCTCGCCCAGGCTGGTCCAGCCGAAATATTCGACGATGCGGGCATTGTCCGCGGGGCCGGGCAGCTGGGCCTGGTTGACCTCCCTGAACGCGATCTCGAACCAGGCGGGCACGTCGCGCATGACCGGCTGGGGAGAGGGCGATTCGTCGCCGGGCGAGCCCGTCGTGCTGCGACCCTCGTGGGCTTCCACCGGCGCAGGCACGGCGAAGACGGCGGGCCTGGGCGCCTTCGCCTCCGCCGCCAGCAGTTCCAGCGCATCGTCGCACTCATCGACGAAGCGCTTCGCCACGCTCTCCTGCACCGGTTTCGAGTTGCCGGAGAAATGCACCAGCACCCCGTCATCGTCGCGCCGCCCGCGCTCGGCGTAGATCGCGCGGATCAGCGCAGCATCGTCCCGCGGATCCGTCGCGCCCGCGGCGCGGAAAATCCCGAGCGCACCGAAGGCGCCATGCTGCACGGTGGCCGACCACAGCACCTCATGAAGCGTGCGCACCCGTGCGGCGGCGTCGATCCCGCTCGCGATAATGCGCTTCAGCGCCACGTCGTAATGGGTGCGCAGCACATAGGCGTGCTGCTCACGCTCGAACCCCGCGGCATCGCGCGCCGCGACCGCCCGCCACGCCGCATCGAAGCCGTCGCTGCCAGGCGGCAGGCCGGCGAAATCACCCGCGAAGGGAAAGCCATCCTCCATGACGAAGCGCGTCACCGTGCCGCCCGCCGGCTGGCTCGTCATCTGCCAACACCCGTAGGATTTGCCGCCGCGATCGCCCTTGCCGGTGGAGATGACCTCCGGCCCGCGATGGCCCACCTCGTAGCGGCGCGACAAGCCGCCCAGGGTCTCGCTCGCCTGCATGGCGACCTTCGGCACCACGAAAAAATTGAGGTCGACCGTGCCGTCCACATTGTCGCTGGCGTCGAATCGGAGCGTCTCGCCGGCCGCCTTCGCCTGGACAACAAGGCCTTCCTGGGTGGATTGCACCTCCGGGATCGGGATGCCGGCGAGCATGCCGTCCTTCATCGCATCTCTCCTTCGCTGTGCGTCAGGGAAGCGGGCGCGGGAGGCACGGCATCGGCACCTCGCGCCGCGTGATCTCGGGGGTGCCGTCCTCGCTGGCGACGCGCGATATGGCGCGGAGCGGACCCAGCGAACGCGCATGCCGGCGTGCCATCGCCTGAACTCCCCGCTCGATCGGCGTCTTGCCGTGCGAAGTATCAACCGGCCGAATGTTTAGCAGGGCGCCGAACGCCAAGGCGTTAGTTCAGCGTTATAAAGCCGCCAGAGCGGCAAATCGTCCCGCGCGGACCAGCGCCGCCACCGCCGCGATATCCGGCGCCATGACCCGATCCTCGCCCCAATGCGCCGCGCCGCCGCGGACCAGCGCATGCGCGGCCTCGATGGGTGCGGCGGAGGTGAGCGGCCGGTGGAAATCCAGTGCCTGCGCGCCGCACAGCAGCTCGATCGCCAGGATGTTGGCGAGGTTCTCCGCCATCGGTGCGAGGCGCAGCGCGGCGCCGGTCGCCATGCTCACATGGTCTTCCTGGTTGGCCGAGGTGGGCAGGCTGTCCACGCTGCGCGGGGCGGCGAGCGCACGGTTCTCGGCCACGAGCGCGGCCGCCGTCACCTGCGCGATCATGAAGCCGGAATTCAGCCCGCCATCGCGCACCAGGAATGCCGGCAGGCCGGAGAGCACGGGGTCCATGAGCAGCGCGATGCGTCGCTCGCCGATGGCGCCCAGCTCGGCCATGGCGAGGGCCAGGATATCGGCGGCGAAGGCCACCGGCTCGGCATGGAAATTCCCACCCGAAAGGATCTCGCCCCCCTCGACCACCAGCGGGTTGTCGGTGACCGCATCGGCCTCGCGTCCGAGCATGGCAGCGGCTTGATCGATCAGGTCGAGGCAGGCGCCGGCGACCTGCGGCTGGCAGCGCAGCGAATAGGGGTCCTGCACGCGCGGATCGCCGACGCGGTGGCTCTCGCGCAGCGCGCTGCCGGACATCAGCGCACGCAGCGCCGCGGCTGCGCGGATCTGCCCCGGCTGGCCGCGCAGCGCATGGATGCGCGCATCGAAGGGCGTATCGCTGCCCTTCGCCCCTTCGGTGGAGAGCGCGCCGGCGACGAGCGCGGTGCGCAGAGCATCCTCCGCCGCGAACAGCCCCGTCAGCGCGAGCGCGGTGCTCACCTGCGTGCCGTTGAGCAGCGCAAGCCCTTCCTTCGGGCCGAGCACGATCGGCGCCGGGCGTGGCCCCGCCGCCTCGCCCTCCCCCACCAGCACCAAAGCTAGATGCGCGAGCGGCGCGAGGTCGCCCGAGGCGCCGACCGAGCCCTGCGCCGGGATCACCGGGCGCGTGTCCAACGCCAGCATCTCCAGCAGCGCTTCGACCACCTCGACCCGCACGCCCGACGCCCCGCGGGCCAGCGACAGCGCTTTCAACACCATCACCAGCCGCACCACGTCGGCGGGCAGCGGCGCGCCCACCCCGGCCGCATGGCTGCGCAGGAGGTTGAGCTGCAATTGCGCCAGCCCCTCGGCCGGGATGCGCGTCGACGCCAGCTTCCCGAAACCGGTGTTGACACCGTAGAGCGGCACGCCCTCTTCCAGCCGCACCGCCAAGGCCTGCGCCGAGGCGGCGACCGGCGCCTGCCAGCCCGGTGCGAGTGCGACCGGCGCACCGGCGAACACCGCGCGAAGCTGGGTCAGCGTCACCGATCCCGGGGTGAGCCGTTCGCTCATCGCTCTCTCTCCGCAATGTCATCCATGTGCGCTTGATCCGTCCACGCAACAATGCTGATCTGGCCGCCAATCAGCGCGGGATCGAAGGCAGCATGGCAACCACATGGCCGGCCCCATTGCAGCACCAGATCAAGGTCCTGCTCGACAATTTCCTGATCGACCCGCCGGCGCTGATCGGCACCGCCTCGGTCGACGATCTCAGGCGCGCCCACCTGATGCGTCCGGCGCGGATCGAGCCGCTGTCGGGCTATAGCGAAAGCCGCGCCTTCGTGCTCGTGACGAGTTCGAACAACGAGCCGCAGCTCTGGGTCGACCCGGACGACAACAGCTACCGCGACATCTACCGGCTGTTCGCGCGCACGCGGCTGAACGTGTCCGCGGCCCTCGACGGCGACACCTACAACTTCGACCACATGTTCCCGCGCACCGCCGGCGCGCTCGACGGGCTGAGCCATGTGCGGATGATCGCCATCGCACCCAAGCCCAACCAGTCGGCTGGGCGCACGCTGGAAAAGCGCATGGCGCAGCGGGCGCGCACGGTGGCGGGCGGCAAGGTGCTGCGGAGCGCGACCTGGATGACGATCGGCAAGGCAGCCGGGTTCGAGGGGTGGGAGTCGCTGCCCGGCGAGGATGCGGTGGCGAACCAGGCGGTGGTGGCGGCGCTGTTCGCGCATCTCGCCTCGATCGGGATCACGCCGCCGGCGGGCGCGATGGAACATGGCCTGACGGCGGGGACGCTGGGGAAGATCAGGTAGCGGCCCGCTACTTCGACGTGCGGGACTGAACCGTCCCCGTGGTCGGGTCGCGCCAGGTCTGGCCGGTGACGCGGCCATTGGCATCGCGGTTCGTCACCGTGCCGGTCGTCGGGTCACGCCAGGACTGGCCCGAATAGCGGCCACTGGAATCCCGCCGCGTCACGGTGCCGGAGGTCGGATCGCGCGACGCGGTCCCGGTGCGGTTGCCGCCGAGGTCGTAGTAATGGACCGTTCCGCTTGTGGGGTCGCGCCAGCGGCGGCCGACCACCCGGCCGCTGGGGTCACGAACCTCTTCGCTTTGCGCGAGCGCGGGCGCCGCTGCCAGCGACATCAGCCCGGCGAGGAAGGATCTGCGCATCGGCCGGCTTCCGTGTTGTTGCCGTACGAGCATGACGGCATCGCCATGTGGCGCGCAAGACTCACCCCAGCATCGGCAGATCCAGCCCGAACTCCCGCGCGCAGTCGATGGCGATGTCGTAGCCCGCATCCGCGTGCCGCATCACGCCGGTGGCGGGGTCGTTCCACAACACCCGCTTCAATCGCCGCGCCGCATCCGCGCTGCCGTCGCACAGGATCACCATGCCCGAATGCTGCGAATACCCCATCCCCACCCCGCCGCCATGGTGCAGGCTGACCCAGGTGGCCCCGCTCGCGGTGTTGAGCAGCGCGTTGAGCAGCGGCCAGTCGGACACGGCGTCCGAGCCGTCGCGCATCGCCTCCGTCTCGCGGTTCGGAGAGGCGACGGAGCCTGAATCGAGATGGTCGCGCCCGATCACCAGAGGGCCGATCTCGCCGCGCGCGACCATCTCGTTGAAGGCAAGTCCAAGCCGGTGCCGCGTGCCCAGCCCCACCCAGCAGATCCGTGCCGGCAGGCCCTGGAACTGGATGCGCGCCCGCGCCATGTCGAGCCAATGATGCAGATGCGGGTCATCCGGGATCAGCTCCCGCACCTTCGCATCGGTGCGGTAGATGTCTTCGGGGTCGCCGCTCAGCGCCGCCCAGCGGAACGGTCCCACGCCGCGGCAGAACAGCGGCCGGATATAGGCCGGCACGAAGCCGGGGAAGCCGAAGGCGCCCGCCAGGCCCTCATCCTTGGCCATCTGGCGGATGTTGTTGCCGTAGTCCATCACCACGGACCCGGCCGCCTTGAAGTCCAGCATCGCCTGGACGTGCGGCACCATCGACCGCCGCGCCGCGGCCGCCACGCCCTTCGGGTCGCTCTCGCGCCGCGCCTCCCACTCCGCGACGGTCCACCCGGCCGGCAGGTAGCCATTGCCGGGATCGTGCGCGCTGGTCTGGTCGGTGACGATGTCGGGCACCACGCCGCGGCGGACCAGTTCCGGGAACACCTCCGCCGCATTGCCGAGCAGGCCCACGCTGATCGGCGCCGTCGCACCCCGCACCATGGCGAGCGCGGCGTCGAGGTCCGGCGCCCACTGGTCGAGGTAGCCGGTCTCCAGCCGTTTCTCGATCCGCGACGCCTGGCATTCGACCGCGAGGACCGATGCGCCCGCGAACACGCCCGCGAGCGGCTGCGCGCCGCCCATGCCGCCCAGGCCCGCCGTGAGTATCCAGCGCCCCGCGAGACTACCGGAAAAATGCTGCCGCCCGGCCTCGACGAAGGTCTCGTAGGTGCCCTGCACGATCCCCTGGCTGCCGATATAGATCCAGGACCCGGCGGTCATCTGCCCGTACATCATCAGGCCCAGGCGATCGAGCGCGTTGAAATGCTCCCAGTTCGCCCAGGCCGGCACCAGGTTGGAATTGGCGATCAGCACGCGCGGAGCATCCGCATGGGTCTCGAACACGCCCACCGGCTTGCCCGACTGGATGAGCAGCGTCTGGTCGTCGCGCAGCCGCCGCAGGGTCGTGAGGATCCTGTCGTAGCTGTTCCAATCCCGCGCGGCGCGGCCGATGCCGCCATAGACCACCAGCTCGCCCGGGCGCTCGGCGACCTCGTCGTCGAGGTTGTTCATCAGCATGCGCAGCGGCGCCTCGGTCTGCCACGACAGGCAGGAGCGTTCGAGGCCGCGCGGACTGCGGATGGCGGGGGCGTTGCGGAAGCGGGCGCTGTCGGACATGGGCGCAAGCCTAGAGGCCGCGCCCCTCCCCGTCATCCGCGCATGCGCTAGCCGGCACGCTCACGGCGGGCACGATGCCGCAGTGGAGCATGACGCCGCCCGTGCCAGCGCTGGCATCCAGGTGTGGCTGCAGAACTGCCAGGTGCCGCCGACATTCTTGCCGAAGTTGGTGGCCTGCCGGGTGAAGGCGGCGCCCCCGGTCGTCGCCTGGTAGAAATCGGGCGCGATCACGCTGAAGGCGTTCGCCCCGAACACGCCCTGGAGCTGGCCGAGTTGCTCGCCGACCTGTTTGGCGCGCCCGCCGCGGCCCCCTGACGCCTTGTTCGCAGGGCTCACCAGGAAGGTCCCATCCCCGATAAATTCCTGCGCGGTCGAGGCTGGCAATGGCCCGCGCCGGCGATCGTCGAGGCACAACGGCCGTTGCCCGATAACCGGGAACGCCCGCGTGAGGTTCCACCCCTTCGTCAAATGTGGCGGCAGGCGACGATCAACAGCACGCCACCATCGGCGTTGCCTATTTCGACGCGCATCTCCGCGCCACCGCACGTCCGGCGTTATTGCGCGATACCGCGCACACGCTCCTGCCGCTGGCCTTCCATGCGCTGCAGCATGGCACGGAAATCCTGCGCCGGCGCGCCGCTGGCCTGTGTTCCCTGCGCGCCAGGCTGCTGGCCCGCATGCTCCGCGCGCGGCGTCCGCGGCAGCGCGCGCGCCTGGGATTTCTGCACCAGCGCCTGGACATTCGCGCCCCGCGTCGTCGTCACCTGTGTCGGCATCATCCTGATCCTTCCTGCACGCGCAGGGCACCGCAACCGCCATGCCAGCCCGGGCACCCCCATCCGCGCCCATCCGGCGCCAGCGCCAGGCAAACCGCGCCGCCGATGGGCAGGATTTGCCGCCGCGCGCCCTCGCGGGCGAGACTGGCGCATGACCCTCGATGACCTCACCGCCCGCCTGCGCGGCGGCGTGCCCCTCGCGCAGCTCCTGCAGATCGAGGCCATCGCGCTGGACCCTCTCACCATCCGCATGCCCGCGGCCGCCCTCGCGCTGCGCCCGGGCGGCACCACCTCCGGCCCGGCCATGATGGCGCTGGCCGACGTCGCGATGTGGGCGGCGCTGCTGATCGCCAACGAAGGCCAGGACCTCTCGCGCACGACGCAGCTCGCCATCCAGTTCCTGCGCGCCGCCGCCCCCGGCCCGGTGATCGCGGAGCCGCGCATCCTCAAGCCCGGCCGCACGCTGATCTATGGCGAGGTCTGGATCCGCGGCGAGGGCGACGATCGCCCCGCCGCCCACGTCACGACGCAATGGGCGGTGACGCCGCTCCCCACGCGATGAAGCATCCGTTGCGCCAGCCCTGCCCCGCCTGGTAGCGGAACGGCGCGCCCTCTGGCGTCAGCACCACGCCACCGGCGGCCTCCAGCACCGCCTGCCCCGCCGCCGTGTCCCAGGCCATGGTGGGGCCGAAGCGCGGATACACATCCGCCTCGCCCTCCGCGATCGTGCAGAATTTAACGGACGATCCGACGATCACCGTCTCCGTCACGCCCCGCGCAGCGACCCAGCCATCCGTCGCCGCCTCGCGGTGCGAGCGGGAGATCAGGGCCACCGGCGGAACCCGCACCGGGCGCGCCCGAATGGCCTCGCCGTTGCGCGTGGCTCCCGCGCCCTTGGCCCCACACCACAGCCGGCCATCGGCCGAGGTCAGCACCACGCCGGCTACCGGCACGCCATGCTCCACGAGTGCGATGTTCACCGTGTAGTCCGGCCGCCCGGCCACGAATTCGCGCGTGCCGTCCAGCGGATCGACCAGGAAGAAGACCGCGCCGGGGTCGGAGGGACGCGCGCAATCCTCCTCCGACACCACGGGGATGGCCGGAAAGGCGGCGGCGAGGCCAGCACGAATGATGGTGTCGGCGGCAAGGTCCGCGGCGGTGACCGGGCTGCCGTCATCCTTGGCGACCGTGTGCCAGTCCGTGCCGGCGCGGATGCGCTCGATGGCAGCACCCGCCTCCATGGCGAGGGAGGCGAGCGGGGGCAGGAATGCGCCCCAGGCATCGCGTTCGACCAAGTCTTTTCCTCCCCGTTCAGCCCTGCCGGCGGCCGGTGAACAGCACCGCCGCGGCCATCCCGCCCACCGCCAGCGCCGCGCCAAGCAATTGCAGGGCGCCGATCGGCTCCATCAGCACGAAGGCCGCGAGAATCAGCGCGACCACCGGCACGATGACCGACAGGGTGGAGGCGCGCGTCGCGCCAAGCAACTCCACCGCGCGCGCATAGAGGAACATCGCCGCCGCACCAAGGAACAGCCCCTGCGCGATCAGGTGCGGCAGCACCACGCCAGCCGGCATCGCCATCACCGCCGCGCCGCGCCAGGGCAGCCAGAACGGCAGCACCAGCAGAGCCGAGATCGCCGTTACCGCCGCCGTGCTCGCCATCGCCGGCACCTGCCAGCGGCGCAGCAGCACCGTGAAAGCCCCCCAGCTGGCACCCGCACCGAGCAGCATCAGGTCGCCGCGCCAGGCCCCGGCCGCGACACCTGCGATGCCGTCCCAGCCGATCAGCAGCACGCCGGCCGCCATCGCCGCGAGCGCAGCCCAGCGACCCGGCGTCGGCACCTCCCGCAGCAGCGGCACCGCGAGCAGCGCGCCCACCACAGGCACTGTCATCGGCGCGATGGTGCCGCCATGCGTCGCCGGCGCATAGACGAGCGCGCCCACGAACAGCAGCAGGTTCGGCGCGCCGCCGAGCGCGGTCAGCACGAGCATCCGCCACGCCCCGACCCGCGCCAGCGCCTGCCGCCCACGCCACAGCAGGGGCAGAAGCACGACCGCGGCGATGGAATAGCGGAAGGCCGCCAGGTCGAGCGGCACCAGCCCCTGCCCGGCCAGCGCCGCGCGCGCCACCACCGCATGCCCGCCCCAGATCACCGAGGAGCCCAGGCCGAGGATCAAACCCAGTAACAGCTTCGGTGCCAATCGCCCGCCCTTGCCTCACATGCCTCGCGCCAGAACCGCCGAGGCAATCGCGCCTTCCTACCGGCCCAGGGCACGCAGACGCGCCCGCACGCGCGCCAGCGTCAAGACCGGAAGCCGTTGCTCGACCTGGTCCGCCAGGTCGTCCTCGGTGTTCCACGATCCCGCGGCACCGTCGCGGCGCAGGATCACCAGCGCGCGTCCCTCGGCGTTGGGCGAGGACGCTTCATAGATCAGCCCCAGCCGTGCCGTCCCGGCTGGTGAGGGCAGGATCCCGGCTTCCCGCAACCGATGACAATGCGGCACCTCGGTGCGGCCCTCGCCGATCGTCACCATCGCCTGCGGCGGGCGTCGGCGGGCCTCCAGCACCACGCCGCAGGAGAGCACGGCGCGTGGCCGCCCGTCCGGCAGCAGCTGGCGGAAGCGGATGCTGCGCAAGGTGAGCCCGGGCTGCCCGGCTAGCCGCACCGCCGGCGCGGCGACGAAGGGGCCGTCTGGCGCAACCGGAAACGCCGCGCGCAGGCCGGCATCGTCCCGGGCCAGCGCCGCGGCTGCGCCACCCAGGATCACCGCCGCGACGCATAGACCGGCAAGGCGCATCGCCCGCTCAGTCCACGCTCGCCCCCGAGCGCCGCACGATTTCGGCCCAGGCCGTGATGTCGCGCTGCTGGATGATCCCGAACTCCGCGGCACTGGTGGGGCCGGGCGGCGTGATGCCCTGGTCGTCGACCAGCCAGCGGCGGAACTCGGGCTCGGCAAGGATGCGCTGGATCTCGGTGTTCATCCGGTCGCGGATCGCCTCGGGCAGGTTCGGCGGCCCGAAGACGCCGTACCAGGTGGTCGAGGTGAAGCCCGCGAGGCCGCAGGCCTCGGCCGCCGTCGGGACGTCGGGAAGGGCCGGAATGCGCGCCGGCGTCATCATCGCGAGGCCGCGCACCTGGCCCTGCCGGATCATCCCGATGGCCGGCCCGGTCTGGTTGAAGAACAGGTCCACGTCGCCGGCGAGCAGCGCGGTGGCCGCGCCCGGCTGGCCGCGATAGGGCACGTGCAGCATCTCGATCCCCGCCGCCGTCGCAAAGGCCGCGCCCGCGAGGTGGGTCGAGGCGCCGTTGCCGGTGGAGGCGTAGGACAGCCCGCCGGGCCGGGCGCGGGCAGCGGCCACCACCGCCTGGCAACTGTCGAGCGCCGGGCGCCGCTCCGCGCTCGCGATCAGCACGTTGGGCACGTCGCCCAGGATCGCCACCGGGGTGAAGTCGCGCACCACGTCGAACGGCAGGCGTCGGTAGAGCGAGGCGTTGATCGCATGTGTGCCAGCGGTGCCGAACAGGAACAGGTATCCGTCGGGCCGCGCCTTCGCGACGTAGTCGGAGGCGATGTTTCCCCCCGCGCCGGTGCGGTTGTCCACGATCACCGGCTGGCCGAGCGCGCGGCTGAGCGGTTCGGCCAGGCGCCGCTGGTAGATGTCGGTGCCCGCGCCATTGGGGAAGCCGCCCATGAGGGTGATGGGCCGGTTTGGCCAGGGGGCCTCCTGCGCGGCCAGCGGCAGTGCCGCCAGCACCAGCAGCATCGATAGCAGCATGCGCATGTCGTCGAGATCCCCCCGGCCTGTTCAGGGGCGAGGCTAGCGGGGTAGCCTGCGCAGATGAACAGCCAAACCATCGCCCGGGGAGGAAAGTCTCTCTACGGAGCGCCGCTCGGGATCCTGATGCTGGAGGCGCGCTTTCCGCGCATTCCCGGCGATATGGGCAACGCCACCACCTGGGATTTCCCGGTGTTGTACCGGGTTGTGAGGGGCGCCTCGCCGGCGCGGGTGGTGCTGGATGGGGCGAAGGGGCTGCTCGACGCCTTCATCGAGGCCGGGCGCGACTTGGTGGACCTCGGCGCCGAGGCGATCACGACGAACTGCGGTTTCCTCGCCATCTACCAGCGCGAACTGGCCGCCGCACTGGACGTGCCGGTCGCCACCTCCTCGCTGATGCAGGTGCCCTGGGTGCAGGCGACGCTGCCGCCCGGCAAGCGGGTGGGCGTGCTGACGGTCAGTGGTGGCTCGCTCACGCCCGCGCATATGGACGGCGCCGGCATCCCGCGCGACACGCCCTTCATCGGCACCGAGCACGGCCGCGAATTCTTCCGCGTGCTGATCCAGGCGGATGCCATGGACATGGATGTCGCCGCCGCCGAGCGGGACATCCTCGACGCCGGCCGCGCCCTGGTCGCGCGCCACCCCGATATCGGCGCCATCGTTCTGGAGTGCACCAACATGCCGCCCTATGCGGCTGCGCTGCGCGATGCGCTTGGGCTGCCGGTGTTCGACATCTACTCGATGATCAACTGGTTCCAGCTCGGCTTGCGCCCGCGATCCTTCGCCCGCTGAACGAAAAAGGGCCCCGCGAGGGGCCCTTCATCGTCAACACCTTGCGGCGAAGACCTAATCCTTCATGCTCACGGCCTGGCGGCCGCGCTGGCCGTCGCGGACGTCGAGTGCGACCTTCTCGCCCTGCTGCACTTCCTGCTTGCCCGCGCGCTGGAGGACGGAGGAGTGCAGGAACACATCTTGCCCGCCATCATCAGGCGTGACGAAGCCGAAGCCGCGCACCTGGTCGAACCACTTCACCGTGCCGTTGACGGCATAGGTCGGCCCACCCTCGTCGCGGCTGTCGCGGCGCGGGCCACGATCGGCACCACCGAAGCCGCCACTCGGCGGACCGCCGAAGTCGCGGCGCGGCGGACGGTCGCCGAAGCCACCACCCGGCGGGGCGCCGAAATCGCGCCGCGGCGGACGATCGCCGAAGCCGCCACCCGGAGGGGCCCCGAAATCACGACGCGGCGGACGGTCCCCGAAGCCGCCACTCGGCGGCCCGCCGAAGCTGGGGCGCGGCGGACGGTCCCCGAAATCGCGGCGCGGCGGCCGATCGCCGAAGCCACCCGGGCGGTCGCCCCCCGGCCTGTCACCAAAGCGCGGGCGATCGCCACCCGGTGCGGCAGCGCCGCCCGGCCCGAGCTTCCGCTCGATGATGCGCGTCACGAGGCGCCGCCCCTGGCGGTCGGACCCGATTTCGCACACGAGCTTGTCGCCGGTTTCCGGCGGCTCGATGCCCGCCTCGGTCAGCGCCGAGGCGTGGAAAAACACATCCTGGCCGTCCGGCCCCAGGACGAACCCGAAGCCCTTGCGGCCATTGTACCACTTGACTTCCGCTTCGACGGCCGCTCCGCCGCCTTGATCATTCTCGGGAAACACGTCTTATCAATCCGTATTCAAATGCGTCGCCCGACGGGATGCTGGGCCGCTATCGCGGAAGATAGACGTTGAGTTCCTGAAAAGGCGAGCGGAAAACAGCGGGACTCTACGGTTTTCACGTCAATCCGGATGCATCGGATCAGCGAAATCGCGTTGCGGTGAACGGCGCTATTGCAACCTCCGGCCGCAACCCGGCCAGCAACTGCCCAACGATCCGCCCGGTCCGGGCACCCGCCACCAACCCGACATGGCCATGGCCGAAGGCGTGGATCACATCCGCGCAGCCGCTGGCGGGCCCGAGGACCGGCATGCCATCGGGCATGGACGGGCGATGGCCCATCCAGAATTTCACCCGCTCCGTGGGGATATGGCGGGGAAGGCCGGGAAAGGTCGCGAGCAGATGGTCGCGCAGGATTTCGGCGCGGCGCCAGTTCGGTGCGGCGTCCAGGCCCGCGATCTCAACCTGGCCGGCGACGCGCAGGCCGTGCCGCGTCGCCATGATCGACATCTTGCCATCTGAGGGCATCAGCCCGTGGCGGGGCGCGACCTCGGGGTCCGCGATCAGCGCGTGGTAGCCGCGCTCGGTCTCGAGCGGCACGTCGTCGCCGGCGAGTTTTGCCAGCGCCTTGGACCGTGCGCCGGCGCAGATCACCGCGCGGTCGGCCAGCACCTCTCCTTCGGTGTGAACAACCGCCTTTAAGCGATTGTCTTGTATGCGAAACCCGGTCGCACCCACTGCCAGGCGCTTGGCTCCGCGCGCTTCCGCCAACGACACCAGAGCGGCCACATAGCCGCCAGGGTCGCGGCAATCGCCGCCCTCCTCGACCATCACCCCGAAGGTGTAGCGGCGGTCCAACGTCGGCTCGCGCTGGAACAGCTCCTCGCCCTTCAGCTCCAGCCACTTCACGCCGACGGCGCCACGGATGCGCCAGGCCTCGCGCTCCGCCTCGAATTCGGCGCGGGAGGGGTAGACATAGATCAGCCCGGTCTGCCCGATCAGGTCGCCCACGCCGGCCTCCTCGGCCAGCGCCCGGTGCAGCGCGGGCGCGCCGTCGAGCAGCGGCCGGAGCGCGCGCGCCGCCTTCTCCACCCGCCCCCAGGTCCAGCCCGCCGCCAGATACTTCACCAGCCAGGGCGCGACCCAGGGGAAATAGGACCAGCGGATCGCCAGTGGCCCAAGTGGGTCGGACAGGAACTTGGGCAGCTTCTTCCAGGTGCCGGGTGTCGCCGGCGGGATCACCGACATGGGGCTCAGCCAGCAGCCATTGCCGTAGCTCGCGGCCTGTTCGCCGCCGGGCGGGCCGGGGTCCAGGATTGTCACGTCGAACCCCGCGCGCAGAGCCTCGATCGCGGCGCAGGCACCCACGATGCCGGCGCCGATCACCACGACATGGGTCACGAAGCGCGGGTCTTGGCGATCTTCGCGGAGGGGCCGGACTGCACCGGCGTGCCGTCCAGGTGCCGGTCGAGGAAGATCAGCCGGTCCTGGCCCCACAGGAACAGGTCCTCGCAGATGAAGGTCGGCGCGCCGAACACCCCCTTGGCGATGGCCTCCTTGTTGTTGCGCTCCCACTCGGCCTCGACCGAGGCGGAATCCTCCGCCGCCTGCAGGTGCTGGCCTGGCAGGCCGAGCTCGTCGGCGATCTTCACCCGCTCATGCGGGTCGGCGATGTCGCGATCCTCGGCCCAGAGGGCGCGCAGGATGGCGTGGGACAGCGCCATCGCGTCCATGCCGCGTTGCTGCGCCGCCATCACCATCCGCCCCGCCGGGCGCTGGTCGGTCGGCGGGTAATGCTCCGGCTTGAGCTTCAGCGGCAGGCCGAGATAGGCGGCCCAGCGGTCCAGCTCCAGCGCGTGGTAATCCTGGCGCGGCTCGGGGCGGGTGCGCAGCGGGATGCCGCCGGTGTGGCTCACGACCAGGCGGAAATCATAGGGGCGCAGCACCAGGGACGCCTTGTGCCTGGCGATGATCTCGATGAGCTGCGGGCCGCCGAGATACATCCAGGGCGATGACAGGGTGTAGAAGCACTCCACAAGCCGCCCGGCCATCATCGCCATCCTTTTTGCCGGGCCTCAGCCCTTCTGTTGTCGCCCCGGGTCCAGCCCGGCGAGCAGGGAAACATGCGCCGAGACCACGCGCCAGCCCAGACCGGGCAGCCGCGCCATGATCTTGGTCTCGCGCCCGACGAGGCCGCTGTCGAGGCGCTGATACTCCAGATGCGTCGCCACCACGTCCTGGCCGAAGGCGACCAGGTGGATCTTGCGCGCCGCGCGCGGGGCGTACTTCGCGACCGTCGCGCGGAAGGCGCGAATGGCGGCATGGCCGTAGAGGATCTCGGTGACGCCGAAGCGCACTGTGCGCGCATCCTCCCAGAAGATCGCGTCGAGCGTGTCGGTGTCGTTGGCCGCGATCGCCGCCTCGTAGCGGTCGAAGACCGCGCGCGCCTCTGCGAGCACGGCCGGGTCATCCAGCTGCATCGGGTTTTTCCTCTGTGGTGCCGGCAAGGGCGGCAAGGGCCGCGACGCAGCGCGTGAAGGCCGCGAGGTCGCGCCAGCGATCGGCCGGCGCTACCTCCTCGCGTTCCACGAAAAACCCTGCTTCGAGCACGCCGCCATCGAGCATGAGGTTGTCGGCCAGGCCGAAGGCCTCGATCCCCATGCCCTCCTCATCCTCCCAGGTCTCCGCACCGCGGCGGCGGACATGCGGGGTAAGGTGGGCGAGCGTGCGGCCGGCGAAGTCGCGCCGCGTGTTGGTGTAGGCCAGCACCGGGCGACCCAGCGCACGCATGAAGCCGAGCTCATACGCGGTGCCGCTGTCGGCGGAGGGGCCGCGGAACGGGGTGAGATTCGCGATCAGCGCGTCGCAGTCGCGGATATGCGCCTCGTTCAGGCGGTAGATGCGGCGGTGTTCCTCGACCGGTGCGCCATCGGCGTCGGGGCGGTGGTCGGTCGGGAAGACGCCCGCGAGGCCATGCGCCGCGCAGATCGCCTTCTTCGCCGCGGCGATCGCCTCGGCATCCGCCAGGAAGACTTCGGGACCGGCGAGGTAGACGCGCATTGCGCCATCCTGCCTCACGGGGCGAGGCAAGGCCAACATCGCCTGTCGCCCCCGCCCCGCGCCATGCAATCCTGCCCTTCCGGCGCTGGCATGCTTCTTGGAACCCCGCCCTTCGCACCGCCTGGAGCGCCACTCGCCGATGATCCACCGCCGCGCCCTCGCCGGCCTCGTCGCCTCGCTCGCTACGCCAGCGCTCGCGCAGCCCGCCTGGCCAAATCGGCCCATCCGCCTGGTCGTGCCCTACCCGCCCGGCGGGGCCAGCGACATCGCCGGGCGCATGCAGGCGGAGGTGCTGCAGGCGGGCCTTGGCGTGCCGGTGGTGGTGGACAACCGCGCCGGCGCTGGAGGGACCATCGGCACCGCCTTCGTCGCCGCCGCCCCGCCCGATGGCTACACCATCATGATGGCGAGCCCGTCCTCGCATCTCGGCGCGCCGCTGCTGTTCCGCACGCCCGGCTTCGAGGGCGTGGACGACTTCACCGCCATCGCGACCTTCTCGACTGGAACGGGCGTCGTATGCGTGAACCCCTCGCTGCCGATCCGCTCCATACCCGAGCTGATCGCCCATGCCCGCGCCCATCCCGGCGCGCTGAATTTCGGCTCGGCCGGCGCCGGTGGGGCCAACCACATGCTCGGCGTGCTGTTCATGCTCCGCACCGGCGTGGAGCTGACCCATGTGCCCTATCGCGGCGCCGCGCCGGCCCTGGCGGACCTCATCGGCGGTTCCATCCAGCTGGTTTTCGACGGGTTTGCCGGGGTCATCGGCGCCATTCGCGGCGGGCAGATCCGCGCGCTTGGGATCACGCATCCCACGCGCTGGCCACTCGCACCCGAGATGCCCACGGTGCAGGAACAGGGCGTGCCGGATTACGACCTGCCCTCCTTCTCCGCCGTGATGGGTCCGGCCGGCATCCCTCGGCCGATCGTCGCGCGCATGAACGCCGTCATCAACGCGGCCCTCGCAGAACCCGCGCTGGTGCAGCGGCTGGCGAGTTCGGGCAACATCCCCTTCGCGTCCATGCCCGAGGCGTTTGCCGCGCTGATGCGCAGCCAGCGCACCACCTGGCGCGCCCTGGTGCAAAGCGCCGGCCTGCAACCCGATTGAGACCCGATGACCGACACTGACCTCGCTTTCCTGCAAGACCTGATCCACCTCCAGCCGCAGGGCGAGGAGGCCGTGCAGGCGCATGTCGCCGCGGAATTCACTGCGCTCGGCTGCACGGTGGAGACGCTGCGCTACCAACCCGCCGAGGTGCCGATGCGCGACGAGTTCGCCGACTCCGACGCCATCGCGACGGAGGAGCGCGCCGCCATCATCGCGCGCTTCGCAGGCACCGGCGGCGGCCGCAGCCTGATCTTCTTCGCCCACCCCGATGGCGAGCCGGTACGCGGTCTGGAGCGCTGGACGCAGCCACCCTTCGAGGGTGCGATCGCCAACGGCCGCCTCTATGGCTGGGGCGTGTCGGACGACCTCGCGGGGGTCGCCATCATGGTCGATGCGATGCGCGCCGTCGCGGCATCCGGGCAGCGCCCGCGCGGCGACGTGATCTTCGCCAGCACGCCGTCCAAGCGCCACGCGCGCGGCGTCGCTGCCGTGCTGCATCACGGCCACCTGGCCGATGCCGCGGTCTACCTCCACCCCGCGGAATCGGGCGTGGGCATGCGCGAGGTGAAGGCCATCTGCGGCGGCCAGCTCTACTTCACCATCGAGATCACCGGGCGGATGCCGGACACCACCGAGCCCGGCCACGCGGCCTTCGCGCATCTCGCGGCGAACCCGCTCGACAAGGTGCCCGTGGTGCAGGCCGCGCTGCTGGCGCTGGGCGAGGCGCGCGCCGCGCGGGTGCGCCACCCGCGCATCGAGGCCGCGATCGGGCGCGCCGGCAACGTGCTGGTCTCCTATGCGCGCTGCGGCGAGTTCGGCCGTTTCGGGCGGGTGAGTCCCACCTGCACCATCGGCGGCACCATCTCCTTCCCGCCCGGCGAGCGCCTGGCCGATGTTCAGGCGGAACTCGCGGCCGCGCTGGACGCGGCGGCGGCGAGCGATCCCTGGCTGCGCGACCATCCCCCGGCGCTGACCTGGGTCTCGGGCGTGACCGGGGCGGAGGTGGCCGAGGACCACCCGCTCTTCGCCGTGGTCAGCGCGGCGGTCAGCGCCACGATGGGCGCAGCACCTTTCGTCAATGCGCTGCACACGGCCTCCGACATCCGCGTGCCCAACGTGCAGCGGGGCATCCCGACCGTGGGTCTCGGCCCGCTCGGCGGTGACCTCAGCCAGAACGGCGCCGTCGATGAATGGGTCGACGTCGCCGACTACCGCCGCGCCGTGGACGTCGCGGCCGCCGTCATCCTGGGCTGGTGCGGCCCCCCTACTCCGCCCTGATGCCGAGTTGGCGCAGCACCGGCTCGAACACGGCGCGCTGTTCGGCCAGCATGGTCCGGAACGCCGCCGGCCCGCGCGGCGAGGGCTCCACGCCGATGAGTGCCAGGCGCGCGCGCATCTCCGGCTGGGCGGAGGCGGCCTCCAGCTCGCGCGCCAACCGCTCCAGGATCGGCGCGGGCGTGGCGGCCGGCGCCATCATGCCGATCCAGCCGGTATAGTCGTAGTTCTCGACGCCGGCGGCCGCGCCGAGCGGCGGGAGATCCGGGGCCAGCGTCGTCCCGCGCGCCGTGGTCACGCCCAGCCCGCGCAGCCTGCCCTCGCGCATGAGCCCACCACAGGCGGCCAGCGTTTCGACCGCAAAATCCACCTGTCCGCCGAGCAGTGCCGCCAGCGCAGGCCCGCTGCCCTGGAAGGGGATGTGCAGCGCCTCATACCCGGCCCGCGCCGCGAACAACGCCGCCAGCACGTGCTGCGCGCCGCCGACGCCGGAGGATGCGTAAGTGAACCGCCCCGGACTGGCTTTCACCAGGGCCACGAAATCCCGCGCATTGGCCGCGGCAAAATCCGGCTTCGTGATCAGCACATACGGCGAACCCGAGAAGGTCGCGATCGGCGCGAAATCGCGCTCCACATCATAGGGCGCGCGGTTGATCAGCGGGCCCAGGCTGATCGGCCCGATCGAGGCCGCGAGCAGCGTGTAGCCATCGGGCGCCGCCTTTGCCACCGTGTCGGTGCCGATGCTGCCGCCCGCGCCGGCCTTGTTCTCCGGTACGACCGGCTGGCCGAGACGCTCGGTCAGCACCTGCGCCATGGTGCGCCCGACCAGATCCGTCGCCTGGCCCGGCGGCCAGGGCACGATCAGCCGGATTGGCCGCGCGGGCCAGGCCGACTGGGCGAAAGCGGGGCGCGCCAGCAGCGGCAGCGCGGCGAGCGCCAGTGCGCGACGTTTGATCATCATCCCTGTCCGTCTCCCGTTTTTTGTCATCCTGGCCGATCGCGGCGCACTCAAAAAGCCCTCGCCTTCCGCGCCGCTCCCTCCCTAGGCTCGGGGCACCACAAAAACCGCCGGCGTGGCCAACGCGCCGGCATCGGAGGATCGCCCATGTTCTCGCGCCGCTCGCTCGCGCCGCTTCTGGCCGCCTTCCCCTCAGCCCTCGCCGCGCAGACCGCGCCGCGGTGGAACCCCGACCGCCCGATCCGCTTCCTGGTCGGCTTCGCCGCCGGGGGCAGCACGGACACCACCGCCCGCGTCGTCGCCCAGGCGATCAGCCCCGGGATGGGCCAGCAAGTCCTCGTCGAGAACCGCACCGGTGCGGCGGGCAACATCGCCTCCGAACACGTCGCCCGCAGCGCGCCGGATGGCTACACGCTGGTCGTGGCGTCGATGGGCACGCACGCGACCAACGCGGCGCTCTACCGCAACATGAGCTTCGACGTGGTGCGCGATTTCGCCGCTGTCTCGCTCGTCGCGCTGAGTTCGCAACTCGTCGCGCTGCATCCCGCGCAACCCTTCCGCCGCGTCTCCGAGCTTATCGCCTTCGCCCGCGCCAATCCCGGCAAGCTCAACTGCGGCATCGCGGGTGCGGGCAGCTCCCAGCATTTCGCGGCGGCGATGTTCGAGCATGCGGCCGGGGTGCGCTTCACCCAGGTCTCCTTCCGCGGCGGCGCGCCGGCGATGGCGGAGCTCGCCTCCGGGCGCATCGACCTGGTCTTCTCCCCGGTGGTGGAGGCGATCGAGCTGGTCCGCGGCGGCCAGGTGCGCGCCATCGCCATCACCCGGGCCGAGCGTTCCTCCCAGCTGCCCGACATCCCCACCGTGGCCGAGGATCTGCCCGGCTACACCTTCGCCTCCTGGCTCGGAATCTTCGCCCCGGCCGGCACGCCGACGCCCATCATCAACCGCTTCTCGACCGAGATCGCCGCCGCGATGCGCCGGCCGGAGGTGCGCACGCGCATGGAACAGCTGGGCTATGAGCCGGTCGGCAGCACGGCGGAGGAATTCGCGACCTTCCAGCGCGCGGAGATGCCGCGCGTGGCGGAGATGGTGCGGATCAGCGGCGCGACCGTGGAATGAGCGCGCCTTCGGCGCGACGGAACGAGCGCGCCTTCGGCGCGACGGAACGAGCGCGCCTTCGGCGCGACGGAACGAGCGCGCCTCCGGGCGCGACGGAATGAGTGGCTTGGCGGCGCGCCCCGCGCGCGCCACCATCCGGCTTCACCGCCGGAGATCGCCATGATGACGCCTCGCTTGCTGCTGGTGGCCCTGGCCATGGCCCTGTCCGCGGCGCCGGCCTTCGCGGGTGCGACGCTCGATGCCATCCGGCGCACCGGCTATGTGCGCTGTGCCGTCTCCGTGGGTGTCGCGCACATGTCCCAGCCCGACAGCAACGGCCGCTGGCAGGGCTTCGACACCGAGATCTGCCGCGCCATGGCCATCGCGGTGTTCGGCGACCCCGAGCGCATCCGCTTCGTCCCCACCACTGCCCAGACGCGCTTCACCGCGCTGCAATCGGGCGAGGCTGACGTGCTCAGCCGTACTACCGCGCTCTCGCTCACCCGCGACAGCACGCTCGGGCTCTCCATCACGGTCGCGCATTTCTACACCGGGCAGGGCTTCCTGGTTCAGCGCAGCATCGGCGCCAGGCGCGCTGTGGACCTCAACGGTGCCACGGTGTGCGGCACCCAGGGCAGCATCATCGAGCGCAACATCGAGGACTGGGCGCGGGCGAACAACCTGCGCCTGACCACCATCGCCTTCGACACGCCCCCCAATGTACGCGCGGCCTTCCTCGCCGGGCGCTGCGACGCGATCAGCGACGACATGATCAATCTCTCGGCCAACCGCCTCTCCGCGCCGGACCCGAACGCGCTGGTGCTGTTGCCCGACCTTATCCAGAAGGAAATGCACGGCGTTCTCGTGCGCAACGGTGACAGCGAATGGGCGACGCTGACCCGCTGGGCCGTGTTCGCGCTGATCCAGGCGGAGGAGTTCGGCCTGACGCGGGCCAATGTCGAGGAAGCGCGCCGCACCAGCACCGACCCGCAGATCCGCCGCTTCCTCGGCGTTTCCGAGAATGTGGGGCAGGGTTTCGGCGTCTCGGCGAATTTCGCCTACGACATCATCCGCCACCTCGGAAACTACGGCGAGATCTTCGACCGCACCGCCGGCGCCGGCGGCCTCGGGATGGATCGGGGCCCGAACCGCCTCTGGACGCAGGGTGGGCTGATGATCTCCTGGCTCTGGCAATAAGGAAAAAGCGCATGGCCCCGCTCGACATCGCACCGCGCAACACGGGCCTCGACGAAGCTCTCGCCGATGCGCGCGAACGCTACACCGCCGCACGCCCCAACTCCGCCGCCGCGCATGTACGCGCCAAGGCGGTGATGCCCGGCGGCAACACGCGCACCACCCTGTTCTACACGCCCTTCCCCACGGCGATGGCGGGCGGCGAAGGCTGCCACCTCACCGACATCGACGGCCATCGCTACCTCGACCTCTGCGGCGAATACACTGCTGGGCTGTTCGGCCATTCCGACCCGCGCATCATCGCAGCCCTCGAGGCGGCGATCGCGCGCGGCCTCTCGCTCGCGTCCGTGGGCGAACGCGAGGCGCAGTTCGCCGAAATCCTCTGCGCGCGCTTCCCCTCGGTCGAGCGCATCCGCTTCACCAATTCCGGCACCGAAGCGAACCTCATGGCCATCGCCGCCGCGCGCGGCTTCACCGGGCGCGAAGGCATCCTCGCGATGCAGGGCGGCTACCATGGCGGCGTGCTGACCTTCGTCACCGGCGCCAACCCGGTCAACGCGCCCTTCCCCGTGACCCTCGCGCCCTACAACGACATCGACGGCACGCTGAGCGTGATCCGCGAGAAAGCCGGCACGCTCGCCGCCATTCTCCTCGAACCCATGATGGGCAGCGGCGGCTGCATCCCTGCCACGCGCGACTTCCTTGCCGCCCTACGCGCCGCCGCCACCGAGCACAACATCGTTCTCATCTTCGACGAAGTGATGACGTCCCGCCACACGCTCGGCGGCCTGCAGAAGCTGCACGGCATCACGCCCGACCTCACCACGCTCGGCAAGTACGTCGCCGGCGGGATGTCCTTCGGCGCCTTTGGCGGGCGCGCCGACATCATGGCCATGTACGAGCCCGGACGCCTGACCCATGCCGGGACCTTCAACAACAACGTCCTGTCCATGTCCGCCGGCATCACCGCTATGGGCGACATCTTCGACGATAGCGCCGCCGAAGCCCTCCGCGCCCGTGGCGACGCGCTGCGCGATGCGCTCAACGCCACCTGCGCGAAGCACGGCGCGTCCATGCAGTTCACCGGCATCGGCAGCATGATCCAACCGCACTTCCGGCTGGGCGACATCATCCGGCCCTACGTGCCGTCACCCGCCGAGGAAGGTCTGCGGGAGCTGTTCTTCCTCGATATGATGAGCGCGGGGATCTACATCGCCCGGCGTGGGATGGTGGCGCTGAGCTTGCCGGTCGGAGAGAGCGAGAGCGCGCAGTACGTCGCGGCGGTGGATCCATTCTGTGCAGCGCGAAAGCCGCTGCTCAAAAGAGAATAAGAGCGGGGGAAAGAATTCCCCCGCACCCCCATCTTTTATTTTTGGCAATAGCGCTGGCGGAACCTCGCTGAAGGCCATCGCGCGATCAACGCACGAGAGCCGTCATGCCGATCCGACTGATCCATGTTTCCGACACACATCTGTCCGCGACGCATGGCTACTTCACCGACAACTGGCGCGCCTTCAAGGCCGACATGGCCGCCGCGCCGCCCGATGCCCTCATCCATGGCGGCGACCTCAGCTTCAACGGGCCGGTCGCCGAACCGGACCTCGCCTTCGCCGCCGCCGAGATGGCCTCCCTCGGCATCCCACACCGCGTCATCAGCGGCAATCACGACATCGGCGAGGCCCCCGCCTTCTCGCGCCTCAAGCAGCCCATCAACGCCAAGCGCATCGCCGCCTGGACGAAGAACTTCGGTGCGCAATACTGGCATTGGGACCTCGGCGACTGGCGCCTCATCGGCATCGACACGGCCCTCCTCGCCAGCGGCCTGCCCGAGGAAACCGCGCAGATGGACGCCCTGCGCGAAATGCTCGCCACGCGCGGCAAGCGTCCCGTCATGCTGTTCATGCACATGCCTCCCTTCGACAAGGACCCGGACGACCCCGCGCGCACCACCTCCGTCATTCCCCACCCCGCCCGCGCACCCTTGCTCGACCTCTGCGCCGCGAACGGCGTGAAAATCATCGCCTGCGGCCACCTCCACATCTACCGCCGGCTCCGCCACCGCGGGATGGAGATCGTCTGGGCGCCGGCCACCGCCATGGTCGACGTCGCGCGCGGCCTGCGCCAGCGCCGCCGCTTCCCCCGCCCCGGCTACGTCGAATGGCTGCTCGACGGTCCCCGCGCGACGCATCGCCTGGTCGAGCCCGAGCGCATGTTCGTCATCGACATGACGCGCTGGACCCACAGCCACGGCTTCACCGTCACCGGCCTGCCCCCACGCGAGCCCGCCTGAGCCTCAGCGCCCCGCCCGGGCCAGCACCTTGCGCGCACGGATCAGCACTGGCTCATCCACCATCATCCCATCCACGACGAAGGCGCCCTTGCCGACCTTCGCGGCCTCGATGCCCGCCGCGATCTGCCGTTTGGCCAGGTCGATCTCGGCCGCACTCGGCGCGAAGCCCTCGTTCAGCACCGCGACGATGCTGGGATGGATGCAACTCGCTCCGGAAAAACCCGCGCGTCGCGAGCGCAACGCCATCGCGCGCACCGCCTCTCGGTCCCCGTAATCCGCGACGGTACCGAGTGTGCCCAGGGCCGGGATGCCCGCCGCATTCGCCGCGAACACGGCGCGCAGCTTGGCGTGCACCATCAGCTCGCCATCCGGCGCCGCGCCGCATTCGGCCGAGAGGTCCTCCGCTCCCACCATCAACCCCGCGACGCGCGGCGAGGCGCGCGCGATATCCTCGATGCGGGCAAGCGCCGCCGAGGTTTCCACCATCGGGAAGATCACCATCGGCCGCGTCTCGCATCCCGCCAGCACCTCGGCCGCGAGTGCGACGTGCTCCGGCCCCGTCGCCTTGGTCAGCAGGATGCCGTCGGCACCGGCCGCGGCCGCCGCTTCGATATCGCCCACCGCCAAGGTCAGCGGCCGGTTCACCCGCACGAACACCGAGGCCCCGCCACCGCGCGCGACCGGCACGGCGGCGGCAAGCGCGGCCCGCGCGCGCCCCTTCTCGGCGACCGGGACGGCATCCTCCAGGTCGAGAAGGATCGCATCCGCGCCCGTACCCGGCGCCTTTTCCACGAAACGCGCGACATGCGCCGGCACATACAGCATCGAACGCCATGTCATCACGCGGATTCTCCCTGGATCGCGCCGGCCGCATGCAGCCGGTCGAATTCTTCCTCACCCACCAGCGCGCCCAGGATGGCGCGGTTATCCTCGCCGATCCGCGGCGCGCCGCGGCGCAGGATGCCCGGCGTGGCGGACAGCCGCGGCACCTCGCCATGCATCGGCAGCCAGCCATCGGGCATGTCGGGATCCGGCACCTCGATCAGCGATTCATGCTCGCGGATATAGGCATCCTCGCTGATGTCGCGGATGTTCAGCACCGGCCCGATGGTGACGCCGTCGCGGTCGAATTTGGCCAGCGCCTCCTCCCGCGTCATGCCGGCCACGTAGTCGCGCACCACGCCGTCGATCGCGTCGAGGTTGGCGATGCGGTCGGTGTTGGTGCGGAAGCGCGGATCGACCAGCAGGTCCTCGCGCCCCAGGCTGCGCATCAGCTTCGCGAAGGTCGGCTGCGTCGAAGCCGACAAGCCCACCCAGCCGCCATCCTTCGTCTTGTACACGTTGCGTGGCGCGGTGTTGGTCGAGCGGCTGCCGGTGCGCTTCTTCACCACGCCGGACAGCTTGTGATTGGCCGATTGTGGCTCCAGCATCGTGAACAGCGGGTCGAACAGCGACAGGTCGACCACCTGGCCGACACCCGTCGCCTCGGCATGGCGCAGCGCGATCATCGCCGCGCCCACGCCATAGAGGCCCGCGATGGCGTCGGCCAGGAACATCGGCGGCAGCACCGGCTCGCGATCCTCGAAGCCGTTGAGCGCCGCGAAACCCGCATAGCTCTCGACCAGCGTCCCGAACCCCGGCTTGTGGCGATACGGCCCGTCCTGCCCCCAGCCGGAGATGCGGACGATGACCAGGCGCGGGTTCACCGCCAGCAGCGCCTCGGGCGACAGGCCCATGTCTTCCAGCACATCGGGGCGGAAGCTCTCGACGAACATCGCGGCCTCGGCGGCCAGCGCGCGGATCAGCGCGATGCCCTCGGCGTTGCGGAAATCGACGCAGACGCTGCGTTTGTTGCGGCACAGCGTCTTCCACGAGGTCTCGACGCCCTTCACCTTCCAGGCGCGGAGCGTATCTCCGGACGGCGGCTCCACCTTGATCACCTCCGCCCCGTGATCGGCCAGCACCAGCGAGAACACGTTCCCCGCGACCAGCCGCGAGAGGTCCACCACCCGCACCCCCTGCAACGCGCCTTGCGCCTCCGGGTCGAATTCCCGCCGATGCAGCCCTGCCACCCAATGCCTCCCCGATTGCCAAACCCGATCCTGCCCCCGCCCTGCAACGAACCGCAACCGAGCGCGGCCGGGGCTTGGCCAATCGGGCCAAACCGCTGATATGAACGCCATGTCCTTCGCCCAGACGCCGCTCCTGCCCGGAGTCTCCCGGCGCGGCGCCCTGGACCAGCGCCGCTGGCTCCAGCGCGCTGCGCTGATCTCCGTGCTGCTGCACCTGTTGCTGGCGGCGTTCCTGCTCTACCGCGCCCCGCCGAGCACGCCCGAGGCGCCGACGGAATCGCTGCCCTCGGTAGAACTGGTCTTCGACGAGGCGGCGCCGCGCGCCGCCCCCGAGCCCGGCGCGCCGGCGATCGCGGCGCCGGTGCCGAGCCCGGCCGAAC
>NZ_JAAEDH010000002.1 GCF_018128965.1 Plastoroseomonas arctica
CTGCGGCGAGCCGCGAGACGACCCTGCCCGCGACGCGCCCCGCCGCCACGGCCCCCGCCGGACCGCTGCGCCAGGCGGTGGCGCGGGAGGCCGATCTTGCGGCTCGTTGACCTGACGCGCGCCGCGGGACTGCCGGGGGAGGCGGCCGGGTTGGCCGAGGTCACCGCCATCACCGCCGACAGCCGCGCGGTCGAGACCGGCACGCTGTTCGCCGCGCTGCCCGGCACCCGCGCCGATGGCGCGAGCTACATCGCCGAGGCCGTGGCGCGCGGTGCGGCCGCCGTGCTCGCACCCTCGGGCACGCCCTGGCCGGCGGGCATCGCGCCGGTGCCGCTGCTGCGCGCCGATGATCCCCGCCGTGCCCTCGCACTGATGGCGGCCGCCTTCCATGCCGCGCAGCCCGCCACGCTGATCGCCGTGACCGGCACCAACGGCAAGACCAGCACGGTGGATTTCCTGCGCCAGCTCTGGACGCTCGCCGGGCAGCGCGCCGCGTCGATCGGCACGCTCGGCATCGTGGCCGAGGGGTTTCCGCCTGGTCCGACGCTGACCACGCCCGACCCGGTGACGCTGCATGAACGGCTCGCTGCGCTGGCTGCCGCGGGCGTGGCGCGCGCCGCGATCGAGGCCTCGTCGCATGGGCTGGAGCAGCGGCGCCTGGATGGCGTGCGGCTGGCGGCGGCGGGGTTCTCGAATCTCACGCGCGATCACCTCGATTTCCACGGCGGGATGGATGGTTATCGCGCCGCCAAGCTGCGCCTGTTCGACACGCTGCTGCCCGCCGGTGCCCCGGCCGTGTTCAACGCCGACATGGACGGCGCCACGCTCGACTGGCTGCGCGCCATCGCGGCCCGCCGGGGGCTACGCCGCATCGAGGTCGGCGAGGCGGGCCGCGAGATCCGCCTGCTGGCGCTGCACCCGCAGACCACCGGCCAGGTGCTGGAGATCGAGGCCGGCGGCGTGCCGCAGACACTGGAACTTGCCCTGCCCGGCCGGTTCCAGGCGGAGAACGTGTTGATGGCCGTGGCCCTCGCCATCGCGACCGGCCTGCCCGAGGCGCTGTCCCTGGCACCCAGGCTGGTCGGCGTTCGCGGCCGGATGGAGTTTGCCGCACGGCTGCCGAATGGCGCGGCGGTCTATGTGGACTACGCGCATACGCCCGACGCGCTGGAGCGCCTGCTCATGGCACTCCGCCCGCATGTCACGGGGCAGCTGCACGTGGTGTTCGGCGCCGGGGGCGACCGCGACCCCGGCAAGCGGCCGCTGATGGGGGCGGCCTGCGCGCGCCTCGCCGACCGTTGCTGGATCACCGACGACAATCCGCGCGGCGAGGACCCGGCGCTGATCCGCGCCGCCATCCGCGCCGCCTGCCCCGACGGCATCGAGATCGGCGACCGCGCCGAGGCGATCGCGGTGGCGATGGCGGCGCTGCGCGCCGGCGATATCCTGGCCGTCGCCGGCAAGGGGCATGAGAGCGGGCAGACCATCGCGGGTGTGACCCTGCCCTTCGATGATGCCGCGGTGGTCAAGCGCCTCGCGGGAGTGGCGCCATGACGCCGCTCTGGACCTCGGTCGAGATGGAAGCGGCGACCGGTGGGTCCATGATGCACGCCGCCGACGTCACCGGCGTCGCCATCGACAGCCGCGCGGTCGCGAAGGGCGACCTCTTCATCGCGCTTGTAGCCGAGCGCGACGGGCATGATTTCGTCGGCCCCGCAATGGCGGCCGGCGCCGGGGCCGCGATGGTCCATCGCGACCCGGGCGTGGCGGCGCCGCTGCTGCGCGTGACGGATACCCTCGCCGGCCTCGCCGCCCTCGGCGGCGCCGGGCGGGCGCGGAGTGCGGCGCGCGTCGTGGCGGTGACCGGCAGCGTCGGCAAGACGACGACGAAGGAGATGCTGCGCGCCATCCTCGCGGCCAGCGGCGTCACCCATGCCGCCGAGGCTTCCTACAACAACCAGTGGGGCGTCCCGCTGACCCTCGCGCGCACGCCGCGCGACGCGGAATACGCGGTCATAGAGATCGGCATGAACCACGCCGGCGAGATCGCCCCCCTCGCGCGCATGGCGCGCCCGGACGTGGCGCTGATCACCTCGGTCGCCGCCGCGCATATCGGCCATCTCGGCAGCCTCCAGGCCATTGCGCGCGAGAAGGGCGCGATCTTCTCCGGCCTCGATGCCGGCGGGATCGCGGTGTTGCCCGGTGACGCGCCGCATCTCGACATCCTGGTCGAGGCCGCCGGCGCGGCGCGCGTGATCCTGTTCGGCGAGGGCGGCGAGGCGCAGGCGCTGCGCGTCGCCGCCGATGCCGAGGGCGGCGACATCGAGGCCGACATCCTGGGCACGCGCCTGGCTTTCCGCCTCGGCACGCCGGGTGCGCACATGGCCCGCAACGCCATCGCCGCCCTGGCCGCCGCTGCCGCGCTCGGTGCCGACATCGCGGCGGGGAGCGCGGCGCTTGCCGACTTTCGCGCGATGCCGGGGCGTGGCGATCGCCGGACCGTCGCGACGCCGGATGGCGGCTCCGCGCTGCTGCTGGACGAGGCCTATAACGGCCAGCCGCCCTCGATGCGCGCGGCGCTGGCGCTGCTGAAGCTGCTGCCGGCGAAGCGGCGCGTCGCAGTGCTCGGCCAGATGGGCGAGCTCGGCGATTTCGCCGAGGCGGAGCACACGGCCCTTGCGCCGCATGTCGCTGCCGCCGCCGACCTGGTGTTTGCCTGCGGGCCCCTGATGCGCCACACCCTCGCCGCATTGCCCGCTGGATCGATCGGCGCCTGGGCGGAGACCTCCGCCGCATTGGCGCCCCTGGTGGCGGCCGCGCTGCGCGACGGGGATGGCGTCCTCGTCAAGGGCAGCCTCGCCACCGGCATGAAAACCGTGGTGCGGACACTGACCGAAAGTTCGCCCCGATGATCTTCAATCTGCTTGCGCCCTTCGCCGAAGGGTTCCCGCTGTTCAACCTGATCCGCTACACGACCTTCCGCGCGGGTGCCGCCTGCCTCACCGCGCTGATCATCGCGCTGTTCTTCGGGCCCTCGATCATTCGTTGGCTGCGCGCGCGCCAGCGCGGCGGCCAGCCGATCCGTGAGGATGGGCCGGCGAGCCACCTCATCACCAAGAAGGGCACGCCCACCATGGGCGGGGTGCTGATCCTGCTCGCACTCGCGGGATCGACCCTGCTGTGGGCGGACCTGCGCAACGGCTTCGTCTGGTGCGTGATGATGGTCACGCTGGGCTATGGCGCGCTGGGCTTCGCCGACGACTTCCTCAAGGTCACCAAGCGCAACACCAAGGGCGTCTCGGGCCGCATGAAGCTGATCGCGCAGGCGGGGCTCGGCCTGGTCGCCGCGATCTGGCTCAGCTACCTGATGCCCGGTCCGCTGTCGGACAAGCTGGCCATGCCGGTGTTCAAGGAAGTGCTGATCCCGCTGGGGATCCTGTTCCCGCTGCTGGCGACGCTTGTGATGATGGGCGCCTCCAACGCCGTGAACCTCACCGACGGGCTGGACGGCCTGGCCATCGTGCCGGCGATGATCGCGGCGGCGGTCTTCGCGCTGATCGCCTACCTGGTCGGCAACCGCATCTTCGCGGACTACCTGCAGCTGCACGCGGTGCCTGGCACCGGGGAGCTCGCCGTCTTCGCCTCGGCAATGATCGGGGCGAGCCTCGGCTTCCTGTGGTTCAACGCGCCGCCGGCCGCGGTGTTCATGGGCGATACCGGTTCGCTCGCGCTGGGCGGCGCGCTGGGCGCGCTCGCGGTCGCGACCAAGCATGAGATCGTGCTGGCCATCGTGGGCGGGTTGTTCGTGGTGGAGACGGTGTCCGTCATCGTCCAGGTGTTCTGGTACAAGCGCACCGGCAAGCGGGTGTTCCTGATGGCGCCGCTGCACCATCATTTCGAGAAGAAGGGCTGGGCCGAACCCACCATCGTGATCCGCTTCTGGATCATCGCGATGATCCTGGCGCTGGTCGGCTTGTCCACGTTGAAGATCCGGTGACGCCGTTCGTGGGACAGCGGGTCGCGGTGATGGGTCTGGGCAAGGCCGGCTTCGACGCGGCCAGGCGCCTGCGCGACTGGGGCGCGGATGTGACCGCCTGGGATGACTGCGCGGATGCACGCGATCGCGCGGCCGCCGAGGGCCTCACGCTGCGCGATCCGGCCGAGGGGCTGGACGCGGATGCGCTGCTGCTCTCGCCCGGCATTCCGCACACACACCCCGTGCCGCATGCGGCCGCGCAGGCCGCGCGAGCCGCTGGCGTTCCCATCCTCTGCGACGTGGAATTCCTGTTCCGCGCGGTCCGGGCCAGCGGCTCCGAGGCGCGCTTCGTGGGCGTCACCGGCACCAATGGGAAGAGCACCGTGACGGCGCTGATCCACCACATCCTGACCACCGCGGGCCGGGTGTCCGAGGTTGGCGGCAATCTCGGGCCGCCGGCGCTCGGACTCAACATGTTGTGGCACGAGGGCATCTATACCCTCGAAATGTCGTCCTACATGTTGGAGCGACTCGCGCGGATGCGCTTCAACACAGGGGTAATGCTGAACCTTTCCCCCGATCATCTCGACCGCCATGGGAGCATGGCCGGCTATGTCGCTGCGAAGGCGAATATCTTCGCGCGCCAGGTCGCCGGCGACACCGCGGTGGTCGGGATGGATGACGAGGCCAGCGCCGCGATGGCGCAGGGCCGGGCGGGTTTCGTGCGCCGAATTTCGGCGACCACGCGCCAGCCAGGCGGCGTCTGGTGCGACGATGGCGTGCTGCGCGATGAGGAGGGCGCGTTCTGCGACCTGCGCGAGGCGCGCGCCTTGCCCGGCGCGCACAATGCGCAGAACGCCGCCGCCGCCGCCGCCGCCTGCCTGGCACTCGACGTGCCGCGCGCGGCCATCGCGGCGGGGGTGCTCAGCTACCCCGGCCTGCCTCACCGGCTCGAGCGCGTGGCCGAGTTCGGCGGCGTCGCCTGGATCAACGACAGCAAGGCCACGAATGCCGACAGCGCCGCGCGCGCCCTGGCCAGTTATGACCGCGTCGCCTGGATCGTGGGGGGCATCGCGAAGGATGGCGGCATCGAGAGCCTCGCGCCGTGGCTTGGCCGCGTCGCGAAGGCCTATCTGATCGGGCGCGACGCGCCGCTCCTCGCCGCGACGCTGGCGCGCCACGGCGTGCCGCACGCGGTGGTCGGCGACCTCGCCAGCGCCATTGCCGCCGCCCATGCCGAGGCTGCCGCGCCGGTGGTGCTGCTCTCGCCGGCCTGCGCCAGCTGGGACCAGTTCCCGGGCTTCGACGCGCGCGGCGATGCGTTCCGCGCCCAGGTCCTCGCACTCGCCGGGGGGGCGCGCTGATGGCCGCCTTCTCGCGCAGCGATGATTCGACCCTCGGCCGCTGGTGGTGGACCGTAGATCGCTGGACGCTCTCGGCGCTGATGGCGCTGATCGCGATCGGCTATGTGATGATGCTCGCGGCGTCGCCGGCGGTGGCCGAGCGCATCGGCACCTCCTCGCGCCACAGCTTCTTCATCAAGCAGGTGGCCTACCTGGCACTCGCGGCCACGGTCATGGTGGTTGTCTCGCTGCTCTCGCCCAAGAACATCCGAAGGCTCGCGCTGCTCGGCTTCGCCGGCGCGCTGGTGGCCACGGCGGCGACGCTCGTGATCGGCGTCGAGATCAAAGGTGCGCGCCGCTGGCTGCCGATCCCCTTCCTGTCGCTGCAGCCTTCGGAATTCCTCAAGCCGTGCTTCGCGGTGGTGGCGGCCTGGCTGATCGCGGAAGGCCGCGCGCCGGGCAGCAAGCTGCCGGGAATGATCATCACGCTGTGCCTGTTCGCGATCGTCGGGCTGATCCTGAAGCAGCAGCCGGATATCGGCATGCTGTTCGTCGTGACCGTGGTGCTGTTCGCACAGATTTTCGTCGCCGGGATCAACCTGTTCGTCGTCGGTGGAGCGGGGGCGCTCGCGGTCGGGCTGGGCGCGGTCGTCTACCTCACCCGCCAGCATGTGCGCGACCGCGTGGCGGCCTTCCTCAGCCCGGTCTGCAATGACCGCGAGAACTACCAGATCTGCACCGCGCTCGAGGCCTTCGGCAATGGCGGGCTGCTCGGCCGCGGCCCCGGCGAGGGAAGGCTGAAGAACGTGCTGCCCGACGCGCATGCCGATTTCGTCTTCGCCGTCGCCGGCGAGGAATTCGGCATGGTGGTGTGCCTGGTCATCTTGGGGCTGTTCCTGTTCGTGGTGGTGCGCGGCTTGCTGAAGCTGCTGAGCGAGAGCGACCTGTTCGTGGTGCTCGCGGCCGCGGGGCTGCTCACGCAGTTCGGCCTGCAGGCCTTCATCAACATGGCCTCCACCCTGCACCTGATCCCGACCAAGGGCATGACGCTGCCCTTCGTGAGCTATGGCGGGTCCTCGGTGATCGCGATCGCGCTGGGGATGGGAATGCTGCTCGCACTCACCCGCCGCCGCGTGACGCGCAGTTCCGGGGCGGAGGCGTGAGGGGCCCCGTGGCACGTCCGATCGTCATCGCCGCCGGGGGCACCGGCGGGCATCTGTTCCCCGCCGAGGCGCTCGCGGTGGCGCTGATCGCGCGCGGTGAGCGGATCGCGCTGATGACCGATGCGCGCAGTGCCGCCTTCGACAGCCCGGCCTTCGCCAATGCGGAGCGCTTCGCCCTGGCCGGCGCGGGGCTTTCGGGGCGCGGCTTGGTGTCGGCCGTTCGCGGTGCCGCCGCACTTGTCGCCGGCACCTTCGCCGCGCGGCGGCTGTTCAAGCGCCTGGATGCGAGCGCGGTGGTGGGCTTCGGCGGCTATCCCTCCGTCCCGCCGCTGATGGCAGCGTCGCTGATGCCGTCGGCGCGCAGGCCGGCGATGATCCTGCATGAGCAGAATGCCGTACTCGGCCGTGCCAACCGGGCGCTCGCGACGCGCGCCGATCTGATCGCGCTCTCCTTCGCCGGCACGCGCTCGGTGCCCGAGGGCACGCGCGCCGAGGTCGTGGGCAACCCGGTGCGCCCCGCGCTCGCGGCGCTGTCGGGGGCTGGCTATTCTCTGCCCGATGGCGCGCTGCGGCTGCTGGTCACCGGCGGCAGCCTCGGTGCGCGGGTTTTTGCCGATGTGGTGCCCGAGGCGGTTGCACTGCTGCCCGAGGCGTTGCGCGCGCGCCTGGTCGTCACGCAGCAGGCCCGCGCCGAGGATTTCTCCCGCACGCGGGATGCCTATTCGGCGCTCGGCATCCCCGCCGAGGTCTCGGCCTTCTTCCCCGACATCGCGAACCGGCTGTCGATGGCGCATCTGGTCGTCGCGCGCGCCGGCGCATCGACCATCGCGGAGCTCGCCTGCGCGGGGCGGCCGGCCATCCTGGTGCCGCTGCCGCACGCGATCGACGACCACCAGAGTGCGAATGCGCGCGCGCTGGAGCACGCCGGTGCCGCCGTGGTCATGCCGCAGCCCCGCTTCACGGCCGAGGCGCTGGCCGAACTGCTGAGCGAGCTGCTGGCCGATGCCGGGCGCCTCGCGCGCATGGCGGGTGCCGCGCAGCCGCTGGCGCGCCCCGATGCGGCGAGCGTGCTGGCGGACCGGGTGCAGGCGTTGATCGCCGCGAGAGCGGAGGCAAGCTGATGCGCGCGCTGCCGCTCGACATCGGGGCCATCCATTTCGTCGGCATCGGCGGCATCGGCATGTCCGGCATCGCGGAGGTGCTGCACAATCTCGGCTACCGCGTGCAAGGCAGCGACATCGCCGAGGGTGCCAATGTGCAGCGCCTGCGCGCTGCCGGGATCGCCGTCACCGTGGGCCATGCGGCGGCCAATCTCGGCGAGGCGCAGGTGGTGGTCACCTCCACCGCGGTGAAGCGCGACAATCCCGAGGTCGTCGCGGCGCGGCAAAAATTCATTCCGGTGGTGCGCCGCGCCGAGATGCTCGCCGAGCTGATGCGGCTGAAATGGTCGATCGCGATCGGCGGCACCCATGGCAAGACGACCACGACCAGCCTGGTCGCGACGGTGCTGGAAGCGGCCAAGATCGACCCGACCGTGATCAATGGCGGCATCATCAATGCCTATGGCACGAACACGCGCCTGGGCGCAGGCGACTGGATGGTGGTGGAGGCCGATGAGAGCGACGGCAGCTTCCTCAAACTGCCCGCCGTGGTCGCAGTCGTCACCAACATGGACCCCGAGCACCTGGACCATTGGGGCACCGGCGAGGCGATGAAGGAGGGCTTCTACCAGTTCGTCTCGAACATCCCCTTCTACGGCTTCGCGGTGCTGTGCATGGACCACCCGGAGGTGCAGGCGATGATCCCGCGCCTGGCCGACCGGCGCCTCATCACCTACGGCTTCTCGCCCCAGGCCGATGTGCGGGCGGAGCGCATGATCTCCGACCGCATGGGGGCCACCTTCGAAGTGGTGGTGAGCGATCGCGCGACGCGGCGCTCGCGCATGCTCAAGCCCTTCCGGCTGCCGATGCTCGGCGCGCACAACGTGGCCAATGCGCTGGCCGCCATCGCGATCGGCGTCGAGATGGACGTGCATGAGGATGTGATCCGCTCGGCACTCGCGGGCTTCAAGGGCGTGAAGCGGCGCTTCACGCGCACCGGTGAATCGGGGGGCATCACCGTCATAGACGATTACGGGCACCATCCGGTGGAGATCGCGGCGGTGCTGAAGGCGGCGCGGCAGGCCGGCGCGCGCGACGTGATCGCGGTGGTGCAGCCGCACCGTTACAGCCGCCTCGCGACGCTGTTCGAGGAATTCTGCCAGTGCATGAATGACGCGGGCACGGTGATCGTGGCCGACGTCTACGCCGCCGGCGAAGCGCCCATCGAGGGCATCGACAAGGACGGGCTGGTCGAGGGTCTGCGTTCGCACGGGCACCGCTCCGTGGTGCCGCTGCCGGGGCCGGAGAGCCTGGCGGAAATGGTCAACGCCATCGCCAAGGCCGGCGACTACGTGGTGTGCCTGGGTGCCGGCACGATCACCAACTGGGCGCATGCGTTGCCGGCCCAGTTGACCGCGCTGCAGACGCGCAAGCCTGCCCGTCCGGGTGGTGGGGCGTGATGCCGCGCGCGCCCCTCGCCGCCACGTTGCCGCCGCTGCGCGGGCGGGTGCAGCACGACGTGGCGCTCGCCCCCTTCACCTGGTTCCGCGTGGGCGGCCCGGCCGATGTTCTGGTGCGGCCTGCGGATGTGGATGACCTGCTGGTGCTGCTGCGCGACATGCCCGGCGCGATGCCGCTGACCGTGCTGGGCGCGGCGTCGAACCTGCTCATCCGCGATGGCGGCATCCGCGGCGTGGCGCTGCGCCTCGCACGCGGCTTTTCGGCAATCGACGTCGAGGCGGATGGGATCGTCGCGGGTGCGGCGGCGCTGGACGTGACGCTGGCGGAAACCGCGGCAGCGAGCGGCCTTGCGGGGCTGGAATTTCTGGTGGGAGTTCCCGGCACGGTCGGTGGCGCGGTCGCGATGAACGCGGGCGCCTACGGCGGCGAAATCCGCGATGTTCTGGATTGGGCGGAGGTCGCAACGCCGGATGGCCTCGTGCGCCTAAGCGCTGATGCGCTAGCCTTCGCCTATCGGCACGCGACGCTGCCCGCGCGCGGTGTCGTCACCCGCGCGCGCTTCCACGCCATCCCCGGCGACCGCGCCGCTGTCACCGCGCGCCTCGCCGCCATCCGCGCCGAGCGTGAGGCCGCGCAGCCGGTCCGTGCGCGTACGGGTGGTTCCACCTTCAAGAATCCGCCCGGGGAAAAAGCCTGGGCGCTGATCGACGCCGCCGGCGCGCGCGGGCTCACCCTCGGCGCCGCGCAGGTCAGCGCGAAGCATTGCAACTTCCTGCTCAATCTCGGTGGCGCAAGTGCTGCCGATCTCGAAGCGCTGGGCGAGGACGTGCGCGCGCGCGTGCTGGCGCATGCCGGCGTGACGCTGGAGTGGGAGATCAAACGCATCGGGGAGCCCGCGCCATGACGCGCGTCGCGGTCCTCATGGGCGGCATTTCGAACGAGCGCGCGGTCAGCCTCGCCTCCGGCGCGCAGGTCGTTGCCGCGCTGCGCGAGGCCGGCTTCACCGTCACCACCATCGATGCAGGTGCCGATCTCGGCGCGCTGGTCGCGGCGCTGACCCCCGCGCCGGATGTGGTGTTCAACGCGCTGCATGGCCGCTTCGGGGAGGATGGCTGCATCCAGGGCGTGCTCGATTGGATGAGCATTCGCTATACACATTCGGGCGTGCTCGCCTCCGCACTCGCGATGGACAAGGTCGCAGCGCGCGCGGTTTTCGCGGTGCATGGGCTGCCAATCGCGGAAGGGCGCGTCGTGACGCGCGCCGCACTTGAAGCCGAAGACCCCCTGCCGCTCCCCTATGTGGTCAAGCCGGCGCAGGAAGGCAGCTCCGTCGGCGTCCACATCATCCGCGCCGGCGACAATCGCCGTGCCGAGATCGCGCGCGGCTGGCGCTTCGGCGACGACATTTTGGCCGAGCGTTTCATCCCCGGCCGCGAGCTGACCGTGGGCGTGCTAGGCGACCGCGCGCTGGAGGTCACCGACATCCTCGCCGATGCCGGGGAGTTCTACGACTACGACAGCAAATACGCTGCTGGCGGCAGCCGCCACATCATCCCCGCGCGGATCCACCCCGCGGTCCGCGACCGCGCGATGGATGTGGCCCTCGCCGCGCATCGCGCGCTGGGCTGCCGCGGCGCCACGCGCGCCGATTTCCGCTACGACGACACGCGGGGCGAACCCGGCGAGCTGGTGCTGCTGGAGGTCAACACTCAGCCCGGCCTCACGCCGACCTCGCTGCTGCCCGAGCAGGCCGCGCATTGCGGCATGAACTTCCCCGCGCTCTGCGCCTGGATGGTCGGGGAGGCGCGCCATGGGTGTTGAAGCCCCTCCGCGCCTGGCCGGGCCCGCAGCGCAATCCCGCCGCGCACCCACGCGACGCGCCAAGCCCATCGATCGTCCGTCGCGCCTGAAGCTGTGGCTGCGCCGGCGGCGGGGCATGCTGCGGCCGGCCGCCCTCGGGATCGTAGCCGTCACGGCACTCGGTTTCGCCGGTGCGGCGATCTGGGCCGCGGACCCGGCCGGGCGTGCGCAGGCGCTGATCGAGGATGTCTCCGACCTCGGCCGCGGCTTCGGGATGAGCATCCAGCGCGTGGAGATCGTGGGCCGGCAGAACACGCCGCTCGACATGATCGGCGCCGCCCTGGGCGTCTCCCGCGGCGACCCGCTGCTGGGCTTCTCGCTCGAGGCGGCGCGCGTGCGGCTCGAGACCATCGCCTGGGTGCAGCGCGCGCATATCGAGCGCCGCCTGCCCGAGACGCTGATCATCCGCATCGAGGAGCGCAGCCCCTTCGCCATCTGGCAGCGCGAAGGCCGCTTCGTGGTGATCGATCGCGGCGGGCGGGTGATCGCGCAGGACCGGCTCGACCAGTTCGGACCATTGCCGCTGATCGTCGGGCCGGGTGCGAACCTCGCCGCCGCCGGGCTCTACGACACGCTGCGCGGCGAGCCGGACATCGCAAGCCGCGTGCAGGCGCTGGTCCGCATCGGCGAGCGGCGATGGAACCTCAAGCTGCACAACGGCGCCGACGTCATGCTGCCCGAAGGGGCGGAGGCGGCCGCCATCACGCGCCTCGCCGCGCTGCAGCGCGAACAGCAGCTGATGGACCGCCCGCTGGTGGCCATCGACATGCGCCTGCCGGACCGGCTGGTGCTGCGCCAGGTCAGCGCGCCCGCCGCACCCGAAGCGCCGCGCCCGACCGGCGCGCGGAGGGGCGCATGAACGAGATCGCACGGGTGCCCCCGGGCGTGGGGCGCGATGCGCGCCGCCGCCGCAATGCGCGCAGCGGCCCCTTCGGCATCATCGACATCGGCTCGACCAAGGTGGTCTGCATCATCGCCCGCATCGAGAGCGACGGCGAACCACGCGCGCTCGGCTTCGGCTGGCAGCGCGGGCGCGGCGTGAAGGGCGGGTCCATCGTCGACCTCGACGAGGCGGAGCGCGCGATCCGCGCCGCGGTCGGCCAGGCGGAGGAGATGGCGGACACCCAACTCGCGGGTGCCATCCTCAACCTCTCCTGCGGCCAACCGGAATCGCGGCTGCTGCCGATCCAGTGGCCGATCGGCGGGCGTGCGGTCACCGAAACCGACCTGCGCGCCATCCTCGCCGAGGGCCGTCGCCGCTCCGGCGAGGCGGAGCGCGAGGGGCGGGAGACGGTGCACGCCATCCCGCTCGCCTTCACCGTCGATGCGACGCCCGGCGCGGAAGATCCGCGCGGGATGATCTGCGACACGCTGAGCGCGCGCCTCCACATGGTCGAAGCCAGCCAGGCATCCCTGCGCAACCTGGGTGCGACCCTGCAGCGCTGCGACCTCGACGTGGAGGAGCTGGTCTCCGCCCCCTTCGCCTCGGGCCTCGCGACACTCGTCGAGGATGAGAAGCACCTGGGCTGCACGGTGATCGACATGGGCGGCGGCACCACCTCGCTCGCGGTCTTCTCGGAGGGGCTGCTGCTGCATACCGCGCAGATCGCGGTCGGCGGGCAGCACGTGACCAACGATCTCGCCGGCATCCTCTCCACCCCCGTCGCACATGCGGAGCGGTTGAAGACCATGCATGGCGGCGTCCACGGCGGGCCTGGCGACGACCGTGATTTCCTCGCGGTGCCGATGCTGGGCGAGGAAGACCAGCACATCGCCCGCATCCCGCGCTCCATGATCACCGGCATCATCCGCCCGCGCATCGAGGAGACCTTCGAGCTGCTGCGCGAGAAGCTCGATGCTGCGGGCCTCGGCCGGGAGGCTGGCACGCGCGTGGTGCTGACCGGCGGCGCGAGCCGGCTGATCGGCGTGCATGAGCTCGCCGCGCGCATCCTCAATCGCCAGGTCCGCCTCGGCCGGCCGCACCCCGTGCGCGGCCTGCCGGAGAGTTTGATGGTCGCCGATTTCGCGACCGCCACCGGCCTGCTCGCCTGGGGCGCCGGCGTCGGTCGCCCCGTGCTCGACATCGCCCCCGGCCCCGATCCCCGACGCGGGCCACTCAAGCGTCTCGTCCATTGGCTGAAGGACCGCGTGTGATGCGCAGCGCCTTCGGCTTCCCGCATTACTGAGGAAGGAGAGTTATCGAATGACCCTCGAATTCACCGTGCCGAAATCCGTCCACCATACGGATTTCTCTCCGCGCATCACCGTCATCGGCGTGGGCGGCGGCGGCTGCAACGCCGTCAACAACATGATCTCGATGGGGCTCGACGGGGTGGAATTCCTCGTCGCCAACACCGACGCGCAGTCGCTGGTGCATTCGAAGAGCGAGCGCCGCGTGCAGCTCGGCCATCATCTGACGCAGGGCCTGGGCGCCGGTGCGAAGCCCGATATCGGGCGCGCGGCGGCCGAGGAAGCCAGCGAGGAAATCGCCAAACATCTCGACGGCGCGCACATGGTCTTCATCACCGCCGGCATGGGCGGCGGGACGGGGACGGGTGCCGCGCCGGTCATCGCGCGCATGGCGCGCGAGCGCAACGTGCTCACGGTGGGCGTGGTGACGAAGCCCTTCGATTTCGAGGGCCCCAAGCGCCGCCGCGGCGCCGAGCAGGGCCTCGAGCTGCTGCAGGAGGTGGTCGATACGCTGATCGTCATCCCGAACCAGAACCTGTTCAGGATGGCCAATGAACGCACCACCTTCGCCGAGGCCTTCAAGATGGCCGACAACGTGCTCTACATGGGCGTGCGCGGCGTGACCGACCTGATGATGAAGCCCGGCCTCGTGAACCTCGACTTCGCCGATATTCGCACGGTGATGGCCGAGATGGGCAAGGCGATGATGGGCACCGGCGAGGCCGAGGGCGACGACCGCGCCCGCAAGGCCGCGGAGAGCGCGATCAGCAATCCATTGCTGGAGGACACCTCGCTGCGCGGCGCCCGCGGCGTGCTGATCAACATCACCGGCGGCCACGACATGACGCTGTTCGAGGTGGACCAGGCGACGCACCGCATCCGCGAGGAAGTGGACGAGGAAGCCAACATCATCTTCGGCTCCTCGGTCGAGGAGGATCTGAACGGGCGCATCCGCGTCTCGGTCGTCGCGACCGGGATCGACGTGGCCACCGCCGTGCAGGGCAAGCCCGAGACCAATGTGCGCCCCACGCTGGTCGCCGTCGGCGGCGTCGCCGCGACGCCGCCGGCCATGGCGCCGATGGTGCAGGAGGTCGAGCCGCTAATCGTGCAGGCGACCGGCACCTACGGCGCGCAGCCGGCAGGCCCGCAGCCGGCGGCCGGCGCGCAGATGCCGAGCTTCATGCGCCGCGCCGCGGACCAGAGCCCGCCGCGCATCACCGCGCCGCAGATCGAGACCGCCCCGGGCGAGCACCCTGTGTTCCTCGCCCCCGTCGCGCCACGTGCGGAGCTCGAGGCGATGCCGGCCGCCCGGCCGCAGCCGCAATCCCAGCCCGAGCCCGCGCGTGGCGGGTTCCGCGCCTTGTTCAAGCGCGTGACCCTGCAGGGTGGCGACATGCTGGTGCGCACCTTGCCGCCCGAAGCACCGCGCGCGGTGCAGCCGCCGGAGCCGCCGCGCCAGGCGGAGCACGCACCGCAGGACGAGATGGGCATCGAGATCCCGACCTTCCTCCGCCGGCAGAGCAATTAGACGGCCTTCAGGTGCCGGGCGCGGCCAGATAGGGTGGCCTCCGGTGCCTTGAGGTCTGGTTCCTCCGAGGCCTGGGGAAATTCCCTTCCCCAGGCTAGTCTCCGCCCATGCCTGACGACATTCGCTACGTTGCCAAGAACATGCGCCTCGATCTCCGCCTGATCGCGGAGATGGTGCAACCTGATGCCCGCGTGCTCGACATCGGCTGCGGCGACGGCGCGCTGATCGCGCTGCTTGCGCGTGAGAAGCGGGCCGATGCGCGGGGGATCGAGATCGACATGGCCGAGGCGACGCGCGCCGTCGCCGCAGGCCTCGCGGTCATCCATGGCGATGCCGACCACGACCTGCAGCACTACCCCGACGGCGCCTTCGACTACGTCATCCTCTCGCGCACGCTGCAGGCGGTGGAGCGGCCGCGCGCGGTGCTGCAGCAGATGCTGCGCATCGGCCGCCGCGCCATCGTGAGCTTCCCCAATTTCGGTCATTGGCAGATGCGCTGGCGCCTGCTGGTGACCGGCCGCATGCCCGACAGCGAGACTTGGTCACGCCCCTGGTACGAGACCCCCAACATCCATCCCTGCACCATCGCGGATTTCTTCGCGCTGTGCCGCATGGATGGCTACCAGGTCGAGCAGTGGCTCGCAGTGGATGAGAAGGGCCTCAAGGGGCCATGGCGGCGCAGCGTGCGGCTGGCCAACCTGTTCGGCCAGCAGGCGCTGTTCCTGCTGCGCCGCGCCTGAGCTCAGTGCAGCGGGTTGAGCGTCATCGGCGCCGGCGCGATGCCGGCCTCGGTGATGGAGGCGGCCGCCTGCGCCGCATGCCGGGCGGCGGCGAGGGCGCCGATGCGGCGGCACTCGACCTCGACATATTCCAGCATCATGCGGAGCGCCTCCCGATCGGCGCTCGAGCTCTCCGGCACGGTCAGGATCACGGCTTCGGCCATTGGAACAGGATCCTTGTCAGCAACGCGTCGACCATTTCGTTAACAGAAGCATACCCGCGCGACGACAGGAAGTGGTCTCGCAGAGACCAGCAGCAATTGTGATGCGCGCTTGCCGCAGGCTCACGAAGCGCGATATCGCGCCGCACCATGATGGTTACCGCTTGCGGGCCGGCCCGCGAACGGGTCTAGGGTAACGGTATAAGATTCAGAACAGGGAGGCTGGACATGGCTCGTGTGGCACTCGTGACGGGCGGTCAGCGCGGCATCGGCGCGGCGATCAGCGAAGGCTTGCAGGCAGCGGGGCGCAAGGTCGTCGCATCCTATGCCGGCAATGACGCGGCCGCGGCCGCCTTCACCGATCGCACCGGCATTCCCTGCGTCAAGTTCGACGTGTCCGACTTCGATGCCACGCAAGCCGCGGTCAAGGCGATCGAGGAAGCCCATGGCCCGATCGAGATCCTGGTGAACAACGCCGGCATCACGCGCGACGGGATGATGCGCAAGCTAACCCGGCAGATGTGGGACGAGGTGATCGATACCAACCTCGGCAGTTGCTACAACCTGTGCAAGGCGGTGTGGGACGGCATGGCGGCGCGCAAGTTCGGCCGCATCGTCAATATCGGGTCGGTCAACGGCCAGGCCGGGCAGCTCGGCCAGGTGAACTACGCCGCCGCCAAGTCGGGCATTCACGGCTTCACCAAGGCGCTCGCCCAGGAAGGCGCGCGCAACCAGATCACCGTCAACGCCATCGCGCCGGGCTACGTGGACACCGAGATGGTGCGCGCCGTGCCGGCCGACGTGCTGGAGAAGATCATCGCGCGCATCCCGCGCGGCCGGCTCGGCACCGCCGAGGACATCGCGCGCGGCGTCGTGTTCCTCACCGCCGACGAGGCGGATTTCGTCACCGGCTCGACCCTGTCGATCAATGGCGGCCAGCACATGTACTGATCGACCTGGTCGGGGGGAGCAATTCGGATGGGCTATGCGGTCTTGGCGTTCGACGGGCCTGACCCGGCGCGGCGGATGCAGGCGCGGTCGCGCCACCTCGCGGTCATCACGGCGTGGGCGGAGGATGGGCGGCTCGCGCTCGGCGTGCCGCTGTTCGACGCGGCGTTCCAGCCGGTAGGGTCGCTGATGATCCTTGAGGTGCCCGACAGGGCGGGCCTTGATGCCTACCTTGCGGCGGAGCCCTTTGCGGCGGAGGGTGTGTGGGACCGCATCGAGACGATGCCCTTCCGCATCGCCCCGCTCCCCTATCGGCCCTTGCCGTCCGGGCCGGCGGCGAGTTCACGCACCCACACCATCACGCTCGCCTACGACGCGCAGGATGGCGAGGCGCCCGCGCGGCGCGCCAGCGCACGACCGCCGCACCTCGACCGGGTGACCGCTTGGGCAAAGGACGGCACGCTTGCACTCGGCGGGGCGATCTTCGACGCCGACGAGGCGAGGATGATCGGCTCCATCGCCGTCACGGCGCATGCCTCGGATGCGGAGGCTGAAGCCGCCTGGGCGGAAGACCCCTACGTGACCGGGGGTGTGTGGAAGGATGTGCAGCGGTGGGGCACGCGGTTCGCGCCCCTCCCCTATCGCCCGTTGCCGGGCGCGGCGTCCTGACCTCAGCTGAAGCGGATGCCGCTCCGGTGATGGGCAAGGTCGCGGGCGCGGCGCATGCGCTCGTCCATGACCGCGAAGGCCAGGCTTGCCGCCGTGCCGAGCGCGAAGGTCACCGCGCCGCCGATGCCGCCGATCAGCCAGCCCGCCGACGCCCAGATCAACGACGTGATCACGCCGGGCAGCGAGATGTGCCAGCGCGACATGCGCTCGGTCACCTGGTGCAGCAGCCAATGCATCACGAGCGCCAGGATAAGGACGACGGGCACAAGGTAATCAGCGAAAAAAACCGTTTCGAAGTCGGCAGAGGGATCCATGATGGCCTCCGAATCCTGTTCGACGAAAACAAGTGTATAGACCCTGGGTTGCGGCAGCGGGCATGAAAGCGCCGCAATGCTGTGACGCGCGCAGCACAACGGCGCGATTGGCTGGATGACTGCGCAACGATCGACCTTGTCCGGCGTTGGCGCGCTCGTTCTTTGGGCTTTCCTGGCGGTGCTCAGCCGCCTCACCGCACCGCTGCCGCCGCTGCAGGTCACCGCGCTGGGCTTCGCAATCGGTGGCGGTCTCGGACTGGCGGTGGTGGTTTGGCGCGGGCGCGCGGCGGCGCTGGCACAGCCGCCGCTGGCCTGGGCGCATGGCGTGGGCGGGTTGTTCGGTTACCACGCGCTGTTCTTCGCCGCACTCGCCTGGGCGCCGCCGGTCGAGGCGAACCTGCTCAACTATCTCTGGCCTTTGCTGATCGTGGTGTTCGCGGCGCCGCTGCTGGGCATGCCGCTTGGCGGGCGACGCCTGCTCGGGGTGGGGTGCGGCTTTGCCGGCTGCGTACTGGTGGCGGGGGGCGGCGAAGGCTTCGGCACGGCCGGCGCGCTGCCCGGCTTCGCCGCCGCGATCGGCGCGGCGCTGGTCTGGGCGCTCTATTCGGTGACCTCGCGGCGGATGGCCGCGGTGCCGACCGAGGCCGTGGCGGGGTTCTGTCTGGCCAGCGCTTTGCTCGCCGCCATCGCGCACCTGGTCTTCGAGACCACCGTCGCGCCCGGCCCGTCGCAATGGCTGGCGCTCCTGCTTCTCGGCGCCGGGCCCGTGGGCGCTGCCTTCTTCCTATGGGATATCGGCATGAAGCGCGGCGACCCGCGGCTGCTCGGGGTGCTGGCCTACGCCGTTCCGGTCGGCTCCACCTTGCTGCTGGTGCTGGCCGGCGAGGGCACGCTGGGCTGGCGCGTGGCAGCCGCGCTCGTGCTGGTGGTGGGCGGCGGCTGGCTCGCCGCTACGGCTTCCGGAACAGCGCGCGGATGACTTCGGCCTGGCCCTGGTGCTTGGGGCCTTCGTCGAGCAGCACGGCGCCTTCGAGCAGTTCCAGGGTCTCGAGGCCGGCGAACAGCGTCTCGACGATGCTGCGGGTAAAGAGCAGCGAGGGCTCCTTCGGCCCGCCGCTGCGCCGGCCTTCCTGCGCGGGCGAAAAGCATTCGAGCGCCAGCAAACCGCCCGGCGCGAGGCTGCGCACGGCACCCTCGGCGACGCGGGCGCGATCGCCGGCGGGAAGGTGGACGAAAATCCAGGCGACGAGATCGAACTGCGCCGTTGGATATTCCCATGCGGTGAGGTCGGCCGTGACGACGTCCATCGCCACGCCCTGCGTCGCGGCGAAGACACGCGCCTTGGCGGATGCGACGGGGGACCAGTCGAGGCTGGTGGTCGCGAGCCCCTGCCCGGCGAGCCATGCACCATTGCGGCCCTCGCCGTCGCCCAGCGCCAGGGCGCGCAGGCCGGGCCGCAGGCGTGGCGCGAGGGAGCGAAGATACAGGTTCGGTTCCGCGCCGAAGGCGAAGCCCTCACCGGCGTAGCGCTGGTCCCAGGCGCGGGAATCACTCATCGCTGTGCTCCCTGTGCGCCGGCGCGTGGCACCGATACGGTCGTGGGCCGCAGGGTACCCACGCGGCGAAGTCCTTCGCGCCGGGGCAGGTCCCCAGGCTGCCTGATGTCCCACGCCAGGCCCAGGCGGCGCAGTGCCAGGATGAACCACCAGCCAGGATCGGCCTGCCCCGGCTCCAGCCCCAGCCGCGCAGAGCCGGGCCAGGCGTGATGATTGCCATGCCAGGCCTCCCCGAAGGTGACGAGCGCGGCGGCCGGCAGGTTGTGGCCTTGCACCGCGGCGCCGTCCACAACCCAGCCCTGCGGGCCCCGCCGATGGGTGACATGGCCCACCAGCCAATGGCCGTTCAAGCTGATCGCGACCCGCAGGGGCACGCCCCAGATCAGCCAGGGCATCCCGCCGATCGCGAAGAACAGGATGGCCCAGGGCAGCTGTTGCGCCATCCAGCTGCGCTCGAGCCAGAGATAGAACCGGTCTTCGCTCAGGCGGGACTCCGGTGCGAAGCGCGGCGGGTGGGCGAGGTCGAGCCGGCAGTGCATCTGCCACCAGGCGTCGCGCAGCGGGCCGGCACGATGGGCGTGCAGGTCGTGGCAGGCGACCTGGCGCTGGGCCCAGTCCCGCGTGTCGTGCAGCCGCACCATGCCGATCGGGCCCGCCATTCCCACCAGCGTTCCGAGATAGACGAGCAGCCGTTCGACCCACAAGGGAGCGGCGAAGCTGCGATGGATGAGCAGGCGGTGCATGCCGACCGAGTGGCCCGCGCAGATCGTCACGGCCGTGGTCGCGAGGAACAGGATGATCGCGCCGGGGGTCGCGAAGGCCGGGGCCAGCAGCGCCGCCGCGGTCATGCCGCCGGTGAAGATGGAGCGCGCGGGCGACCAGCGGATGGTGCCATCCGTGGCGCTGGTGGTCGCCGACGCGATCATGCGATCCGTGGAAAGGCAGGTCATGACGTTGGCTCCGCTTGGCGTTGCGCTTATTCAATTCGTTAACTACCTAACTATAACTTGTTAGCAGTTAGCGCAATGCCTAAATACCATCCGACCCGATCCAGGCAGCCCATGCAGCGCGTCTTCGAAGCCCTCGCATCCTCCGTCCGCCGCCAGATCCTGGCGCTGCTGAGCCATGCCGAGCTGAGCGCGGGCGACATCGCGTCCCGCTTCAAGATTTCCAAGCCGTCGATCTCCCAACACCTCTCGATCCTCGAGGCGGCGGGGCTGGTCGCGAGCGAACGGCGCGGGCAGTTCGTGTTCTATCGGCTGGTCCGCGAGAACCTGGTGAACACGCTGGACGGCTATGTGCAGCAGGTCTGCCCGGTGCGCCGGCCGCTGCGCAAGGAAAGCGCTACGCGCGCGGCGAAGGCGACGCCGCTGTCCGAGGGGTAAAAGGACGGTCGCCTGCCGGGTCAGGTGCCGGAGCGGGGCGACCATCCCTCGGGCGCCAGGTCGAAGCCGGCGAACTCGAAAGCGGGGCTCACCGTGCAGCCGACCAGCGTCCAGGCGCCAAGGCTGCGCGCCGCCTGCCATTCGCCGGCCGGCACCAGGGCGAAGGGATGCTCCCCCGCGCCGATGTCCGGACCGACCAGGACGGTCCGGGTGCCGACGCCCAACTCCAGCGGGGCGCCCGCATACCAGTGCCAGCCCTCCGCGGCATCGACGCGATGCCAGTGGGAACGCTCCCCGGCCGCGAGCAGGAAGTAGATCGCGGTGCCGGCGCCGCGGCCGCCGCCGGGCGGGGCGTCGCGCCAGATCTCGCGGTAGTGGCCGCCTTCGGGATGGGGCGCGAGGTCCAGCGCGGCGATCACCGCGCTGGCGTCCAGCGTCTTGTCCCGAAGGTCCACCTCAGCCGACGGGCTTGGTGAGCGCGATCGGCGGCAGGGACGAGACCGATTCGAACCACGCCGCGAGCTTGGGCGCGGCCTCGCGCCAGGGCTCGGCGGCGTAGCGGAAATCAAGGTAGCCGAGAGCGCAGGCGACGCTGATGGCACCGATATCGGCGAGGCCGGTGGGCGGGTTCGCCTCGAAGGTCGCCAGCGTGCGTTCGACGATGGCCTTCTGCCGCGCGACCCAGCCGGCGCGGGCCTCGTCCTGCGGGTGGCCCATCTGGCCGCGGCGGCCGACGGCGGCATCCATGAGCCCGTCCGCCAGGGCCTCGCGCACGAGGGCGGCCAGGCGCTCGGGGCCCGCGGCCGGGATCAGCTTCGGCGCGTCGCCGATGCCGTCGAGGTATTCGCAGATCACCGGGCTGTCGGGGATGGCGACGCCGTCATCGGTGACCAGGGCGGGGATCTTGGACAGCGGGTTGTCGGCCAGCAAATGCGCCGGGCTCTCATGCGGGTTGGTCCTGACCAGCTCGATCTGGCCATCGATGCCGCGGGCGATGGCGCAGGCCATCACTTTGCGGACGAAGGGGCTGGCGGGGGAGTGGTGCAGCTTCATCGGATGGGGTTCCTCTCAGCGGAAATTGTTCTTGGCGGTGCGGTATTCGGCAAACGTCACGGCGTCGCGGGCGCGCAGAAAGACATTGGCCTTCATCTCCTCGCCCAGCGTCGTCGGCACGGTGGGCTGGCCGGCGGCGCGCTGTTCCTTCACCTCGGCCGCGCGGGCGATGAGGTCGGGGTTCTCGGGCTCGATTGTCAGGCAGAAGCGGGCATTGTCGGCGGTGTATTCATGGCCGCAGCAGATCAGCGTGTCGTCGGGCAGGATCTTGAGCGGTTGGATGGAGTGGTACAGTTCCTCCGCCGTGCCTTCGCTGGGGCGGCCGCAGCCGAGCGAGAATAGCACGTCGCCGGCGAGCAGGATGTGCGCCTCGGTGAAGTTGAACACGATGTGGCCATGGGTGTGGCCGGGCGCGTCGATCACCTCCGCACCACTCGATCCCAGCATGAAGGTGTCGCCGGGGCGCAGCGCGAGGTCGAGCTCGGGCAGGCGATGGCGGTCGGCCAGCGCACCGGCGACCTGGCAGCCGAAGCGGGCGCGGACCTCGTCCACGCCGTCGACATGGTCGCCATGGTGGTGGGTGAGGATGATCCAGTCCAGGCGCCCGCCCGCGGCCTCGATGGCGGCAATGCAGGGCGCCGCCTCGCCGGGGTCGCAGAGGCCGACCGTGCCGTCGGAATCGCGCAGCAGCCAGGCGTAGTTGTCGCGGAGGTTGGGGATGGCGGTGGCGGTGACGCTCATGGGGCGCGTGCTCCTTGTTGGGGCGCGGGGTGGTTCTGGCCTATATCGGCCGGATGAATGCTGAGGTCCACGGCCTGGAGGCGTTTTACGCGGAGCCGCTCGGCCGCATCGCGGGGCGGCTGCTGCGCGCGCGGCTGGGCGCGCTCTGGCCGGACCTGACCGGACAGTCCGTGCTCGGCATCGGCTATGCCAACCCCTATCTGGGGCTGTGGCGCGGCCAAGCGCAGCGATGCCTGTCGCTGGTGACCGAGGGCGCGGTGCCGCCTGTCGCCTGGCCGCGCGGTGGCCCCTTCGCGACCGTGGTGGCGGAGGAGGACTCCCTGCCGCTGCCGGACCTGTCGGTGGACCGGGTGCTGCTGGTGCACGGGCTGGAAGCCGCGGGCAACGCGCGCCGACTGCTGCGCGAGGTGTGGCGCATCCTCAAGGATGATGGGCGGCTGCTGGTGGTGGTGCCGAACCGGCGCGGGCTGTGGGCGTATCAGGAAGGCACGCCGTTCGGGCATGGGCAGCCCTATTCGGCGGGGCAGCTGCAGCGGTTGCTGGTGCGCCACCTGTTCCGGGTGGAGCGGCGCGACAGCGCGCTGTTCCTGCTCCCCTATGGCGGGCCGCTGCTGCGGACCGCGCGGGTGTGGGAGGGCGTGGGGCGGGCGCTGTGCCCGGCGCGCTTCGCCGGCGTCGCGATCGTGGAGGCGGAGAAGGATGTCTTCGCCGCGATCCCGAGCGGGGGGGTGACGGCGCGGCGACGGGTGGTGGTGCCGACGCCGGGGTAGCGGCACGGCGATTGCGTTTACCCGCCGCAACGCACTCACCGGGAGCCTCGCTTGATGCCGTTTTCCGATTTTTCCCGCCGCGCCCTGCTGGGTGCCGGCGCATTCGGCCTTGCCATGCCGCCTCTGTCGCAGGCATCCGCCCAAACCGTGGGCGGCGAGCGGGTGCTTCGATACGGCATCTCGATGAACGATATCCCGCTGACCTCCGGCCAGCCGGACCGCGGCGCCGGTGCCTACCAGTTCACCGGCTACACCATCTATGACCCGCTGGTCGCCTGGGAGATGGATGTCGCCGACCGGCCGGGCAAACTTGTCCCGGGCCTCGCGCTGAGCTGGGAGGCCGATGCGACCGACCGAAAGAAATGGGTGTTCCGGCTGCGCCCGGGCGTGAAGTTCCATGACGGGTCGGATTTCGACGCAGATGCGGTGATCTGGAACTTCGAGAAGGTGCTGAACCCGCAGGCGCCGCATTTCGACAACCGCCAATCGGCCCAGGTGCGGCCGCGCCTGCCCTCCGTCGCGTCCTGGCGGAAGGTGGATGCGATGACCGTCGAGGTCACGACGCGCGCCGTCGACAGCATCTTTCCCTACCAGATGCTGTGGTTCCTGATCTCCTCGCCGGCACAGTTCGAACGGCTGGGCCGCAACTGGGATCGGTTCGCGTCGGAGCCGTCGGGGACTGGGCCGTTCCGCCTTGCTCGCCTCGTGCCGCGCGCGAGTGCCGAGCTGGTTAAGCACGCCGGCTATTGGAACCCCGCGCGCATGGCCAAGGTGGACCGGCTGATCCTGGTCTGCGCGCCCGAGGCCATCACGCGCTCGAACGCGCTGCTCACCGGCCAGGTCGACCTGATCGAGACGCCGGCGCCCGACGTGGTCGCGCGGCTGCGTCAGGGCGGCAACCGCATCGTCGAGAACGTCACGCCGCATGTGTGGAACTACCACCTCAGCCTGCTGGAGGGCTCGCCCTGGCGCGATATCCGGCTGCGCAAGGCGATGAATCTCGCGATCAACCGCGACGAGGTGGTGCAGCTGATGAACGGGCTGGCGAAGCCTGCCTATGGCGTGGTGGACCGCACCTCGCCCTGGTTCGGCAACCCGACTTTCGAAGTGAAGCACGACCCGGACGAGGCGCGGCGCCTGGTGCAGCAGGCCGGCTTCTCGCGCGCCAATCCGCTGCGGACGAAATTTCTCATCGCGACCGGCGGATCAGGGCAGATGCTGTCCCTGCCGATCAACGAATACTGCCAGCAGGCCTTCCGTGAGATCGGCGTTGAGATCGAGTTCCAGGCGGTGGAGCTGGAGGTGCTCTACACCTGCTGGCGCCAGGGAGCCGCGGGCGAGATCGCGCGCAACGGCATCACCGCGAACAACGTGGCCTATGTGACGTCCGATCCGCTCTACGCGCTGATCCGCTTCTTCCACTCGAACCAGATCGCGCCCACCGGGGTGAACTGGTCGCATTACCGCGACGCCGAGATGGACCGGCTGATCGACACCGCGATGAACACCTTCGACAGCACCGAGGTGGACCGGCTGATGGCCCAGGTGCACCAGAAGGCGGTGGACGAGGCGCTGCTGGTGTTCGTGGTGCACGACACCAACCCGCATGCGCTGGGCCGCAACGTGCGCGGCTACACCCAGGCGCAGCACTGGTTCCAGGACCTCACCACGCTGAGCTGATCGGCACGCAGCGGTCGTCAGGACTTAGCGAACGGGCGCTTCTCTCGCCCGATCGCAATTCCTACGTGCAGCAAAGAGATTGTCTTCGCGTTTTCGCCCCGCGCTCGCCCGACCGTGAGGACATCGGCACAAAATACCCTTGCCGCGTTCGTTGCGACGCCATACCGTTCTGCATCGAACGAGAAGGGATACCATCATGGGCAGTTGGTTCGTCCGCTTCACCAAATTCGCGACCGCGCACGTGGTCCACAAGCAGGAACAGGTGAATTCCTGCGGCATCGCCTGCATCCTCATGCTGAACTTCAAGATGAAGAAGGGGCTGATGTTCTCCGGCATGGCCGCCGGGGCCAGCCTGCAGACGGTGCCCGTGGTGGGCAGCTACCTCGGCGCCACGCTGGCCAAGGCTTCGGTCGATTTCGCGGTGAAGACGGAACCGGAAGTCTACAAGATCTACGGCGACGTGTGTGGCACCGTCTATGACGGCACCTCCTACACCAATGGCCTGAACCACCCCGAGGTGCTCAAGCGCCTCTGGCTCGGCAACTGGGAATGCGTCGACGTCGGCGAGGGCGGGATGGCCGCGGCCATCACGGCAGCGGTCGCCGGCGGGGCGCCCTGCATCGCGCACGTGGTCTGGGATGGCGGCGGCGCGCATTTCGTCTGCATCGACGAGACCGCCGGCGCGTTCGGCATCAACTACGCGATGATCAACGACCCCGGCGATGGCGACGTCCATCCGACGCTGATGACCCTCGGCACCACGGTGCGCTTCAAGACCGGCAAGATGAGCGGCTGGATCGTACGGCGGAAATAGCCCAGCCGGCAGGTACCATGAGGGATCGGGGCCAGGGGCACGGCGGCTTGCCCCTGGCAAACCCCCCGTGCTAGCCCCTCCGGCATCGAGAAAATTTCGGGACTCCGCCCTTGCAGCCCCCGCTCATCGTCATCCTGAACGGTCCGAACCTCAACCTGCTCGGGACTCGGCAGCCGCATCTCTATGGCTCCGCCACGCTCGACGATGTCGAGGCGCTGTGCGTGGACACCGCCGAGGAATTCGGTCTCGCGGTCGATTTCCGCCAGACCAATGCAGAGGGCGAGCTGGTCACCTGGGTGCAGGAATGCCGTGGCCGCGCGCGCGGCATCATCATCAACCCGGCCGGCTACACCACCACCTCGATCGCGCTGCTCGATGCGCTGCTGGCGTCGGACCTGCCGGTGATCGAGGTGCACATCACGAACATCCATCGGCGGGAGGAATTCCGCCAGCACAGCTATGTCTCCAAGGCCGCGACCGGCGTGATCGCGGGGCTTGGCGTCGAAGGCTATGCGCTCGCGATGCGGGCGATGGCCGGCATCATCGCAGAAGGCCGCGCGTAACATGGCATCCGGCATCCAGTTCGACCCGGCGGCGATCCGCGCGCTGGCCGATATCCTGCGCGAGACCGACCTCTCCGAGATCGAGATCGTCGAGAAGGACAGCCGCGTGCGCGTGGTGCGCCATGTGGCGCCACCGCAGCAGGTGATGGTGCATGCCGCGCCGGCGCCGGTCGCGGCCGTCGCGCCGGCTGCCGCGAGTGCCGCGGCCGCGGAAGCCGAGGCCGACCACCCCGGCACCGTCACCAGCCCGATGGTGGGCGTCGCCTATCTCGCCCCCGAACCCGGTGCGGCGCCCTTCATCCAGATCGGTGCCAAGGTCGCGCAGGGGCAGACGCTGCTGCTGATCGAGGCGATGAAGACCTTCAACCAGATCCGTGCCCCGCGCGCCGGCACCATCACACGCATCCTCATCGAAACCGGCACCCCCGTGGAATTCGGCGAAGCCCTGCTGGTGCTCGAATAGCCCGGATGTTCCAAAAAATCCTGATCGCGAATCGCGGCGAGATCGCGCTGCGCATCCATCGCGCCTGCCAGGAGATGGGCATCCGCACGGTGGCGGTGCACTCGACCGCGGATGCCACGGCGATGCATGTGCGCCTGGCCGATGAGAGCGTCTGCATCGGCCCGCCGGCGGCGCGCGACAGCTACCTCAATGTCGCGGCGATCCTCTCGGCGGCTACGATCACGGGAGCGGAGGCGATCCATCCGGGATATGGGTTTCTGTCGGAAAACGCCCGCTTCGCCGAGATGGTGGAGGCGCATGGCTTGGCCTTCATCGGGCCGACCTCGGCGCATATCCGCATGATGGGCGACAAGATCGCGGCCAAGGCGGCGATGCGCTCGCTCGGCGTGCCCCTGGTGCCCGGTTCGGACGGGGCGTTGAACACGCTCGAGGAGGCGCGCGCGATCGCCGCCGAGATCAAGTATCCGGTGCTGATAAAGGCGGCGGCCGGCGGCGGCGGGCGCGGCATGAAGGTCGCACTCGACGAGAGCGAGATCGAGGAGGCCTGGCGCGTCGCGCGCACGGAATCCAAGGCCGCCTTCGGCGATGACAGCGTCTACCTGGAAAAATACCTCGACCGTCCCCGCCACATCGAATTGCAGGTGATGGCCGACACCCACGGCAATGTCGTGCATTTCGGCGAACGCGACTGCTCCCTCCAGCGCCGCCACCAGAAGCTGCTCGAGGAGGCCGGCTCGCCCGCGCTGAACGCGACGGAGCGCGATGCACTCGGCGCGACAGTGACGGCCGGCCTGCGCAAGCTCGGCTATCGCGGCGCCGGCACGCTGGAGTTCCTGTACCAGGACGAGCAATTCGCCTTCATCGAGATGAACACCCGCCTGCAGGTCGAGCACCCCGTCACCGAGATGATCTGCGGCATCGACCTGGTGAAGGAGCAGATCCGCGTCGCCGCCGGCCTGCCGCTCGGCTACGGGCAGGGCGATATCCGCTTCACCGGCCACGCGATCGAATGCCGCATCACGGCGGAAGACCCGGAAACCTTCGCCCCGTCGCCCGGCAAGGTGACGCAGTACCACGCGCCCGGCGGCCTGGGCGTGCGGGTCGATAGCGCGCTCTACGCCGGCTACACGGTGCCGCCGCATTACGACAGCCTGGTCGCCAAGCTCATCGTGCATGCTCCCAACCGCGCCGAGGCCATCGGCCGCCTGCGCCGGGCACTGAGCGAAATGGTGGTGGCGGGGATCAAGACCACGCTCCCGCTGCACCAGCGCATCGTGGAGGATCCCGAATTTCAGGCCGGCGACTATACCATCCACTGGCTGGAGCGCTTCGTGGCGCGCGTCCCTGAGCTCTGACGCGGATCAATTTACCGCATTCCTGGTTGGATTATCTTGTCTCACGTTCGTCCGGCGTGATTAAAGGGCGCATGCCGCGGACGCTCACCGAAACCCCAGGCGTGCCGGCGACGGCACCGCACTTGCGGCCACCACGCGATCCCCGGCACCCTTGACCCAGGAGACATGACGCATGATGACCCGCACCCCGCTCGCGCGGCGCGGCTTTCTCGCCGCCGCCTCCACCCTTGCCGCCGCACCGGCGCTCGCCCAGTCGGCCTCCACGCTGCTGAACGTCAGCTACGACCCGACCCGCGAATTCTATCGCGCCTTCAACACGGCCTTCGTGGCGCACTGGACCAGCCTCGGTCAGCCCCGGCCCACGATCTCGACCTCGCATGGCGGGTCCGGGCGGCAGGCGCGCGCGGTGATCGACGGGCTCGCGGCCGATGTGGTGACCCTTGCCCTCGCCTATGACATCGACGAACTCGCCGAGCGCGGCCTCATCGCGCGCGAGTGGCAGGGCCGGCTGCCCGAGAACAGCAGCCCCTACACCAGCACCATCGTGCTGCTGGTTCGGCGCGGGAACCCCAAGGCCATCCGCGACTGGGGCGACCTGCTGAAGCCCGGCGTGTCCATCATCACGCCCAACCCGAAGACATCGGGAGGGGCTCGGTGGAACTATCTTGCCCTCTGGGCCTGGGCGCTGCGCCAGCCCGGCGGCAGTGCGGCCACGGCCGAACAGGCCGTGACGCAGCTCTTCCGCCAGGTGCCGGTGCTCGATTCCGGCGCGCGCGGCAGCACCACCACCTTCGTCCAGCGCGCCCAGGGCGACGTGCTGCTGTCGTGGGAGAACGAGGCCCACCTGGCGCTCCAGGAATTTCCCCAGGCCGGGCTTGAGATCGTCTACCCGAGCCTGTCGATCCTGGCCGAACCGCCGGTTGCCGTCGTGGACCGCAACGTGGACCGGCGCGGAACGCGGGCGCTGGCCGAGGCCTACCTTCAGCACCTTTATACCCCGGAGAGCCAGCGCCTGGCGGCCACGCATTTCTACCGCCCGCGCGACCGCGCCATCCTCGCCGAGGCCGGGACGCGTTTCCCGGCACTGGAGTTGGTGACCGTGCAGGATGTCTTCGGCGGCTGGGGCGGCGCGCAGCGGACGCATTTCAACGATGGCGGCGTGTTCGACCGCATCTACCGGCCGGGACGATGACGGCCGCCGCCACGGCGCTGCGGCCGGCGCGGGTCGGGCGTGCGACGGGCCGGCGCGCCCTGCCAGGGCTGGGGCTTTCGCTGGGCGTGACGCTCGCCTGGCTGGGGCTGATCGTCCTGATCCCGCTGGCCGCTCTGGCGATCAAGCCGTGGCAGATCGGCATCTCCGGCGTCGTGGCGGTGCTGCTGGACGCGCGGGTGCTCGCGGCGTTCCGGCTGTCCTTCGGTGCCGCGCTGCTCGCGGCGATCATCAGCCTGCCCCTGGGGTTGCTGTTCGCCTGGGTGATCACCCGCTACCGCTTCCCGGGACGCCGCTTGCTGGATGCGCTGGTGGACCTGCCCTTCGCATTGCCAACGGCGGTGGCCGGCCTCGCGATGACCGCACTGCTCGCCAACAATGGCTGGCTGGGGGCACCGCTCGCCGCGGCGTTCGGCTGGCAGATCGCGTATCGCCCGGTCGGCGTGCTGATCGCGCTGGTCTTCGTCGCCCTGCCCTTCATGATCCGCAGCGTGGAGCCGGTGCTGCGCGACCTGGCCCTCGAAGGCGAGGAAGCCGCCGCTACGCTGGGTGCAACGCGCATGCAGACCTTGTGGCGGGTGGTGCTGCCGGCCCTGGCGCCGGCGCTGATCACCGGCTTCGGCCTGGGTTTCGGGCGCGCGGTCGGCGAGTATGGCTCCGTCATCTTCATCGCCGGGAACATGCCCATGGCGACCGAGATCGCGCCGCTGCTGATCGTGACCAAGCTGGAGCAATATGACGACGCCGCTGCGGCCGCGATCGGTCTCGCGATGCTGGTCCTGGCCTTCCTCATCCTCCTCGCGCTCAACCTGCTGCAACGCTGGGTCCGGCGGGGCCGCGCATGAGCGTGGCGACGGATGACGCGCCGTGGCTGCGCCGCCTGCTGGTTATGCTGGCCCTGGTCTTCGCGGTGCTGATCTTCCTCGCGCCGCTCGCCGCGGTGTTCACCGAGGCGCTGCGGCGGGGGATCGCGCCGGCGCTGGAGGCCATCGTGGAGCCCGACGCCCTGTCCGCCATGCGGCTCACGTTGCTGGTCGCCGCCGTCGCGGTGCCGGTGAACACGCTGGGCGGCGTCGCGGCGAGCTGGGCCATCGCGAAATTCGACTTCCCCGGCAAGCGCCTGCTGGTGACGCTGATCGAGCTGCCCTTCTCGGTCTCGCCGGTGATCTCGGGCCTGGTCTACGTGCTGATCTTCGGCGCCCAAGGCTGGTTCGGCCCCTGGCTGCGGGAGCACGACGTCCAGATCATTTTCGCGCTGCCTGGCCTGGTGCTGGCGACGACCTTCGTCACCTTCCCCTTCGTCGCCCGCACCCTGCTGCCATTGATGCAGGAGCAGGGGCGCGAGGAGGAGGAAGCCGCCGCGACGCTGGGCGCCGGCGGGTTGCAGACCTTCTTCCGCGTCACCCTGCCGAACGTCAAATGGGCGCTGCTCGGTGGCGTTTTGCTGTGCAATGCCCGGGCGATGGGCGAGTTCGGCGCCGTCGCCGTCGTCTCCGGACACATCCGGGGTGCCACCAACACCATGCCGCTGCATGTGGAGATCCTGTACAATGAATACATGTTCGTGGGCGCCTTCGCCGTCGCTTCCCTGCTCGCACTGCTCGGCCTGGTGACGCTCGCGGCCAAGGCCTTGCTGGAATACTGGACCGCGCGGCCGATCGGCATCGAGGCATGAGCGTCGAGATCGAGGCGGTGACGCGCGATTTCGGCACCGCGGCGAACCCCGCGCTGCGTGGCGTTTCGATGGCGCTGCGTTCGGGCGAATTCGTGGCGCTGCTGGGACCGTCGGGGTCGGGCAAGACCACCTTGCTGCGCATTCTCGCGGGGCTGGATTTCCCCGATGCCGGGCGCGTCCTGATCGGCGGACGCGATGTCGCGCAGGTGCCGGCGCGCGATCGCAATGTCGGCGTGGTGTTCCAGAACTACGCACTGTTCCGCCACATGACCGTGTTCGAGAACGTGGCGTTCGGATTGCGCGTGCGTCCTCGCGCGCAGCGTCCCGCCAATGCCGAGATCGACCGGCGCGTTCGGGAGCTGCTCGCGCTTGTGCAGATCCCCGAGCTTGCGCCGCGCTACCCGGAGCAGATCTCCGGCGGCCAGCGCCAGCGCGTGGCCCTGGCGCGGGCGCTCGCCATCGAGCCGCAGCTGCTGCTGCTCGACGAGCCGTTCGGCGCGCTCGACGCGCTGGTGCGCAAGGATGTGCGGCGCTGGGTGCGCGGGCTGCACGACCGCCTCGGCCTCACTTCGCTCCTCGTCACCCATGACCAGGAGGAAGCGATGGAGATGGCCGACCGAGTCGCGGTGATGGAGCAAGGCCGGATCGTGCAGTTCGACCCGCCGCATACGCTGATCGATGCGCCGGCCTCCGCCTTCGTCGCGCGCTTCGTGGGCGATGCGAACCGGCTCGCGGCCTCGGTGCATGGCGGTCGTCTCGACATCGCGGGCTTCGGCGGGTTTGACGCCGCGGGGCTGCCCGAAGGTGCGGCCGAAATCTTCGTCCGCCCGGACGACCTGCGCATCCTGCCGCCACGCGATGGCCTCGCGCCCGGCCTCGTGGAATGGTCGCGGCCGGCCGAGCGCGGCCGCTGGAAGATGCTGGTGGCGGTCGGCGAGCATCGGCTGGAAGGCTATGGCGAGCGTGCCTTCGAGCGCGGCGCCGCCTGCGCGCTCGAGTTCCAGGCGCTGACCGCTTTCGGCGCGCGCGGCGAACGCGTCTCGATCAACGGGCGCGAGGCGGCGCCGAGCCTGCGCTGAGGCCGCTCAGTCGCGGCCCACGGTGCATTCGATCTGGCCGTGCGGCTCGTCGGTCGGCAGCAGGACCATGTTGTCGTAGTCCATGCCGAAGGGCTTGAGGTTGATCGGCACGTAGTGCTTGTTCGGGCAGGCCATGTGGATGTCGATCAGCTCCGGCACCGCGTCGAGCGCCGCCATCCCCATGCGGTAGAGGCTGTCCTGCACGCTCTCGGAATAGGTGGAGACGAAGACCTTCAGCATGGTCTTGAGGATCAACGCGTTCGCCGCGGCGTAGTCGGCAGGGTCGCGGGACCAGCGCCAGCGGGCTTCCATCGCAGTCGCGGCGATGCGGTCCCGCGTCTCGGCCAGCGTCGTGTACTCATCCTTGAAGAACTTGTCCCAGCCGGATTCCGTGGACTTCATGAAGGTGAATCCGCTGAGACCGGAGGTCACCGCCATGCCCGCGCGGGTGGCCTCGACGGTCACCGTGGGCTTGCCGTTGGCGTCGAGGATGAAGCCGTGATCCTGCTCCTCGCCATCGACGACCATGCGCGTCCACTTGGTCTCCTCGGATATCACGGTGACGGTCTCCACCTGCGGATAGGCGTCGAGGAATTTTTGGGCCAGCGCCTTGCCGTAGAGCTCGCTGTCGAGCCCCACATTCTCGCGCGCGACGATCCAGGTGATGTTCTTCACCGTGTCGGTGCACAGAGCGGCGGAATTATCCGCATCGGTGAAGACGCGGTCGAAGCCCCCGGTGAGCAGCGTCTTCACGCTGAGCTCGCGCACCTCGTGGCGCGCGGTGTCGCGCTTGACCCGCATGATGCGGACGCGGCCCTTGCCGTAGGTGGAGTTGATCAAGGCCATGGGGGCGTTCTCCTAGCAGGCGTCAGCGGAGTCAGAGTCGCTCGGCGCGCACCGCACGCCGCAAGGCCGCATGGCCGTCGCCGCTCGTGCGGCGAGCCAAGCGCCTGAGGGCGTGCATCAAGCATGATCGGCGGTCGCTGCGGCGGACGCTGCCTTTGCCGCGGCTTCCTCGGCGCTTTCCAGGCCGTTGAAGAAGGCGTTCAGCACCACCGCCACGATGGCCGCGAGCAGGATGCCCGATTCCATCAGCGGGTGCAGGTCATGCGGCAGGTTCTTGAAGAAGCTGGGTGCGACCAGCGGGATCATCCCGAACCCCACCGAGACCGCCACCACGAACAGGTTGCCTGAATTCGTCTTGAAATCCACTGCGGTCAGGATGCGCGCGCCGGTCGCCGCCACCATGCCGAACATCACCAGCCCCGCGCCGCCGAGCACCACCTGCGGCACCGCCTCGACCAGGGCCGCCATCTTCGGCAGCAGCCCGAGGATGAGCATGATCACGCCGCCGGCCACCGTCACCCAGCGCGAGCGAACGCCGGTCACACCCACCAAGCCCACATTCTGCGAGAAGGAGGTGTAGGGAAAAGTGTTGAAGATGCCGCCGAGGAAGGTGCCGACGCCATCGGCGCGCAAGCCCCGCGTGAGGTCATCCTGCGTGATGCGCTTGCCCGTCATCTCGCCCAGGGCGAGGAACATGCCGAGCGATTCGATCATCACCACGACCATCACGATGCACATGGTCACGATCGGGATCAGGTGGAATTGCGGCACGCCGAAATGGAACGGCATCACCACGTCGAACCACCCCGCCGTGCCCACCTTCTCGAAATGCATCAGGCCGAGCGATGCGGCGAGTACCGACCCCGCGACGATGCCGAGCAGCACGGCGACATTCTTCACGAACCCCTGGCCCCATTTCAGCAGGCACAGGATGGTCACCAGCACGAACAGCGCGATGCCCAGGCCCTGCAGCTGGCCGTAGTTCGGGTTGGGAAAGGCGCCCGGAGCGCCGTCGACCATGCGGGTCATCGTGGGCTGGCCGCCGCCCGCCCAGTTGATGCCCACGCGCATCAGCGAAATGCCGATCACCAGGATGATCGTGCCCGTCACCACCGGCGGGAAGAACGGCAGCAGCCGGCTGACGAAGGGTGCGACCAGGATGCCGAAAATGCCCGCCGCGATGACCGATCCGAAGATGCCGAGCAGGCCGACCTCGGGTGCGGCCGCCATCGACAGGATGGGGCCCAACGAGGCGAAGGTCACGCCCATCATCACCGGCAGGCGGATGCCCGACCAGGCGACGCCGTAGCATTGCACGAGCGTCGCGAGGCCACAGGCGAAGAGGTCCGCGCTGATGAGGAAGGCCACGTCCTCAGGCGACAGGCGCAGCGCACGGCCGACGATCAGCGGCACCGCGACGGCACCGGCATACATCACCAGCACATGCTGCACGGCCAGCGGTATCAGCCGCGGCAGCGGCAGCTTCTCGTCGACAGGATGAACCGGTATCGCCACGCGCATGCTCCATTCCAGCGTTGCGGGACGGAACGGCGCAGGGCGCAGGCGTGCCAACGGTGGCTGATGCCTCCGCCGTTGCCGTCGCCCCATTCCCTACGCGGGATTTCAGCGCGGACGGCCGCACCTTACAAGCGGGAAATGCGCGCTCAGGCGCGCAGCGTCGCGCCCGTCGCCTTCACCACCGCGGCGATGATCTTCTGCGCCACCGCCTCGATCGCCGCATCGGTGAGCGTCGCCTCGCGCGGCTGCAGCGTCACGTCGATGGCCAGGCTGATCTTGCCCTCGGGCAGCTTGTCGCCGGCGTAGCGGTCGAACAGCGCGACGTCGGTGATGAGTGCGCGATCGGCGCCACGCGCGGCACGCAGCAGCGTCTCGGCAGGTGTGGCGGCATCGACCAGGAAGGCGAAGTCACGCCGCACCGGCTGGAAGGGCGCGAGGTCGGGCGCGGATTTCTTGCGCCGCTTGGGGTCGGGGATGGCATCGAGGAACACCTCGAACGCGACCGCTGGGCCGGTGAGGTCGAGCGCGGCAGCGATGCGCGGATGCACCTCGCCGAAGGTGGCGAGCACGGTCTTGGGGCCCTGGCGCAGCACCCCCGAACGGCCGGGATGGTAGAAGCCGGGCGCATCCGCCGTGGCCGACAGCGCGGCCATCGGCACGCCTAAGGCCGCCAGCACGGCCAACGCATCCGCCTTCGCGTCGAAGGCATCGAGCGCGCGGGCGGGTGCAGCCCAATGGCGCGGCGTCTCCCCCGTGCGGATGCCGCAGGCAAGCGTGAGCTGGCCGTCGATGCCGGTGTGGCGATAGGCGCCGCCGATCTCGCACAGCGCCACCGCCGCATGCCCTCGCGCGGCGTTGCGCGCGGCGGCCAGCAGCAGGGAGGCGACGGGGGTGGGGCGCATCTGGTCGAGATCGGCTGCGATCGGGTTCTCCAGGCGCAGGCTGGCCGGCGTGTCGCCGAACAACGCCGCGGTCGCATGGTCGAGGAAGCCGTAGGTCACGCAATCCATCATGCCGCGCGCCGCGATGACGCGCCGCGCGAGCCCCTGGCGCGCCTGGCGCGGGCTGAGCGCGGCCGGTGGCACAGGCGACGCGACGGGCAGCGACAGCGGCGCGATGGCATCGAGACCGCGGATGCGCAGCACCTCCTCGATGAGGTCCGCCTCGTGCTCGATCACGGCGCAGCCGGCGGCAGCGGCAGTGGCGCGTTCAGGCGACAGATCGGCCGGCTGCACCAGGATCCCGCCACGTGGGTCGAGTGCCGCGTCCGCATTGCCGGAAGCGACCTGCGCGACGTCGTTGCGCCAGGGCGGCACCGCGACGGTCACCGAACCCGCGTCGCGATGCGATGCCACGAAGCCCAGGTGCTCCAGGATCGCCACCGCTTCGTCCGGCAACACCGTCGCGCCGCCGAGTTCGGCGAGGCGCGCGAAGCGGAGCGTCGCCTGGCGCTGCCAAACGGGCGGCGTGCCGGCTTCGCTGATCTCACTCGCCTCGCCACCGCAGAGTTCGATCATGGTGGCCGTCGCCATCTCCAGCGCAAGGCGCGGCAGGTCCTGGTCCACGCCGCGCTCGAAGCGCGAGCGGGCATCGGTGGTCACCGCGTGACGCCGGCCGGAGAGGGCAATGCGCACCGGGTCGAAGATCGCGCATTCGATGAAGCACTCGGTGGTCGTCTCGTCGCAGCCGGTCGGCGCGCCGCCGATGATGCCGCCCAGCGCCTCGGGGCCGGCGGCGTCGGCGATGACGCCGTCCTCCTCCGTCAGTGCGTAGGTCTTGCCGTTCAGCGCCTCCAGCGTCTCGCCCGCACGCGCCATGCGCATGGTGAGCGTGGTGTCCTGGACCTTGGCCACGTCGAAGACGTGCAAGGGCCGGCCGAGGCCGAAGCAGTAAAGGTTCGTCACGTCGACCAGCGCATTGATCGGCCGCTGCCCGATCGCGGTCAGCCAATCCTGCAGCCATTGCGGCGAAGGCCCGTTGGTGACGCCGCGAATGGCACGGCCAAGCACGTAGGTGCAGGCTTGCGGGTCCGCGATCTCCCATGTCAGCGGCGAGGCATAGGCGGGCGTGATCACCGGCGAGGGCAGCGGCTTCAACCGCCCGAGCCCGGCGGCGGCGAGGTCGCGCGCGACGCCGTGCACGCTCAGTGCATCGCCACGGTTCGGCGTGACCGCGATTTCGATCACCGGATCGCCGAGCTTCGCATAGGCGACATAGGCCATGCCGATGGGCGCATCCGCCGGCAGGTCAATGATGCCGCTATGGTCGTCGCCGAGCCCCATCTCTCGCGCCGAAAGCATCATCGCCTCCGAAGCCACGCCGCGGATTTCGCCCTTCTTGAGCGTGATGCCGGTGCCCGGGATGAAGGCGCCTGGCAGTGCCACCACGCCGCGCATCCCCGCCCGCGCATTCGGCGCGCCGCAGACGACGGAGAGCAGAGGGCCCTCACCGGTGTTCACCTTCAGCGCGCGCAGGCGGTCGGCATTGGGGTGCTGCTCGGCCTCAACCACCTCGGCGATTCGAAAGCCGGCGAGGGCCGCGGCGCGGTCCTCCACGCCCTCGACCTCAAGGCCGATGGTGGAGAGCGTGGTGGTGATCTGGTCGAGCGTCGCCTCAGTCTCGAGATGCGCGCGCAGCCAGGAGAGGGTGAATTTCATTCGTAGTTTCCTCTGACGACAGCGTGGGGGAAAAGAATTTCCCCCAAACCCCCATTCTTTCTTTTTTGTATACTGGTGCTGGCTGCGCAACCAGATCCAATAGACAAAGATAAAAGATGGGGGTCTGGGGGAATTCTTTCCCCCATGCTTGCTTTCTTAAACACCCTCGGCCAGCGAGGCCGGCGCCAGCGGATCGCTTGCGTAATGCCGCAGCCACCGGACATCCGCCTCGTAGAAGGGCCGCAGGTCGGCCATGCCGTGCTTGAGCATGGTGATGCGCTCGATCCCCATTCCGAAGGCGAACCCCTGCCACTCGCGCGGGTCGAGCCCGACATTGGCCAGCACGCGCGCGTGCACCATCCCGCTGCCCAGGATTTCCAGCCAGTCGGACCCCTTGCCGATCTCGCCCGTCTTCCGGTTCCAGCCGATATCGACTTCCATCGAGGGTTCGGTGAACGGGAAGTAGCTCGCGCGGAAGCGCACCGGCAGGTCCGCCACCGCGAAGAAGGCGCGCAGGAAATCGACCAGGCAGCCCTTCAGGTGCGCGAGCGTGATGCTGCGGTCGATCACCAGCCCCTCCACCTGGTGGAACATCGGCGAATGCGTCGCGTCATGGTCGGCGCGCCAGGTGCGACCCGGGGCGATGATGCGGATGGGCGGTTCGCCCTTGAGCATGGTGCGGATCTGCAGCGGGCTGGTCTGGGTGCGCAGGACGATCTGATGCCCATCCGCGTCGCGGCCGGGCAGGTAGAAGGTGTCGTGGTCCTGGCGCGCGGGATGGTGCTCGGGAATGTTGAGGGCCGAGAAATTGTGCCAGTCGGACTCGATGTCGGGCCCGTCCACGACGGAAAAACCCATGGCGCCGAAGATCCCCGTCAGCTCCTCGATGGTGCGGCTGATCGGATGGATGCCGCCGTCTCCCGCGCCTGCCGGCGGTGATGGCCGCGGCGGCAAGGTGACGTCGATGCGCTCGGCGGCCAGGCGCGCGTCCAGTGCCGCATCCTCGAGCGTCGCACGGCGGGCGTCGAGCGCGCCTTCGATCGCGGCCTTGAGGGCATTGATCGCCGCGCCGCGTTCCTTGCGCTGGGCCGGCTCCACCGTGCCGAGTGACTTCAGCAGCGCGGTGACGCTGCCCGCCTTGCCCAAGGCCGCGACCCGCACCGCGTCGAGCGCGCGGAGATCGGCGGCGGCCGCGATCGCGGCAAGGGTTTCGGAACGGATCGTATCATCGGCGAGCATGGCGGCGACCTCGAGGCGGGCGGAGACGGTAAGACAATGGTTTTCCCCCCGATGCAACCGGGGGCACGCGGAAACGCACGCATGACGGCTTCGCGGCAGGCGCGGGCGCGGTCTATCGTGACCCGCCGGGCGCGAACCCGGCCGGCGTGCGGGGGGCGCGCCAGGAAGGGGTGGGATGCGGGTCGAGGGAAAACTGCAGCTGTTGCTCGTCGCACTCGGCGCGATGTTCCTGCAGCAGACCTTCGCCGCGCTGGGGCGCAACATGCCGCCGATCATCGCCCCGGCCATCCTGGACGACCTGGCGCTCGATCCCGCCTGGCTCGGCGTCTATGTCGGGCTCGGGGCCGCGGCGGCCCTGGTGTTCCAGCTCGGCTGCGGCAGCTTCATCATCCGCTACGGCGCGCTGCGCACCAGCCAGGCGGCGCTGGTCATGCTCGGAGCCGGGCTGGCCGCGGCCGCAGCGGGACCGCTGGCGTTCTTCGCCATCTCGGCGGTGATCGGCGGCGGCGGATCGGCGGTTTCCACGCCCGCGAGCTCGCACCTGCTGGGGCGGTACTCGCCGCCGCGACAGGCGCCGCTGGTGTTCTCGATCAAGCAGACCGCGGTGCCGGCGGGGCTGCTGCTGGCAGGGCTGCTCGGGCCGCTGATGACGCTGTGGTGGGGCTGGCGCGGCGCGCTGCTGGCCGGCGGCGCCGCCTGCGTGGTGTTCGCGGTGATGCTGCAGCCGCTGCACGCCGAGTTCGACGCCGACCGCGACCCCACGCGCAGCTTCCGCTTCTCCGATTTCGCGACGACCCTCGCCGTGGTGCTGCGGCTGCCGGCGCTGCGGCGGCTGGCCTTCGCCTGCTTCGCGTTCAACGGGCTGCAGACGGTGTTCACCGCCTATTTCGTGACCTACCTGGTCGCCCTCGGCCATGACTTGGCAGCCGCGGGCTTCGTCTTCTCGATGGCGACGCTGGTCGCGGTGCCCGGACGCATCCTGTGGGGCTGGATCGGCAGCGGCCCCGCCGAGCCCGGGCAGGTGATGGCCTGGCTCGCACTCGGCATGGCGGCGAGCACCGTGCTGATGGGTCTGTCCGGATCGCATTGGCCGCTCGGGCTGATCGGCATCGCCGGGGCCGGACTGAGCCTCACGGCGCTGAGCTGGCACGGCGTGCTGCTGGCCGAGGCGGCGCGGCTCGCGCCCGAGGGGATGCGCGGGGCCGCGACCGGCGGCGTGCTCTCCTTTGGCCAGACGGGTGCGTTGCTGCTGCCGCTTGCCTTTGCCGGGGTGCTGGTCACGACGGGCAGCTACGCGGCCGGCTTCATGCTGTGCGGCGTGCCGGCGCTTGCGGTCGGCATCGCGCTGCTGCACGGCGGGACACCGGACCCCTGACGTGGACCATGTGATCTTCACTATTTTGTGAGTAAGGCTCGGAAGCCATTACTCGTTTGATACGATCGCGGGGGGAAGGGGGAGTCGCTATGCGCTGTTGCGTTATGGTTCTGGCCAGAGGCCCAGTTGGACCCTGGCTACGGCAACCAGACAGGCGCGGCGCGCATCCATCGAGACACGCGCGAAGCCTCATCGCGTGACGCACCGATCCATTCTTCACAACCCGTCAACGCCTCACGCGACATGTGGCAGTTCGGCCATGCGGGCTTGCAGGCCCGCGCACCGGCCCCAACCTCGCACACGCCTCTCAGACGCGTCTGGACGAGTTGGCGCCTGGTGGCACCTTGCCACCGGCGCGCTTCGATGACTGGAGACTTTGGTATGCCGATCGCCCTGCGGGGCCCGGGCGCGTCGGCGCCGCCGGTGGTCATGAACGCGCCCGCGCCCCTCTGGCGATGGCGCCCGGATGCCCTGCTCGCCGCCGCCGTCATCCTGCCACTGGTCATCCTCGGTGCCTGCGCGTGGATCGCCTGGACCGATGCCTGGCGCTCCACCGAGCGGGAGTTGGCCAGTGACGCCGATGCTGTGGCCGAATACGCCTCCAGGGTGCTTGAGGGCCATCGGCTGGCCGGGGAATTCGCGAACCATCTGCTCCGCGGCCTGTCGGATGACGACATCCGAGAACGCGCGGCGGAGCTGCATCGCGAGCTGAACACCATGCTGCCCTCGCTCGCCGGGGTGACCACCATCGCCGTCCTCGACCGCGAGGCCGAGATCATGATCCTGGCCAACCTGTTCCCCGTCCCGCCCGGCATCCGGGTGCCGGACCGCGAGTGGATGCGCGCGCTCAGCGGGCCGGCCGCGCCGCCGCTGCACATCAGCGCCCTGACGACCGGCCGGATCGACGGCAACCTGTTCTTCTCGGTCAGCCAGCGGCGCACCGGCGCCGGCAACGGGCGCCCGGAAGGCGCCTTCGACGGCGTCATCAGCGTCTCGGTCGATCCCGTCCGGCTCTCCGCCGGCCTCGCCCAGATCAGCGGCGAGCACGACAATGTCGCCGCGCTCGTCCGCGACGACGGCGCGGTCCTGGCGCGTAGCAGCGGCGTGCCCGGTCTGCTCCCGCAGATCCCGGAGGACAGCCCCTTGCGCACCGCGGCGCGCGATGGCGTGGCACGGGGCAGCTACATGGGCCGCGCCCTCGGGCCAGAGCGCGAGGTCGGCGAAAGCCGCCTCATTGCCTTTCGCCGCGTGGCCGGGCTGCCGGTCTATGCCACGGTCGGTCGGCCGACACCGATGATCCTGGCGCGCTGGCGCGGGGTGGTGGCCTCCCAGCTCGTGATCGGGCTGCCGGCCTGGTTCGCCTTCATCGCGCTCGCCTGGATGCTGCGCGCCGGCCAGCGCGCGCTGGCCGCGGCCAATGCGCAGCTGGAGCGCCGGGTCGAGGAACGCACGGCCGCCTTGCGGCTCGGCGAGGCGCAGCTGCGCGTGGCCCAGCTCGCCGCGCGCATCGGCACCTGGGTGCTCGACCCCGACACCGGGGAGGTCGCCTGGTCCGACGAGCAATACGCCCTGTTCGGCCTGAGCCAGGAGCGCGACGGCGGCATGACCTATGCGCGCTTCCTCGACGAGGTGGTCCATCCCGATGATCGCGAGACCGTCGCGGCGATCGGGGCGGACGCCTTTGCCTCGGGCGAGCTCGACGCCGATTTCCGGGTCTGGCAGCGGCTGCCCGATGGGCAGCGCCGCGTGCGCTGGGTCACCGGGCGCGGCCGGCGCGTGCCTGGGCCGGACGGCAAGGGCCGGCTGTTCGGCGTGAACGTGGACATCACCGAGCGCAAGGATTCCGAGGAACGCCAGCAGCTGCTGATGCATGAGGTGGACCACCGGGCGAAGAACGTGCTCGCCGTTGTACAGGCCGCGCTCCGCATGACGCCGAAGGACGACCCGCACGCCTATGCGAACGCCGTGCAGGGGCGCGTCGCCGCGCTCGCGCGCGCGCACGTCCTGCTCGCCGAACGGCGCTGGGCCGGTGCCTCCCTGCAAGACCTGGTGGCGTCCGAGGTCGCGACGCTGCACCCGGGCGGCGAGGCGCCGCCACCGGATGTGGCGATGCCCCGCGTCGAGGCGCATGGACCGGAGGTGACGCTCGCACCGCCTGCCGCCCAGGCCCTGTCGATGGCGCTGCACGAGCTCGCGACGAACGCCACCAAGTATGGCGCGCTCAGCGTCGCATCCGGGCATCTCAGCGTCACCTGGGATGTCGATCCCGCGTCGGGCCTGCTCGACCTGCGCTGGGTCGAGACCGGCGGGCCACCCATCGCGGCGGTCCCGGAGCGGCGCGGCTTCGGCTCGCGCGTGATCGAGGCGGCGATCCGCGACCAGCTGGGCGGCAGGTTCGACCGGCAGTGGCGGGCGACCGGGCTCGCCTTCGTCATCGCGCTGCCGCTGGCGGGCCCCGCGTTGCGCAGCTAGCCGCGCCGCGTTTTCGTCCCCTGGCACCGGTCGCACAAGGAATGGTGTCGGCCGCGCAGGCGGCTCGCGACAACTTTCCTGATCCTCCGCCGTTTGTTGACACCGAGTGTTACGCGGTGAAGTGTCTGGCGCGCGGGCAACGTCGATTATTTGAGTTCCGGAGGCATTGTGCCAGGAGAAGCTTCGCTACTCGACGCGGCGCAAACGAACCTGTTCCCGATCGTGGGCGTGGGCGCGTCGGCCGGCGGCATCGAGGCGCTGGAAGGCTTCCTGCGCGGCATGCCCGAGCGTCCCGGGGTGGCCATCGTCGTGGTGACCCACCTCAACCGCGAGCGCGAAAGCCTGCTGCCGGAAATCCTCGGGCGCTTCACCGCGATGCCGGTCCTGCGTGCCGAGCACAGCGTCGAGGTGCGGCCGGACCACGTGTACGTCATGGTCTCGAACACGATCCTGGAGATCAAGGACCGCCATCTGCGCGTCGAAGTCGAAGGTGCCGGGCGGAACCACAAGCCGGTCGATGTCTTCTTGAGCGCGCTCGCCATGGACCTTGGGGAATTGTCGGCGGGCGTGATCCTGTCGGGCGGCGATGGCGACGGCACGCTCGGCATCAAGGCCATCAAGGAGCGTGGCGGGCTGACCATGGCACAGGTCAGCGACGGGCACGGGCCGCAGCATCCCAGCATGCCCGAGAGCGCGATCGCCACGGGCCTGGTGGATTTCGCGATCCCGGTCGAGGAGATGGGCCGCAAGCTCAAGGAGTTCTCGGCCGATACCTCGGGCAACGGGACCACCTCGCCTGCCGCGGTCGCCGATGAGCCCGTGGAACAGCGGATCCCCACCATCTACAGCATCCTGCGCAACCAGATCGGCCATGATTTCAGCGGCTACAAGACCAAGACCTTTCTCCGCCGCGTCCGCCGCCGCATGCATGTCGGCCGGCTGCCCTCGATCGACGCCTATGTCGAGCGGCTGCAGCAGGAGCCCGTCGAGGTGGCGGCCCTGTTCCGCGACCTGCTGATCAACGTCACCAGCTTCTTCCGCGATGCCGAGGCGTTCCGCAGCCTTGCGGAACTGGTCATCCCGAAGCTGTTCGAGAACCGCGGCGCCGATGACAGCGTACGCGTCTGGGTGCCGGGTTGTGCCACGGGCGAGGAGGTGTTCTCCATCGCCATCCTGTTGCGCGAGCACATGGACACCCTGGCGGCGGCACCGCGGGTGCAGATCTTCGCCACCGACATCGATGAACGCTCGCTGATGGTCGCGCGCGCCGCGCGGTTCCCCGAGGCGCTGCTCGACGGCGTCTCCGAGGCGCGGCGGAAGCGCTTCTTCATCCCCGATGGCGGCAGCTACGTGATCGCCAAGGAAGTGCGCGAGCTGTGCATCTTCTCGCCGCACAACATCATCCGCGACCCGCCCTTCTCGCGCATCGACCTGATCTCCTGCCGCAACCTGCTCATCTATTTCGGGCCGCAGGTGCAGAACCAGGTCATCCCGACCTTCCACTACGCCCTGCATCCGGGCGGCCGGCTGTTCCTCGGCTCGGCCGAAAACGTCAGCCAGTATGACGACCTGTTCATTGCGATCGACAAGCGGCACCGCATCTTCCGCCGGCGCTCCGACCGGAGCACCAGCCTTCGGTTGCCGATGCTCATGACCGCGATGCGCCATGGGGGCGCAACCGACGCGATCATCCGCCGGCCGCAGTCAACCAAGCTCGCGCTGCGCGATGCCGTGGACGTGCAGCTGCTGGAACGCTTCATGCCGGCGCATGTGGTGGTGAACCGCGATGGCGACGTGCTGAACTTCTCGGGCCATACCGGCAAGTATCTGGAAGCGCCGCCGGGCGCGCCGACGCGCAACGTGCTCATCATGGCGCGCAAGAGCCTCCGTCTCGACCTGCGCGCCGTGTTCACCGAGGCGGTGGAATCCGGCCGATCGATCACGCGCGACGGCATCGCGGTCGAGAATGACGACGGCCAGATCCAGGTCATCTCGCTGATCGTGGAGCCGCTCAATCAGTCGCGCATGCCGTCTGAGAATTTCGAGCCGCTTTACCTCGTGCTGTTCTTCGACCGCGGGCCGCCCTTGAGCCGCGAGGAGGCGCTGGGTCGCGCGAACGCCGCCGATGACGGCGCTGCGGCGCAGATGGAACGCGAGCTGCGCGACACGCGCGATCGCCTGCAATCGCTGATCGAGGAATACGAGACCGCGATGGAGGATCTCAAATCCGCCAATGAGGAGCTGGTTTCGGTCAACGAGGAGATGCAATCCACCAATGAGGAGCTCGAAGCCTCGCAGGAGGAGCTGCAGTCGGTGAACGAAGAACTGCAGACCGTGAACGCCGAGCTGCACGACAAGGTCGACAAGCTCGACCGCGCCAATGCCGACCTGCGCAACCTGTTCGACATCACCGATGTCGCGACCGTCTTCCTCGACCGAAAGCTGGTCATCCGCAGCTTCACTCCTGCGGTTGGAAAGGTGTTCAACATCCTGCCCACCGATCGCGGGCGCCCCATCACCGACCTCGCGATCAACCTGCGCCTGGCCAATCTCGAGCGCGATATCGACGAGGTGTTTTCCGGGCGCGGGGCCGTCGAGACGCGTGCCGAACGGGACGACCAGAGGGCGAACTTCCTCATCCGCATCGCGCCCTATCGCGGCGAGGACCAGCAGATAGACGGCGTGGTCGTGACCTTCATCGACATCACCACGCTGACCCGCGCCGAGGCACGGCAGCGGGTGCTGATCGCCGAGCTGCAGCACCGCACGCGCAACCTGCTCGCCATCGTGCAGTCGATCGCGCGACGGACGCTGGGCAATGGCGGCTCACTGCCTGATTTCACCGCGCGGCTCGAGGCGCTGGGCCGGGTGCAGAACCTGGTGAGCGGCGAGACGGAGAATGTGATCGAGCTGCGCGACGTCATCCTGATGGCGCTGAACGCGGTGGCGCCGGGCTTCGAGGGCAAGGTCCGGCTCACCGGGCCGGCCGTCACCTTGGAGTTCCAGCAGATGCAGACCTTCGCGCTGGCCCTGCATGAACTCTCCAGCAATGCGGTGAAGCATGGCGCGCTGCGCCCCGGCTCGGGCGAGGTGACGATCACGTGGGAGCTTGAGGGCGTGGACAACCGGGACCAGTTCCTGACGTTCCACTGGCGGGAGACTGGGATAGAAGGTATGGCGCGCCCAATTCATCGAGGCTTTGGCACTGAGTTGATCGAACGGGCGAGCGGCTTCACGCGCGATACCGAAGCTCACCTCGATTTCGGCGAGTCAGGAATCGACTGCCGTATCCGGATGGCCTTGCCGGCCACGGCGGAGCCGCGCGAGATGATGGACGCGGCGGCGCGGCCATGAGCGGCAGGGTCGAACTGGCAGGGCTGCGCATTCTCGTCGTCGAGGATGACTTCTTCATCGCCATGGACATGGCCGAGCTGCTGCGCAGCCATGGCGCCGAGGTGCTTGGCCCGATCGGCCGCGTGGACGAGGCCGTGGCCTTCGTCGAAGAGCATCATGGAGGGCTGGACGCCGTGGTGCTGGACATGAACCTGCACGGGCTGAAGACCTACCCCGTCGCCGACGCCCTGATCGAGCAGGGCGTGCCCTTCGTCTTCACCACAGGCTATAGCGCCGATGCCGTGGACCTGGCCTATCGCGAGCACCCGCGTTGCGAGAAGCCGGTCAATACCAAGGCGTTGTTGCACGCGCTGACGCGCTGAACGGCGCATCTCCTGGCGGAGACGCGCCGGTCGAATTCACGCGGCGGGACGCGCGGTCCGCGCCTGTTCGATCAGCGCCTTGAAGCCGGCCGGATCCTCATAGGCGATCGCCGCCATGACCTTGCGGTCCATCTCGATGCCCGCCGCCTTCACGCCGGCGATGAACTTCGAATAGGTGAGGCCTTCCTCGCGGACGGCGGCGTTGATGCGCTGGATCCACAGGGCGCGGAAGGCGCGCTTCTTGTTGCGCCGGTCGCGATAGGCGTATTGCAGCGCCTTCTCGACGCGCTCGAGTGCCGGGCGGTAGGCGTTGTTGGAACGCCCCACATAGCCCTTGGCGAGGCGGATGATCTTCTTGTGGCGGGCGTGCTTGGTAACGCCGCGTTTGACACGAGCCATGCTGCTTCTCCCTTACCGCGCGCTGCCGTAGGGCATCCATTGCAGGATGGTCAGACCGTCCTGATGGCGCAGAACCTGGCTGCCGCGGTTCTGGCGCTTCATCTTGTTGGTCTTGGCGGTGAGCTGGTGGCGCTTGTTGCCGGGACCCGCGAGCACCTTGCCCGAGGCGGTCAGGCGGAAGCGCTTCTTCACGCTGCTTTTGGTCTTCATCTTGGACATTTGGCCCTCCTGTGTCGGGGTGCGGGGACCGTTCCGCGGGGTGCGGGGGCCTCCGTTCCGGCCGGGCATGTCCGAGAGGCCACGGCGCGGGAGGGCGGGGTGTAGCGGGGGCGGGGATGCGGCGCAAGGGCCACGTCGCCTGACCCGCGTCAGCCTTGAAGGGCCCGCGGGCGCACGGCGGCTGATTCCATCGCATCGAGCATGGCCGACAGCGCGGCGGGCGCGATGGTGAAATCCGCCAGATGCGGGGCCTCGGCGGCCATGGCCGGGCCGTAGCAGGCGAAATACGCATGGCCCCGCATCGCCGCCAGATCCCAGTAGAAGGGTTCCAACCAGCCCTCGGGCGCGAGATGTCCGACGACCGTCGCCGGCGGCGCGAACAGGGTGTTGGTCATCGCCGCGCCCATGACGCCCGCCACCATCGCCGTCCCGGCGCAGAGCCCCGCCTGGTCCGCAAAGCTCAGCGCGGCGGCCTCGACGCGCACAAACCCCCGGGCCGCGAGCAATGGCCACAGCGCCGCCTCGTTCAGCAAGCTGCGCCCGGAGCTGACGCCGCGCGCGAGGTAGAGCCGCGTGCGGCCAGCCGCAGGCGCCGCCACGCGGTTCGCGAGCCACTCGAGCGCGTGGGGGCTTTTCAGCATGGGGTGGCAGCTCACGGGCGTCGCGTAGCTGAGGCCATCGCAGCGATAGACCCGGTCCGGCCGCAGCCACACGACCTCCGCGCCCACGCCGCAGAGCGCCTCGACGGAGTCCTGCCGCACCTGGTCCATGGGCCCGCCGCCCGCCACCATCAGCAGCCGCACCGGCGCGGTGGTGCGCAGCAGCGGCAGCGCGGCCAGGCGCGGCAGGTCGTCCACGAGCCAATGGCCGTAATTGAAGCTCCCGGCCGAACCCAGGAACATCGTCTCCCGCCCAGGCACGGTCAGGTCGGTGACCCTGCGCGGCAACGGCTCGCCAAGCCAAGGCACGTAGGGGCGGTCGACCTCCCGATAGGTTTCGTAGATCACCCGCCGCCTGGCGCCGCTCGCGTCGTAAAGCACGTTGCCATGGATCAAGGCGCGGCGCAGCCGCACCAGCCCGCTCGCGGCGCCGACGGCTTTGTCCTCGCCATGGTGAAGGTTTGCCCTCAGGACCGCATCGCGCGCGGGCTCGGCGCAGCTGAACACGGCGGGGGCGGGACGGAGGGCCTGGAACGGCGGGAACACTTCGCCGATCAGTTCCACGGCCCCGGCCGCCGGCGTGGCCATCAGCAGGTCCGCCTCCGCCGCCGTGGCATAGAGCCCGCCGGCGCGATAGAGCGCCGCCGCCGCGCAGGACACGGCGGGCGGGACCGCGGGTGGCACGCCGGCCACCACGACGCGGTGGCGCCATCGGCCCAATCGGCGCCCCACGCGCCGCCGCAGCCCAGCGAGGATCCATGCCACGCCGCCTCGCTGGAGCGCGCGCGCCAGGATCCGCCCGGCGGCTCCGCGCTCCGGGACCATCAGCTCAGCAATCGCACAGCGGCCTGCTCGTAGCTCGGCACCAGGCCGATCCACTCGTAGGCGCGGTTGGTGGAGGCGATGAATTCCACGAAGGCCTTGTGCTCGTGCATCTGCCAGCTGGGATAGTTCAGGTATTCGTCGAAGGCGATGATGGTGCCTGGCCGCAGACGCGCGTTGAGCTGCGCCAGGATGGTCTGGGTGGAGCTGTAGAGGTCGCAATCGACGTGGACGAAGGCGACAGGCCCGGGATGCGCGTCGAGGAAGCCGGGCAGCGTGCGGTCGAACCAGCCGGGATGGAGCGAGACGTTGTCCGGCACGCGGGGCAGCGCTTCAAGCGCGAAGGTGCCGGCGTCGAAGCCGGGCCGCCAGAATTCGGGCAGGCCGGTGAAGCTGTCGAAGCCGTGGATGGCGCGGCCCGGGCGCGCGTTGGCGAGGCGCGTGATGGAGTGGCCTGAGAAGACGCCGAATTCGAGGATGAGGCCGTCGGTGGGCGCCTGCGCGATCATGGCATCGAGGAAGCTGTCGGGGCTGGGGAAGCGGGGCGCGCGCGGCAGGTGCTTCGCCACGAACTCGGCGGAGGTGATGGCCGCGGCGAGCGAGGCGATCCGGTCGATATCATAGTGTTCGTATGCGCCTTGCCCGAGTTCTCCCTGCATGATGATTGTCTTGGCGATTGCCGCGATGCGCGCGTCGTCGGTCATGCGTGCTCCTGCGCCTTTGGCGCCACGTCACCAAACATAAAAGAACAGGGCCTTGGGGAAATTCTTTTCCTCGGCCTTGCTTACGCCGCTGCCAGGCTCTCGAACATCGGCAGTCCATCGACCCCGCCCATCAGCGGATCGACCAGATCTTCGGGGTGCGGCATCAGCCCGCAGATGCGCAGGTCAGGCGAAAAGATCCCGGCAATGTTGCGCGCGCTGCCGTTGCGGTTGGCGGCCGACGTTGGCTGCGCGTGCTCATCGACGTAGCGGAAGGCAATCAGGTTCTCGCCTTCCAGCCGGTCCAGGGTCGCGTCGTCGGCAAAGTAATTGCCGTCGCCATGCGCCATGGGCGCGCGGAAGGTCGCCCCCTGCTGCCAGTGGTTGGTGAAGGCGGTGCCGGAGCGCTCGACGCGGAGGATGCAGTCCATCGACAGGAACCGCAGCGTGGCGTTCTTCAGCAGGCCGCCCGGCAGCAGCCCCGCCTCGATGAGCGTCTGGAATCCGTTGCAGACGCCCAGCACCAGCCCGCCGCGCGCCGCGTGGGCGCGGACCGCGGCCATGATGGGCGAGTGGGCCGCCATGGCGCCGGAGCGGAGATAGTCGCCATAGGAAAAGCCGCCGGGCAGCACGACGAGGTCGGTGCCGGTGGGCAGTTCGGTCTCGCGGTGGAAGACCAGCGCCGGCTTGCGGCCGGAGGCGCGTTCGAGCGCGATGGCCATGTCGCGTTCGCGGTTGGTGCCGGGAAACAGGATGATTGCCGCGCGCATGATCTCACCCGCCTTGGAGAATTCGCAGCCAGTGCAGGCCGCCGAAGATGACGATGGTGGTCAGCGCCGCGAGGGCGGCGGCGGTGACGTAGCGGTTGGCCTTGGCCTTCAACCCCGCGACAAGTCCGAGCCGACGCGGCTTCACCACGGCAACATGGGCCGTGCGCTCCTCGCGCCAGCGCAGCCCGATGGCGATGAGCACGGTGAGTGCGATCATCACCGCGAGGCTGAGCTTCATCATGATCTCAGGCCGGCTCCACCGAGAAGCTCTCGATCACCGTGTTGGCCAGCAGCTTCTGCGCCATCTCGCGCGCGGCGGCCTCGGCCTTGGCGGGGTCGGTCTCGGCCAGGTCGAGCAGGATGGTCTTGCCGGCGCGCACGTCGGTGACGCCGGCGAAGCCGAGCGTGGCCAGGGCCTGCGCGATGGCCTTGCCCTGCGGATCCAGCACGCCGGGCTTGGGCATGATCGTGACGCGGAGTTTCACTGCAGACCCTCCGGGCCCTTCATGTCGCGGATGCCGGCCTCAGGCAGGATGCCCAGGCGGCGCGCCACTTCCTGATAGCCTTCCTCGACCTTGCCGAGGTCGCGGCGGAAGCGGTCCTTGTCCATCTTCTCGCCGGTCTTGGTGTCCCAAAGGCGGCAATTGTCGGGGCTGATCTCGTCGGCGAGGACGATGCGCATGTCGTCATTCTCGAACAGCCGGCCGAACTCGATCTTGAAGTCGACCAGCGTGATGCCGACGCCCAAGAACAGCCCGGTGAGGAAGTCGTTCACCCGCAGCGCGAGTGCGACGATGTCGTCGAGGTCCTGGGTTGCGGCCCAGCCGAAGCAGGTGATGTGCTCCTCGCACACCATCGGATTGTTGAGCGCGCTGTTCTTGTAATAATACTCGACGATCGAGCGCGGCAGCCGCGTCCCCTCCTGGATGCCCAGGCGCGTGGCCAGCGATCCGGCCGCGACATTGCGCACCACGATCTCGAGCGGGATGATCTCGACCTCGCGGATCAGCTGCTCGCGCATGTTCAGGCGACGAATGAAATGGGTGGGCACGCCGATCTCGGCCAGGCGCATCATCAGGTATTCGCTGATGCGGTTGTTGAGCACGCCCTTGCCAGTGATGGTGCCCTTCTTCTGCGCGTTGAAGGCGGATGCGTCATCCTTGAAGTACTGAACCAGGGTGCCGGGCTCGGGACCCTCGAACAGGATCTTGGCCTTGCCCTCAAAAAGCTGTCGGCGGCGCGCCATGCGTGGTGAATCCTTCGTGGCCGCCGGGCAGAGGGCGCCGGGCAGCAATTTGCGGGGGTATAGCAGCGGGGGATGCCCCGCGCCACAGGCCCCGCCGCAGGGCCGTCCCGCGTGATTTCAGCTCCCCCGGATATTGGCCGTCGCGATCACCTGGCCCCAGACCGCCCGGTCCCGCTGGATTTCCGCGCGATAGGCCGCCTCCGTCCCGTTCACCGGCAGCCAGAGCAGGCGCTCCATCCGTTCGCGGATCGCCGGCGTGTCCATCAGCCGGTTGATCTCCGCGTTCCAGAACGCGACCCAAGGCGCCGGCACGCCGGCCCCGGTCACCAGCCCGTAGGCCACGTCGCCGGTGAAGCCGGAGACCGTCTCGGAGACCAGGCCCACCTGCGGCAGCACCGGGCTGCGCTCGGCGGAGGCGAAGGCGATGGCGCGCATCCGGCCGTCCTGGATGAAGGGCAGCGATTCCGGCAGCAGCGAGAAATACAGGTCCGCATGGCCGGACAGGATATCCAGCAGCGCCGGCGTGCCGCCGCGATACTGTATGTGCTCCATCGCGAGCCCAGACTCATGCAGCAACCGCGCCGCCAGCAGATGCGTCTGCGACCCCGGGCCGGAATTGCCGATATTCATGACGCCGGGGCGGGCGCGGGCATGGGCGATCAGTTCCGGCAAGGTCGCGTAGGGCGCATCCGAGCGCGCCACCAGCACCATCGGAACACGGATCAGGTTCACCACCGGGGTCAGCGCGCGGTCCGGATCGATCGGCATGACGAAGCCCGGCAGCACGGGCGCGGTGGCGAGCACGGTGCCCGGCGCAATCATCAGGGTATGCCCGTCGGGTGGGGCCTGCGCGGTCGCCTGCATGGCGATGAAGGTGCCGCCGCCGCTGCGGTTCTCCACCACGATGCTGCGCCCGCCGAGGCGCGGCGCAAGGGTCTCCGCCAGCAGCCGCGCCAGGATGTCCACCGTGCCGCCCGGGGCGAAGGGCACGATCAACCGCACATCGCGTGCGATCGTCTGGGCAAAGGCTGGGGCGCTCGACAGCCCGAGTGTGACAAGCAGGATGGCGAGGATGCGCATGCGCGGTCTCCGGCAGGACGCCCGGCGCGATGCGCCCCTCCCCCTCGCGCGCCGCAACCAGGCTTTTGATGGAACAGCCCAGCGTAAGGCGTTGCGCGACCTTCACGGAACGGCGCTGACGTCCCACGCCGCGGAAATCAGTGCCGGCGGGACCGGCGCCTGCCGCCACGCAGGGCAGGCCGCCTGCGCGGGAGGCGACGAGGGCGCGCTACAGCGAGACCGCGGCGAACGGCGCCTGCGACCCCGGCGCGAACTGCCACGCCCGCTCGTCCCCTGCCCCAAGCCCGATCAGCGAGGCGGAGACCGTGCCGAACCCTCCCGACGCCGGCACGTTCAGCGCCTCGGCGCGATCGCCCCCGCTGTCGCGCAGCAGCGCAGGCCAGGTGCCCCAGTCGGGCGGGCTCGGAGCGGCGGCCGCCTCGAAGCGCGGCAGATGCCGGCGCACGCGCGGGCTGGCGGCGTGATTGGGGTCCATCGACGTCACCATCGTCACCCCTTCGGCCAAGGCGACGGCCGCGACCGGGCCCGCCCCCTCGCCGCGCAGAAACCAGGCGGTGTCTCGATCCGCCACGACTAGGTTGAAACTGCGCCATTCGCCGGAATCGAGGCCGCCGATGGCGGCGGCCGCCGCCGCGGCACTCGCGGCCCCGGCCGCCATCAGCGGCAATTCCCCGCGTGACCGCTTGCCCGGGGCCGGCCCGAGGCTGCCGGGACGGTTCAGCACGCCAGCCACGACGCCATGGCGGGACAGCGCGAGCCAGGTGCCGCCGCCGGTCGCGTCACGCCCGCCGGTGATGCCGGGCCAGAATTCCGCCGGCGCCTCCCAGGCGCGGTCCAGCCGCTCGTCGCGATTGGCGGCGAGCAGCAGCGGCCAGCCGTGGCCGGGCCGGCGCAGCAGGATCAGGGTGCACATCGGGCAGGCTTATTCGACCGTCACGCTCTTGGCGAGGTTGCGCGGCTGGTCCACATCCGTCCCGCGTAGCACCGCGACATGATAGGCGAGCAGCTGCACCGGAATGGCGTGCAGGATGGGTGCGACGAAGGGATCCACCGTCGGCAGCACGATCACATGCTGGGCGAAGCGGCGCAGCGCCGGCGCACCCTCGGCATCGGTGAAGGCCATGATGCGGCCCCCGCGCGCCGCGGCCTCCTGCAGGTTGCTCGCCGTCTTCTCTAACAGCGGGCCGGAGGGGCACAGCGCGATGACCGGCACGGCGGGGTCGATCAGCGCGATGGGGCCGTGCTTCATCTCGCCGGCGGCGTAGCCCTCGGCATGGATATAGCTGATCTCCTTCAGCTTCAGCGCGCCCTCCATCGCGATCGGGTAGAGGTTGCCGCGGCCGAGAAACAGCACGTCCCGCGCCTCGGCGACTTCCACCGCGAGCGCCTGGATGGTCGCGTTGTCGTCGAGCAGGGCCGCGGCATCCGAGGGCAGTTCCAGCAGCGCGGCGATCAGCGCCGCCTCGCGCGCCGCATCGATCGTCCCACGCGCCCGTGCCATCCCGATGGCCAGGCACGCCAGCACCGAAAGCTGCGCCGTGAAGGCCTTGGTGGACGCCACGCCGATCTCCGGCCCCGCGACCGTCAGCAAGGTGGTGTCGCTCTCGCGCGCCATGCTGCTCTCGTCGACATTGACGACGGAGAGGATGGACTGCCCCGCGCCCTTGAGCAGCCGCAGCGCCGCCATGGTGTCCGCCGTCTCGCCGCTCTGGCTCACCAGCAGCGCGGCTCCGCCTTCGGGCAACGGCGGGTCGCGGTAACGCAGCTCGGAGGCGGTGTCCGCATCCACCGGAATGCGCGCCAGGCTCTCGATCCAGTAGCGGCCCACCAGGCCCGCCAGAAACGCGGACCCGCACGCCGTGATCGTGAGCTTCGGCACCACCAGCGGATCAAACGGCAGCGGCGGCAAGGCAACCCGGCGCGTCGTGCTGTCGATGTATTGCCGCAGCGTCTCCCCGATCACCACGGGGTGCTCGTGCAGCTCCTTCTCCATGAAGTGGCGATAATTGCCTTTGCCGGTCGCCGCACCCGAGAAGGCGGTGAGCCTGACGGCGCGCTCCACCGCGCGATCCTCCACATCGAAAAACCGCGCCCCCTCATCGGTGACGATGGCCCAGTCGCCCTCCTCGAGGTACGCAATCCGCCGGGTCAGCGGCGCCAGGGCCAGCGCGTCCGAGCCCACGAACATCTCGCCCTCACCATAGCCGATGGCCAGGGGCGCCCCCTGCCGTGCGGCGATCAGCAGGCGCGGATGGCCGGCGAAGATCATCGCCAGCGCGAACGCGCCATGCACCTGCTTCAACGCGGCCGCCACCGCCTGCGCGGGCGTGGCCCCCTCGGCCAGCAGCTGGTCGAGCAGGCGGGCGAAGGTCTCGGTGTCGGTGTCCGTGGTGAAGACCTGGCCCTTGGCCTCCAGGGCGTCGCGCAGCTCGGCATGGTTTTCGATGATGCCGTTATGGACAACCGACACCCGCTCCGTGCCGTGCGGATGCGCGTTGCGCTCCGTCGGCGCGCCATGCGTCGCCCATCGCGTATGGCCGATGCCCGTCGTGCCACCGAGCGGATCACGCTCCAGCACGGCGGCGAGATTGTGCAGCTTGCCCTCGGCACGGCGACGCTCGATGCGGCCATCGACCAGGGTCGCAATGCCGGCACTGTCGTAGCCGCGGTATTCGAGGCGGCGGAGGGCTTCGAGGAGGCGAGGTGCTGCGTTTTCCTGGCCGATGACGCCGACGATGCCACACATGGGAGAGCCTCCAGAAGAAAGGCTGGGGAGAAGAATGTCCCCAGACGTCGTTCTTTTATTTTTGCGACTTGGTGCCGCGGCCAGGTTTCACGGATTGCCGGGAACGGGCGATGGCGAGAGAGTTCGCGGGCACGTCGTCCGTGATGGTGCTGCCGGCGGCGACCAAGGCCTGGGCGCCAACGACCACCGGGGCGACCAGCGCCGAATTGCTGCCGATGAACGCGCCCTCGCCGATATCGGTGCGATGCTTCGCCACGCCATCGTAATTGCACGTGATGGTGCCGGCGCCGATGTTGGCGCCCGCGCCTATCGAGGCATCGCCGAGATAACTCAGGTGGTTCGCCTTCGCACCCTCGCCGAGCGTCGTCGCCTTCAGCTCCACGAAATTGCCCACATGCGCGCGCGCCTCGATCACCGTGCCCGGGCGCAGGCGCGCATAGGGGCCGATGATGCAGTCACGGCCGATCCGCGCACCCTCCAGATGCGAGAAGGCGCGGATCTCCGAACCTTCGCCGACGCTGACACCCGGTCCGAACACCACATGCGGGCCAACCGTGACGTCCGCCGCCAGGCGCGTGTCGGACGCGAAGAACACGGTTTCCGGCGCCTGCAGCGTGGCGCCCGCCGCCATCGCCGCCGCCCGCAGGCGCGCCTGCATCGCCGCCTCGGCCTCGGCGAGCTCTGCGCGGGTGTTGATGCCGCGCAGTTCCGCCTCCGGCGCCTCGACCGCCACGGCCGAACGGCCCTCGGCCACGGCGAGGCCGACGACATCGGTCAGGTAGTATTCGCCCTTGGCATTGTCATTGCGGACGGCGCCGAGCCAACGCAGCAGGTCCGGGGCGGCGGCGCAGATCACGCCGGCATTGCACAGCGCCTCGTCCCGCTCCGCCGGCGAGGCGTCCGCGTATTCCACAATCCGCTGGACGCGCCCGGCCGCGTCGGCGATGACGCGCCCATAGCGCCCCGGGTCGGCCGGCCGCATCGCCAGCAGCGCCAGATCGGCATCCGTGCGTGCTGCCAGCAGCCGCTCGATCGTCGCACGCGTGATCAGCGGATTGTCCGCGTAGAGCACCGCGGCATCGCCGGAAAAATCCTCCAGCAGCGGCGCCGCCTGCGCCGCGGCGTGGCCGGTGCCGAGACGGTCCTGCTGCACCACCACGGCATGCGGGGCGGCGATTGCCGACAGGCTCTCCATCCCCGGCCCCACGACGACGATGATCCGGTCGAACAGGCCCGCGCAGGCATCGATCAGATGGCCGAGCATGGGCCGCCCCGCGATGGCATGCAGCGCCTTGGGTTGGCGCGAGACCATGCGGGTGCCCAGGCCGGCGGCGAGGATGATGGCAGCGCGCATCATCGGGGCGTAGCCCGTTGGCCCGCGCCGGAGCAAGCGGCGTGACGGTCACATCGCATTGCCAGGCGTTGCGGCGCTCCGGCCTGCGGCGTCAGCCCCGGTCCCAGGCCAGCGACATCGTGTAGGTCGCCCATGGCGTCGGCACCGAGGCGCGCCAACGCTTGCGGCGCCGTTGCGCGTCGGGGGCACCGAATGCCTGCTGGATTGCGAAGAGCTGGCGCGCGGAGAAACTCGCCGCCACCTCCACTGGCATTCCGGCGAGGAACGCGGCGACGAAGGCCGGGTCCGGGTAGTGTGCAAGCGGCGGCGGCGCGTCCTCGTCGAGCGTACGGAGTGAGACCGAATGCGCCTGGCTCTCGGCGACCATGCTACAATATTTTGACATGTTGAAGGCTTTGAGGGCCGACATGGTGTCCGCAAGGCTGGTCGAGGACACTTGAAGCACATGACATCGCCGATGATCCTGCTCGACCTGGACGGCACCTTGGTGGACAGCGTGCCCGATCTTGCCCGGGCGCTGAACCAACTCATGGCCGCGCATGGCCAGGAGGGGTTTGCGCATGCGACCGTCGCCGGCTTCGTGGGCGATGGCGTCGCCGCCCTGATCGAGCGCGGCTTCGCGGCCCGCGGCCTTGCGGTGCCGCCTGGCGCCGTGGGTGAATTCCTCAATGACTACGCACCGCGCGCCGCCGAGCTCACGCGACCCTTCCCAGGAGTGCGGGAGATGCTGGCGGCGCTGCGCGCGGATGGCTGGCGGCTGGCGGTCTGCACCAACAAACCCGAGGCGCCGGCGCGCGCCATGCTCGACACCCTCGGGCTGATGCCGCTGCTTGATGGCATAGGCGGCGGCGACAGCTTCCCCATGCGCAAGCCCGATCCGGGTCATCTGCTGGCGACGCTCGTCATGGCCGGGGGCGACGCCGCGCGCGCGATCATGCTCGGTGACCACGCCAATGATGTGGTCGCCGCCGCCGGCGCCGGGTTGCCGGCGATCTTCGCGGGCTGGGGCTACGGTCCCCCGTCGATGGCGGGCGACGCCCCAGTCGCGCCGGAACCGGCAGCAGTCCCGCCGCTTGTCGCGACGCTGCGGCTCAGGGCGGGTTGGTGACGCGCACCAAGTCGACGCGGACCGTGCCGAACATCCGGGTCTCCATGTCGACGCGGAGCGGGATGGGCGGCAGATGCGGGCTGACAAGCCCCAGCCAGACGGTGCCCGGGATCACCCGGCCCGTGGTTTCGCGCGATTCATCGCTGCGGAAGCCGGCGATGAGCTGCGTGGTGATGGCGCAGCGCAGCGCCGGCGCGCGGTAGGCGCCGCCAACGGCCACGAGTTCCTGGCGGCCCTCGGTACGCGCCGTCCATTCCTGCAAGCGCCGGCCGTCGAAGGTCATCGTCCGGCCGTCGCAGCGGTCGCCGAGACCGGCGAGCCGCGCCATCCAGATCAGGGCGGAGAGGGTGTCCATCGCGCCGGTGAGGCGGGCCGGAGGCACCGCCTCGCGTTCCGGCTCCATCACCGGCAGCAGGCTCCGCAGCACCGGCCTGCTGCCCTCGAAGTCGAGGTGGGTGCGGCGCTGCTCGCCCCGCCAGACGCCATCCGCGCGATAGCGCAGCGGAACGGCCTCGGCGCCGCGCCATTGTCCTTCGCTGATGGTCGTCTGGCCGCCGCGGACGAACAGCGCGGCGGCACCGGTGGTCTGCGAATGCGCCTCCACCCGATAGCCACGATCGGAGACGTCGAGCCGGGCGGTGATCTCCAACACGTTCATGCCCAGGGCGGTGAGGGTATAGGTCACGTCGACCGGCGCGCCGCGCGCCGGGACCGCGAAAAGAAGCAGGAGGATGAAGAGACTGCGCATGAATGGTTATGTGGTCGAGGCCAGCCGATCGGCCAGCCCTGATCTGCTTGACACTCCCGGGAGCGCGCCGTATCCGAGGCGCCCCGGCGACCGTGTCGCTGCGGGTGCGTAGCTCAGCGGTAGAGCATTGCCTTCACACGGCAAGGGTCACAGGTTCAATCCCTGTCGCACCCACCAGTTGCGCCCGAAGGGCTTGGCCGTCATGGCGGCAGCAGCGCGTCCACCAGGGCTTCCATCTCCGCCGCGATCCCGTCGGCGATGAGCGCCGCGCGGATGGCCCGGCGCTTGGCGGTGAAATGGCGGTGCCCCTCCAGCGGGACCTGTGCTGCGACCTGCTCGGCGCGCTCCGCGGCTGCGGCCAGATCGCGGTGCAGGGTGTCGGATTCATCGAATTCGGGGATGGGCAGCGTCCAGACGAGGTTGTCGAAGTCGCGCTTGTCCCGCTGGCCGTGCGGCTGGAGGTCCGTGATTTTCGCCAGCACCGCCGCGCTGTTCAGCAGCGTCGTGAGATACCTTGCCTCACCGACCGAGCGGGCCGCCGCCCAATACGCCTTGTGGTCGATCACAGCGTTTTTCTCCGCGAGGATGACCGCGCTGAGCCTGGTGCCCGCCTTGGTGCAGAGGACGCGCATGGATGCCGGTTCCGTCTGCACGGCGAGCAGCCTCTGATGATTGATCCGCTCCCGCAGCGTCATGCGCGGCCCACCATCCGTCGCTTTGTTGCTATTCGCCGCCCACTTCGCCTCGGCATCCGATAGCCACGCCGCCAGATTGACGTGCCCAGCCTCCCGCGCCGCCGCCGCGTCCAGTACGCGCCCATCTTCCATCGGAATCACCGTCGTCACCGTCTCCAGCATCCGGAACGGCGCCACGCTTTCCCCCAGCGCCACCTGCCGCAGGAACGCCACCTCCACCGGCCCGCGCGGCGGCTCCACCAACGTCCAAGGGGCCTTGTCCAAGGCCCCAACCCGGCCCCGCACCCGCGGTGCATCCCGCCGCCCGCCGAGCCGCCCCACCGCCTCCATCTCCACCAGGAAGAACCGCCGCGGCACCAGCGTCGCCCCCTGCCGGAACCGCGCCCGATAGGGCGAGACCCCTTCCAGCGTCCGCGCCCGCGGCCAGGCGACGCGCGCATGCGCCAGCACCGCCGCCGCCTCCGCCTCGCCCGCATCACGGCGCGGCAGATGCCCCACCCAGCGATCCATCTGCGCCGGCGCCCCGCCCGCCGCGTCCCGCTCGCCGAACAGCACGCAGGTGCTGGTCGTGCTGCTGCCCGACTGCGCCCCGAAAATCGGCCAGACCCGTTCCAGCGCCCAGCCCCCCGTCACCCGCACCTGCACGCTGCGCATCAGCCCCGCCCGCAGCCCGGCAAACACCTTCGCGTTCAGCACCGCATAGGGCAGCACGAAGCCGATGCGCCCGCCCGGTTTCAGATACCGCTCCGCCCCGCGCGCCCAGAACAGCGCGAACATGTCCTGCTGCGTGGCCAGGTTGCCCCCCACCCACAGCCCATATTCGCCAAGCCCCTCCCGCACCCGGTCCTTCATCGCCGGGCTCAGGTGCCGGTAGACGATCCAGGGCGGGTTCCCCACCAGCACATCCGCCCGCTGCTCCGGCCGCGACAGCCACACCGGCCGCACGAGGTTGCGAAACACAAACGTCCAGATGCCGTTGCGCCCGGCGCGATACAGCCCCTGCAAGCGCGCGAAGGTCTCGGCCATCGCCGCGGCATCCGCGGGCACGGCGCCGGCGATGCGCGCGAGGCGCCGCCCCACCGTCGCCGGACTCGCCTCCTCGCGCAGCCCCCGGTTCAGCACGTCCAGCCCCTGCTCGAAGGCCGCCTGGTCCTCGGCGAAACCGGCCGGGATCTGCAAGGGCGGGTCGCCCGGCACCTCCACCAGCACATCGGCGCGGTCGAGGTAGCGGCGCAGGTTCCACTGCATCGCATCGCCCAGGAACACCGGCACGGTCAGCCGCGCCGGCCGGTCCAGGATCAGCCGGCCCAGCGCCAGCAGCCAGGTCACCCGCGCGAGCGTGACCGCCACGGGATGCACATCGAGCCCGCGCACCTGGTCCGCGCAGGCTTCGAGAATCCGCGGCCCCGCCCAGCCCGCCGCCTGCCCCGCCGCGATCAGCCGGCGCAGCGCATGGAACAGGAAGGTGCCCGAGCCGCAGGCGGGATCCAGCACACGTTCGCTCAGCGGTGCGGCCACCGCCGCCGCCACCACCCGCCCGGCCAGCCAATCGGGCGTGTAGTATTCGCCCAGATCATGCCGCTGGTCCGGATCGACCAGGCTCTCGTACAGCGTCTTGAGCACATCCGCCTCGACATCGCGTAGCCGGAACCGCGCCGCCTGGGCCGCGATGCGCGTGACCAGCGCGGCCCCCTCGGGCGCACGCAGCGGCCAGTCGAAGAAATCCGCCTCCACCGCGCCGGCGATGCCCTCATCGGCCAGCGCCTTGCCCGAGAGCAGCGCGGCCGGGTCATCGACCGGCAGGTCGAGCACCCGCGCCGCGATCGCCTTCACCACGGTGACCAGGTAGGTGTGCTGGAGGAACAGCGCATCCTCGCCCACCGCCTCGCCATAGGCCTCCGCCAGAAGCCGGTCCCACAGCTCCCGCTTGAGCCGCACCTCCGGGTCGTGCTGGAGCCGCGCCCACATCACGTCCAGTTCCAGCTTCGCGGCGCCGAACAGCATGCTTGTCCGCCCGAAGGCCTGCGCCACCGCGCGGGGTTCGGGCGCGAGGTCCGGCCGTTCGGACAATAGCGGCTCCAGCCAGGCCATTAGCGCCTCGGGCTGCTCGGCATCGGTCTCGAACCGCGCCAGCTCGCGCAAGCCGCCGCCTTGGGCGGTTCCATAGGCGAGGAACAACGCGCCATCGGTCGCGATGCCGGTTGGCGGCCGGCCGCCCGGCGCGCGGGCCTGGGCGTCGGCCAGGTAGTCCGGCAGCCGCGCCAGCACGTCAGGCAATTCGCGGCGCAGGTCCGACTTCAGCTCGATCACCGCCGCACCCCACATCGTGTCGATGCGCCCGGAGCGGTTGGTCAGGTACACCTCATGGCTGATTTCTTCGTAGGGCGCATCGAAGCCGGAGCGCAGCAATTCCGTCATCAGCCCGCGCAGCGCCTCGTGGCGCGGCCGCCCGGCCATGGCGCGCACGATCTCCGGCAGTCTTTCGCGCCGCCACACCATCCCCACTACCCCCGACTCGGAGCGCGATGCTACCCACCTCCCATGTCCGCCGCCCAGCCTGACCTTTTCGCCGCCGCCCCGGAGCCGCCGCCCCCGGTGCCGCCCGAAGTTCTCGACATGGTTCGCGCGCGGCTGCACCGCCTCCTCGCGCTGGTGCGCGGGGCGGAGACGATGCCCTGGACCGACATGCTCCAGGCCGTGGCCGCCGACAACGCGTTCCGCTCCGGCTACACGATGCTGCCGCCCGAGGAGGGCGAGCCGCTCTGGCGCGAATTCGATGCCGAGCTGGATCGCCTCTACGCCATCGCGAATGAGGGCCAAGTGCTCGACTGAGCGCCTCGGCGCTGGCCTCGCGGCCAGCGCCTTGTCGCGTCACCGCGCCGGTGGCGCAGCCTCCGGCCCAGGGCGCGGCGCGCGCGGTCCCCGCCGCGGCTGCACCTCGTCTCGCGCCAGCGCCCCATCCCCATTGCGGTCCGCAGCGCGGAACATCGCCTCGGCGACGGGCGTCAGCTCGGCCAGGCTCACCTTGCCGTCGCCATTGGCATCGACGAAGCGGAAGCCGCGCGACAGGCCCTCGCGGATGCGGACCTGCATCTCCTCGCTCGGCGCCGGCCGGCCGGCGGCGCGGCGGGTCTGCATGAAGGCGACCAGCTCGTCGATCGTGACGCCGCCATCGCGGTCGGCATCCGCCTCGGCGAAGCGCGCCTGCAGCCAGCTGCGGCCCTCGTCGATCGTGACGCGGCCATCATTGTTGGCGTCGGCGCGGGCGAAGGCCTCGCCGGCGGCGAAGCCGCCCTCGCCGCGCGGACCGCCGTGGCGGTGCTGAGCGACGGCGGCGCCCGCGAGGCCGAGGCCGATGACGCCCGCGAGCAGGCCGATGGTGGCAGTCTTGCGCATTGATCTACCCTGATTGTTGTTCATGGGCGGATCATGGACCAAGGCTGTAACAAACACATTGCGCCGGCGGTGAAAAACGGTAACGGGCGGTGCCGTTCAGACGCGCCCGGGGGTCCCGCCTTCGCCCAGGTCCCACCACATGCCGGCGAACCCCAGCAGCCCCTCGCGCGCCGGCGCGATCAGCAGGTGTTCGTCCGGCCCGTGCTGCTTGCATCCATTGTAGCTGTGCGGCACCCAGACCAGCGGCACGCCCAGATGGTCCACGAAGACATCGCCCGGCAGCCCGCCTGAGGAGTTGGGGATGATCTGCACGCGCTTGCCCAGGCTCTCCGCCAGGCTCGCCTGCGCCCAGCGCACCCAGGGGTGGTCCACATCGGTCCGGCTTGCCGGCATGCGGATGAAGGAGGCCTCGACGGCGACCTCGGGGAAGCCGGCGCCGTCAAGATGGGTGCGGATGGCATCGGTGAACAGGGCGGGATCGGAATCCACCGTGTAGCGGATCTGGCAATGGGCGCGGGCATCGGGGGCGACAGCATTGACCGGGTTTTCCGGCCGGCCGGAGATCATCGACAGCACGATGAGGCTGTTCCAGCCATAGATCTTCTCGGCCGGCGACAGGCCCGGCTCGCCCCAGCCGGGGTCGATCTTCGCCGCGTCGCCGCCACCGCCCAGCGGGCAGCCATCGAGCACGGCGCGCACGGAATTGGGCAGCGAGGGCGGCAGGATGCCGCGCACCAGGACCTTGCCGTTGCGGTCCATCATGGAGGCCAGCGCATGGGCGAGGATGATCGCGGGGTCACGGGTGAGCCCGCCCCAGTGGCCGGAATGAACCCCGCCCTCGCGCAGCTTCACGACCAGGTCGAAATGGAAGGTGCCGCGCGTGCCGACGGCAATGGTGGGCGTGCCGGGGTCCACGCGCGGACCGTCCGAGGCGATCAGAACATCGGCGGCGAGCAGCTCGGCATTCTGCGCGACGAAATCTTTCAGGCCTTTGGAGCCGCGCTCCTCCGCCATCTCCAGCACCAGCTTCACGTTGAAGCCGAGTTCGCCGCCGCGTTCCGCGATCACGGCTTCCAGGGCGGCGAGGTTCAGCGCGTGCTGGCCCTTGTTGTCGGCGGTGCCGCGGCCGTACCAGCGGTCGCCTTCCTCGGTGAGTGTCCAGGGGTCGAGCCCGGCGCGCCATTGCTCGGGCAGTCCGCGCACGGTGTCGCCATGGCCGTAGAGCAGCACGGTCGGCAGCGCCGGGTCCTCGATGCGCGTGGCCGTCAGGATCGGCCCGAAGCCGTCCAGCGGGTTGGCGTGGATCACGGCGGTGAAACCCAGGCGCTCGACCCAGGGCGTGATGGCGTCAGTGAGGTAGCTGTGCAGCGCGTCCTCGGCGCCGGCTTCCTGGCTGGTGGAGGGGAAGGCCACCAGATCCGTGAGCAGGGCTTTGAAGCTGCCATCGTCGAAATGGGCGGCGGCGCGGTCGAGTGCGCCCTGGCGGGTGGCCATGGGGAGGGTCCAGTGCTTGCGACGGGACGGGAGTTTGAGCGCGCCCGGGCGCGCGGTCCAGCCTCAACGGGTACTGGTCGGCGCCGCGATGCCGGAGGTGGTGGCGGTGGTGGTGCCGGAGCCGCCGCTGCCGGTACCGCTGTTGCCGCTGGGCCGGCCACCGAACAGCGTGGTCAGCGCCGCGACCGCCGCTAGGCCCAGCAGGGTGGGTGCGGCCTGCAGCGCGGCGCCGCCAAGACCATCCGCCTCGCCCGAAAACCCCGAAAAACTGCGCCCGAAGGAGAGCGGGCGGGGCGGCGGCACCCAACCGGGCGGGGCGGCGCCGATGCGCGCGCCGGTGGCCGCGGGGTCGGCGATGGCAACCTCGACGGCAGGCTGCGACGGCGCACGGACACCCCGGGGTGCGATCGCGACAACATCGCCGGACGGCACGACCTGCTGGCGGAGCGCCTGTGCTTGCACCGTCCAGGGCAGCAGCACGGCAAGGACGGGGGCGATGATGCGCATGGGTGAAATGAATAGCAGCATTTCACCCTTTGGTCGCAAGAGCTAGGTGAGCATCGCGCGCGATATGATCACCCGCATGATCTCGTTGGTGCCCTCCAGGATGCGGTGCACGCGCAGGTCCCGCACGATCTTCTCCACCCCGTAATCGGCCAGGTATCCATAGCCGCCGAGCAGCTGCAGCGCTTGGTCCGCCACCTGGTGCCCGGTATCGGTGACGAAGCGCTTGGCCATGGCGCAGAACGGCGTCGCATCCGGCGCGCCCGCATCGAGCTTCCCTGCGGCACGCCACAGCAGCGCGCGCGCGGCCTCAAGCTCCGTCCGCATGTCGGCCAGGCGGAACTGCGTGGCCTGGAAATCCGCCACCGGACGCCCGAAGGCGCGCCGCTCCTTCACGTAGTCCAGCGCGATCGCCAGCGCCGCTTCCGCGCCACCGAGCGAGCAGGCCGCGACGTTCACCCGGCCGCCATCGAGGCCCGCCATGGCGAAGCGGAACCCCTGCCCTTCCGCGCCGAGCAGCGCCGAGGCTGGCACCCGCGCGCCTTCGAAGATGAGCTGGCGCGTCGGCTGCGCGTTCCAGCCCATCTTCTTCTCATTCGCCCCAAAACTCAGCCCCGGCGTCTCCTTGGGCACCAGAAATGCGGAGACGCCGCCGGCACCCTCGCCACCGGTGCGCACCATGGTGAGATAGAGGTCCGACACGCCGGCCCCGGAGATGAACTGCTTGGTGCCGTCGAGGATGTAGTCGTCCCCCTCCCGCCGCGCGCGCGTCGACAGTGCGGCCGCATCGCTGCCGGCACCGGGCTCGGTCAGCGCATAGCTGGCGATGTGGTCCATGGTGATGAGCGCAGGCAGCAGGGCCGCGCGCTGCGCGTCATTCCCGAAGCGGTCCACCATCCAGGCGACCATATTGTGGATGGACAGGAACGCCGAGATCGTGGGACAGCCGGTCGCCAGCGCCTCGAACACCACAGCGGCATCGAGGCGCGTGAGACCGGCGCCGCCGGACGCCTCCCGCACATACAGCGCGGCCATGCCCAGGGCCGCCGCCTGCCGCATCTCGGCCACCGGGAAGTGCCGCGCCGCGTCCCAGGCGATGGCGCTGGGTACCAGCACGTCGCGGGCGAAATCGCGGGCGACGGCCTGCAGGGCAAGCGTTTCCTCGGGCAGTTCGAAACCGTGCATGGCTGGTCTCCCTCACGCGTCCTGGCGCTGGCCGTTCGGCTTTGCGTGTCCCTGGCGGCTGCTCCATCCTAGCCGCAATCCGACGCCACAGGAGAGTCGCATGCCCCGCGCCCTTCGCCACGCCCGCGGCTTCTGCCTCGTCCTGCTGCTGCTCGCCGCGTCGGCCGCGCCGCGTCCGGCGGCGGCGCAGACCGGCGAGGCCGAATTCGCCGAACTCGCCTCGGTGATCTTCGGCATGGTCTGCCTGTTCCTCCCGGCGGAAGACCAGAGTGACGGCGCAAGGGTGCTGGGCCTTACCCCCGTGCTCGATCCCGCGCTGGTCGCGCGGATAATGCCCGGCGGCCCGGCCCGCGCCTGGAGCCTGCTCCATACCGGCCGCGTTCTGCTGATCGCCCGGCGCGAGGATGCCGCCTGCCTGATGGACCTGGTGGGCGTCGAGGAAAGCGGCCTGTTCGACGCCATTGACCGCATGCTCCGGCGGCTGCACCGCGCGGTCTACCAGGTGTTCGAGGAGACGGTGCCGCGCGGCCTGCCCCCGCCCAGCCTGCGCGCTCGCTACCGGCTAACGACGCAGGACAACGCCGCCTTCATCGTCGAATTCAGGGTGGAACAGTCCCCCGGCGTCGGCCGGCGTGTCCTGGTGGTGCTGCGGGCGGAGTGAGGCGGCATCGCCGGGCTGGCGCGCCGCGCGGAAACGCGCCACGCTCCGTAAAAATATAAGGGGGAACCGATCATGCCGTCACGCCGCAATCTCCTTGGTGCTTTCGCCGGCGTCGCCTTCTGCTCCTGCGGGTTGCTCGACGCCGCCCATGGCCAGACCGGCACGACGCCGCGCGAGGCGGTGGCCGTGGGCGGCCGCCGGGTGAAGACCATCGACGTGCACGCGCATTGCGTCTTCGCCGAGGCCGCGGCCCAGCTCGGCGCCGAGGCGGCGCCCCCCAATTCCCCCGTGCGCGGCAATGACGAGACGGTCATCACCCTCGCCCAGCGCTTCGCCGCCATGGATGCCCAGCGCGTCGACATGGAAGTGCTCTCGGTCAACCCCTACTGGTACAACAAGCCGCGCGACCTGGCCGCCGGCATCGTGCGCATTAACAACGAGAAGATGGCGGAGCTCTGCGCCGCCCATCCGGACCGCTTCGCCGGATTCTGCTCGCTGACCCTGCAGGACCCGGCACTCGCCGTGCAGGAACTGGAGACGGCGTTTCGCCGCCAGGGGCTCAAGGGCGCCGCCATCGCCGCCAATGTGGATGGCGTGGAGTTCTCCGACCCGCGCTTCGCCCCCGTCTGGGCCAAGGCGGAGGAGCTGGGCGCGGTGCTGTTCATCCACCCGATGGGCACACCCGAATTGAACCGCCGCTTCGCCGGCAATGGCTGGCTGGGCAACACCATCGGCAACCCGCTCGACACCACCATCGCTCTGTCGCACCTGATCTTCGAAGGCACGCTCGACCGGCACCCGGGGCTGAAGATCATCGCGGCCCATGGCGGCGGCTTCCTGCCGAGCTACGCGGACCGGTCCGACCACGCCTGCATGGTGAATCCCTCCGGGTGCAACGCGGCGATCACGCTGCGCAAGCGTCCCTCCGAGTACCTGAACCAGATCTGGTTCGACAGCCTGGTGTTTTCGCCCGAAGCGATCCGGCATCTGGCGGCGCAGGTGGGGGCAGCGCAGATCGTGCTCGGGAGCGATTATCCGTTCCCGTGGCAGATGCGACCGGTGGATCATGTGCTGGCGTGTGAATCGCTGACGCCGGAGCAGATGGTGGCGGTGCTGGGGGGGACAGCGGCGCGGTTGCTGAATATCCCGGTCTGAACCAGCAAGCGGCGGGGGAGAGAATTCCCCTGCACCCCCTTCTCCTAATTTTTGGCTTTCTGGTTGCGCGGCTGAGGCAACGCTAAACCTTGCCCGTCCCAGCAACACCCCCCACCATCCCCGCATGACCCCCCTCGCACTCACCATGGGCGAACCCGCCGGCATCGGCTTCGAGATCGCGGGCGCCGCCTGGTCCACGCTGCGCGAGGGAACGACGCCCTTCTTCCTCATCGGTGACATCAGCGGCATCCGCGGCGTCCCGGTCGAGGAAATCACCGCACCCGAACAGGCCGCCGCCGCCTTCGCCGAGGCGCTGCCCATCTTGCATCGCCCCCTACCCACCCAGGTTACCCCCGGCCACCCCAGCCAGGCGCATGCGCCCGCCATCATCGCATCCATTGAAGAAGCGGTGATGCTCGCCAAGGCCGGACGCGCGGGCGCCGTCGTCACCAATCCCATCCAGAAGGCGTCGCTCTACGCGGCCGGCTTCCGCCATCCCGGCCATACGGAGTTCCTCGGCGAGATCGCCGGCACCGGCGTGCCGGCCGTGATGATGCTCGCCTCACCCATGCTGCGCGTCGTGCCGATCACGGTGCACGAACCCCTCGCCCAGGCCATCGCGCGCCTCACGCCCGAGCTCATCATCACCCATGCCCGCATCGCGCACGCCGCGCTGATCCGCGACTTCGGCATCGCAAGACCGCGCCTGGCCATCGCCGGCCTCAATCCGCACGCGGGTGAAGCCGGCACGCTTGGCCGCGAGGAGATCGACATCGTCGCCCCCGCGGTCGCGGCGCTGCGCGCCGAGGGCATCGACGCGCGCGGCCCGATGCCGCCCGACACGATGTTCACTGCGAAAGCCCGACCTGGCTACGACGCCGCGATCTGCCTCTATCACGACCAGGCGCTGATCCCGATCAAGGCGCTGGACATGGATGGCGGCGTGAACGTCACCCTCGGCCTGTCCATCGTGCGCACCAGCCCGGACCACGGCACCGCGCTCGATATCGCAGGGACCGGCCGCGCGGACGCCTCCTCCCTCATCGCCGCCATCCGGCTCGCCGCCGAGATCGCGCAAAGGCGCAACGCATGAACCCCCTCGCCCTCTCGGTGAACATCGACCATGTGGCAACGCTGCGGAATGCCCGCGGCGGCTCTCACCCCTGCCCGGTCAAGGCGGCGAAGCTCGCGATGCAGGCGGGTGCCGACGGCATCACCATCCACCTGCGTGAAGACCGCCGCCACATCCGCGACAATGACCTCGCGCGCGTTGCCGCCGAGGTCGATGGCCGCCTCAACTTCGAAATGGCCGCGACCGAGGAGATGATTGCCCTCGCGCTCAAGCTGCGGCCGCCGGCCTGCTGCATCGTCCCCGAAAAGCGCGCGGAGCTCACGACTGAAGGCGGGCTCGACATCCTCGCCGCCGGCGCGCCCTTGCGCGAAGCGGTCGCGCGCCTGGCCGGGGCGGGCATCGAAGTCGCGATCTTCATCGAGGCCGATGCCGGGCAGATCGAGGCGGCGCGCGCCATCGGCGCCCAGGCCATCGAGCTGCACACCGGCGCCTATGCCGACGACCCCACGCCGGCCCATCTGGCGCGGCTTGCGGAGGGTGCGCGCGTCGCGGCAACCGCCGGCCTCATCGTCCATGCGGGTCACGGGCTGAGCTACGACACGCTGCCGCCGGTTGCCGCCTTCCCCGAGATCTCCGAGGTCAGCATCGGCCACTTCCTGATCGGGCAGAGCATTTTCGAAGGCCTGCCCAACGTGATCGCGCGCTTCAAATCCATCATCAAGCAGGCGCGCGCCGGATAGCGCTGCCCCTGCGGCATCCGGCCGCGCGGAACGAATGGCTTGAACCGCGCTCCGCCATCGTTACGGTGCCCGCATGCAACGTGCAGCGCCTCGAGCATTCCTGATCGCGCTGGCACTGGTTTCGGGCGGGGCAGCGGCGCAGCCGGTTGATCCCTGGTCCATCTGCCGCCCGGCGATCGAGCAGGCTTCGAACGAGGCCGGGATCCCGGCAGGCATGATGGCGGCGATCGCACGCGTGGAAAGCGGCCGCCGCGAGCCGCTCTCAGGGCGCGTCGAACCCTGGCCCTGGGCGATCAATGCCGGCGGCGAGGGGCGCTATGCCAACAGTCAGGCGGAGGCCATCATCCTGGTGCAGGAATACGCCGCGCGCGGTGTGCGCTCCGTCGATGTCGGCTGCATGCAGATCAACCTGATGCACCACCCTCTGGCCTTCGCAAGCCTGGCGGAGGCATTCGATCCGCTCGCCAATGCCCGCTACGCGGCGCGCTTCCTGCGCCAGCTGCAGGCGCAGGTGGGCTGGGACGCGGCAATCGGTCGCTACCACTCGGCCACGGCAGAGCGGGCGCAGCCCTATCGGGAACGGGTGCTCGCCGCCATGGCGGGCCGGCCGATCCCCGCGGGGGGCGGGGCGGCGCCGGTGCGGGATTGGTACACGGTGATGCTCTCGCCGGCCGCTGCGCTCGTGCGCGTCGAGGGTCCGACGCCGCGCCGGCGATCTCCATCCAACGCGCCCGCCGATCTGCGCGTGGTTGGTCCGTCGCCCGTACTACCGGCGACTTTGCCAACACGTCCCGGCCTGCCGGTGATCATCGTGATGGGGCGGCGCCGCTAGGGCGACCGATTTCGCTGCAATGCAGCAATTATTCCGGCGTGGCTGGGTAGTGTCGAGCCGTATTGACGTCACCGATCCGTGCAAGAGGTGAACAAGCGCAACTCGATTGGATCGGATGACAAACGTTACTACTGTGGTATCTGCAGAGTATCGATAGATGTTGATGTCATTATTACTCAACAGGAAACCACTTACTTTTAAGATGGATGGCACAGCTCCAGTACCCTGCTACCGTTTCCCATCAGCTCGCGCATCCGAGGTTGCAATGCGGTCGACGCCAGAAGGTTGAAAATCCGCTTCCGCTGAGGCAAACTCACCGAATGAAGATTATCTAAATTTTATGGCAAGTATGAGCGTTCTCCTCACACTTTCAAGTTGTAATTTTACCAGCGGCGAAGCCGCATGCAATTTTCTGCTTGTGTATATCTTTAACTGACGTCAAGTTCCGCCAGCGAGATCAATTTGGACTGGCCTCGCAATGAGAGCCGTATCGTCGGCTGTCTTGATGTCTGCGCGAGGGGGAGTTCTCTTGTTTTTCCTTCAACCGACATTGGCCGGTCTAGGGATACAGTCGTCGTATCGGTCTGTTTGCTTGCCGTTGTGACGAACATGATGCCGGTCCTTACGCATGATGCCATCCCTTTACCCTTGGTGATGCATGATGCTCACTCTTCTTCCGCTGATCATGCCGCTTGCTTTGGTGCTGCTGATCATAGCGGCGTTACACGATATTGTGGTTCGATTGATACCCAACTGGCTATCCGTAGCAATTTTGTGTCTGGGCTTGGTCTTGAGGATCGGTGCAGGGGACTGGGCCTGGTCGCTTTTTGCGGCGGTGATGGTGTTCGCCCTCTGCGTGATGGCCTGGCGTTTCGCCCTGCTCGGCGGCGGCGACGTCAAGCTTCTCGCCGCCGTGACAACGCTCGTGCCAGCCTGGGATGTGGCCGCCCTGATCGCCGCCATCGCTCTGGCGGGCGGCGCTCTTGCGCTTCTCTTCATCTTGCTGCGCCGCATCGTGCCGGCGCCCTCGCGGGTGACAGGCCAACCGCGCCGGGGCTTGGCGCGCATCTGGCGCATGGAAGCAAGGCGCATCCGTCGCGGCGGACCGCTGCCCTACGCCGTTGCGATCGCTGCGGGAACTCTATGGGTGACATGGGGCGCCGGAATGCTGCCCTGAAAAAAATCACCTTATGGTTGATCACAGGATTGTGTATTTACGGACGCAATGATAGCGATGGACGCCGAATTAACGAAGTGGCAACGATCTGCCATCAAATTGATGCCGGACCGCTGCGTTCGTTTTCAGAGGTCAAACGGTTCCACGTGAGCCGAGACAGGCTGGGTGCGCTCTCCCCGGAACGCGCCTGGATCGCCCGCCCGCCCCTGTGGGTGGTCAGGATTCCGGGGGTAACGCCGCCGCGTGCGGCATCGTAAGGATTGTAACCATGTACGTGATCAAGACCCTCCGCGCCGTCATCAAGGACCGCAAGGCCATCACCGCTCTCGAATACGGCCTGCTGGCCTCGCTGATCGTTGTCGGCATCATCACCGGCATCTCGCTGATCGGCAACAAGCTGAAGAACACCTTCAACACGATCGCCAGCTCTCTCTAAGGGGCCGACGATGCTGCGGCGCTGCTGCGCCGCGGCATAACGCTTTCGCTGCGCATGGCGTGAATGTCCAAGTCCGCTCGGACGTTCTGCCATGCGCGGCGGAGTTTTTTCTCCTCACCCATCAGCCGCGAAGCCGCCGGACCGGCATTAGAAAGGATTTCGGCGCGCCGATTCTGAGACGGAGAAGACCATGTCGACGTTCAACGTCATCGTCGCTTCCCTCAAGGACAAAAGGGGCATTACCGCGCTCGAGTACAGCCTTCTGGCCTCACTGATCGTGGTCGGCATCATCGCGGGCATCACGCTGGTCGGGAACAAGCTTGCCAACAGCTTCAACCTGGTCGCCAGCTCGCTTTGATCATTGGGTGGCTTGCTTACCGGCGCTGCCACGAAAGCATGGGTGCCGATTGTGAGACTAGGTGAGCAACGACCCGGCCGAACGCTTTTTGCCAAGGTTCTGCTTGGTAAAGAACAATATTTCTAAAAGCCCGATCAAGCTGCTCTGCGTAAAATTTTGATGGATAGCAAAGGTGGCTTCAACAAGCCGTTTGCATCGCTGCCTTAAGTGACATTTTTTATACAATCTAAAGTTTTTGATTATTGTTTCTTAGAATTAGCAAGGGGTTTCTACTCATTGGATCGGATAAATCGGTCTGGTGGCTTTATCTTAAAGGTTTGGTGCGGAGTTTTTTCTACTCTCCGTACCGATGATACAGACTAGTGCCAGATGCTCCTGGCATTCGTTCTTTTTTTGCTCTAAAGTACCAAAGTTCGTCTCGTTTTGACGGTCGCTTTTGGTGGTCTTTGCAGGAATGCCGGACGCAAGATTCGTCGCGAATGCGCGGATGGCGCGGGGTTCCGGCGAACGCCTCGGCTTCGATGCCTGCCTGGTACGCCGCTGGATAGGCAGGCCCGCGTAATGCTCCAAGCGGCCAGGATCAGGGTGGCTACATGCTCCGCGCTCTATTGATGATTGTGATGCTGGTCGGTTTCGTCGGCATCGGCGCCGTGGCCTGGATCAGCCTCCAGCCGGAGGCCGTTCCAGAGCCTCAGGTCGCGGCCGCTCCCACGCCACCGCCGCCGGCACCGCCCCAGCGGGTGTTGGTCCTCGTCGCGTCGCGCACGCTGCGCGCCGGCTCGCTGCTCCGCCCCGAAGACCTGATGGGCGTCAGCATGCTCGCGACCAACGTCCCGAGCGATGCACGCCTCGAAACCCGCGAAAACCGGTCCGGAATCCAGGGCGCGCTGCTGCGCCGCTCGCTGCGCGAGGGCGACATCATCCTCGACCAGGACGTGGTGCTGCCCGGTGACCGCGGCTATCTGGCCGCCTCGCTCTCGCCCAACATGCGCGCCATGCCGATCGCGGTGGACCAGGTAAGCGGCGCGGCCGGCCTGATCTGGCCGGGTGACCGGGTCGATGTGATGCTGACGCAGCAACTCCCGCGCGAGGAAGCCGCTCTGCTCGCACGGCGCACCTCCGGCGAGGTCGTGGCTCAGGATGCGCGCGTGATCGCGGTCGACCAGAACCTGGTGCAGGGCGCCATCGGCGACGCCGCCGAAGGCTTCCGCGCGGCGCGCGTCGTCACGCTCGAGGTTTCGGTACCGCAGGCCGAGCGGCTTTCGGTGGCCCGTCGGCTCGGTTTGCTTTCCCTCATCCTGCGTCCGGCCCAGGATGCGTCCGAGGATGTTGCGCAGAGCGAGTCGAGCGTGGTCTGGGGCGGCGATGCCTCCTCGGCGCTGCGCCAGACGCAAACGATACCCGGACCTGCCTCCGTCCTTCACATATTCATGGGCGTCCGCCCACGTGAGGAGACGCGCTTCTGATGATCATGTTCGTGAGCCGCTGGGCGCGCCACGCCGCGTCTGTTCCCGCCCTGGCGCTCACCTTGTCCCTGGCGGGCACCGCGCATGGGCAGATGGTCAGCCCGGTGCCGGTCAACGCCCAGCCGGTGGTCGACGCGCGCTCGCTGGTCCAGCGCGCCGGCCAGCCAGTCGCACTCAATGCCGGGATCGGGCGGGTGGTGCAGCTGCCGCGCGCGGCGACCAGCGTCTTCGCCGCCGACCCCGCGGTCGCCGAGGTCCGCGCCGCGAGCCCGACGACGTTGTTCATCCTCGGCACCGGTCCGGGCCGCACCACGGTCGCCGCGCTCGATTCCGCCGGCGTGCCGATCGCGCAGTTCGAAGTGACCGTGCGGCCCTCCGCCTATGGCGCGGGCGAAGCGGCGGCCGCGATCGCGCGCGCCCTGCCCGGCCGTCGCGTGCGCGTCGAGCAGCGTGGCGACGGGCTGGCGCTGTACGGCGAGGTCGCCAATGCAAACGAGGCCGAGCAGGCGGTGCGTATCGCCCGTGGCTACGTCGGCTCGTCCGGCACCACCCCGCCCGGCGGCGCGGCGGCGACCAACACCGCGATCTCGCCCACCGGCGGCGTCGAGAACCGCCTCACGATCCTCGGCCAGACGCAGGTGACGCTGCGGGTGCGCATCGCCGAGGTGTCGCGCCAAGTGACGCGGCAACTCGGGATCGACTGGACCAATGTCGGCACCATCGGCCGACTGGCCATCGGCGCCACCACGGCGACCGGCTTCGGCTCCACCACCGCCAATCTCATTCGCGGCACCTTCGCAGGCAATGGCTTCAACCTCGACGCGCTGATCAGCGCGCTCGCCGAGGACCAGCTGGCGCGGGTCCTGGCTGAGCCGACGCTCACTGCGATGAGCGGCGAATCCGCCTCCTTCCTGGTCGGCGGCGAATTCCCCATTCCGGTTGCCGGCGGCGGCACCACCAACAATACGGTGACGGTGACCTATCGCAGCTACGGCATTTCGCTCGCCTTCGTGCCGACCGTGCTGAGCCAGGGGCGCATCCTGTTGCGGGTGCGCCCGGAGGTCAGCGAGATCAGCGATGTCGGCTCCTTCACCATCAGCAATGGCTCCACTTCGACCAGCACGACGGTCCCGGGCCTGACCATCCGCCGCGCCGAGACGACGGTCGAGGTCGGTTCCGGCCAGAGCTTCGCGATCGCCGGGCTGCTTTCGGACACCTCCCGCCGGTCCAGCCGCGCGCTGCCCTGGCTTGGCGAGATCCCGATCCTGGGCGCGCTGCTCCGCTCCGACCGCTACCAGCGGAACGAGACCGAGCTCGTGATCATCATCACGCCGTACCTGGTGCGCCCGGTCAGCGATCCCAACGCCCTGAGGGAGCCGACCGCCTCGGCGCCGATCCCGGACGACGTCGATCGCTATCTGCTGTTGCGGCAGGTGGCGCGCACGCGCGGCCGGCCACCGAACATGCCTGGGGAAGCGGGGTTCAGCCTGCCATGACCGAGTCGTTTCAAGCGAAAAGCCGGCGAAGCGGCGCGATCCTCGGGGTCGCGCTTCTCGCATTGTCGGGCTGTGGGCTCGATCCTTACACGCGCGACGGCAACTGGCGCCCGAGCGGCGCGAACGAGGCCAATCTGCGCCTGATGGTGGCCGATCCGCGCGACTACCAGCAGGGTGTCGCCGAGCGCGGCTCGGATGCCCAGCTTGCCACCGATGCGCTGTCACGCTTCCGCAGTGCGCGAAGCTCGACGACAGGCGCGCGGGAAACCGCCTTGCCGGCCGTCTCCTCCGCCGGCGGTGTCGGTGGAGGGACAAACTGATGTCCCCCCCCGACACGGCGGCAGCCCCGGGTGCGGGCGCCTCTTCCCCCATGAGCAACCGGGGCGAGCGCAAGCGCGTGCTCTGCTTCGCCGCCGACGCCGAGACCGAGGCCGCGCTGCGCGATGGCCTCGCCGACCCGACCCAAGAGGCGCCCGATGTGCGCCGCGGCGACATCACCTCCGCCATCGCGGCCATGCGCCGGATCGCGACGCCGATGGTGCTCGTGGTCGATGTCGCGGGCCATCCGCAGCCGCTTGCGGCGCTGGATGACCTCTCCAACGTGGTGGAGCCGGATGTCCGCGTCCTGGTGGTGGGCGATCGCCAGGATCTGGGCTTCTATCGCCATCTGACCCGCGGCCTCGGCGTCGCCGACTACCTGTACAAGCCGATCTCGGCCACGATGATCGCCGAAAATTTCGCCCCCCTCCTCTCGCGCAAGCGCGCGGCCGAGCCGATGGCGCGTGGCGGTCGCCTCATCACCGTGACCGGCGCGCGCGGCGGTTCCGGTGCCTCGACGATTTCGGCGAACCTCGCCTGGTACCTCGCCAATATCGCGCAGCGCCACTCGATCCTTCTCGACGCCGACCTCCATCGTGGCACCGCAGCCCTTCTGCTCGGCGCGCGGACCGATCACGGGCTGCGCGCCGCCCTCGAATACCCCGACCGCGTCGACGAGCTGTTCGTCGAGCGCACTGCCCAGTTCGTCAGCGAACGGCTGCACGTACTCGCCGCGGAGGAGCCGCTGGACGAGCAGCCGGGTTATACGCCTGGCGCAACAATGCGACTTGTCTCGACATTGCGACGGCGTTATAACTATATCGTGGCCGACGTTCCTTTCAGCGATTTCGCCTTCGCGCGGGATCTCAATGAAATCGCCCAGCAGCGCATCATCGTCATGGAGCCCTACCTCCCGGCGTTGCGCGACGCGTTGCGGCTTTTGAAGCTCCCCGCCGGCGCAGGCCAGGTGCATCGGCCTCTGATCGTGGTCAATCGCGGCCGCCGCAAGGGCGCGCTCACCATCAAGCAGATCACCGAGTCACTCGGTACCCCGCCCGACATCGTGGTGCCCGAGGGTGGTGCCAGGATCGAAGGTGCGGAGACCATGGGCGAGCCCGCGGCCGCGCGTGCGGGTGGCTTCCGGGCCGCGATTGAGCAGATCGCCCAGGCCTGCGGCGCGGTCAGCCCGAAGGCGAAGCGCCGAGGTCTGTTCGGGTTCCTGCGTCGATGAGCGGCGGCGCTCTCACCCCATTCTTCGGGCGTCGGCGCCAGGAACCGGAGGTCACCGGCTCGCAGCTCCCGGCCGCCATCCCCGGTGCGAAGCCCCCCACTGAGGCGTCGGCCGCGCCCAGCACCGCGGTACCGGCAAGCGGCGGCACCTCGCTTACCGCGCTGCGCTCGATCTGCCTCGCGCGCATGGACCCGGCGACCGTGGCCGGCCTGCCGCCGGACCGCTTGGCCACTGAGCTCGAGCGCCTGGTCGCGACCATCGCGACCGAGCAGCGCCTGCAGCTCAATGCCCGCGAACAGCGCCAGCTCGCCCTCGACCTCGTGGACGACATGCTGGGCCTCGGCCCTCTCGAGCCGCTGCTCGAGGACGAGACCATCACCGACATCATGGTCAACGGTCCGCACCGGGTGTTCGTCGAGCAGCGCGGCCGGCTCACCCTGAGCCCGGTGCAGTTCCGCGACCTCCAGCACGTGGCCAATGTCGCGCAGCGCATCGCCGCCGGCGTCGGCCGCCGCGTCGATGAATCGAGCCCGATGTGCGATGCGCGCCTCGCCGATGGCAGCCGCGTCAACATCATCTTTCCGCCCCTCGCGCTCGACGGGCCGTGCATCTCGATCCGGAAATTCGCGCGCAAGCGGATCGATTTCGACAAGCTGGTTGGCTTCGGGTCGATGTCGCGCCAGGTCTCCCGCCTGCTGCAGATCGCCTCGCGCTGCCGGCTCAACGTGGTGATCTCCGGCGGTACCGGTTCGGGCAAGACGACGCTGCTCAATGCCCTGTCCCAGCTGATCGATCCGGCCGAGCGCATCGTCACCGTCGAGGACGCGGCCGAGCTGCAGCTGCAGCAACCCCACGTCGTGCGCCTGGAAACGCGCCCGCCCTCGCTCGAGGGCAAGGGCGAGATCACCCAGCGCGACCTCGTGCGCAACGCGCTGCGCATGCGCCCCGACCGCATCATCCTGGGCGAGTGCCGCGGGGCCGAGGCCTTCGACATGCTCCAGGCGATGAACACCGGCCATGACGGCTCCATGTCCACCGTCCACGCCAACACCTCGCGCGACGCGCTCACCCGCATCGAGAACATGGTGCTGATGGGCGCATTCGGCCTGCCCTCGAAGGCCATCCGCACCCAGATCGCGAGTGCCATCGACCTCATCGTCCAGGTCGAGCGCCAGCGCGATGGCGGCCGCCGGCTGATCCAGCTGACCGAGCTGGTCGGCATGGAGGGCGACGTCTTCACGCTCAACGACATTGCCATGCTCGAACAGATGGGCGAGGGTGAGGACGGCCAGCTGCGCACCCGCTACCGCATCTCCATGGCGCGGCCGAGCTTCGACGAACGGCTTTCCTATTTCGGCCAATCGGAAGCCTGGTCCGCGACCCTGCAGGATTTGTCGGCGTGATCGGCGGCGCAGCCCGCATGCCGCTGCTGATCGGCGCGGCCATCGCCGCCGTGGCGCTGATGGTGACCTGCGTCTTCATCCTGCGCGCCATGTCCAGGCAGGAAAAACTGACGGCGCGCATGTCCAACGTGCTGGGCAGCGTTCCCGGCACGATCGAACCCCTCTTCACCGGCGGCGTGTTTGCGAAGCTGCAGCCGGAAAAGAAGACGGCCAAGCAGCGCATTGTCGATATCTTCGGCGTTCACCTGGAACGCGCGGTCGACTACCCGGTGCGCTGGTACGTGGTGATCATCGTCGCCCTGCCGCTGTCGCGCCTGGTGGCGGGGCTCGCCTCCACCATCATCGGCGACTGGTTCGTCTTCGCCACGCCGCTGATCTGGATCTTCGCCTCGCGCACCTTCTTTTCCTGGGCGGAGGAGCGCCGGCGCATCACGCTGTTCCGGCAATTCCCCGACGCCTTGGCGATGGTGGTGCGTGCCGTCCGCGTCGGTATCCCGCTGACCGACGCCATCGCCGGCGCCGGGCGGGAGAGCCCGCAGCCGACCGCGCGCGAATTCCAGGGCATGAGCGACCGCATCGCGATCGGCATGCAGATCCAGGAAGCGGTGACCGACACGGCGTTGCGCAACGGCGTTGCCGAATACCGGTTCTTCGCGACCGCCATCGCGCTGCAGGCGAGCACCGGCGGCTCGCCCACAGAAGCGCTCGACAACCTGGCCGACGTGATCCGCAAGCGCGTGGCGCTGCAGGAACGCGGCAAGGCGCTGGCGAGCCAGGCGCGGTCGAGTGCGGTGGTGCTGGCCATCCTGCCCGTCGCGACCGCGCTGCTGCTGCTCGTGATCGACTTCGACTACATGTCGCTGCTGTTCACCGACAACACCGGCCGACAGATCCTCGGCGCCTCCATCACGCTGCTGTGCCTGGGCATGTTCACCATGCGCACGATCATCAAGAAGTCGCTCGCATGAGCACGCAGATGGTCGCCGGGCTCGCGATGGCCGTCGTGGTCATGGTGCTCATGAGCGTGGTGCTGCTGCGCGAGATGGCGCGCGGGCAGCGCCTCGAGCAGCGGCTGCGCGCGATCCAGCCGGGCGGCTTCGTCGAAGCGACGCCCGGCGCGCGCAGCGCCGCGCTCGGCCGCGTCGCCGGGCTCGGCACCTCGGTGCTGCGCGGCAGGCTGCTTTCGCCCTCCACGGTCGAGGGGCTGCAGCAGACCCTTCGCGCGGCCGGCTTCCGCGGCGAGCGCGCGCTCGGCCTGTTCCTCGGCGCCAAGATCGTCCTGCTGCTGGTGATGCCGGTCGCGACCGGCATCACCGCCTTTCTCATGGGCATCGACGGCCGGCAGGTGCTGCTCGCGACGCTGGGCGGTGCCGTGGTCGGCCTGCTGCTGCCCGACATGGTCGCGAATTCGCTGCGCAAGGCCTATCTCAAGCGCCTGGAGAAGGGGCTGCCGGACGCGCTCGACCTGCTGGTCATCTGCGCCGAGGCGGGGCTGTCGCTGCAGCCGGCCATGCAGCGCGTTTCCGACGAGATCGGGCCGGTGAATTCCGCGGTCGCGGCCGAGCTGAACCTCACCCTCTATGAGCTGCGCATCCTGACCGATCGGCGCGAGGCGCTCGCCCGCATGGGGACGCGCACCAAGGTCGAGGCGCTGCAGCGCCTGGCGCAGTCGCTGGTGCAGAGCCTGCAGTTCGGCACGCCCATGTCGCAGGCGCTGCGCATGCTCGCCTCCGAGCTGCGCCAGGAGCAGCTGCTTCGCTTCGAGGCGCGCGCCGCCCGCCTGCCTGTACTGCTGACCCTGCCGATGGTGTTCTTCATCCTGCCCACGCTGTTCCTCGTGGTCGGCGGGCCGGCGGCCATCCAGGTGATGAAGCTATGGTAGGCGTGGCGTTCACGCAGCGCATCTGGGGCGCGCTGACACGCGGCGCACGGAAGCTGCGGCGGGACCGGCGCGGCAGCTACCTGATCGAGTTCGCGCTCGTCTTCAACATCCTCCTGATCGTGCTGCTGCTGACGCTGGAGACGGCGTTCCAGATGGCGATCGACATGGCGCTCAACCACGGTGCGCGCGAGGCGAGCCGCCAGGCTGCCCTGGGTCCTTCCGTCAGCGGGGCCGTCACCACCCAGGCGGCGCTGGTGGACCGGGTGCTCGACCGCACCGGGCTGCCGCTGCGCGCCTGGGGCACCGCCACTATGACGGCGGAGCAATTCTCCGGCTACACCGCGCTCGCGGCCGCCCCGCAATTCGGCAACAACGCGGCGACCGGGGTGAAGCAATGCGCCACCTCCGGCACGACCACGACAACCGGCGTCAGCAGTGGCGTCATCCGCTACTGCATCATCTACCAGTCGCGGGCCTTCACGCCCTATGCCCGGCTCATGCTTCCGACCGGAAGCATCTTCACCCACCGGACCTTCTTCGTGGTGCAGAATGAGCCGTATTAGCCTCCTCCGGCGGCTCGGCCGTCGCGGGCTTGCGGCGACGGAATTCGCCCTCGTCATGCCGATGCTGCTGTTGCTCGTGCTGGCGATGGCCGACCTCATCCTGCACATGCGCACGGTCTATCGCGTCGAGCGCATGGCGGCAGAGATCCTCAACGCGCTTGCGCAGGTGGATCCGCTGACCCAGGCGCAGCTGACGGCGATCCTCAGTGCCGCGCCTTCGATCGGCGGCAGCTCCGTCGCGACCCAGGACAACACCGGCGCCACCAATGACGGCGCCATCCATGTCACCGCCATCCAGCGCAGCAGCGCCACCGCGAATACGCGGCTATGGACGCGCAACAACTACGCAAGCGGCTCGCCTTCCGGCCTCGTGGTCTCGCGGCTTTCCACGACACCCGTGCTACCGGCGAACGTGATCGTGCCGGCCGGCGCGCAGGTCCTCGCGGTCGAGGTGCTGTCGCAGCGCACGCGCTGGACCTCCGGCATCACCCGCGTGCTGACCGGCGGCTCCACCTCCCCTGCCATCTATGCCCTGGCCGTGGCCCAGCCGCGGACGGCGACCTTGACCGGGACCCTGCCATGATGAAGCGATCGCTGTTCCGAGACCGTCGCGCGAACGTCCTGATCCTCACCGCCGCGATCGCGGTGGTGCTGTTCGGCTCGGTCGGGCTCGCCATCGACGCCACCCGGGCATGGATGGTGCGCTCCCGCCTCGCCACCGCGCTGGACGCGGCCGCGCTGGTCGCGGCGCGCAGCTACTCCGTGGGCGCCACGGCGACGCAGCTGAACCAGATCAAGACCGACGCCTGCAACGTGTTCTGGGCGAATTTCGGGCGCGCCGGCGCGAACCCCTGCGTGTCCTCCGCCGGGTCGCTCGACACGACCACCTTCAGCACCGGCTACATCGGCGCCAGTGCGACGAATCCCGACCTTACCACCACGAACAGCATCCTGACGGTCACGGCGCGCGCCACGCTCAACACGACATTCCTGCGCGTGCTCGGCATCAACGCCCTGCCCACATTCACCGCCGCGGCCGCGGCGACGCGCGTTGTCGCCTCGCTCGAAGTGGCGATGGCGCTCGACGTCACCGGCTCGATGTCCCCGACCCCGTCTGGCGATAGCCAAACCAAGATCGAGGCGCTGCGGGCCGCCGGGCAGAGCTTCGTGACGACCATCTTCTCCGGCGCGGAGACCCGTGAACGGCTTTGGGTGTCGGTCGTGCCCTATACGACCCATGTTAATATTGGCAACTCCGCATATGCGCAGAACATGGTCACCGCTGCGTCGCGCAACCTGTTCCTGCCCGGCGGGCTGCCTCTGGTGGATACGCGCGGCAACCAGGTTCGCTGGCCGGGCTGCGTCGAGGTGCGTGCACAGGCAATGGGCGGCACCACGGGGGATATGACGGACACGCCGCCGACTTCGGACGCGACGCGCTACCGGGCCTGGTTCTACCCGAGTTCACTGGAGACCACGCCGACGGTCAGGTCGCTTTACTACCGGCAAAACGGTGGAACGCGCACCGTCGATGTCGCCGGCGACAATGAATGGACGTCCTACATCGTCGGCAACCCCGCGGTGAACAACCGAGCCATCAATGAATGGGCGCTGAACCAGGACACCAGTCGCGGGGCGGACGTCGTCACCGGAGCCGGCGCGACGATGAACCCGCTGGATATCACCGGCCCCAACCTCGGGTGCCTGCTGCATAGTCGTTACGCCATCCTTCCGCTGACGGCGGAACGCACGACGATCAACAACCGCATCGCCGGCCTCTACCCCGACCCTTGGCTCTATCACATGTGGAATACCGGCACGAGCGCGGTCTGGATGGGTGGCACATCGGTTCATGTCGGGCTGCACGCGGCCTGGACCACGATCAGCCCGAATTGGCAGGGCCTATGGTCCGACACGCCGCAAACGGTCCCGCTGCCCCTGTCGATGGCCAATGCAGGGATCAAGGCCATCTTGCTGATGACCGATGGCGTGAACACGCTCGGCGACATCTCCGTCCGCATCAGCGGCCGGGACTATAGCCGCGGCGCGCCCGCCGTCTGCGGCGACGACAATGTCCGCAATCCACGCCACCCCGTCGGTTGCCCAACGAGCAATAACCCCGGCTATACCACGACGACAGGTTATGGCCCGTATGGACGCTGGTCCGCGGGCAATCTCGTGGTCACCAACAACGGTGTGCCCACCGCGACCCCGCTGACTGACGCCAATGATCCCACCACCACGGCGGAACTCGACCGCCGCGTCGCGCGGCTCTGCACCGTCATCAAGGCAGCAGGCATCGAGATCTATGTGGTGGGCTTCGATATCACCAGTGCGGGCGGCAATGCGGCGACTGTCCGCGCGCTTCTGACGGCGTGCGCGAACTCGACATCCGACTACTACGACGCTGCGAACTCGGCAGCACTCAACAGCGCCTTCGTCTCCATAGCCAACCGCGTCGCGCGCGTGCGCCTGGTGCGCTGAGCCGGTCGCGTAGAACGCAAGGCTTCGTCTCTGGAGATCGCGAATCCGTGCCGCGTCCGACGGCACGGCCGTAGGCCTGCGCTGCCGCACATTGACAGCGATTGGTCGGCGCCCCCCTGAAAGGTCCGCCGCGCGCACGAACGGGCATTCGTCAACCGCGCGCGCGTTGCTGATGGTGAGCTTTGTGGCCCATCGACGATACTTCCGGCCACAAAGCACGGCGTAGCGAATACCAACCACCGGTCGATTTTCCGCCAACAGCTTTGCTGCGGCTGCGCACTGGCACGGCAACACCGTTAGGCCTCGTGGCGTCGGCGCCACAATCACTCGTGTCATCCTTTGTTAATCACCACTAGATGTTGACGACAACGGGGCGTTTGACGATCCTCCGCCGCATGCCGATGGCACCCCCCGATGCGCGCCGATTCGCCGCACCCACCCGATCCCTTGCGATCGCCCTCCTAAGCTTCCTTGGGCTCGGCGTCCTCGCCGGCTGCGACACGCCCACGGGCGGCCGCTCCCTCTCGGAAGCCGCGCGCCTGCGCCTGACCGAGGCCGCGGACCGGAACAACCCCGATGCCCCGGACCAGCTCACCATCGAGGTGCTGCGTCAGCAGGCGCAGCAGAACCCGAACAGCGTCGTCATCCAGGATCGCTTTGCGCAGGCGGCGCTGGCGGCGGGTCTGCCGGCCGATGCCGCAACCGCCATGCGGCGCGCCGCACTCATCGCGGGTCCGACGCAGACCCGGCTGCTCGATATCGGCCGCGCCGAAATCCGCGCCGGCAATGCCGATGGCGCGATCGAGGCGTTCCGCGCGGCCGAAGTGGCGGGGCCACCGAACCCCGCCGTGCTCGGCGGACTCGGGCTCGCCTATGACATGAACGGCGACACCGCGTCGGCCGAGGCGGCGCATCGCCGCGCCGTCGCGCTCGCACCGCAGGATTGGGGCCTGCGCGGCAACCTCGCCCTGTCGCTGATGTTCGCCGGACGGCCGGCAGACGGCATTCGCGTGATCGGGAGCGCCGAGGGCGACAGCTCCGCACCACGCCGGGCGCGGCACAACCTGGCCCTGCTGCTCGCCGCCGATGGCCAGACCGACCGTGCCGCGCGGATCCTGCGCAACGACATGGGCCCCTCCCAGGCCGATGCGATGATGCGGGACTACCAATCCTTCGCGCAGTGGGCGGGCGCCAGCCGCCGGGACCCGCCCCGGCTGCTGGCCGACCGCCCCGATGCCATCCTGCCGCCGCCGCCCACGCCGCTCACCGCCGCGGCGCCACCTGCGCGCAGCTACGATCCCCCTGCCGCGCCTCGCGCCTACGATCCGCCGAGCGCGCCGAGCGCTTACGAACCCCCAAGCGCGTCGCGCGCCTATAACCCGCCGTCGTCGCCGATGGCGACCACGCCCGCGCCCGTCGGCGCCGATGTGCGCGCCATGGAACCCATCAGCAGCCCAGGCGACCCGGGCTTTGTCCGCCCGCCACGCGGCCGTCGCGGCGCGGCCGCGCCCGCCGCCGCAGCATCCGAACCCTCCGGCTTCGCGATGGCACCGCCATCAACGCCGCCCGAGCCGGTGCGCGCCCCGGTTGTCGCAGCGGCAAGCGTTCCGGAACCGGCCCGCGCCATGGAGCCGGTTCCTGAGCTCGCGCCGGTGCACGCCGCGGCGCCGCCGCTTCCGCCACCGCGCGAGGCCATCGCCTCCGTGCCAGCGCCCGCGCCGGCAGCGCCGGCCGGCACTGGCGGCGGCGGCTACCAGGTCCAGGTCGCCGCACTGGGCAGCGAGGCGGAGGCGCAGCGCCTCTGGGAAACGGTCTCGTCGCGCCACGCATCGCTTCTCGAAGGCCGTGAATCCGTCATCACCCGGTTCGATCGCGGCGACCGCGTCTTCTATCGGCTGCGCCTTGGCGGTTTCGCCAGCAGCGCCGAGGCGGTTCAGTTCTGCGCCAGGCTTCGCGCCGCCAGCCAGAACTGCTTCACCGCCGCGTCCTGACCCCGGCCTTCAGGCCCCCGTGCCCAGGTAAGCATCGCGGATTTCCGGCCGGTCGAGCAGCGCCCGCCCCGGCCCTTCCAGCGTGATGCGCCCGGTGACCAGCACGTAGCCGCGATGGGCCAGGCGCAGCGCCTGGTTCGCATTCTGCTCGACCAGCAGCACGGACAAGCCCTCGCGCGCATTCAACTCCCGGATGGCGGAAAAGATCTGCCGCGCAATCAGCGGTGCGAGGCCGAGCGATGGCTCGTCCAGCAGCAGCAGGCGCGGGCGCGCCATCAGGGCGCGACCGATCGCGAGCATCTGCTGCTCGCCGCCCGAAAGCGTGCCGCCGCGCTGGGCCGCGCGCTCCTTCAGGCGCGGGAACAGCGTGTAGACGCGCTCCAGGTCGCGCCCCGGGTCGTGGCCGGCGACCTCGGCGCCCATGATGAGGTTGTCGAGCACGGTCATGCGCGGGAAGACGCGGCGGCCTTCCGGGGACTGCGCGATTCCGCCGCGCATGATGGCGTGGGTCGGCAACGCCGTGATGTCCTGGCCATCGAAGGTAATGCGGCCGGCCCGAGCGCGCGGGTCGCCGCAGATGGTCATCAGCAAGGTGGATTTGCCGGCGCCATTCGCGCCGATGAGGGTGACGATCTCGCCCTCGGCGACGTGCAGGGAGACGTCGGTGAGCGCCTGGACGGCGCCGTAGCCGGCGGAGACGGTTTCGAGTTCGAGGATCAAGGAAGCAAGACCGGGGGAAAAGAATTTCCCCCGGACCCCCAATCTTGTATTTTTGGGTTTTTGGCGCTGGTGGCAGAGGTCACTCCTCGTCTCCCTCGCCCAGGTAGGCGGCGATGACGCGTGCGTCGGCGCGGATCACCGCGGGCGCTGCGTCGGCGATCTTGGCGCCATGGTCCAACACCACGATGCGGTCCGAGATGCCCATCACCACGCTCATGTCGTGCTCGATCAGCAGCAGGGAGCAGCCGCCATCGCGGATGCTGCGCAGCAGCGCCGAGAGTGCCTCGCTCTCGCGCGGATTCAGGCCGGCGGCGGGCTCGTCCAGGCACAGCAAGGCGGGCTCGGTGCACATGGCACGCGCGATCTCGAGCCGCCGCTGCGCGCCATAGGGCAGGCTGCCGGCGGGGTCGTCGGCACGGTCGAGCAGCGCCGTCATCTCCAGCCAATGCCGCGCGCGGTCGATCGCATCTCGCTCGGCGGCGGGGTAGCGCGACAGGCCGAGCACGGCGCCGATCCCGAAACCGGTCGCCGCCATCAGGCGGTTATGCTGCGCGACGAGCAGGTTCTCCAGCGCCGTCATCCCCTGGAAAAGCCGGATGTTCTGGAAGGTGCGGGCCACGCCCGCGCGCGCGATCTTGTGGCCCGCCAGCCGGTGAAGCGCGGTGTCGCGGCCCTCATGATGCAGCGTGATCGCGCCCTCGCTCGGGCGATAGAAGCCGGTGATGCAGTTGAACAGCGTGGTCTTGCCCGCACCGTTCGGGCCGATGATGGCGGTGATCGCGCCGCGCTCGGCCGCGAAGGACACCGCGTTCACCGCGGTCAGCCCGCCGAACCGCATGGTCACGGCCTCGACGCTGAGGATCGCCGCCTGGCTCAACCCCTGCCCTCGCCCACCAGGGCACCACTGATCGCGCGGCGCTCGCCCAGCGCCACCGTCGGCGTGCGCGACGACACGAGGCCGCGCGGCCGCAGCACCATGATCACCACCATCGCGATGCCGAAGACCAGCATCCGCCACTCCTCCAGCCCGCGGAACACCTCGAACCCGCCGATCATGATCAGGGCCGCGAGCGCGATGCCGATCTGGCTGCCCATCCCCCCGAGCACCACGATGGCGAGGATGATCGCGCTCTCGATGAAGGTGAAGCTTTCTGGGCTGATGAACCCCTGGCGCGTGGCGAAGAAGCTGCCCGCGACACCCGCGAACATCGCCCCCAGCGCGAAGGCGGTGAGCTTCGTGGTGGTGATATTGATCCCCAGCGCGCGGCAGGCCGTCTCATCCTCGCGCAGCGCCTCCCAAGCGCGGCCGAGCGGCTGGCGGCGCAGGCGGATGCTCACCCAGTTGGTCAGCAGCGCGAGGCCGAGGATCAGATAGTACAGGAACACCACTCGGTGCAGCGGCGAGGGCTCCAGCCCAAACGTGTGCGCGAAGCTGCCCGCCTCCCCGCCCATGGAAAACGGCAGCCCGAAGAAGGACGGCCGCGGAATGCCGCCGATGCCGTTCGGCCCGCCCGTGAACGACGCCCAGTTGATCAGCACCACGCGGATGATCTCGCCGAACGCCAGGGTCACGATTGCCAGGTAATCGCCCCGCAGCCTCAGCACAGGAAATCCCAGCAGCACGCCCCAGAACGCCGCGAGGATGCCTGCCAACGGCAGGCACAACCAGAAGGACAGCCCGAAATACTGCGCGAGCAGCGCGTAAGAATAGGCGCCGACCGCATAGAAGGCGACATAGCCAAGGTCGAGCAGCCCCGCGAGGCCGACCACGATGTTCAACCCCCAGCCCAGCATCACGTAGGTCAGCACCAGGATGCCGAGGTCCAGCTCATAGCGCCCGGTACCCGGCAACCAGGGGAGTGCGACCGCGACGAGCAGCAGCACCGGCGTGAAGAATTTTCCCGCGCGGCGCAGCGGCTCCTCCCACCACGCACTTTCCGTCGACGCCACCGGGATCTTCCGCCCGAGCCACAGCACCAGCGCAAACCGCCCGACGACCGCGAGCGCGATGAGGATCGCCGCATCGCTCCACCGCGTGCGGATGAACAGCGCGCCCGATGGCGAGACGTCCGTGCGCAACGCCACCAGCGGCAGGAACAGCCCAGCTGCAACCAGGCCTGTGATGGCGGCGTCGCGCAGCGCGGCGGCCACCCTCATACCTTCTCGACCTCCTGCCGGCCGAGCAGGCCGGTGGGCATGAAGATCAGCACCATCACCAGCACCGCGAAAGCCGCGACATCCTTGTACTGCACGGAGAAATACGCGCTCCAGAATGTCTCGATCAGCCCGATCAGCAGGCCCCCCAGCACCGCGCCCGGCAACGATCCGATGCCCCCCAGCACCGCGGCCGTGAACGCCTTCACCCCCACCAGGAAGCCGATGTAGAAATCAATCACTCCATAGCGGATCAGGTACAGAGACCCCGCCACGGCGGCCAACGCCGCGCCGATCACGAAGGTCAGGCTGATGGTGCGGTCGGTGTCCACACCCAGCAGTGCCGCCATCTTGCGGTCCTGCTCGCAGGCGCGCATCGCACGGCCCAGCGGCGTGCGCGTCACCAGCCAGGTGAACACCGCGAGCACGCTCAGCGTGATGCTCACGATCATGATCTGGATGGTGCTGAGCTGCACCACGAAGCCGCCCTCGCGCATCACCTCGAAACCGCCGCGCACGATCGGCTCCAGCGGCTTCACCCGCGCGCCCTGGCTCACCTGCACGTAGTTCTGCAGCAGGATCGACATGCCGATCGCGCTGATCAGCGGCGCCAGCCGGAAACTGCCGCGCAATGGCCGATACGCCAGCCGCTCCACCGTCCAGCCATACAGCGCCGTCACGCTCATCGAGACCAGCAGCACCAGCAGGATGGCGCCAGGGCCTTCCATCATGCCGCCCGAGAGCAGCAGCACAATGGTGATCAAGGCGGTGAAGGCGCCGATCATGAACACGTCGCCATGGGCAAAATTGATCATGCCGATGATGCCGTAGACCATCGTGTAGCCCACGGCGATCAGGCCATAGATCATGCCGAGGGAGATGCCGTTGATGAGCTGTTGCAACGCGTAGGCCAAATGGCACCCCCGAACGATCCACGTCACGATAGGGGGCTAACCGCGCTAAGCAAGGAAGATCGGGGAAAAGAATTTCCCCGAACCCCATTCTTTTATTTTTGGCTACTGGGGCGGGCGTCGAAGGCGGCGCTAACCGCGCCAGGGGCGGGCGTGCCACAGGGCCTGGACGCGCTGGTCGATCTCCATCGCCATGGCGGCGTATTCGCGGCCGAAGACGGGGCGCAAGGGCATCAGCTGGCGCTCCGCCTCGCGCGTGAAGGCCGGGTCCGCCACCGCCTCGCGCAGCGCGTTCTCCAGCCGCTCCGCGATGGCGCGCGGCAGGCCCGGCGGACCCACGATGCCGCGCGAAGCCCCATAGACCACGTCCATCCCCAGCTCGCGGAAGGTCGGCACATCCGCGGCCTCGCTCCAGCGCGTACGGTTTGCCTGGGCCAGGCAGCGCGCCTTGCCCTCGCGCTTGAGCGCCAGGCAATCGCCCACATTCATGGCCGCGACGTCGAAATGCCCGCCCAGCATCTGCGGGATCAGCGGCGCCGCCCCCGCGAAGGGAATGTGGATCATCGGCGGGATGCCCGTCGCCGCCTCGAACCCCACCATGAAGATGTGGTCGTCCGACCCGATGCCGGTGGTGGCATAGGTCAACTGGCCCGGCCGGGCGCGCGCCAGCTCGATCAGGTGCGCCACGTCGCGGATCGGGCTCTCCTGGCGCACGTAGAAGCAGTTCCCGTCCTCGACGATATTGGCCAGGTAGGTGAACTCCATCGGGCGGAACCGGACCTGTCGCTCCAGCGCGATGGAATTCACCGCCGGCAAGGTCGTTGCCCCCAGCGTGTAGCCATCGGGCGCCGCGTTGAAAGTCACCTCCAGCCCGATCTGGCCGGCCGCACCCGTGCGGTTCAGCACCACCGGCCGCAGGCCAGGAATGCGCTGCGCGACCAGCGGCATGATGAGGCGCGTCATCACATCCACCCCGCCGCCGGCCGGGAACGGCACCACCACCTCCACCACCTTTTCGTTGGGCCATGCCGCCTGTGCGCGGGCAATATTGGGCATGGCGAGGCCGGCCAGCGCGGCCAGGCTGCGGCGTGTGGGCATGGTTCGATCCTCCCCTTTTTTCCTTGCGGCGAGCCTGCCCCGAATCCGGCCGCGAGTGGAAGGGTTTCCGCATCGCCGCAGCCGCCGCATCATCGCGCCATCAGCCGAAGGGGTTTCGTAATGGATGGATTTCCGGTCGAAGGGCATTGGCCGCTGCTGCGGCGCCACCGCATCCGCTGGGCCGAATGCGACCTCTACGCACATGTGAACCACACCGCCTACCTGACCCTGTTCGAGGATCTGCGCGTGGCTTTCTGGGAAGCCCTCGGCGGCGGCTTCGGTCCGGGCGAGATCGGCCCCGTCGTCGGCACGCTGGAGGTTCGCTACCTCAAGCCCGCCGCCTTCGGCGACGAGGTGCTGCTCGGCGCGCGCACCCTCTCAGTGCGGCGGTCGAGCTTCGTGCATGAATACGCGATGTGGCGCGCGGATGGGGTGTGCTGCTCGGCCAAGGGCATCATCGTGGTGACGCAGGGCCCGGTGAAGGCCGCCATCCCCGAGGCGATGCGCGATGCGATCATCGCCCAGGGGGCGCGCGCGGAGTGAGCGGGGCCAAGCCGCCCGAGGAACCGGCGGCGCTTGCGCATATCGAGCGCACGCTCGCCGAGGCCTATCGCAAGGAGATCGACCAGGAGGAGAACATCTGGCGCTCCCTGCCCTTCTTCGCCGCAACGCTGGCGCTGCAGCTCGCCGCCCTGTTCCAGCTGGTCGAGCGCCTGCCGCCGCTGTCGAGCTGGGGCGGCTGGATCGCGGTAGGGTTCCTCACCCTCTCGGCCATCGCCACGCTGGTGGCGCTGGGCTTCCTCGCGGCCTGCATCTACCCGCAGAAATTCCGCTACCTGGCGCCCGACGAGGACCTGCTGAACCACGCCAGGCTGCTCATCCAGGATGAGGCGGATCAGGCGTCCGGGGCCGGGTTCAGCGCGCTGGTGAGCTTGAAGGAGACGCTCGCATTGCAATATGCGATCGGTGCGCAGCACAACCGCACGATCAACAAGTTCCGCGAACGCTTGCGTTCCATCGCCGGACTGGCCACGCTCCTCTCCGTCGTGCTCACCCTTTTCCTTGTTGCAGCAACATTCGGGTATTATGTTCCAAGAACACGCTAGGAAAGCTATTGAGATGCAGCAGCATCCAACCCTGGCGGCGTCATCGTCGGCGCCGCGCCCGGTTCCCGCCCATGTGCCGCGGCCCGCACCCGCCATGCAGGTTGTGACCAAGGGCTGGTGGGTGCTGCGCGAGGAACGCGTGAACGCCGAGGACCTGCTCCGTCAGGATGAGGACGAGCGGAAGTAGCCGCTCAGACCGGCGCCCGCTCCGCCCGCGTCGCCTCCAGATCCTCCGCCACGAAGGCGCGCACCACCTCATCGAGGCTCTCGTGCGGCGCGAAGCCGAGCGCCAGCGCCCGGTCCGGCACGAAGCCCGAGGGCCAGCCGCGCACGATATCCTGCACCACCGTATCCGGCACGATCTGCACCAGGCGTCGGGCCTCGATCCCCGCCACACGCTCCAGCGCGTCCAGCATCTCGGCGACACTTGCGGTCATGCCCGGCGGGTTGACGCCGCGCTCCAAGCCCAGCGGGGCCGTATCCATCGTGGCCGCGTGCAGGAACCAGCCGGTGGCGCTGCGCGGCGAGCAGATCCACAGCCGGAAATCCGGGAAGACCGGAGAATTCGTGGCCAGCCCCAGCAGAGGCTCGCGCAGGATGGCCGAGGCGAAGGACGAGGCCGCCTTGTTCGGCCGACCGGGCCGCACCACCACCGTGGGAAGCCTTATGCACGCCGCGTCGAGGAAGCCGCGCCGGGACGCATCGGCCAGCAGCAGCTCCGCCATCGCCTTCTGCGCGCCGTAGGAATTGGTCGGCACCTGCCGCGCATCATCGGCGACCCGCGCATCCTGCCCGCCGCCAAAGGACGCGACGGAGGAGGGAAACACCGCCCTCGGTGCCGCCGGCAGCGCGCGGCAGCGGTTCACCACCGCCAGCGTACCCAGCAGGTTCACCCGAACGCCGAGGTCGTAATCCGCCTCCGCCGCGGCCGAGACCACCGCCGCCAGGTGAAAGATCACCCCGGTATCCTCTGGGATCGCGATTGCCAGCGCCACGGCATCGCCAAGGTCCCCGGCCTGCGTCCGCACCGGGAAGGGCGCGTCCAGCGGTGCCGGCGCGGCCAGGTCGAACAGGGTCATCCCGCTGATCGCGCGCCCGCCCAGCGCACCATCCGCCACCAGGCGCTGCGCCAGCTTGCGCCCCAGGAACCCGCCGCCGCCGAGGATCGTGATGTGCATGGACCGAGGCCCTCCCGCCCCATGGTTTGGCGCCGGCCGGGGCAGGGCGCAATACTGCAACCCATGATCCCTTCCCTGCCCTACCGCCTGCTCGCCAACCGTGCCCACGGCACCCCCGGCATCATCGTGCTGCCCGAGGGCGGCTTCCGCCGCGCCAAGGCCGAGATCACCAGCTGGCCCGGCTATGCGGTCACGCCGCTACGCACCTTCGATGGCGTCGCCACCGCCGCGCGTGTCGCCTCGGTGCACTACAAGGACGAGGCATCCCGCTTCGGCCTCGCCAGCTTCAAGGCGCTCGGCGGCGCCTATGCCGTGCTGAAGCTGCTGGTCGTCGAGCTCGCCCGCCGCGACATCGCACCCAATGCGCCCTCGGCCGCGATCATGGCCGGCGAGTTCGCCGAGGCAACACGCGACATCACCGTGACCTGCGCGACGGATGGCAATCACGGCCGCTCCGTCGCCTGGGGCGCCGCGCGCTGCCATGCGCACTGCGTGATCTTCGTCCACCACGGCGTCACCCAGGCGCGGCGGGACGCCATCGCCGGCTTCGGCGCCGAGATCCGCGAGGTGCCCGGCAATTACGACGATTCCGTGCGCGAGGCCGCGCGCGTGGCCGAGGCGAAGGGCTGGTTCGTGGTCTCCGACACCTCCTATCCCGGCTACACGGAGGTCCCGCGCGACGTCATGCAGGGCTACCGCCTGATGGCCGACGAGGCGGCCGGCCAACTGCCCGCGCCGCCCACCCACGTGTTCGTCCAGGGCGGCGTCGGCGGCGTCGCGGCCGCGGTCGCCATCCAGATGCGCGCCCGCTACGGCGATGGGCCGCGCGTGATCGTTGTCGAGCCCGACAAGGCCGCTTGCCTGCTCGCGAGTGCGGAGGCCGGCGAGCCCCAGGTGATCGGCGGCGCGCTCGACACCGTCATGGCCGGGCTTGCGTGCGGCGAGGTGAGCCTGCTCGCCTGGCAGGAATTGAGCCGCAGCGCCTACGCCTTCATGGCCATCCCGGACGCGGCGGTCGCACCCTGCATGAAGCTGCTCGCGGCCCAGGGCATCGTCGCCGGCGAGAGCGGCGTCGCCGGGTTGGCGGGGCTGCTGCTCGCCGCGCGCGACACCTTCGGGCGTGCTGTGCTGGGCCTGGAGCCGGACAGCCGCGTGCTGCTGTTCGGCACCGAGGGCGCGACCGACCCCGAGCTCTACGCGCAGCTCACGGCCTGAAGGGGAATTCGCCATGGAACAGCGACGGCTCGGGCGCACCGGGCTCACGGTCTCGGTGCTCGGCTATGGGTGCGGCGCCATCGGCGGCCTCATGGTGCGTGGCGAACCCGCCGAGCAGGAGCGCGCCATCGGCCGCGCGCTTGACCTTGGGGTCACCTATTTCGACACCGCCTATGGCGATGGCGCGTCGGAGACCAATCTCGGTCGCGCGCTGAAGACACTCGGCGCCAACCCGACCGTCGGCACCAAGGTACGCATCTACGATGACGGGCGCAGCGACGTCGCCGGCAGGATCGCGGCGTCACTCGAAGGCAGCCTCAAACGATTGGGGCGCGAGAGCGTGGACCTGTTCCAGCTGCACAACCCCATCACCGTGGACGGCCGCGCGCCGAGCTTCACCGATGCCGAAATCCTCGAACAGGCCGTCCCGGCGCTACAGCGGCTGCAGGCGGCCGGCAAGCTGCGCCACTACGGCATCACCGGCATTGGCGACGCCGCCGCCCTGCGCCATGTCCTGGCCGAAGGCGGCTTCGCGACGGCGCAGATCCCCTACAACCTGCTCAACCCGAGCGCCGCCGCGCCGGCGCTGCCCGGGATGCCCGATCTCGGCCGCATCATCGACCACGCTGCCGAACACGATGTCGGCGTGATCGGCATACGCATCCTCGCCGGCGGCGCGCTCAGCGGCAGCGAGGCGCGCCACCCGGTCGCGGCGCGCGACGTCGCGCCCATCGCCTCGGGCGCCAGCTACGCCGCCGATGTCGCGGCCGCGCGCCGCTTCCTGCCGCTGGTCGAGGAAGGCCATGTCGGCGACCTCGTCGAAGCGGCGCTGCGCTTCGCGATCGGCCCCGCCGGCATCAGCCTGGTCCTCGTCGGCACCGCCACGCAGGCGGAGTTCGAGCACGCCGCGGCCGCCATCGCGAAGGGGCGCCTGGGCGAGGCGGCGCTCGCCCGCATTACCGCGCTGAGAGACTGATCACGCCGCTGTGGCAATGCGCGCCGTCCTGCCCTAGACCCGGGGCAGGGTCGAAACGTTACACGAGGACAAGATGCCGTACTCACCGGGGGCCTGGCCCACGCTGCCGGCCATGATGCTGGGCCGGGCCCGCGAATGGCATGCACGGCCGCTGTTCCGTTTCTGGCGTGATGGAGGATGGCAACGGCTCAGCTGGGGCGAGTTCGCCGGGCGCGTCGCGTCCCTGGCCGCGTATCTGCGGGCCCGCGGCATCGCTCCCGGTGACCGGGTCCTCCTCGTCTCCGAGAACCGGCCGGAATTCCCCATCTCCGATTGCGCGATCATGGCGATCGGCGCCATCACGGTGCCGACCTACGTCACCAACACCGCGGCCGACCACGCCTATATCCTGCGCGATTCCGGCGCGCGTGCCGCTATCACCGCCAATGCGCGCCTCGCCGCCCGCATCACCCAGGCGGCCGGCGAGGCCGGGCTCGATCTGCTGATGACCATGGACAGCCCGGATTGGGCAGACGCCATCGCGACCCCGGCTGACGTGGCGATGCTTGAAGCCGAATGCCGTGAAGCAAGCCGCGAGGCACTCGCCTGCCTGATCTACACCTCGGGCACCGGCGGCACGCCAAAGGGCGTGATGCTGCCGCACCGCGCCTTGCTGGCGAACCGCGAGGGGCTGGTCCCGCTGGCCGAGCGGCTGGGCTTTTCCGGCAACTCATACCTGTCGTTCCTGCCGCTCTCGCACAGCTATGAGCACACGGTGGGCGGCTTCCTGCTGCCATCGGTGGGCATGGAGATCGTCTATTCGCGCGGCGCCGACCGGATCGCGAGCGAATTCGCCGAGATCGGTCCCGCCGTCGTCACCGCCGTGCCGCGCCTGTTCGAGGTGATGCGCGCGCGCATGCTCGCCCAGCGCGAGAAGCAATCGCCCACCGCGCGGCGGCTGTTCGACCGCGCCATCGCGCTGGGCCTCCGCCGGCTGGACGGGCCGCGGCTCGGCCTGGTCGAGCGCATCGAGGATGCGGTGCTGGACCGGCTGGTGCGGCGCAAGGTTCGCGCGCGCTTCGGCGGCAAGCTGCTCGCCTTTGTCTCCGGCAGTGCGCGGCTGGACCCCGATCTCAGCGGCTTCTTCCTCGCCTTGGGCCTGCCGGTGCTGCAGGGCTATGGGCAGAGCGAGGCCGGGCCGGTCATCAGCTGCAACCTGCCCTGGGCAAACCGGCGGGAAACGGTCGGCCCGCCCATGGCCGGCGTGCAGACCCGCATCGCCGGCGACGGCGAGGTGCTGATCCATGGCGACCTGGTGATGCAGGGATATTGGGGCGCACCGGAATTGACCGCGCAGGCGCTGCAAGCCGATGCCGAGGGCAGGCTGTGGCTGCACACCGGCGATGTCGGCGCCATCGATGACGGCTTTCTGCGCATCACCGACCGCAAGCGCGACTTCATCAAGACGCTGGGTGGCGACATGGTGAGCCCGGCGAAGGTCGAGGGCCTGCTGATGGCGGAACCGGAAATCGCCCAGGCGGTGATCGCCGGCGAGGGCAAGCCCGCCATCGTGGCGCTGGTGGTGCCGGCCGAGGGGCATGAGGCGGCGGTGAAATCCGCGGTGGACCGGGTGAATGGCCGGCTGTCCAACATCGAGCGCATTCGCCGCTACGCGACCGTCGCGCCCTTCTCGGTCGAGGACGGTACTCTGACGCCCACCATGAAGGTGCGCCGCCGCATCGTGCTCGATCGCAACACCACGCTCGTCGAAGGGCTGCATGCGGGTCATTGAGCGGACCGCACAGCTTTGCGTGCCGCTATCTTGTGCGCCGATTGCTCGCGTGGCGCGAGTTCCAGCAGCGCGGCGCGATGCCGCCGCGCCATGGCGTAGCCGGCGCTAGCCGGGCATTTCGCGCGCTGCTACAGCTTGGGTCCGGGATGCGTGAGGGGTTGATGATGATGAAGCCGATCATGGCGGTGGCTGCGTGTTTCGGCTTGCTGTGCGCCGAGGCCCGCGCCCAGAATCTCACCATGGCCGTCGGCGCGCCGGTCACCTCGCTCGACCCGCATTACCATCAGCTGTCGCCCAACAACGCCGCCTCGGACATGATCTTCGACCGGCTGGTCGATACCGATTCGCGCAGCCGCAACATCCCCGGCCTCGCGCTGTCCTGGACGACGGTCGAGCCGAATGTGTGGGAGTTCAAGCTGCGGCCGAATGTGCGCTTCCACAACGGCAATCCCTTCGTCGCCGAGGACGTCGCCTTCACCATCGCGCGCCTGCCCAATGTGCCCAACAGCCCGTCTTCCTACGCGATCTATGCGCGGCCGATCACCGCGGTCGAGGTCGTCGATCCGCTGACCGTGCGCTTCCGCACCACCGAGCCCTACCCGCTGCTGCCGCTCGACATGACAAACGTGCGCATCCTCAACCGCGCGACGCATGAGCGCTCCACCACCGATGATTTCAACGCCGGCCGCGCGGCGATCGGCACCGGTCCGTATCGCGTCGTCAGCCACCGCATGGGCGACCGCATCGAGCTCGAGCGCAACGACACCTATTGGGGCGAGCGCCCGGCCTTCGGCCGCGTGAACTACCGCATGATCACCAATGACGCGTCGCGTACCGCGGCCCTTCTCGCCGGCGACGTCGATGTCATCGACCAGGTGCCGACCTCGGACCTCGCGCGGCTGCGCACCGACCAGCGCGTGACGCTGAGCGAGATCGTCGGCTTGCGGCTGATCTTCCTGGGCCTGGATTTCGCCCGCCCCGCCGGCGAGAATTCGCCCTTCGTCACCGACAACAATGGACAGCCGCTTGGTCGCAACCCGCTGCAGGACGTGCGCGTGCGCCGAGCACTGTCCATGGCGATCGACCGCCGCGCCATCGTCGAGCGCGTGATGGAAGGGGCCGCCGTCCCCGCCTCGCAGTTCCTGCCCGAGGGCACCTACAGCCACGTCCCCGACATGCCGCCCACCGCCTATGACGCCGACGGCGCGCGTCGCCTGCTCGCCGAGGCCGGCTATCCGCAGGGCTTCCGCATCACGCTCGCCGGCCCCAATGACCGCTACATCAACGATGCCCGCATCATCCAGGCGGTGGGTCAGATGTGGACCCGCATCGGCGTGCGTACGACGGTCGAGGCGCAGCCCTGGACCACCTTCGTCGCCCGCGCCGGGCGTGCCGATTTCTCCGCCTTCCTGATCGGCTGGGGCAGCAACCCCGACGGCTCGCATCCGCTGCGCAACATCCTCGCCACGGTCAACCGCGACCGCGGCTGGGGGGCCTCCAACCGCGGCCGCTATTCCAATGCGCGCGTCGACGAGCTCACCCTGCAATCGCTGAGCGAGCTCAACGATGCGCGCCGCGAGCAGATCCTGATCCAGGCACAGCGCCTGGCCGCCGACGACGTGGGCGTGATCCCGCTGCACATTCAGACCAACATCTGGGCGACGCGCCGCGGCCTCACCATCGCGGCGCGCGCCGACGAGCTGACCCGTGCCCAGGATGTGCGCCCGGCCGCGGCGCGGTAGGCCAGGCGCATGAGTCTCTATCTGCTGCGGCGGCTGATCCAGGCGGTCGGCGTGATGGCGGTGATGTCGCTGATCGTGTTCCTCGGCGTCTTCGCCATCGGCGATCCGGTCGACATCCTGATCGCGCCCGACGCGGACCAGATCGAGCGCGAGCGCGCGATCATCGCGCTCGGCCTGGATAAGCCGCTGTGGATGCAATACCTGGTCTTCCTGGGCAATGCGCTGCGCGGCGATCTCGGGCGCAGCTTCGTGTTCAACGAACCGGCGCTGCAGCTGATCATGGGGCGGATGCCGGCGACGTTGGAACTGGCCCTCGGCGCCACCATCATGGCGATCATCATCGGGTTGCCGCTCGGGCTCTATGCGGGCCTGCGGCCGAACGGGGCGATCAGCAAAGCGATCCTGGCGATCTCCATCCTGGGCTTTTCGCTGCCGACCTTCTGGGTCGGACTGATGCTCATCATGGTCTTCGCGGTGCAGCTGGGCTGGCTGCCCTCGACCGGGCGCGGCGAGACGGCGATGCTGTTCGGCCTGCGTTGGAGTTTCCTCACGCAAGACGGCCTAGCGCATCTCATCATGCCCGCGACCAACCTCGCGCTGTTCAAGATATCGCTGGTGATCCGCCTCACCCGAGCCGGCGTGCGCGAGACGATGCTGATGGATTACGTGAAGTTCGCGCGCGCCAAGGGCCTCTCGCCCGCGCGGGTCACCTTCGTGCATGTCTTCAAGAATATCCTGATCCCGGTGGTCACCGTGGTGGGGCTGGAACTCGGCTCCACCATCGCCTTCTCGGTGGTGACGGAATCCGTCTTCGCCTGGCCGGGGATGGGCAAGCTCATCATCGACAGCATCAACGTGCTCGACCGCCCGGTGATCGTCGCCTACCTGATGACCATCGTGCTGATGTTCATCACAATCAACCTGATCGTGGACCTGACCTACTCCTTCCTCGATCCGCGCGTCAGGCTGGAGAGCAAGGGATGAGCACCACCGCCCTGCCGGCGCCGGCGCCCGCGCCGCCGCGCGTCGAGACGCCGTTCCGCCGCTTCGTCTCTGAATTCTGTGAATCGAAGGTCGCGCTCGGCGCGCTGGTCGTGTTCACGCTGATCGCGCTCGCCGCCATCTTCGCGCCCTGGATCTCGCCGCAGGACCCCTACGACCTCGGCGTGCTCGACATCATGGACGGCAGGCTGGAACCGGGCAGCGTCGGGGCCACGGGCATCACCCATTGGCTCGGCACCGACGACCAGGGCCGCGACATGCTCTCGGGCATCATCTACGGGCTGCGCATCTCTCTGATCGTGGGTGCGGGTTCGGCCATCATCGCTTGCCTTGTCGGCGCCTCGCTCGGCCTGCTCGCGGCCTATGCTGGTGGCCGCACCGATGGCGCCATCATGCGCCTGGTCGACCTGCAGCTGTCCTTCCCCGCAATCCTCGCCGCGCTGATGATCCTCGCCTTCCTCGGCAAGGGCGTGCTGAACGTCGTCATCGCGCTGGTCATCGTCGAATGGGCCTACTACGCGCGCACCGTGCGCGGCACTGCGCTCGTCGAGCGCCGCCGCGAATACATCGAGGCCGCGCAATGCCTGGCCCTGCCCACGCACCGCATCCTGTTCCGCCACCTGCTGCCGAACTGCCTGCCTCCCCTGATCGTGGTCGGCACCATGCAGGTCGCGCGCGCCATCGCGCTGGAGGCCACGCTGTCCTTCCTCGGCCTGGGCGTGCCGATCACCGAACCCTCGCTCGGGCTGCTGATCGCCAACGGCTACGAGTACATGCTGTCCGGCAAGTACTGGATCAGCTTCTACCCGGGCATCGCGCTGCTCATCACCATCGTCTCCATCAACCTGGTGGGCGACCAGCTGCGCGACGTGCTGAACCCCAGGCTAAAGAAGTGAGCCTCAAGACGTGAGCCTCACGCTCGAAGTCCGCGACCTGCGCACCCATTTCTTCACCCGCGCCGGCGTGGTGAAAGCCGTGGACGGCGTCTCCTTCACCGTCGCGCGCGGCAAGGTCCTGGGCCTGGTCGGCGAGTCCGGGTCGGGAAAGACCGTCACCGGCTTCTCGATCCTCGGCATGGTCGACGAACCCGGCCGCATCACCGGCGGATCCATCCTGTTCCAGGGCCGCGACCTCGCGACGCTGTCGGAAGAGGAGATGCGCCACCTCCGCGGCAACCGCATCGCCATGATCTTCCAAGACCCGATGATGACGCTGAACCCGGTGCTCCGCATCGACACGCAGATGATCGAGACCGTCCAGGCGCACGAAAAGACCTCTCGTGAGGAAGCCCGCCAACGCTCCCGCGACGCACTCGGCATGGTCGGCATCGCCTCGCCAGACGAGCGCCTCAAATCCTATCCGCACCAGTTCTCCGGCGGCATGCGACAACGCGTCGCCATCGCGATCGCCCTCCTCCACCGCCCCGACCTCATCGTCGCCGACGAACCCACCACCGCGCTCGACGTCACCATCCAGGGCCAGATCCTCGCCGAGGTCCAAAAGCTCGCCGCCAACACCGGCACCGCGCTGATCTGGATCACCCACGACCTCTCCGTCGTCGCCGGCCTCGCCGACGATATTGCGGTGATGTACGCCGGCCGCGTCGTCGAACACGGCCTGGTGGACGAGGTCCTCGACCGCCCTCTCCACCCCTACACCCACGGCCTCATCGGCAGCGTGCCGTCGCGCAACAAACGCGGCGAACCCCTGCGCCAAATTCCCGGTATGACCCCCTCCATGCTCGCCCTGCCGCAAGGCTGCGCCTTCCGCGCCCGCTGCCCCCGCGCCGCTGACGAGTGCCTCGTCGAACCCGAGCTCCGCACGATCCTGCCGGGACGCCAGGTACGCTGCCATCGGCCTCACCTATGAGGGGGCGTGAAGAAAGCATGGGGGGCTTTGCCCCCCAAACCCCCCACAAGGATCGTGTCGATCCTGGACCTCCATCTGTTGGTTCTTGGTCTTGGGAGGGGAGTTTCGCCGAAGGCGAGCCGGGTTGGGGAGGGGGTGCAGCGAGCGCCCTCGATCGAAGGCACACCCTCGACGCACCCCCTCCCCAACCCGGCGCATCACCGCAAACACACCCCTCCCAAACCCAGGACCAACACACGCAGGGGCCCGGGGATCGGCGCGATCCCCGGCGGGGGTTTGGGGGCAGCGCCCCCATGCTTTCTTCAGCCCCACACGGATGACGCCGATGATCGAATTGCGTGGTGTGTCCCGGCGGTTCGAGAAGAAGCTCGATTTCGCCGGGAAGGTGTTGAAGCGATTGGGCGCGCCCATCCGAGAGGAGGTGGTGCATGCCGTGGATGGTGTGGACCTCGTGATTGCGAAGGGCGAGGTGGTGGGGTTGGTGGGTGAGTCCGGGTGTGGGAAGTCCACCTTGGGGCGGATGGTGGCGGGGATTTTGCCGCCCAGCTCGGGCACGGTGATGCGGCAGGGGCGCGACATTGCGGGTCTGGCGCCGGCCGCGGCGCGCGAGGCGAAGCTGCGCACGCAGATGATTTTCCAGAATCCGTACGCGTCCCTGAATCCGCGCATGAAGGTGGCGGAGATCGTGGGCGAGGCGCCACGGGTGCATGGCATCGTCTCGCGCGCGGATTGCGCGGATTACGTCGATGATCAGCTGCGGCGGGCGGGGTTGGATCCGGCGTTGAAGGCGCGGTATCCGCATCAGTTCTCGGGCGGGCAGCGGCAGCGGATCGGGATTGCGCGTGCGCTGGCGGTGAAGCCCGACGTGCTGGTGTGTGACGAGGCGGTGGCGGCGCTGGACGTGTCGATCCAGGCGCAGATCCTCAATTTGTTCATGAAGCTGCGGCGGGAGCTGGATCTCACCTACCTGTTCATCAGCCATGATCTGGGCGTGGTGGAGCATCTCTCGGATCGGGTGGTGATCATGTATCTCGGGCGGGTGGTGGAATCGGCACCGGCGGTCGAGGTGTTCGGTAGTCCGAACCATCCCTACACGCAGTCGCTGCTGGCCGCGGTGCCGCGGATCGAGGCGCGCAAGCGCGCCTTCAAGGTGGTGACGGGGGAAATTCCCTCGCCGCTTAATCCGCCGTCGGGATGTCATTTCCATCCGCGCTGCCCACATGTCATGGCGCGGTGCCGCGAGGAGCGGCCGGCCTTGCGCGAGATCGCGCCGGGCCGCATCAGTGCGTGCCATCTGAACGACGCACACTGAGGGCAACTGCGCGCCGTCTGTGGTGTTCGCCTACCGTGCGGGCTCCGCGCAGAAGGATGTTCTTTCGTGAATCGCATCCGCGTCACCCATCGGACGACGTATCGCTATGCGCGGCCGGTCCGGCTGCTGCAGCATCGGCTGATGGTGCGTCCGCAGGACAGCCATGATCTGCGCCTGCTGGAAGCGACGCTGGATATCGCCCCTGCCCCTGAATCGACGCGCTGGGCGCATGACGTGTTCGGCAATTCGATCTGCCTGCTCAACTGGGACGAGGATGCGCGGACCGAGCGGCTCGACATCACCTCCACACTCGCGTTGCAGCATTTTCCTGGTGGCAGCGGGTTGCCGGCCGCGACGCTCGACCCGGGCGCGGAGCTCTACCCCTTCTCCTATGCCTCCGACGAGGCGGCCGACGTCGCGCGGCTGCGCGAGCGGCACCTGCCGGACGAGGCGCGTGTCGTCGACGCCTGGGCGCGGCGCTTCCTCGGCGACAAGGGCGAGAGCCGTACCCTCGACATGCTCGCCGCGATGACGCGGACCATCCATGACGAGTTCAAGTACGAGGCGCGCGAGGAGGAGGGCACCAACCCGGCCACCGTCACGCTGGCGACCGGGGTCGGCACCTGCCGTGACTTCGCGCTGCTGATGATGGAGGCGGCGCGCGCGCTCGGCTTCGCGGCCCGCTTCGTCACCGGCTACCTCTATGAAGAGGACGATGTCGAGACACATGGCGGCGGCGCGACGCATGCCTGGTGCTCGATCTACCTGCCCGGTGCCGGCTGGGTGGAATACGACCCGACCAACGGGCTGATCGCGGGCGCGAACCTCATCCGCGTGGCGGTGACGCGCACGCCGGAGCAGGCGATCCCGGTGGGTGGCGGCTTCGTCGGCGGCGAGCGCGATTCGCTCGGGCTCGAGGTGGATGTGTCGGTTGAGCCGGACCAGTCCAAGCGCGCAGAGTGCTGAGCGCGGCTCAGGGCTTGGCGATCATCACCCAGGTCGCGGCCACCAGCGGGACGGTCGCGACCAAGCCCCAGAAGATCCAGCGCCGGGCTTCGCGCCAATAGGCCTCGGGGATCGGGCTGCCATCGGCGAAGCCGCGGGCCATGCGGGCCTGGCGGACCTGGATGGGCACCAGGATGAACAGCCACAGGCACCCCGAAATCACGAACAGCAGCTCGGCATAGATGAGCCAGTCGGCGCCGAAGGGATGCATGCCGGCGACATAGGCGGCGCCGAAGCCGCCGACGGACAGCAGGACGATCCCGCCACCCGTGCAGAACCAGTCGGTGATGGTCACCAGGCGCTGGGCATGGGCGATGATGACGGGATTGCCGCCGCGATCGGCGAAGACCTTCCAGATCGAGGTCACGGTGACGTTGCCGAGCAGCAGCACCAGGCCGAGCACGTGCAGCGTCAGGAAAACATCATAGGCCATGCGTGTCGCGTCCCCCTGCGCGCGTGTCGCACTTCCCGGCGGGGCTGGCGAGATGGCACGCCGATCAAGGCGGGCGCCACACCCGCCTTCGTTTCGCCGCGGCCGGCGCGGCGGCGCCGCAATCGCCGCGAATTGACCTTCGCGCAGCCATCAGGCGGCCTGGCCGCGGGTGCCAACTCCTGACTGCGCCAAAGCGCAACAACCCACCAAGGAGGGTACCCAATGCGCCAGCTTCTCAAGACGTCCTTCGCCGTGTCCGCCCTGATGATCGGCCTCTCGGCCGGTGCCATGGCCGCCGGCACCACCGCGCCCGCCGCCACCGGCGCGACCACCACGACCCCGCCCGCCGCGACGGCACCGCACGCCACGACCGCGCCGCATGCGACGAGCACGCCCCGCAACCAGGTCCAGCACCCGGCCGCGGCGAGCAGCACCCAGGCGACGCGCCCGGCCACCCCGGCCAACCCGAGCGGCAGCGTCACCACGCCGCGCGCCGAGGTTCGCCCCGGCACGTCGCCCGCCCCGAGCGCGACCGTCGTGACGCCCCGTGCCGAGATCCGGCCGGTGACGCCGCAGGCGAGCGCGCCGGCGACCAGCGTTCCCGCCGCGCCGCGCGTGAACTGAGCCTGCGTCGACCGGGGGCTGGTCCCCATGCGGCCATCGGTTGACCCGGGACGCCCGGCCGCAAGGCCGGGCGTTTCCGCGTCAGGCGCTTCGCGTCACTCGACGCGTGCGCCGACGGCGCGGACCAGCGTCGGCCAGCGCTCCGCCTCGGAGCGGATATGGGCGGCGAAGGCCTCCGGCCCGGTCCCCGTAACGGCAAACCCCTGGCTGGTCAGCGTCTCGCGCAGCGCCGGATCGCGCAGCGCCCGGCCGGTCTCCTCGGCGATGCGGGCGATGATCGGGCCCGGCGTGCCGGCGGGGGCGAGCAGCCCCTGCCAGGTGACGACGTCTAAATTCTCGATGCTCGGCACATCGGGGAGGGCCGGGCTCGGCTCGGCCGAGGTAACGGCGAGTGCGCGCAGCCGGCCGCCACGAATATGCTCGATCGCGGCGGGCAGAGTGACAAAAAGCGCATCGACATGGCCCGCCACCACGTCCAACACGGCGGGGCCGCCGCCACGATAGGGCACATGGGTGAACGCGATCCCGCGCTCGCGCGCGAACAGGGCGCCCGCGAGATGGCCGATGGAGCCGTTGCCCTGGCTTGCCACCGTCATCGCGCCCTCGGCGCCGCGGGCCGCCGCGACGAAGCCCGCGAGGTCGCGCACCGGGCTCGCTGGGTTGACCACCAGCACCTGCGGCGCGCGCACCATCTCGATGATTGGGGCGAAGTCGCGCACCGGGTCGTAGCCCACGCGCGGATACAGGCCCGGGTTGATGGTCAGCGGGTCGGAGCCGACCAGCAACGTCAGCCCGTCGGGCCGGGCGCGGGCGGTCAACTCGAAGGCGAGGTTGGACCCGGCGCCGGCGTGGTTCTCCGCCACCACCGGCTGGCCGAGCGCGGGCGAGAGTGCGCGGGCGATGGTGCGGCCGAGGATGTCCAGGCTGCCGCCGGGCGCGACGGGGATGATGATGCGCACCGCGCGGTCGGGCGCCCACTCGGTGCGGGCGGCGCCGGCCAGCACGCCGGCCTGGGCGGCGGCCTGGGCGCCGGCGCGGGAAGCGAGCGCGGCGAGGGGAAGCGCGCCCAGCAGGGCGCGGCGGGAGACGGTATGGTTCATGGGGTTGCTCATCGCTAGTTTTGGAATGTCTTTCTCCACACGCATGGAATGTGCGCAAGAAGAAGATTATTGTGCTAAGTAGGCCGCCATGAACGATGAAATCGCCCCCAAACGCCCAAGCGCGGAGTTGGACCACATCGACCGCGCGATCCTGCGGATGATCCAACGCGACGCCACCCTCTCGCTGGCCGAGATCGCGCAGGAGATCGGGCTGACCCCCACCCCCTGCTGGAAGCGCATCCGCCGGATGGAGCAGGCCGGCGTTATCACCGCGCGCGTGGCGCTCGTCGCCCCCGCCCTGGTCGGCCTCGACGTCTCGGTCTTCGTTGCGATCGAGACGGGGGACCATTCCGAAGGCTGGATCGAACGTTTCGCCCAGGTGGTCGCCAAGCGTCCGGAGGTGCTGGCCTGCTGGCGCCTTGGCGGCGATGTCGACTACCTGCTGCACGTCATGGTGCCGGACATGGCGGCCTTCGACAGCTTCTACCGCCGCCTCACCGCCGAGGTGCCGAGCCTGCGCAAGGTCACCTCCCGCTTCGCGATGGAGCGCGTGAAGGAGACCACCGCGCTCCCGATATGATCCTGGCGATTTGACCCTGTCGGGTGCGGCGAAGCCCGCTATGAAGTGCCGGTGAAGAATCCAGTCCGAATCGCGCCATCGCTGCTTGCCGCCGATTTCACGCGCCTCGGTGCCGAGGTCGCCGCGATCGAGAAGGCGGGCGCGGACTGGCTACATCTCGACATCATGGACGGCCACTTCGTGCCCAACATCAGCTTCGGCCCAGGGCTTATCAAAGCGCTGCGCCCGTTGAGCGCGATGCCGTTCGACGTGCACCTGATGATCGCCCCCGCCGACCCCTACCTGGCCGCATTCGCCGAGGCCGGCGCCGACTGGATCAGCCTGCACCCCGAGGCCGGGCCGCATCTGCACCGCTCGCTCCAGACGATTCGCGCGCTGGGCAAGAAGGCCGGCGTGGTGCTCAACCCCGCCACACCCATCGCCCATGTCGCGGAAGTGATCGACCTGCTCGACCTGGTCCTCGTCATGTCCGTGAACCCCGGCTTTGGCGGCCAGAGTTTCATTCGTAGCCAGCTCCAGAAGATCGCGGCGCTCAAGGCGCTGATCGGCGACCGCGACATCCGCCTCGAGGTCGATGGCGGCGTCACCACCGAAACCGCGCCGCTCTGCGTCGAAGCAGGCGCCGATGTGCTGGTCGCCGGCACCGCAGTCTTCGCCAAGCCCGACTACGCCACCGCCATCGCCGGGCTGCGCGGATGCTGAAGGGTCTGCTCCGCAGCTTCACCAAGCTGCGCCCCGTCCGCGCGCCCGAAGCGCCTTCGCGCCCGTTCCGCGACCTCTGGCCCGGCGATGCCGCCCGCGGCGCCCGGCTGCTGCGCGGCGAGTTCGAATATGCCGGTTCCGTCCGCCCGCTGCTGCCCTCCGACGAGGCCGGCGCGCCGCCGATCGGCTGGGGCGACCAGGATGGCGCGCCGCCCTGGCGCGTCGCCGTGCACAGCTTCTTCTGGCTGCGCGACCTGCGCACGCTGGGCTCCGACGCCGCGCGCATCCGCGCCCGCGCGCTCTCGGCGGACTGGCTCGCCATCGCCCACGCCCCGCTCGCCTCCGCCCCCGAGGTCGTCGGCGCCCGCATCTCCTCCTGGCTCGGCAACTGGGATTTCTTCGCCGCCACCGCCGAGGACGGCTTCCGCCGTGCCATCATGCAGCGCCTGGCGACCGATGCGCGCGACCTGATCGCCGCCCTGCCCGCCGAGGCCGCGCATCGCGGCGCCCTCGTCGCGCTCAAGGGCGCGCTGGCCGCCGCCGTCGCCCTGGATGACGACGCCTTCCTGCAGCGCTGCGTGCGCTTCCTGCCCCCCGAGCTGGAGCGCCAGTTCCACCCCGATGGCGGCCATATCGAACGCAGCCCCGCCCAGCAGATGGAGGCCCTGAAGGACCTCATCGAGATCCGCAACCTGCTGCACGGCGTCGAGATCGAAGCCCCGCCCCACCTCACCGTCGCACTCGACCGCGCCGCCCCCGCGCTGCGCTCGCTCCGCCACGGCGACGGTGGGCTCGCGCTGTTCAACGGCACGCGCGACGAGAACTCCGCCATGGTCGACCTGGTCCTGACGCAAGGCCAGGCCCGCAGCCGCGCCCCGCTGGTCCTGCCCGAGACCGGCTTCCAGCGCCTGCAGGCCGGCCGTACCCTTGTCATCATCGATTGCGGCGCCCCCCCGTCCCAGCGCGCCGGCGCCACCGGACCGGGAGGCATCCCCCGCGGCGCCGACCGCTTGGCGCACGCCGGCACCCTCGCCTTCGAAATGTCCGTCGGGCGCGAACGCATGATCGTCAATTGCGGCGCCGCCCCCGCCGCCGAGGCTGGCTGGCGCGACGCACTCCGCGCCACCGCCGCACACTCCACCCTCACGCTGTCGGACACCAACAGCGCCGAACTGCGCGATTCAGGCCTCGGCCGGCGCCCCGAACGCGTCGAATCCGAACGGCAGGAAGCCTCGGGCGGCCAACTCCTCGAACTCAGCCATGACGGCTACGCCCGCGCCTTCGGCGCCATCCACCGCCGCCGACTCTATCTCTCGGAATCCGGCGACGATCTGCGCGGCCACGACCGCGTCGAAATGGCCGAAGGCAAACCGCTCCCCGGCTTCGCCGTGCGCTTTCACCTGCACCCCGGCGTCACCGCCTCCGCCCAACAGGACGAGACCGCCGTCCTGCTCCGCCTGCCGTCGGGCATCGGGTGGCGCCTGCGCGCCAATGGCGCGCGCGTGGCGATCGAAGAAAGCGTGCACCTCGGCTCTGACGCCAAACGGAGCCAGCAGATCGCGCTGTTCGCCACCGGCGACACCGGGCTAGTGCAATGGGCCATCAGCCGCGTGAGCCTGCCGGCGCCGTGAAGGCGGGGGGCTCCGCCCCCTCGACCCCCGCCAGGGATCGCGCCGATCCCTGGACCCTGGCGTGTGTTGGTCCTGGGTTTGGAAGGTGGGTCCTGGACTTTTATCAGGGCCTGTCATCGGGAGAGGGTGGCCGGGAGCGATCACCAGATGAGAGCGCGTGACGGCCACCCTCTCCCGATGACAGGCATTCCGGACAGACCCCAGAACCACCCTCCCAAAACCAAGAACCAACAAATGGAGGTCGAGGATCGACACGATCCTCGCGGGGTCCAGGGGCAGAGCCCCTGGCCTTACTGCGCCGCCATCCGGCGCAGTGCCGAGCGCGACACCTTGCCCGAGCTTGTCACCGGCATCTCTGTGAGGAAGGCGAAGTGGCGCGGCGCCTTGTATCCGCCGAGGCGTTCGCGGACATGCTGGCGCAGCGCATCTTCGAGGGCCGCGTCGGCCGTGACGCCCGCGGCCAAGCGGATGCAGGCCTGCACCGCTTGGCCGCGCTCGGCGTCGGGCACGCCGATCACCGCGGCCTCGGCCACCGCCGGATGCGCCATCAGCACATCCTCGATTTCAGTCGGCCCGATGCGCGCGCCGCCGGCCTTGATGAGGTCGTCGCCGCGGCCGCGGTACCAGTAGTAGCCATCGGCGTCGCGGACCGCGAGGTCGCCGGTGCGGATCCAGGGGCCGAGGCGCATGGCCGCGGTGAGGTCGGGCCGGTTCCAGTAGCCGAGGAAGAGCGTGGGCGTGGTGGGCACGGTGACGATCTCGCCCACCTCGCCATCGGCGATCTCGACACCCGCTTCGTCGACAAGGGCGGCGACGTGGCCTGGGTATTCCCAGCCCATCGAGCCATGGCGGATGGGGCGCAGCGCGCGGCAATTGCCGATCATGTGGTTGACCTCGGACATGCCGTAGCCCTCGTTCAGCACGGTGCCGAGCGCCTCTTCCACCCAGCGGATGGTGCGGACGGGCAGGGGTTCCCCGCCGGTGAAGATGCAGCGCAGGCGAAAGGCGCGGCCCTGCCGCGGGTGGGCGATCTGCGCCATGCGGTTCAGGCCGGTCGGCAGCAGCAGCGTGTGGGTCACGCCGTGCCGCGCCATGAAATTCAGCGCCCAGTCCGGGTCGAAGCGGTGGTTGCTGCACACCAGCATCTGGCCGGCCTGGAGCGCGGGGTAGATCGTGTCCACGAGGGCAGCGAGCCAGCCCCAGTCGGCCGGCGTCCACAGCACCGCGTCGGGCATGTCGAGCGAGAGGTCGTAGAAGAGTTCGATCGTCGGGCGATAGGCGTGCGGCAGGCTGTGCGCGTGCAGCACGCCCTTGGGCTGGCCGGTGGAGCCGGAGGTGTAGACCAGCAGCGCGGGCTCATCGGCGCGCGTCGTGACGCACGGGCCGGTCGCTGGCGCGGCGTCGCGCCAGGTGTTGAAGGCCATCTCGCCCTGCGCGGTGTCGCCGATGACCAGCACGTGTCGCAGGTCCGGGCAGTCCGCGCGGAGGAAGGCCACGGGGCGCCAGGCCTCGGCCTCGGTGAGCAGGACGGTCGCGCCGCTGTCACGCAGTGCGTGGCGCAGCGTGTCCGGCCCGTAGCGCTGCGACAGCGTCGTCGCGATCGCGCCCAGGCGGTAGGTGGCCAGGTGCGCCATCACCGTCTCGATCCGCGCATCGGTGTGGATGGCGACGCGGTCGCCGCGCCCGACGCCCAACCCGGTGAGCAGCGTGGCCAGGCGCCGCACCGCATCGTCGAGACCCGCATAGGTGATGTCGGTGATGGCGCCATCCGCCGCCTCGAAGCGCACCGCGACGCGATGCGCGCGCGGCCCGGTGGCGTGCAGGCCCAGCGTGTCGGCGGTGATGTTGGCGTGTTCGGGCAGCGGGATGCGCCAGCGGCCGGCCTCGGCCGGCTCCAGACCGAGATCGTGCAGCCTGGCCGCGAGGCCCGGCTCAGCCATCGGCGGGGACGAGCGTGACCATGCCGTCGGCGGCCACCGCCACGCGCGGCGCCGGTGCCAGGCGGGCGCGGTGGCCATCGAGGCTCGCACCGGTCCGCGCGTCGAAGCGCCAGCCATGCCAGGGGCAGCGGATCGCGCAGCCATCCTCGACGGGGGCATCCTCCAGCGGCCCGAGCCAATGCGGGCAGATGGTGGAATGCGCGACCAGCGCGCCATCCTCCAGCGCCACCACGCGGAAGGGGCGCTCGGCGAAAGCCACCACCAGCGGCAGGCGCGGCAGCAGCGCCGCGACCGGGCCGAGCTCCACCGGCTCGGGCTTCGGGCGGGGTGCGGCGGCCCAGGCGCGGGCGCGGGCCTCGGCCATCTCGCGATGCTGCATCATCGCCTCATCCTCGGACCAGAGGCGCTCGCAGCTCGCCATGTATTTTCCGCCGAGGACGGCGAGTTTCTCAGGGCGCATCTCCGGCAGGTAATAGCGCACCTCGACCGCGGTACGGTGCGCGTCCAGCGGCGTCATCAGCGTCCAGAAGCGGGTGCCGGCGCCGATGCCCTCCTCGAAGATTGCGGTGTAGCGGTGGCGCGCGCGATCCACCTCCAGGCGCAGCACCTGTTCGCGATCGGGCGTGCTGGGCGGCCGCGAGAGCCGGATGCGCCAGCCCCAGTCGCCGCTATCGAGGCGCTCGACGGCCGTGAAATAGCTGTCGTGCAGCGCGGGAAGGTGCTCCCAGTCGAACACGTTCTCGAAGATGCGGTCCACGCTCGCGCCGACCTCGCGCCGGTAGGTGGCGGCAAGGTGCAGCGCGGGGTCGGCGGCGGTGGCTTCCGGGGTAGTGCTGGTCATGCCGAGACGCGCCGGATGTTCCAGAACAGCGTCGGCCCCTTGAGCACGCCCTGCACGCTGCGCCGCCAGGCCGTCGGCTGGAAGAACTGGCCGAGCGGGATGTAGGGCAGGTCGGTGAAGGCCTGGGCCTGGATGCGCGTCGCAATCGCGCGCTGCGCGGCGAGGTCCGGCGCCTGCAGCCATTCCTCGCGCATCCCCTCCAGTGCGGGCGACTCCGGCCAGCCGGCGAAGGCGGCGGCGCCATGCGCGCGGAGGAAGAAGTTCACGCCCGGATTCATCAGGTCGAGGCCCGAGAGGAAGGTGCAGAACAGGTTCCACCCGCCCTGCGCCGCCGGCCCGCGATTGGCGCGGCTCTGCAGCACCGTGCCCCAGTCGCTCGGCGTGTAGTCGAGCTCCACGCCGGTGCGGCGCAGCATGTCGGCGGCGACTTCGGTCAGCGCCTGCACCTGCGGGTAGTCGGCCGGCCCGATCAGCTTCACCCGCTGGCCCGCCAGCACCGCGCGCGCGGCGGCCAGGTCGCGCGGGCCGGTGAGCGCGGCCATCCCCGCATCGCTCGCCATCGGCGAGGCGGGCGGGAAGAAGCCGATTCCCGCATTCCACATCGCCGTGTCGGTACCGGCGACCGCGCGCATGTAGTCCGGCTGCGCGACCGCGGAGAGCAGCGCGCGGCGCATCGCTGGGTCGTTGAAGGGGGGCGTGAGGTGGTTGAAGCGCAGCAGCGCGATGAAGCCGGTGGGGTCGGGGTTTTCCACCAGGATGTCGCGGTTGCGGCGCAGCAGCGGCAGCAGGTCGGTCGCGGGGTATTCCCACGCATCCACCTCGCCGGTCTGGATCGCGGCGGCCGAGGTCGCGGCGTCGGGGATGGTGCGCCATTCGACGCGGTCGAAATGCACCACCTTGCCGCCGGCGGTGCTGCTGGCGGCCTCGCCGCGCGGCACGTAGCGATCGAATTTGGCATAGACGTTGCGCGCGCCGGGCACACGTTCGGCCGCGAGGAAGCGGAACGGGCCGCTGCCCACCATCTCGGTGATGGCGCGGTCGGGCGGCGTGGCGGCGACGCGCTCGGGCATCATGAAGGCCACCGGTGGCGAGGTTTTCGCCAGCGCCGCGAACAGCATCGGGAAGGGTCGCTTCAGCCGGAACACGATGTCCCGGTCCCCGTTCGCCGCCAGCTCATCCGTCAGCGCCATGATGGTCTGGCCGAGCTGGTCGCGCGCCGCCCAGCGGCGGATCGAGGCGACGGCGTCGCGTGCGCGCACCGGCTCGCCATCATGGAAGACCAGGCCGGGGCGGAGGCGGATGGTGACGCGGCGGCCATCCTCCTCGATGCTGTGGCCCTCGGCCATCTGCGGCTGCGGGCGGAAGGCCTCGTCCTGGCCATAGAGCTGGTCGAAGATCATATAGCCGTGATTGCGGGTGATGTAGGTCGAGGTGAGGATGGGATCGAGGATCGAGAGGTCTGAGGCCGGCACGAAGCGCAGCAGGCTCGCCGACTGCGCCCGTGTCGCCCGGGGCAGGGCGGGGGCGGCGAGGGCGCCGGCGGTGAGGGCCATAATCGTCCTGCGATGCATGCCTTGCTCCTGATGCTGACCGGTGCGTCCGCTGCTCTACGGCTTCGCCCGACCCGTGGATGCGGGTACAGGAATGGATGGCCGCGGGGTTGCGCAAGGGAGCGTTGTTCGCAACGTCGAGCGAGAACGCCCCGCGCCGGTCCCCGCCGATGAAGGTCATCGAGGTCGCCAACGTCGATTTCGCGCTGCGCCATTTCGTCCTGCCGCTGATGTGCGGCGCCCGGGCGCGCGGCCATGAGGTGATCGGCGTCTGCGCGGAGGGGCCGCTGCTCGACACCGCGCGCGCGGATGGTTTTCGTATCGTGACACCGCCGATGGCGCGCAGCCTCAGCCCCGTCGCGCAATGGCGCGCCTACCGCGCGCTGCTCTCGCTGTTCCGCGCCGAGCGACCGGACATGGTGCATGCGCACATGCCGATTTCGGGGTTTCTCGCGCGCATGGCGGCGTGGCGGGCGGGCGTGCCCCGCATTGCGTACACATGCCACGGCTTCCTGTTCAACCAACCCGGCCCCTGGTGGCGGCGCGGGTTGTCCTTCGGGCTGGAGTGGCTGGCGGGGCGGGTGACGGATCGCTTCCTGACGGTGAGTGCGGAGGAGGCGGCGGATGCGCGCCGGCTGCATATTCATGCGGGGGCGGAGGCGGTGCTCAACGGGCGCGACCCGGCGGTGTTCCGCCCGGATCCGGCGGCGCGCGCGGCGTTGCGGGCGGAGCTGGGCGCAGCAGATGGGGATTGCGTGGTGATCGCCGTCTCGCGCCTGGTGCGGCACAAGGGCTACCCGGAACTGTTGCGCGCCATGGAGGCCGTCCCGGATGCCACGCTCTGGGTGGTGGGCGAGCGCCTGCCCTCCGACCATGGGCAGTCGTTGGACGCCGATTTCGCGCGTGCCGAGGCCGCGCTCGGCCCGCGGCTCAAACGCCTGGGCTACCGCCATGACGTGGCGCGGCTGCTGGCGGCGGCGGATGTCTTCACCCTGCCCTCGCATTTCGAGGGGCTGCCGATGTCGATCATCGAGGCCATGCTGACGGGTCTGCCGGTGGTCGCGACGGATGTGCGCGGGCCGCGCGAGCAGGTCGTGGCCGAGGAGACGGGGCTGCTGGTGCCGCCGGCGCAGGATGCGCCACTGGCCGCGGCGCTGGCGCGGCTGGCGGCGGACCCGGCGCTTCGGGCGCGGATGGGCGAGGCCGGGCGGCAGCGGGCGCGCGCGCTGTTCGACGAGGCCAAGGTGATCGGGCACACATTGGATTGTCTCGGATTGTGAAGGGGATGCCATGAGCGACCTCCTCCCCGGCGGCATGCCGCCCGCCTCGCGCGACCTGGTGGGACGGGCGCTATCGCCCTTTCCGCAATGGCCAGGCGATGCGCGGTTGGCGCTGTCCTTCGTCGTGAATGTCGAGGAAGGGGCGGAGATGTCGCTCGCCTCCGGCGACGAGCGGAACGAGGCGGTGTACGAGGTGAACCGGGAGGTGGTGGGCGCGCCGGACCTGTGCATGGAAAGCCACTTCGCCTATGGCGCGCGCGTTGGCATCTGGCGGGTGATGGACGCCTTCGACGCGCATGGCTTCAAGGCCACCTTCTCCTCGTGCGGTCGCTGCATCGCGGCCACACCCAGCCTCGCGGCCGAGCCGGCGCGGCGCGGGCATGAAATCAGCGCGCATGGCTGGCGCTGGGAAAGCCACGCCGGGATGGAGGAAGCGCGCGAACGCGCAGTGATCGCGGCGACCGTCGCAGCCATCGAGAAGGCCTGTGGCCAGCGCCCGGTGGGCTGGCACACGAAATCCTCCGCCTCGGTCAACACGCGCCGGCTGCTGATGGAGGAGGGCGGCTTCCTCTACGACAGCGACTGCTACGATGACGACGTCCCGCGCATGCACCAGGCCGCACCGCGCCCGCACGTCATCCTGCCCTACGCCTTCGACACCAACGACATGCGCTTCGGACCGGGTGGCGGCTTCGTGCAGGCGCGCGACTTCTCCGAATACTGCATCCGCGCGATCGAGCGGCTGCTGAAGGAGGGGGCGAGCGCGCCGAAGATGCTCTCGATTGGGCTGCATCTGCGGTTCATCGGCCGTCCGGCGCGGATCGGCGGGTTGGAGGCCATTCTCGAACACGTCGCCAAGCGCAGCGGCATCTGGGTGGCGCGCCGGCGCGATATCGCCGCGCATTGGGCGACGCTCGTCTGACACGAAGATGAAGCTTTGGTCACCGGCACGGGACGCTGAAACCCATGCCGGGTTTCCATTGTTTGACCAACATCGTATGGCACTTGGGCAAGGCATGTCCGGTTGCCCGGTGCGCTGTCGAGATGTCACGGAGCGCGGAACCCCGACGGGGTTGACGCGTTTCCCTTCGCACCGAAGTTGCGTGTTGCTACTGGATCGTCCGTCAGGGAGAAACAACGGGATGCGTATTTCGACTGTCTTGGCCGCAATGGCTCTGATGCTGCCCGCCGCCGGTGCCTTCGCCGAGGGCGGCGATGCCGATTCCGGCCAGCGCATCTTCAACCAGTGCCGCGCCTGCCACACCATCGAAGCCGGCGGCCGCAACGGCGTCGGCCCGAACCTGAACGGCATCTACAACCGTGCCGCCGGCCAGCGCGAGAATTTCCGTTACTCCGCCAACCTGCGTGAGCAGGCGGCGGCGGGCCTCACCTGGAACGACGCGACCCTGACGCGCTACCTGACCAATCCGAAGGACGTCCTGCCGCAGGGCGCCATGTCCTTCCCGGGCCTGCGCCAGCCGCAGCAGGTGGCGGACGTGATCGCCTTCCTGCAGCGCAGCTCCACGCCGCAATGATGGCATGATGGAACTCTCGGTTTGGCTCGGACTCGCCGGATTCTTCGCAGCGAACTTTCTCGCTGCGAGCAGCGGCGCCGTGTTCAAGCCGGGGGCTTGGTACGACGGGCTGGCCAAGCCCTGGTGGAACCCGCCGAAATGGGCGTTCCCCGTGGTCTGGACAATTTTGTTCATCATGATCTCGGTGTCCGGCTGGCTCGTCTGGCGTGCAGGCGGCTGGACTCCGGCGCTCGGTGTCTACGGGGCACAGCTGGTGATCAACGCTGGCTGGTCCGCCATCTTTTTCGGCATGCACCGGATCGGGCTTGCAATGCTCGAGTTGCTACTGCTCTGGGCGTCGATCCTGGCCACGATGGTCATGTTCTACCCCATCGAGCCGATCGCCACCTGGCTCCTTGCACCCTATCTTCTTTGGGTGACGATTGCCGGTTGCCTGAATTTCTCCATCTGGCGACTCAACGCGGCACCTGCGGCACGCAGTTCTCCGGATCCAGGGCGCGCATGACGTAGTCGCGCAGCTCGGGGCGGTATTCCTCCCAAAGCGCGCGCATTGCCGGCAGCGGCGCCTCCGCCCAGTCAATCCGGAGGTCGACGAGGGCGAAGCTCTCCCTTTCCACCACCAGCAGATGCGCCGAGCGGACCGCGCCGTGTTCGCCACCCGCAGCCTCCCCGGCTTCGAGCGCGCGCAGCAGCCGTTCGGCGAGCAATTCGCCAGCGCTGGCAAGGAAAGCCTCTGCCATGGCCTGCGGCACCGCGCTGCTCGCGAGGATATTGCCGATCGCGACGACGTCGAGCCCATGCGCGACGCCGCGCTCGGGCTTGACCAACGCGCCGTCGAAATGCGCGGTCGCGCCCGTGACATCGATCGCCGCCAACTGGCGGTAGCGATGGTGCGGCGTGGAGCCGACCAGCCCCGCGATGGTCTCCTCGGCGGTGCAGCCGGAGCGCAATAGGTCGAGCCCGCGCGGGCCCAGGCGCGGGTCGGTGCGGTGCTGCGTCAGCACGCCCCCGACCCCCGCCGCGCAGAACGCCACCCGCGCGCCCACCGCGATGCCGGACGTGGTCACGGCCGCCCCGAACGCACCGGTCTCGGCGCAGCGTGCGAGCAGGGAGTAGGTCATTCAATAGCCTCGCAAAGGGTCATAGAGGTTGGGCAGCGCCTCGCCGCGCCGATGCCGCGCCATGACCTCGGCCACATAAGCGGCACGTTCCCGCCGGCTCGGCAGGCTCGCGCAGTGCGGCGTCACCGTCACCTTGGGGTGCGCCCAGACCGGGCTGTCGGCGGCCAGCGGCTCGGGGTCGAAGACGTCGATTACCGCACCGGAGAGCTGCCCGGCATCGAGCGCGGCGAGGATGTCCGGGATCACCGCCTGCGTCCCGCGGCCGGCGAGAATCAGCCCGGCGCCAGGCTTCGCGCAGGCCAGCAGCGGCGCCGCGATCAGGCCGCGCGTGGCCTCGGTCGCCGGCAACAGCACCACCAGAATGTCGGATTCCGCGAGGAAGGCAGCCAGTTCCGCATCACCGACGAAACTGCGCACGCCGGGGACGAATTTTTCGGTGCGCGACCATCCGACCACGCCGAACCCGAGGCCCTGCAGCATCGTCGCCGCGCGCGTGCCCATCACGCCCAGGCCCATGATCCCCACCACCCGTTCGGGCGCCGTGTTCTCCGGTTCGAAATAATCCCATCGCGAAGCGGCCTGCGCGATGGCCAGCCGCCGCTGGTCGCGCAGCAGCCCCAGCGCCGCCCAGGCGACATACTCGCCCATGCGCTGCGCCGCCCCCTCCACCCCCATGCGCACCAGGGGGATGTGCCGCGGCAGTTCGGCGTCGGCGATGATCGCGTCCACTCCCGCGCCGGCGCCGAAGATCACCTCCAGGGCCGGCAGCCGCGCCAGCGCGCCTGGCTCGGGGTCCCAGACGAGGGCATGGGTGATGCGGGCAGGATCGAGCGCCGGGTCGCCCCAGAGCGCAAGCTCAAGCCCCGGCGCCACAGCGGCGAAGGCCGCCTGCCATTCCACGAAAGCCGCCGGCCCGCCGGACTTCACCACAAGCAATTCGCGCATCGCGCATTCCCTCCCTTGTTCCTCCCTTCGCCGCGATTGAAGCCCGCCCGCACGCTCTCGGGAAGGGCGGGGGAATTCATCCCCGGCGCATTTGCCTCTATGACGGATGCCAACCGGAGGAACACGCCCATGGCCAAGCCCACCAAACTGCCGCTGGAGGGCGTTCGCGTCGTCGAATTTTCGCACATGGTCATGGGCCCGACCTGCGGCCTGGTGCTGGCCGATCTCGGGGCCGACGTGATCAAGGTGGAGCCGCCGGGCGGCGACCGCACGCGCGCGCTCACCGCCTCGGGCGCGGGCTTTTTCGCCGCCTTCTGCCGCAACAAGAAGTCCGTGATGCTCGACACTGAGGCACCCGAGGATCTCGCGATGCTGCTGCGCCTGATCGACGGCGCCGACGTGGTGATCGAGAATTTCCGCCCCGGCGGGCTCGACGCCAAGGGACTCGGCTATGCCGCGCTCTCTGAGCGCAACCCGCGGCTGATCTATTGCTCGCTCAAAGGCTACCTGCCCGGCCCCTACGAGAACCGCACCGCGCTCGACGAGGTGGTGCAGATGCAGTCGGGCCTCGCCTACATGACCGGCCCGCCGGGACGGCCGCTGCGCGCGGGCGCCTCGGTGAACGACATGATGGGCGGGATGTTCGGCGCCATCGCCATCCTCGCGGCCCTGCGTCAGCGCGAGGCGACCGGCAAGGGCCAGCACATCCAGTCCGGCCTGTTCGAGAATTCCGCCTTCCTGGTCTCCACCCACATGCTGCAGCAGGCGATCAGCGGTACTGCGCCGCCGCCGATGCCGGGTGGCCGCCGCGCCTGGGGTGTCTACGACATCTTTGACAGCGCCGACGGCGTGCAGGTGTTCGTGGGCGTCGTCACCGACCGGCAATGGGAGGTGTTCACCCGCGCCCTGAACGAGCCGGATCTGGACGACACGCGCTACGCCACCAACAACACCCGCGCCGCGCATCGCGAGATCCTCATCCCGCTGGTCGCCACACTGCTGAAGAAGCACTCCGCCGCCGCCATCGAGGCGATGTGCGAGAAAGCAGGACTGCCCTTCTCGCGCATCAACACGCCCTGGGATCTGTTCGAGGACCCGCACCTTCTCGCCGGGGGCGGGTTGCTGCCGGTGACGCTGCCTGATGGGCGATCGGTGAAGGTGCCGGCGCTGCCTATCCAGTTCGGGGCGGATCGCCTGGGCGTGCGCCACGACTTGCCGCGCATCGGCGAGCACAATGACGAAATCCTCGGCGCGCTGCCACGCGACCGATAGGGGAGACAAGCCCATGCAACGCCGCATGATCCTGGCCGCCACGGCCGCACTCGCCGCACCGCGCATCGCCCGCGCACAGGCCGGCTGGCCGGACCGGCCGATCCGCCTGATCGTTCCCTTCCCGCCGGGCGGCGGCACCGACACGGTCGCGCGCGACCTCGGCACCCGCATGGCGTCCTCGGCCGGCTGGACGATCGTCGCCGACAACCGTCCCGGCGCGGGCGGCGGCATCGGGCTCGACGCCGTCGCGAAATCGCCGCCTGACGGCTACACGATCGGGTTGGGGCAGACCTCGAACCTCGCGATCAACCCGGCGCTGTACCGCACCCTGCCCTATGATCCGCTGCGCGACTTCACCCCGATCGGGATCGTCGCGCGGCAGCCCAACATCATCGTCGTCGCGCGGTCCTCGCCGGTGCGCAACCTCGCGGACTTGATCGCGCTGGCGCGCGCGCGGCCGGGCCAGCTGAGTGCGGGGCATCCCGGCAATGGCACGGTGGGGCATCTGCAGGGCGAGGTGATGAACCGCCGCGCCAATATCGACATCACCCAGGTCCCCTATCGCGGCGCCGGCGGCGTGGTGGCAGACCTGCTGGCCGGGCGGCTCGACGTCTATTCGGCCAATCCGCTTTCGGTGAAGGGCGTGCTGGAATCAGGCGACGTCCGCGCCATCGCCGTCACCTCGGCCACGCGCGCGGCGGCCTTCCCCGACGTGCCGACGCTGATCGAGCAGGGCCTGCCGCTCGAGTTGGTGAACTGGACCGGCCTGGTCGCGCCCGCGCGCCTGCCGGCGCCGATCCTGGCACGGTTGTCCGAGGAGATGCGCAAGGCGTTGGGGAGCGACGAGATCCGCGCGCGCCTCGCCGCCGAGGGCAGCGAGCCGGTCGGCTCCACGCCGGAGGGGTTCCGCGCCTTCCTGGAGACCGAGGTCGCGAAGTGGGGCGCGATCGTGCGCGAGGGCAACATCCAGCTGGATTAGTTTGCGACCTCAGGCGCGATCGCGGCCGTCACGCCGGTGGCATGCCGTCGGCACGAGGCCGCTGGGCTCGCCGCGCGACGGGCGTTCGCGCATTCGCTGTTGCGGTGCGCGCGCAGGGCGCGCCCCGAGTAGCGACCTCAGGCGCCGGTCGCCCCTCTGGCGCGCGCGCGCCGGGCATGGCCCAATGCGGGCAAGAATTGGGAGGATCGACCATGCCGCTCTACAGCCTCGATGGAGCCGCGCCCGAGACCCCCGGCGAGGGCCACTTTTGGGTCGCACCCGACGCCCATGTCATCGGCAAGGTCGTGCTGGGCGAGGATGTCGGCATCTGGTTCGGCGCGGTGCTGCGCGGCGACAATGAACCCCTCGTCATCGGTGCGCGCACCAACATCCAGGAGGGCGCGATGCTGCACGCAGATATGGGCTTCCCGCTCACCATCGGCGCGGATGTCACGGTGGGCCATCACGCCATCCTGCATGGCTGCACGGTGGGGGATGGCGCACTCATCGGCATGGGAGCGACGGTGATGAACGGGGCAGTGATCGGCGCGCACTCCATCGTGGGTGCCAACGCGCTCGTCTCCGAGGGCAAGGTGTTTCCCGAGTATTCACTGATCGTCGGCGCGCCGGCCAAGGCGGTGCGCACGCTCGACGCCGAGGTGGCGACAAAAATCCTCGGTTCGGCCAGCGGCTATGTGCGCAACTGGAAACGCTTTGCCGCCGGCCTCAAGCGCGTTGATTGAAGGGAAGGAAATACGCCCATGACCATCACCCTGGAGCCCGGCCGGCCCAAGCCGATGCCGACACCGGAGACCAAGCACTTCTGGGACGGCGCGAAGGATGGCAAGCTGCTGCTGCAGCGCTGCGGCGATACCGGCCGCGCCTATTTCCCGCCGCGCCCGTTCAGCCCCTACACCGGCACGCGCAACGTCTCCGTCTTCGAGGCGAGCGGGCGCGCCACGCTGCACAGCTACGTCATCCACCACCGCCCGGTGCCCGGCTTCACCCCACCCTACGCGATCGCCGTGGTGGAACTGGAGGAAGGCCCGCGCATGATGACCAACATCGTGGGCTGCCCGCAGACGCCCGAGGCGCTGCCACTCGACCTCGCGCTCGAGGTCGTCTTCGTGCCGATGGATGACGCCATCTCGCTGCCGCTGTTCCGCCCCGCCGCAACACCTGCCGCCGGGCGCACCGGCGTCAGCATGGGGGTCGAGTGATGTCCTACGTTCCCGGCTCCGTCGCGGTCGTAGGTGCGGCCGAGACCACCCACCTCGGCGCAGTGCCGAACCTTTCCGAGATCGGCCTCGCCGCCGATGCCGCGCTCAACGCCATGGCCGATGCCGGACTTAAGCCCGGCGATATCGACGGCATCGCCTGGGTCGGCGCGATGCGCCCGCAGCTGCTCGCGCAGTATCTGGGCATCACGCCGCGCTGGGTGGATGGCACCTCCGTGGGCGGGTGTTCCTTCATGCTCCACGTGCGCCACGCCGCGGCCGCGATCGCCGCGGGCTACTGCAACACCGCGCTGATCTGCCACGGCGAAAGTGGGAAGTCGCGCATCGCCGGCGCCCAGCGACCGCCGGAGCCCGCCACGCTCAACGGCCAGTTCGAGGCCCCCTTCGGCCCGTTCGGCCCGCCGACCCTCTTTCCCATCCCCGTGCTGCGCTACATGAAGACCTATGGCGTGACGGAGGAAATGTTCGCGACCGTCGCGGTGGTGCAGCGCGAATGGGCGGGGAAGAATCCGCGTGCGATGTTCCGCGACCCGATCAGCGTCGACGACGTGCTGAACAGCCGCATGATCGCCTGGCCCTTCCGCATCCTGATGTGCTGCCTGGTCACCGATGGCGGCGGCGCGCTGATCCTGACCAGCGCCGACCGTGCCAAGGATTTTCCGGGCAAGCCGGCTTATATCCTGGGCTCGGGCGAAAGCGTGGAGACGGGTATGATCTCGCAGATGGAGGACTTCACCTCCTCCCGCGCCTTCCGCGTCGCCGGGCCGGAAGCCTTCAAGATGGCCGGCATCGCCCACGCCGATGTCGACCACCTGATGATCTACGACGCCTTTGCGCATCTGCCGCTCTACGGCCTTGAAGACCTCGGCTTCGTGCCGCGCGGCGAGGCCGGGCGCTACATCATGGACCGCAACACCGCCCCCGGCGGCAAGCTGCCGATGAACACCAATGGCGGCGGCCTCTCCTACACCCACACCGGCATGTACGGCATGTTCGCCCTGCAGGAGAGCGTGCGCCAGGTGCGCGGGATCGCCCCCGCGCAGGTGCCCGATGTCGACATCTCCGTCTGCCACGGGGTGGGCGGGATGTTCGGTGCCTCGGGAACGATCATCTTCGGGCGCGACCGGCCGTCCTGAGGCGCCGGGGCGAAGCGCTCCCGCGCTTCGCCCACAGCCGCAGGATCAGACAACTTCTGATTGCATCTATCCCATGAGATGGCGGCAGGGAATCCAACAGCACTGCAAACACGCCGTGAGTCATTGATCCTTCACGAAAACGACCAAGATGCGTTGTTAAGAAGCGGTTACCCCCGGGTCACACACCAAAGCACACGGGGATACGATGCCGGGCACTGACATCACCGCGACGTCCATTTTCACCACCAACCAGTCGACGATCACCGGCGGTGCGGCCAAGGGCTCCGAGGTCAACGCCTTCAGCAGCACGCTGAACCGGCTGTTCGTGCTGGGTGGCTCGGGCATCGACGTGGTGGACCCCACGACCGGCGCGGTCGTCTACGCCATCGGTAAGGCTGATCTCGGTGTGGGTGCCGCCACCGTCGGCACCGGCAACTCGGTCGCGGTCAACACCACCGGCGGCGTCACCCGCATCGCCGTCGCCTTCGACGGTGCGCCCGTCACGGTCGCCAGCGGCACCATCCCCTCGAACGGCGTCGTCGCCATCTTCCAGGTGACCGCGAGCGGCTTCACCCTTGAGCACACCATCCGCCCGAACGAGAGCGCTGCATCCGGCCCGCTCTCCTTCGCCGTGCCGGATATGGTCACCTTCACCCCGGACGGTTCCAAGGTGCTCGTCGCCATCGAGGGCGAGCCCACGGTGAACTACACGCATGACCCGCTGGGTGGCGTCGGCATCATCAATGTCTCGACCGGCGCCATGCAGATCGCGGGCTTCGGCGGCTTCGATGCCGCAACGCTCAACGCCGCCGGCGTGCGCGTGTTCGGCTCGGCGCCCACCGATCTCAACGGCGACGGCGTGGCCGATACCGGCCGCACCGTGACGCCCTTCACCGCCACGGCCGCGGCCGACCTAGAGCCCGAATACATCGCCATCAACGCGGCGGGCACCAAGGCCTATGTCACGCTGCAGGAGGCCAATGCGCTGGCGGTGCTGAACATCGCGACCGGCACCTTCGACCGCATCCAGACCTTCGGCCTCAAGGATTTCAGCCAGGCCGACAGCTACATCGACGCCGCCGACCAGAACGGCGCCTATTTCCCCACGACCTCGCCGGTGAAGGGGCTGTACCAGCCCGACGGCATCGCGACCTTCACCGCGAACGGAAAGACCTACCTGGTCACCGCCAACGAGGGCGACGCGCGCGACTGGGGCAGCTTCGCCGAGGAAGTCCGCGTCGCCAATGCTGGGCTCGACACCGCGGTGTTCCCCAACGCGGCCACCCTGGTGAGCAACGCCAATCTCGGCCGGCTGACCGTGTCCGCCTACACCAACAACCTCGATGCCGACGTGCCGCTCGAGAAGCTCGAAGTGTTCGGCAGCCGCAGCTTCTCCATCTGGGAATACAATGACGCGACCGGCCTGACCCAGGTCTTCGATTCCGGCTCCGCGCTGGACAGCATCATCGCCCGCGACTTCCCCACGCTCTATGATGACGGCCGCGCCGACAACAAGGGTGCGGAGCCCGAGGGCGTGACACTCGGCACCATCGACGGCCAGCTCTTCGCCTTCGTCGGCCTCGAGCGCTACAATGCGGTGTTGAGCTTCGCGATCGACACGACCGGTGCGAAGCCCACGGCAACCTATTCCAGCACCATCCGCGCCACCGGCGACGTGGCACCCGAAGTGTTCAGCTTCTCCGCCGATCCGGGTGGCTCGACCGGCAAGCTGTTCGTCTCCAACGAGACCAGCACCACCACCTCCGCCTTCGCGCTCGACACCGTCGCCGAGCCCACCTTCACCCTGCAGATCCTGCACGCCTCCGACTTCGAGGCCGGCCTGCAGGCGGTGACGCGGGCGCCGAAATTCGCCGCCATCATCGACAAGCTCGAAGACAGCTACGCGAACTCGATCACGCTGGCCTCGGGCGACAACTACATTCCCTCGCCCTTCTTCGCCTCCGAGGGCGACCCCGCGCTGACCCCCGTGCTGCGCGCCTTCTACGAGCAGTATTTCGGCCTGCCCTCCGGCAGCCTCTCGAGCCTCGTGACCGATCTCGGCCGCGTCGACATCGCCATCCTGAACGCCATCGGCATCCAGGCCAGCGCCTTCGGCAACCACGAGTACGACCTCGGCACGCGCACCATCCTCAACGCCATCGACAACACGGCGAACGCGGTCGGGGCCACCACCGGGGCCGGGCGCGTCACGTCGATCGGCGCGCAGTTCCCCTACCTCTCCGCCAATCTCGACTTCTCCTCCGATCCCGACCTGAACAGCATCTTCACCGCCGCGCTGCGCGACGCATCGACCTACGCGACAACCTTGGCCGACTTCGCCTCGGACGCCGCGGTGACGGCGGAGGCCGCCGACCAGCAGATCTCGCCCTGGACCGTCATCACCGAAAATGGCGAGAAGATCGGCGTCATCAGCCTCACGACCCAGCTGCTCGCGACCATCTCCTCGCTCGGCCTGGTGAAGGTGAAGGATCCCTTCGCCGATGGCGGCACCGACAACACCGCCGAGCTCGCCGCGATCGTGCAGCCGCTGATCGACCAGATGACCACGCAGGGCATCAACAAGATCATCCTCGCGACGCACCTGCAGCAGTACCAGCTGGAGCTCGACCTCGCGACCAAGCTGCATGGCGTCGACGTCATCCTCGCCGGCGGCAGCCACGCCGCCTTCGCCGATGCGACGGACGGCTTCCCCGGCGCGCAGAACTACCCGCTGTTCCGCACCGACCTCGACGGCAACTCCACCGCCATCGTCGTCACCGGCAACGAATATTTCGACGTCGGCCGCCTGGTCATCACCTTCGACAGCAACGGCCACATCATTCCCGGCAGCGTCGATGCAAACGTGTCGGGCGCCTATGTCGCCAATGACGCGACCGTCGCCGCACTCTACGGCGCCGGCGAGAACCCCTATGCCGACGGCACCAAGGGTGGCGAGGTCAAGCAGCTCACCGACGCCGTCGGCGCCATCATCGACGCCAAGCTCTCCGTCGTCGCTGGCTATTCGGATGTGTATCTGCAAGGGCAGCGCGCCTTCGTGCGCACGCAGGAGACCAACTTCGGCGACCTGTCGGTCGATGCCAACATCTTCAAGGCGCGCCAGACCGACCCGAACGTGCTGATCGGGATCAAGAACGGCGGCGGCATCCGCGAGGGCATCGGCGTCGTCGGCGACGGCGCAATCCCGACCTATGAGGCGCCGCTCGACGGCAAGGTGACGCAGCTCGACATCGAAAACGCGCTGCGCTTCAACAACGCGCTCTCGATCGTGAGCTTCACGGCGCAGGGCCTCACCGACCTGCTCGAGAACACGCTGCGTGGCGCGACCCCGGGTGCGACGCCCGGTGGCTTCCCCCATATCGGCGGGCTTCGCTTCTCGTTCGACGCGACGCGCGCCGCGGGGGACCGCATTGTCAGCCTCGCCGTCGTCGATGAGGCCGGCAACATCCTCGACACTCTGATCCAGAACGCCCAGCTCGTCGGTGACGCGAACCGCACCTTCCGCACCGTGCTGCTCGACTTCAACATCAACGGCCCGACCGGCGGCGACAACTTCCTCGGCGGCAACGGCGGCGTAACGGTGACCTTCACCAACCGCGTCGACCTGACCAACGTCGCCTCCGGTGCGCGCACCTACACGACCGAGGGCAGCGAGCAGGATGCGCTGGCCGACTACTTCGCGGCCAAGTTCGCAACGCCCGGGACCGCCTTCGACAATCCCGAGACGGTGCAGCAGCTCGATACGCGGATCCAGAACCTCGCCTTCCGCACCGATGGCGTGTTCCAGGCCGCCGCGGTCAACGGCACCGACGCGGGTGACACCTTGTCCGGCTACGGCCTCGACGAGTCGTTCAACACGGCCGGCGGCAATGACCTGGTCGCGGCAGGTGCCGGCAACGACACCATCCTCGGCGGCGATGGCGGCGACACGCTGGGTGGCGATGACGGAAATGACCGCTTCACCGGCGGCGCCGGCAACGACATGATCGATGGCGGCGACGGCACCGACACCGTCGTCTTCACCGGCACCTTCGCCTCGGCGCAGTTCGACAATTCTGGCACCAAGCTGGTTGTGACCGGGCCCGAGGGCACCGATACGCTGCGCAACGTCGAGCAGCTGGTCTTCGCCGACCGCACGATCAACCTCAACGATGGCGACGGCCTGTTCGACAGCCTCTACTACCTGCGCGCCAACCTCGACGTGGCGAATTCGGGCCTCGATCCGATCGTCCATTACCGCCAGTTCGGCGCCAAGGAAGGCCGCGACCCGAACGCCTTCTTCGACACCTCGGGCTACCTGGCGGCGAACAAGGACGTGGCGGCCTCGGGCCTCAACCCGCTCGAACACTTCCGCCTGTTCGGCGCGAAGGAGCAGCGCGACACCTCGGTCGACTTCGACACGGGGCTGTACCTGAAGAACAACCAGGACGTGGCCTCGTCCGGGATCAACGCGCTGGATCACTTCCTGAACTTCGGCCGCGCTGAGGGCCGCGCATCCTACACGGCGATCGGCAAGGCGACGGCGGATGGGTTCGATGCCGAGTTCTATCTGCTGTCCAATGCGGACGTGGCGGCCGCGGGGATCGACCCGCGCGAGCACTTCATCCGCTTCGGTGGCAAGGAAGGCCGTGATCCGAACGTGCTGTTCGACTCCAGCGCCTACCTCGCGAACAATGCGGATGTGAAGGCGTCCGGCCTCGACCCGATGACCCACTACAACCTGTTCGGATTCAAGGAAGGCCGCGACCCCTCGGCCGCCTTCGACACCAGCGCCTATCTGGCGGCGAACCCCGACGTGGCCGCCGCCGGAATCAACCCTCTGACCCACTACCTGAACTTCGGCGTCTATGAAGGCCGGGCCATCGCGGACCAGAGTGCGCTGATCGCCTGATCCGGCGCGATTACGAACCTGGGCGCGGCGGCCTTCGCCGCGCCCAGGCACTTGCGACAGAGCGGCACCGACGGCTCCGGGCTCCGGGCTCCGGGCTCCGGGCTCCGGGCTCGGGCTCGGGCTGGCTCACGGCTAGCCGTGGCGAAAGTTGCGCCGCTTATCCTTCATCCGCCCGTCACGCGCGTGCAATGGCGCGCGCCTAGTGAAAACCCCTCACGCCATCCGGAGACGAGCCCCAATGCGCACCCTGCTGCTCGCAGCGACCGCCGCCATCGCGTTGACCGCGGGCGCCCAGGCCGACCAGCGCTTCGAGGCGACGCTCGCCGGCCACGCGATCCTGCCGGCCGCGACCTTCGTCCCGCCCCCCGCCGGGGCTCCGCCGGGCTTCGCCCTCTCCGGCCGCTTTACCGGCCCGGGCAACCTCCGCAACGACCGCGTGGGCTCGCTCCCGGGCGACACCGGCCCGACCTATGGGCGCCGCATCACCGGCTTGTCGCTGCCATTCCAGGGCCAGCCCGTGCAGGGCTTCTCCGGCATCAAGCCGGTGGGCGACGGCAGCTACTGGGTGCTGACCGACAACGGCTTCGGCGCGCGCCGCAACAGCCCCGACGCGATGCTGATGTTCCATCGGGTGCGTCCCAACTTCGCCACCGGCCAGGTCGCGGTGGAGCGCACCATCTTCCTCTCCGACCCCAACCGCGTGATCGCCTTCCCCATCGCGACCGACGCGACGGAGGCGCGGTTCCTCACGGGTGCGGATTTCGACCCGGAGAGCATCCAGCCGATGCCCGATGGCAGCTTCTGGATCGGCGAGGAGTTCGGCCCCTTCCTGGTGCATGTCGATGCCGAGGGCCGCGTCCTGCGCGTGGTCGAGACCATGCTCGACGGCCAGCCGATACGCTCGCCCGACCACCCCGCGCTGCAGGTGCCCGCCACGCCCACCGCCCCGGTCGCGTTCCGTGCGCGCCGTTCGGGCGGGTATGAGGGCATGGCCGCCTCGCCGGACGGCCGCACGCTGTACGCGCTGCTCGAACAGACCCTGTTCGCGCCCAATTCCGACCAGCCCGAGGGCGCCTTTCTGCGCATCCTGGAATTCTCCACCGAGCGCGCCGCCTGGACCGGCCGGACCATGCGCTACCGGCTGGAGGCGGGTGCGACCAACATCGGCGACTTCAACATGATCGACGACCGCCGCGCTTTGGTGATCGAGCGCGACAATGGCGAGGGCGACCCCGGCCTCGCCTGCGCGCAGGGCGTGGAATCCACCGCCGCGGCCCCCTGCACCCCGCTGCCGGCGCGTTTCAAGCGTATCTACCTCATCGACCTCGGCGACCTCGACGCCGAGGGCTACGTCCGCAAGATCGGCCATATCGACCTGATGGCGATCCAGGACCCCCAGAACCTCGCGCGCCAGCGGGGCGACCGGCCCGCGGGTGCGGCGAACACCGTGCTGACCTTTCCCTTCTTCACCATCGAGAACGTGGCGATGGTCGATGCCGACCACATTATCGTCGGCAACGACAACAACCTGCCCTTCAGCGCCGGCCGCCACTTGCTGCGGGCCGACGACAACGAGTTGATCCTGCTGCGCGTGAGCGAGTTCCTGCGCGCCCGGTGAGGCACGCGGGCCCGTAAGGCTCGGTTCGTCCGCGGGCTGCCCAGGAACCAGCTCGGCCGCGGGCGTTCCCCAGCCTCACGATTTTTCGCCGGGCATCCGCGGCATGGGCGTCAGCGGCACCAGGGACGGTGCGAAGCGCTCGGCGAGATAGCTGCCAGCGGCGATGGCGATGGCCGCCCCGAGCGAGACCGCCACGAGGCTGCGCCAGGCGACTGGTCGCCGCGTCGCCGTGCCTACCTCCACGGCGGTCATCGTCGGCGTGGCCATGGGCTGGTAGAAGCCCCAGACGCCGGCCGAGAGTTCTGCCGCCGCAAAGCGGGTCCGCACCGCGCCCGCTCCAATTTCGTAGACAGAGAACTCGTGGGTCTGCCTCGGATGCGCAGGGTGCGGCAGCGGCACCGGTGCCAGGCCGGTGGGGCGCCATGGCGCCTGCCAGACCGGAAGCCCACCGATGACGAGCGCATCGTTTTCGGCACCGACATGGATGGGCCGCCAGTTGTTGAACGGCGCCGTCTTGTCCGCCGGCCGCAGCCAGCGCCGCGGCACCAGCCCGAGCGCGAAGCCGATCAGGCAGGTCAGGATCCAGGGCAAGGTCGCCATGGCGCTCACGAGCCCCAGCGACACCAGGATCAGGCCGAGCACGCCCTCCCGCTCCGGCCGAGTCACCAGCGCCCACAGGGCATAGCCGGTGAACAGAACCAAGGGCGAGACGAGGTAAAGCAGCGCCGCCCGCCACACCCACCGCCGCGAGACGGCGGCGGTGATCAGCGCCGCCAGTCCCATGCACACCAGCCACCAGAACAGCCCTGACCCCATCCGCCCCGATCCCCCTCTCGCCGACCATAGACCGGAACCCGGGACGGACGCGCCGGCTACCTGCGCGTCCCGATCAGCCGGTGGCGCAGCGCCGCACTCAGCCGGTCGATGATGCCGACGGTCACGATCATCAGGATGATGATGAAGGCCACCTCGTCCCAATGACGCACGCGGATGCGCTCGGCGATCTGCAGCCCGATGCCACCCGCGCCGACCACGCCCAGGATCGCCGCCGAGCGGGTGTTGCTCTCGAAGAAATACAGCGCGTGGGAGAGCATCAGCGGCGCCACCTGCGGCAGGATGCCAAAGCGCAGCGCAGCGAGCCGACCGCCGCCCGCCGCCGTCACGCCCTCCACCTGGCGCTTCTCTGCCGTCTCGATCGCCTCGGCATAGAGCTTTGCCAGCACCGCGATATCGGCGGTGAAGATCGCGAGCACGCCGGCGAGCGGCCCCAGGCCCACCGCGCGCACATAGGCCAGCGCCCAGATGAGCTGGTCCACGCCGCGCATGCCGTCGAAGACGCGGCGGACGGAGAAACGCAGCAGCGTCGCCGTCACCACGTTGCCCGCGCCGAGGAAGCCCAGCGGCACCGCGACCAGCGCGGCGCAGAAGGTGCCCAGGAATGCCATCGCCACGCTCTCGGCCATGCCCTCCAGGATCTCGACCCACTGCTCGCCCGGCGAAGGCGGCACCATCAGCCGCAGGATGACGCCCAGGCCCGACAGCCCGTTCCAGATGCGCTCGGGCGTGATGCCGAGCCACCAGAAGGACCCCGCGACCCAGGCGAGGAACACCGCCCCACCCGCATAGCGCAGCGCGCGGCCCATCGGCGTCGGCCCGAAGGCCCGCGGATAGCGCGCGCGCCAGGCGGCGATGTCACTCGTGCCGCTCATGCCATGCCCGCCACGCGGCGGCGCAGCCGCTCCGACAGCACGTCGATGCACACGACGGCGAGGATGACGAGGAGGATGATGGCGCTGATCTCCTCGTAGTAGTTGAAGGAAATCACCTTGTAGAGCTCCTCGCCGATCCCGCCGGCACCCACGAAGCCGATGACGCTCGCCGAGCGGAGGTTCACTTCGAAGCGCAGCAGCGCGTAGGAAAGGATCGGGTTCAGCGCCAAGGGCAGCGCGCCGAAGCGGCAGCTCTCGAACCAGTTCGCACCGGCGGCGACCATGCCCTCGCGCGGGCCATTGTCGATGTTCTCGACCGCCTCCGCGCATTGCTTGCCCAGAGCACCCGCGCTGTGGATCGCGATCGCCAGCACACCCGCCAGCGGCCCCACGCCGAAGGCCCACACGAAGATCAGCGCATAGACGATGTCGGGCACCGTGCGCAGCGCCTCGAGGAACCGCCGCGACGCATGGAACACCAGCCGCGAGGGCGCGGTGTTGCTCGCGGCCAGGAACGCCATCGGTACGCCCATGATCGCGCCCAGCAAGGTCGCAATCGCGGCCATGTTCGCCGTCTGTGCCAGCAGCAGCGCCCAGTCATCCAGGCGGTAGAACCAGAAGGCGAGACTGCCCTCCGTGCCTGTTCCGGCGAAGAGGCTCGCCCAGCGCAGGTCCGGCAAAATCTTGGCGAAATACTCGCCGATCCGCGGCAGGCCAGCAGCGAGGCGCGACGGGTAAGCCTCGCTGACCCAGGCGGAGACGAACAGGCACACACTGACCACCGCAAGCGCGATCAGCGTGGCGCGGCGACGCGAACGGCGCGCAGACTGGAAAGCCTCCTCGCCGCGGATGATGGCGGGTTGGGCGGTGGCCCAGGCGGCACTCATGAGCAAGAAAGGCCGGGGAAAAGAATTTCCCCGGACCCCATTCTTTTATTTTTATCTATTGGTGCTGGCTGGGTGGGCAGCGCCGGCTCGGCGAGCTGGTGCAGGCCGCGAGGGCAGCGCCGGGACACTTCCATGGTGCTGGCCGCGCAGCCAGCAACTCTCCACCACTTGATGACCGACCACGCACCCATCACCAAAAACCCAAAAACAAAAGAAAGGGGGTCTGGGGGAAATTCTTTTCCCCCAGTCTTCATCCTCACGTACGCCGCCGACGCTCCGCCGCTTCCTCGCGCCGCAGGTCGACGATGAGCGAGAACATCGCATGCGTCGCCTCACGATACCCCGTGCCGCCGCCGCGCTCGATCTGCTGGTAGATCGTCGGATGCGTTTTGGGCAGCGCCAGGTGGAACAGCTTCATGTCTTCCTTGAACGCCGCCGGCAGCGCGGTGCGCACCGCGATCGGCCCGTTCGGGATCGGGTCCGAGGTCCAGATGATGCGGATGTCGTTCATGCTCAGCATGTTCTTGTCCACCATCGCGCGCAGGTTCCCGCGCGAGTAGCCCTGGGACACCTCGCCTTGGCCCGAAGCCCAGGTGACGGCGGCGTCGTACTGGCGCTGCAGCACCGCGACCACGCCCTGCTCATGCCCACCCGCGAAGCCGGTGCGCGAGAAGTAGGGGCCGCTTTCGGGGTTGATGCCCGCCCGGCGCAGCGCGAAGCGCGGGATCAGGTAGCCCGAGGTGGAGTTCGGGTCCGCCCAGGCGAGCGACTTGCCGCGCATCTGCTCGAGGCTGGTGATGCCGCTGTCGGCACGCGTCACCATTACAGAGACATAGGCGACCGAGCCGTCGTTTTCCTCGGGCACCAGGATCGGCTCGATGCCGCCATTGGTGTCGAGCCAGGCGCCGGCGTAGCCGGAGGCGCCGAGCGAGGCCATCTCGATCTGGGCCGCGGAATAGGCCTGCAGAACGCCGGCATAATCCGACGCCGGGAACAGGCGGACGGGGACGCGGAAGGTCTCTTCCAGCAGCTGGCGGTAGGCGCCGAAGCGGCCGAGGCGATCGGCCTCGTTCTCGCCGCCGAGCAGGCCGATGCGCAGCTGCGGGATCTGCGCCTTCCAGGCGCGCTCGCCGGCGGCGGGCATTTCGATGCCGGAGGCGTCGAGGGTACGGCGCTGCGCGAGCGCAAGGCCGGGCGTCAGCGCGGCGGCGCCAACGAGAGAGGCGAGGGTGCGGCGGGTCAGCATGAGTGTTGATCTCCTGGTGGTCAGGGGTGTTAGGCGACGAGGGCGGGTGTCTCGGCGCCTTCGTGGAATTCGTCTTCGGCGACGCCATAGACGTCGCGCACGCGCTCGGCGGTGAGCTCCGCGGGCGGGCCGTCGAACACGACGCGGCCAGCATCCATCGCGATGATGCGGTCGCAATAGCGCCGCGCCGTGTCGAGGTGATGAAGATTGACGATGACGGTCAGCCCATCCTCGCGGTTCACCCGCGCGAGCGCCTCCATCACCACCGTGGCGTTGCGCGGATCCAGGCTCGCGATCGGCTCGTCGGCCAGCATGATGCGCGGCTTCTGCATCAGGGCGCGCGCGATCGCGACGCGCTGCTGCTGCCCGCCCGAGAGCGTGTCGGCGCGCTGCAGGGCCTGCTCGGCCAGATCGAAGCGGTCGAGCGTCGCGAGCGCCTGGGCGCGTTCCTCGGCGGTGAAGCGCTTGAACAGGGAGGAGATGGTGGGCCGGTGATAAAGCCGGCCGAGGAGGACGTTGGTGAGGACGTCGAGACGCTGGACCAGGTTGAACTGCTGGAAGATCATCGCGCATTCGGCGCGCCAGCCGCGCAGCGCCCGGCCGCGCATGGCGGTCACGTCGCGCCCATCGGCGACGATGCGGCCCTCGGAGGGCTCGGTGAGACGGTTGATCATGCGCAGCAGGGTGGACTTGCCGGCGCCCGAGCGGCCGATCACGCCCACCATCTGGCCGGCGGGGATGGCAAGCGTCACGGCGCTCACGGCCGTGCGCGCACCGAACCGCCGCGTCAGCCCCTGAAGCTCCAGCATGCCAAGCCCCTTTTTGCAGTGCAGCGCATAGCGGAGACTGCATGACATTCAGATGACGGTTCCACGACAATCCGGTTGCTTGTCGAAGGGCAAGCCGGCGGGCCTGCGCCGCGCATCTGCCCTTGCCGGGCGCGGCGGGGACGCCATCTGGGCGCCATGGCCGACCTCATCGCTCTTTTTGCGCTCGCCGTGCTGTTCGGCGGCATGGTGTTCTTCGCCGCCATCCTGGCACCGCTGGTCTTCACGCGGCTGCCGGGCGAGGTCGCCGGCGGATTCATCCGCGCGGTCTTCCCGGTCTACTACCTGTTCGTGCTGATCAACGCGGCGCTGGCGGCGGTGGCCCTCGCCTTCGACCTGCCGATCGACGCGGCGGTGATGGCGGCGGTGGCGGCGCTGACGCTGTGGCTGCGCCAGGGCCTGATGCCGCGGATCAACCGGCTAAGCGACGCGGTGAAGGCGGGCGATGCGTCGGCCAAGCCTGGCTTCGACGCGGGGCACCGGCTCTCCGTGATCCTCAATATGGCGCAGATGCTGGTGGTGGCGGCCGTGCTGGCACGCTGGGCGCTGGTGTAGCCACGCGGCCCCGAACACCGGGCCTGCGCAGGCCACACGTCCGGCGCAGACACAGCCTTCGACTCAGGCCTGCTACCCCCGCAAGCTCGGCGCATTCGCGACGATCCGCCGCGCCATCCCCCGGTCGCGCGCGATCACCGCGGCGAACTGCGTGCTGTCGGAGATCTCGGGGTCGTTGCCGCTCGCGATCAGCCTCTCGCGCGTGACCGGGTCGCGGATCGCGTGGTGCAGGGCCTGGGTGAAGCGCTCCGTTGCCGCGCGCGGCGAACCTGTCGGCGCGAAGAACCCGATCCAGGAGGTGATGTCGTAGCCGGGGATGAATTCGCCCATCGACGGCACCTCGGGTGCCAAGGGGCGGCGCCGCGCGCTGGTCACCCCGATCAGGCGGGCGCGGCCGGCCTGCAGCGCGGGGATGAAGCTCGAATGGCTGATGACGGCCGCGTCGATCCGCCCCGCACCCACCTCGCGCGAGGCATCCGCGCCGCCGCGATAGGGCACGTGCTCGAGGCGGACATTGGCGCCCGACTGGATCAGCTCGCCCATGAAATGCCCGATATGCGCCACGCCGGGCGTGCCATAGGTGATCTCGCCGGGCCGTCGGCGCGCTTCGGCGAGGAAGCCCGCAAAGTCTTCGGCGGGAAAATTCTGGCGGACGCCGAGGAAGTAGGGCTGCGTCGTCGCCATCGCGACCGGGACGAAGGCCGCCTCGTAGTCGATGGCCAGGCTGCGGTTGACCATCGGCATGGTCACGAAGGTCGCACCCTCCATCAGCAGCGTGGTGCCGTCCGCGGCGGCCGAGGCGACCGCGGCGGCCGCAATCGCACCCGAGGCGCCGGTGCGGTTTTCCACGATCACCGCCTGGCCGAGATGCTCGGCGATCTTGGGCTGCAGCGTGCGCACCACGGTGTCGCCGACGCCGCCGGCGGAATAGGGCACCACCAGCCGCACCGGCCGGTCCGGCCAATTGCCCTGCGCGAGGGCGGGGCGCGCGAGGGAGGCGCCGGCAGTGGCAAGGATGGCCGCACGTCGCGTGATGCCGGTCATGGTGTGTTTCCCTCCGCCCTGTCTTGACCGCCGCCCTTGCCGGGCGTGCGATGGGCACTGACGGTGCGGTCGCGGCGCGCGCGCCGTCAAGGCAGGGCTCCGCGGGAGGAATACGCGCATGGCGCGGACATTGTTCGACAAGATCTTCGACCCGCATGTGGTGGCCGACCTCGGCGAGGGCTGGTCGCTGCTGCACATCGACCGCGTGCTGCTGCACGATCTCTCCGGCGCCCGAGCGCTGCGCGAGGTGGGCGAGGCCGGCCATGCGGTGGCGCGGCCGGACCTGGTCTTTGCCACCCCCGACCACGCGGTCTCCTCCGCCCCCGGCCGCACCTCGGAGACTTTTGCGGGCGGCGCCGGCCTGGTCGCCGGCCTGCGCCAGCGCGCGGCGGAGACGGGCGTGCGGCTGTTCGACCTGGGCCAGGACGGCCAGGGCATCGTGCACGTGATGGGGCCGGAGCTGGGCATCGTGCTGCCGGGCACGACGCTCGTCTGCGGCGATAGCCACACCTGCACCAATGGCGGCATGGGCGCGCTGGCCTTCGGGATCGGGGCGTCGGAGCTCGGCCATGTGCTGGCGACGCAGACGCTGCGCATCCAGAAGCCCAAGCGCATGCGCATCCGCTTCGAGGGCAGCGCACCCCCGGGTGTGACGCCGAAGGACATGATCCTCGCCGCCATAGGGCGTTACGGCACCGCGGCGGGCACCGGGCATGCGGTGGAATATGCCGGTGCCGCGGTGCGCGCGCTGTCGGTGGAGGGGCGGCTGACGCTGTGCAATCTGTCGATCGAGATGGGCGCGCGGATGGGGTTCGTGGCCCCCGACGAGACCACCTTCGCCTGGCTCAAGGGCCGTCGCTTCGCGCCCACCGGCGCCGATTGGGACGCCGCCGTCTCCTATTGGCGAGGCCTGCCCAGCGACCCCGGCGCGGTGTTCGAGGTGGACCACGTCATCGACATGGCCGACCTGGCGCCGCAGATCACCTGGGGCACCAGCCCCGAACAGGTGGTGGCGGTGGGTGGGCGCGTGCCGAGCCCCAGCGACGCGCCGGACGCCAGCAAGGCCGCCGCCTGGCAGGCCGCGCTGGACTACATGGGCCTCACGGCCGGCGCGGCGATCGCGGGCACGAAGGTCGACTGGGTCTTCATCGGCAGCTGCACCAATTCGCGCATCGAGGACCTACGCGCCGCGGCCGCCATCGCGCGCGGGAAGCGCGTGGCGAGCCACGTCACCGCCTGGGTCGTCGCCGGCTCCGAACGCGTCAAGCGCGACGCCGAGGCCGAGGGGCTCGACCAGATCTTCCGCGATGCCGGCTTCGCCTGGCGCGAGCCCGGCTGCGCGCTTTGCGTCGCCGCCAACGGAGAGGCGGTGCCGAGCGGGGCGCGCTGCGTCTCCACCTCCAACCGAAACTTCGTCGGCCGTCAGGGCAAGGGCGCGCGCACGCATCTGGCGAGTCCCGCCATGGCGGCGGCGGCGGCCATCGCGGGCGCCATCGTCGACGTGCGGGAGGTCGCGTGATGCAGAAATTCGAACCCGTTGAGGGTGTGGCCGCTCCCATGCTGCGCGCCAATGTCGACACCGACCTGATCATCCGCATCGAGCGCCTGGTCGGCACCGGGCGCACCGGGCTTGGACAACATGCCTTCGAACAGCTGCGCGCGGACCCCGATTTCATCCTCAACAAGCCAGCCTACGCGAACAGCCCGATCCTGCTGGCAGGTCCCAATTTCGGCTGCGGGAGTTCGCGCGAAGGCGCGGTCTGGGCGCTGATGGGGGCGGGCATCGCCTGCGTGATCGCGCCCTCCTTCGGCGACATCTTCTTCGCCAATTGCTTCCAGAACGGCCTGCTGCCCGTGGTGCTGCCCGAGGCCGAGATCCGCGCGCTCGCGCGCGAGACCGAGGACAGCCAGGGGGTGGGGCGCACCCGCGTGGACCTCGCGCGCCAGGTGGTGGTCACACCCTCCGGACGGGAGGTGCCTTTCGCCGTGGATGCGCGGCGGCGCGAGGCGATGCTGGAAGGGCTCGACGACGTCGCCCTCACCCTCAAGCGGCAGGCGGAGATCCTGGACTGGCAGGCGCGCGACCGGGGGGCACGGCCCTGGGCCTGGAACAGCGTGGCGGCGGACACATCACCGGGAGCGCGATGACCAAGGCTTGCACCCGGCACCGGTGAGGCTTCACCGGTGATTTCTTCCGAGCGAGTGGAATACGCGATGGATGGCTATGTGCAGTACTCCCCCGCCGAGCGCGTGGTCGACGCGACGATCCACGCGGTGGCGATCGCGGCCGCGCTGGTGGGGTTCGTCGCCCTCGCCTGGCAGATGCCCTGGCCACCGGAAGGGCGCATCGTCGCCGCGCTCGCCGTCTACGCCGTAGGGCTGCTGGCGATGCTGGTGTCCTCGGCCGCCTACAACGCGGTCCGCGGCGGCCCGGCCAAGGCGGTGCTGCGCCGCGTCGACCATGCCGCGATCTTCGTGATGATCGCCGGCACCTATACGCCGATGATGGTGCTCGGCCTCGGCGGCGGGATGGGGTTTGGCATGCTCGGCGCGGTCTGGGCCGGCGCACTCGGCGGGGCAGTGCTGACGGTGGCGCTTGGGCCGCGCTTCGAGCGCTTCGCGATCGCCGCCTACCTGGCACTGGGCTGGTGCGGCTTCCTGCTGATCGGGCGCCTGTGGGACGTGCTGACGACCGCGGCCTTCGCGCTGCTGCTGAGCGGAGGCGTGCTCTATTCGGTAGGCGTCGTCGCGCATACGGCGCACCGGATGCGCTTCCACAACGCGCTGTGGCACGCGATGGTGATGGCCGGCGCGGCGTGCCATTTCGTGGTTGTGCTGCTGCTGGTGCGCGCCGCGCGGGGCTGAACCATTTGCCTCTCGCGCGGATTGGCGCAGACTGCGCGCCGCCAATCCAGGGAGTGAATCACATGGGCAACATGGCGCCGAACTACGGGACCGAATGGCCCTCCATCCAGGACCAGGTGAGTGCCGAGGAATGGCAGGCGCGGCTCGACCTCGCGGCCTGCTACCGCCTGGTCGATGCCTTCGGCATGCAGGACATGATCTACAACCACATCACCCTGCGTATCCCCGGCACCGACCATCTGCTCATCAACCTCTATGGGCTGCTGTACCGCGAGATCACCGCGACATCGCTCGCCAAGATCGACGTCGAGGGCAACATCCTGTGGAAGCCCGATACCGATTATGGGATCAACAAATCCGGCTACGTGATCCATGGCGCGATCCACAAGGCGCGCGAGGATGTGGCGGCCGTAATCCACACCCATACCCGCGCCGGGATGGCGGTGGCGTCGATGGAGTGTGGCCTTCTGCCGCTGACGCAGACCTCGATGCGCTTCGTGGGTCATCTCGGTACCCACGCCTATGAGGGGCCAGCGGTGGACCTTTCGGAGCGCGAGCGGATCGTCGCGGACCTTGGCGAACATGACGCGCTGATCATGAAGAACCACGGGCTGCTGACCTGCGGGGCGACGGTCCAGCAGGCGTTCAACACGATGTACCAGCTGGAACTCGCCTGCCGCGCGCAGGTGGATGCGATGGTGGGCGGGACGCTGTCGGTGCCTTCGAAGGAGATCCTTGAAGGCACGGCCCATCTGTACCAGCCCGGTGTGCGGCGGCCTTATGGCGTGCTGGAATGGCACGCGCTGCTGCGGCTGCTGGCCGCCGAGCAGCGCAATTCGGGGTATCCGCCCTATTGGGTCTAGGCGGTCACAGCCCCGCCCCTTCGAGCCGCAAAATCGCGCGCGCCGTGGCCTGCGCGCGCGGCACGATGGAATCCAGTTCCAGATATTCCTCCGGACTGTGGGCCTTGCCACCGACCGGCCCGACCGAGCAGATCGTCGGCGCGCCCATCGCGCTGGTAAATCCGCTATCGGCGCAGCCGCCGGAGAACTCGCCGGTGATGCTCAGCCCGGATTCCGCCGCCGCCGACTTGTAGAGGTCGAACACCCGCGCGCCCGAGGGCGTCTGGTTCAGCGGCAGGAACTCGCCCTTGATGGTCAGTGTCGCGCGCGTGCCGGGCACGCTCGCGCGGCCCACGATGTCGTGGATGCGCCCCATGATCTCGTCGCGATCCGCGGGCTCGATGTACCGCAAGTCGATCTGCAGCTGCGCGTGGGGTGCGACGGTGTTCACGCTCTGCCCGCCGCTCACCAGGCCCACGTTCAGCGTCACGCTGCGCGCCAGGTCGGTCAGTGCATGGATCGCAATGATCTTGTGCGCCATCTCGCCGATGGCGCTGATGCCAGCCTCAAAATTGCCGCCCGAATGCGCGGCCTTGCCCTCGATGTCGACGACGCTGAACACCCCGCCCTTGCGCCCCGTCACCACGCCGCCATTGGCGCGCCCGGGTTCCGAGTTGAACACCACCCGCGCGCCGCGCGCCTCGGCCTCGATCACCGGCCGGCCTTCGGGGCTGCCGATCTCCTCGTCGCCGGTGAACAGGCCCACCAGCGGCCCTGGCGCGCCGCCGAATTTCTGGAAGGCCGCGAGGATGAACATGTTCATCACGATGCCCGCCTTCATGTCGGCCACACCCGGGCCATAGGCGATGTTGCCCTCGATGCGGAACGGGCGGCGGGTGGGTTCGCCCTTGGGAAAGACCGTATCGCGATGGCCCATCAGCACGATGTTCTTCTGCCGGTTGCCCGCGTGCATCTCCCCGCCCGTGACCGTGGCGCGGATGCAGTCGCCATGGATGCGCTGGGGCAGCGTCTCTACCGGAATGCCGTGGGTGGCCATGAAGGCCTTCACCTGTTCGCCCGTGGCGTCGACACCTGGCTTGTCGTAGCTGCCGCCATCGGTGTTCACCATGGTGGCGATGGCGTCGATCATCGCGTTGCGCTGCTCGGCGAGCCAGGTGGTGATGGCGGTCTCGGTGCTCATGGGGGGCCTCTCTTTCAGAACAGAGCCTCGCACCAAGCCGGGCGCAGGAAAAGCCGCGCGCTGAGTGGGTGACGAAAGCCCGCGGGCGGTACGGTGGGGATGTACCTCGCCCCTCAGTCCCGCGCCTCCGGGTCATCCTCCGGCGCCGGCTCCGCCGGGATCGCGTAATCGCCTGACAACCACTTGCCCAGGTCCCGCTGCGCGCAGCGCGTCGAGCAGAAGGGGCGGGATTCCTCAGTCGGAGGCTTGCCGCAGATCGGACAGCGGCGCAGGCGTTCGGGTGTGCTCATGCAGCCTACTTTACCACGGCCACCCGCAAGGCGTTGGTGCTGCCCGGTGTTCCGAAGGGAACGCCGGCGGTCACCACCACTTCCTCGCCCGACTTGCAGAATCCCTCCGCCTGCGCGGCGCGGCAGGCGCGCGCCACCATCTCCGTCATCGAGTGGATCTCCGAGACCACCAGCGGATGCACGCCCCAGATCACCGCCATCCGCCGCGCCGTCGCCTCGCTCGGGGTCAGGCCCAGGATCGGCGAGGCCGGTCGCTCGCGCGCCACGCGCAGCGTGGTGGACCCGGTCGAGGAAAACGTCGCGATCGCCTCCGCCCCGATCGTATCCGCCACCTGGCGTGCCGCCGTCGCGATCGCGCCGGAGGAGGAATGCTCCGGCGCCGGCCGCCGCGCATCGGTCTGCGCGCGCCAGTCGCTATCCTGCTCCACCCTGGCGATGATGCGGTCCATCATGTTCACCGCCTCATAGGGAAACTGCCCGGCCGCGGTCTCGGCCGAGAGCATCACCGCATCCGCACCGTCGAACACCGCGGTGGCCACGTCGGACGCCTCGGCCCGCGTGGGCGAGGGCGCGGTGATCATGCTCTCCAGCATCTGTGTCGCGACCACCACCGGCTTGCCCAGCGCGCGCGCCGCACGCACGATGCGCTTCTGGATCAGCGGCACTTCCTCGGGCGGGCACTCCACGCCGAGGTCGCCGCGCGCCACCATCACGCAATCCGTCAGCGCCAGGATCGCGTCGAGGTTCTCGACCGCTTGCGGCTTCTCCATCTTCACCATGATCCAGGCGCGCCCGGCGGCGATCGCCTTCGCCTCGGCCACATCCTCGGGCCGCTGCACGAAGGACAGCCCGATGTACTCGATGCCGAGGTCGAGCACGAAGGCCAGGTCGATGCGGTCCTTCTCGGTCAGCGCCGGGATCGGCAGGATCACGTCCGGCACGTTCACGCCCTTGCGGTCCGACAGCGGGCCACCGACCAGGATTTCGGTCTCCAGGTGATCAGGGCGCTTGTGCGTGACGCGCAGCCGCAGCTTGCCATCGTCAAGCAGCAGCGAGGTGCCGATCTGCGCCGCCTCGATGATCTCGGGGTGGGGCAACTGCACGCGAAGCGCGTCGCCCGGCGTAGGGTTCAGGTCGAGCCGGAACGTCTTGCCTGTCTGCAGATGCACCCGCCCGCCGCCGAAGCGCCCCACCCGCAGCTTCGGCCCCTGCACATCGGCGAGGATGCCGATCGGGCGGCCGACCTTGGTCTCGACCTCGCGGATCATCAGGATGCGCGCCGCATGATCCTCATGCGATCCATGCGAGAAATTCAGACGAAACACATCCGCGCCGGCGCGAAACAAACGCTCGATGATCTCGACCGTCGCGGATGACGGCCCCAGCGTCGCGATCATCTTCGTCCGCCGATGCCGGCGCAGCGCGATGCGATGGGTCAGCCGCTCCGCCGGCCGCGGGCCGGGAACGGCCGCCGCGAGCATGGCGGCCTCCGGCGCCAGGTCGGGCCGGACCTCCTCCGGCGCCAAGGCCAGGATACGGGCAACCTCGACCACCCGGTCATCCGGGACCCGCCGCCACTGCGACACGGCCGCGGTCGATATGCCGAGGCCCTGCGCAATGCGGGTCACCGCACCACGCTGGGACAGAATAGTCTCGAGAGATGGATCGCGCATGGCTGATCCTTATTCGAATTAAGCAAAAATGCGAGTGACATTTTTTGTTCTTATCAAAAGTAAGCAATCCACCTTACGCATCTATCACCACATAATCGCCCTCCACCATCACAGGGAAACGCTCGGCGACAAACGGCCCCTCCTGCAACGCCGCCCCCCTCTCCACCGCCACCGGAAAACTCCGCACCTTCATCCGCCGCGGATCGAACCACGACTTTCCCGTCCGAATATCGAACTCCCACGCATGCCACGGACACCGCACCATCTCCCCCCGGCGCCCATAAACATACTCACCCGGCCCTGGACTCTCGACATGCCCGGTCACCACCCCCGCACACAACGATCCACCCTGATGCGGACACCGATCCAACAACGCAAAAAACTCGCCGCCCAAATTGAACACCACAATCCGCCGGCCCGAGACCTCCACCAACCGCCGCCCCCCCGGCGCGATCTCGCCCACCGGGGCGACAACATGCCGCGCCATCTATGGGGTCCTGAGCGGAGTGGAGAAGAAAGCAAGGCTGGGGGCGCTGCCCCCTGAGCCCCACCAGGATCGTGTCGATCCTGGACCTCCATCTGCTGGTTCCTGGGATGGGTAGGTTGGGTATTTCGCCGTAGGCGAGCCGGGATGGGGAGAGGGGCGCGTGGAGCACCAACCATCAGGCAAGCCCCCGCGACGCGCCCCTCTCCCCATCCCGGCACCTTCAGATGAAAACCCCAACCCTACCAAACCCAAGGACCAACACATGCAGGGGCCCGGGGATCGGCGCGATCCCCGGCGGGAGTTTGAGGGCAGCGCCCTCAACCTTGCTTTCTCCGCCACCCCTTCAGAACCCATACAAGGCGCGCGCATTGCCGCCCCAGATGGCTCGGCGGGTGGGCAGGGGGATGACGGCCGGCAGGGCGTGGCGGGGGTCGTCGAAGTCCCAGTGGGGGTAGTCGGAGGCGAACAGGATTTTGTCGGGGCCGATCCAGTCGATGGTGTCGAGCAGGTGTTCGGGCCGTTCGGGGTCCTCCATGGGTTGGGTGGAGACCCAGATGTGGTCGCGGATGGTGTCGGAAGGTTTGCGCTTGAGGTGTGGGACTTCGGATCTGAGGGTGTGCCAGTGCCGGTCGAGGCGCCAGCCGAGCGCGGGGAGCCAGCCCCAGCCACATTCGATGAGGACGACGCGGAGCTTGGGGAAGGCTTCGAAGACGCCTTCGACGACCAGGCTGGTGACCTGGGGTTGGCAGGAGTTGGCGTGTTCGGAAACTTCCTCGATGTAGAAGCTGGGCCAGCCGCCATTGGTCATGGGCCAGCCGGAGTAGCCGAAGGCGTGGAAGGCGACGGGAAGGTTGGCCTCCTGCGCGGCTTCGTAGATGGGCCAGTAGCGGTGCTTGCCGGCGGGTTCGGCGGTGCGGCTCATCATCAGGACCTGGGCGAAGCCGGGGTCTTGGGCGCGGTTGCGGATTTCGGCGGCGGAGGCAGGTCCGTCCTCGTAGGGGACGACGATGGAGGCGTGGAGGCGCGGTTCGGGGCGCACCCAGGTTTCGATCTGCCAGTCGTTCACGGCACTGGCCATGGCGACGGAGAAGGCGTTGTTCTGGTCGCCCTGGCCGGAGGGCTGGAGCGGGTTGAGCAGCCCGTGGTCGATGCCGTGGTGGTCGAGCAGCTGCGATTGCAGGAAGCCGAGGTCCGAGGCGGGGGTGCCGCCTGGTGGCCAGGCGTCGCGGCGGGAGGCGAGCGGCTGGGCCTTCGGGAAGGGCGGCTGGCCACCCGTAAAACCATGGCGGGCGCGGATGCCGTAGGTGTTGAGGTACTCCCACCAGCGCGTCGACAGGTACGGCTTGTAGGCGGCGAGCGAGTGCGGCCGCGGATGGATATCGACATCGATGAGGCCGTGGATCGCCTGCGGCGGGCGGCCGGGTGCGATGGCGGGTGCGATGGCGGGTGCGATGACGTTCATGCGGCGGCCCCTTCCAAAATGCTGGTGCGGATGCGGTCATAGGTGGCGAGCGGGTTGTCCCAGCGCAGTTTGGCGTGCAGCGCCTCGGGCAGGCCAGGATGGGTGTGCTGGTCGCCTTCGAACTGCATATGCGGGAAGTCACTGGCCCAGAGCAGCATGTATTCGGAGCCGATCTGGTCGATGATGCGGGCGACGATGCCGGCATCCTCGGGCGCATCGAGCGGCTGAACGGACAGGCGCACCTGGTCGCGGATGATCTCGGCGGGCGGGCGATCCACCCAGGGGATCTCGAACCGCACGCCCTTCCAGGTTTTTTGCAAGCGCCAGAGGAAGGCGGGCAGCCAGGTGACGCCGGATTCCAGCAGCACGACCTTCAGCGTTGGGAACTTGCTGAACACACCCTCGGTCAGCAGGGACGCCAGCGTAGAGGAAAATCCCTGCGCCTGGGCGACGTAATCCTCGAGATACCAGGACGGCCAGCCAACCGAGGTGACCGGGTTGCGGTAGCTGCTGCCGGCATGGATCGCGAGCGGCAGGTTGTGGCGCAGACAGGCTTCCCAGATTGGCCAGTTCTGCCGGCGGCCGAGCGGCGTCTCGCCCATGGCGAGCACCAGCACCTGCACGAAGCGCGGGTCAGGCGCGAGCCGCTCGATCTCGGCGACGCAGGCGTCGACGGATTGCAGCGGCAGCACGATGGAAGCGCGCAGGCGCGCATCGCGGTCCAGCCACTCGGCGCGCGTCCAGTCGTTCAGCGCGCTGGTGAAGGCTGTGGCCATGTCCACGTTGAGCAGCAGCTGGATGCCGGCGAGCGGATTGAGGATGCCGATGCGCGTGCCCCAGCGGTCGAGCGCCTGCGCGGCCAGCGCCTCCGCACCGCGCGGGGGCATGCCGTCCGCGCCGCGCCAATCCGCGCGCACGCTGAGCGGCGCCTTAATCGGGTAGGACTGGCTGTCGAGCTGGGTCATGCCGCGCTCGACGATCTGGTCGCGCCAGAAATCGTCGAGGTAGGGCGAAAGTGCGGCGAGCCCCGGCAGCCAGGGGTGGATGTCGCAGTCAATGGCGTCCACCGCCATGGTTCCTCCGCGTTTTGCGGAAGGCTAGACCCGGGCCGGCGCGCTGGCCAGCAGCGGGGCTTGCGCCAGACCCGGCTTCGCGCTTTCTCCACTGAAACACCCGGAGAGATACGCACCATGAGCCAGACCATGCAGGCCGCCGTCGTCACCGAGAACGGCGTCGTGATCAAGACGGTGCCGATCCCCGCGCTAGGGGCGGAGCAGGTGCTGGTCCGCGTCCGCGCGGCGGGGCTGAACCGCGCGGACCTCGGCGTCGCGGCCGGGCATGCGCATGGCGCGATGGGTGGTGCGGGCACCATCATGGGTATCGAGTTCGCGGGCGAGGTCGCCGCTGTCGGCGCCGGCGTCACGCAGGTGAAGCCGGGCGATCGGGTGATGTGCTCGGGTGCCGGCGCCTATGCCGAATATGCGCTGGCCGATATGGGCCGCGTGGTGCCGGTGCCGGACCGCAACCTGTCCTGGGAACAGGCCGCGACGCTCACGGTCGCGCTCTCCACGATGCATGACGCGGTGGTGACCAATGGACGTCTCGTGGCGGGCGAGGCGGTGATGGTCCTGGGTGCGTCGTCGGGCGTGGGCCTGGTGGCGATGCAGATCGCGAAGCATCTCGGCGCCGGGCTGGTTATCGGCACCTCGACCAATGCCGAGCGCCGCGCGCGGCTCAAGGAATTCGGCGCCGACCTGGCGGTTGATACCTCCGTCGAGGGCTGGTCGAAGCAGGTGCTGGAGGCCACGGGCGGCAAGGGCGTGGCGCTGGTGGTGGACCAGGTCTCGGCGGCCACCATCAACGAGGCGATGTTGGCAACGGCGATCCTCGGCCGCATCGTCAATGTCGGGCGGCTCGGCGGCAACAAGGGCAGCTTCAACTTCGACCTGCATGCGACGCGCCGCATCGCCTATATCGGCGTGACGCACCGCACCCGCAGTGTCGAGGAAGTGCGCGAGGAATTCCGCGTCATGCGCCGCGACCTGTGGGACGCGGTCGAGGCGGGTGCCTTCTCGCTGCCCATCGACAAGGTGTTCCCGCTGGCGCAGGCGCCCGAGGCGCTGGAGCACATGAAGGCCAACCAGCATTTCGGGAAGATCGTGCTGGCCACCTGACCTTAGTCGGCGGTCGCGCCCGCGGCGCGGATGATCGGGATCCATAGCGCAAGCTGCTCGTCCCAGAACCGGCCGAGGGAGGCGCCGTCGCCCCCGACCGGATCGACGCCCACCTGGACCAGCCGCTCGCGGATCGTGGGTTGCGCGACCGCCGCCATCGCCGCCTGTTCGAGGCGCGCGACGATGGCGGGTGGGGTGTTCTGCGTCGCGTAGATCGCGTGCCAGTTATAGGTTTCGTAGCCCGGCAGGCCCGCTTCGGTGGCCGTCGGCACATCGGGCAGCGCCGGGCTTCGCTCGCGCGTGGTCAAGGCGAGTGCGCGTAGCTGCCCGCCCTGCACCAGGCCAAGCACGCCGGCCATGGTATCGACCATCATGTCCGCATTCCCCGCGGCGACGTCCTGCAGGGCCGGCCCCGAGCCACGATAGGGCACGTGCAGCGCGCGCGCGCCGATCAGGTTGAGCAGAAGGTGCGACGAGAGGTGCGTGATGGTGCCGTTGCCGGAGGATGCGTAGGAGTATCGGTCGGGATTGGCGCGCAGCAGCGCGACGAGTTCGGTAAGATTGCGCGCCGGTAGCGCCGCACGCACCAGCACGACATTCGGCACGACGCCCACCAGCGACACGGGTACGAAGGCGCGCCGGACGTCGAAGGACAGGTTGCGGTAGAGGCCCGAATTCAGCACCGCCGACGACAATGTGTGGAAGACGAAGGTGTAGCCATCCGCAGGCGCGGCGAGTGCGGCCTCCGAGCCGATGACGCCACCCGAGCCGCCGCGGTTCTCGACCGTCACGGGCTGGCCCATCTGGTCGCCCATGCCGCGTGCCATCAGGCGCGCGACAACATCCGCGGCACCGCCCGCGGCGAAGGGCACGATCATGCGCAGAGGCCGCGAGGGGAAGGCGGGCGCCTGCGCGAATGCCGGAAGCGCGAGCAACGCCGCACCCAATCCCATCATCACGGCTCGTCGCATTCCACGCCCTCCATCTTTGCAGCGGAGCCTAACCGTGCACACCATGGCGCGAAAGGGCGGAGGAAACGCAATGCAGAGGGTCGTCGATGCAGCCTTGCGCGCGCAGGTCGCCGAAGAGCTGCCCGAAGCGGCCGACATCCGCGACGCCACGTTGCGCGCGAGCGTCATCGAAGCCTGGGCGCTCGCACTCACGCGCTCCTCCTACGCGTCGATCCGCGACATTCCGCCGTCGGGCAATCCGGGCTCGATGACGCTGATCAAGGGCGACCAGACCGATCATATCCGCGGCGTCACGCGCCTCGCGATGCGCATGGCCGACGAGATGGCCGCGACCAATCCGGGCATCGCGCTGTCGCGCGACATCGTCATCGCCGGTGGCCTTTGCCACGATGTCGGCAAGCCCTGGGAGTTCGATCCCGAAAACCGCGCGCGGTGGGAAGCGGCACCGCGCGCGGCCGGCCTGCCGTCCATCCGCCACCCTGCCTATGGCGTGCATCTCTGCCTGACGGCCGGGCTTCCGGAGGAGGTCGCGCACATCGCCGGCGCACACAGCGGCGAGGGCGAGCTGCTCATCCGCAGCCTCGAATGCACGATCGTTCATCTGGCCGACATCGGCTACTGGACCATGGCCCTTGCGGGCGGGTTGATCCGCCCCGAGACCGTCGGCGCGAAGTATCGCCGCCCCCTCACTCTCTGACAGGAAGAACCACCATGGCAGCCCCTCCCTCGACGCGTCGCGACCGCATCAATCCGGATTTTCCCAAGCTCGTGTCGATGACCCACGAGTATGTCTATGGCGATCTGTGGGAGCGCCCGGAACTGTCCAAGCGCGACCGCAGCGTGGTGACGATCGCGGCCCTCGTCGCCCTCGGCTGGCAGGACCAGCTCAACAGCCATATCGGGCGCGGCCTCGCGAACGGTCTCTCGCGCGAGGAGATCGCGGAGATCATCACGCACCTGTCGATGTATGCCGGCTGGCCCGCGGCCATGACCGCGTCGCACGTCGCCGTCGATGTCTTCGAAGCCGCCGACAAGAAGGGCTGAGCGCATGAAGATCGGGTTCATCGGCCTGGGCACCATGGGCGCCTTCATGGCGACCAATCTGCAGAAGTCGCAGCACAAGCTCATCGTCACCGACATCAACCCCGCCGCCGCCGCCGCGCATCTCGAGCGCGGCGCGGAGTGGGCCGCGACACCGCGTGAGATCGCGGCCGCCTGCGACGTGGTCTTCACCTCCCTGCCCGGCCCGAACGAGGTCGAGGCGGTGGTGTTCGGAGAGAATGGGCTGCTCGCCGGCGCGCATGCGGGGATGGCGTATTTCGACCTGTCCACGAACAGCCAGACGATGATGCGGCGCGTGCACGCGGCCCTCGCCGAGAAGGGCGCGCATGGCTTTGACGCGCCGGTCTCAGGCGGTCCGGTGGGTGCGGAGTCCGGCAAGCTCGCAATCTGGGTCGGCGGCGACAAGGCGGTGTATGACCAGCACAAGCCGATCCTCGACGCGATCGGCGACCAGGCCGCCTATATCGGCCCGATCGGCACCGCGACGGTCGCGAAGCTGGTGCACAACATGGCCGGCTACGCCGTGCAGACGGTCATGGCGGAGGTCTTCACCATGGGCGTGAAGGCGGGGATGGACCCGCTCGATCTGTGGAAGGCGGTGCGCCAGGGCGCGCTGGGGCGGCGGCGGATGTTCGACCGCATCGCGGACCAGTACCTGATCGACAAGTATGATCCGCCGTCCTTCTCGCTGAAGCTCGCGCACAAGGATGTCACGCTGGCGACGTCGCTGGGGCGCGAACTCGGCGTGCCGATGCGCTTCTGCCAGCTCACGCTCGAGGAGATGAACGAGGCGCTGAACCGCGGCTGGGGGCACCGGGATTCCCGCGTGACGATGACGCTGCAGAGCGAGCGCGCGGGGGTCTCGATGGGCTGCGACCCGGCGGCGATCAAGGCGATCCTTGCGGCCGACAAGGGATGACCCCTCTGCTGCGTGCGCCGGGGCAGATCGGTCCGCATCGGCTGAAGAACCGCCTGATCATGGCGCCGATGGGGACGAACTTCGGCACCTCCGACGGGCTCTCCACCGAACGCGACCGCGCCTACTACGCGCTGCGCGCCGAGGGCGGCGTCGCCGCTATCGTCACCGAGGCAATGGCCGTGTCCGAGGGCGGGCGCGCGCACAACAACTCCCTGTGGATCTACCATGACCGCTTCATCCCTGGCTTGGCGCGACTGGTGGACAGCATTCGTCGGCATGATTGCCTGAGCATCGGCCAGCTCAACCATCGCGGCGCGCTGCTGCGCCGCCTGGTGCTGAACATGGAGCCGGTCGGGCCGTCGCCCTGGCACAACCCCAACACCGGCGATGCGGTGCGCGCGCTGGAGCGCGACGAGATCACCGCCATCCAGCGCGACTTCGTCACCGCCGCGCGTCGCCTATACCAGGCCGGCTATGACGCGGTGGAACTGCATGCCGCCAATGGCTACCTGTTCCAGCAATTCCTGACGCCACGCATCAACAAGCGCACCGACGAATACGGCGGCAGCATCGAAAATCGCGCCCGGCTGCTGCTGGAGACCGTTCATCGCATCAAGGACGCGCTGCCGGATTTCGCCTTGTGGGTGCGCATTTCCTGCACCGAGTATTGCGAGGACGGCTACCCGATCGAGGACATGGTCGCGGTGGCGAAGATGCTGGAGGCGGCTGGCGTGGTCGCGCTCGACCTTTCCGGCGGCACCAATGAAAGTCCGGAGCTATCGCGCTTCTGCATCCAGCCGCCCTCGATGCCGCGCCGCACGCTGGAGCAACACGCCCGGCCGATCACCGAGGCCGTCGGCATCCCCACCATCCTCGCCGGCCGCATCATCGCGCCGGAGGATGGCGAGGCGGTGCTGGCCAATGGCAGCGCGGACTTCATCTCGCTCGGCCGAGCGCTGACCGCCGACGCCTTCTGGCCGCGCAAGGCGTTCGGCGATATCGCGACGCCGATCCGCGCCTGCATCTCCTGCAACGTCTGTTTCGAGCGGCTGACACTGGAGCGCGACGTTTCCTGCGTTACCAACCCGATGCTGGGCACCGAGTTCGAAGAACTGCATCGCGCCGAACCGCAGCTGGCGCCGGATCGCGCGACGCCGCGCCGCATCCTGATCCTCGGCGCCGGCATGGCGGGGATGGAGGCGGCGCGCATGGCGGCCGCGCGCGGCCATGATGTCGAGGTTTGGGAAAAGTCGGACCGCCCCGGCGGGCAGATCCACCTGGCCGTCGCCGCCCCGGACAAGGAGGAGGTGCGCCCCGCCTGGAGCTGGCGCCACGACCAGGCACTCGCACTCGGCGCCCGAGTGCGCTGCGGCGTAGCGGCAACGGCCGCGTCGATGCGCGACCACCGCCCCGACCACATCCTGGTCGCGACCGGCGCGCGCCCGCGACCGCTGGCGCTTGATGGCGCGACGCCGCTGCAGGCGTGGGACGTGATCGCCGAGCCGGGACTTGTCCCGAAGGGTGCGCGCGTCGCGGTCATCGGCGGCGGCATCGTCGGCCTCGAAGTCGCCGAGATCCTCACCTTGCGCGGCCGCCGCGTCACAATCCTGGAGGCGCAGAAGACCCTCGCCCCGCAGATGGCGCGCAACAACCGCACCGACCTGATGCTGCGCCTGCGCGTCGCCGGCACCGCGTTCCATACCAGCGCGACGGCGTCGCGCGTCGAAGGCACTGTCCTGCACTTCAGCGAAGCCGGCGCGCCACGCACGACCGAAGTGGATGCCGTCGTGGCCGCGATCGGCGCCGTGCCCGATCGCGCGGTGCTGGCCGAGGTCGAAGCCACCGCGATCCCCTTCACACTGATCGGCGATGCCAACCAGCCCGGCGATTTCCTCTCCGTCCTCCGCGATGCTTCCATGACCGCCCTCGCCCTCGACGAAAGGCTACCCGCATGACGCCGGAATACTCGGTCTACGCGCTCCGCTACGCGATGCGCGACGCGATGCGTCACGAGCACTTCATCGGTGGCGACCCGCATGACGCCCCGATGCCGATGGACTACTTCGTCTGGGCCGCCGTCGCCGATGGCCGCGCCTTCATCCTCGACACCGGCTTTACCGCGGAGGTGGCCGCGCGGCGCAAGCGTACCTGGCTTCGCTGCCCGGTCGAGAGCCTGCGCCTGCTCGACATCGAGCCCGACACGGTGGACGACGTCATCATCTCCCACCTGCACTACGACCATGTCGGCAGCTTCCACAAATTCGCCCGCGCGCGCTTCCATCTGCAGGAGCCGGAGATGCACTACGCGACCGGCCGCTACATGAAGCACGAGAAGCTGCGCCACTCCTTCGAGGTCGAGGACGTGGTCGGCATCGTGCGCATGAATTATGCGGAGCGCGTCGTCTTCCACAATGGCGACGCGACGATCGCGCCGGGCATCACGCTGCACGCAGTGGGCGGGCATTCGGCCGGGCTGCAATGCGTCACCGTGAACACCGCTCGTGGCACGGTGGTGCTGGCCTCCGACGTTACGCATTTCTATGAGAACATGGACAGCGGCCGCCCCTTCACCACCGCCTTCCATGTCGGCGACATGCTCGAGGGCTTCGACCGGCTGCGCGCCCTCGCGCCCAGCCCGAAGCACATCGTGCCCGGCCATGATCCGGCGGTGATGGCGCGCTACCCCGCCGTCCCCGGCCTCGAAGGCATCGCCGTGCAGCTGCACCTGGAGCCCAACGCATGAAGCGCCGCGCCCTCCTTGCCGCGCCACTCCTTGCGACGCCGGCGCTGGCGCAGTCCCGCGCCATCCGCATCCTGGTGCCCTTCCCGCCCGGCGGTGCCGCCGACATCACCGCGCGTCTGCTGGCCGAACAGATGGCTCCGATGCTCGGCCAGCCGGTGGTGATCGAGAACCGTCCCGGCGCCGGCGGCAACATCGCGGCCGAGGCGACCGCGCGCGCGGCACCCGACGGCCTGACGCTGTTTCTCGGCGGTGCGACCATCTTCTGCGCGAACCGCTACCTCTATCGCGGCGCGATGCCCTTCGACAGCATGCGCGACTTCGCCCACATCTCGCGCGTCTCGGTCGGCACCACGCTGCTGGTCACGCGCGCCGACCGCCCCTGGCAGAATTTTTCCCAGATGGCGCAGGCCGCGCGCGAGGCGCCGCGCACGATCAGCGCGGGAAATTCCGGCTGGGGCACGATCAGCAACCTCTCCATCGCCAAGATGGGCCGCGCCGCGGGGTTCGAGGTGAACCAGATCCCCTATCGCGGCCTCGCGCCCTCGCTGAACGACCTGATCGCCGGCACGCTGGACCTGATCTTCGACGGCATTCCCGCCATCATCCCGCATGTGCGCGAAGGTCGGCTGCGCGCGCTCGGCGTCGGCAGCGCGCAGCGCGTGACCTACGTGCCAGGTCTCGAATCGGTCCCCGGCATGGCCGAGCTCATCCCCGGCACCGACATGGACATGGAGTTCTGGTACTGCCTGTCCGCCCCCGCCGCGACGCCGGGCGAGATGATCGCACGCCTGCACCAGGCCATCGTGGCGGCGGCAAGCAGCCCCGCCTACGCGGAACGGCTGCGCCCACTCGGCTTCAACGCCGTTACGGACGCGTCGCCGGCGGCGCTGACCGAGTTCATCCGCGTCCAGGATGCGGTGTGGAAGGGGCTGGTCGAGGTGTCTGGCGTGCGGCTCGACTGAACGGCTCGCCGGATCCGGCGGCCTAGTTTGGGCCGAGCTCCCCCTCCGCCTTCAGCATGCGCAGCGCGCGCCGCCAGCTCTCGGTCGCCCAGGCGATCTCCTCGGGCCCGTGCACGGCCGAGACGATCGCCCCTCGCGCACCCTTCGGATCGATCCCCGCCACGACCAGCGCCAGATAGAGCTTGCTCATCAGCGCCTTGCGCGGATCACCGGTGAAGACGGAGACGGGTTGCGCATTGGCGTCCCAGCGAACGGGGTCGAGGTCGATCCCCTGGGGGTTGGTGAAGAAATGCAGCACCGAGTGGTCGCCATACACCGCCCAGGGCACATCCTCCTCGGCGAGGACCCGGTTGAAGGCGTCCCGCATCGTGGCCGCGGCTTCATTGGCGCGGGCACAGACGTCGGTGTCGCGGATCAGCGTAAGCGCGGCGATGCCTGCGCTCGCGGAGACCGGGTTGGCGTTGTAGGTGCCCTGGTGCTTGATCTTCTCGCGCTTGCGGTCGGCCGCGATGTCGAAATCAAGCCAGTCGATGATGTCCTTGCGCCCGGCCACCGCGCCGCCGGGCAGACCACCCGCCACGATCTTCGCCAGGGTGCAGAGATCCGGCGTCACGCCCAGCGCCTGCTGCGCGCCGCCGGGGGCGACGCGGAAGCCGGTGACGACCTCGTCGAAGATCAGCACCGCGCCGTATCGCGTGGTGATGTCGCGCAGGCCGCGCAGGAAATCCACGCTCACCGGTACCATGCCGGTGGAGGCGCCGGTCGGCTCGAGGATCACGCCAGCGATGCCATCATCCTGCGCGAAGGCGCGCTCGACCGCGCCGAGGTCGCCCGGGGGCAGAAGCACGATCCCGGCCGCCACCTCGGGCAGCACGCCCGGCGTCGGCGAGCCGTCGAAGTGTCCATCCACGCCGAAGGCCATGTGGTCATGCCAGCCGTGGAAGTGGCGCTGGAACCGCATGATCTTCGGCCGACCCGTGAAGGCGCGCGCGAGGCGCACGGCCATGTGCGTGGCCTCGGTGCCCGAGGAGGTGAAGCGCACCCGCTCGGCGCAGGGCACCATCTGCTGGATGAGCTGCGCCCAGGCGATCTCGAGCGCATGGCAGGTGCCGAAATGCGTGCCCAGCGCGAGTTGTTCCACCGCCGCCGCGGTCACGCCCGGGTGGCAGTGGCCCAGGATCAGCGCGCCATGGCCGCCGTAGAAATCCACCATCTCGCGCCCGTCGACATCCCATTTGCGGGCGCCGAGCGCGCGCTTCGAATAGATCGGGTAGGGGTCGGTGTGGCGGCTGTCGTGCACGATGCCGCTGGGCAGCACGGTGGAGGCCGCCTCATGCAGGGCGGCCGATCCGGGAGTCGCCTCGACATAGGCCGCGACGATGGCCGAGTTGGTCGGCGTCAGAGAGGACAAGGCGCGCGCTCCTGCTGCATGTGGCGCAGCTTCCGGCGCGATAGGCCGGTGGTCAACCTTGCGGGCCGCGGCAACTGGGGCCGCGCGCCGGTTTTCGACCCGGCTTTGGGCACGTCGTGCAGCCGGTGGACAAGGAAAGGGCGCCTCCCTTGCGGAGAGGCGCCCCGTGATCCTCAGCGCGGCGTTGCCTCGGCTCGTCGTTCGGGCGCGGGTGGCATCAGCTCAGGATAATCGCGCAGCATTTGCGCCCCGTTGAGTGGCCGGTTCACGCCCTGGTGGCAGGTGGCGCAGTTGACCTTCAGCGGATCGCCTGCCGGCCCCAGCCGGTGCGGCGGGAAGCTCGGCTGCAGCGGGTTGATGTACTCGGTGTTGATCACCCGCACCATGCGGATGCCATGCCAGGCGACGACCCGCTGCGGCTGGCTCTGCTCCCAGTCCGAGAAGGCGCGGCTGTTGTGGCAGAAGACGCAGTTCACGCCGAGCCCGGTCGACATGTGCATCATCAGGCCGTAGCTCCACTCGGTCTGCTGCATCGTTGCCGCCGTGGGCGCGGACCGCGCCACGGTGTCCTGCACGCGGATCGGCGCATTGCCGACCAGGTAGGGCGTGAAGGTGTCGAACGGCAGCGAGGCGTAGCCGGTGCGCGGCAGCGGCGTGTTCTGCCCCGCGGCCTGGCCGGCGAGCGCCGAGCTCGCCGTGTTGGGCGTCGCCGACCACACTTCGGCGGGAACCGCAAGGCCGCGGTGGCAGGTGTAGCAGGTGACGCCCGTCGCGCCGACATGGGCGGTCTGCTGCGTGTTGATCGCCTGCACCATCTGCAGCATGCGCCGCGCGACCGTCTTCTGGTACATGTCCTCGGCCGCGAAATTGCCCGGCACGTGGCAGCCATTGCAGCCCTGGTTCTCGCCCTCGCCGGGATAGATCCACTCCGACATCGCCTGCATGATGCGGCCGAATTGCTCGATGCTCAGATGCCCGAGCACGGGAACGTTTTCATAGATGGTCGATGCCCGGTCGCCGCTGGGGTCGGCGGGGTCGATCGCCGGCGGTGCGACGTGGCGCGGCGCATTGGCCGCGATGAGACGCGGATTGACCACGGCCTCGATCCCGGTGCCGCGATAGCCGAGCTGTGCGGTCAGCATGCCCGGTCGTTCCAGCGAGAACAGCGCGGCCACGGTGCCGGCGAGGCCGATCGCCACCGCGGCGATGAACGCATAGAACCTCATGGGCGTGCTCCTGCGCTGATCGCTGGATCGACGATGCCGGGATTGAGCTGCGGATAGACCGGCGCGAAGCCGTGCTGCTGCGCCCAGAGATACCAGTTATCAACCACGGTGCCGGTCAGCAGGATGCCGATGCCGCCGGTGATCGGGCAGAGCACCGCGAACCACCAGGCCCAGCGATGGATGCTCTCGTAGGTGGCGTTGAAGCCCATGGTCCAGCGCCAGAACAGGCCCGCGCGTTCCGCCGCCGTGCCGCGGTCCACCGCGTGCTCCACTTCGCGCTCGCCGCCGAAGCGGCCGACGGCGAGGATGGTGGCACCGTGCATCGCAAACAGCAGCGTCGAGCCGTAGAGGAACACGATCGAGAGCGCGTGGAACGGGTTGTAGAACAGGTTCCCGTAGCGGATGGAGAACGCAGCCGTCCAATCGAGGTGCGGGAAGATGCCGAACGGCACCGCCTCGCTCCAGCTGCCCATCAGCACCGGGCGGATGAAGCCCAGCACCAGGTAGAGCCAGATCGCCGCGGCGAAGGCGTAGGCAGTGTGTGGCCCGATCCCGAGCGCCTTGGAGCGGAGATAGACGCGGATATTCCACAGGATGAGCGAGAGGGTGAGGCAGGCGCCGGCGAAGATCCACCAGCCGCCTTCGTGCAGCGGCGGGATGCGCAGCCCGTATTCGGGCTTGGGCGGCTCCAGCGCCAGCCAGAAGAGCTGGCGGACGAACTGCCCGAGATTCCAGTTCACCGAGGCCAGCATGGTGAAGCCGATGATCTCGAAGGCGAGCACGCCGAAGACCAGCGACAGGAAGCCGGTCATGCCCAGGCGGATCGGTCCGATCTGCGCGTCGCCGATCAGGCCGAGCAGGTAGGAGAAACCGGGCTTGCCCGATCGCTGCGATTCATCGGCTGCGATCGGCACGCCGGGATAGGCAGGCCCACGGACCTGCAGGCGGGTGAAAAGGTATTGATATTCGGCCATTTTTCTTGCCTCCCCTCAGCGCCAGATCGGCAGTTTGAGCCACCAGGTCCACCATTCGGGCCAGCCGCGCGTCCAGAACGGGCCGCTGATCACGATGCACACCGCGCTCCAGAAACCGGCGGACAGCGCGACGAACAGCCCCAGCCGGTGAATGCCGAGCGTGCCGATCGAGTAGCCGATGAAGTCGCGATAGAAGGTGTTCTCGTGCTCCGCACCCTTCACCGTCTCGCCCTCGCCGGGGTTGATGGCGGCGAGCACCAGCGAGGCATGCAGCGACAGCGCGAAGACCGTGGTGAAGAAGAAGCTCACCGCGAGCATGTGCGCCGGGTTGTAGTGGAAGTGCAGGTATTGGTAGCCGACGTTGCTCACCCAATCGAGGTGGCTGAAAATGCCGTAGGGGAAGCCATGTCCCCAGGCGCCGAGCAGCACCGGGCGGACCACGACGAGCGTGATGTAGGCGAAGATCGCGACGCTGAAGGCGACCGGGATGTGCATCCCCATGCCCAGCTTCCGAGCGATCTCCCATTGCCGCAGCGCCCATGACACGAAGGCCCCGATGGCGCAGATGGTGATCACCTGCCACAGGCCGCCCTGGTGCATTGGCGCGAGGCGCAGGCCGTAGGAGATATCGGGCGGGGCGATGTTGATCAGCCAGATGTTCCAGGTGCCGCCGATTGCAGCGCCGAACAGGATGAGGGCGGTTCCGAGGGCTGTGAAAAACAGCGTCGTGACGCCGAAGAATCCGACCCAGAAGGGTCCGACCCAGAAGTCGAAAAGATCGCCTCCGACGAGCGTTCCGCCGCGGACGCGGTATTTTCTTTCAAACGTCAGCATCGACATTGCTTGGCCCTCCCATCCTCTCGAAAACATCGCCGGGCATCGGCCAGCATGTGCCGCGCCGTGACCAGCGGCAGCGATGCGAACATCGCTGCCGCTATCTGGCTCTCGCGAGCGGTCGTCAGCGCGCCGGCACGGCCGGGCGGTTGACAGGTTGGCCAGGCGTGTAGGTCGGCGCCGGACCCGCGCACCAGCCCCAATGGTCGCAGTAGCGGGGCGAGCTCATCACCACGAAATGCAGCACCGTGGCGACGAGAATGACCCCGATGGCCGCGAGCACGAGGGCCCGCTTGGGGTCGAACACCATCCAAATCTTATGCATTCTTTCCTCCAGTTCTACAGGTTGCCCGGGCGCTCGGCGGAGCCTTGCGCCCGGCCGCGATCAGAACATGCGCCAGTCCGGCGGCACGATCTGGTTGCCGTAAACCAACGGCCGCCACAGCCACACCAGGATATGCGCACCCATCGAGGCGAAGACCGCGAAGGCCCAGCCCTTGATGAGCATCTCATTGATCTCCCGCGCTTCGGGTTCAGTCAGCCCCGTGCGCGAGCTACGATGTTCGGACATCAGGTATCTCCGAATTGACCTTTCGGCCGTTACCGCGCACGTCCCGCGCGGCAGGGATCGCCATGGCACGGAGCGCCACGATCGAGGTGTGGTCCGGCGATGCCGGGCATTCTGTTGGGGGCGTCGGGGCGCGCGTCACGCGAACTCCCTCGCGCCCAGGGTATTGCGCACACGTGCGACATCGACCCGCGTCTCGGCCGCGTCGCGCGCATCGCGCTCGATGCGTTCGCGCAGGCGTTTGGCCGCCGAGATGCGCACGAGGAAGGGCTCGCGCTCTACCTCGGCATCCATCAGTGCGACGGCCGCATCATCCCAGGCGAGGCCCGCGCGCGCGGGCGTGGCGGCGACCTTGTCGAGGTCGGTGCCGAGCGGGATGATGTGGAACAGCGCGTCGAACAGCGCGTTGCAGTATTCCTGGATGAGGTAGGTCGCGCCGGCATAGCCCATGAAGGGCGTGCCGGTGGCGCGGCGGATGATGGCGCCGGGAAAACTCGCCGGGACGAAGACGGCGCGGCACTTCGATTCCTGCGCGTACATGCGCTCGTTGAAGGAGCCGAACAGCACCAGCGGCGGCGTCTTGGCGATCGCCTCGCGGATGGCGGCGTTGTCCGGCTTCTCGCCGGGCTTGCGGCTGAAGGCGAAGGCGCAGGCGATGCCGAGCTCATCTTCGAAGAAGCGGCGGATGCCGCGCGCATGGGTCTCAACGGCCACGATCCCGAACGAGGCTGTGGCGAAGAAATCCTGTGTGACGGAGCGCCACAGATCCCAGATCGGCTTGATCGTGGTGTGCTTCTCGCGCTCGATGAAGGGCTGCGGGTCGATGCCGGTGAGCTCGCCCAGCTTCTCGAGGAAATTGGTCGTCGCGAAGATGCCCAGCGGCGCCATCAGATAGGGCCGGTCCAGCGCCTCGCAGAGTTTGCGGCCGAATTCGCGATACATGCAGATGTTCACATCGGCATCGGGCAGGCGCGTGATGTCGTCCACATGGCTGCCCAGCGGGAAGACCATGTTGATCTCGCAGCCGATCCCCTCGACCAGGCGGCGGATCTCGGCGAGGTCCGAGGGCATGTTGAAGGTGCCGTAGATCGGCCCGATGATGTTCACGCGGGGCTTCACGCCCTCGGCGCGCGCGGGGCGGGGCTTGATCTTGGCGCGCTTGGCGCCGAATTCCGTCCACAGCCAGTTGATCGCGCGGTCGGCGGCCTGCCACTGGTCCTCGTCGATGGTGCGCGGGATGAAGCGCTGGAGGTTGGTGCCCTCCGGCGTCACGCCGCCGCCGATCATCTCGGCGATGGAGCCGGTGACGACCACCGCCGGAAGCTCCGGATCCTGGGTGCCGGAGGCGCGCTTCATCGAGCCCTCGGTGCCAGTCTTCGACAGGCTGTCCTCATCCAGGCCCGTGACCACGATGGGCAGCTCATGCGGCGGCAGCGCGTCGGTGTAGTGCAGCACGGCGGTGACCGGCAGGTTCTCGCAGCCCACCGGCCCGTCGATGACGACACGCAGGCCGCGCACCGCCGAGAAGGCGTAGACCGCACCCCAGTAGCCACCCGCGCGATCGTGGTCGACGACGAGCATCTAGGTCCCCACCGCTTCGAGGGCTTTTGCCTGTGCCGCGCGCAGCTTCTTCTGGCGCTCGCGGAAGCCGGGCGGATCGACGGGCTTGCCGGCAAAACCATAGCCGGCGCCATCGGGCGTGCCGACGCCGCTGAAAAAGCTGACCATGCGCGAGAAGCGCTCGCGGCCCTTCGTCTGCGCCGCGACGATCGCTGCCATGGAGCCGGCACCCATCATCCCGAACAGCGGCCGCGCGCTGACCATGTTCGTGAAGTAGAGCGCGGGAATGCCGAGCTCCTTCGCCTTCTGCACCAGCGGCGTGGTGCCGAGTGCGAGGTCCGGCTTCGCATCCATCATCGCCGCGCAATCCTGCTCGAGCGAGGCGCGGTACTGCACATGCGTCCCCCTCGCTTCGAGCCATTCGCGATCCGCGTTGCTCCATTCCGTGCGCGGGCAGGCGGTGCCGACATAAGGCACCTCCGCGCCGGCCTCGATGAGCAGGCGCGCGACCAGAAGCTCGCTGCCCTCATAGCCGGAGACGGTGATCCGCGCCTTGATCGGGTTCGCCGCCATGGCAGCGGCGATGGCCGGCAGCGCGCGCGCCTTGGCGGCGTCGATGAGGTCCGACGAGACACCGGCGGAGCGGCCGATGGCATCCAGCCAGGCGGCAGTGCCTTCGACGCCCACCGGGCCGGAGCCCACGATCGGGCGGCCGGCGGCGGTGAATTCGCGCAGGCTCGCGGTGTAGAAGGGGTGCACGGCGGCAACCGTCACGCAGTCCAGCGCGGCGTAGAGGTCGCGCCATTCGCGCGCCGGCGTCTGCGGCGCGACGGTGAGACCCATCGGTGCGAGCAGCATGCCGATGCCGACCGGATCGGCGGGGAAGAGTTCACCGACCAGGGCGATGCTGCGCTCGCCTTCGACATATTTCGTGGGCCGCGCGACGGGGCCGGATTCCGCCTCGGTGCGCGCGTAGCGGAGCATCGCACCCGCAAGCACATCCTTGGCCTCGGCATGAGTCGGCACGCCAAAGCCCGGCACGTCGATGCCGATGATGCGCACGCCGTCGATCTGCTTGGGCAGCAGGTCCAGCGGGACACCTGATGCGGTCGGGACGCAGAGATTGATGACGACGACGGCGTCGTAATCCTCGGGCTTGGCGGTGAGCTGCACCGCCTCGCGGATATCCTCGAACAGCTTCCCGGTGACGAGCGTCTCGGAGTTGAAGGGCACGTAGCCGACGCTGCGTTTCGCGCCGTAGAAGTGGGAGGTGAAGGTCAGCCCATAGACGCAGCAGGCCGAGCCCGAGAGGATCGTCGCCACGCGCCGCATCCGCAGGCCCACGCGCAGCGATCCGAAGGCCGGGCACATGGATTGCGGCTGGTCATGCGGGCCGCGCGGATAATCCTTGGTCAGCCGATCCATCGTCGCGGATTTGCCCGCCGCACGCGCGGCCGCGTCCATCGTCTCGCGGCCGCCATGGCAGCCGGCGCCGGTATCGGGCGGAGGGAGGGCCCCGTCCATCACGCGCCCTCGTACTGCACTTCGAGCGTGGGCTTCGTGATCACCACGCCGGCGCACATGTCTTCCATCGTCGCGGGGTCGAGCACCACGCCCCGGCCGACCGCATCGCCCTTGAACAGGCCGAGGAGATTGTCGTGCGTCAGCGGCTTCGGCCGCACCGGCGGGGCGATGGCGACCTGCTCCGCCAGCTCCTCGAACACGCTCGCCCAGGGGCTGCCAGGCGTTCCGATGATTTCGTAATTCGCACTCTTGCGGCGGATGTCGTCATCGGCGGGGATCGCGGAGAGGATCGGGATGCCGACAGCTTCGGCGAAAGCGTGCGCCTCGCCGGTGCCGTCATCCTTGTTGATGACCATCCCCGCCACGCCGACATTGCCGCCCAGCTTCTTGAAATACTCGACCGCCGAGCAGACGTTGTTCGCGACATAGAGCGATTGCAGGTCGTTGGAGGCGACCACGATCACCTTCTGGCACATGTCCCGCGCGATCGGCAGGCCGAAGCCGCCGCAGACCACGTCGCCCAGGAAGTCGAGCAGGACGTAATCGAACCCCCACTCGTGGAAGCCCAGCTTCTCGAGCAGCTCGAAGCCATGGATGATGCCGCGCCCGCCGCAGCCGCGGCCCACTTCCGGGCCACCCAGCTCCATCGCGAAGACGCCGTCGCGCTTGAAGCAGACATCGCCGATCTGCACCTGCTCGCCGGCGGCCTTCTTCTTCGAGGAGGTCTCGATGATGGTGGGGCAGGAGCGGCCGCCGAACAGCAGCGAGGTCGTGTCGGATTTCGGGTCGCAGCCGATGAGCAGCACGCGCTTGCCCTGCTGCGCCATCATGTAGCTGAGGTTGGCGAGCGTGAAGGACTTGCCGATGCCGCCCTTGCCGTAGATGGCGATGACCTGGGTCTCTTTCTTCACCGGACCCGTGTGCACGGCGTCGGGCTCGATCGAGGCCTCGGCGCGCAACGCATCCTGCATGGAATTCTGTCCCGGAATCGCGTTCATGGCATGTCTCTCCAATCCAGGATCATCTTCAGGCAGGCGGGGTCTTCGAAGGCGGTGCGGTAGGCGCCGGCGGCGTCGGAGGCCGGCACGCGATGCGTGATCAGGCCATCGAGCGAGAGGGCTCCGCGGTCGAGCAGCGCCGTCACCGTGACCAGGTCGGCGGGCTGCCATTCGGCGGCGATGCGGATGCGCGCCTCGCGCATGAAGGCGGGCGGGAACGAGAAGCTGAGCGGCGCGGAATAGAAGCCCGCGAGGATGATCTCGCCGCCGGGCGCGAGCCGCGCGATCTGGGTGTCGAGCGCATCGGGCGAACCGCTCACGTCGCAGATGCAGCGGTAGTTGCGGCGCTCATCCTTGGCAGGGTCGATCACGCTGTAGCCGATGGCACCCTCGGCGCGCGCCGGGTTCACTTCCCAAACGGTGGGTGCCGGGGCGCCATGGGCGACGACCAAGCGCGCGATCAGGCGGCCGAGCACGCCGTGGCCCACGATGAGGTCCGGCATACCCGGCGCGATCGCGTGCTGCGCTGTCGCGGCGAGTGCGAGCAGCACGCCGGCATCGCCGAGCGACTCGGCGATGGGCGTCGCCCGCGCGCCGGGCAGGATCACCCGCTGCGCCGCGCCGCCGAACAAGCCGCGCACATCCGAAAAACCCTTGGAGCCGGGGACGAAGACGCGCTCGCCCACCTGGCGGCCCGAATCGCTGCCGGCCTCGCGCACCCGGCCGACCGTCTCGTAGCCGGGCACCAGCGGGTAGCCCATGCCGGGGAACATCGGCATCTTGCCGGTCCAGAGCAGCCGCTCCGTTCCGGTGCTGATGCCGCTCCACTCGACATCGACCACGACATCCGCCGCACCGGGTTCGGCGAGCGTGACGCGGGCGAGTTCGAGCTGTTCGGGCTCCCTCAAAACGACGGCAACGGTATTCATCTGGGCCTTTCTGCGCCTCGGTATGTCAGTCTAAACGGACAGTCCAATGTGTCAAACGAAACTGACGCATTCTGTCAGGCTTTCAATTTTTCAGCGACGAGAAGGCCGGTGACCAAGGGCGTTGCGGTCGTGATCTGGCGACCTGACACGAAGCCGGCGTCGCGCAGCATGGCCAAAAGCTCCGCGGCGCGGCGCGGCCGGCCGCTGCCCATGGCGCGCAGATAGAAGCCGAAATAGGCATCGCCCATCGCCTCGGCGCCGCGCGTGCCGGCCATCGGCTCGGCCAGGATCAGCGTCCCGCCCGGCGGCAGCGCGCGGTGCGCGGCGGCCAGGATCAGCCGCACGGCGGCGTCGTCATGGTCGTGGATCACCCGCACCAGGGAGATCGCGTCGGCACCTTCGGGCAGGGCATCGGCGCGGAAATCCCCGCCGAAGGTGGATGTGCGCGCCGCCAGCCCGGCCGCTGCGAATCGGGCGCGGGCGCGCTCCGCGACGCCCGGCAGGTCGAACAGCATCAGGCGCAGCGCGGGGGCTCGGGCGGCGGCGGCGATCAGGAAGGCGCCCTCGCCGCCGCCCACATCGAGCAGGCAGGCGAAGCGGCGGATGTCCAGCGCATCGAGCACTTCGGCCGCGACTAGCGGCTGCGACGCCGCCATCAGGCCTGAATAGGCCGCGACCTTGTTCTTGCCGAGCGCGCCGGGCGTTTCGGACTGGGCATAGGCCCAGTAGCCCGCGAGCGATTGCCCGCCGCGCGCGCCGCGCAGCATCGCCACGGGGTCGGTCAGGTCGGCGTAGAGCATGGCGTGGTGCTCGACCATGCCGGCCAGCGCGGCATTGCCGACCATCACCGCGCCGCGCAGGCCGAGGCCCCAGCGGCCGCCGCTGCGCTGGCCGTACAGACCGAGTGCGGCGCCGGCGGAGAGAAGCTGTTCCGCCGCATCCTCGGGAAGGTCCACCCGCCGCGCGATCTCGGCGGTGGCGAGCGGCCCCGCAGCGAGCAGGTCAAAAAGACCCAGCCGCACCGAGGCGAGCATCACCTGCGAATAGACGAAGCCCGCGATCAGGTCGAACAGGCCGCGCGCCTGGGCGCGGGCGACGCCGCGCGTCAGCGGAAAGCGCGCCACCGCCTGGCGGAATCCCGGACGCGCCACCACCCGGTCGCGCCAGGCGAGAAAGCGGTCGCGCAGCGTCGCGCTCTCCTCCAGCGGCACGGGCCCGGTGTCGGCGGCGGCACTCACGCGGCGCTGGCCGCCAATTCCTTGGGCACCAGGCGCTTGGCCTCCAGCGCGATCAGGGCGCGGAGATCGCCGGCACCCGGGCAGGGCGGAATGGCGGCGATGGCGGCGCGGGTGAGGCCTTCAAGCCGCGCCATCGCCCCATGCAGGCCGAGCTCGCGCACGGCACTGGGGCGGTGCAGTTTTTCGTCCTGGCCGGTCGGCTTGCCCAGCACGTCGGCGCTACCGAAGGCGTCGCCGATATCGTCGGCCACCTGGTAGGCCTCGCCCAGCCGCTCGCCGAGCAGCATCCAGGGGGCGTCGTCGAGGCCGGCGGCGGCCGCACCCGCGGCAGTGGCGGCGGAGAAGAGCGCGGCCGTCTTGGCGCGCTGGTACTGCGCAAGGTCGGCCACATCCTCGCATTCCCAGGCCTGGCCGGCGACGATGCCGTTGGGGGAGCCCACGGCCTCGGCCACGATGCGGATCAGCGCGATGCCGCGCGCCGGCGCCCGCTTCGTGGCCAGGGCCAGCTGCTGGAAGGCGAGCACGATCAGCCCGTCGCCGGCGAGCAGCGCCAGCGGTTCGCCATGAGCGCGGTGGACCGAGGGTCGGCCGCGGCGGGTGGCGGCATCATCGAAGCAGGGCATGTCGTCATGCACGAGCGAGGCGCAGTGCAGCAGCTCGATCGCGACGGCCGCGGCATCGGCCAGGCCCGGCTCGGCACCGCAGGCGGCGGCGGTGGCCAGGCACAGGCGCGGGCGCACCCGGGCGCCCCCGGGGAAGACCGCGTGCTGCATGGCGCGGGCGAGGCGGGGTGGGCCGGACGTGCCGCCGCCCATCGCCAACGCCGCAGCCAGCGCCTTCTCGATGCGTTTCGCTGCGTCCATTCCGGGAGCCTCCCCTCGCGCTTGGAGGGATAGGCTAGCAACGCCCATCATGACTGTCATCTGAATTAGACACTTTGCGTGTCATACCGGTTACCGCTATCGAGCCAATCATATCAACCAGTTGCACAGGGCGCCTCCAACAATCTGTCTAACATTCTTGACAGTTTTGGCGCGCTCGCCCTTATCTCGCCCATGCCGTGGCACCCGAAAACCATCGCGATCATCGGCGCCGGCATGGGTGGGCTCGCCGCCGCCATCGACCTTGCCGGGCGCGGCGTCGCGGTGACCCTGCTTGAGAGTGCGCCCGGCCCAGGCGGCAAGGTCAGCGAAACTCGCTTGCCGACCGCGACGCTCGACTCCGGCGCTTCGGCGATCACCCTGCGCTGGGTGTTCGACGCACTGTTCGACGAGGCCGGCAGCAGCCTCGACGCGCATGTCACGCTGGAGCCGGCAGCACTGCTCGCCCGCCACAGCTGGGGACCCGGCGCCCATCTGGACCTGTTCGCAGACCCCAAGGCCTCGGCCGACGCAATCGGCGCCTTCGCCGGCCCGGCCGAGGCGCGCGGCTATCTCGTCTTCGTCGAGCGCGCCCGGCGCACCTATGCGGCGCTGGAGCAGCACTACATCCGCGCACAGCGCCCGACCGCGATGGGGCTCATGGCCAAGGCAGGCGTGACGCGCCTGCTCGCAACCTCGCCCTTCGCCACGCTGTGGGACGCTTTGGGCGACCACTTCGCCGATCCTCGCCTGCGCCAGCTCTTCGCCCGCTACGCCAGCTATGTTGGCTCCTCGCCGCTTTTGGCACCCGCCACGCTGATGCTGGTGGCCGATGTCGAGCGGCAGGGCGTCTGGCGCATCCGCGGCGGCATCATGCGGCTGGTCGAGGCGATGGCCGCCCTTGCCGCCGAGGCCGGCGCGACACTTCGCTACGGCGCCGAGGTGACCGATATCCGCGTCGAGCAGGGGCGCGCCGCCGGCGTGGTCCTGGCCGGGGGCGAGCAGATTGCCGCTGACGCCGTCATCGCCAATGCCGATGCTGCCGCGATCGGTGCCGGGCGGCTGGGGGACGCGGCCGCCCGCGCCGTCCCTGCCCTGCCCGCCAATCGGCGCTCCTTCTCCGCCATCACCTGGGCCATGCACACCCGCACCTCCGGCTTTCCCCTGGCGCGCGAGAGCGTGTTCCTCGCCCCAGACCCCACTGCCGAATTCGCGCAGATCCATCACCGCGGCCGGCTGCCCGCGATCTCCAGCGTGCATCTCTCCGCCCCGGATCGCGACGATTCCGGCGCCGCACCCGACGGCCCCGAGCGCCTGCTGGCTTTGGTCAGCGCCCCCGCGCGGGAGGATCAGCGCCCGCTCGACGCTGCCGCCATCGCCGCCTGCGGAGACGCCGCCTTCGCCCGCCTGCGCGCATGCGGCCTCGACCTCGACGCGACGCCCGAACAGGCCCGAATCACCACCCCCGCCGATTTCGCGCGCCGTTATCCAGGGACCGGCGGCGCGCTCTACGGCCAGGCGGTGCATGGCTGGCAGGCCACCTTCCAGCGGCCCGGCGCCCGCACCGCACTGCCCGGTTTCCTGCTCGCCGGCGGCGGCACACACCCCGGCGCCGGCGTCGCGATGGCAGCCCTGTCCGGCCGTCTCGCCGCCGCCGCCGCACTCGAGGATCGCCCATGAGAGGTTGGGAATTCGACCGCCCCGTCCCCAAGCGCGGCTATGCCTGGTGGTATGTCGACGCGTTGAGCGACGACGGCGCCCATGGCATCACCATCATCGCCTTCATCGGCACGGTGTTTTCCCCATGGTATGCGCTGGCCCGCCGCGTCGGGGGCGGCACCGGCGGCGACCCGGAAAACCATGTCTGCCTCAACGTCGCCCTCTACGGCCGCCCGCATCGCTGGGCGATGACGGACCGCCGCCGCCCCGCCCTGGACCGCGGCGCCGACCACCTGGCGATCGGCCCCAGCCGGCTCGACTGGGATGGCGAATCCCTGACCATCACCATCGAGGAGACCACCGCGCCCATCCCCTCGCGCCTCTCGGGCACCGTCACCCTGCGCCCGCAGGCGCTGTCCACCCGCGCTTTCCAGCTCGACGCCGATGGCCGGCACCGGTGGTTCCCGATCGCGGCACGCTCCCGAGTCGAGGTAGCGCTGTCCTCCCCTGCGCTGAGCTGGTCCGGCCCGGCGTATTTCGACACCAACGAGGGCAGCGCCCCGCTGGAGCAGGATTTCGTCCAATGGGACTGGTGCCGCGCGCCGATGCGCGACGCCTCCGCCGTGCTCTACAATGCCGAGCGCCGCGATGGCTCCCGCCAATCCCTGGCGCTGCGCATCGGCAATGACGGCGCGGTCGAGGATATCGAACCACCAACCCCGGTGGACCTGCCACGAACCCTGTGGCGCATTCCCCGCCCCACCCGCGCCGAGAACGGCGACGCGCAGGTGGTCCGCACGCTGGAGGACACGCCCTTCTATTCGCGCTCGGTCATCCGCACCCATCTGCTGGGGCAGGAAGCGACGGCGGTGCATGAGAGCCTCTCGCTCGACCGGTTCCGCTCGCCGGCGATGTTCGCGATGCTGCCCTTCAAGGTGCCGCGCCCTTGGCGCTGATCGTCGCGAGGCCTGACGGCCTTACCGATGGCTTCGAGCCAAGCCCTTGATCCGATAGGCTCTCCCGTAAGGTATTCCGCTTTTCGGCTTTGCTTACCTGCCTCGCGCGTCTTTCGGACGTAATCCGCGGTTTGGATTTTCTTCCTATATCGTGATCCGGCCCTGGGGACAAGCTTTCACAGCCCCAGCACCGGCTGCGGATCCAGCCAGACCTGAAACCACGACAGCGAGAAATGCAGGTGCGGGCCGGTCACCCGCCCCGTCGCGCCCGTCGCCCCCATCCGCTGGCCCCGTGCCACCACATCCCCCTCCGCCACGTCCCGCCGCGACAGATGCGCATAGAGGGTGTTGATCCCATGACCGTGGTCGACCACCAGCAGCTCGCCGAAGAAGAAGAAGCTCTGCGACAGCACCACCCGTCCCGACGCCGCCGCGAGCAGCGGGGATCCGGTGGGTGCCGCGATGTCAAACCCGAAATGCGGCTGCCGCGGCTGCCCGTTCAGCACCCGCTGGCTGCCGAAGACGCCGCTGATCCGCCCCTCGGCCGGGCGCGCGAACGTCTCGGTGAAGCCGGTGAGCGTGGAGTCGGTTGCGCGCGCCCGGCCGAGCTGCTCGCGCTCCGCATTGATGCGCGCGAGCGCGGCCGCATCGGGCGTCACCTGCGCCGGCGGGAGGCCGGAGATCGCCTGCACGCTCCATGGACGCCGCGCGACGGTGAGGCGTTCCTCGCGCCCGTTGGTGCTCAGCACCGCGCTCTCGCCATGGTCGCGGCCGAAGCCGAAGGCGTAGTCGCCGGCGGGCGAGACACGCAGCGCGCGACCATCGAGCGTGAGCCGGGTGCCGGGGGCGACACGGCCGACGACCAGGCCGCCCTGCTGGAGGAAGCTCTGCGTGGCGGATGCGCGATGCGCCAGCAACAGCGCGGGGGCCGCGAGCAGGATGCGGCGCTTCACAGCAGCGCCCCCTGCTCGGTCCCGGGCTTCGCGCGACGTGGCTTCGCGCCTTCCGTGGTCGCGCCCACCTCGCCGTCGCCGAACACCAGGGTGATCTTCTGCGCCGGCCTCATCGCTTCCGCGCGCGTGAGCGGCGCACCCTCCGCATCGCGCACGAGCACAAAACCACGCGCGAGGACGGCCTGGTAGGACGCGCTCTCCAGCCGCGCCCAAAGACCCTCGAGCGCCGTGCGGCGCTGGCGCAGCATGCCGTCGACCGGCGCGACGCTGAACCGCGCCAGCGCGCGCGCATCGCGCTTGGCGGCGAGCGTCTGCGCCATGCCGGAATTTCCCTGTGCGATGAGCGAGACCAGGTGCCGACGCCGCGCCACGATCGCCTCGCGCGGATGCGGCACCCGCAGCGCCGCCAGCCGCTCGCGCCTCCGCGCCACCAGCGCCACCACGCCGCGTGGCAACCTCTCCCCATAATCATCCAGGCGCAGCCGGGCCTGCTCGATCCGCCCCGGGACATCCGGCAGGCGCCGCTCCACGCGCAACAACACCATCCGTGCATCGTTCAGCACGCGCCGCGCCGTCGCCTGCAGGCGCGCGCCAGTCTGGGCGAGATCCGCCATCAGGTCTGCCCGCGCCGGCACCGCCAATTCGGCGGCAGCAGTCGGCGTCGGCGCGCGGCGGTCGGAGGCGAAATCGATCAGCGTCGTGTCCGTCTCATGCCCCACCGCCGAGATCAGCGGGATCAGCGAGGCCGCCGCCGCGCGCACCACCACCTCCTCGTTGAACGCCATCAGGTCCTCGAGGCTGCCGCCGCCGCGTGCGACGATCACCACATCCGGGCGGGGGATCCGCCCGCCCAGCGGGATCGCGGAAAACCCCGCGATGGCGCGCGCGATCTGCTCGGCGCTGCCCGCCCCCTGCACCGCAACCGGCCAGATCAGGATGTGCCGCGGAAACCGCCGCAGGATGGTGGTGCGGATATCCTGGATCACCGCGCCCGAGGCCGACGTCACCACGCCCACCACCAGCGGCAGGCGCGGCAGCGCGCGCTTGCGCTCGGCCGCGAACAGCCCCTCGCCGACCAGCTTCTGGCGCAGCGCCTCGATGCGCGCGAGCAGCGCGCCGGCACCGGCATATTCCAGCTTGTCGATGATGAGCTGGTACTTCGACCGGTCCGCATAGGTGGTGAGCTTGCCGGTCGCGATGACCTCCGCGCCGTTCTCCGGCTGCGTGCCCAGGCTGCGCACCGTGCCCTTCCAGATCACCGCCTCGATCTTCGCGGTCTCGTCCTTGAGTGCCAGGTACACATGGCCGGAGGTGTGCCGCTTCAGCTCGGTGATCTCGCCCTTCACCCGCACGCGGCCGAAGCTGCCCTCCAGCGTGCGCTTGATCGCCTGGTTGAGGTCGGAGACCGCGTATTCGGGAATGTTCGTCGTGGTCGGGGTGTCCATGACGGCATGCTATGCTAGGAGCGCGACAGGTGGCAGGGGGTGCGGTGCGATGCGGGTCTTGCTGGTCGGCGGCGGCGGGCGCGAACACGCACTCGCCAGCGGGATCGCGGCATCGCCCCTTCTGCGAAAGCTTTTCTGCGCGCCGGGCAATGCGGGCATCGCCACGCTCGCCGAATGCATCCCCATCGCCGCCGAGGACGTGGCCGGGCTGGTCGCCTTCGCGCGCGCCAATGCCATCGACCTGATGGTGGTGGGGCCCGAGGCGCCGCTGACGCTGGGTCTCGCCGATGCCTGCGCCGAAGCGGGCATCGCCTGCTTCGGCCCGAGTGCGGCGGCGGCCCAGCTCGAAGGCAGCAAGACCTTCACCAAGCAGGTGGCGGATGCCGCCGGCGTGCCGACCGCGGCCTGGGCGCGCTTCGAGGATGCAGGAGCAGCGCGGGACTACGTGCGGACGCAAGGCGCGCCGATCGTGGTGAAGGCCGATGGCCTTGCCGCCGGCAAGGGCGTGGTGGTCGCGGCCTCCATCGCGGAGGCGGAGGCCGCCATCGCCGACATCATGGAAGATCGCATCCATGGCCCGGCCGGCGCGGCGGTGGTGATCGAGGAATGCCTGGTGGGGGAGGAGGTGTCCTTCTTCGCATTGTGCGACGGCACCCACGCCCTGGCCTTCGGCGCGGCGCAGGACCACAAGCGCGCCTTCGACGGCGACCAGGGCCCAAACACTGGCGGAATGGGCGCCTATTCGCCCGCGCCAGCGTTCACCGATGCGGTGCGTGACGAGGTGATGGCGCGCTTCATCGAACCAACACTCGCCGAGATGGCGCGGCGCGGCGCGCCCTTCCGCGGCGTGCTGTTCGCGGGGCTGATGCTGACGCCCGCTGGGCCGAAGCTGATCGAATACAATGTCCGCTTCGGCGACCCGGAATGCGAGGCGCTGATCCCGCGCCTCGCCTCGGACCTGCTTGAGGCACTGCACGCGGCCGCGACCGGCGGGCTGGCGCAGACGCGGCTATCCTGGCGCGAGGATCATTCGATGGTGGTGGTGATGGCGACGCGCGGCTACCCCGGCGCCTATGGCAAGGGAAGCGTCATCCATGGCCTGCCCGTCGCGGCGCGGCAGCCCGGCGTGCGCATCTTCCACGCCGGCACGGTGGCCCAGGGCGGTGAGATGCTGGCCAATGGCGGCCGGGTGCTCGCCGTACAGGGCAGCGGAGCGACGCTGCACGATGCGCGTGACGCCGCCTATGCCGCGATCGACGCCATCGACTGGCCCGAGGGGTTCTGCCGCCGCGACATCGGCTGGCGCGCGCTACACGAACGCAAGGAGTGACCACCGTGTCCGTCCGTATCCTGGAAGTCCGCGAGGTGACGAAGCCGATCGCCTCTCCCATCGCCAACGCCTATATCGATTTCTCCAAGATGACGCTGAGCCTGGTCGCGGTGGTGACCGATGCGGTGCGCGACGGTCGCCGCGTGGTGGGCTACGGGTTCAATTCCAACGGGCGCTACGGCCAGGGCGCGCTGATGCGCGAACGCTTCCTGCCGCGCATCGCGGAGGCCGACGCGGCGTCGCTGCTGAATGCGGAGGGCGACAATCTCGACCCCGAAAGAATCTGGGCCACGATGTTCCGCAACGAGAAGCCGGGCGGGCATGGCGAGCGCTCCGTGGCGATGGGTACCATCGACATGGCGGTGTGGGACGCGGTGGCGAAGATCGAGGGCAAGCCGCTGTTCCGGCTGCTCGCGGAGCGGCATGGTGTGGCCGCCGATCCGCGCGTCTTCGTCTATGCGGCGGGCGGCTACTACTACCCGGGCAAGGGGTTGGAGGGGCTGACGGACGAGATGCGCAGCTACCTCGACCGCGGCTACACGGTGGTGAAGATGAAGATCGGCGGCGCCACCCTCGCCGAGGATTGCGCACGCATCGAGGCGGTTCTGCGCATGCTGCCGCCGGGCTGCCGCCTCGCGGTGGATGCGAATGGCCGCTTCGACCTGCCGACCGCCATCGCCTACGCCAAGGCGCTGATGCCCTACCACCTGTTCTGGTACGAGGAAGCCGGCGACCCCCTGGACTACGCGCTGCAGGCCGCCCTCGCCGAGCATTATGCCAACCCGATGGCGACAGGCGAGAACCTGTTCTCCATGCAGGATGCGCGCAACCTCATCCGCCATGGCGGCATGCGTCCCGATCGTGACTGGCTGCAATTCGACTGCGCGCTCTCCTACGGGCTGGTGGAATACCTGCGCACGCTCGCGATGCTGCGCGACTCCGGCTGGTCACCCACGCGCTGCATCCCGCATGGCGGGCACCAGATGTCGCTCAACATCGCCGCCGGCCTGGGCCTCGGCGGCAATGAAAGCTACCCGGATCTGTTCCAGCCCTATGGCGGCTTCCCGGACGGCGTGCGCGTGGAGGCCGGCCACATAACCATGCCGGAACTTCCGGGCATCGGGTTCGAGGGTAAGTCGGACCTGATCCGCGTGATGCGCGAACTCGCCGACTAGGGCGCGGTGACGGGGCGCGTCCCAAAACTGTCCTGCGGCACGCCCTTGCCGAGCGACATGTGCGAATGCACGCCGAGCCAGGTGCCGTCTGCCTCCTTCGCCAGCGTGATGGTGGCGCGCCCAGGGCGCGGGAACGGCGTGCCGTCCTGCGCGAAGCCGGTGCTGGTCCAGGGTGCGATGGCGATCGCGAGCGCCCCATCGGGCGATGCCATGATCAGCGTGTTCGCCAGGTCGAAGGCGAAATCCGCGGTGCGCGGCCAGACATTGTCCCATTGCGTCGCCTGCCAGGCGGCCCGGCTGCGCACCAGCTCCTGGAAGGTGCCGAAGATCACGATGTCCTCGTGCCAGAAGGGGCGCGCGGCGGCGTAGTTCACCGCACGCACATGCGTGGAGAACCGGTCCAGCCAGTCGCGCAGCGTGGCCGTCAGCGCTTCATCGGCAATGGGAAGCGGCAGGGCCATCAAACCCGCTCGCTGATCTTGATCGCGATCTTGCAGCCGGCCTTGATCACGGCGTACAGCGGGCGATAGGCGGGGGCGAGTTCAGCCTCGTTCTCCAGGCCGATGTCGCGGTGTTCCAGCTCCTCCTGGCGGAAGCGCTCAATGGTGTCGCGCAGCGGTGCTTCCTCGTCGCCCAGTTCGGCCTGCTGGTCGCGATAGTGCTCGTCGATCGCTTCCTCGACGGCGACGGTGCAGGCCATCGCACCCCGCGCGCCGAGCAGCGCGGTCGCGGCACCCAGCGCGAAGCCGGCGACATGCCAGAGCGGGAGCATGGCGGTCGGGCGCACCCGGCGTTCGGCGATCAGCTTCGCGAAGGTGTCCAGGTGGACCTGCTCCTGCGCCTGCATGTGGCGCAGCACCGGCTCGTGCTTCGTGCCCTTCAGCACCGCCAGCTGGCCCTGGTAGATGCGCTGGGCGCCGTATTCGCCGGCATGGTCCACGCGGATCATGCGCGCAATGGCCTCGCGCGGGGTCGGGTCGCCAGGCAGCGGGGGACGGGTCATGGGCGGGCTCCTTTGCGCAGGAATGTCGCCCCGAAGGCGGCCAGGGCAAGGGCGTAGAGCACATTCATCGCCGCCATCGAGACCGGCAGGCCGGGGATGAGGAAGGTGGGCTCGTCGCACGGCTTGTCCGGGGTGCGGGCCATGTTGCGCAGCAGGTCCTCGACGCTCGCCCCCGCGACGCCGGCATTGGCGGCGCGGCAGGAGGGCAAGGGAGAGGGCCACCAGCCGAACTCCACCCCCGCATGCAGCACCCCGATCGCGCCGGAGGCCAGGATCGCGAGGATCGCCCCGGCCAGCAGCGGCGTCCGCGCCCGGGGAATGAGCGCCGCCAGCACCGCCAGCACTACCGCGACCCAATAGGGCCAGCGCTGCCACAGGCACAGCGCGCAGGGCGCGAGCCCCCAGGATTCGCTCGCCATGGCAAACAGGGGTGCGGCGGCGGCGAGGACGGCGAGCAGGATCGGCATGGCGCCTAGATCGCGCCGAATGCGCTTCGCCGCAACTGGACCCGCGCCGCGCCCCGGGCGTAGCCTCGGGAGGAACTGGGGGAACGTGCATGACACCGATCACCATCTGGGGCCGAACCACGTCGAGCAACGTGATGAAGGTGCTCTGGCTGTGCGAGGAGCTGGGCCTGCCCTTCGAGCGGATCGACGCCGGCGGCGCCTTTGGCCGCACCAAGGACCCCGACTACCTGGCAATGAACCCCAATGCCACGATCCCCACCATCGTGGAGCCCGACGGCTTCTCCCTGTGGGAGAGCAATTCCATCCTGCGCTATCTCTGCGCCACGCGCGCGCCGGGCACGGCCTTGCACCCCTCCGAACCGCGCGCACGCGCCGATGTGGACCGCTGGATGGATTGGCAGCTCGCCTCCATCAACGCGCCGATGGTGACCATCTTCTTCAACTACGTCCGCACGCCCGAGGAGAAGCGCGACGCAGCCGCGACGAACGCCGCGCGCGACCGGGCGGAAGCGCTGTGGCGCATGGTCGACGCGCGCGTTGCGAAGCACGCCTTCGTCGCGGGCGATGACCTCACCATCGCGGACATCGCGCTCGGCCCCTACTTGCACCGTTGGTTCGCGCTGCCGATCGAACGGCCGCCGATGCCGGCCTTCGAGGCCTGGCATGAGCGGCTCGCCGCACGCCCCGGCTACGCCAAATACCTTGCCGTGCCCATGAGCTGAACAGGGAGGATACGACCATGCTGGACACACCGGCCCGCACCACGCTCCGCCGCGGCGAGGGCGCCGAATTCGACGCGGGGCTGCGCGCCTTCTTTGCCTATCGCGACCTCGGCATCCGCGAGGCGACCAAGGGCAGCTTCGGCGCCCATGTCATCAAGGCGGTGCCCGGCGAGGGTGCCAAGCCCAACTGGCACAATCACGAGCTGGACTTCCAGATGGTCTATATCCTCAAGGGCTGGGTGCGCTTCGAATACGAGGATATCGGCGAGGTCGAGCTGCGGCCGGGCGATTGCGTCCATCAGGCGCCGCATGTGCGGCACCGCGAGATCGCGCATTCCGATGATCTGGAGTTGATCGAGATCACCTCGCCTGCCGAGTTCAAGACGAACGTGCTCGAAGGATAGGCCGTTTTACCGCGCCAGCGGTGCCACCGCCGCATCCGGCTGGTTGCTCTCGGCCAGGGCGCGGGCGACGAAGCCGGAGGCCTTTGCTTCCTCCACGAAATCGCGCAGCGCGGCGAGGGCAGCGTCGCGGCCGCGCGGTACCGCCATCGCCTGCTCGATCACCATGAAGCGGCCCGGCAGAACGCGCATATCCGGGCGCGTGGCCGCGAATTCGCGGATCGGCTGGCCGACGCCGGCGATCACGTCCATCCCGCCTGCCGCGAATTCGGTAATGGCACGCTCGGAGGTGTCGGTGCGCACCAGCGTCGCGTTGCGGATCGCGCGAGTGAGGAACAGGTCGTAGGCGCTGCCACGGCCGACCGCGATGCGCACGCCCGCGCGGTCCACATCCTCATTGCTGCGGATGGCCGACGTCGCGGGCACGGCGTAGATGCCCTCGATCACCACATAGGGCGCGGTGAAGGCCATGCCCTCCCCGCGCACCGGGTCGACCGCGAGGAAGGCGATGTCCCAGGCAGTACCGCCGCTCGCGCGGTTCGCCTCGGTCACGCGGCCCGCGGCGTCGAAGGGCACGATGGTCAGCGGCACGCCGAGGCGCGCGGCCAGCGCACGCGCCAGCGCAGGCGAGACGCCGCGCGGGTCGTTCTCGGTCGGGCCGCGCTGCACCAGCACGGTGTTGCCGAAGTTGATCGCCGCCCGGAGCGTGCCGGTGGGTGCGAGTTCCGCCCGCGCGGCCGCCGAAAGCGGTGCCTGCGCGAAGGCGGGCACGGCGGCGAGCAGGCCGGCGAAGGCGAGAAGATTGCGGCGGATCATCATGGCGTGGCTCCCGTTGCGTCTTTGGCGGCAACCTACACCCAGTCCAGCGGCTCCGCGTAGCGGGCGGCGAGGAAGGTCAGCCCCTCCGGCGGTGCCGTCTGTCCGGCGCGCGCGCGGTCGCGGCTGTCGAGCACGCTGCGCGGCCAGGTTATGGGGCGCTTGCCCTGCCCCACCTGCACCAGCGTGCCGACCAGGTTGCGCACCTGGTGATGCAGGAAGCTGCGCGCCTCGACATGGAACTCCACGGCATCGGCATAGCGCGACACGTCCAGCCGATCGAGCGTGCGCAGCGCATCCTTCGCCTGGCACGACGCCGCGCGATAGGCGGAGAAATCATGCTTGCCGAGCAGCATCTGCGCCGCTTCATGCATCGCATCTGCATCGAGGCGCGCCTGCACGTGCCACACGCGCCCCGCCTCCAGCGCCGGACGCGGACGGCGGTTGAGGATGCGGTAGCGATAGGCGCGCCCGATGCAGGCAAACCGCGCCGACCAATCCTCCGGCGCGCGCGCAGCACGCAGGATGGAGACGGGGTGCGGGCGGGTGTGGAAGTTCAGCGCCTCGCGCACGCGTTCGGGCGCGTAGTCAGCCTCGAGGTCGAGTTCGGCCACCTGGGCCTCGGCATGCACGCCGGCATCGGTGCGGCCCGCCGCGCCCACCACCGGCACCACGCCGGCGTTGAGATGCGCAGCCGCTTCCTCGATGACCTGCTGGACGGAGGGCAGGCCATCGGCCTGACGCTGCCAGCCATGGAAGGGGGCGCCGTCATATTCCACCATGAGCGCGTAGCGCGGCATCAGGGCAGGGTCTCGCCAGGCGGCAGCTTGTAGCCACGAAGAAAATCGGTAGCCGGCAGCGGCTTGCCCCCCGCGCGCTGCAACCGCAGCAGGCGCAGTGCGCCGGTGCCGCATGCGATGCGCGGCTGGGTGTCGAGGATGGCGCCCGGCGGACCCTCGCCCTCCGCCGGCTCGGCCTCCAGCAGCCGCAGCGTTTCCGCGCCATGGGTGAAGAAGCAGGGTAGCGCGCGGATGCGCCGGTCGAGTGTCACAGCGTCCTGGCGCCAGTCGATGCGCCCATCCTCGCGCGTGATCTTCGGCGCGTAGGTCACGCCGTCCTCCGGCTGCGTGATGGACGCCGGATCCTCGTCCAGAGCGCGCAGCACCAGGCGCGCGCCCACCGGCGCCAGCGCATCATGCAGCGCGCCGGCCGTCATGCGCGGCGTGATCGGGACGGCTTCGCGCAGCAGCATGGGCCCGGTGTCCAGCCCCTCCTCCATGCGCATGATCGTCACGCCGCTCTCCGCATCGCCCGCGAGGATCGCGGACTGGATCGGGCTCGCCCCGCGCCAGCGCGGCAGCAGCGAGGCGTGGATGTTGAGGCAGCCACGCCGTGGCGCCTCCAGCATCGCCGGCGGCAGGATGAGGCCATAGGCGGCGACCACGGCGACATCGAGACCAAGCGCCGCGAAGCCCGCATGCTCCGCGGGATCACGCTTCACCCGCGCGGGCGTGCGCACGGTGAGGCCAAGCTCCAAAGCGGCGCGATGGACGGGGCATGAGGTCTCGCGCTGCCCTCGCCCGGCCGGGCGAGGCGGCTGGCAGTAGACGGCGACGACCTGATGCGCGGCATGCAGCGCGCGGAGCGCTGGCACGGCGAAATCGGGACTGCCCATGAAGGCGAGGCGGAGCATGGTGGGCCTTTCAAGAAGGCCGGGGAAAGGAATTTCCCCGGACCTCATTCTTTTTATCTTTGATTTTTTGGTGCTGAGCCCACAGACAGCACCAATAGATAAAAATAAAAGATTGGGGGTTTGGGGGAAATTCTTTTCCCCCAATCTTTACTCCCGCGCTTTGAGCTTCAGTTCCTTGGCCAGCTTCCGCAGCAGCATGTTCCGCTTCAGTACGCTGATGTGGTCCACGAACAGCACCCCATCGAGGTGGTCGATCTCGTGCTGCAGGCAGGCGGCGAGCAGGTCCTCGCCCTCCACCTCCTTCTTGGCGCCGGTGTCGTCGAGGTATCGCACGCGCACCCGTGCCGGGCGGGTGACGTCCGCGTACTGGCCGGGCAGGGAGAGGCAGCCTTCCTCGCGGGTGGCGAGCTCGGGGCTCGCCGCCACGATTTCGGGGTTGATGAGCGCGAGGGGAGTGCGGGTTTCGTCGCGCTGGAGGTCGATGACGACCACACGCAGCAGACTGCCCACCTGCGGGGCGGCCAGGCCGATGCCGGGCGCCTCGTACATGGTGTGGAACATGCGCTCGATCAGCGGGCGCACCGAGGCCGCGTCGCTCTGGGCCACGGGGCGCGATTTCTGCCGCAGACGAGCGTCGGGAACGAGCAGGATGGGAAGTTTTTCGGCATCTGACATGGTGATGGGCCATTAGCGCCGCGCGCGCCCCCTTGCAACGGCGCCTGGGGCGGCCAAAATCAGGCGGGCCGGAATGCTTCGGGTTCCGGCCGCTTCGCTCCATCGAGGAGGCACTTGCGCGTTATGTCTCGTTCCAACCTGTTCGGCTCTCCGTTGTTCCTGGGGTTTGACCACCTCGAGCAGATGCTCGACCGCGTCGCCAAGAATTCGGAAGGCTATCCCCCCTACAATATCGAGCAGACCGGAGATAACCGGCTGCGTATCACGCTCGCCGTCGCGGGCTTCTCGATGGATGACCTCCAGATCACGCAGGAGGACAACCAGCTGGTGATCCGCGGCAAGCAGAAGGATGATTCCGAGGGCCGGGTGTTCATTCATCGCGGCATCGCGGCGCGTCAGTTCCAGCGGGCCTTCGTTCTGGCAGAGGGCATCGATGTCGAGGGGGCTTGGCTCGACAATGGTTTGCTGCATGTCGAGTTGCAGCGTCCGCAGCCCGAGGTGCGGGTGAAGACGATCCACATCACCAAGGCGGGTGCCGCGCCCACGCGGCAGGCGATTGAAACCAAACGCCGCGATCAGGACTGAATCTTTTCAGGTGCGGCCCATCCGGGCGCACCGCAGGGAGTTTATCGCCATGCAGACCAAGGACGACGCCGCCTTCGACATCCGCCAGATCTCGCTGCGCGACTGGGCGCGGTTCGGGACCGAGCAGATCGCTTATATCCGCCCGATGATGGTCAACGGGGCCGCGGCGGTCGCGATCCACGCCGCCGACGGCACGCCGATCGGCGCCGCGCCGGATGCGCGGCTCGCGATCGCCGCCATCATCGAGCACGAGATGGAGCCGATGCTGCTTCATTAGCGGCAAGCGCCGGGCGCCGCCTTCCGCGGCTTGGCTCGCCGCGCTAGCGGCCTTTCGGCCTTGCCGCCCGCGGGGCGGGCCGAGGCTTCGCCTCGACTACTGCTGCCGGGGCGTGGGCGTCGCAGGGCGCTCCAGCGCGGTCGCCTGGTAGGAGCGCAGCAGGGTGTTGCCGCGTTCCGCCTCGACGGTTCGCTTGACCACGACATTGCTGACCCGGTCGATCCAATAGCGCACCACGAACATCTGGTCGTTGGGCGGCGAGGCGCGCACCCTTCGCACCAGAACCGTCGCCTGGAAGGTGCCGGCCGGTGTTGTGACCGATTCCAGCACCTGCGCCACGTTCCACATGGTCGGGAAATCATAGCGGATGCCGCTGCCTTCGGAGACGACGGTGGCCGTGTACTGCCCCTGGGAGGCCGGCGCTGCAGGGAAGAAGCCGTCGAGGCCGGCCAGGTGGCCGCGGCCTTCCAGCCCGCCCTCTTCGATCATGCCCCAGACGAAGCGGCGCTCGACATTGGCAGCGTCGTTGTAGATGCAGGCATTGCCGTCGCGGCGCACCGCGCGGATAGACCGAGTATCGTCATAGCGCACCAGCGTGTTGGGTGTCGGGCAGTTGAACGCCCAGGGCGGCGGCGGCGAGGAGCAGCCGGCGAACGCCAGGATCGGCAAGGTCAGGAACAGCAGTGCGCGCTTCATGGCATCCCCCGGTTTCTTTCGGCGGCGGATCATGCCGGGCGGCGCGCGCCCCGCCAACCCTTGGGGCTTTGATCCCAGGCTCCGACACCCTAATTTCACGCGCATGAACATCCTCTCGCCGGTGACCTTCTTTCCCGCCAAGCGCCCGGCACCCGCGCTTGAGCGCCGGCTGACCGTCACTTCCCCCTTCGAGCCCAATGGCGACCAGCCGGCCGCGATCCGCGACCTGCTTGCGGGGCTTGCTCAGGGGGAGCGAGACCAGGTGCTGCTCGGCGTCACGGGATCGGGCAAGACCTTCACCATGGCCAAGGTGATCGAGGCGGTGCAGCGGCCGACGCTGATCCTCGCGCCCAACAAGACGCTGGCGGCGCAGCTCTATGGGGAAATGAAGTCCTTTTTCCCCGAAAATGCCGTGGAGTATTTCGTCAGCTACTACGACTACTTCCAGCCCGAGGCCTATGTGCCGCGGACCGACACCTACATCGAAAAAGATTCGCAGATCAATGAGCAGATCGACCGCATGCGGCACTCCGCGACGCAGGCGCTGCTGGAGCGCAACGATGTCATCATCGTCGCCTCCGTCTCCTGCATCTACGGCATCGGCTCGGTCGAGACCTATGGCCGCATGGTGGTTAAGCTTGAGCGCGGCGGGCGCATCGAGCGCGACCTGCTGGTGAAGGGCCTGGTCGAGCAGCAATACCGGCGCAACGACACCGCCTTCGCGCGCGGCACCTTCCGCATCCGCGGCGAGGTGGTGGATGTCTGGCCCTCCCACCTCGAGGATCGCGGCTGGCGCGTCTCGCTGTTTGGCGACGAGATCGAGGCCATCCGCGAATTCGACCCGCTGACGGGAGAAATCACCGGCGAGCTGGAGCGCGTGAGCATCTACGCGAACAGCCACTACGTGACGCCGCGACCCACGCTGCAGCAGGCGATCAAGGACATCAAGGTGGAACTGAAGGCGCGGCTGGAGGAGCTGCACGCGGCGGGGCGGCTGCTGGAAGCGCAGCGGCTGGATCAGCGGACGACCTTCGACATCGAGATGCTTGAGACGACCGGCGTGTGCAAGGGGATCGAGAACTACTCCCGCTATCTCACCGGCCGGAAGCCCGGCGAGCCGCCGCCGACGCTGTTCGAATACCTGCCGGAAAACGCTCTGCTGGTGGTGGATGAAAGCCACGTCACCGTGCCGCAGATCGGCGGCATGTATCGCGGCGACTTCGCGCGCAAGACCGTGCTGAACGAGTTCGGCTTCCGCCTGCCATCCTGCACCGACAACCGCCCGCTGAAGTTCGAGGAGTGGGAAGCGTACCGCCCGACCACGGTGTTCGTCAGCGCGACACCCGGCGCGTGGGAGATGGAGCGCACCGGGGGCGCCTTCATCGAACAGGTGATCCGCCCGACCGGGCTGATCGACCCTCCGACGGAGATTCGCCCGGTAGAGAAGCAAGTCGATGACCTCCTCGCCGAATGCCGCACCGTCGTCTCCCAGGGCGGGCGCATCCTGGTCACCGTGCTGACCAAGCGCATGGCCGAGGACCTCACCGACTACATGACCGAGGCCGGCATCAAGGTGCGCTACCTGCACTCCGACGTGGACACGCTGGAGCGCATCGAGATCATCCGCGACCTTCGGCGCGGGGTGTTCGACGTGCTCGTCGGCATCAACCTGCTGCGCGAGGGCCTCGACATTCCCGAATGCGCCCTTGTTGCCATCCTCGATGCCGACAAGGAAGGCTTCCTGCGCTCCACCACCTCCCTCATCCAGACCATCGGCCGCGCCGCGCGCAACGCCGAAGGCCGCGTCATCCTCTACGCCGACCGCATGACCGACAGCATGGTCAAGGCACTCGGCGAGACGTCGCGCCGGCGCGAAAAACAGATCGCCTGGAACGACGCGCACGGCATCACGCCCACCTCCATCAAGCGCCAGATCGCAGACGTCATGCAGTCCGTCTACGAACAGGACTACGTCACCGTCGAAGCGGTCGAAGGCGACGCCACCGCGCAATTCGTCGGGAAGGACCTGCGCAGCGCCATCGTCGAGATGGAGAAGAAGATGCGCGCCGCCGCCGCCGAATTGGAGTTCGAAACCGCCGCCCGCCTGCGCGACGAAATCAAGCGGCTGGAAGCGCTGGAACTGGGCCTGGAACCGCAGCTCGCCGGGCGAAGCCGGCGCGATTCCGCCCGGCGGGCGGAGTGGAAGCCCAAGCCGATGGGGCCTGGAGGCGGTGGGTATGATCCGAAGAAGGCGAAGGGCCGCCAACGCCGCGCGTCCTGAGGCGGGGTAGATCGATTCGGTCGACAGCATGGGGGAAATGAATTTCCCCCAAACCCCCATTCTTTCTTTTTTGGTTAATTGGTTCGCGTCGCCAAGTAGCACTGGCCTCGATGCATAAGCACTGCCTTTGCAGTGCATCCAATTCATAAAAATAAAAGATTGGGGGTCTGGGGGAAATTCTTTTCCCCCATGCTTGCTGGCTTACCCCTCCAGCATCGCATCCCCGGCAGGCAGCAGCACCAGGTTGATCAGCGCCGTTTCCTCCAGCAGCGCCCCCCATTCGGCACGAATCAGCTTGCCTTGGCCGTCGATTCGGTGGGGCGTGTAGCCGCGCCCTTCCAGGGTCTCCGCCATTTCGCGGCGCGGCGCCGGCGAGCCGTCCTGCTGCGTGCTCCACTCGATCAGCATGCGCAGCCCCGGTGAGCGGTCCATCGTCGCGCGCATCCCGCGCAGGGCCATGCCCTCCCAACCCTCCACATCCATCTTGAGCACATCGATGGGGGCCGCTTCCTCGGCCAGCAGCGTATCGAGCGGGACGGAGGCCACACGGGTGGTGCTGGGCGCCGGGTCCTCCACGGCGTGGACGGTGGGGCGGATGTAGCCGCCGCCCGGCATGTCCGGGCGGGAGACCAGGTCCACCACGTCCGGCACATCGCCGACTGCCACGTCGAACACCTTGGAGAAGGCGCCGAAGCCGTTGGTCCGCAGCGACCAGTAGACCATGCGCGCGAGCTCAGGGTTCGGCTCCACGGCATAGACGCGGCCCTCGCGCCCGACGATCGGGGCGGCGACCAGCGCGTACCAGCCGAGATTCGCGCCCACATCGACCACGCGGGCACCGGGGCGCAGCAGCGACTTGAACGCCTCGGTGTAGGGCGTCTCCCAGGTGCCGGTCTGGAGGATATGCACGCCCACATCCTTGCTGCGCGTGTCGATGTAGGCGCGGCAGCCATTGCTGAGGTGGGTCAGCGCAACGTGCCCGCCCAGGTAGATCGCGCTGCTGTTGTGGATGCGGCGCAGCCAGAACAGGTTCTCGTGGTAGCCGGCGGTCACCACGCCGGCGACATCCTCCAGCCGGGCGGCGAGCCGCGCGACATCGTGACGCAGCGCCTCGATGGTCGCGGCGGTGTCGTGGTCCATGTGGAGGACGTCCATAGGGGCTCCGTTCTGGGGCATGGGAAAAATGGGGTACGTGCGGAACGCGGTTTGAATACACGTATCGCGTGTATTCAAATCATGGTATGCACGTCAAAAGCAAGACCCTTTCTGCTGGCTGAGACGATACCAGCGTCGCCCGGCACCCCACTGCACGAGGTCAAGACGATGCAATTGCTTGGCAAGTCATTGATGCAACTCAGCGAACACGCCAGCCACCCGGCGGTCGACGACAAGCTGGCCACCATGCTCGAGGCGATGCGCGGCCTGCCGGGGCGGCAGGTCGGCGTGCCGGCCATGGCGGCGCATGTCTGCGCGACCATGTTGCCCCACGCGGAGATCCTGCCGCATTTCGCGCTGCGCGACCTGCTGCCGGCCCTGCCGGACGTGCTGCTGCTGCACAAGGGCCTGCTGCACCACCTGGACCGGCATGTGCTGGCCAACGCCATCGCGCGGCTGCCCGTCGCCGCCGCGAACGAGGTCTACGTGCTGCTCGCGAAGCAGGCGCCGCCGGCGCCGCCCGGGGCGCTCGCGCATCTGGGCCCGCTGTTGGACAGCGCCCGCAATCGCACCCTGCTCCCGGCGGCGTCGGAGCCGGGCCTCGCGGTGATCGTCTCGGCGCATGGCTGCGGCAATATCGGCGATGACGCGGTAACGGTCGCCGCCGGCGAGATCGCGTTGCGGGCGGGAATGACGCGCTGGCGGGCGCTCGGACCTGGTGCACTCGCCGCCGAGATCGACGCGGCCGAGCTGGTCATCGTGGGCGGCGGCGGGATCTTCTACGACATCAGCTTCCGCGACGCGCCGGAGGTGGAGAACGTCGCCAACTACACCGCACCGCTGCGCTATGGGCGGGAGATGGGCAAGGCGACCGCCGTTCTGGGCGTCGGCACGCAATCCATCGCGACACCGCTCGGCCAGGCGGCCTTCGCGCGCGCGCTGCACGATGCCGATGTGATCACCGCGCGCGACCCGATGGATGTGGCGGTGCTGGAGGGCTTGGCCCCCGAGCGGCCGGTGCGGCTTTCGGCGGACCTCGCCTTCGCCCTCGCCGCGCTCGACCCCGACCCGCCGTCGCCGATCCCGCTGGCGGAGCGTCCGCTCGCGATCATCGCCTTCGGCGCCTTCACCGAGACGACGCTCCCCGCCGATGGTCGCACGCTGGAGGATTGCGTGGCCTCGCTGGTGCGACATCTCGCCACGACCCATGAGGTCTTGCTGGCGCTGCATTCGGACGATGACGCGCCGTTCTATGCGCGCGTCGCCGAGATCACCGGCGCGCGGGTGCAGCGCCTGGTCGATATCGGCACGCGCGCGACGCTGGCACTGTATGGCTCCGCACGACTGGTCATCGCCTCGCGCTTCCATGGCGTGATCTTCGCGGCACTCGCCGGCTGCGCCATCGTGCCGGTCTGCAAGCCGGACACCAAGATCGGCTACCTGATGCGCCATGGGCTGCCGTCGCTCGCAGACGCCGAGACGCTCTCGCTCGACTTCGCCAATTTCACCCCGGGCGAACTGGTCGCGCGCGCGCGCGTCGCGGCGCCGGCCGAGGTGGCGCGGCAGGCGCGGGCGGCGATGGCGAATGTGGAGCTGCTGGCCGGGATGCTCGCGGCACGCCGCGCCGGCTGAGCGGCATGGCGCTTGCGTGCGCTTGAGGCGTCGCTAGGCTCAGCGGCGCAACCGCCCGGGAGAGACTCAGCCAATGCTTCGCAGGACCATGCTCGGCGCCGCCGCCGGCGCCCTCGCCGCCCCCGCGCTCGTGCGCGCCCAGGCGCTGCCGAAGATCACGATCGGCATGTCGGGCTGGACGGGCTTCGCGCCGCTGACCCTGGCCGAGGGCGCCGGGATCTTCCGCGCCAACGGCATCGAGGTCGAAACCCGCTTCGTCCCGCAGCGCGAGCGCAACCTGGCGCTCGTCGGCGGCGCGCTGAACTGCGTGGTGACCACGGTCGACACCATGATCCTGTGGGCCTCGGCCGCGCCCCTGCAGCAGGTGCTGGTGCTGGATCGCTCGCGAGGCGGTGACGGTATCGCGGTGCGTCCCGCCATCAGCGGCTTTGCCGATCTGCGCGGCAAGACCATCGCGGTCGATGGCGCCGGCACCACGCCCTATTTCGTGCTCGCCTACATGATGGGCGAGAACGGGATGAGCATCCGCGACGTCTCCACCGCCACCCTCGCCCCGCAGCCGGCCGCCCAGGCTTTCGTGGCCGGGCAGTTCGACGGCTGCTCCACCTATGAGCCCTATCTGAGCCAGGTGCGCGCGATGGGGGCGACGGGAAAGATCCTAGCCACCACCGTGGACCACGCCTGCGTGGTGGACACGCTGGCCTTCCAGCCGGCCTTCATCGCGGCGAACCCCGAAGCCGTGCGGCGGGTGGTGAAGAGCTGGTACGACGCGCTGGCGATGATCGCGGCGGAGCCCGACCGGTCCTACGAGATCATGGGCCGGCGCGTGAACCAGACCGGTGAGGCCTTCAAGGCCAGCGCACAGTATATCGAGTGGCTGGATCAGGCGAAGAACCGGGAATACGTGGGCGCGGGGCTGCCGGAGTTCATGACCAAGGCGCACACCGTGCAGCGCGAGACGGGGGTGGTGCGGGCGGATGTGCCGTTGGGGCCGCTGCTGAACACGTCGTTCATCGGCTAAGAAAGGCCGGGGAAAAGAATTTCCCCGGACCCCATTCTTTTATTTTTGATTTATTGGTGCGGGCTGCCAACGCGTACCAATAGATAAAAATAGAAGATGAGGGTTCGGGGGAATTCTTTCCCCCGATCTGTCGACCGATGCACCCTCTCAAGCCCATATCTCGCGCCGCCCGCTTGTTCCTGGGCGCGGCATTCTTCGCGGCCTTCATCGCCGCCTGGGCCTTGGCCACCTATGGCGGCTACGTCCCCCCGCTCTTCCTCGCCTCCCCAGGCAAGACGCTGGTGGCGGGCTGGTCGCTCTTCACCGAATTCGGCTTTGCCGGCGACATCGCCATCACCCTGTTCCGCGTGGTCGGCGGCTTCCTGATCGCGGCGGTCATCGCGGTGCCGCTCGGCCTGGCAATGGGGGCGTTCAAGCCGGTCGAGGCGTTCTTCGAGCCCTTCGTGTCGTTCGCACGCTATCTGCCGGCCTCGGCCTTCATCCCGCTGCTGATCCTGTGGGCGGGGGTGGATGAGAAGCAGAAGCTGTCCGTCATCGTCATCGGCAGCGTGTTCCAGCTGATCATCATGGTCTCGGTCATCGCGAGTGCGACGCGGCGGGATCTGGTGGAGGCGGCGTACACGCTGGGGTCTCGCCCGGCGGGAATCGTGCGCCGCGTGATCGTGCCGGCGGCGGCACCGCAGGTGATGGAAACGCTGCGCCTGGTGCTGGGCTGGGCCTGGACCTACGTGATCGTGGCGGAACTGATCGGCGCGCAGTCGGGCATCGGGCACATGATCATGGACAGCCAGAGGCTGCTCGATACCGGGCAGATGATCTTCGGCATCGCGGTGATCGGCGTGATCGGGCTGGTGACGGACATGCTGTTCAAGGCGATGAACCGGGCGCTGTTCCCCTGGGCCGCATTGTGAAGCGCCTGGGGCTCGCGGCGCTGCTGGTGCTCGGCCTGGCGCAAGGAGCCGATGCGTTGACGCCGACACCCGTGCGGCAGGTGTATTTCGACGGCTGGCACGCGCGGCTGGACGCGGCCGCGCGCGCCACGCTGGCGACGATCGCGGCCGACCCACCGAACGGGCGTTGGTATGTCGCCGCGGGCTACGCCGACGCCTCGCGCCCGGCGCCGGAGGGACGGGACCTCGCGCAGTCACGCGCGCGGGCGGTGGCGGCGGAGCTGGTGCGGCTCGGCGTGGCGCCGGCGCTGGTGCATGTGCGCGGCGATGACGGGCCGCCAGTGAATGATCCACCGGGCGCGGTGGGGCGCGCGGGCAATCGGGTGGCGATCTGGATCTGCTACGCCGATGCGCCGGTCTGCGCCGATGTCTGGCGCCGCGCGCCGTGAGCCGGCAGACGCTGCACATCCACGGCGTGACGCGCAGCTTCCCCGCGCAGGGAAAGGGCGCGCCGACGCTGGCTCTGCGGCCCACCGACCTCACCGTCGCGCCGGGCGAATTCGTGGCGATCCTGGGGCCGTCGGGGTGCGGGAAGTCGACGCTGCTGCGGATCGTGGCCGGGCTCGATACACCGAGCGGCGGCACCCTCGCGCTCGATGCCACGCCCATTCGCGGGCCGGGGGCAGAACGCGGGATGGTGTTCCAATCCTACACGCTGTTCCCGTGGCTGACGGTCGCCGAGAACATCGCCTATGGGCTGCGCGAGCGCGGGCTGCCCAGGGCAGAGCAGCGCGCCATCGTCGCGCGCTTCATCGCGCGCACCGGGCTCGCCGGGTTCGAGGATCACTGGCCGAAGCAGCTTTCGGGTGGGATGCAGCAGCGCTGCGCCCTGGCCCGCGCGCTGGCCAACGATCCGGAGATCCTGCTGCTCGACGAGCCCTTCGGCGCGCTGGATCACCAGACGCGGGAGCTGATGCAGGAGCTGCTGCTGGAGATCTGGCAGGCGGACCGGAAGACGGTGCTGTTCGTCACGCACGACATCGACGAGGCGATCTTCCTCGCCTCGCGCGTGCTGGTGATGTCGGCGCGACCGGGCGGCATCAAGTCCGAGGTCGTGGTGCCGCTGCCCTATCCGCGCGAATGGACGGTGAAGACCACGGTGGAGTTCGCGGCCCTCAAGGCGCGGCTGATGGGCGACATCCGCGAGGAAGTGCGCAAGTCCATCGGGTAGCGGCCGCGCACAACGTTCAATTCAACCGCTCGATGTTGTTCCGCTCCACCACCTCCTGCCAGCGGGCGACCTCGGCACGCACATGGCTGGCGAAGCGCTCCGCCGACCCACCCTCCGGCCGCACGCCCAGGTCGCGCAGGCGTCGCTGCACCTCGGCGTCGGCGTTCGCCTCGTTCAAGATTCGGTTGAGCCCGTTGACCGCAGCCACCGGCGTCCCGGCCGGCGCCATGAAGCCGAACCAGGGCTCGACGACGATGTCCGGCACGCCGGCCTCGGCGAATGTGGGGACGTCCGGCAGGGCGGGATCGCGCTCGCGCCCCGTCACCGCGATGGCGCGGATCAGGCCGGCGCGGATGGCGGCGATCTTCGTGGGCACGTTCTCGATCATCACCTGCACCTGGTTCGCGAGCAGTGCCTGCAACGCCGGCGCGCCGCCGCGGAAGGGCACATGCACCAGGCCCAGGCCCAACCGGCCGTTCAGCAGTTCCGGCGTCAGGTGGTTCGAGGAGCCGAAGCCCGAGGAGCCGTAGTTCACCCGCCCTTGGTTGGCCCGCGCCCACCCGATGAACTCCTGCAGCGTGTTGACGGGGATCGAGGGGTGGATGGCCAGCGCGTTCATCACGCTGCCGCTCCAGTACACCGGCACGAGGTCGCGTTCGATGACGTAGGGCATGCGCGCGTAGATGGCGGGGTTGATCGCGCAGTTGCCGATCGTGCATTGGCCCAGCGTGTAGCCATCGGGCGCGGTGCGCGCCACGGCCTCCATGCCGATATTGCCGTTGGCGCCGGACCGGTTCTCGACCACCCAGGGGTAGGGCGTGCCGCGGCTCGCGCGGTCGGCGAGGATGCGTGCGACCAGGTCGGATGCGCCGCCCGGCGGAAACGGCACGATGATCCGCACGGGCCGGTCGGGCACCCAGCCATGCGCCGCGGCCGGCAGGGCGAGCAGCCCGGCGGCGAGCATGACGATGATCCGGCGGAGCATGGATGTGTTCCCGTGTCGGGTCATGGCGCCGCTCACTCCTGGGTAACGCCGGCGGCGCGGATCACCACGGCCCAGCGCGCCACCTCCGCCTCCACCAGGCGCTGCAGGGCGGCAGGACCGCGCTGGTCGGGCGCGGCGGGGATGGAGCCCAGCGCCTCGATGCGCGCGCGGAGGGCCGCGTCCTCGAGTGCGAGGTTCAGCGCATCGGCCAGGCGGCGGACCACAGGTTCCGGCGTGCCGCGCGGCGCGAAGATGGCGTTCCAGCCCTGGAAGATGAACTCCGGCGCGCCGGCCTCGGCCGCGGTCGGGACATTGGGTGCCTGGGCGCCGCGCGTGGTGCCGGCGATCAGCAGCCCGCGCATCGTGCCGGCCTGTATTTGCGGTATCGCGGCGGGGGCGAGCAGGCAGGCGCTGTCGATCTGCCCCGCGACGACGTCGTTCATCGCCGGGCCCTCGCCACGATAGGGGATGAAGTTCAACGGCACGCCGGTGACGTGGCGCAGCAACTCGCAGGCGAGGTGGTTGGTGGACCCGACGCCTGCATGGCCGTTGGACACGCCGTTGGGCGCGCGCGCGAGTGCGGCGAACTCCGCGAAATTTGCCGCCGCCAGCCCGTTGCGCACGACCAAATAGAGCGGCGTGCCGCCGATCAGCCCCACCGGAGCCAGCGCGCGCGGATCATAGGCGATGGAGCGGTAGATCGAGGGTGCCGCCGAATGGCTGCCGAGGCTGCCGACCGTCAGCGTGTAGCCATCGGGTGCGGCCTGGGCGCCGCGCGCGCCGCCGATGGTGCCGCCGGCGCCCGAGACATTCTCCACCACGATGCGCTGGTTCAGCGTGCGCGCCATGTGGTCGGCAACGATGCGCGCGAGCACGTCGGTCGCGCCGCCAGGGGCGAAGACCACGATCATGCTGATGGGCCGCGCCGCACTGTCCTGCGCGCGCACCGGCGCGGCGGCGAGCATCGCGGCCAGCACCATGATCCAGGGCTTCATGTCTGTTCCTCCTTGCCGCCTCGTGGATCGGGCGCGCTTGGCGCGCAGGGAAGCCCATCCGATGCCGAGTGGTCAAACCGCCGCGACCCGGTCTAGCCTCGCCGCAACGAACAAGGGGAGAGACACCATGCACCGCAGGTCGTTGATGGCGGGCGCCGCCGCGCTGCCGATGTTCCAGATCCTGCCCGGCCGCGCGCAGGGCGCCATTTCCGATGGCGTGGTGAAGATCGGCATCCTCAACGACATGACCGGCGTCTTCTCCGACCAGCAGGGCATGGGCGAGGTCGTCGCCGCGCGCCTGGCGGTGGAGGATTTCGGGCCGCGCGTGCTGGGTGCCCCGATCGAGCTCACCCATGGCGATTTGCTCAACCGCGCCGATGTCGGCATGGCGATCGCGCGGCGCTGGTACGACCAGGAGAAGGTCGACGCGATCTTCGGGCTGGGGAATTCGGCGGTCGCACTCGCGGTGCAGGGGCTGTCGCGCGAGCGGCAGCGGGTGAACCTGTCGATCTCGGCCGGCACCACGGACCTGACGGGTGCGCAATGCTCGCCCTTCGGAATCCATTGGGTCTACGACAACTACTCGGCGGCGAAGGGGCCGGTCACCGCCCTGGTGCAGCAGGACAAGAAGCGCTGGTACCTGATTGTCACCGACTACGCCTTCGGCCATTCGCTGGAAGCCAATGCGCGCGAGATCCTGGCCGGGCTCGGCGGCACGGTGGTGGGCGCGGTGCGCGCGCCGCTGGGCGAGACCGACTACTCCTCCTACCTGGTGCGCGCGGCGGCCTCGGGCGCACAGGTGGTGGGCATCTGTGCGGGTGGGGCGGACGCCATCAACATCGCCAAGCAGATGGGCGAGTTCGGGCTGTTCCGGCGCGGCATCACGCCCGCGGCGCTGAACTGGTCGCTCACCTCCGTACGCTCGGTGGGGCTCGAGACCGGGCAGGGCATCGTCTATGCGGAGAGCTACTACTGGGACCAGACGCCCGAGACGCGCGCCTTCTCCGCCCGCTTCGCGCGGCTGCACGGACGGCCGCCCACCGCCTTCCAGGCGAGCTCCTACGGCGCGGTCATGCACTACCTCAAGGCGGTCCAGGCGGCGGGGACGGATGCCGCGCCGGCGGTGATGGCCAAGATGCGCGAGCTGCCCATCAACGATTTCATGACCACCAACGGGTCGCTGCGGGTCGACGGCCGCGTGATGCGGGAGGTCTACATGATGCGCATCAAGGCGCCTGGCACTTCGCGCGGGGAGTGGGACCTGTGCGACGTGGTCTCGCGCATTGCCGCCGAGGATGCGTTCCGCCCGATGGAAAGCGGCGGCTGCCCGCTCGTGCGCTGAGATGGCGGCGAGTCCCCTCCGCAACATCGCAGGAGCCGCGTGGCAGGCGCGACATCTCCATCTCCGCGTAGGCTGCTCGTCCGTGGCAATGCACGCGCACAAGGTGACCGCGCCTTCGACGGACGGATGAGCCGCATCGCACTGGTCCGCTGGAGCGCATCCGAACGAAGGCGCTCGCACCATCTCCGCGATCGGATGCAGCGGCATTGCAAATGAACCGATAACGAATCAGTGTGCGATCGGGTCGCGCCTACATCCCGTTGCCGATCAATTTAACGCAGAATCTCATTTCTATTTATGAGCTAGTCGCTGAGAGGCTGGATCTTTCGCGGTTGCAGTAAACGCTTCGGTACCACCATTCGAAGAGTCGAAACGACTTCCGAACCGATTCGCACGAACCGACACAAGAACAGACTTGAACCTTGAAGCGCTGTTGCAACTCGAATCTTAGCATTTGCTAAAAAATTGAATAACAACACGGCCGTCTCGAATGTTTGTATGCAGTCGAATGCCATTCAGATCAATGACTTACCCTGCATCTGCCGGTCCAGCTTCTCCGTCATGTCTGCGAGAGAAACGAACGCTCTCACACAACCAGGGAGATTGGACCATGAACAAAGGGATCGCTCCGCTGATGGCGGCGCTGCTGATGAGCACCAGCCTCATCGCCTGCTCGCATCGCTCAGAGACCGTCTCGGATTCCGGCACCGCTGTCGGCACCGGCGCCTCGGGTGAAGCCGGCACGACGAGTTCCACGACGACCACCGCCTCCACTGGAGGCACGGCCATGGCGGGCGGTGCCGGCGGCAATGGCGGCAATGGCGGCGGCGGAACCGCCGGGACCGGCGGCACGGGTGGCACCGGCGGTACCGGTGGCACCGGCGGCACCGGCGGCACCGGCACGACCACCCCGAGCGTCGCCGGCCGCGTGCTCGGCAACAACCTCGAGGCGGTCGGCGACGTCAACGTCGCCGGTGTGACCCTGATCGGCAACGGCACCCCCGGCGGTGGCCCGGCCCAGGTCGCCATCCTCTCGCCCACCGCGGCCGGGTCCGGCCCGGTCTCGGTGAGCGTGCTCTCGGGCACGCCCACGGCCGCCCCTGCCCAGACCGGCCTGGTGGGCGCGACCGACGGGCTCGTCGGCGGCCTGGTGCGGGTCAACGTCGCCGGCGCACAGCTGGTCGGCGGGGCCAATGGCCAGACGCCGCTCATCAGCGTCGGCGCGCTGTCGCCGACCGCGCAGCCCAACGCGCCCATCACCGCCAACCTGCTGACCGGCACCACGGCCGGCCCGCTCGCGCCGGTCACCGGCCTCGCGACCAACACCGTCGCCGTGGTCACCGGGCAGACCGGTGCGGGCACGGTGCCGGGCGGCGTGCTCAATACCGCATCGACCGCCGTCGCGCCGGTCACCCGCGTCGCCGGTGGCGCGGTGACGCAAGTGGCCAGCGTGGCCTCGCCGGTACTGGCGACGGTCGGCAGCACCGCGGGCGCGCCGGCCTCCGGCGGCACCGGTGCCGTGACCGGTTTGGTGGGCAATACCGTGGCGCCGGTGGTGCGCGGCGTGACGACCACGACCGCGGCCGTCGCCGTGCAGGGCAGCGTGGTGGCGACCGCGACCAGCCTCACGCGCCGCTGATCCTGGCGCAGCCCGGGCGGGTGGCGGCTTGCCGCCCGCCCGGGTCCAGCGACCAAGACCGGACCCAACCGCATCACCCTGACGGAACGCCGCCACGATGATCGTCCCGAGCCTGCGCCACGCCGCCACGCTGATTGCCGCGGCCATCCTCCTCGCCGCCGCACCGGTCCGCGCCCAGCTCGGCCCGCGCGTCTTCGACACCAACCGCCTGGACACCCGCGCACCGCGCCTGGGCGAGCGGGCGCCCGCCACGCCCATCGCCCCGGCCGTGGTCGCCGAGGACCGCGAGGCCGGGCCGTTCACCCGCGTCGAGATCAGCGGCGGCGGCAGCCTCGATGCCCTCCGCGTGCAGGGCGTGGTGCGCCCCTATCTCGGGCGCCGGCTGGGCCGCGAGGAGCTGCAGCGCCTGGCGACCGAGGTGGGCGGCCAGTACGAGGAGGGCGGCCTCGCCATCTTCGCCCTACTGGTGCCGCGCCAGGGCGATGACGGCGTGCTGCGGCTGCAGGCGGTGGAGGGGACCGTCGGCGACATCGTCATCCAGGGCGATACCGAGGGCGCCGACCTCTCGCTCATCCAGGCCTATGCGCAGCGCATGGCCGCCGAGCGCCCGCTGCGCCGCGTCACGCTCGAGCGCTACCTGCTGCTGATGAACGACATCCCTGGGCGGCGCGTGATCGGGCGGCTTGACCCGATGGGAGGCGCCGCCGGCGCCGCGCGGCTCGTGCTCACGGTCGAGCGCATCAACATCGTCTACGGCTTCGGCATCGACAATCTCGGCAATCGCTCGCTGGGCAATGTGCAGGGCTTCGTCAGCCTCGGCCTGAACGCACTGTTCGGCGAGGGGGACAGCACCCGCATCGGCTACGGCTTCCCCACCGACTTCCGCCGCTTCACCTTCTTCACCGCCTCGCACCGCGCCCCGATCGGCACCGACGGCGCGAGCGTCACCGTCAGCGCCAACCACCTGCAGACGCATGAGACGCGGCGTTCCTCGCTGGAGGGCGAGGCGCTGACGGCGAGCGTGCTGTTCTCCTACCCGGTGATCCGCACCGCCGATGAGAATCTCACTGTGAGCGCGGGCCTCGACGTGCTCGAGACCGACCAGCTGCTGACCGGCCTGATCGCGGCCAAGGAGGCAACGCGCGTGCTGCGCGCCGGGGCCACCTATTCGCTCAGCGACGGCGCGACGCGGGCCGGCGCGGTGAGCCTGGTGGTGAGCCAGGGGCTCGACATCGCCGGCGCCCGGCAGCGGCTGGAATTCTTCTATGGCGACCCGAGCTTCACCAAGGCCACTGCGGTCTTCGCCTTCAACCAGGCGCTGTTCGACGGCACGCTGGTGCTGCGGGTGCGGGCGGCCGGGCAGTTGACGGGCGAGCGGCTGCCATCCTCGGAGCTGTTCACCGTGGGTGGCGTGCAATTCGGGCGTGCCTTCAGCGCTGGGTCGATCGCGGGCGACACCGGCTACGCGGGATCCCTCGCGCTCGCCCTGCCGCTGAGCTTTCTGCCCGAGGCGGGGTCCGTGGTCGAGGTGCTGCGCCGGTCCGAGATCTACGGCTTCGTTGATTATGGCCGCACCCTGGCGCACCGGCCGGTGCCGGCGCCGCGCGGGGACCGGGCCGCCTCGGCGGGGTTCGGGACCAACATCACCGTGGCGCGCAACCTGTTCCTGACGCTGGAGGCGGCGCGCGCGATCGTGGAGCCACGGACGGTGCCGGGCGAGGGCTGGCGCTTCGTGGTGGCGTTCCGGCGGGAGATCTAGGCAGGCGCCGGCGCGCCATCGCCACTAGATGATTCCCTCCCCGGCGCCGGCGTGACGCAGGATGGAGATCCGTGATCACGAGGAGCCTGCCAATGCGCCCGACCATCACCGCCTTCGAGATTTCGCCCGACCGCGGGCAGGGCCTGGCGCGGGACATGCGCGTCCGTTGGGCGCTGGAGGAGGTGGGCCAGCCTTACGAGGTGCGGCTGCTGTCCTTCGCCGATATGAAGGAACCCGCGCATCGGGCGCTGCATCCGTTCGGCCAGATCCCCACCTTTGAGGATGGCGACCTCGCCCTGTTCGAGTCGGGCGCCATCACGCTGCACATCGCCGAGCGCCATACGGGGCTGCTGCCGACGGACGCGCAAGCCCGGGCGCGCGCGATCGGGTGGATGTTCGCCGCGCTCAACACCGTGGAGCCACCGGTCGTCGAGCTCAGCCTCGCCACGATCCTGGAGCGCGACAAGCCGTGGTTCGCAGAACGCCAGCCGGTGCTTGAAGCGCGGGTGCGCACGGTGCTGGAGGCGCTGTCTAACCGGCTCGGCGCCGCCGACTGGCTCGAGGGCGAATTCTGTGCCGGCGACCTGCTGATGGTGACGGTGCTGCGCCGGCTGTACCGGTCGGGGCTGTTGCAGGCGTATCCGAAGCTCGCCGCCTATGTCGGCCGGGGTGAGGCGCGGCCGGCGTATCAACGGGCCTTCGCCGCGCAGCTGGCCATCTTCGAGCGCAGCAAGCGCAGGGACTGATCCTGCCAAGAAGCTTTTGCCTGGTCTGCCTTGATTGCTGATCGTCTGGCCGGGCGCGGGCCGGTTCAAGTTTCGCGCGCGCCGGCGGCGCTCGTGAGCCGGCCCCCCGCCGGGCAGGAAGGCTGCAATCGAAGCAAGCCGGATGGTGCAGCCCAACCCTTTCTTCGACCCCAAGCCTTGTTCCGGCCGGCGGGTGCGGGTCAAGGCGCGCGCAGCGCCGGCGAAGCCGCTCGGCCTTGACGCGCGCCCGCCGGCCGGGCGCAGCATCATCGGGCGAAGGAGGGGCAATCAGCTACGCCGCGGCACTCACGATGCGGCCGTCCTCCATCGTCACGATGCGGTCGGCGATGTCGAGGATGCGTGGGTCATGCGTCACCATCAGGATCGGCGCACCGCGCTTCTTCGCGAGGTCGCGCAGCAGGTGCACCACCTCGGACCCCGACTGCTTGTCGAGTGCGGCGGTCGGTTCGTCGGCCAGCACCAGGCCCGGGTCGGCGGCGAGCGCGCGCGCCACGGCGACGCGCTGGCGCTGCCCGCCCGAGAGTTTCGCCGGCAGCTTCTCGGTGTGGTCGGCGAGGCCCACCGAGGCCAGCAACTCCCCGGCGCGGGCAAGGCGGTCGGCCTCGTCCAGCGTGCCCTGCATCTCCAGCGCCATCGCCACGTTCTGCCGCGCGGTGAGGAAGCCGAGCAGGTTGTGGTTCTGGAAGATGAAGCCGATCCGCCGCCGAAGGGCGACGCGCGCGCCCTCCCCTGCCCCGGCCAGTTCCAGGCCGAGCACGCGGGCCGAGCCCTCCTGCATGGCGCGCAGCGCGCCGATCAGCGTCAGCAGCGTCGTCTTGCCGCTGCCCGAGGGCCCGGTGAGCAGCACGATCTCGCCGGGGGCGACGTCGAGCTGCACGTCGCGCAGGACCGGGCGGCGCAGTTCGCCCTCGCCATAGGCGAAGGTGATGCCGTGGAGCGCCACCGGGGCGAGCATCAGAACATGTCCGCCGGATCGGCGTCGCGCAGCTTGCGCATTGCGAGCAAGCCCGCGATCACGCACATGCCGAAGATCAGCCCGAAGACGGTCAGGCCGCGCTCCAGCTCCATGCGCAGCGGTAGGAAGGTCGCCCCGCCCACCACGCCATAGAGCCAGGTGGACATGATGATCCCCGGGATGAAGCCGATGATGGCGAGGATCAGCGCCGCCCCCATCACCACGCGCGAGAGGAAGCCGTTGGAATAGCCGATGGCCTTGAGCGTTGCGTATTCGCGGATGTGGTTGGCGATGTCGGAGAACAGGATCTGGTAGACGATCACCATCCCCACGATCAGTCCCATCAGGCTGCCGAAGGCGAAGATGAAGCCGATCGGCGTCGCGTTCTCCCAGTAGGCGCGCTCATGCGCGACGAGCTCGGGGCGCGACATCACCATCACGTCCGGCGGCAGCGTGGCGCGCAGGCGCGCGACGACGGTGGGGATGTCGGCGCCCGCGCGCACCTTCAGTGCGGCAAGGTCGATGACCGAGGCCGAGCGGTTGAGCATGATGCGGCGGAAGTTGGTCTCTGACAGCACGGCATTGCCGTCGGCACCAAAACTGGCGCCGATGCTGACGAGGCCCGCGAGTTCCATCATACGGCCGCCGAGCTGCACGTCGAAGGGGCCTTGCGCTTCGAACATCGCTGCGGCGGGGCCGAATTCGGGGCGAGAGCGGCGGTCGAAGGCGATGGTGTCGGGGCGCTTGAGGGCGTCGGCCACGGCTTCGATGCCGTCGAAGCGCAAGGCGCCCGCGTCGGAGTCGAACCCCACTAGCTGGATGGAGCGGCGCGAGCCATCCGCCGGGTTCCGCCAGGTGGTCTGGGCCAGGTAGATCGGCACCGCTTCGACCACGTCGGGGTCGGCGAGCGTCTGGTAGGCGCGGCTGCGCGGGAAGCCTTCGGGGCGGAAGCTCGCGGTGGTGAGCGGGTGCATCAGGAAGATGTCGGCGCGCATGCCGCCAAGCAGGGCGGTGGCACTCTCGAACAGCGCGGCGCGGAAGCCCAGCTGCATGAAGACCAGCACGCAGGCGAACATGACGCCGGCCATGGCGGAGAGCAGGCGCGCGCGCTCGGCGCGGAGCTGCCGCCAGGCGAGGCGGAGCGGCAAATAGAGCAGCGCGCCCAGCCCCGGGCGCGCCGGCTTCGGCGGTTTGGTGATGGGTGCTGGCGTAACCGGCGCCGCCTCGCCCGTGCGTTCCGGTGCCCAGGGCAGCAGGCGCGTCGTCTCGTTCATGGCCGGATGGCCACCTGCACCTGCATGTTGGAGCGCCGCGCGAGTGCGGCGACGCCGGCCTCGTCGAGTGCGAGGCGCACAGCGACGGTGCGGCTGTCGATAGCGGCGACCGGGTCCGTCGTGGATTGCGGCGCGCGGCGCACCTGCCAGCCGATCTCGCGCAGCACCGCGGTGAAGCGGCGCGGCTCGCCGGGAACGATGATCTCGGCGGTGGCACCCACCGCGAGGCGCGCCAGATCGGTCTCATAGACATCGGCGACGATGTCGAGGCGCGAGAGATCGGCCATCTCGACAACGCCGTCATCGCCGATGCGCTCACCGGTGCGCGCGATGACGCGCAGGATTGTGCCGGCGATTGGCGCGGTGAGGCGCGAGAGGGCCGCATCGGCGCGCGCCTTGTCGCGCGCGGCGACGGCGGCGGCGAGTTCGGCCTCGGCGACGGCGAGGTCTTCGGGGCGGGCCACCAGCAGCCGAGCCAGCGTCGCCTCGGCCTCGGCCATGTCGGCCAGGGCGCGGGTGGTGGCGAAGCGGGCGCGCTCCGCGGCCGCCACACCGCCGGCGCCGGAGGGGACGAGCTGTTCCGCACGCACCGTGTCGCGGCGGCTGATCTCCGCCGCCGCGGCCAGGCTCGCGATGCGGGCGCGCTGGGCGTTGATCTCCTCGGGCCGGCCGGCGGCGCGGATGCGCGCGAGGCTCGCCTGCATCTGCGCGACATTGGCTTCGGCCTGCGCCAGCGTCGCGTCCTTCTGCTCGGCGTCGGAGAAGGTGGCGATCAGCGCGCCGGCCTCAACGCGCTGGCCTTCCTCGACCAGCAGGCGCTCGATGCGCACCCCGGCCATCGGCCCGGCGGAATGGGTGAGCTTCAGGATGCGGCTCAGCGGCTCCACGCGACCCAGGGCGCCGACGCCGGCCTCACGCGCGGCGGCGGGCAGCGCGCCGATCGGGCGCGGCGGCGCCTCGGGCGCGGCCTTGCCGCCGGAGAGATAGGCGAAGCCGCCGCCGATGACAGCCAGCGCGGCGATGCCGAGCAGGATCTTTCCGCGACGCGTCATGGCAGCGGCTCCAGCAGGCGGGAGAGAGCCGCAGCGATGGCGCGCCGCTCCTCCGGGCTCATGGCGTAGAGTTGGAAGATGCGCGACATGAAGGCGCCGTCGCCGGCCGCCATGATGGCCGCCCCCGCACCCGGCGGCAGGCCATCGGCCAGCACCGCCTGGCGCAGCGTCACGTAGACGGCGCGGATCGGGTCGAGCAGGGCCGGGTCGTGGTGGAAGGCGGCGAGGTAGACGGCGGCGGCGCGCTCGTCGCGCTCGTCGCAGGCCATCTCGTCCTCGCCGAAAGCCCAGGCGATCATGGAGCGGGCGACGCGGCCGGGGCCCTCGGGCTGGGCGGCGACGCAGGTCTCGAACTCGGTGCGGAAATATTCGGACAGGCGCTTGAGCGCGGCGTCGAGCAACGCCTCCTTCGAGGCGAAGTGGTAGAGCAGCCCGCCTTTGGAGACGCCGGCGAGCCTGGCCGCGGCCTCAAGGGTCAGCCCCGCCACGCCTCGGGTCTGCACAAGGGTTTCCGCCGCATCGAGGATGCGGTTGTGGACATCGGGGCCGGGTCGGTCGGAAAGGGCGGAGGACATGACTCCGCTACTATACCGGCCGGACGGTTTTCTTCAATAACGAATGGTGACGGTCGGCTCAGGCGACGCTTTCGCGCGCCTCGACGATACGATCCGCCAATGCCCGCAGCGCCTCGGGCACGCCGGCGCCGGTCACGCCGCTGATCAGAAGCACAGGCCCGCCGCAGGCCCGCTCCAGCGCCTTCAGCCGGGCCGCCTTCGCCTGCGGCGTCATCGCGTCGAGCTTGTTCAACGCCACGATCTCGGGCTTGTCCGCGAGGCCGCCGCCATAGGCGAGCAGCTCCTCCCGCACCATGGCATAGGCCGCGCCAGGGTCGGGCTGGGTGCCGTCGATCAGGTGCAGCAGCACGGCGCAGCGTTCGACATGACCCAGGAACCGAGTGCCGAGGCCGGCGCCCTCGGCGGCGCCCTCGATCAGGCCGGGGATGTCGGCGAGGACGAATTCCTCGGCATGGGAGAGGCGGACGACGCCGAGTTGGGGGTGCAGCGTGGTAAAGGGATAGTCGGCAATCTTGGGCCGGGCCGAGGAGGAGGCGGCGAGGAAGGTGGATTTGCCGGCGTTGGGCAGGCCGACCAGGCCGGCATCGGCGATCAATTTGAGGCGCAGCCAAATCCAACGCTCCTCGCCCGGCCAGCCCTTGTCGGCGCGGCGGGGGGAACGGTTGGTGGCGGTCTTGAAATGGGCGTTGCCGTGGCCGCCATCGCCGCCGGTGGCGATGATGGCGCGCTTGCCGGGCTCGTCGAGGTCGGCCAGCAGCGTTTCCTTGTCCTCGGCCAGGATCTGGGTGCCGACGGGGACCTTCATGGTCACGCTGTCGGAGGCGGCGCCGGAGCGATCAGAGCCTGAGCCGTTGCCGCCTTTGCGCGCCTTGAAATGCTGGGCGTAGCGGTAGTCGATCAGGGTGTTCAGGCCGTCCACGGCCTCGATGATGACGTCACCGCCACGGCCGCCATTGCCGCCATCGGGGCCGCCGAACTCGATGTACTTCTCGCGCCGGAAGGCGATGACGCCGTCACCGCCATCGCCGGCCTTCACGAACACCTTGGCTTCATCGAGGAATTTCATCGGGGCCTTCAATGCGAACGGGGGCCGAAAGGCCCCCGCGCGGCAGTCTTCCTAACGGGGCAGGCGTTTACTCGGCGGCGAGTGCGACCGGCTCGACCGTGACGTGCACGCGGCCTTCGGCGCGACGGACGAACTTCACCCGGCCATCGACGCGGGCGTGCAGGCTGTGCTGGCGACCGGCATAGACGTTGAGGCCGGGGATCATCTTGGTGCCGCGCTGCGTCACGATGATGTTGCCGGCGCGCACGACCTGGCCGCCGAACAGCTTCACGCCAAGGCGGCGGCCCTCGCTGTCGCGACCGTTGCGGGACGAACCGCCTGCTTTCTTGTGGGCCATGGCTGTTCTCCCTGTCTCAGGCTGCGGTGATCGAAGCGATCTTCAGCACCGTCTGGTGCTGGCGATGGCCGTTCTTGCGCCGGCTGTTCTGGCGGCGGCGCTTCTTGAAGATGATGACCTTGTCGCCGCGGTCATGCTCGACGACGGTCGCCGTCACGGTCGCGCCAGGCACCGTGGGGGCACCGATGGTCAGGCCCGCTTCGCCGCCGATGGCGAGCACGTCGTGGAAGGTGATGGTCGAGCCGAGCTCGGCCTCCAGACGCTCGACAACCAGCGTCAGGTCGGGGGTCACGCGGTACTGCTTGCCGCCGGTGCGGATCACTGCGTAGGTCATAAGGGCCTTCATCGGAGCGGCTGCCGCGACAGTCGCGGCGTGAGAGCGGATCGGGTTCCAGGGCTTTCCGCACGCGGCGACCGCATGCGCGATCGCCGGCCGCGATGGTGGGCCGCCGGAAGGGCGAGCGTATAGCGGCGCCGGTCCCGCCGCGTCAAGGGATGGCGACGCGGGCGGCGCACGAAAGACCTGCGACATGGTTGCGCAAGCCGCGCGGCTTGCCTATAGGGCGGGGCCCGCGCCGGCTATCGCGTGGGACCTGGCCGCGGAGAGGTGGCAGAGTGGTCGATCGCGTCGGTCTCGAAAACCGAAGTACGTGCAAGCGTACCGTGGGTTCGAATCCCACCCTCTCCGTTCCTGCGGACCATACTGTTCCCCCCCGCCACGCGTGCATCTCCTCGCAGCCGCGTGACCGCCGCCTCGCGGCGTGCCATCCTCGCAAGGTTCCCGTTTTCGCAAGGAGGTAGTCCCGTGAGCCCCTTCCGCCGTGGCGTGATCGCCGCTCTCCTGCTCCTCGGCTCGGCTTTGCCTGCGCAGGCGCAGCGCGGCCCGGTCGCGGCCGCGCTGATGCAGTTCGAGGCAGCCGTGACCTGGGCGGCGGTCGGCCCCGATTGGCGCGGTATTCGCCCCGGTTGGGTGCAGCAGGTCGCCAACGCGTCGAGTGCCGCGCAGGTGAGCGGCCTCATGATGCAGCTCGAGGCCTCCATCACCTGGGAAGCGGTGCAGCGCAGCTGGCGCGGCCGCCGCGCCGGATGGGTGGCGGAGGCGCAGTCCGCCCGTTCGCCCGCGGAGGTGGCCCGCCTGCTGCTCGAGCTCGAAGAGGTGACGCTCTGGTCGGCGGTCGATGGCTCCTGGCGCAACACCCGTCCGGGCTGGGTGGGGGAGCTCTCCGCCGTCGCCGGCCGCGAGGGCCGCTCGACCAAGTAGCGGCGCCGGCCGACCCGAAGGCAAAGGAAAACCCGTGCGGCGGCGCCGCACGGGTTCCAGGCACGTCGAGCGGGCCGGCGCAGGGCCGGCCCGTCGCGTCAGACCTTGATCGCCTTGGCCAGGTCCCAGCCGACGGTCGCCGGGCTGCCCGAGAAGTCGTCGCCGATCGGGTTGTACTTCAGGATGAACTTGTCGAAGTTCAGCGACAGGCTCTCGGAGGGGCGGTCGCCGCCCGACGACAGCGAGTAGCCTGAAAGGCCCGTGCCGTTCAGCTCGAACGACAGGTATTCCTGGGCGGCGCCCGAGCCGGTGCGCAGGAACGCGATCTTGACGATCTTGTTCAGCTTGCCGTGCAGGGCTTCTTCGAGCAGCTTGATGGTCGCGCCATCGGTCAGCTTGGAGACGGTGATCTCGCTCACGGACACGATCGAGCCTTCACGGGTCGAGTTGCCGTAGGCCGACGAGATGCCGCGGCCGACGCCGAACTGGCAGGAGGAGATCGGGATCCACTTCTCGTAACCCTGGATCGTGGATTCGCCGGGAACGCCTTCGTAGTCGAGCATGAGTGTCATGGTGGCTTGTCCTTCAAAGCGCGGTTCGGAGGGGTCCGGGCTGAAGCATGCTGCAAACCCAGAATTGAAGCATTAACGTAACGATCAGGCTTTGTCGAGGGGCTTTGCAGCCTTTGCGACGACCTCACCACATCGCTATCGCATCGCTTCCGACAATCTCCGTTCGATGACAAGTCCGCACATGTGTGGCGTTCGCGCTCGGTAAAAAGCACGCGGCTGGCGTGACCGCCGGCGGCCCATCGCATAGGCTCAGGATGCAGGCAGGAAAAGCGTGGGCGCGCTTGCGGGGATTGCCCGATCTGGGGTTCCATCCAGTCTGGCCTCAGAGAGATCAGCATGGACAGGTTCAAGGTGTGGATGGCGGCCAACCCGGTGACGGGGGTGGTCGTGGTGGCGTTCGTGACGGCGCTGCTGACGAGCGTCGTCTTGGGAAGCATGCGCGGGCCGGGGCCGGTCGGACCGCCAGGTGCGGTGGGCCCAGCAGGCCCTGCCGGGCAGGCCGGCGCAGTCGGGCCGGCTGGCCAGCCCGGTCCTTCGGGGCCTGCAGGCGCGGTCGGACCGGCGGGCCAACCCGGCCCCGCGGGGCCCGCCGGGGCCATCGGTCCGGCTGGTCCTGCGGGGCCGCCGGGCCCGGCCGGCAATGTCGGGGCGCCGGGGCCAGCCGGCCCTGCCGGTGCTATCGGACCGCAGGGGCCCATGGGACCGCCCGGCCCACAGGGTGAGCGCGGCCCGGCCGGCTGAACACCCCCAACCGGCTGCAATGAGGATCGCCGCGCGACGAGGCGCGGGGATCCGGTGTGTCTTTGATCCCGCCCTATCCTTGCTCTTCTCCGCCACCCCTCTGAGTCCTGCCAATGCCCATGTTTAACGGACACTCGGAATAGCTGGCGCGTCGAGGGGTATCGCGACGCCCTCAGCGGCTGAGCTCCACAATTATCGATTTTCGATAATCGAGAAGATGGCGTAGAAGGTGTCATGCTGAATTCTGAAGCCATGACCCCCATCGCCACGCGGCACCTCGCAGCCACACGCTCGATTCCCGCAGCGGTCGCAGAGGCCCTGCGCGAAGGCATCCTCACCGGGCTGCTGCCCGCCGGGACTCAGCTGAAGCAAGGCCATCTCGCGCGCCATTTCGGCACCAGCCACGCTCCGGTACGCGAGGCCTTGCACACCTTGGCGGGGGAGGGCCTCCTGATCGCGACGCGGCACCGGGGCATTGCCGTCGCGCCCGCCAACGCGGCCGACCTGACGGAAATCACCGAGCTGCGCGCCCTGCTCGAAGGCCACGCGTTGCGCCTGTCCGTGCCATCGCTGACCGCGACCGACCTAGCCGAAGCAGCCGCCGTCCTGAACGAAGCCGAGGCCGCGCCGCCGGACACCGCGCTCCAGGCCGATCTTCACTGGCAGTTCCATCGCGCCCTGCTGCGCCGGGCCGAGCGCCCCCGCGTGCTGGCGCAGATCGAGAGCCTGCACATCGCCGTCTCGCGCTACCTGCTGCCGGCCTGGACGGCGGTCGGGCTGTCCATCGGCTGGGTCGCGTCGCATCGCGAGCTGCTGACGCTGGCGGTGCGAGGCGAGGCGGCCAAGGCCGCGGACCGCAACGCCACGCAGATCGAACAGGCGCGCGAGCGCGTCGCCGCCTGGCTCGCACAACAGGAGAGGGCGTGATGTTCGACACCCATGTGGACGCTGACGGCAAGCGTGTCCTTACCTTCGATTGCTACGGCACGCTGATCGACTGGGAAAGTGGCATCCTTACCCTCGTCCGCCCTTGGCTTGCCGCGGCGGGGCGCGCCGAAATCCCCGACGACCTGGTGCTGACCGCCTTCGCGCTGCACCAGGCGCGCCACCAGCAGCCGCGCCCGGCGCTGCTCTACCCGGAGGTGCTCTCGCGCAGCTGGGGCGACGTGCAGGCCACCTTCGGGCTGCCCGATGATGCCGGGCAGCGGGCGGAATTCGCGGCCTCCGCTGGCGATTGGCCGCCCTTCCCGGACACGGTGGCGGCGCTGCGCCGGCTGGCATCCCGCTTCGCGCTCGCGATCCTCTCGAATGTGGACGAGGCGTCGCTCGCGCGCAGCCTGCGGCTGCTGGAGGTGCCCTTCATCCTGACCGTCACCGCCGAGCGGGTCGGCTCCTACAAGCCCGGCGCACCGCATTTCGAAGCTGCGATCGCGGAGCTGGCGGCCAAGGGCTACCCGAAGGACGCCATCCTGCACGTCGCGCAGAGCCGCCACCACGACGTCGACCCCGCCTCGCGCTTCGACATCCCCACAGTCTGGGTGGACCGGCGCTACGGCCGCGTCGGGACGGGTGCGACGATTTCTAACGCCGCCGTGCCGCTGGCCCGCGTGCCATCGCTCGCCGCGCTGGCCGACGCGATGGGGCTGTGACCCCGATGCACCGACAGACAAGGAGACAGGCCATGAAGCGCTTGCTGACCGCCTTCGCGTTGCTGGCCGGCGGCATGGGGGCGGCGCTTGCGCAGCCGGCCTCCTCCTCCGCCACCTTCGATGCTGTGCGTGCAAGGGGCCACGTGGTCTGCGGAACGGCGCCGAACCTCGCAGGCTTCGCCGCGGTCGACAGCCGCGGCGAGTGGCGTGGCCTCTACGTCGATGGCTGCCGCGCCGTGGCTGCGGCGATGTTCGGCGATGCGACGCGCGTGCGGTTTGTCGCCACCACGCTGCAGAACCGCCTGCCGATGCTGCAGGCCGGGGAGATCGACATCCTCGTCTCGAACACGACTTGGACGCTGACGCGCGAGGCGAGTCTCGGCCTGCAATTCACCGGGGTGACCTTCTATGACGGGCAGGGTTTCTTGGTCCGCCGATCGCTCGGGGTGACCTCGGCCCGTCAGCTCGACGGTGCGACGATCTGCGTGCAGCCGGGCACGACCACGGAGCTGAACCTCGCCGATTACTTCCGCCGGCGGGGGATGCGGCTGAACCCGCTGGTCATCGACAATGTCGAGGAGCTGCGCGGCGCGATCACCAGCGGCCGCTGCGACGCCTACACGATCGGCACCGCGGCGCTTACCGCGTTCCGGGCCGGCCTCGGCGCGCAAGGCGAAGACTTCATGCTGCTGCCCGAGCTGATCAGCAAGGAGCCGCTCGGCCCGGTCATCCGCAAGGGTGACCAGCGCTGGTTCGACTTGGTGCGCTGGGCCGGCTTCGTGCCGCTGCTCGCCGAGGAATTCGGCATCACCTCCGAGAATGTCGCAGCGCGGCTGAACGATCCCGATCCCGAGGTGCAGCGCTTCCTCGGGCGCACCGGCGGCTTCGGCACCATGCTGGGCGTGCAGGACGACTGGGCGTTCCAGATCATCCGCCAGGTCGGGAACTACCAGGAATCCTGGGACCGCAACGTCGCGCCGCTGGGCCTCGCGCGCGGCATCAACCGGCTATGGAGTGAAGGCGGCATCCACTACCCGCCGCCGGCGCGCTGAGCACCGCGCCAGGCATTCAGGACGCGAAGCCTCAGCCCTTCACGTCCATCGCCTGGCGCAGCCCGTCGCTGACCATGTTGAAGCAGATCGAGGTGACGAAGATGCACGCCCCCGGCAGCACCGCCACCCAGGGCTGCACATAGATCGCGGTGCGCAGCGTGTTCAGCATCAGCCCCCATTCCGGCTCCGGAGGCTTGGTGCCGAGACCCAGGAAGGACAGGCCCGAGGACAGGATCATGCACACCGAGATCAGCGATGTCGCATAGACGAAGATCGGCCCCAGCACATTGCCCAGCACATGCACCCGCACGATGGTGAAGGCCGAGGCGCCCGAGGCCCGCGCCGCATCGACAAAGTCGAGGTTGCGCACGGAGGTGGTCACACTCTCCGCCACGCGGATGATCTGCGGGACGAACACCATGGTCAGCGCGAGGATGGCGTTGAAGATGCCCGCCCCCAGCGCGCCGGAAATGGCGACCGCGAGGAGCACCGAGGGAAAGGCGTAGAACACGTCCGTCACACGCATGATGGCCATGTTGATCTTGCCGCCGGCAAAGCCCGCGAGCACGCCCAGCGTCGTGCCGATGACGAAGGCGAAGATCACCGGCACGATGCCCATGAACCACGACAGACGCCCGCCATAGATCAGGCGCGTGAGCATGTCGCGGCCGAGCTCATCGGTGCCGAGCGGGTAGTTCGGGGTGCCCAACCCGCGCAGGCGGCGAATCATGCTGCCCTGGTAGGGATCCGCCGGTGCGACGAAGGGCGCGAAGACGATCACCATCAGCATGGTGAACAGGATGGCGAGGCAGAACAGCGTCACCGGATCGCGCTTGAGCCGCTTGAGAACGCCGGACCAATAGCCATCGGACCGCGCCGCGCCCTGGCGCGCCTGGACCGCGAGTTCCGCTTCGGCGGCGGTGGGGGTCGTGCTGCTCATGCGCGCTTGATCCATCTTGCCGGAGGCGAGACAAAAGGTGTCCGAGGATCGAGCGCGCTCATGCGCGCTTGATCCTCGGGTCGAGCGCGGTCTGCATCAGATCCACCGCCAGGTTGAGTGCGACAAAAAACATCGCGAGCACCAGGATCGTGCCCTGCAGCACCGGCAGGTCGCGCTGGAAGATGGCGGAGTTCAGCAGCAGCCCCGTCCCCGGCCAGGAGAACACCGTCTCCACCAGGATCGAGCCACCCATCAGGTAGCCCAGCTGCAGCCCCATGATCGCCAGCGCGTTGGGTGCGGCGTTCTTCACGACATGGAGGAACACGTCGAAGCGCCGCAGCCCTTTGCCGCGCAAGGCCGTGACGAATTCCTGGTTCATGATCTCCGAGACGATGCCGCGCACCGTGCGTGTGACGATGCCCATCGGGATGACCGACAGGGTGATCGCCGGGAGCACCAGGTGCTGCATATGCTCCCAGTTCCATGACCAGTCGGAGCTGCCGCCGGGGCCCGCGCCCATTGCCGGAAGCCAGTTCAGCTGCACCGAGAAGATCACCACCATCACCATCCCGAGCCAGTAATGCGGCACGGAGACGCCGGCGACGGCGAAGGTCGTGGCCACGCGGTCGAGGATGGTGCCGCGGAACGTGCCGGCCAGCCCGCCCAGGATGCAGCCGATGATGAAGCCCAGCAGGGCGGCGCAGACCGCCAGCGTCAGCGTATTGCCGATGGCCGTCTGAAGGTCGGACCACACCGGGCGGCCGGTGGCGAGCGAGCGGCCCAGGTCGCCCTGCACCACCTTCATCAGCCACAGGCCGAATTGCACCGGCAGCGGCTTGTCCAGGCCATAGTCGCGGCGCACCTGCTCCACCACGTCGCCCGGCGCGTCGGGCGGGACGATGGCGTTGATCGGGTCGCCCGGGGCGATCTGCACCAGCATGAAGCAGAAGAACCCGACCGCGAGCGCGATCGGCACGGCATAGAGGATGCGGCGGACGAGATAGAGGATCATGGCAACCTCACGAACAGCGATCGCCGGGATTCGGGCGCCAGGCGCGCCGCGGCCGGGGTGCTGACGGCATGGGGTTCGCAAGGCGCGTGCCACGGCTCCGTCCCACGGCGCCGCGCGCGCTAAGCGCGTGATCGGCTGTCCTGGCCTGCCCAGCGGAAAGGCATTTTGCAACGCAATGAAGCTTCTCCTGATCAACGGCAACACGGACCCGGCGATCACCGCGCTGATCCTGGGCCGCGCCCAGGCCGCCCTGCCCCGGCTTGGGCTGGGGCATCTGCGGCTTGAGGCGGTGACCGCGCGGTTCGGCGCGCGCTACATCGCGACCCGCGCGGCGGTCGCCATCGCCGGCCACGCCGTGCTCGACGCGCTGGCCACGAACCTGCGGCCCGACCATGCCGGCGCCATCATCGCCTGCTTCGGCGAGCCGGGGCTGGAGGCGGCGCGGGAGATCCTGCCCATCCCGGTGCAGGGCATGGCGGAGGCGAGCCTCGCCATCGGGCACCGGATCGCGCCGCGTATCGCCTTCCTCACCGGCGGTGCCGGCTGGGTGCCGATGCTGGAGGAGTTCTGTCTCGCGCGCGGCCTGGGGGCGGATCGGGTCCTGGTGCACGCCGTGGCGCCGACGGGCGACATGATCGCGGCCAACCCCGAGGCGGCGCTCGCGCTGCTGGCCGAGGCGACCCGCGCCGCGGCGGCGGAGGGCTGCGGCGCGGTGGTACTCGGCGGCGCCGGCCTCGCCGGGCTCGCGCAGCGCCTCTCGGATGCGGTGCCCGTGCCTGTCCTCGACAGCCTGGACTGCGCCCTGCTCCGCGCCGCCGAGGCGGGCGCGCAGGCCACGGCCGGCGTGGCGCAGGCGCCGCAGGCGGGGCTTTCGCCCGCGCTCGCGGCTTTGCTCGGGGCGCATTAGCGGGCGCTTAAACGTCGCTGCCGCATCCTGCCGCGCATGAGCGCGAGAAATGGCCGCAAGGGCGGCACCATCATCATCAAGCGGATCGAGGAGGCCGCGCACGGCCACCATGGCGGCGCGTGGAAGGTCGCCTATGCGGATTTCGTCACCGCGATGATGGCATTCTTCCTGCTGATGTGGCTGCTCAACGCGACGGACGAGGAAAAGCGCCGCGGCCTCGCCGACTACTTCTCGATGGCCAACTTGATGGCGCAGAGCACCTCGGGCTCCGGCCAGCCCTTCGGCGGGCGCACGCCGCACGATCCCGGCCCGATGACCGCCTCCACCGGCCGGCCGGAGGTACAGGTCGGCCCGGTCACCGTGCTCGACATCGAGGAGGATGACAGCACCACCCCGGCCACGCCGATGACCCGCCACGATGGCCCGCTGGGCGAAACCGAGACCGAGGCGCGCCGCACCCTGGCGACCCCCGAGGGCGCCCGCGCCGGCCCCGCCCCGCCGCGCGAGGCCCCCGCCGCCCACCCCGCCGAACGCCCCGACCCCGAGCAGCTGCGCGAGTCCGAACTCCGCGCCGAGCTCGCGCGGCGCGAGCAGGCCGCCTTCGAACAGGCCGCCGAGCAGCTGCGCCAGGCGGTCGAGACCGACCCCGCACTCGCCGACATGGCGCGGCAGCTGATGGTCGAGCAGGTGCCCGAGGGCCTGCGCATCCAGCTGCTCGACGCCGAGCGGCAGCCGATGTTCGCCCTCGGCGGCACCGTGCTCAACGAGCGCGCGCGGGCGCTGATGACGCGCGTCGCGCAGGTGATCCAGCGCCTGCCCAATGCCATCGCCATCGCCGGACACACCGACGCGACGCCGTTCCGCGGCACCGGGAGCAACTGGGACCTCTCGGCCGATCGCGCCAATGCCACCCGCCGCCTGCTGACCGAGGCGGGCGTGGGCGAGGCGCGGATGCGCAGCGTCTCCGGCCAGGCCGACCGCGACCTGCTGATCCGCGACCAGCCGACCAACCCGGGCAACCGGCGCGTGTCGATCACCCTGATCCGGCAGGTGCCGCCGGATGCGCCCACCCGATGACCTCGATCGGTGGCTTCGTCTTCCTGATGGCGACGGTGTTCGGCGGCTACGTGCTCGCCGGCGGGCATTTCGACATCATCCTGCATGCCCTGCCCTTCGAGGGCATGCAGATCGGCGGTGCGGCAATCGGCGCCTTCATCATGTCCAACAGCATGCATGACGTGAAGCACACGCTCGGCGGCTTCGGGAAGATCCTCAAGGGCGCGAAGTACCACAAGTCCGACTACATGGACCTGCTGAGCCTGTTGTATTTCCTCGTGCGCCTGGCGCAGACCAAGGGCCCGATGGCGCTGGAACCGCACATCGAGAAACCCGAGGAGAGCGCGGCCTTCCAGAAATTCCCCCGCCTCGCGGCGGACCACCACGCGACCAGCCTCATCTGCGACTACCTGCGCATGGTGGGGATGAACTCCGACGATTCCCACCAGATCGAGGACATCATGTCCAAGGAGCTGAAGAAGATCCATCACGAGGAGATGCATGCAAGCCACGCCATGCAGAACATCGCCGACGCGCTGCCCGCGCTCGGCATCGTCGCGGCGGTGCTCGGCGTGATCAAGACCATGGCCTCGATCAACCAGCCCCCCGCGGTGCTCGGCGGGATGATCGGCGGCGCGCTGGTCGGCACCTTCCTCGGCGTGCTGCTGGCCTATGGGCTGATGGGGCCGCTGGCCGCGCGGCTGAAGGGCATCTACGACGAGGAGGGCAAGTACTTCCAGGTGATCGCCTCCGTGGTCGTGGCGCATTTGCACGGCAATGCCCCTCAGGTCGCCGTCGAGACCGGGCGCAAGGCAGTGCCGAGCAACTACATGCCGAGTTTCCTGGAACTCGAGCAGGCGTTGCAGGACCTGCAGATCGCTTGACCTTTCGCACCGACCGCCACAAGCAAAGCGACCATGGACCACGACCCCTTCCCCTTCACCGCCTCGCCCTTTCATGACCTGCTCGGGCTCGAGCTGGCGGAGTGGCGGGCCGGCTTCGCGCGCATGATCTGCCGCATCGGGCCGCAGCACATGAACCGATCGGGCATCGTGCATGGCGGCGTGATCCTCGCGTTGATCGACCAGGCGGCGGCGTTCTCGGGGCTGTTCTGCACCGTGCCGGGACATGTGCGGCGCGCGGTGACGGTGGATCTTGATTGCCGCTTCACCGGCCAGATCGCCGGCGGCGTGCTCAGCGCGGAAGGCCGCGTCGCTTCCGCCGGTCGCAGCATCTTCTTCGCCCGCACGGAGGTGTTCGATCCGGAGGGGCGCATGGTGGCCTTTGGCGCCTCGACGCACCGCTTCCGCACCGGCAGCGAAGTGCCCGAAGGCGTCGCGCCCTAAAGGCTGAACGCGACGGCGCCGTTCGCCGCGACGTCGTATCCCCCCATTCGCGCGGCACGCTCGTGGAAAGGCGCCGAGCGCGCGAAGGCCAGCAGCGTCTGCAGCGGCGCCCCAAAATACTGGCGACGCTCCATGATCAGGTCGAAGCGTTCGCGGATCAGCGGCACGAAGTCGAGGCCGCGCGCGGCGGCCTCGGCGCGGATGCCGAAGCCGGCATCGGCGCGGCCTTCCGCCACCGCGGCGGCGACCTCATCCTCGGCGAGCGCCGGCGCCGGCAGGAACCCCACCTGCGCGAGGCGCACGCCCGCCTCCGCCAGAAGATGGCCGAGCAGGATATGGCTGCCGGCGCGCGGTTGCCGCCCGATCACCCGCAGCCCTGGACGCGCGAGATCGGTCACGCCGGCCAGCGCCATGGGATTGCCCGGTGCGACCAGCAGCCCCTGCTCGCGCCAGGCCCAGGTGATGCCGACGACGCCGCGCCCGGCCAGCAGGTCGCGCGTTGCGGGCTCGTTGAAGGCGCCGCTGTCGGGGTCCAGCAGGTGCGCGCCCGCCGCGATGGCCTCGCCGGCGGCCAGCGCCGCGAGCCCGTCGAGGCTGCCGCCGGCGCGCAAGGCCAGGCCGCAGCCGGATTGGCGCACGGCCCAGTCAAGCAGCGGGTCGTGGCTGCCGGCCAGGATGGGCGGTGGGGAGAGCGGCGGCGCGGCATCGGCCTGCGCGGCAAGCCAGGCCTCCAGCCGACTGCGCGGAAACAGCCATTTGCCGCCGAGTTGCGCCGCCGGCACGCGCCGCGCTCGCGCGAGGTCATAGAGCGTCCGTTCGGACAGGCGGAGATAGGTGGCCGCTTCACGCAGGGTCAGCACATCCGGCATGCATCGGCAGATACCAGCAAATCATGACGACGTCCCGGCGCAATCCGTCATTGACCGACTTTGGCGCCGGCATCAGCTTCCGCGCAACCGGGAGTGCGCCTTGAACGACCTCAGTGCCGCCTTTGCCGCCGCCGCGGGCCTGCTTGCGGGTGGCGACCCCGCCGTGCTGGGCATCATCGGGCTGTCGCTGCGGGTCAGCCTCTCCGCCGTCGTGATTGCGGCTCTGGTCGGGCTCCCACTCGGCGCGCTGCTGGCCGTCGCGCGGTTTCCCGGGCGCGGCGCGCTGATCGTGACGTTGAATGCGCTCATGGGCCTGCCGCCAGTGGTGTGCGGGCTGCTGGTCTACCTGCTGCTGTCGCGCTCCGGCCCGCTGGGCTCGCTCGGGCTGCTGTTCACGCCCGGCGCGATGATCGCCGCGCAGGCGGTGCTGATCGCACCGATCCTCGCGGCGCTGACGCGGCAGGTGCTGGAGAGCTACTGGGAGGAATATGCCGAGCAGCTGCGCTCCTTCGGCGCCGGTCCCTGGCGCGCCATCCCCACTCTGCTGTGGGACGGGCGCTTCGCGCTGCTCACCGTGCTGCTGGCCGGCTTCGGGCGGGCGAGTGCCGAGGTCGGCGCGGTGATGATCGTGGGCGGCAACATCGAGGGCTTTACGCGCGTGATGACCACGGCCATCGCGCTGGAAACCAGCAAGGGGGACCTGCCGCTGGCCCTCGCGCTGGGCATGGTGCTGATGGCGATCGTGCTTGGCGTGAACGCGGCTGCCCAGACGCTGCGTGGCGCCGCCACGCGCTGGGCCGGCTGATGCGGGCGCCCGACACCATCCTGCCGCTGACGACGGAGGCCCTGGGCTTCGCCCATGGCGGGCAGCCGATCCTGCACGACGTGTCGCTGACCATCGAGGCTGGGCCGCCCTCGGTCATCATCGGTCCAAACGGTGCGGGGAAGAGCGTGCTGCTGCGGCTGCTGCACGGGCTGCTGGCGCCGAGCGCCGGGCGCATCCACTGGTCCGGCATCGCCGATCCGCGGCCGCGCCAGGCGATGGTGTTCCAGCGGCCGGTGCTGCTGCGCCGCTCGGTGCTGGCCAACACAACATATCCGCTGGGCCTCGCCGGACTGGCGCGCGGGGAGCGCGACGCGCGCGCCCGCGCCGCGCTGGAGCTGGTGGGCCTGGCGGCGCTGGCCGACCGTCCCGCCCGCACGCTGTCGGTCGGCGAGCAGCAGCGCCTCGCCCTAGGCCGCGCCGCCGCGTTGCGGCCGGAGATCCTGTTCCTGGACGAGCCCTGCGCCAGCCTCGACCCCGCCGCGACTCAGGCGGTGGAGGCGATCATTGCGCAACTCTCCGCCGCGGGCACAAAGATCGTGATGACGACGCATGACCTTGCGCAGGCGCGCCGCCTCGCCGGTGAGGCGCTGTTCCTCCATCGCGGGCGGCTGCTGGAGCAGTCGCCGGCCGCGCAATTCTTCGCTCACCCTGCCACCCCCGAAGCCGCCGCGTTTCTTGCCGGCGCTCTGGTGTGGTGAACGCTTGAGGAGAGTACCGATGCACCGCCGCTTCCTTGCCGCAGCCCTGGTCGCCCTGCTGTCCCTGCCCGCTTTGGCTCAGGAGCGCAGCATCACCATTGCCAGCACCACCAGCACCGAGCAATCCGGCCTGTTCGGCCACCTGCTGCCGATTTTCACGCGCGAGACGGGCATTGCGGTGCGGGTCGTGGCACTCGGCACCGGACAAGCGCTGGATGTGGGGCGGCGCGGCGATGCCGACCTGGTCTTCGTGCATGACCGGCCGGCCGAGGAACGCTTCGTGGCCGAAGGTGCGGGCGGTCCGCGCCTGCACGTGATGTTCAATGACTTCGTCCTCATCGGCCCGGCCGCCGACCCGGCCGGCATTGCGGGTCAGCGCGACACGGCCGAGGCGCTGCGCCGGATCGCCGCCGCGCGCGCGCCCTTCGTCTCGCGCGGGGACCGCTCCGGCACCCATGCGGCGGAGCTGCGGCTGTGGCAGCAGGCGGGCGTGGATCCTGTCGCCGGGCGCGGCGCCTGGTATCGGGAGGTTGGCCAGGGGATGGGTCCGGCGTTGAACACCGCCGCGGCGCAGGGCGCCTATATCCTGGCCGATCGCGGCACTTGGCTGGCCTTCCGCAATCGCCAGGATCTCCGGATCGTGGTCGAAGGCGATGCGCGGCTGTTCAACCAGTATGGCGTGATGCTGGTGAACCCGCAGCGCCACCTGCATGTAAAGGTGGCCGAGGCGCAGCGCTTCATCGACTGGATCGTGGCCCCCGCCGGCCAGGCGGCGATCGCGGGCTACCAGATCAACGGCGAGCAGCTGTTCTTCCCGAATGCGACCGTGCCGGAGCCGGTGTCCTAGCGCACGCAGGCCGGCAGCGGCAGCAGCGTCGCGGGGTCCACCCGGACGCCGCCGACCAGCGCCTCGAAATGCAGGTGCGTGCCGTAGGTGACGCCGGTGCGCCCGACGCGGCCGAGCGCCTCGCCCTGCGCCACGTCGCGCCGGCCCGACGCGATGGTGGGCGCCACTGTGCCGAGATGCGCGTAGCGGGTGGCGAGGCCGCCGGGATGGACCACCTCCACCTCCAGACCCGCGGCGCCACGACGGCGCACCCAGGCGATGCGCCCGGCGGCGGCGGCGCGCACCCAGGCGCCCGCGGGTGCGGGGATGTCCATGCCGCTGTGTAGCCGCGACGCGCGCGGCCCGCCCGGTCCGCGCGCGCCGAAGGGTGAGGAGATGCAGGCGGGCGATAGCGGCGCGACCAGGTTGGGCTGCGCCGCGAGGGGTGTCGCGAGGAGCATGAGGGCCAGCGCCGTCGGACAAAGGCGCGGTCGAGGGCTGGACCGGGACATTAGCCACCCATACGTCACGACCGCCGATGCCGCACCCCACGGATGTGCACGTTCTGAGCAGGAACCGTCATGACCACCTTCGACAGCCGGTTTCCCACCCTGTTCCATGTGACCGACTGCGCCGCGCTCGCTGGCATCACGCAGCATGGCCTGATTTCGGCCGAACGCCTGTGCGGGTTGCTTGGCGCCCACGCCGATCTTGGCGAGAACCGCCGTCGCTGGTGCATGCTGGACACGCCGGTTGGTCGCGCCACCCTGCGACGTCAGGGCATGTCCGATGCTGCGCTGCGGTCCCGGCTCGACCCTAGCATCACGCTCGATGCCTGGCGCCGCTTCATCAACGCCCAGGTCTTCCTGTTCCCGACGCGAAAGGCGGCGCTCGATCTCCTAAGGGCCGAGCCTGCGCGCGCGCAGACGATCATCGCCTTCACCACATCGGCGCTGCGGCAGGCCGGATGCGTTTTGCGCTTCTGCCGTTTTAACAACGGCTTCATCGATCGGAGCCCGCCCGATGGACGCCGGCTGCGCCATTACGAGGATTACCGGCTCACCGATGGTTGGGCTCCGCGCACACCGATCCATGAAATCGTCATCGAGGGTGGCATCCCTCCAACCGTCCGGTTCGACGTGACCATCCCACCAGAGTAACCATTGGCGAGTCCTGATCTTGCGCCTCCCCCCGTTTCCGCGATGATCCGGAAAATACCCGAGGAACCCGCCCCCATGTCCGCCAACACCGTCACCGCGCTCCTCGCCGCCGGCGCCGCCGATGCCGCCGCAATCCGCGCCCCGGAAGGCCGCGCCGCGCTCACCTATGCCGGGCTGCGCGCGCTGACGGGGCAGACCGGCGCCTGGCTGAACGCGCATGGCATCGGCCGGCAGGACCGTGTCGCGATCGTGCTGCCGAACGGGCCGGAGATGGCGACGGCCTTCCTCTCCATCGCGGCCTACGCCACCACCGCGCCGCTCAACCCGGCTTATCGGGCGGAAGAGTTCGAATTCTACATCGCCGACCTCAAGGCCCGCGCGCTGGTCGTCGCCGCCGGCCACGAGACCCCGGCGCGGGAAGCTGCCGCGCGCCTGGGCGTGCCCGTCGTGGAGCTCACGGCAGGGCCGGAGGCGGGCGCCTTCACGCTTGCGGGCGGCACGCCGGGCGCGGCCGCGCTGCCCGGTCCCGCGGAGCCGGGCGACATCGCGCTCGTGCTGCACACCTCCGGCACCACGGCGCGGCCCAAAATCGTGCCGCTGACGCAGACCAACATCACCGCCTCCGCGCGGCATATCGGCGAGACGCTGGCGCTGTCGCCCGCCGATGCCTGCCTGAACGTGATGCCGCTGTTCCATATCCACGGCCTGATCGCGGCGGTGCTGTCCTCCATCGCGGCCGGGGGTGCGGTGGTCTGCACGCCAGGGTTCGACGCGCTGAAGTTCTTCCGCTGGCTCGATGAGGAAGCGCCGAGCTGGTACACGGCGGTGCCGACGATGCACCAGACCATCCTCGCGCGCGCGCCACGCAATGCGGAGGTGATCGTGCGCCGGCGGCTGCGCTTCATCCGCTCATCCTCCGCCTCGATGCCCGGCCCCGTGATGCGCCAGATGGAGGAGGTGTTCGGCTGCCCGCTGGTCGAGAGCTATGGCATGACCGAGGCCGCGCACCAGATGGCGTCCAACCCGCTCGCGGGGCCGCGCAAGCCTGGCCTCGTCGGAATCGCCGCCGGGCCGGAGGTCGGCATCATGGCCGATGACGGCACGCTGCTGCCGCAGGGCGAGATCGGCGAGGTGGTGATCCGTGGCCCGAACGTGACGCTCGGCTACGAGGCCAATCCGGATGCGAACGCGAAGGCATTTTACCAGGGTTGGTTCCGCACCGGCGACCAGGGGCTATTGGACGAGGATGGCTTCCTGCTGCTGACAGGGCGCCTGAAGGAAATCATCAACCGCGGCGGCGAGAAGGTGTCCCCCCTCGAGGTCGACGGCATCCTCAGCGATCATCCGGCGGTCGCGCAGTGCCTCACCTTTGCCATCCCGCACGACAAGCTCGGCGAGGAGGTCGGCGCGGCGGTGGTGCTGCGCGACGGTCACGCGCCGAGCGAGCGCGAGCTGCGCGATTTCGCCTCAAAATACCTGGCCGATTTCAAGGTGCCGAAGACCATCGTGTTCCTTGCCGAAATTCCCAAGGGGGCGACGGGCAAGCTCATGCGCATCGGTCTGGCCGAAAAGCTGGGCCTCGCGTCGCGATGAGCGTGCGCGCCATCGTCGCTCAGCTGCGCGCAACCGACCGCGAAGCCTCGATCCGCTTCTACACGCAGCGCATGGGCTGGGCGCTCGCCTGGCGCTTCGGCGATGGGTATGCGGCAATCGAGGCGGCGGGGCAGATGGTGCACATCAAGCACGTCGCGGAACCCGGTCCCAGCATCAAGCAAGTCGCCGCGGCAGTCATTTCCATCTCTACGTCTCCGTCGATGATCTCGATGCGATCGCCGCGCGCAACGTCGCGATCGTCGAGCCGCCGCACGACACGCCCTGGGGCATGCGCGAGATGATCGCGACCGACGACCAGGGGCACATCCTCTATTTCGGGCAGCAACGGTCATGAAGCTTTGTGTGTTCGGCGCCGGCGCGATCGGCGGGCTGATGGCGGCAAAGCTCGCGGCGAAGGGCGACGTGGAGGTCACCGTCATCGCGCGCGGCCCGCACCTCGCGGCGATGCAGGAAAACGGCCTGACCCTGCGCTCCGAGGGGCAAGAGATCGTGACCCATCCGCGCTGCGTCGCAACGGCGGAGGAGGCCGGGCCGCAGGATTATGTGCTGATCACGCTCAAGGCGCATGCGCTGCCCGGTGCTGCGCCGCAGATGCAGGGGCTGATCGGGCCGGAGACCGCGATCGTGAGCGCGGTCAACGGCATCCCGTGGTGGTATTTCCACGCTCATCCCGGCCCCCATGCGGGGCATCGCCTGCACAGCGTCGATCCCGATGGCACGGTGTGGTCGCTGCTCCCGCCCGAGCGTGCCATCGGCTGCATCGTCTATCCCGCGGCCGACGTGCCGGAACCCGGCGTGATCGAGCACACCTATGGCGACCGGTTCACGCTGGGCGAGCCCGATGGCACCCGAACGCCGCGCATCGTGGCGCTCTCCGAGGCGCTGATCGCCGCCGGCTTCAAGGCGCCAATCCGCCCAAAGATCCGCGACGAGATGTGGGTGAAGCTCTGGGGCAACCTCGCCTTCAACCCGATCAGCGCGCTCACCGGCGCCACGCTCGACGTGCTCACCGCCGATCCCGGCCAGCGCGGCGTCGCGCGCGCGATGATGATCGAGGCGCAGGCGATCGGCGAGGCGCTGGGCATTCGCTTCGGCGTCGATGTGGACAAGCGCATCGCTGGTGCCGCCGAGGTGGGCGCGCACAAGACCTCGATGCTGCAGGACCTCGAGCGCGGGCGCCCGATGGAGATTGATGCGCTGCTCGGCGTCGTGATCGAACTGGCCGAGCTCACCGGTCTGTCGGCGCCGATCTGCGCCGCGACACTTGCTCTGGTGCGCGCGCGCGCCCGCACCGCCGGCTGCTACGGAGGCTGATGCCATGACGCAAAAAGTGTTCATCAACCTGCCGGTCACCGACCTGCCGCGCGCGACGGCCTTCTACAATGCGCTCGGATTTCCGACCAATCCGCAATTCTCCAACGAGATGGCGAGCAGCATCGTGCTGTCCGAGCACAACTACATCATGCTGCTGACGCATCCCTTCTTCGCCGGCTTCACGCCCAAGCCAATCGCGGACGCGCACCAGGTGAGCGAGGTGCTGCTGGCCCTGGATTGCGAAAGCCGCGAGGCGGTGGATGCGATGGTCGACAAGGCGCTGGCCGCCGGCGGCGCGACCTATGCCGAGGCGAAGGACATGGGCTTCATGTACAGCCACGGATTTGCGGACCCCGACGGGCACATCATCGAGGTGTTCTGGATGCCCGGGCCGCCGCCGGGCTGACCGTCACGCCGCCGCTTCGAAGCGGTTGCGCAGCGTGCCGATACCGTCGATGGAGACTTCCACCACGCTGCCGGGCTTCATCGACACCGCACCCAGCGATGTGCCGCAGGCGATGACGTCGCCGGCTTCCAGCGCCATCTCGCGCGAGATGAGCGCGATGATGCGCGCAGGCCGAATGATCATGTCCGCCAGCGGATAATCCTGCCGAACGCGCCCATTGATGGCGACGCGCACCCGCGCGGTCAGCCAATCGAGATTCGTCGCGATCCCCGGCCCAAGCGGCCCGAATGTCTCGCAGCCCTTGGCGCGCGCCCATTGCGGAAAAGACGCGTCCTCGGTCAGCAGGTCGAGCGCGGTGACGTCGTTCACGCAGGTGTAGCCGAAGATGGCGCGCTCGGCGTTCGCCTCGTCCACGCCGGCGCAGCGCGCGCCGATGACGACGCCGAGCTCACCCTCGTAGACCACGCGGCCGGCGTAGCTGGCGGGCGGGCGGATCGTAGCCTCCGGCCCGACGACGCAGCCGGGGTTCTTCAGGAACCACAGCGGCACGGCAGGCGTCGCGAGACCGTTCTTCGCGGCCGCCTCGTGGAAATTGTTCCACAGGCCGACGAAGCGGCGGGGCCGCGCGGGTGCCAGCAGCGCCACATCCGCGAGCGGCACCTGCTCGCCGGTCGGCGCCGCTTCGGCGAAGAGGTCCCCGGTATGCGCGGCGATGGTGTCGTCGTCGAGCACGCCGAAGCCGTCCGCGCCGTCGCGCCGATACCGCACCCAGATCGCCATGCCGCACTCCCGTTCTTCACTATCGAGAATACACATATGCTGCGGCGCCGCGAGGACTCAGCCCGCGAGCGTGGTGGCCTCGTCGCGCAGCATGATTTCCACCTCGGCCGCCGGCAGCCGCGCGAGCGAGGGCAGATCCAGGCCGCGCCGCTCCGCCAGGCGCGCGGCGATGGCGAAGCCCAGCGCATAGCCGCTACGTGCAGGGATATCGCGCACATAGCCGTAGCTGAGATAGCGCGCCCGCGCCTCGCCGCCCGTCGCGCCGAGCAGCGGCAGCACCTCCCGCGCGACGCGGCGCAGCAGGCCCGCGTCAATCGCGGCGAGCGCCGCGTCGCCCAACAGCACCTCCTGGCGCGAGGCCCCGGGATGCAGCATCGCGCAGGCCTGCACCGCCAGGCCTTCCTTCCAGATGCCGAGCCACAACGGGTCGCCGCCGGGCAGCACCAGGGAGGGATTCACCTGGTGGTGGTAGAGGTGGAAGGATTCATGGTCGAGCAGGATCGCGAGGTCAGCGTTCTGGCCATGCACACGCACCACGCTGTCGGGGCCGATGAACAGCGCCGGGCCGTCGGGCAGGACGCGCACCCGCGCATCGAACCAGAAGAAGGAGGGCAGCACCGTCACCGAGGCCGGCGCGGCGTCCGGCAGCGCCAGCGCGAAGCGCGCCGCATGCGCGCGCCATCGCGAAGGGAAGGCCAGCGACAGGCGCCGCACCTCTGGCGCCATCGGCATGAAGGCGACGAGCCACTGGGCGAGGTCGACGCGGCCGATCCCCGCCGCGCGATAGGCGGCGATCTGCGGGACGAAGAACGCGTCCCTGATCGCGAGCGCGTGGGCATTGGTGTCGGCCGCCGCGTGCCGGTCGAACACGTCCCAGAAGACGGGCATCAGGTCCTGCATCGCCGCACCCTGCGCCATGGCGCGCGTTGTGCAGAGCGCGCCGGCGACGGCGATGAATGCGCGTCGCCTCATCGGTTCAGGCGAGCGCCAGCGGGGCCGTCTGCGCATCATCCTTCAACACCTCGCCGGCGAGATAGAGGCTGCCGCAGATCAGCACGCGCCCAGGCGGGCCGGCGATGCGCGCCAGCGCATCGGCGATGCGCGGACCCGCCTGCGCAACGCCGCCCGAAGCCGCGACGATATCCTCGACCGGCATCGCGAGGTGCTGCCCGGGTTCGGCCACGGCGTAGATCGCGTCCGCGAGGCCGAGCAGCGGGTGCAGGAACTCCCCGCTCGCCTTGCCCTTCTTCATGCCGACGACGAGGTGCAGCGGCCTGTCGCGCCAGGCCGGCAGATGCCCGGCGAGCGCCTGGCCCGCCCCGGCATTGTGTCCGCCATCCAGCCACAGCTCCCACCCCGGCGGCAGCATGTGCGCGAGCGCCCCGTGCAGCCGCTGCAGCCGCGCGGGCCAGGTAGCCGAGGCGATCCCGCGCGCGATCTCGACCTGCGTCAGCCAGGGCGGGTCCCAGGCACGCAGGGCCGTGATGGCAATGCCGGCATTTTCGAACTGGTGCGGACCGGGCAGCGCGGGCGCGGGCAGGTCCAGAGTGGCGCGCGCGTCGCGATAGCGCATCCCACCATTATGGGGTTCCGCGCTCCACGCGCTGCCGCGCGCGAGCACCGGCGCGTCCTGTGCCGCCGCGACCTCCGCGACCACGGCGGCGGCGTCCGGCGCATGCAGCGCGGTGGCGCAGGGCACGCCGGGCTTGATGATGCCCGCCTTCTCGAAGGCGATGGCTGCGAGCGTGTCGCCGAGAAATTCCATGTGGTCCATGGACAGGCTGGTGATGGCGGTCGCGACCGGCGTGTCGATGACGTTGGTCGCGTCGTAGCGACCGCCGAGGCCGACTTCGAGGATCAGCAGATCCGCCGGCACCTCCGCGAAAAGCCAGAAGGCGGCGGCGGTGGTGATCTCGAAGATCGTGATCGGCGCGCCGGCATTCACCCGTTCCGCCAGCTCGAAGGCGTCGCTCAGTGCGGTCTCGCTCACCAGCTCACCAGCGAGCCGGATGCGCTCGGCGAAACGGACCAGATGCGGGGAGGTGAAGACGTGCACGCGCAGGCCTGCCGCCTCCGCGATGGCGCGGAGGAAGGCGCAGGTGCTGCCCTTGCCGTTGGTGCCGGCGACATGGATCACAGGCGGCAGTCGCCGCTCCGGGTGACCGAGTGCCGCGAGCACGCCCCACATCCGGTTCAGGCTGAGGTCGATCAGCCGCGGATGCAGCGCGTGAAGTCGCTCAAGGATGGCCTCGCTGCGGCCCTGGGTCATGGCGCGTCAGCTGGTCGCGGCGGGTTCCGGCGGCGGCAGCGCGATCAGCGGCTCGACCACCGGCTCGGGCTCGGGCGGCACCACCAGCGGCACACGCAAAAGGCCAATAATGCGGCCGAGCGTCTCGCGCATTGCGCCGCGCGCGACCACCAGGTCGAGGATGCCGTGCTCGAGCAGATACTCGGCGCGCTGGAATCCCTCGGGCAGTTTTTCGCGCACCGTCTGCTCGATGACCCGTGCGCCGGCGAAGCCGATGAGCGCGCCCGGCTCCGCGATCTGGATGTCGCCCAGCATGGCGAAGCTCGCCGTCACGCCGCCCGTGGTCGGGTCGCACATGACCACGATGAAGGGCAGCCCGGCCTCCTTCACCAGCCGCGTCGCGATCACGGTGCGCGGCATCTGCATCAGGCTCACAGCGCCTTCCTGCATGCGCGCGCCACCCGAGGCGGTGAAGACGATCAGCGGCGCGTCCTGAAGCACGGCGAGGCGCGCGGCGGTGACGATGCCCTCGCCCACGCCCGCGCCCATCGAGCCGGCCATGAAGGCGAATTCGAAGGCCGCGACGACGGCGCGATGGCCCTCGATGGTGCCGTGTGCCACGGCGATCGCGTCATCCATTGCGGATTTCGCCTGCGCCTCGCGCAGCCGATCCGCGTAGCGGCGCTGGTCGCGGAAGCGCAGCGGGTCGGTGGGGACGCGCGGCAGCTCGATGCGGCTGAAGCCGGCGTCGAAGGTGTATTCCAGCCGGCGAGCCGCGCCGATGCGCATGTGGTGGCCGCAATGCGTGCAGACATGCAGCGCGCGCTCGAGGTCGCGATGGAAGATCATCTGCTCGCAGGCTTCGCATTTGTGCCAGAGATTCTCCGGCACCTCCCGCGGCGCGCCGAACAGCGTCTTGATCTTGGGCAGCGCCCATTCGCTGATCCAGTTCATCGGCGGATCTCCTCTGCCAGGGCCCGCACCGCGTCCAGCACCTTCCGCACGGTGTCGGGCTTCGCGCGGCCCTGCTCATCGAGGCTGCCGGCCAGCACATCGACCAGCGCGGTGCCGACGGCGGCGCCATCGCCGATGGACGCCGCCTCGGCCGCCTGCGCGGGCGTGCGGATGCCAAAGCCGATCACGAGGGGAAGGTCCGTATGCGCACGTATGCGCGGAATCTCGGCCGTGAGCGATTCACGCGTCGCACTCTTCGTCCCCGTGATGCCGAGAATCGCGACGTAGTAGACGAAGCCCGACGTCGCCGCGAGCACGCGCGGCAGCCGCGCATCATCGGTGGTGGGTGCCACCAGCCGGATCAGATCCAAGCCATGCGCGCGCGCATCGGGCTCGATCTCATCCGCCTCCTCGGGCGGCACGTCGACGATGATGAGGCCATCGACGCCGGAGGACGCCGCCTCGGTGCAGAACCGCGCGATGCCGTAGGTGAGAATGGGGTTGTAGTAGCCCATCAGAACCACCGGCGTCGTCGCATCTTCGGCACGGAAATCGCGCACGAGCGCAAGCACGCGCGACAGCGTGGCACCCGCCTTGAGCGCGCGCTGCGCGGAGAGCTGGATGGAGGGGCCATCGGCCATCGGGTCGGTGAAGGGCATGCCGATTTCGAGGATATCGGCACCCGCGCCCGGCAGCCCGCGCAGGATGGCGAGCGAGGTCGCGGGGTCGGGGTCGTAGGCCTGGAGGTAGGTGACCAGAGCCCCACGGCTGCCCTTGAGGCTCTCGAACCGCGCGGCGATGCGGCTCATAGACGCTCTCCGAGCAGCTTCGCCACGGTGAAGATGTCCTTGTCGCCGCGGCCGCACATGTTCATCACGATGATCTTGTCCGCATCCATATCCGCGGCGAGGCGCAGCGTCGCGGCCAGCGCGTGCGCGGGTTCCAGGGCGGGGATGATGCCCTCGAGGCGCGAGCACAACTGGAACGCATCCAGCGCGTCGTCATCGGTGGCACTCACGTATTGGACGCGGCCGATCTCGTGCAGCCAGGAATGCTCCGGGCCGACGCCGGGATAGTCCAGCCCGGCGCTGATCGAATGCGCCTCCTGCACCTGGCCGTCATCATCCTGCAGCAGGTACATGCGGTTGCCGTGCAGCACGCCAGGCCGGCCTTTGGAGAGCGACGCCGCGTGCTCATGCGTATCCAGACCGCGCCCTGCGGCCTCGACGCCGAACATCTCCACCGACGAATCATCGAGGAACGGATAGAACAGGCCCATCGCGTTGGACCCGCCGCCGATCGCGGCGACCAGCGCATCGGGCAGGCGTCCCTCGGCGGCCTGCATCTGCACGCGCGTCTCCTCGCCGATCACGCTCTGGAAATCGCGCACCATCATCGGATAGGGGTGCGGGCCGGCGACGGTGCCGATGCAGTAATAGGTGTCGGTGACGTTCGCGACCCAGTAGCGCAGCGCCTCGTTCATTGCGTCCTTCAGCGTGCCGGCGCCGGCGGTCACCGGGCGCACTTCCGCGCCGAGCAGCTTCATGCGGAACACGTTGGGCTGCTGCCGCTCGACATCAGTCGCGCCCATGAAGACGGTGCAGGGCAGGTCGAACAGCGCGCAGGCTGTGGCGGTGGCCACACCATGCTGGCCGGCGCCGGTCTCGGCGATGATGCGCGTCTTGCCCATCTTCTTGGCCAGCAGGATCTGGCCGAGCACGGCATTGATCTTGTGCGCGCCGGTATGGTTCAGCTCGTCGCGCTTGAAGTAGATTTTCGCTCCCTTGCCGGGCGCAGCCGTCTTTCGGACATGCGCGGTCACGCGCTCGGCGAACCACAGCGGGCTCGGGCGGCCGACGTAGTCCGTCAGCAGTCGGCGCCATTCATCCTGGAAGGCCTGGTCGGTCTTGGAGGATTCATAGGCGGCCTCGACCTCGAGGATCAGCGGCATCAGCGTCTCGGCGACGAAGCGGCCGCCGAACTGGCCGAAGCGGCCGCGGCTGTCAGGGCCTTGGCGGAAGGAGTTTGGGATTTCGTTCACAGGCGATTCCTCAGCGAAGGCGTCACATAGCGTCGCGGGCGCGGTTTCGCTACCCGGCGCGGGCGGCGCGGATGAAATCGGCGATCAGGCGCGGGTCCTTCACGCCCCGCGCGCGCTCGACCCCGGAGGAGACATCGACCCCCGGCGCGCCCGAGGCGCGGATGGCCTCGGCCACATTGGCAGGCGTCAGCCCCCCCGCCAGCAGCCAGGGTTTTGGCACGTCGCGCCCCGCCATCAGCCCCCAGTCGAAGGGCGCGGCATTGCCGCCGGGGAGTGCGGCGCCGGGCGGCGGCTTCGCGTCGAGCAGGAAGCGGTCCACCACTGGCGCGAAGCCGGCCAGGGCATCCAGATCGGCGGCCTCGGCGATGCCCAGCGCCTTCATCACGGGCACGCCGAAGCGCGCGCGCACCGCCGCGCAGCGCGCCGGGTCCTCCTCGCCATGCAATTGGATCAGGTCGAGCGGGCAGACATCAAGCACCGACGCGATGGCCGCATCGGTCGGGTCCACGAAAAGCCCCACCCGGCCCGGGCCGCCGGCGTGGCGCCGGGACAGCGCGCCCGCTTCGGCCGGCGTGACGGCGCGCGGAGAGGCCGGGAAGAACACGAAGCCCAGCAGATCGGCGCCGCTCGCCAACGCCGCATCGAAGCCGATCGCGTCCTTGATGCCGCAGATTTTGACGATCATGCGAGGCTCGCCTCGATCGCACGCGCCGCCGCGGCCGGGTCCGGCGCGCCGGTGATGGGCCGGCCCACGACGATCCAGTCGGCGCCGGCGGCCACCGCCTCGGCGGGCGTGGCGGTGCGTGCCTGGTCGCCCGCGTCACTGCCGGGCGGGCGCACGCCGGGTACCACCAGGAAGGGTTCCTCGCCAAGCGCGTCGCGCAGCATCGCGACCTCGCGCGGCGAGCAGACCAGCCCATCGGCACCAGCCGCCATGGCCATCCGAGCGAGACGCAGCACCTGCGCGGCGGGGTCGTCGGCGATGCCCGTCTGCCGCAGCGCCGCGTCATCCATGCTGGTGAGCACCGTGACCGCGAGCAGCATCGGCCGTAGGCCGCCGGCGCGTTCCGCCGCCTCCCGCGCGGCGGCAATCATCGCCGCACCGCCCGCGGCGTGCAGCGTCAGCATCGCGGGTGCGAGCGGCAGCAGGCTGCGTACCGCGCCCGCCACCGTGTTCGGGATGTCGTGCAGCTTGAGGTCCAAAAACACTGGCAGTGGGCGCGCGACCTTCGCCGGCCCCAGCGCGCAGAACAGCTCCAGCCCGACCTTCAGCAGCCCACAGCAGGGCGCGAGCATGGCCGACAGCGCATCCGCTCGTGCAGCTTCCCCGGTATCAATAGCCGCGATGATCCTCGCTTGGGCGCTGCGCGGCCGCGCGATCACGCCACAGGGCGGAGCGCGCGCGAGGCCCCGTTCACGTCCCGCTGCCGTTCGGTCTCGGCCTCGGCGCGATAGCGCGCCAGTTCCATCTCCAGCGTCTGGACCTGCCCGCGCAGGTCGCGGGCGCGACCGCGCGCGGGCAGCGAAGCGAGCCAGGCGATGATCGCACCGAGGAGGAAGAACACCCCGGCGATGATCAGCACCGCGAGCGACAGCGGCACCTGCCACGCCAGGTCGAAGGGCCACAGCCGCAGCGCCACCGGCGCGGAATTGCTCAGCGCGAACAGCACGATGACCAGCACGAAGGGCCCGATCAGCAACCAGCGCAGCATGACAAAACCTCCCTCAGGCGGGCACCGCCGCGCGGCGCGCAGCGGCCGGGCGGGGCTTGGTCCCCTCATTCACCCGCTCGCGCAATTCCTTGCCCGGCTTGAAATAGGGCACCGCCTTGGCCGAGACCTCAACGGCCTCCCCGGTGCGTGGGTTGCGCCCCAGGCGCGGGTCACGCCGCTTGGTCGAGAAGGCGCCAAAACCGCGCAGCTCCACCCGTTGGCCGCGGGCCAGCGCCGCGGTCACCTCCTCGAAGATGGTGGCCACGATCAGGTCGATATCCTGCTGCCGCAGATGCGGGTTCTCCGCCGCCAGCTGCGCGATCAACTCCGATTTGGTCATCCGGCCAGTCCCCTCGCGTCAGAGCAAAGGCTGCCAGATGGCGCGCGGTCCGTCAACGCCAAGCCATTCAGAAAAAAGGCTTTTTACGACAAACCCGATGGTGCTCTGAAACCAGCGCTCGGTGCGGCTGCGGGTCTCGATGGCGCGGATCGGCAGGCTGTCCGGCACTTGGCGTTCGGCTGCCAGCCAGGCGCGCGCCTCGCGCTCGCCACCGATCGCGTCCACCAGCCCAAGGCCCACCGCCTCGCGCCCCGTCACCACGCGGCCATCGGCCAGCTCGCGCACGCGCGCCTCATCCATGTGGCGCCCGGTCGCGACCATGCGGATGAACTGGCCGTGCAGCTCCCCGATCAGCCGTTCCATCGCGGCACGACCCTCGGGGGAGAGGGCGCGGAATGGGCTCGGCTGGTCCTTCAGCGGGCCCGAGGCGATCACCTCCGGCTGCACGCCGAGACGGGACATAAGCTCGACGACGTTGAAGCTCTGCAGGATCACCCCGATCGAGCCGGTGATCGTTGCCTCGCGCGCCAGAACCCGATGCGCCGGCATCGCGATCATGTAGCCGGCCGATGCCGCGAGGCCGCCCATGGTGGCGATCACCGGCTTCGTTTCGGCAAAGCGCGCGATGGCACCGTGCAGCGCCTCGCCCCCGGACATCGACCCGCCGGGGCTGTTGATCTCAAGGATCAAGGCACGGACGTTCGTGTCGCGCGCGGCGCGGTCGATCGCCTCGATCACGCGGCGATCATCGCCGATGGTGCCGGCGACGGTGAGCCGCGCCACATGCTCGCCGCCGCGCGCCCCGGCCATGAGGCCGCGCCCGGACAGGGAAGCCACGGCGATCGCGCCGAGCACCGCGACGATGGCAAGGGCACGCCAGAAGGACAGGCGGCGCTTGATGCGGCGACGGTCGGTCAGCAGGTCGGCGTCGAGGGACACGGGGGACATCCGGATTGTACCCGCCTTGAATGGCGCGCGCGACGCCGCGCGGCAAGGGGCCGGGTGTCTTCCATATGCCCCTGGAGGCGCGCGGCAGGATCGGTGATAAGCTGCCCGCAACACGAGGAGAGCAGCCATGGGCGGACATATTCTGGGTGAGCGCGAGAAGGCGCTCGAGGACGCGTTCTTCGCACGCCACAACCAGGCGCTGGTGCAGAAGCTGCGCGATGAGGACCAGGCGAAGACCCGCCGCGCCGCCATCGCCGCGGCCTCGGGCATCACCGACGAGGCGCTGCTGGACAAGCTCGCCGAGATGAAGATCGGGCCCGAGATGCTGGCCGCCATCGCCTATGTGCCGCTGGTCCTGATCGCCTGGGCCGATGGCAGCCTCGATGCGCGGGAACGCGAGGCGGTGCTGGCCGGCGCCAAGGAAGGCGGGCTCGACGAACACCCCGAGGCCCGCGGCCTGCTCGACGCATGGCTCGCCGCCCCGCCGCCGCCCTCGCTGTTGGTCGCCTGGCGCGGCTACGTGCAGGCGATCGCGGCAACCATGTCGGTCACCGAGCGCGACAGCCTCCGGCGCGAGATCCTGGGTCGCGCGCGGCGCGTGGCCGAAGCCACCGGCGGCTTCCTGGGCCTGGGCGGCAAGGTTTCCGCCGCCGAGGAGGCGGTGCTCGCCAACCTCGATACCGCCTTCGTGGGCGCGGCATGATCGTCGACCTGCGGATCTACACCTGCATCCCGAACCGCATGGGCGAGTTCGTCGCGCTGTACGAGGCCGAGGCCTGGCCGATCCAGAAGCAGTATCTGGGCAATTGCCTGGGCTGGTACACGACGGTGGAAGGCGCGCTGAACTCCGTGGTGCACCTGTGGGGCTATGCGGACCAGGGCGACCGCGAAAAGCGGCGCTCGGCCATGGCGGCCTCGCCCGAATGGCAGGCCTACCTCGCCAAGGCGGCGCAGCTGGGTGCAATCCAGCACATGGAGAACCGCATCCTGAAGCCCACCGGCTTCTTCGAGGCGTTCAAGCCCCAGGCCTGAGCAGCCGCGCCTTGATCCAGACGGACAGCGCCGCTACCAGCACGGCGGCCAGGATGAAGCCCGCCGGATAGCCGGCGCGGCCGATCACCGCACCGAACAGCAGCGACCCCAGGCTCTGGCCGAAGAACAGGGCCATGGCGAAGGCGGAAACCGCGGTGGCGCGCGCTTCGGGCAGCGCCTCGGTCGCGCGCGCCTGCAGCACGCCGTGGAACATGAAGAAGGCGAGCCCGGCGATCACCTGCAGCGCCGCGACCACCCCCCAATGCGGCGCCACCGCGAAGCCCAGCATGATGGCGGCCAGCAGCAGCCCGCCGGCGAGGACCAGCCCGCCCTCGCCGAGCCGCGCGACGAGCCAGGGCGCGGCGCGGGTATAGGCGAAGGCCCCGACGCCGAACCCCGCGACGCCGAGCCCGGCCTCGGCGGGGGAGAGGTGAAAATCCTCGATGAGGAAGGCGCCGATGAAGGGGAAGGCGCCGCCGAACAGCAGAAACCCGTCGAGTGTCGCGGCCAGCAGCAGGCGCCGGCCGGCCTTGCGGCGAAGGATGTTCAGAAAGCCCGACAGGCCGAACCCGCGCGGCGAGGGCCCCTCCGGCCGCCGCCACAGGTCGGGGCCGAGACGCAGCGCGAGTGGAACGACGCAGCCGAAGGACAACACGCCGAGCAGGACGAAGGCGGCGCGCCAGCCGAAGAACTCGCCCACCACGCCCGCCGCAGGGCCGGCCAGCAGCTGCGCCATCACCATGCCGGTGAGGAAGCGACCCAGCACCGCCTGGCGGTTTTCGTAGGCGACAGTGTCGCCGATCCAGGCGAGCGCCAGCGGGATGATGGCGCCGGCGGCGAGCCCGGTGAGGGCGCGCAGCGCGGCCATCAGGCTCAGGCTGCTGGCAAGCACGGTCGCCGCCGTGAGGATGGCGTAGAGCACGACCGCGAGGCAGATGACGCGCAGCTTGCCATGCCGATCACCGACCGGCCCGACCACGATCTGGCCGGCGCCATAGGCAATGGAGAAGGTGGCGATCACGACCGAGACCGCGGCGATGCTCACGCCGAACTCCGCACCCACCATCGGCAGCAGTGGGTCCAGCATGCGCATGCCGCAGCCGGAGGCGAAGCCGGCCATGGCGAGCCAGGGAAGGATCTCGATGCCGGGCGGGCGGGACAAACGGCAGCCTTTCAGTGGCGCGGCCGCGGCTACGGCAGCGCCTGCAATTGGCCCTCGACGGCGCTTCGCCAAGGCGCATTCGGCGGCGCATCGGCCAGCAGGCGTTGCCAGGTTGCGCGCGCCACCTCCGGCCGGCCGCCGCGCGCGGCTGCGAGTCCATCGAGGAAGCGCAGCCGAGCCTCGCCCGGCCGTTCGGCGAGAGCGCGTTGCAACAGCCGTGCCGCGGCGGCGATCTGGCCGCGCTCGATCTCGATCTCCGCGACATCGGCGGCGATGCCGGCATCGAAGCGGATCGCCAGCGCCTGGGTCCAGGCCTCCGCGGCCTGGGCGAAGCGCCCGCGGGCGCTTTCCGCATTGCCGAGCAGTACCAGGCCCTGCCGCAGCTCCGCGCCGCCGGCCGGCAGGCGGGCAAGACGGTCGCGCAGGGTCGCGACCAGCGCATCCTCCTGCTCCAGCTGCACGCGGCGCTCGGCGTAGGGGGCGGAGGGCATCTCGGGGAAGCCGCCGAACAGGTACAGCGTGAGCGACAGCAGCGGCACCAGCAGGATGGCGGCGACCAGCGGCCGCGATGCGCCAGCGCGCGCGGCGCCGGTGTCCTCGGCAGGAGCGGCGAGCAGGCGGCGCTGCAGTTCCAGCAGGGCGCCGCGATGGGCGGCCGCGTCCATGCGGCCCTCGGCCAGCTCACGGTCGATCTCGGCGCGCTGGGCGGTGAAGAGAGCGCGGTCCGCCTCGGCGCGACCGCGGGTGCTCGCGGGGCGCAGCAGCGCCCAGGCGAGCGGCGCCAGCGCCACCACGGCGAGGCCCAGAATCAACAGCCAGGTCATGCCCGCGGCGTCTCGTCCAATTGCGCGAGGCGCCGGCGTTCGGCCTCGGTAAGGGGTGCGGGTTCGGGGGCCGCGGCGGCGCGGCGGCGCATGGTGCGGATGGCGAGGATGCCGCCGAGCAGGGCCAGGGCGGGCGTTGCCCAGAGCAGCGCGGTCGCGGCGTTCACCGGCGGGCGCAGCAGCACGAAATCCCCGTAGCGGGCATGCACGAATTCGATGATGCGGGCGTCGTCATCGCCCGCGACCACGCGTTCGCGTACGATGCGGCGGAGGTCGGCGGCGACGGCCGCGTCGGAATCCTCGATGGACTGGTTCTGGCAGACGAGGCAGCGCAGGTCGCGCCCGATGGTCTGCGCCCGTTCCTCCTGCGCCGGGTCGCGCAGCCGGTCCTCGGGATTGCCGACCGCCGCGAGTGCGGGCGTGGTGAACAGCAGCAGGATGATCAGCGCGCGGATCATGCGTAGCGACGCAGCAGGGGCGTGAGGTCCTGGTCGAAGACCTCGGGCGTGATCGGGCCCGCCCAGCGCCAGCGCACCAGGCCCTCCTTGTCGAGGAAGTAGGTCTCGGGCACGCCATACACACCCCAGTCGATGGCGACGCGGCCCGGCGCATCGACGCCCAATCGCGTGAACGGATTGCCGTGGCGCGTGAGGAAGGCCTGCGCGCCGGGCAGCTGGTCCTTGTAGTTCACGCCGAAGACCGGCACGCCCTGGCGCGCGAGGCGCATGAGCTGCGGATGCTCGACGATGCAGGGCACGCACCAGCTCGCCCAGAAATTCACCACGGCCGCCCGGCCGAGACCGCGCAGGTCGGCGGCCGCAAGCGCCGGCTTGTCGATGCCCTCCATCGCCGGCAAGGAAAAATCCGGCACCGGGCGGCCGACCAGCGTCGAGGGCACGCCGCGGGGATCAAAGCTGCCCGTGCGCATGCCGTTCAGCATGGCGTAGAACCCAACGCCGCACCCGGCCGCGACGCCGAGCGGCGCGAACAATAGCCACTTCCGGCGCGACGTCTTCGCGACCTCGCTCATGCGGGCGACGTCGCCCCCTTGGGTGCGGGTGCCGAGACGCGCGTGCGCCGATCCGACAGCGACAGCCCGCCGCCCAGCGCCATCACCAGCGCGCCGATCCAGATCCACGGCGCCATCGGGTTGCGGTGCAGCCGCAGCACCGCCGCGCCATCGCGCTCATCCCCCATCACCGCATAGAGATCCTGGAACACGTTGGTGTGGATCGCGGCCTCGGTCGTGTTCATGCGCGCCACCGGGAACCAGCGCCGCTCCGGCTCCAGCACCGTCACGACAGCGCCGTCGCGCGAAATGGTCACCGTCGCGCGCCGCGCCGACCAGTTCGGCCCGACCACGTCGCGCACCTCATCGAGCCGCCATTCATACCCGGCCAGGCGATGCGTCTCCCCAGGCCTCAGCGAGACAAGCGCATCGGTCGCAAGCCCCATCCCCGCCAGCCCCGCGATCGTCACGCCCAACCCCGCATGCCCGAGCGCCGCGCCCCAGGCCGCGCGCGGCAGATTGCGCGCGCGGTTGAACGCATTGCGCGCGCTGGTGCGGAACACGCCCACCCGATCCGTCACATCGGCCACCGCGCCGAGCAGCAGCCACGCCGCCGCGCCAAACCCGATCGCCGGCCACACCGGCGCACCCAGCACGATCTGCGCGACCAGCCACACGCCGAACGCGCCCAGCATCGCCCACCACAGCCGCTGCAACGCGCCCCACAGCCCCGCGCGCTTCCACGACAGCATCGGCCCCACCGCCATCGCCGCGATCAGCGGAGCCGCCAGCGGCGCCGTCGCCGTGTTGAAGAAAGGCGGCCCCACGGAAATCTTCACGCCCAGAATCAAATCCGCGAACATCGGATACAGCGTACCCACCAGCACCACCGCCAAAATCGAGCACAGCAGCAGATTGTTCAGCACCAGCGCGCCCTCACGCGACACCGGCGCGAAAATCCCGATCGGCGACAACCGCCCCGCGCGCCAGGCAAACAGCGCAAACGCGCCCCCGACATACACCATCAACAGCGCCAGAATGAACACGCCGCGCGACGGATCACTCGCAAAGGAATGCACCGAATTCAGCACCCCCGATCGCACCAGAAACGTCCCCAACAGCGACATCGCAAAGGCCAAAATCGCCAGCAGCACCGTCCAGGTCTTCAGCGCCTCGCGCTTCTCGACCACGATCGCCGAATGCAGCAACGCCGCCCCGGCCAACCACGGCAGCAGCGACGCATTCTCCACCGGATCCCAGAACCAGAACCCGCCCCACCCCAACTCATAATAAGCCCACCAAGACCCCAGCGCGATCCCGAGCGTCAGAAACGACCACGCCGCCAGCGCCCAGGGCCGGACCCAGCGCCCCCACGCCGCATCCACCCGCCCCTCGAGCAAGGCCGCCACCGCAAAGGCAAACGTCACCGCATACCCGACATAGCCGAGGTAAAGCAGCGGCGGATGAAACGCCAAGCCCGGATCCTGCAAAATGGGATTCAACCCATTCCCATCCACCGCCGCGGGCCACACCCGATCAAACGGATTCGACGTGAAAATGATGAACGCCAAAAATCCCAGCGCAATAAACCCCAACACCCCAATCACCCGCGCCTGCAACGACGTCGGCAAGTTCCGCCCAAACCCCGCCACCGCCCCACCACACAACGCCAGGATCAGGACCCACAGAACCATCGACCCCTCATGGTTCCCCCAAGCCCCACTCAACTTGTACAGCAACGGCTTCGCCGAATGACTGTTCGCCACCACGTTCGACACCGTCGTGTCGTTCACCGCGAAACACCACAACAACGCCCCAAACGCCGCCCCAACCGCAATCAACTGCCCCACCGCCAACGCCGGCGCCGCCGCCATTGCGCGCGAAGCCCCCACATGCGCGCCCCACACCGGCACCACCGCCTGAAACAACGCCAGCGCACACGCCAACGCCAACGCAAAATGGCCAAGCTCGGGGATCATGCGGCGCGGCTTTCGTGAGGGAGGAAGCAAGGCCAGGGGCTCCGCCCCTGGACCCCGCGAGGATCGTGTCGATCCTCGACCTCCATTTGTTGGTTGTTGAGATTGGGAAGTGTGTGCTTGCGGTGATGGGCCGGGTTGGGGAGGGGGCGCATCAAGGGCGCGCGCTTCGTCGTAGGGCGATCCACGCGCCCCCTCCCCAACCCGGCACGCCTTCGGCGAGGCTCAACACCCTCCCCAAACCCAGGACCAACAAAGGGGGGTCCAGGGGCCACAGGCTCCTGGCGGGGGTCGAGGGGGCGGAGCCCCCCGCCTTGCTTGCCTCCCCTCACGACCCGCTCCGCGTGTTCCACGTGCTGGCCGCTGGGGCGGGGCCTTGGGTGGGGTTCCAGTGGCCGCTCCGGCGCAGCGCGTCCGCCACTTCGGGGGGCATGTAGGCTTCGTCGTGGCGCGCCAGGACTTCGGAGGCGCGGAAGGTGCCGTCGGGGGAGAGGCGCCCGAGGGTGACGACGCCTTGGCCTTCGCGGAACAGGTCGGGGAGGACTCCGGTGTAGGTGACGGGGATGGTGTTGGCGCCGTCGGTGACGCGGAAGGTCGCGGCGGGGCGTCCGTCGGTGCCGAGGGCGCGTGTGACGCTGCCGGTTTCGACAAGGCCGCCGAGGCGGAAGGCGCGGCCGCCGGGCGGGGTTTCGCGTACGATGTCGGAGGGGGATTTGAAGAAGACCAGATTGTCCTGGAACGCGGTGAGCGTGAGGGCGGTGGCGCTGCCGATGCCGAGCGCGCAGAGGCCCACGATCATCAGGCGGCGGCGTTTGCGGGTCATGCGCGGGGGTCCAGCTCGGCGAGGCGGGCGCGGGCGGCGCGGTGGCGGAGGGCTGTGCCGAGTGCGAGGCTGCCGAAGACTAAGGCGACGAGGGCGTAGCTGATCGTCACGTGCCACCAATGGAGTGTCATGCGCGGGCGGCCTCGTGGCGACGGGCGCTGGCGAGTTCGAGGCCGCGGATGCGCCGTTCCATCACGGCGCTGCGAGTGCGCGCGAGGATCAGCGCCGTGAACAGCAGCGTGAAGCCGAGCGCACAGGTGAGCAGCGGATAGAGGATGTCCACGTGCAGGCCGGGTGCGGCGAGGCGTGTGACGCTGGCCGGCTGGTGCAGCGTGTTCCACCAGTCGACCGAGAATTTGATGATCGGCACGTTGACCGCCCCGACCAGCGCGAGGATGGCGCCGGCCCGCGCCCCGCGCTCGGGGTCGTCGAAGGCGCGCACCAGGGCGGCGTGGCCGAGCCAGAGGAAGAACAGGATCAGCACCGAGGTGAGACGTGCATCCCAGACCCACCAGGTGCCCCACATCGGCTTGCCCCAGAGGCTTCCCGTCGCCAGACACAGCGCGGTGGCGGCAGCACCCACCGGCGACATCTCGCGCGCGGCAAGGTCGGCCAGCGGGTGGCGCCAGATGAGCGACATCAGCGAGGCGATGACTAGCCCCGTGTAGCCGCCCATCGCAAGCCAGGCCATGGGGACGTGCACGTACATGATCCGGACCGTCTCGCCCTGCTGCCAGTCCGGCGGCGAGAAGGCGAGGCCCCAGGCTAGGCCGATACCGAGGACCAAGACCGTGGCTCCCCAAAGCCAGGGCATCACCTTGCCGGTCGTGCGCAGGAAGCGGCCCGGATTGGCGAATCGGTGCAGCCCGCCGCCGCGCGGGGGTGCCGAAGTCACTGTTGGGTCTTGGGTCCTGGCGTCCACGCGGTCAAACTAGGGGCTTCCGCGTAATCCTTGAAGGTCCCCCATGCTGTTCGCCGTCCGAATCACCGACAAGCCCGGCATGGGCGCCACCAGGCGCGGCGTCCGGGACGCCCATATCGCCTATCTTTCCGCCCATGCCGCCATGCTGGTGCTGGCCGGCCCGGTGATGGATGCCGAGGGCAATTCCATCGGCTCGGTGCGCCTGGTCGAGGCGGAGAACCGGCCGGCGGCGGAACGGCTCTGCGCGGAGGACCCCTTCGCGCTGGCCGGGTGCTTCGCGAGCGTGGAGATCGATCCCTACCGGATCGTGTTCCGCGACGGCCGCCTGGTCGAGTGAGAGGGCACCTCGATTGGGGCCGTGTAGCCATTCGGCGCGGTTCTGCGTTAAGGCATTGGCGCGCCCGCGCAGGCGGCCGCCAAGAACTGGGCCTGCCATGGGCAAACAGCATGCGGTCACCCGACCGGATCGCGCCCGATCGCAATCCCGCTTGAAGGAACAGGACCATGGACAAATTCCTCGACGGCCGCGGCGCGCTCGTCACCGGGTCGACCAGCGGCATCGGCCACGGCATTGCGTTGCTGCTCGCCAAGGCCGGCGCGAAGGTCATGCTCAACGGCTTCGGCAAGCCCGATGAGATCGCGAAGGCCCGCGCCGAGGTCGGTTCGCTGATGGGCGTGGCCGAGGCGCCCTACTCCGCCGCCGACCTGTCAAAGCCCGAAGCCGTGCGCCAGATGATCAAGGACGCCGAGGCCGCGCTTGGCACGCTTGACATCCTGGTGAACAATGCCGGCATCCAGGTCGTCGCCCCGATCGAGGAATTCCCCGACGACAAGTTCGACGCGATCATCGCGATCAACATGAGCAGCAATTTCCACGCGATCAAGGCGGCGCTGCCGGGCATGAAGGCGCGCGACTGGGGCCGCATCATCAACATCGCCTCCGCCCACGGCCTGCGCGGCAGCCCCCACAAGGTCGCCTACGTGATGGCCAAGCACGCCGTCGTCGGCATGACCAAGGTCGTCGCCCAGGAGGTCGCGCAGACGCCGATCACGGTGAACGCGATCTGCCCCGGCTTCGTGCGCACCCCGCTTGCCGAGGCGCAGCTCGCCCCGCTGGCAAAGGAGCATGGCGTCAGCGAGGAGGTCGCGCTGCGCGACTACCTGCTGGAGAAGCAGCCCTCCAAGCGCTGGATCGAGGTCGACGAGGTGGCGCAGATGGCGCTGTACCTGTGCGGCCCGGGCTCCGGCGGCGTGACCGGCACGGCGCTGTCCATCGACGGAGGCTGGACCTCAGCGTGAGGATGGGCGCGTGAGCGAGACGCCGGGGCCGAAGAAGCGCGTCAGTCTCGCACTCCAGGGTGGCGGCACGCATGGTGCCTTCACCTGGGGCGTGCTCGAGCGCCTGCTGGAGGAGGAGCGCCTGGAGATCGACGGCGTTTCCGGCACCTCCGCCGGCGCGATCAACGCAACGTTGGTGGTCCAGGGCCTGATCGAGGGTGGGGCGCCGGGGGCGATCGCGCTGCTCGACAAATTCTGGCGCGCGATCGGGGCGGGCCTGGCGATGAGCCCGTTGCAATCGACGCCGCTGGAGAAGGCGATCTGGGGCTACGACCTCACCTATTCGCTCGCCTACCGCACCTTCGACGTGATGGCGCGGATGCTCTCGCCCTATCAGATGAACCCCTTCCCCTTCGACTGGAACCCGCTGCGCCAGGCGCTGGAGAGGCACATCGACTTCACCATGCTGCAGAGCACGGTGAAGGCGCCGCGGCTGTTCGTCTCTGCCACCAACGTGCGCACCGGCAAGCCGCGCATCTTCTCGCGGCGCGAGATCACGCCCGATGCGCTGCTCGCCTCGGCCTGCCTGCCGCAGGTGTTCAAGGCGGTGGAGATCGACGGCGACCCGTATTGGGACGGCGGCTACCTCGGCAACCCCGCGCTGTGGCCGCTATATGAGCAGGGCGGCCCGCCGGACCTGATGCTGGTGATGCTCAACCCGTTGGTGCGCGACGAGATCCCCACCAACGCCTCCGATATCGTGAACCGGCTGAACGAGATCACCTTCAACGGCTCCCTGATGGCGGAGATGCGGGCAATCGATTTCGTGCAGCGCCTGCTCGACACCGGACGCCTCGAACAGCCGCGCTACCGGCGCCTATTCATCCATGTGGTCGAGGATGAGGACCGCATGCGCGGCTTCAAGCTCTCGACCAAGTTCAACGGCGACTGGGAATTCCTCGCCACGCTGCGCCAGTACGGGCGCGAGGCGGCGGATCGCTGGATCAAGGCCAACTTCGACAAGCTCGGGCGAGAGAGCAGCGCCGACGTGCGGTCGATGTATCTCTAATCCCGCCAGGGATGCTGCGCCCACAGCGCCGCATACTCGTCCCGCATCGCGCGCAGCGCGGTGAGGTAGGCGTCCGGCCCCAGGTAGCGCAGCGGCAGATCCTGCTGCGCCGCGGAGCGCAGAAACTCCTCGTCGCGCAGGGCGAACTCCACCGCGCCGGCCAGCCGCGCCAGCACCGGCGCCGGCATCCCCGCGGGTGCGGCGACGCCACGCATCGAGCTCTGCACGATGTCGAACCCCAGCTCGCGAAACGTTGGCAATTCCGGCACCGCGCTCCAGCGTCCATCGCGCATCTGCCCGAGCGCGCGCAACAGCCCCGCTCGTTGGTCTGGCAGCCCTTCCGCGATGTTCATCGCCGCCAGCTGGATGGTGCGCGACAGGATCGCATTGCGCACCTGCGACGAACCGGCGAACGGCACATGCAACAGCTGAATGCCGGCGATGCGCTCGAAGGCCAGCGTGGCGAGATGGTCGTCCGAGCCCACGCCCGTCGTGCCATAGGCGATCGTCCCCGGCGCCGCCCGCGCCGCCCTTACCAGATCATCGAGCGTGCGGATCGCACTGTCCCCATTCACCCAATAGCCGCAGGGGTCATCGACGATGTTCGCGATGGGCGAGAAATCCTCCAGCCGGTAGCGCGCCCGCCGCTCGATCGGGATGGTGACGATGTTCGGCGTGTTGATGAACCCGATCGTGTAGCCATCCGGCCGCGCGCGCGCCAGCTCGCCCCAGCCGATCTCGCCGCCCGCGCCGGCGCGATTGACGATCACCACCGACTGCCCAAGATCCTTCTCCATCGCGCGCCCCAAGGTCCGCGCCGCGACGTCCGTACCCCCGCCCGCGGCAAACGCCACGATCATCGTCACCGACCGCTCCGGCGACCAGGCGGATTGCGCCCGTGCCACCAACGGCACCACACCCAACGCCAAAGCCCGCCGCGTCACCCGCATCCGATCGCCCCCCGCGCACCGTGTCTTCCCGGCGCTTGAGGCGGATAGTGGCAGGCTGTTCGGAGGAGGCAAGGCCGGGGCCTTCGGCGTTTGAGCGCGACCGGCTGATCACCGATTTCGGCGACGCTTGGACCCCAGCCTCGTCGGACATTGGCTTGCGGGTTTTTGTCCAAGGCCTGGAAAAGACACTAGCCGAGGTGTCGACCAAGTCGCCGCCATTCAAATGGTCGATTGGCATCGGACGCTGTTGCCCAACCGGTCATCATCGTTGCGGAAGAGCGCCAGAACTCCCGCAGCACGGACGCGATCCCAGGGGTTTCAGGTTGGACGTCTTTCGCGTAACAGGTCACCCGCGCGAGTGGAGGCAGACATGACACATACACTAGAGTTCCGTCGTGCTTCAGGGTCCGCCCGCGTCTCGCTCGGCGAAGCGCTTTCGGTGATTGCCGCCGGAGAGGAGACGCTCGCCGAACCGCTGCGTCTCAAGCCGTTCGAGCATTGGGTCGGACACATCCCGTTCGCCTTCTGGTTGACCGCAAAGCTGCGTCCGCGTGTCTTCGTCGAGCTGGGCACCCATCGCGGCAACTCCTACCTCGCCTTCTGCCAGGCCATCGAGGCGGAGCGCTGCGGCACCCGCGCCTATGCGGTGGACACCTGGGAAGGCGATCCGCACATGGCACGCGAGGATGGCCTGTTCGAGGAACTCTCCGCCTACCACGATCCGCGATACGGCCATTTCTCCGCGCTCCTCCGCGCGGATTTCGATGCCGCGCGAACGGTGTTCCCGGAGGGCTCGATCGACCTGCTGCATATCGACGGCACCCACACCTATGAGGCCGTCAAGCATGATTTCGAGAACTGGCGCCCGGCTCTCTCGGATCGCGCGGTGGTCCTGTTCCACGACACCAATGTGCGCCGGGCACCGTTCGGCGTGTGGAAGCTCTGGGAGGAGCTGTCGCGAGACCGGCCAAGCTTCGAGTTCATCCATTCCTACGGCCTGGGCGTCCTGGGCATGGGGAGCAACCTGCCCGAACCGCTGACGGCCTTGTTCGATGCCAGCAGCAACGAAGCGCTGGAGACGCCCATTCGCGCATTTTTCGCCTCGCGCGGCGCGACCGCCGTCCAGCGCCTGGAAGCCCAGATCGCCCGGTCGGAGATCGACGCGGTGGTGCAGGCGAGCGCGGCGGCCGTCGCCGCCGAACGCGCCAACCACGAGCGCGCGCAGGCCGACCGGAGCGAGGAACAAGAACGTGCGCTCCGTCGTTCGGCCGAGATTGCGATGAAGCTGACGCGCATCGAGGACGATGTCCGGCGATCGAACGCCCTCCTCACGGCGGGCGCTGAGCGCGACGCCTTGCTGGAACGGCAAGGCGAAGAGATCAGGCATCTCGAGGCGGCGCTGGCGGCCATCCGCACCAGCAGCTCCTGGCGCGTCACCGGCCCGCTGCGCCGCATCACGCGGCTCCTGCGGCGCGAGCGCCCCGCTCCCGTCTCGCCGCCTGCGCCTGCGGCACCGGCGGCGTTGGCGACGGAACAGCCTCTAGTCTATGAACCGCCACGTCCGACCCTCGTGGAGCCGGGCACGGCGAAGCGCTGGCCGATCGTCATGCCCGATCTGTTCGCCCTTCGCGGTCGGACGACGAAGGCCCGGATCGCGGTCGTCGCCCACATCTTCTACCCCGAGCTCTGCGACGAACTGCTGACGGCCGCGCAACGCATCGATGAACCCTTCGACCTGTTCGTGACATTGGTCGAAGGTCACTCCGACATGCTTCGCGCGGATATCCTGGACCGGATGCCTGAGGCGCAGATCTGGGTCTTCCCCAATCGCGGGCGCGACATCCTCCCTTTCCTGGCGCTCGCAACGGCCGGCGCATTCCGCGACCATGAGCTGATCTGCAAGCTTCACACCAAGCGCAGCCCGCATCGCCCGGACGGCGACGTCTGGCGCCAACACCTGGTGACGAGCGTGCTGCCGGACCGTGAAGGCGCGGGCGCATTGATCGGTGCTTTCGCCGCCGACCCGGAGCTCGGCCTCGTCGTCGCCGACGGGCAGGTGTTCAGCGGTCCCGAGTTCTGGCTCTCCAACCTGCCGCACCTCGGCAACCTGCTTCCCCTGCTCGGCCGAACGGTGGAGGATGCGGTCGATCTGCCGTTCGCCGGCGGATCGATCTTCTGGCTGCGCGCTTCCCTGCTGCACGACCTCGTCGGCCTGAAGATCGACCCTGACGCGTTCGAGCCCGAGCCGATCGGCAATGATGGCGCGCTGGCCCACGCCTTCGAGCGCCTGTTCAGCGTTGCCTGCCACTCGGCGGGGATGCGGATCGAGCAGACGTCGACGGTCCTGTCGGGCGCAAGCGCGTCATCGACGCGGCCGGAGGCCGCGACCGCCCCGCGCATCATCGCCTTCTACCTGCCGCAGTTCCATCCGATCCCGGAGAATGACCGCTGGTGGGGTGCGGGGTTCACTGAATGGACCAATGTCACGCGTGCGCGGCCCTTGTTCCCTGGCCATCGGCAGCCGCGTTTGCCGGGGGAACTCGGCTTCACCGACCTGCGTCTGGCGGAGACACGCGCTGCGCAGGCGGAGCTGGCCCGAGCCCATGGTGTCTCCGGCTTCTGCTACTATCACTACTGGTTCGGCGACGGCCGGCGCCTTCTGCAACGGCCACTCGATGAAGTGCTGACGAGCGGCACGCCGGATTTCCCCTTCATGATCTGCTGGGCGAATGAGCCCTGGAGCCGCAACTGGGATGGCGCCGAGCGCGAGGTCCTGGTGGCGCAGGATTATCCGGCGGGCTGGCCGACCGCCTTCGCACGGGACGTGGCGCCGCTTCTGCGTGACCGGCGCTACATCAGGCTCGGCGGCGCCGATGGTCCGCCCATGTTGATGATCTACCGCATCATGCATCTGCCCGACCCGGCAAGGGCGATGGCGGAACTCCGCGCGGCGCTCGATGATTGCGGCATCGGGCGGGTGCACATCTCGGCCGGGCTCGTCGCCATGCATCCGGATCCGCCACGGCCGGATCGGCCGGAGGCGCTTGGCCTGGATTCCTTTTTCGAGTTCCCGCCGCACGGAATGCCGACTATCGAGATGCCGGCCACCGCCCGGCCGGCCGAGATGTCGAACAAGCTCTACGACTACGCCAAGACGGTCGACGCCGTGCTTGCCCGGCTTGGTTCCCCCGATGGCGCGTCGCCGCCGCACCGGGCGGCGATGATGGGTTGGGACAACACCGCCCGCCGAGGCACGGCGGCGCATGTGTTCCACGGCGCCACGCCCAACCATTTCCGCCGCTGGCTGCGCGCGCTGGTGCGCGAGGAGCAGGCACGACAGCCCGCCCAGGAACGGCTCATCTTCGTCAATGCCTGGAACGAGTGGGCGGAAGGGACCTGCCTTGAACCCGACCGCGATTTCGGGCGAGGCTGGCTCGCCTCCGTGCACAGCGCACTGGCCCAGGACGGCCGCTCACGGCGCGGCGCCGGCTGACGGTGATGTTCGCACATATCGCAGCACTCCTGTCGGCGGCAGAACACGACCCTCGCGTGGCCTCGCGTAATGCGGCGATCCAGGCCCTGCGGCAGCTCGGATTGGATGATTTCGGCCAGGTGCTCCTCGCCATGCCGCACGCCGATTTCCCGAAGTTGAGCGCGCTTCTGCCGGCCATGGCATCGCCCGACGTGCAGATGCAGTGGACCGGGAACCATGGGGAGGTCCTGCTCAGGCAGAGCTGCAACTTCATCCGCTCGCTCGTCTACAACCATGCGCTTGTCAGCGGGGCCGTCGCGACCCGCCTGCGCGTGCTCGACTATGGTTGTGGGTATGGGCGCCTGGCGCGCCTGATGTACTACTTCGTGGATCCCGAGGATCTGCACGGCGTCGATCCGTGGCATCGCTCCATCGAGGAATGCGCGGCCGCCGGGTTGGGGCCGAATTTCACCCTTTCGGCGTACCTGCCCCGGTCGCTGCCAGTCTCCGGCTCGTTCGAGCTTGCCTACGCCTTCTCCGTTTTCACCCATCTCTCCGAGCACGCCGCTCGGCTGGCGCTCGCCGCCATCCGCGCGCGACTTGCCACCGGCGGAGTCCTCGCCATCACCATCCGCCCGCCGGAATACTGGTCGCTCGATGTCTCCGGTGCGGGTCCGGAGGACCGTGCGCGCATGCGCGTGCTGCATGACACGGACGGCTTCGCCTTCCACCCGCACGACCTGCCGCCGGTTGAGGGCGAGCTGACCTATGGCGACACGAGCATGACGCTGGACTGGCTGGCGCGCGCGGCCCCGGGCTATGCGATCCGCCGCATCGACCGATCGCTTGAGGATCCCTACCAGCTCTACGTCTTCATGCAGGCCACATGAGTCCGGAGTGCACGCTCGACCGCCTCCAGCACGGCTGACCATGCGCCGGGGTGCGGCTGGCGGAATTCGCGCAACGAAGGATACAGACGCGCCGCATCGGGCGCCGCGCCCCAGCGCCAGCACGTATCCGCCCGATTAAGCAGCCAGGCTGGCTGGCCCAGGGCGCCGGCCAGATGGATGACGGCGGTATCCACGCCGATGACCAGGTCAAGTGCCGCCACCAGGCCCGCGGTCTCCGCGAAATCAACGAGCGCCGCGGTTGGGTCGGCAATGCCAGCGACCGGCGCATCGAGTGCGGCGGCGCCGAGCTGCAGCGAGACCAGGCTGACGCCGTCGATCGCGGCGAGCGGCAGCAGCGACGCGAGGGGCATCGATCGCCGACGGTCCGCACCCAGTCCCGGGCTCCCCGCCCAGACGAGACCGACGCGCAGGCCGGGCAGTGGCCGCAGCCAGTCGCGCCAGCGCGCCACGCGTGCCTCGTCGGCGCGCAGATACGCGTCGCGCGTCGCGTCGCCGCCGAGGCGATGCGGCAGGCTCAGCAACGGGCATTCGAGGTCGAAGCCCCGCATGTCCGCGCCCTCCGCCACCAGCGCGACGCCTGCGAACTGGCCCCGGAGCAAGGACACGAGCGGCGGCTGCACCTGCAGCCCGATGGCGGCCGCCGACGGCAGCGATGCAAGATAGCGGCAGAACTGGATCGTATCGCCGAGCCCCTGCTCGGCATGGATGAGCAACCGGCGGCCTTCGAGCGGGCCGCCATCCCAGCGCGGCACATCGAAGCGCCGCACCCGGCCGCGCCAGGCGTGCGCGCCAAAGCGTGCCTCATGCGCGGCCCAGCCCTCCTCGTGGCGGCCAGCCTGCAACAAGGTAAAGGCAAGGTTCACCTCGGCATCGGCATCGCCGGGCCTGAGACGCAAGGCCTGGCGCAGGGCCGTTTCCGCCTCATCGAGGCGTCCCGCATTGCGCAGCGTGTCGCCGAGCGCCACCAGGGCCTCCGGCATGGCGGGGCGGCGGAGCAGCGCAGCGCGCAGCGCCGCCTCGGCCGCGTCGTGCGCGCCGCGCTGTGTCTCGACCACGCCCAGGCCGACCAGCGCGGCTTCCGCCATCGGCGCGACCTCAAGCGCCGCCAGATAGGCGTTCCGCGCTGCGTCGGGCTGTCCGAGTTCATACAGCAGGTTCCCGCACTCGATCCGCGCCGCATCGTCCATCGGCGCCAGACGCAGCGCCTCGCGCAGGGGCGCTTCGGCCTCAGCGAGGCGGCCGAGTTTGCGCAGCACGGTCGCCAACCCCAGCCAGGCGATCGGGTCCTGCGGCTGCAGCCGTGTCGCTTGGCGGAGTTCCGGCTCGGCCTCGGCGAGGCGTCCGGCAGCAAGGAGCAACGCGCCGAGATCGGCCCGTGCCGTAGCGAAATCCGGCTGCAGATGCAGCGCCTGTCGCAGGCAGACCTCGGCCTCGGGCACACGGCCCGTATCGCGCAGCACCAGCGCCAGGTTGGCGAGCGCCGAGGGGTAGGCTGGCCGCAAACGAAGTGCGGAGCGCAATGACGCTTCGGCCTCATCCATCCGGCACAGCTGGCGCAGCGCGTTGCCGAGATTGCCGAGTGCATCGGGATCATTCGGCTGCAGTCGAAGCGCGGTGCGCAGATGCGGCTCCGCCTCCGCGGTGCGACCGCGCGCCGCGATGATCGTGCCGAGCGTCGCATGCGCCGGCGCGTTGTCCGGGTCAGCGGCGGCCGCCGCGCGGAACTGCGTCTCCGCCTCCTCGAGGCGTCCCGCACGAAGATGCGCCAGACCCTCCCGCAAAGCGGCCTCGACCTCGGCGTTCGGCCCTCGTGCCGAGGCGGTCATGTCACCCTTACCTGCATCCCCGGTAACTCGATTCATCATATGATAACGATACCGTCATGTAACGGACATCACACGAAAGTGGGTCGTTCGGCCCTACACCGCGTTTCAGTCGCTTTCTAGCATCGACCATCGCGCGAGTGCGCGACGGCGGAGCACCATTTCTTGGTGCTTCGTGTGCAAGATCAAGGGAAAGAGAAAGCATGTCAGGAACCGTTGCACCCGGTGCCGTAGGACGTCCACCGACAGCATCGATTGGCGAATCCGGTAATGAATTCGTGGATGCCTTCATTAACAATGGCCGGCACTACGTGAACCCGACCGGCGTCACGGGCCCGGTCCAGATCAACTACTATTTCGGACAGCTCACCGGTCCGGGCAATCCTGTCACCGGCGTCGGCGTGCCCTATTCCTGGCGCCCGTTCGAGACGGCGGCCTGGGAAAAGGCCGTGAAGGGTTGGGAGAACGTCGCCAATGTCGACTTCGTCCGGGTCGAGCTGCAGGCGGACGCGCTGTTCGTCGAGCGGCTGGAAAACCAGGCGACCGCCGGCGGCACGGTCTCCGCATCGCACAGCCTTCCCTCGGCGAACCTGTCGTCGCAATCGCAAGGGACGTACAATTTCGAGGCGGTGAACGTTCGCCAGTGGTCCGCGGACATGCTGGAGCCGGGCGGCAATTTCTACCGCACCTTCATCCACGAGACCGGTCACGGGCTTGGCCTGAAGCACCCCCACGACAGCGGCAGCGGCGCGTTCAACCCGAACTTCTTCCCAGGCATCGACCCGACGGATGACGCGGCGGTGCGTCAGCGCAGCCTCGGCGTGCTCGAACTGAACCATATGTTCGGCTCGGTCATGTCCTACCTGCACGGCTACGAGTTCGACGACCAGGGCCGCATCGACCTTGTCGCCACGCGGCAGCGCCCGGTGGCCGACGACTTCTTCCTCGACCACGGCTTCGCCGCGACGCCGATGGCCTACGACATCGCCGCCATCCAATACATGTACGGGGCGAACACCACCTATCGCACCGCCGACAACGTCTACATCCTGCCCGACAGCAATGACCCGCACCCGTTCGTGCGCGGCCCAGTCAATGAGGTGGGCGAACAGGAAACCATCATCTACCAGCCGGACACGGCCTACTGGGAGTGCCTCTGGGACGCCGGCGGCATCGACGAGATCCGCTATGACGTGACCGACGCCTCCGGCAACGTGGTGGCCGGCAAGGCCAACGCGATCATCGACCTGACCGCCGCCACGCTCGACATGAGCGAGACGGGCTATGGCGTGCTCAGCTATGCGGCGTTCATCGGCGGCGGCTACACCATCGCCAATGGCGTCGTCATCGAGAACGCCACCGGCGGCGACGGCAACGACCTGCTGACCGGCAACGGGGCGAACAACCTCATCCAGGGTCGCGGCGGCAATGACGAGATCCACGCGACGCTCGGCACCGACGTGGTGATCGGCGGCGAGGGCAGCGACGTGGTGGTCTTCTCGGGCACCTTGGCGAGCTACACGGCCTCGAACCTCGGGGCATTCTCCTCGGTCAGCAGCGGCGCCAACGTCACCTATGCCTATGGCGTCGAATCGATGCGCTTCGCCGACGGCACAATCGCGCCGACGAGCCTCGCGGGCCTGGTCGACAACTTCTTCTATCTGAGCCGGAACGCGGACGTCTTCACCGCGGGCATGGATGCGGAGATGCACTACGACACCTATGGCCGATTCGAGGGGCGTGATCCGAACGCCTACTTCGACACATCGGCCTATCTCGCCACCTATGGCGACGTTGCGGCGTCCGGCCTCAATCCCGTTGATCACTACCTGATCTATGGTTGGCGCGAGGGCCGCGATCCCTCGACCAATTTCGATGGCGACGCGTATCTCGCGGCGAACCCGGATGTGGCCGCGGCGAACATCAACCCGCTGGCGCACTTTCTTGCCTATGGGCGGGCCGAGGGTCGCGTCGCGGTGGATGACGGCGTGCTGGGCTGAGTCTTCGTCGAATGAACGACAGCCGGCGGCCCCGCCGCCGGCTGTGCTGAATCGCCGAGGTTTGCGATCTTCCGTGGACGCAGGATCGGCAGCGATGGCGGCGATGGAACCAATCCGTCGACCGCCGTCGTGATGTTCCGGCTTGAGGAGAAACCGCGGCGCGCTCCTTCCCCAACCCGGCGCCTCTCTGGCGAGCCTCAACCCTCACAATTCAAGAAACGAGCGGAGCGTCCCGCTTGCTCACTTCCGGAACAGGTTGCCCCCATCCACGTCCACCACCGTGCCGCTCAGGTAGGCGCCGCGCGCCGAGGCGAGGAATACGCTGAGCCAGGCAATCTCCTCGGGCTCCGCAGGGCGTCCGAAGGGCAGGTCGGCCAGCATTTCCTCCCAGCGCGACTCATCGCCGAACTTCTGCTGGGCGCGGTTCCTGGAGAGCGTGACGATGCGGTCGGTGCGGGTGGCGGCGGGGTTGATGCCGGTGACCCGGACGTTGTGGGCGGGCGATGCGCCGCCGAGCGCGCGGGTGAAGGCGATCAGCGCCGCGTTGCCGGCTGCGCCGCAGATGTAGTCGGCCCGCGGCGCCTGGCCGGCCATGCCGATGATGTTGACGATGGCGCCCGAAGCCGCGGCTTCCATCTGCGGCAGGTAGAGCTGGCACAGGTGGATGTAGCCCATCACCTTCAGCGCCCAGGCACTGGACCAACGCTCCATGCTGATGTCGGCCAGGCGGCCACCGGGAATGGCGCCGGCGTTGTTCACCAGGATGTCGATGGCCGGGTGCGCCTCGGCAAGCGCGCTGCGGGCGGCGCCGTCGGAGAGGTCGGCGGCGTGGATCGCGACGCCGACATTGTGGCGCTGGCGGATACCGGCGGCGGCGGCTTCGAGGGCCTCGGCGTTGCGCGAGACCATGATGAGGTCGCAGCCCTCGGCCGCGAAGGCCTCGGCGCAGGCGAGGCCGATGCCCTTCGAGGCACCGGTGACGAGCGCGCGCTTGAAGCGCAACTCCATGTCCATGGTCAGATCACCATCTCGATGAGGAAGGGTCCGGGCCGCGCGCAGGATTGCGCGAGCAGGTCGCCCACCTGTTCGAGCGTGGTGGCCTGCGCCGCTTCCACGCCCATGCCGTTCGCAAGCTGCACCCAGCCGATATCGGGGTTGCCGAGGTCGAGCATGTCCATCGCGGTGCGGCCGGGGTTCGCACCCACGCCCTGGTATTCGCCGAGCAGGATCGCGTATTTGCGGTTGGACAGGATGATGGTGGTGACGGGCAGTTTCTCCCGCGCCTGGGTCCACAGCGCCTGCAGCGTGTACATGCCGCTGCCATCCGCCTGCAGGCCGATAACACGCCGGCCTGGCGCGCCCATCGCGGCACCGGTGGCGAGCGGGAAGCCGCAGCCGATCGCGCCGCCGGTGATGTGCAGCCAGTCATGCTGCGGGGCGGCGAAGGTTTCCTTGTAGAAGCCGCGCCCGAAGCTGACGCTCTCATCGGCGATGACGCAGCCCTCCGGCATCAGCGCGGCGATGGTGCGCGCGAGGCCCTCGGGCGTCGGTGCACCGCGGGCGGGTTCGGGGCGCGGGCCGGGATCGGCGATGGCGGCGTCGGGCGCGCCGAGCTCCTCGACCAAAGCGCGGAGTGCGACCTCCGCATCCTGTTCGTAGCGGGTCAGCACGTGCACGCCGGCGTTTTCCGGATAGTGCTTGGAGGGTTTGCCCGGATAGCCAAAGAAGCCGATCGGCGCCTTCGCGTTCACAAGGATGATGTGCTCGACGCTGGCAAGCGCGGCCACCGCCTGGTCCACCGGATAGGGCACGCGCTCGAGCGGCAGCCGCCCTCGTCCGCGCTGCACGCGCGCGTTGGAACCCTCGGCGAGCAGCCGGCAGCCGGTCGCGGCCTCGATGCGGTGGGCCAGCTTCTGCGCGCCCTCGCGCAGCGCCGGGCCGCCGAGCAGGACCAGCACGTTGCGCTGCTCGCGCAGCACGCGCGCGGCATTGCGTATGGCGTGCGGATCGGCCTGCGGGGTGGCGGGCACCGGCAGCGGCTCTGCCACGACCCCGCCCGGATCCCAGCAGGTGTCGGAGGGCAGGATCATCGTCGCGATCTGCCCCGGGGAGGTGCGCGCGGCCTGCGTCGCCACGGCCGCATCGGCACCGACCTCGGTGGCATGCGCGCTGGTCCGCACCCAGGCGGAGACGCCGCGCGCCCAGCCCTCAGTGTCGGCGGTCAGCGGCGCGTCATACGGGCGGTGATAGGTCGCCTGGTCGCCCACGATGTTGACGATGCCCGAGCGCGCGCGGCGCGCATTGTGCAGGTTCGCGAGGCCGTTCGCGAGGCCGGGCCCGCAATGCAGCAGCGTGCAGGCCGGCTTCTCCGCCATGCGGAAATAGCCATCCGCCATGCCGGTCACCACATTCTCCTGCAGGCCGAGCACGCATTTCATGCCCGGGATGCGGTCGAGTGCGGCGACGAAATGCATCTCGCTAGTGCCTGGGTTGGAGAAGCACACATCGACGCCGCCCTTGAGCAGCGTGTGGACCAGGCTTTCAGCACCGTTCATGGATCATCCTCCGCGTCGCATTGCCCGCAGGGTGCGCGCGGCGCGCGAGACGGGCAAGCCGGCGCGATCAGTTCGCGCTGGCGCCGGCCTCGCGCAGCACCGGGCCCCAACGCGCGGTCTCCTCGCGCATGAAGCGGCCGAGATCGGCGGCGCTGCTCGGCGCCGGCTCCAGACCGTGGCGGCTGAGCCCGGCGGCGACCTCCGGGTCGCGCAGCGCCTCGACCAGCGCGTCGTTCAGGCGCGTCACGATGGGCTCGGGCATCGCGCGCGGGCCCATCAGCGCGTACCAGTTGGCGACCTCGTAGCCCGGCAGACCGGCGGCTTCGGCGATGGTGGGCACATCCGGGGCCAGCGCGCTGCGCGCGGGGGTCGGCACGCCGAGCGCACGCAGGCGCCCGGCCTCCACATGCTGCAAGGTCGTCGCCGCGGTCGCGACCGCATAGTCGACCTTGCCCGAAAGAATATCCGTGATGAGCTGCCCGCCGCCGCGATAGGGCACGTGCACGGTGCGGATGCCGCAGCGCTGTTCCAGCAGCGCGCCGGCGAGATGCCCGGCACTGCCGACGCCGGAGCTGCCATAGGCGACCGCCTCCGGCTGCGCGCGCGCCGCGGCAATCAGCGCGGGAAGGTCGCGCCAGGGCCGATCCGCCGGCACCACGAGGAAGTTCGTGACATCGACGGAGCGCCCGATCGGCGTGAGGTCGGTCATCATGTCGAAGGACAGGCGCGAGATGAGCGGGTTCATCACCAGCGAGGCGATGGTCCCCATCATCAGCGTGTGGCCGTCGGGCGCCGCGGTGACGGTCGCCTCGGAGGCGATGTTGCCGGCGCCGCCCGGACGGTTCTCGACCACGATGGGCTGGCCGAGCAGCGTCTGCATCTTGCCCGCGACGATGCGCGTCGTGACGTCGGTGCCGCCACCCGCCGTGAAGCCGACCAGGACCCGGATGCTGCGGGTGGGCGACCAGGGCGCCTGGGCCAGGGCGGGCGCGGCGAGGCTGGACGCGGCCAGCCCGGCGAGATGCCGGCGGGTGATCATGGGCGTTTCCTCGCAATTGCTCTTGCCAGCGAGTCTAGCCGCCGCGGCGATAGGCCGCCAAGACAAGGCCGGGGGAAAGAATTCCCCCGGACCCGTTTCTTTTATTTTTGTGATTGAGTGCGGCGGATCAGGCGGTGGCGACGCGGCGGGCGCCGAACAGGCGGCCGGGGTCCAGCGCGAGGGCGCCGGCGCCGAGGCCGGCCTGGACCAGCATCAGCACCGTCCACAGGACCGGGAACTCGAAGCCGCCGCGCGGCGAGGCGAACATCCGGCCATTCGGCAGGTGCTGCAGCGTGGCGCCGATCATGATCGGGATGAACAGCAGCGACACCAGCCGCGTCCAGACGCCCAGGATCAGCGCGATGCCGCCCAGCAGCTCGGCGTAGGCGATGATCGCGCCGAACACCGGCGGGTAACCGAGCTGGCCGAAATACGCCATCGTGCCAGCGAGGCCGAAGGTGCCGAGCTTGAGCAACCCGCCATGCAGGACGAACAGCGTGCCGAGGCTGACGCGCAGCAGCAGCGCGGCATAGGGCGTGGTCTGGGAAACAGTGGGGAACATCGCGAACAACTCCTTGATCAATGTGGATCCACTTTCCTCCGGCGCGGGCGCCGCTTCCAACGCCGGCTCAAAACGACCATCATCACCGTCGCGAATGACGGATCCGGAAAAGCTCGACCTCAACCTGCTGCGCGTGTTCGATGCCGTGGCGCGCGAACGCCACGTCACCCGCGCGGCCGCGCGGCTGAACCTGTCGCAATCGGCCGTGTCCAACGCGCTGGCACGGTTGCGCGCCGCCCTTGGCGACGAGCTGTTCCTCCGCCGGCCGGGCGGCGTCGAGCCCACCGCGCTCGCCCTGTCGTTGATCGCCCCGGTCGGCGAGATGCTCGGGCGCCTGCGCGAGACGCTGGCCTCGCACGCGCCCTTCGACCCTGCGAGCAGCGACCGCGTCTTCAGCGTCGCCTTCTCCGAATACGCCGAGGTGACGCTGGCCCCGCCCCTGCTCGCGCGCATGGCGCAGGTGGCGCCCGGCTGCCGGCTCGCCATCCGCCACGCCGACCGCACCAATTCCGATGCGCTGCTCGAAAGCGGGGAGGCGCTGCTCGCGGTCGCGGTGCTGCGCGAGCCGGCGGCGATCTACACCCGGGTGATGCTGATGGCGGAGGATTTCCTCACCCTGATGCGCCGCGACCATCCACTGGCCTTGGGCGAGATGACGCTGGAGCGCTTCACCCGCTACCCGCATCTGCTGCATTCGCCCAACGGCTCGCGCAGCGGCGCGCTGGACGGGCCCTTGCGCGAGGCAGGCTACCCGCGGCGCCTCGGCGCGGTGGTGGCGCATCTCGGCGCGGTGCCGGCGATCCTGCAGAACACCGACATGGTGATGACGCTCTCGGCCCGGCTCGCCCGCGGGATGGCGGCGGCGCAGACGCTGGTCGTGCGAGAATGCCCCATCGCCATCGAGCACACGCGCCTCTCGCTGATCTTCCATCGCCGCTTCGAGGCCGATGCCGGGCACACCTGGCTGCGCCGCCTGCTCATGCAGGTGGCGAAGGCCGCCTGAGCCTCAGCCGGGCTTGGTCACCGGGGGGACCCCGGCCTGACGGGCCGAGAACAGCAAGGCGAGGCCCGCGAGCGTCACCGCGCCGCCGGCGAGGTCGGAGACCAGCAGCCGCTCATCCAGCAGCGCCCATCCGAGCAGTGCCGCGACCGGCGGGGCCAGCAGCTGCAGGGCCGAGGCGGTCGCCGGCGGCAGCCGCCGCAGCATCAGGAAGTACAGCGCATAGCCTGCCAGCCCCACCACGAGGATGGTCCAGGCGAGTGCCAGGCCAGTGTGCAGGCTGAGCGTGTCGGGCCATGGGATGCCGAGCAGGAGGGCCAGCAGCGACAGCATCGCCCCTGCCCCGAGCGTCTGCCCCAGATTGGCGGTCCAGGCATCCACCCGGCCGCGTGCGGGGGCGAAGCACAGCACCCCCACCGCCTGCGACATCGCGCCCCCCAGCGCGAGCAGGATGCCGCCGAGCTCGACCGACGCAAGACCGTCGCCGACGCGGCTCACGCCCAGCAGCGCCACGCCGGCCCAGCCCAGGCCGAGCCCGCCCCAGGCGCGCAGCCCCAGGCGCCGGCCGTAGAAGATCCGCTCGCCGAGCGCGATGAACAGCGGCGCGACGGCCGAGATCAGCGCGACCAGACCCGATGGCGTCGTCGCCATCGCCAGCCAGGCGCAGGCGAGATAGCCGCCGGAGCCAAACACGCCCATCGCCGCGAGGCGCAGCGCATCGGCGCGCGAGGGCCATGTCAGCCGGCCCATCGCCCACACGACGATGGCGATCAGCGGTGCAGCGATGACGAAGCGCAGCGCGAGCGCCCCAAGCGGCGACCATTCCAGGACGATGAACCGGGCGGAGGTGAAGGCCGAAGCCCAGATCAGGACGAACAGCAGGCCAGCGGCCATGGCACCCGTGCGGGGCGATGCCCGCACCCTTTCCTTGCTGTCAGGCCCGGCGCGCGAGAGCAGCGTCGAGGGTATTCTCCAACAGGCACGCGATGGTCATGGGCCCGACCCCGCCGGGGACGGGCGTGATGCAGCCGGCGACCGCGGCCGCCTCTGCGAAGGCGACGTCCCCGACGAGACGGCCATCGGCCAGGCGGTTGATGCCGACATCGATGACCGCCGCACCGGGCGCGATCCAGTCGCCCCGCACCATCTCGGGACGGCCGACGGCTGCGACCAGGATCTCGGCGCGGCGGCATTCGGCGGGCAGGTCCCGCGTCCGCGAATGCGCGATGGTGACGGTGCAGTCGGCGGCGAGCAGCAGTTGCGCCATCGGCTTGCCCACGATCGTGCTGCGGCCCAGCACCAGGGCCCGCGCGCCGGCCAGGGTGACGCCGGCATCGCGCAGCAGGTACATCACGCCCTTGGGCGTGCAGGGCACGAGGCCCGGCTGGCCATTGGCGAGGCGCCCGGCATTGATCGGGTGGAAGCCATCGACGTCCTTCGCCGGGTCGATCGCGGCGATCACCGACTGCGCGTCGATCTGCGGCGGCAAGGGCAGCTGGACCAGGATGCCGTCCACCGCCGGATCTGCGTTCAGCGCCGCGACCTGGGCGAGCAGCGCATCCTGGCTGGTCTCGGCCGGCAGGTGGATGGTCGCGCTGTCGAACCCGGCCGCGGCCGCGGCGCGATCCTTGTTGCGCACGTAGACGCCCGAGGCCGGGTCCTCGCCCACCCGCACCACGCGCAGGCCGGGGCGGAAGGGCAGCGCCTGAACGCGGGCGGCCAGCGTGGCACGCAGCCCCTCGGCGACCGCCTTGCCGTCGATGACCCGCGCGCTCATGCCAGAGCCTCAAGCCGAGCGATCAGGGCAGCGGCGTCGCCCGCCACATGAAAGGATTTCTGGCGCGACGAGGCTCCCTGGCGCAGCGCGACCGCGCTCTGCGGCACATGAAGCGCCTCGGCCAGGGCGCTGCGCACTGCCGCATTGGCCTGCCCATCTTCGGCCGCCTCGGTGACGGCGACGCGCAGCCGTGGCCCGTCAGCCCCAGGCGCCAGACCGCCCACACCAGGGCGGCGGGCACGCGGCTGCGCCTTCACGCGCAGCGCGACACCATCGGGCGCGGCGTTCCAGGCGCTCAAAAATACAGCCCGTTGACGACGAGGTAGCGCCGCGTCGCGCCCAGCAATATGCCGATGGCGGTGATGGCGATGAGGACCACGACGGGCGAGAGGTCGAGCGGCCCAAAATTCGGCAGCACGCGGCGCACCCGGCGGAACAGCGGGTCGGTGACACGGTAGAGCAGGTCCGCGATCGTCCAGACGATGCGGTTGCGCGTGTCGAGCACGTTGAACTGCAGCAGCAACTGCATGATGACCGCCAGGATCACCGCCCACCAGGCGAGGTCGAGCAGCGCCTGCAGCACATAGAACACCGCGTCGAGGAACATGGATCTCCGCCTTGGGCAATGGCGGCGCACCCTATCGGCGGCGACCCTGAGCGGCAAGGCGACCCAAACCGTGGCGCGTCGCACGGCACCCGCCTTGACTTCGCGCGAGGCCAGATGCATAGGCGGCGGCTCGCGGCGATATGGGGCTGTAGCTCAGTTGGTAGAGCGCCTCGTTCGCAATGAGGAGGTCAGGGGTTCGATTCCCCTCAGCTCCACCATATGCCGCGCATGAACTCTTTGCCGTTATTGGCTTTTATACAGCCCGCGGACCGCGATCTCCAGCGGCGCGGTTGCCGCGGCTACCCGCACCTGTTCGGGATGCGCCAGCGCGAATGCGGTGCAGTTCATGCGGCGGTCCCCTTGCGCCAGAGCGCGATCGTCGCGAGCAAGGCCTCGGGGCGTTCGGTGACCGGCGTCAGGATCCCGGCGCAGACCGCGCCGCCATTGCCGTCGAGCGAGATGGCGTCCCCCTCATGCAACTCCGTGCCGCCGATGCGGCAGGTGCGTGACCCGAGATCGATCTCCAGCGTCGGGCATCCCACCAGGCAGACCTTGCCGAGCTGGCGCGCCACCACTGCGGCGTGCGACGTGCGCCCCCCCGTGGCGGTGAGGATGCCCTCCGCCAGCGCCATGCCCTCGATATCACTGGTCACGGTGTCGTGGCGCACCAGGATGCTCGCCTCGCCGGCCGCGTGGAAGCGCTGCACCGCCGCACTGTCGAACGCGAGCGCGCCGCAGGCCACGCCCTGGCTCGCCACCTGCGCTACAGCCAAGGTCGCGGGCAGCGGCGGTGCGAAGCTGGTGTGCACCACGGCATCGAGCGCGATGCCATCGAGCAGCTTCAGCCCGGCCGCCGGCGCCAGCAGCCCCTCTGCGACGAGGTCCACGGCGATGGCGAGTGCGGCCCAGTCGGTGCGCTTGGCGCGGCGCGCCTGCAGCAGGAACAGCTTGCCCTGCTGCACGGTAAACTCGAAATCCTGCGCGTCGCCGAACAGGGTTTCCAGCGTGCGGCAGACCGTTTCGAGCTGCGTCCACACCGCGGGCAGGTCGGTGCGCAACCGGTCATTGTCGTGCAGCGCCTGGCGGCCGGCGACGACATCCTCGCCCTGCGCGTTGAAGCGGAAATCATAGTAGAATTCGCGCGCGCCAGAAGCCGGGTTGCGAGTGAAGCCGACACCCGCGCCGGAGCTGCCGCCGGCATTGCCATAGACCATGGTCTGCACCGTCACCGCGGTGCCCGCGGCATCGTCGAGCGTGTTCAGGCGGCGATAGCTCGCGGCCTTGGGCGCATCCCAGGAGCGGAACACGGCCGTCATCGCCGCGTGCAGCTGTTCGTGCGGGTCGGTGGGGAATGGGCTGCCGACGCAATCGCGGTAGCAGTCCAGCAAGGCGCGGGTGAGGCTGCGCAGGGCGAGGAAATCCAGATCAGTCTCGCTCTCGACCTCGGCGGTCACAAGCGCCGCCGCGATCAACGCATCGAAGGGCGCCGTATCCTGGCCGGCCACCACTTCGAAAAATCCCTGGACCAGTCGGCGAAAGCTGTCCCAGGCGAGGCGTGGATTGCCGGTGAGGTTGACCAGCCCCTCGACCGTCGTGGCGTTCAGCCCGACATCGAGCACCGTCTCCATCATCCCCGGCATCGACACCGCGGCCCCCGAACGCACCGATACCAGCAGCGGCCGACGCGCCGCACCGAAGCCCAGGCCCGAAGCGGCCTCGACCTCGGTGATGCCGGTCAGCAGCGCGGCCCGTAGCGCGGGATCCTCGGCGGGTGCGCGACGTGCGCTCCAGCCGGTGGGCAGGACGAAGGCCGGCGGCACCGGCAGGCCCGCGCGCGCCATGCGCATCAGGTTCCATGCCTTGTTGCCGACCTCCGCCGCGCCGCCGGGGGCGAGCGCGGTGCCCGGCGCGATGATGTAGCGATCAGCCACCGATCACCTCCACCAGCACGTGGTCGCGCAGGATCAGGCTCGCGCGCTTCAGCGCATCGGCGGCGGCTTCGAGGTGGTCGCCCGTCGTGATGAACAAATGCAGCTGGCGGAAATCCTTCGCGTGCTTGAGGGCGCTGGCAGCGAGGCTTCGCTGCGCTGCGTCCGCCGCGTGCTCGGCGGCCGAGACGCCATCGAGGGCCGCGAGGAAATCCCCGGTTTCCGCGGTCCCCGCCGCGGGGCCGATCTGCGCGGCGTGTCCGACCGCCTTGATCCATTCCCCTGCCGCGTCGACCAGCAGACGCGCGAGGTCCTGCAGCGCCGCAAGCGCATGGCCTTCAAGCGGGTCGAGCTCGAGCAGGAACACCGCATCCTCCAGCGCGTCCGCGGCGTTGTCGGCGGCTTCCAGCAACGTGCGGAAGACCAGCTGCTCGGGCCGGCGCCGCGCGGCTTCGCGCGCCTCGATCACCAGCAGGTCGGCCTCGTGTTCGAAGCGGGCGGCGCGATGGGCGCGCTTGCCGTCATGGGCCTGGTCGCGCAGCCGGTCGCGCACCAGGCCGGCGAGTTCGAGGATCAGGCCGGCATGGTCGGCCGCGAGAAGCAGCAGCCGGCGCTCCTCCTTGGAGAAATGCCCTGCGAGTGCGACGCGGATGCGGTCACGCAGCAGCCCCGGCGACTGGCCGGCGCGCAACCCCTCGCTCGCCGTGCGCAGCACGCCCTGCAGGAAAGCGACGCTCTCCGCATCGCCCAGCACGTCGCACAGCCGGTCGCCGAAGCGCATCGCCGAACCGGCGGTCGCCTCGATGGCGCGGTTCACCACCTGCGAGCCGCCGAGCTCGAGGAAGCCGCGATGGCCGATATCCTGTTCGGCCGCCCAGGCGAGGAGCGCGATGCGGTCCGGCCCGCGCAAGAAGCCGCGCAGCGCCTTGCGGGCGCGGTTCCAGTCGATCAGGAAGACCAGCCGTGAGCCGAGGAAATCGAGATAGTCGCGGCACCCCGCCGCATCCTTCGCCGTGATTGTTCCGGTGGCCAGGGTGAAGGCGCTGCCGCTGGCCAGGCTCGCGCTGCGCGCCGCACTCCAGGCGACGCCGCGCGGGGCCAGCAGCTGCTGGAAAAAGGCCAGACGCTCGGTGTGCACGTCGCTGTAGATGACGCTGACGGTCAGCGCCTCGACATGGACGACGAGCACATGCGCGTCGGTGGTGCCGATGTCGTTCTGGATCGACAGGCGCGCGCCAGCGCGGGTCGCCGTGGTGTCGAGGCCGGGATGGTCGAACTTCAGCGGCGCGGTGCGGTGCAGCCCCGCCATGAAGGCGGCGACCAGCGGCCGGTCCGCGGCGGTGATGCCATACACCGCCGCACCGTCGAGGATCTCCTCTGCAAGGTCGGCCTGCATCGCGTTCAGCCGCTTGTGCAGATCCATCACCAGCTGGTGCGGGCTGTCATGGCCGGCCTGGGTGATCGCTGCGATGGCGGCGGGCGAGAGCAGCCCATCCGCCGCGGCCGGCAGCGCGGCGAGCACCGCATCCACCCGCTTTGCCAGCCCCGCCGGCTTGCCGGTGGGCAGCACCGGGGAGGCCATGGCGCGCAGGTCCGCGGCGATGCGCGCGCAGATTCCGGCCGCCTGCGGGATGCGGCAATCCTTTCCGGCCATCACGGCGCCGGCGATCACCGCGTCGAGTTCCGCCGCGTCGATACCACAAGCGATGCGCTCGGCCTTGAGGCTGCCCGCCGGCGGCTGTGGATGCTGCGCCTGGTCCATCGCCAGTTGCAGCAGCGAGAAGGCGTATTTCAGCCGGTCATTCGCGGCCAGCGCCGCGTTCACGGCGGCGCCGGGCCGGAGGTCGGCCTCGCCGATCGCCGCGAGTATCTGCTGCTTCATCGAGGGGAGCCTCTCATCGGCGTTGGCCGTACAAGGCAACCGCTAGGCGCCAGCGCCACGCCGCGGCAGGGGCGGAAACTACGGCGCCACGAGGCCCTCGCGCTGGCGTGATGCTGCGTAGATTCCGAGGCTGCACGGCCCGGCTGTGGCGGCGGTAGACCGACGGTTCGGCCCGCGTCACGCGACCTCGCGCGGCGCGCTGCCCGATCGGACCCCACCATGTTCCAGCACATCCTGCTGCCCGCCACCGGCGAGCCTGCCGACGCCGTCGTCTATGCCACGGCCCTCGCCGCCGGCCTGGGTTTGCCGGTGCATTTCGGCGTGCTGCATGTCCGCCAGGACCTGGTGACCGCCGCCATCGACATGGCCGGCCTCGGCGTCTACGGCGGCTACGGCGCCGGCCGGATGATCGACACCATCGAGCAGGAGACGGTCGCCGCCGAGGATGCGGCGCGCGCCGCCTTCGCCGCGTTCCGGTCGGAAAGCGGGCTGGCCAATGCGATGCCCATGGCGGGGCAGGGCAGCGCCACGCTCACCGTGGAGACCGGCGTGGAGGAAGACGCCCTCGTCGCGCATGGCCGCACCGCGGACCTCGTCGTGATCGGGCGCGCACATGGCGGCGAGGAAGTGTCGCTCGGCCGCATGCAGGCGGTGTTGGCCGGCATCGGGCGGCCGCTGCTGGTCGCAGCGCCGCATGGACCCGCGGCGCTGCTGGACACCGTCGTGATCGCCTGGAAGGACAGCGCGGAGGCGGCACGCGCCGTCAGTGCCGCCATGCCCTTCATCGCACGCGCCGGGCGCGTGCTGGTGGTCACCATCGGCGAGGCGGGCGATCCGGGTGAGCCGGGCGCTGCCTCCGCGGCCAGGCTGGTCGAAACGCTCACGCGCCACAACTCGGCGGTGAGCGCCTGGCATGTGCCAGCCGGCGACGGCGAGGGTGCCGAGGCGCTGCTCGCGGCGGCGAGCGAGGCGCGCGCGACGCTGCTGGTCATGGGCGCCTATGGGCATGGCGAGCTGCGCGAGATGGTGTTCGGCGGCTTCACCCGCAGCGTGCTCGGCGGCGCGCCGATGCCCGTGCTGATGATGCATTGATGGCGTCGGCGCGGCGCGGCGTCTGCGTAGTTTCCGACGCTGCCGCCGCCGCGCCGGTGGCGCCTAGGGTGCCGGCGAATGAGCGACCGATCCGCCGCTCATCGCCGAACAAGGAAATCACCATGTCGCACGACGCTCAGCTGAAGCAGGCCGTTCTTTCGGAATTGAACTGGGAGCCCAGCATCGATTCCGCCCATATCGGTGTCACCGCCAAGGATGGCGTCGTGACCCTGATGGGCCATGTCGCCACCTACGGCCAGAAGCAGGCCGCCGAGGCCGCGGCGCGCCGCGTGAAGGGTGTCTCGGCCATCGCCGAGGAGATCGAGGTCAGGCTGCCCTTCCAGACCGAGCGCGGCGATGACGACATCGCGGCTGCGGTCATCGACCGGCTGGGCTGGGATGCCTCAATCCCGCGCGATGCCGTGAAGGTGCGCGTGGAGAAGGGCTGGGTGACGCTGACCGGCGAGGTCGAGTGGTACTTCCAGAAATCCGCCGCCGAGCGCGAGATCGCCTGGCTGCTGGGCGTGGTCGGCGTCTCCAACCAGATCAGCATCAAGGTGCGGCCCGATACCGGCAGGATCAGCGACGACATCACCCATGCGCTGCATCGCTCCTGGCTGTTCGACGCCAAGACAATCAACGTGAGCGCCACCGGCGGCCACATCCGCCTGACCGGCACGGTGCGCTCGCCCTATGAGCGCCAGGTGGCCGCGACCACGGCATGGGCCGCGCCCGGTGCGACCGCCGTCGAGAACGACCTGCGCGTCGTCTGATCCACGCCGCGCCGCGCTGCCCCACCGGGCGGCGCGGCGATCGCGCGCGAACCCATCCGTCAGGAGCTTTCCATGGACAAGACCGACACCGTCATTGCCGTCTTCAACGACCACGCCGAGGCGGAGAGCGCCGTCAAGCACCTCGCCGATGCCGGCTTCGCGATGCAGCAGCTCTCCGTCGTAGGCAAGGGCTACCACACCGAGGAGAAGGTGGTGGGCTTCTACAACACCGGCGACCGGATGCGCTTCTGGGGCACGCGCGGCGCGGTGTGGGGCGGGCTGTGGGGACTGTTCTTCGGCGGGCTGTTCATCACCATCCCGGTGACGGGGCCGCTGGTCATGCTGGGCGCGGTCGCGACCGTCGCAATCGTGGCGATCGAGAATGCGGTGTTGCTGGGCGGGCTGTCCGCGCTTGGGGCTGCGCTGTTCAGCGTCGGCATTCCGAAGAACAGCGTGCTGGAATACGAGGCCGCGGTGAAGGCCGACGGCTTCCTGGTCATGGCGCACGGCACCGCCGAGGAGGTCGCCCGCGCCAAGGCGATCCTGGGCACCGTCAAGCCCACGCGCCTGGACAGCTATGGCGCGCTGCCCGAGGTGATCGCCTTGGGCGCGGCGTGATCGACGTGCCCCAGACCGTCGTTCCGATCCGCGCGGCCACACAGCCCGCAGCGCCCCCGGGGCCGCAGAGGACGAGTGCCGCCGATCTCGACCGGCTGCTGCACGCCTGGCAGAGCCGCTTCACCGGCGGCCACTCGCCGAGCACGGCGAGCCTCGCCTTCCTCGACTGGGCGGCGCACGCGCTTAACGCGCCGTTCGAGACGGCCGAATTCGGGCGCACCGCCGTCGAGCATTGGCAGCGCCTCGCGCGCATCGCGCTGGGCACCGAGGCGCTGCTGCCGCTGCCCGAGGGCGACCGCCGCTTCGCCGACCCGGCCTGGTCGCAGCATCCCTACAAGCTCGTCGTGCAGGCCGTGCTGCTGGGCGAGCAGTGGTGCGAGAGCCTGGTGCAGTCCCCCGACGGGATGGACCCCGGCAACCGCCGGATCATGGGCTTCAACACGCGCCAGTTCCTCGACATGGTCTCGCCCTCGAACTGGCCCTGGTTCAACCCCGAGGTCGTCGCGGCGACGCGCGCCACCGGGGGGCGAAACCTGATCGAAGGTTTTTCCAATCTGCTCGCCGACAAGGCCGCGGCGCGCGGTCCGGCGCAGGACGACCCGCATTTCCGCTTGGGTATCGATGTCGCGGCGACGCCGGGCAAGGTGGTGCTGCGCAACGCGCTGATGGAGCTGATCCAGTACACGCCCACCACGCCGATGGTGGGTGCCGAGCCGGTGCTGATCGTGCCGGCCTGGATCATGAAGTACTACATCCTCGATCTGTCGCCGGGGAATTCGATGATCCGCTGGCTGGTCGGCCAGGGGCGGACGGTGTTCGCCATCTCCTGGCGCAACCCGGACGCGTCGATGCGCGACACCACGCTCGATGACTATCGCAGCATCGGGATCATGGCGGCACTCGATGCGGTGCAGGCGATCTGCGGTCCGGCGAAGGTTCACGCCGCAGGGTATTGCCTGGGCGGCACGCTGCTCGCGATCGCTGCCGCCGCGATGGCGCGCGACGGCGATGCGCAGCTCGCGAGCCTCACGCTGCTCGCGGCGCAGACCGATTTCACCGAGGCCGGCGAGCTGCAGCTGTTCATCACCGACGACCAGCTCGATTTCCTCGGCGACGTCATGGGCGCGCAGGGTTTTCTCAGCGCGAACCAGATGGGCGGCGCCTTCCAGATGCTGCGCGCCAACGACCTGGTCTGGTCGCGCGGCATCCACGACTACCTGCTCGGCAAGCACGACGCGCCGAACGACCTGATGGCCTGGAACGCCGACGGCACCCGACTGCCGGCGCGGATGCACATGGAATACCTGCGCGGGCTGTTCCTGCACAACGACCTCGCCGAAGGGCGGTTCCGTGTCGGCGACCGGCCCGTGGCGTTGGCCGATATCCGCCTGCCGATCTTCGCCGTGGGGACGGAGCGCGACCACATCGCGCCCTGGCGTTCGGTGTTCAAGCTGCATCTGCTCAACGACAGCGCGCTCACCTTCGTGCTGACCTCGGGCGGGCACAATGCGGGCATCGTCAGCGAGCCCGGCCATCCGCGGCGGAGTTTCCGGATGCGCCTGCGCGCGCATGACGGGCGCAGCCCGGGCCCGGATGAGTGGCGCGCGGAGACCGCACCGCAGGATGGCTCCTGGTGGCTTGCGTGGGGTGACTGGCTTGCGGCGCAGTCCGGCCCGCCTGTCGCGCCGCCGGCCATGGGCGCCGCACTCGCCGATGCGCCCGGCGCCTATGTGCGGGAGCACTAGGCGCATGGACTTCATCGAGAACCGCACCTTCGACGAGCTGACGGTCGGCGAGACCGCCAGCCTCTCGCATCGCGTGACGCAGCGCGACATCGACCTCTTCGCGACCGTCACCGGCGACGTGAACCCGGCCCATGTCGACCCCGTCTACGCGGCGGGCGACATGTTCCACCACATCATCATCCACGGCATCTGGGGCGCGGGGCTGATCTCCGCCGTGCTCGGCACCAGGCTGCCGGGGCCGGGGACGATCTACCTCGGCCAGGCGCTGCGCTTCCGCCACCCCGTGGCGATCGGCGACACCATCACCGCGACACTCACCATCAGCGAGAAACGCGCCGAGAAGGGCGACGTGACGCTCGACTGCGTCTGCACGAACCAGGCGGGCAAGGTGGTGATCAGCGGCACTGCCGAGGCGCGGGCGCCGCGCGAAAAACTGCGCCTGCCGCGCGTGGCACTGCCGGAGATCCGAATCGGCCGGCATCCGGCGATGGTGGCCCTACTGCAGCGCGCGGCTGGCGGCGCACCGGTGTCGATGGGCATCGTCCATCCGGTGGACGCCGCGTCGCTCTCCGGTGCGCTGGCGGCGGCCGCGGCGGGGTTCATCCTGCCCGTGCTAATCGGCCCGGCGGCGGTGATCGCGGCGGTGGCGCAATCCATCGCCGCCGATATCGCGGGCCTGCGCGTGATCGACACGCCGGACGCCGCCGCATCCGCCTTGGCGGGGGTAACACTGGCCTGCGCCGGCGAGGTCGCCGCGCTGATGAAGGGCGACCTGCACACCGACGTGCTGATGCATGCGGTGGTGGCCACCGGCTGCGGCCTGCGCACCGCCCGGCAGATCAGCCATGTCTACGTGATGGACGTGCCCGAATTCCCCCGCCCGCTGCTGCTGACCGATGCCGCGATCAACATCACACCTGGCCTCGCGGCCAAGGCCGGGATCGTGCAGAACGCCATCGACCTCGCGCATGTGCTGGGCATCGCGCGGCCGCGCGTGGCGATCCTCGCCGCGGTCGAGGTGGTCAATGCGCGCATGCCGGCGACGCTCGACGCCGCCGCGTTGTGCAAGATGGCCGATCGCGGGCAGATCACCGGCGCCCTGCTCGACGGTCCGCTCGCGCTCGACAACGCGATCGACGCGGGTGCTGCGGCCGAAAAGCACATCGTCTCCGAGGTCGCCGGGCACGCCGATATCCTGGTGGTGCCCGACCTCGAGGCCGGCAACATGCTGGCCAAGCAGTTGACCTTCCTCTCGGGCGCGGCGGCCGCCGGGGTTGTGCTGGGTGCCAGCGTGCCGATCGTGCTGACCAGCCGCGCGGACAATGCGGCGACGCGCCTCGCCTCCTGCGCGCTCGCGGTGCTGATCGCGCGTGCGGCCGTCCCGGCGTGAGCGGCGCGATCCTCACGATCAATGCCGGGTCATCGAGCGTGAAGTTTGGTCTGTTCGGCGATGCGGGCGACGGCCCGGCCATGTTGCGCGGCGAGATCGAGACCGGTGACGAGGGCGGTGCGATGGGGATCTCACTCGATAACATTCTGGCGGATGTGGCGCGGCGCGCGCCAGAGCTGACCCTGCGGGCCGTGGGGCATCGCGTGGTGCATGGCGGCGCGGATCACATCGCACCGGAAGCCGTGACGCCGGCACTCCTGCGCGCGCTGCACACGCTCGCCCCGCTCGACCCGCTGCACATGCCGCGCAACCTCGCCCCCATCGCGGCGCTGGCGGCGCGCCACCCCGCGCTGCCGCAGGTCGCGTGCTTCGACACCGCCTTCCACCACACCCTGCCGCCGGTGGCGCAACGCTTCGGCCTGCCGCGCGCGATGACCGAGGCCGGGCTGCGCCGCTACGGCTTCCACGGCCTCTCCTACGAATACATCGCTCGGCAACTCGCGAAGGTGGCGCCCGGCCTGCGCCGCGTGGTCGTCGCGCATCTCGGCTCCGGTGCCAGCCTCTGCGCACTGCGCGACGGGCGCTCCATCGCAACCACGACCGGGTTCAGCGCGCTCGACGGGCTGCTGATGGCGACACGCTGCGGCAGCCTCGACCCCGGCGTGATCCTGCATCTCGGCCGAGCGGGGAAAACCTTCGCCGAGATCGAGGCGCTGCTCTACCACCAATGCGGCCTGCTCGGCGTGTCCGGCATCAGCGGCGACATCCGCGTGCTGATGGCCTCCGCCGCGCCGGAAGCGCGCGAGGCGATCGAGCTCTTCACCTACCGTATCGCACTCGACGTCGCGGGCATGGCGACGGCGCTCGGCGGCATCGACGGGCTGGTCTTCACGGCCGGGATCGGCGAGCACGCCGCACCGGTGCGCGCCGCGGTCTGCGAGCGCCTGGCCTGGCTTGGCCTCGGCCTCGATGCGGAAGCGAATGCAGCGGGGGCACCGATGGTCAGCAACGAGGCAAGCCGCGTCGCCATCCATGTCATCGCCACGGACGAGGAAGCGATGGTCGCGCAACACACGCGCGCGGTCATCGCCTGGAAGGATCCCCCATGACACTCAGCCCCAGCCTCGCCGGCAAGCGCGGCCTCATCATCGGCATCGCCAATGATGCGAGCATCGCCGCAGGGTGCGCACGCGCCTTCGCCGCCGCCGGCGCGGAGGTCGCCGCGACCTACCTCAACGACAAGGCGCTGCCGAATGTGCGCGCCGTGACCGAGCCGCTCGGCTGCTCGCAGTTGCTGCCCTGCGACGTGCGCGTGGCGGGCGAGCTGGAGGCGGTGTTCGCGAAGCTCACCGCCGAATGGGGCCGGCTCGACTTCCTGCTGCACGCCATCGCCTTCGCCCCGCACGAGGATCTGCATGGCCGCGTGGTGGATTGCTCCGCGGCCGGCTTCGCCATGGCCATGGACGTCTCGGTGCATTCCTTCCTGCGCATGGCACGCCTGGCGGAGCCCTTGATGGCCGCCGGCGGCTCCCTGCTCACCGTCACCTTCTATGGCTCCGAGCGCGTGGTCGCGCACTACAACCTGATGGGCCCGGTCAAGGCCGCGCTGGAGAGTGCCGTGCGTTATGTCGCCGCCGAACTTGGCGCCCAGGGCATCCGCGCCAATGCGATCTCTCCTGGCCCGATCCGCACGCGCGCCGCGAGCGGAATCGACCGGTTCGATGAGCTGCTGGCCACCGCCGCCGCCGCCGCGCCCGAGCACGAGCTGGTCGATATCGACGATGTCGGCGCGCTCGCCGCTTACCTGGTCAGCGACGCCGCGCGGCGGATCAGCGGCACCGTCATCCCGGTCGATTCCGGCCAGCACGTGATGGCCTGAGGCTAGGCGAGCACGACGTCCGCGACCGGCCGGCGCAGCGAATAGGGCAGCACCGGCCCGCGCCCGAAGCGCAGCACGATGTCCGGCCGTCGCCCGGGCAGACCCAGGATGCCGGCGAGCGCCGGGCGCAACGCCGCGACCTCGACCGGCTGGTTGATGAAGGCGCATCTCAGCCCGAGCGCCGTGGCCTGCAATGCGAAACGCTGGCAGGCCCGCCCGACGCGGACCCAGTGTTCGGGATCGGCGCGCGCGCCGACGAAGACCGCGACGCCGGCGGAGGAGCGGATCTGCCGCGCGTAGCTGTCGTTGTCCGACGCAGCACTGGTCAGGGTACGGAACAGCGTCGGCCCGAGCCAGGAGGGAAGCGCGGGGCGCCCGCTCGCCCCGCTGAACAGCCCGTCGCCATGCGCCATCGCCGCGCGCGGGTTGAACCGAAGCCAGTGGGTGAGCTCGTCCATGAAGGCGGGATCGCCGAGCTGGGCTGTGTTGCCGGCCACGACCAGGTCGCGCAGCTGGTCGATGCGCGGACGGTCGGTGAGCAGCACCAGGTCCACACCAGGCTCGGCCGCGGCGGCGGCGAGGGTGGCGAGATCGGCGCCGACGACGGTGCTGCCGTCGAACTCCGCCCGCGTGGATTGGCGCCGGGTGATGGCAGCGGCGAGCTCGTGCGCGGACACGGGCGCATCGCCGAAGCGGAAGGCGATGGAACCGCCCTCGGCTGGATCGAAGCGCACCTGGCCGGGCCGGCCGCTCGCCCCGGCCGCGAGTGCGAGGTTCTCCGCGGCGCAGCCGAGGCTCACGAAGAGATGGTGGTCGTCGGGGTCGACCACCGCTGTGCGCCGCGTGAGGTCGGGCAGCATGTCGACGCCATCCGCGCGCAGCCGGAATCGCCAGGGCTGCGTGTTGTGCCCGTTGGGTGCGAGCGTCGCGTGCCGGACCAGGTCCGCCATGCCGGATGGCACCGGAAGCGGCGCACGCAGTGATGCGGCGTCGCGTTCGTATGCGTCCATGCCGCCCATCGCGCGCGCGGTGAACGCCGCGGCGCCAAGTGCCACGACACCGCCGGCGCCGGCCAGGGCCAAGCGGCGCTTCATGCCACGGGGACGATCGCGATTGGCTTGGCCATGGCGTGTGCTCCTGCTCGTTGGCCGTAGGCTAGGCGCCGCGGCGTATCGCCGAACAGGTTCGGAAACTACCGAGGCGCTGCCGGCAGCGTCGGGTAGTCCGTATAGCCATGCGCGCCGCCACCGTAGAAGGTCGATTGCGGCATCAGCGGGTTCAGCGGCGCGTCGGCGCGCCATCGCGCGACCAAATCAGGGTTGGCGATGAACAGGCGGCCAAAGGAAACGAAATCGGCCGCGCCATCGGCAACCATTCGCATCGCCATCGCGCGGTCATAGCCGTTGTTCGCCATCCAGGCGCCGTCGAAGCGCGCACGCAGCGCGGCATAGTCGAAGGCGATGCTGTCGCGCGCGCCGCCTGTCTCACCTTCGACGACGTGAAGGTAGACGAGGCCGAAGGCGTTGAGACCCGTGACGACATGGTCGAACAGCGCCTGCGGGTCGGAATCATGCGAGTCACCCGCGGTGGAGACCGGCGACAACCGCACGCCGAGCCGCCAGGCGCCAATGGCATCCGCACAAGCCTTGGTGACCTCCATCAGCAGCCGCGCCCGGTTCTCGATCGACCCGCCATAGACGTCGTCGCGGTGGTTGGTGCCGTCGCGCAGGAAGGCGTCGAGCAGGTAGCCATGCGCGCCGTGCAGCTCCACGCCATCGAAGCCGGCCTCGATGGCGCAGCAGGCGGCGTGGCGGAAATCCTCGACGATGCCGGGCAGTTCGGAAAGCCTGAGCGCGCGCGGCATCGAGACATCGACGAAGCCTTCGCCGGCGATGAAGGTCTTGGTCTTGGCGCGGATCGCGGAAGGCCCGACCGGTGCGCCGCCATCGGCCTGGAAGCTGGTGTGGGAGACGCGGCCGGTGTGCCAGAGCTGGACGAAGATGCGCCCGCCCTTCGTGTGCACGGCGTCCGTCACCTGGCGCCAGCCGCGGATCTGGTCGGCGGTGTAGCAGCCCGGCGTGTCGGCATAGCCCTGCGCCTGGGCGCTGACCTGGGTCGCCTCGGCGATGATCAGCCCGGCCGTCGCGCGCTGCGCATAGTACTCCGCCGCGAACGGCCCCGGCACCAGGCCGGGCCCGGCGCGGTTGCGTGTGAGCGGTGCCATGACGATCCGGTTGGCGAGACGCAGCGCGCCGAGTGGCACCGGCTCGAACAGGGCGTCGGCGGAACGGGCTTCGACGGCGCGCGTCATGGGCAATCATCCTCGGAAGTGGGCTGTGCGGAACCCTTCCCTCCTGCGCGCGCCGGTCGTCTTCCGGAAGCCTCGGGAAACACGCAGGGCGCGTCGCCCTCAGCCGGTCCCGGACTCGGCCGCGAGCGCCAGGCGCGCCAAGGCGGGGAGCGATTTCGCGCCGGTGCGGCGCATGATCTCGGCGCGGTGCGTCTCGACGGTGCGCTGGCTGATGCCGAGATCGGCGGCGATGTTCTTGCTCGGATCGCCGGCCAGCACGCGGGTCATCACCTCGCGCTGGCGCAGCGTCAGGCTCGTCATGCTGTCGGCCGCCTCCTGACGCCAGGCGACCAGCTTGCCGACATCGCGCGACTGCGCCATGGCGCGGTCGATCGCGGCGCGAAGGGTCGCCGCGCGCACCGGCTTCTCGATGAAGTCGGACGCGCCCGCCCGCATCGCCTGCACCGCCGCCCCCACATCGCTCAGGCCCGTGACCATGATGGCGGGCAGAGGGTCGCCCTGTTCGCGCAGCCGGGCCAGCAGGTCGAAGCCGCTCATCCCCGGCAGCCGCGCGTCCACCAGCAGGCAGGTCTCGCCGCCGGCCCGGTAGGCATCGAGGAAGGCTTCGGCGCTGGCGTGCCCGATCACCGCGCGGCCCTCGCTTTGCAGCACATCGAGCAGGACCGCCCGCGCCTGCGCGTCATCCTCGACCACATGGATGGTGGTCGTCCCGCCCGGCGCCGTCGCCGGCGGCGCGAGCGTTTCCGCCAGCAGGCGCTGCATGAGCGCGGCGAGGTCGGCGGCGCGCACCGGCTTGTGCAGGCGCTGGCAATGGCGCGCGGCGATGTCGCGCAGCGTCTCGGTCGAGATGTCGCCGGTGAGGATGACCACCGGCACGGCAAGACCCAGCCGCTCGCGCAGCAGGTCGCCCAGGCGCAGCCCGTTCATGCCCTTGGGCAGGTTGAAATCCGCCAGGATGATCTCGGGACGGATGGCGCCGCGCGCGACCAGCGCCAGCGCCGCCTCGCCATCCGCGGCGGCGATCGCGCAATGTCCCTCCGCAGTCAGCACGCGCACCAGCAGGTCGCGCACGTCGGGATCATCCTCGATGACCAGGATCGCGCCGGCACGGTGAGTGCTGGCGGCGGGCGTCGCCCGCGCCGCGTCGGCGTTGCACGGCGGGCCGAGCGGCACCGTGATCGAGAAGACCGAACCCTGGTGAGGCTGCGAACGCACCGACACCCCATGCCCGAGCAGCCCCGCCAGGCGCTGGACGATCGACAGCCCAAGCCCCAGCCCGCCCTCGCGCTCGCGCGCCGCGTTGTCGAGCTGGTGGTACTCTTCGAAGATGGCCGTGGTGTCCGCCTCCGCGATGCCGATGCCGGTGTCCCAGACTTCGATGCGCAGCATGGCCCCCTGCCGCCGGCAGCCGACCAGGATGCGCCCCTCGCGGGTGTATTTCAGTGCGTTCGAAAACAGGTTGCGCAGCATCTGTTCCAGCAGCCGGGGATCGCTGCGGATGGCGCCGCCGCAGGGCATCACCCGCAGATCGAGCCCCTTGCCGGCCGCGAGATAGCCGAACTCCTCATGCAGGCGCGCCAGCAGCGGACCGACCGGGAAATTCGCCAGCTCCGCCTTGAGCGTGCCGGTCTCGATCTGGTTGATGTCGAGCAGCGTGTCCAGCATGCCCGACATCGCGGCCAGCGTCGGCTCCTGCATCGCCACCAGCTTGCGGGCCTCCTCCCCCTCGACGAGTTTTTCCAACAGGTCGCGCAGCAGCGTCAGCGTCTGCAAGGGTTGGCGCAGGTCATGGCTGGCGGCGGAGAGGAAGCGGGACTTGGCCGCGCTGGCCTGCTCCGCGCGATGCATGGCCTCGCGCAGCGCCGCCTTGGTCTCAAGCCGCGCGGTGATGTCGACGAAGGTGATGACGACGCCGGCGACCGCGCCATCGCGTGTCCGGTACGGCATGACGCGGCGGCTGAACCAGGCGCCCTCGGCGGTCGCGATATCCTGCAGGCGTGGCGCGGCGCCGGCCAGCACCGTGGCCGCATCCGCGAGCAGCGTCGGATCCGCGGCGAGCGAGCGCAGGTCGGCGAGCGGCCGCCCGACATCCCCGGGCAGCACCGAGAACACCGCCCGCGTCACCGGCGTGAAGAAGCGGATGCGCAGCTGCGGGTCGAGGAAGATGGTCGCCTCGTCGGTGCTGTAGAGCACGTTCTGCAGGTCGTCCGAGGTGGTGCGCGCGTGCTCCAGCGTTTCCTGCAGCTGGCCGTTCAGCACGGTCAGGTCCTCGTTCAGCGATTGCAGCTCCTCCTTCGAGGTGAGCAGTTCCTCGTTGGTGGACTGGTATTCCTCGTTGACCGAGAGCGCCTCCTCGTTGACCGCACGCTGTTCCTCGGCCGCGCGTTCGAGGTCCTGGAGGGAGGCGTGCAGCTCGGCACGCGTGGTCTCGAGCTCACGTTCGAGACTGGCGATGCGGGGGCGGTCCCCGGCATTCGACGGGCGCGCGGGCGCGGCGGCGGCAGCGGGTGCCTCGATGAAGCAGACGAGGAGCAGCGCCTCGCCCTCCTCGGTCACCTGGCGCACCTCCAGATGCGGAACGCCCTCGACATCGCGCGTGAGCACGTGTCCGGATGCGCGGGATGCGGCCAGCGCGCGGCGAAGCCGCGCGCGCAAGGCCGGCCGTGCCACGGCGAGGATATCCTGCGTGGCCGCACCCGCCGCGTGCAGCAGGTAGCGGTCGGTGGGACCAAGCGAGTGCAGGCAGCGGTCCTGTGCATCCACCAGCACCGCGGCGGGCGCGTGATGCAGCTCCACCAGGCGGCGGCACAGCTCGGCCAGCCGTGCCGGGCGTGCAGGCAGGATGGCGCGCGACGCCGGGATCGCCGCCGTGATGGCGGCAGCCGCGAACGGAGTTTCGGTATCGCGACGCCGCCAGATGCGTTCGGACTTCGCGACCACGGAGAACGCCGCCTCGGCTGGTCCCAGGGTCTCCGACGCGCCAAGCAGCAGCACGCCGCCGGGGCGCAGGGCGCAGCGGAACATCGCCGCTACCTGCGCCTGCGCTTGCGGCTTCAGATAGATGAGCAGGTTGCGGCAGGAAATGAAGTCCAGCCGGGAGAAGGGCGGGTCGGCGAGGATGTCCTGCACGGTGAAGACGACCAGGGCGCGGAGTTCCGACTTCACCTGCCAGCCCTCGCCTTCGCGCGTGAAGAAGCGCCCGAGCCGCGCGGCGGAGACCGCAGACTCGATGCCGGCGGGGTAGTGCGCGTGGCGCGCCGTCGCGACCGCCTCGGCGTCCTTGTCGGAGGCGAAGATCTGCAACCGGATGGCGTCGCCCCGGGCGACCAGGGCTTCCTGGAACAGCATCGCCAGGGACCAGGTCTCCTCGCCGGTGCTGCAGCCGGCGACCCAGATGCGCACCGGGCGGCCTTCGGGGTGGGCGGCGAGGATGCCCGGAATGACCCGCTCGGCGAGCAGGGCGAAGACCTCCGGATCGCGGAAGAAGCCGGTCACGTGGATCAGCAGGTCCTTGGCCAGCTGGGTCGCTTCCGTCGCGTCCACCTTCAGCAGGGCCAGGTATCCTGCAAGCCCCGCGGTCCCGGTCATGCCGACGCGTCGCTCGATGCGCCGGCGCAGCGTGCCGGGCTTGTAGAGGCTGAAATCCGTCGCGGTGGTGTTGCGCAGCAGCGTCACGATCCCGGCCAGATCATGGTCGCCGGCCTGCCGGGGCTCGCGCGCGCGATGCAGAAGTGCGGCCGGCATCGCGGCGGCCGGCAGGATGAGGTCGACGGCGCCGGCCGCGATGGCAGCGCTCGGCATGCCCTCGAACCCCGCTTCGGCCGGCAGCTGGGCGATGACGAAGCCGCCGGCCGCGCGCAGGGCAAGCGCGCCCTGCGTGCCGTCCTGACCGGTGCCGGAGAGCACGACGGCCATGGCGCGCGCCGGGTCGCGGCCCGACGCGAGCGATTGCAACAGCCGATCGAAGGGGAGCCGCGCGCCGTGCGGTTCGTCCGGCGTCGAGACCACGAGGCGTCCGGCCTGGACCGTCAGCGCGGTGCCCGGCGCTATGACGTAGAGGTGCTCCGCTGTCATGAGCGTGCCGTCGATGGCCGGCATCACCACGAGCTTCGTGTGCGTCGCAAGAAGCGCGACCAGCTGGCTGTCATGGTGCGGGTCGAGATGCTGCACGAGGATGAACGCGAAGCCGGCAGGATCGGGCAGCCTGGCGAGGAACAGGCGGCACGCCTCCAGCCCGCCGGCGGACGCACCGATGGCGATGATCGGCATGGCGCCGGATGCAGCATGGTTCGGAAGCGGGACTACAACCTCCTGCATCCGCTGCTCCAATGCGCGGCGGTGTCGCACTAGCATGTCGCGGCTTCGCTTGCCGCGTCATCGGCATCCCAATGTCGTGTGGCCAGCGAAGCGCAGCCGCGGCCGCATTTCACACCGATGTGACGACGATCCGAGTTTACGCGCTTCCCTTGGGCGGCGGAGACCCATTATCTCGAAAATCATCCTTAACCCGAAAACAAAAACGGATGTTCGGGCCGGGGCGGCCGAGGCCGCTCGGTTTGCGTCCGGCACGCGTTGTGCAAGCAGGAGAACCAGATGGATTCGGCGAATGTGAGCACGGCGTCCAATCGTGAGATTTATCTCCGCATACAAGAAGCCAGCAGCAATCTGTCCTCGCTGCTCTCGGAGTTGTACCGGGATCGCGGTGGCCCGAAGCCAGCCTCTGCCATGCCAGCAGGCGGGATTGCGGCGCCCGAGCCGGATGCCTTGAAGCTGCTGCTCCGCCTGCGCGCGCGCCGACGCAATTCGTCGGTCGGCAGCTTCCTCGAATGGCCGGCCTGGGACATGCTGCTCGACCTCGCGACCGTCACCGCGGAGGGCAAGCACGTCTCCGTCTCGGCGATCTGCATCTCCTCCGGTGCGCCGCAGAGCACCGCGCTGCGCAAGCTCGCCGCGCTGGAGGCCGCCGGGCTCGTGCGCCGCTACCTGCACGGCCATGATCGCCGGCGCGTCTGCCTCGCCCTGACCGAAAAGGGCAGCGGGCTGGTGAACGAACTGGTGGCCGAGGACCTGCATTTCTTCTCGGCCCTGACGCAGGGGCAGCGACGTCTCGCCCCCTGACTGTCCTCGCCAAGCGCCCCGGGCTTCGGCTAAAGCGGCGCTTCAGGGGGGCGCTTGCGCATGACCGATCTCGCCGTGGAACTGAAGGTGCTCGATCCGCGCCTGCATGGCTGGGGCCTGCCGCGCTATCAATCCGCCATGGCCGCCGCGATCGACCTGCACGCCTGCATCGACGCGCCGCTCACCATTGCCGCGGGCGCCGCGCCGACGCTGATCTCCACCGGCATCGCCGTGCACATGGCCGAGCCCGGGATGGCGGCGCTGGTGCTGCCGCGCTCGGGGCTCGGCCATCGCAAGGGGCTGGTGCTGGGCAATCTCGTGGGGCTGATCGACCCGGACTATACCGGCCCGGTCATGGTCAGCGCCTGGAACCGCGGTGCGCCGGGCTCGGAGCCGGTCATTCTCGAACCCGGCGAGCGTTTCGCGCAGATGGTGTTCGTGCCGATCCTGCGGCCACGCTTCGCGGTGGTGGAGGAGTTCTCCCTGCCGACCGAACGCGGCGCGGGCGGCTTCGGCTCCACCGGCACGACCTAACCACCCGCTCGGCGGAGGCGAAGCCGCACCATGCACCGCGATGCCCAGGGCCTGCCGCTCACCACCGCCTCCGCCGCGGCGGCGGGCGCCTATGACCATGCGGTGGAGGGCTACCTCCGCTACGCGGCCGATGCCGGGACGCGGATCAAGCCCTTGCTGGAGGCCGACCCCGCGGCACCGATGGCGCAGGTGCTGGCCGGCAGTTTCGCCATGCTCGCCTTCCGTGCCGATGCCGTCCCAGGCGCCGCGGCCGCCGCCGCTCGCGCCGCGGCGCTGCCAGGCACCGCGCGCGAGCAGGCCCATGCCGCGGCGCTGACCGCCTGGGCGGGCGGCGCGCCGGAGCAGGCGCTCGCCCGCTGGGAGGCGATCCTGGCCACTCATCCGCAGGATATCCTGGCCTTCCGTCTTCACCATTTCGTCGCCTTCTGGAGCGGCGCCGGCGCGCGGATGCTGGCGAATGCCGAACAGGTGCTGCCACGCATCGACCCGGCCATGCCCGGCGCCGCCCTGCTGCTCGGCTGCCGCGCCTTCGCCCATGAGGAAGCCGGCCTCTACACCACGGCCGAGGAATACGGCCGCGCGGCGATCGACGCGTCGCCCGGCGACCTCTGGGCGGCCCATGCCGTCGCGCATGTCTTCGAGATGCAGGGCAGGCGGGCCGAGGGCACCGCATGGATCGTGCGCCTGCAGCCGCACTGGGCGGCCGGCAACAACCTCAAGCACCATCTGTGGTGGCATGAGGCGCTCTACGCGCTGGAGCAGGGCGACCATGGGCGCGTGCTCGCGCTCTACGACACGGGCTTCCGCGACCTGGCGAGCCCGCTGACGGCGGCCCTGCCGGATCTCTACATCGACGTGCAGAATGCGTGCTCCATGCTGTTCCGCCTGCAGCTGCGCGGCGTTGACGCCGGCGCCCGGTGGGAGGAGCTGGCCGACCGCGCCGAGGCGCGCATCGGCGACACCGCCTCCGCCTTCACCCTGCCGCACTGGATGATGGCGCTCGCCGGCGCCGGCCGCTTCGCCGCCGCAGAACGGATGCTGGATGCGCTGCGCGATGCCGCCGCCGCCACGCCGCACGGTCCGGGCGTGACGCTGCGCGAGGCCGCGCTGCCGGCCTGCGCCGCGGTGCTGCACCGCGCGCGCGGCGCGCATGCTGCCGCGGTCGAGGCGCTGCGCCCCGCGCTCGGCGCCCTGCCGAGACTGGGCGGCAGCCACGCGCAGCAGGATGTCCTGGCCCAGCTCTTCCTGGACAGCGCGATTCGCGCCGGCCGCCGCCCGGACGCGGTGCTGCTGCTGGAACGCGCCGCCGCGCGCCACCCGCTGCCGCTGGCGCGCCGCGCCGCCTATGCCGAGGCCGCTGCCGCGCTTGGCTTCTAGGCCGGTCCCTCTCCCGATCCCCTGCCGCCCGTGTTACGCCCCCAGGATGATCCGCGCGCCCGCAACCGCACCCAAGGATAAAAATAAAAGAAGAGGGTCCGGGAGAATTCTTTCTCCCGGCGCTTTCTGATGTCCTTCCTCTCGCTGGATGCCATCAACAAATCCTTCGCCGGCGTCCCGGTCATGCGCGACGCGACGCTCGCCGTGCGCGAGGGCGAGTTCATGGCGGTGCTCGGGCCTTCGGGCTGTGGCAAATCCACCCTGCTCCAGATCGCCGCCGGGCTGCTGCCGCCGAGCGCGGGCACCGTCCGCATCGCCGGCCGGGCCATCACCGCGCCGCCGCCCGAGGCGGTCTATGTCTTCCAGCAATACACCCGCTCCCTACTGCCCTGGCGCAGCGTGCGCGACAACGTCGCCTTCGCCACGGAGCACCGGCTGGGCAAGCGCCGCGCCCGCGCCATCGCCGAGGAGACGCTCGCCCAGGTCGGCCTCTCGGGCTTCGGCGACCACTTTCCCTGGCAGCTCTCGGGCGGCATGCAGCAGCGCGTCGCCATCGCCCGGGCCCTGGCCGCCGAACCCGCCATCCTGCTGCTCGACGAGCCGTTCAGCGCGGTCGATGCGCTCACCCGGCTCGACCTGCACGCGCTGTTCCTCGACATCTGGAGCCGGCGCAAGCTCACCGTGATGCTGGTCACGCATGACGTGGAGGAGGCGATCTACCTTGCCGACCGGATCGCCCTGCTGACCTATCGCCCGTCGAGCATTTCCGAGATCTTCGAGGTCGGCCTGCCGCGCCCGCGCGACCCGATCACCACCCGCGCGCTGCCCCAATTCCTGGAGCTGCGCCAGACGCTGCTGCAGAAGCTCCTCGCGCGCCCCGATGCGTAGCGCCCTGCGTTGGCTCCCGGGCATCGCGCTGCTGGTTTTGCTGGTCGCGGGGCTCGAATGGGCGGTGAATGCCGGGATGATCCGCCGCGCGCTGATGCCGCCGCCCAGCGCGATCGGTGATGCGCTTTGGGACCTGCTCGCCAGCGGGGACTTCGTCGAACCCTTGTTCGCGACGCTGCGCCTTGTCTTCGCGGGGTTCGCCATCGGCAGCGCGCTCGGCATCGCGGCGGGCGTCGCGATGGGCTGGTGGCCCGCGGCCTACCGGCTGCTCGAACCCTTGGTGGAGTTGCTGCGCCCCATCCCCAAGGCGGCGCTGGTTCCCGCCCTGATGCTGTTCCTGGGCATTGGCGAGGCGATGAAGATCACCTCGGTCGCGCTCGCGGTGTTCTTCCCCGTACTGATCAACACGCTGCAGGGCGTGCGGGGGGTGGACCGGGTGATCCTCGACGGTGCGCGCACGCATGGCTGGGGCACGGCGCATGTGCTGCGGCACCTGGTGCTGCCCGCGGCGCTGCCCTTCATCCTGGCTGGCATGCGCGTCGCGCTCGGCCTCGCGCTCGTGCTCGCGGTCCTGTCGGAGATGCTGTCCGGCCAGGGGGGCCTGGGCTTCCTCATCCTCGACATGCAGCGCAGCTTCCAGGTGCGGCTGATGTATGCGTGGCTGGTCATTCTGGCGGTGGTCGGGCTGGCGCTGAACACGCTATTCCTCATCGCAGAACGCCGCGCGCTGCACTGGCAGCCCGCCAACCGCCCGTAGAGGAGGATTTTCGTGAGCATCACCCGCCGCATCGCACTGGGCGCCACCGCCGGACTTGCCGCCCCCGCCCTGCTTGCTCAGGCGCCGACGCGGCTGCGCGTCAGCGTCATTCCCGTGCTCGACGTGGCCCCGCTGCACGCCGCCATTCGCGAGGGGTATTTCACCGCCGAGGGGATCGAGATCGACACCTCGACGACGGCGGGTGGTGCCACCGGCCTGCCGGGCCTGGTCGCGGGGCAGTTCCGCGTGGTGTTCTCCAACTGCGTCTCCATCATGCTCGGCATCCGCGAGGGGCTGGAGTTCCGCTTCATCAGCGGCGCCGCCGGCTCCGGCCCGGTGCCGCCCGATTCGATGGCCGTGCTCGCGCGCAAGGGCTCCGGCATCGCCTCGGGGCGCGACCTCGAGGGCAAGCGCATGGCGTCGAACACGCGCAACAACATCGTCTGGCTGCGCGGCATCGCCTGGGTGGACAAGACCGGCGGCGACTGGCGCCGGGTGACCACGGTGGAGGTGCCCTTCCCGCAGATGGCCGACGCGCTCGCGAACGGCCAGGTCGACGCCGCGGTCTTCTCCGAGCCTTTCGTCGCCGCGGCGCTGCAGACCCATGGCGACCGGCTGGAGCGCATCGGCTGGCCGATCAACGAGACCGCGCCGGGGTCCACCATCGCGCAATACGTCGCCATGGCCGACGACCTCGCCCGCAACCCCGAGGTGTTCGACCGCTTCGCGCGTGCGCTGCATCGCGGGGCGGATTGGGTGAATGAACGGCGCGGCGACAATGCGCTGCTGGAACTGATCGCCGGCTTCTCCCGCGTCCCGATCGAGCGGCTGCGCCAGGCCGCCTTCACCACCTACCCCAAGGGCGTGAGTGCCGCCGAGCTCACCGAGGTCATCACCACGATGACGCGCTTCGGCCTGGGCGGCCGCTATCCCGCGCCGGCGACGCTGATCCACAGGACGGCGGCGGTGTGACAAGCCGCCTGCGCAACGCGAGCGGCTTCGCACTCGTCCTCGCCCTGCTGCTGCTGTGGGAGGTCTCGGCCCGGTTAGGCTGGGTCGCGAGCCCGAACTGGCCGCCATTCACCGCGGTGGTCGCCGCACTCGCGCGCGACGTCATGACCGGCGAGATCCCGCTACTGGTCGGCGGCACGCTCTGGCGCATGGCGGCAGGGCTGTTCGCGGGCGGCGTGGCGGGCGTGGTGCTGGGCCTTGCCTTCGCGCTGCTGCCCTTCGTCGCGCGGCTCTTCGCGCCCATCGTCGAGCTCCTGCGGCCGATCCCGGTGCCGGCGGTGATCCCGCCGCTGGTGCTGTTCCTGGGCCTCGACGACACCATGAAGGTGACGGTCGTCGCACTCACCGTGTTCTTCCCGGTGCTGACCAACACCGTGCAGGGCGTGCGCGCGGTCGAGGCGGATGCGCTGGCCATGGGCCGCACCTTCGGCATCGGCGCGCTGCGGCGGGCGCTGTTCATCGTGCTCCCGGCCAGCCTGCCCTACATCCTCGCGGGATTCCGCATCGCACTCGCGCTGGCGCTGGTCGTCGCCGTGGTGGCGGAGATGATCGCCGGCGAGCAGGGCGTCGGCCACTACCTGGTCATGATGCAGTTCGCCGGGCGGGCGGAGGAGATCTACGCCACCGTGCTGCTGCTCGGCATGCTCGGCTATGCGCTGAACCGCGGCTTCCTGCTGGCCGAGCGGCGGATGATCCATTGGTGGTTCGCACTGGGGCGGCAGAGCGACGCCTGACCAGCGGCCCATAAGCGGCAAGGCGCGGCGCCGGTTGTGCGGCGCAGGCACGCACGCGCAGCGCGCGCCCGCAGCTTGAGGGCACACCATGCTTCTGCCACGGTCCGGCCATGCCGCGACGCATCGATTCGCAGGACGGACCGTCGCCGCTCCTGCCGCTCATCCTGGTCCTCGCGGCCGGGCTGCTGCATTGGCGCGTCGCCCACATGGCCGGCGGCTTCCTCGCCGACGGATCACTGGCCGACCCGGATTCCTGGACGCGGATCCTGCGCGTGCTGGCGCTGCACGAAGGCGCGGGATGGCACGACGGCATCCTTCGCACGCTCTCCGCGCCCGACGGATTGTCGCTGCACTGGACGCGGCCGCTCGACGTGATGATCCTCGCACCGGCGCGCATCGCCATGGCGTTCGGTGTGGAACCGCGCGAGGCCATCCTGTGGTCCGGCGCCTGGGTCTGCCCGGCGCAGCACCTGCTGGCACTGGCGGCCGGTGTCTGGGCCGCGAAGGCGCTCTGGCCAGGCATGCCGGCCTGGTTCGCCGCGGTGCTGCTGCTCGGCAACGGCGCCGCGCTCGCCTATTCCGTGGCCGGGGCGGCGGACCATCACACGCTGATCCTGCTGGCGGCGCTGGTCACGCTCGGCGCGGGCATGCGCGCGGCGATCAACCCGGAGCGCGGCGCCCAGGCCTGGCTGGCGGGGTTCGCCGGCGGCTTCGGCATCTGGATCAGTCCGGAGGCGCTGCTCACCGTGGCGCCGCTGCTCGCGGGACTCGGGCTCGCCTGGCTGCTCGCCTGGGACGGGCATCGCCACGCGCTGCAGGGACTGCGCGCGTCGGCGGGGCTCGGGCTGATGCTGGCGCTCGCCATCGGGACGGAGCGCCCGTTCGACGAATGGCTGCTCGCCGAGCAGGATCGCGTCTCGATCCAGCACCTGGCGATGGCGGCGGCGGCGGCGGCGACCTTCCTGCTCGCCGCGCCACTTGGGCGGCTCCCGGTCTGGGCGCGGCTGCCGGCCGGCGCCATCCTCGCCGCCGCGGCCGGCGCCGCGCTGGTGTGGCAATGGCCGGAGCTGCTGCGCGCCTCGCTCGGCGCCGCCGATGCCGGTGCCGCCGCGCTGCTGTTGCCCGGCGTCGACGAGATGCAGCCGCTGCGCTTCGGCACGCTCGACGGCCTGGCGGACAGCGTCATCTGGGCCGGCACCGCGCCGCTGGCCTTGCTCGCCCTCGCGCTCGGCCTGGAATTCGAAGGCTGGTCGCGCAATGGCCGCTGGACGGCGGCACTGATGGTGCTGCTCTCGCTGCTCACCGCGCTGGCCGCCACCCTGATGGCGCGGCGCTTCTCGCTCGACCTCGCGGCGCCGGCGGCGATCGGCGCGGCCGGGCTGTTGCCGCTGCTGGGACGATTGCTGATGGGGCCGTCCCGCGTGGTGGCGGTGGCGCTCTTCGCCGCACTGCTGCTTGGCCTGCCTGTCCTCGCGGGCCTGCTCGCGGCGCCTGCCGAGGCCGAGGTGCGGGCAGCGCAAGATTGCCCGACGGGGGCGCTGGTCGCTTTCCTCGCCGCCCATCCGCCCGCCGCCCCGGGCGCGGTGATGCTCGCCGACAACGTCAATCTGGGGCCCGAGCTCGCCTGGCGCACGCCCTATCGGCAGACCGCCGCACCCTATCATCGCGGCGGCGCCGCGCTGCTCGACACAAGCGCGGTGCTGGCGGCGACCGAGGATTCCGAGGCGCTCGCGATCCTGGCGCGGCGCTCGGTGCGGCTGCTGCTGCTGTGCCGGGCCGCCCCCCACCTCGGCGGTCCATTCGCGGAAGATTCGTTCCGCTCCCGCCTTCTCGCGGGTGCTCGTCCGGAGGGCTGGACCGAAGTTACGACCTCGCAGGAGGTTACGCAGGATTTCCTGTTGCTATCATTGGATTAGTGCAGCGCAGCATGGACAAGTATTCATGCGTCACCCATTTCGCGCGCCGCCCGTTTCGGGCATGATGCACGTCACGGTCGATCGGTCTTCGCATCACCGTCACAGGGGGATTTTCCAGCATGCGTATGCTTCTTTCCGCGACGGTGGGGCTGCTCGGCCTCGTCGCCATCTCCGGCGCCGCGCCCGCCTCGGCGACCACGCTCGACCAGCAGACCGTTCTCGCCGGCTTCGCCGCGCCGAGCCCGGCCCTGCAGTTCGGCGCGCCGGTCACCGATCAGCTCGTCGTCGCCAATGACCAGTCCGATTCGCGCCGCCGTCGCCGCCGCCATCATCACCGCCGCTTCAATCGTTGATCCGCGTACGGGGCGCTAGTCGCCCCGGACGAACCGGGCGGCGAAAAACCCGTCCATGCCACCGAACCCGGCCAGCATGTCCGGCCGGGTCCGGAGCATCCCCTGGGGCGTGATCGCGCCCATCTCCGCCACCACGCCTTGCCGGTCAAAGGGTGCCAGCGACAGGCCCTTCACCTTGGCGGCCTGGGCCTCGCCCTCCTCCATCTGCAGCGAGCACGTCGCGAAGACCAGCCGGCCGCCCGGCCGCAGCAGCGCCGTCGCCGCGACGATCAGTTTCGCCTGTAGCTCCGCCGCACTCGCCACATCCTTCGGCCGCTTCAGATGCGCGACGTCCGGGTGCCGGCGGATGGTGCCGGTCGCGGAGCACGGCGCGTCCAGCAGCACGGCGTCGAAGGTCCCGTCCGGGCGCCATGTCGTGGCATCTGACTCCACGATCGTCGCGGCGAGCTTCAGCCGCGCCATGTTCTCGCGCAGCCGCGCCGCACGCCGTGGATCGCGCTCGACGGCGACCACCTCGGCCCCGGCGGCGGCGAGCTGCGCGGTCTTGCCGCCCGGTGCGGCGCAGAGATCGGCGATGCGCTCGCCGGGTTTCGGATCGAGCAGCAGGGCGGGCAGCGCCGCGGCGGCATCCTGCGCCCAGAGCAGCCCTTCATCGAAGCCAGGCAATTCCGTGATGCGCGTGCCTGCCGGCAGGCGCCAGGTGCCGGTCGGCAGCAGCACCGCGCCTTCGGGCGGCGCGGCGCCCTCGCGATGCGACAGGTCGAGCGGCGCCGGCAATTCATGGGCCTCCGCGATCCCGCGGGCACCCTCGGCGCCATAGGCGGCGTGCCAGGCGCTCCAGAGCCAGGGCGGCGTGTCCAGCCGCGCACCATCGAGCAGTTCGAGTGCGGCCAGGCCCTCGGCGGCGACCTTGCGCAGGACCGCGTTCACCAGCCCCGCGAAGGGGCGCGGCACCGCGCCGACCGTGCTGGCGACCGCCGCATGCGGGGGCGTGCCGAGCAGCAGCAGCTCGGCCGCGCCCATGCGCAGCGCGGCGCGCACGACACCCGGCGGGTTGCGGCTGAGGAAAGGCTCCAGCACGGCATCGAGCGAGCCCATGCGGCGCAGCACGGCCGCGGCGATGCGGTGCGCGGCGGCGCGGTCGCGCGCCTCGAGCGAGGGCGGCAGGCTTTCGAGCGCTTCCTCCAACGGGCGGTGACGCTCGAGGACGGATTCAAGCAGGGCGAGGGCGGCGCGGCGGGTGGGGAGGCCGGAAGCGTTCGGGGGACGAGTCATCGAGGGGTTGTAGGCGAAGCCCGGGGGAAGTCATTCCCCCAAACCTCCTTGCCTGATTTTATCGGCCTCAGGGCAGTTTCCGGGTCCCGGCGGCGCGGATCACGCCGCGCGGGCGCGCCGCCTTTTCGGCCAGGCCGCTGACGCCCTGGCGGCGGACCAGCTCGGACCAGACCTCCTCGGGGTGGATGCCGGCATCCACCCAGACGACGATGAGGTGGTACAGCAGGTCGGCGGATTCCAGCACCGTCGCCTCGCGATTGCCCAGCGCCGCCTCGATCACGCACTCCACCGCTTCCTCGCCCAGCTTCTGCGCCACCTTGGCGGTGCCACGCGCCATCAGCCGCGCGGAGTGCGAGCGTGCGGCGTCGCCGGCGCCGCGGCGTTGCTCGACCACCTGCCACAGCCGATCCAGGATCAGCGCATCGCCGCCGGTGCCATTCGCCGTGAGCGGGGACAGTACCCGCGCATCCACGGCGCGCACCGGCTTAGGCAACTTGGATTTCTTCGTGGCGGCGATGCCGGCCGGCAACGGCAGGCGCACCTTTGCCGCCTTGGTCGGCGTCTTGTTCTTTGCAGCTTTCGCCATCAGGCACTCCTCACGCGATGGGGCAGCGGACGCACCGGCAGGCCCGCGGCGGCGAGCGCCGCCTTCGCGTCGGCAATCCGGAACTGACCGAAATGGAACACGCTCGCCGCGAGCAGGCCTGTGGCACCCGCCTCCGCGCCGGCGACGAAATCCGCGACCTTGCCGACACCGCCGGAGGCCACGATCGGCAGCCGCGCCGCGGCGCGGATCGCGCGAAGCAGTACGGTGTCGAAGCCCTGGCCGGTGCCGTCGCGGTCCATGCTGGTGACCAGCAATTCGCCAGCGCCGAGGGCTGCCGCCTGCGCCGCCCAGGCCACCGCATCGATGCCCGTCTCGCGGCGGCCGCCATGGGTGAATATCTCCCACCGTCCCGGGGCGACCTGCTTCGCGTCGATCGCGACAACGATGGCTTGGCTGCCGAACGCCTCGGCCGCGCGGCGGATCAGCTCGGGTTCCGCGATGGCGGCGGAATTGATGCTCACCTTGTCCGCCCCCGCGAGCAGCAGGCGACGCACATCCTCGACGCTGCGGACGCCACCGCCGACGGTGAGCGGGATGAAGACCTGCCGCGCGGTGCGCGCGACGACGTCGAACATGGTGTCGCGGTTCTCCGCCGTCGCGCCGATGTCGAGGAAGGTGATCTCGTCGGCACCTTCGGAATCGTAGAGCCGCGCCTGTTCCACAGGGTCCCCGGCGTCGCGCAGCGCGAGGAAGTTCACGCCCTTGACGACGCGGCCTTCCTTCACATCCAGACAGGGGATCACACGCAACGCCAGCATCGCAGACAACTTTACAATAGGTTGAGTCGCGCGGAATGCCGCAGCGTCTCGATGGCGATGCGTCCAATGCGCGCGCCGGTCAAGCGCTTATTGCGCGCGCGCCGCACGGCCGCACGCATGATGTTCTGATGACAAGTGATCGCGGTGCCGGCGACGACGCAGCGCGCCCGCGCTCAGCCCGCCAGCGCGAGCGCCGCTGCCGGGTCGATCCGCCCATCATAGAGCGCGCGCCCGATGATGGTGCCGGCGATGCCGCCCGCGCCGATCAGCGCGACCACATCCTCGATCCCCGCGACGCCGCCCGAGGCGATCACCGGGATCGGCACCGCGCGCGCGAGGGCCGCCGTCGCCGCGACATTGGCCCCGCCCAGCATGCCGTCGCGGTCGATGTCGGTGTAGATCACCGCCGCCGCGCCAGCATCGGCGAAGCGCAGTGCGAGGTCCTCGGCCGTGATGTCGGAGGTCTCGGCCCAGCCCTCGGTCGCGACCATGCCGCCCCGCGCATCGATGCCGAGTGCGACGCGGCCCGGGAATGCCGCGCAGGCCGCGCGCGCGAAGTCAGGGTCCTTGACGGCGGCGGACCCCAGGATGATCCGCGCGACGCCGGCCTCGATCCAGGCCGCGGCCGTCGCCATGTCGCGGATCCCGCCGCCGAGCTGCACCGGCACACTGGTGGCCGCGAGGATGGCGCGCACGGCCGCCACATTGGCCGGCTTGCCGGCGAAGGCGCCGTCCAGATCGACCACATGCAGCCAGGCAAAGCCCTGCGCCATGAAGGCGGCGGCCTGCGCGCCGGGATCTTCCGAAAACACGGTGGCCGCGTTCATGTCCCCGCGCCGCAGCCGCACGACGCGGCCACCCTTCAGGTCGATGGCGGGGTAGAGCGTGAAGGCGGTCACTCGACGCCGATCAGCTTGTCGGTCTTGCGGCCGCGCCCGGGCTCGAGAAGCTTGGTATAGTAGTGGCCGCCAACCGTGCGGCCATCGGCGCGCGCGTAGAAAGGGTGCGTGCCCCAGCGCTGGTAGCCCATCGCCTCGAACAGCGCGATGGCGGTCGTCTGCGTCTCACGCACATCGAGGTTGAGCACCCGGTGGCCCAGTGCCGCGGCGCGTTCCTCCACGCGGGCGACCATCAGCCGCGCGAGGCCCACGCCACGCGCATAGGGCGCGATATAGGCGTGAGTCAGGGTGGCCGCGAAAGCCTGCGCTTCATTGTTGCGCGTCGGCCGCACGAGCTGCGCGGAGCCCACGATATGGCCGTCCATGCGCGCGACGAACAGCTCGCGCTCGGGGACCAGCAGCGTGCCGCCGAAATGGCGTTCCAAGGTGGCGCGGCCCTGCGGTTCGAGCCAGCCGAAGCCGCCGCCCTCAATGATCGCGGCGTCGGTCGCCTCGCACAGCTCCGCCAGTTCTCCGGGGCTCAGGCGCTCCGCGCGGGCGACATCGAGCTCATGCGCCATCAGGGTTCCCAGCGGAGGAAATTGCCGAGCATGGCGAGACCGACATCCCCACTTTTCTCGACATGGAATTGCGCGGCGACGATGTTCGCGCGCGCCACCATGGCGACGATGGGCCCGCCGTAATCCGTGGTCGCGATGACGAAATCCTCGTCATGGTCGCGGGCGGCGTAGGAGTGGACGAAATAGACGTGGCTGCCCTTCTCGATGCCGTCCAGCACCGGGTGGTAGCCTTCCTCGAAATCCAGCGCGTTCCAGCCCATCTGCGGCAGCGGCAGCGGCTTCCCGTCGGAATCCTTCGGGTCCATCGGCGCGATCTGGCCGCCGAACCAGCCCAGGCCGAAGGACACGCCGTGTTCGAGGCCGCGCTCGAACAGGATCTGCATGCCCACGCAAATGCCGAAGAAGGGCACGCCCTGGGCGCGCACGCGTTCCTCCAGCGCATCCTGCATGCCGTCCAGCGCGTCCAGCCCCTTCTTCACCGCGGCGAAGGCGCCCTGTCCCGGCAGGATGATGCGGTCGGCCGCGCGGATATCGGCGACCGATGTCGTCACGGCCACCTTGACCGCGATCTCCGCCGTCTCGGCCGCCTGTTCCACCGCCTGCTGCACCGAGGCGAGGTTGCCCGAGCCGGTGTCGAGAATCGCCAGCCTGATCATGCCGCCCCTCCCTGCACGTCGCGCAGCGCCGCAGACCGCGCGGCGTCGCTGTTCCCCAGAGCGCGCCACAGCGCGGTATCCTCATCGGGTGCGAGCACCACGGCGCTCTCGCCCCGCCCTTGCCGCGCGAGGCGCATCCGTTGAAGGTCGCGCCCTTCGAACCCGGCCAGGATGTGCAGGCCCGTGAGCGTCAGCAACGCAGGAATGCCCGGCGCAAAGGCGATCACCGCCGCCGCGACCACCACATAGCCGAGTGCGGCGATCCACAGCCCGTGGCGCAGCGCCCAGAGCGGCGCGAAGGCGAAGGCGCCCCACGAAAAACCTTCGCGCAGCAGCAGCGGCGGGGTGCGGTCGGTGCCGGTGTGCAGGGTGTAGGCGTGCAGGCTCATGCCTCCAGCACCCCCTTGGTCGAGGGGATGGCGTCGCCGGCGCGGGGGTCCGGCTCCACCGCCATGCGCAGCGCCCTGGCCAGCGCCTTGAAGCAGCCCTCGGCGACGTGGTGCGCGTTGCTGCCGGCCTTCTGGAATATATGCAGGGTGATGCCGGCGTTGAAGGCGAAGGCGCGGAAAAACTCTTCGAACAGCTCGGTGTCGAGCGTGCCGACCTTGTCGCGCTTGAAGGTCACGTCCCAGGCGAGAAAAGGCCGGCCGGAGATGTCGAGTGCCACTTCGACCAGCGCCTCGTCCATCGGGATCACGGCGTGGCCGTAGCGGCGGATGCCGCGCTTGTCGCCCAGCGCCTGGCGCAGCGCCTGGCCGAGCACGATGCCCACATCCTCGGTGGTGTGGTGGCCGTCGATGTGCAGGTCGCCATCGGCGGCGATGTCCATGTCGATCATGGAGTGCCGGGCCAGCGCGGTGAGCATGTGGTCGAGGAAGCCGATGCCGGTGGCGATGGTCGCGGCCCCGCTGCCATCCAGCGCGATCCGCGCCCGGATGTGGGTCTCGGAGGTGCTGCGGGCGATCTCGGCCCGGCGCGGCGAGGGGGCGGCGTCCATGGGCGCTTCTCTACGCGTGGGCGAGGGGCGGGGCAACCGCGCCGTCGAGCGTCGGGGCAGCCCCGGCTAGCGGAGGTTCCGCTGGGCGTTGCGGCGCTGGATCAGGAATGCGGCCGAGACGCCGAGCACGCTCGCCAGCGCCGCGCCCGGCAGCCATGGCGGCAGGCCGATCAGGGTGCCGAGAGCGCCGACGCCCACCCCGGTCACAACGGCCGCGATCGCCATGATGATGATGATGCGGGTCCAGGTCAGCGGCGTTTGCATCTCGGTCACAGGGCGGAGCTCCGTTCGGTCGCGCAAGGATGCGTCGACTGCATGACAGGTGCAATGTCGAATGGGGGCCGGACCGTTGTTCAGGCCGGGGCGCATCGCCATTTGGCTGCCCATGATGAACAGCAATGATTTGATCGGCTGGCACGGCACGACCATCCTGTGCGTCCGCAAGGGCAACCAGGTGGCGATGGCCGGTGACGGCCAGGTTTCCCTTGGCCAGACCGTGGTCAAGGGCAACGCCAGAAAGATCCGCCGCATCGCCCAGGGCCGCGTCCTCGCGGGCTTCGCCGGTGCGACGGCAGACGCCTTCACGCTGCTGGAGCGGCTGGAGGCCAAGCTCGAACGCTTCCCCGACCAGCTGGAACGCGCGGCCGTGGAACTTGCCAAGGATTGGCGCACGGACCGCTACCTGCGCCGCCTTGAAGCCCTGCTCGCGGTGGCCGACCGGTCCCGGTCGCTGCTGATCACCGGCCAGGGCGATGTATTGGAGCCCGAGGATGCCGTGATCGGCATCGGCTCGGGCGGCAACTATGCCCTGTCTGCGGCGCGCGCGCTGCTGCCGGTCGAGGGCATCGATGCGTCCGAGATCTGCCGCCGGTCGATGGCGATCGCGGCCGATATCTGCGTCTACACCAATGGCAACATGATCCTCGAAACGCTCGAAAGCGTGGTCGGGAAGGAGCCGACCCTGTGAGCGAATCCTCCAACCTCTCCCCGCGAGAGATCGTCTCCGAGCTGGACCGCCACATCGTGGGGCAGCAGGACGCGAAGCGCGCGGTGGCCATCGCGCTGCGCAACCGCTGGCGCCGCCAGCAGCTGGCCCCCGGCCTGCGCGAGGAAGTCACGCCCAAGAACATCCTGATGATCGGGCCGACCGGGTGCGGCAAGACCGAGATCGCCCGACGCCTCGCGCGTCTCGCCAACGCCCCCTTCCTCAAGGTCGAGGCGACCAAGTTCACCGAGGTCGGCTATGTCGGCCGCGACGTGGATTCGATCGTGCGCGACCTGGTCGAGGTCTCGATCACCCTCCTGCGCGAACAGGCCCGCATCGGCGTGCAGGCCAAGGCGGATCTGGCCGCCGAGGAGCGGCTGCTCTCCGCGCTGGTGGGTGAGGGTGCCGCCGGCGAGACGCGCCAGAAATTCCGCAAGATGCTGCGCGAAGGCCAGATCGAGGATCGCGAGGTCGAGGTGGCCGTGGCCGAGACCGGCGGCGGCATGCCGATCGGCATGATGGACCTCCCGGGCGCCCAGGGCATGCAGATGCAGAACATGCAGGACATGCTGGGCAAGATGTTCGGCGGCCGCAGCAAGACGCGCAAGATGAACGTGGCCGATGCCCGGGTGGCGCTCACGCGCGAGGAAGCCGACAAGCTGCTCGACAATGACGCGCTCACCCGCGATGCCGTCGCACATGCGGAGGCCAACGGCATCGTCTTCATCGACGAGATCGACAAGGTCTGCGCGCGCACCACCGAGGGCGGCTTCCGCGGCGGCGATGTCTCCCGCGAGGGCGTCCAGCGTGATCTGCTGCCGCTGATCGAGGGCACCACGGTGACGACCAAGCATGGGCCGGTGAAGACCGACCATGTGCTGTTCATCGCCTCGGGCGCCTTCCACCTGGCCAAGCCCTCGGACCTGCTGCCGGAATTGCAGGGGCGCTTGCCGATCCGCGTGGAGCTGGCCGCGCTCACCCGCGATGACTTCAAGCGCATCCTGACTGAGCCGGAGCACAGCCTGATCAAGCAATACGTGGCCTTGCTGGGCACCGAGGGTGTCACACTCGAGATGGCGGCCGACGCCGTGGACGCCATTGCCGAGCTCGCCGCAGACATCAACGCCAGCGTCGAGAATATCGGCGCCCGGCGGCTCTCCACCGTGCTGGAACGGCTGCTGGAGGAAATCTCCTTCACGGCGTCGGACCGGCGCGGCGAAGCGGTGGCGGTGGATGGCGCGATGGTGCGCGCCAAGGTTGGACCGCTCGCGGCCAGCGCCGACCTCAGCCGCTATATCCTGTAGCGGCGGCGGGGTCATCCGTGTTATAACCTTCGTGATCACGGAGGTTATCCCATGGCGACCTTGAAGCTGCGCGCGATCGGCAATTCGGTGGGCGTCGTGCTGCCCAAGGAACTGCTTGCACGGCTGAACATCGGCGAGGGAGATGTGTTGCACGCCGTGGAGCAACCCGGCGGCGCGGTACTGCTCACCACGCTCGATCCGGTGGCCGCCGAGCAGTTGCGCGTCGGGCGCGAAGTGATGCGCAAGTATCGCGGCGTGCTGCGCGAACTCGCAAAATGACGACGCCAACCTGGCTGCGGCGCGAGATCATTCTGCTGCTGCACGCCGAGGGCCTCAATGAACATGGCGGGCTCGCAGGCATCCGCGATGAGGGCCTGTTCGACAGCGCTCTCGCGCGCCCCGAAAACCTGCACGCCTATGGCGGCGAGACGGACCTGTTCCGCCTCGCCGCCGCCTATGCTTTCGGCCTCGCGCGCAATCACCCCTTCGCCGATGGCAACAAGCGCGCCGCCTTCATCGCGGCCGTGACATTCCTGGAGTTCAACGGCATGGCCACCAACCTCGACGAGGGTGAGGCGATCGCCGCCACCATGGACCTCGCGGCCGGTGATCTCCCCGAGGAAGGTTTCGCCGCCTGGCTGCGTGACAATTCCTCCCAGGGCTGAACTTCGCTCCCCGCATCGCCATGTGAGGCGTGCATGACCGATCTCGCCCTCGCCTCCTCCCCCCTCATCTCCGCGACCGCGCATGGCGAAATCCGCGCCGCGTTCGAGACGCTGGAGCACACTTCGCTTGCCGCACGGCTCGCCGCTCTCGCCGGGACGCCGCTGGAGGCGTTGCGGAACGCCCTGCCTACCTTCGTGCAGTCCCGCCTGGATGGCGCGGTGCGCGCCGCCCTCGAACGCGCGATGACGACGGCGCTGGGCAGCCGGCCGGAAGCTTCGCCCTTCGCCATGGGGCAGACCTGGTTCCACCGCGGACTCGCTGCCGCTTCGGGCATCGCCGGCGGTGCTTTCGGCCTGCCCGGAACCCTGGTCGAGCTGCCCATCTCCACCACCCTCCTGCTGCGCCAGATCGCCGCCGAGGCCGCCGCGCAGGGCGAGGACCTCGCGCATCCCGCCACGGCGCCCGAATGCCTGAAGGTGTTTGCGCTCGGCGGCCGCGGCACCGAGGACGACGCGACCGAAAGCGGTTACTTCGCCGTCCGCGTAGCGCTCGCCGAGACGCTCAAGGGCGCGGTCGGGGTCAACCTCCTGCCCAGCTTCATCGGCGCCATTGCCGCCCGCTTCGGCGGTCCGATCGCGCTGAAACTCGGCGCCCAGGCGGCCCCCATCCTGGGCGCGGCCGCCGGTGCGGCCGTGAACCTCGCCTTCCTCCAGCATTTCAAATCCATCGCCCACGCCCACTTCACGCTGCGCCGGCTGGAGCGCAACCATGGCGAGGCCGCGATCCGCGCGGCCTATGACGCCATTGCGGCAGAGCGCGACGCTCGGTTCGCCGGCTGAGGGAGAAACAAGCACATGGCCCGCATCCCCTACCTCGATTCCGAGGACCTGCCCGAGGACCAGCGCGATCTTCTCAAGCGCCCGATCAGCCTCCATCGCGCGCTGACCAACAGCCCCGGCGGGGCACGCGCCTTCCAGGGCCTCGGGCAATACATTCGCCACGGCAGCAAGCTCGACCCGCGGCTGCGCGAGATGGCCATCCTGCAGGTCGGCTGGATCGCGCGCAGCGCCTATGAATGGTCGCACCACGTGAAGATCGGCATGGAGTTCGGCGTCGCCGAGACCGACATCCGCGCCATCATGAGTGGCGACGAGAGCGGCCTCGACGGCCTTGCCCGCCTGGTGCTGCGCGCCGCGCGCGAGGTGGTGTCGGGCGGCACATCGCAGGCCACGCATGACCAGCTCGCCGCCAATTTCAGCACCGAGGAACTGACCGACCTCATCCTCACCGCCGGCTTCTACTGCGCCGTGGTGCGCGTGCTCGCCTCGCTCGAGATCGACGTGGAGCCCGACTACATGCCCTACCTCGAAAAATTCCCGCTTCCCCGCGCATGAAGCGCATCGCCTCGCTCGCACTGCTCTGGCCCTATCTGCGTGCCCATGCCGGGCGCGTGGCGATGGCGGGCGTGGCACTGGTCGTCGCCGCCTCCCTGGTGCTCGGCATCGGCCAGGGCATCCGGCACCTGATCGACCAGGGATTTTCCACCGCCAACGCCGCCGAGCTCGATCGCGCGGCGTTGCTGATGTTCGGCATCGTGGCCGCGCTCGCACTCGCCACCGGTGCGCGGTACTATCTCGTCTCCTGGCTCGGCGAGCGCATCGCCGCCGATATCCGTCGCGACGCCTATGACCGGCTGCTCACCCTCTCGCCCGCCTATTTCGAGGTGGCGCGCGCCGGCGACATCCTCTCCCGCCTCACCGCCGATATCGCCCTGCTGCAATCCCTCATCGGCTCGGCGATTTCTATGGGCATCCGCAACACGCTGATGATCATCGGCGCCTTCGGCATGCTCGTCGCCACCAGCCCCAAGCTGGCGCTGATCGTCGCCGCCGTGCTGCCGATCGTGGTCGCCCCCCTCATCCTCTTCGGCCGACGCGAGAAAAAACTCTCCCGCGCCACCCAGGATCGCGTCGCCGACCTCGGGCACCAGGTGGAGGAGACCATCGCCGGCATCCGCACCGTGCAGGCCTTCACCCAGGAGGCGAGCGCGCACGCCAGCTTCCAGGTGGCCGCCGAAAGCTCCGTCTCCACCGCGCTGAAGCGCATCAAGGTGCGGGCGGGGCTGATCCTCGCGGTGATCCTGCTCGGCTTCGGCGCCGTCACCTTCTCGCTCTGGGTCGGCGGGCACGACGTCGTTGCCGGCCGCATGACCGGCGGCGAGCTCTCCGCCTTCGTCCTCTACGCCATCCTGCTCGCGACCTCCGCAGCCGCACTCAGCGAAGTCTGGGGCGAGGTCCAGCGCGCCGCGGGTGCCGCCGAACGCATCGACGAAGTGCTCGACGCCGTCCCCGCCATCGCGGCACCCGCCGCACCCGCCATCCTGCCGCGCCCTGTCCGTGGCCGCATCGCCTTCGAGGACGTCCACTTCTCCTACCCGACCCGCCCCTCACAAAAAGCCCTCGACGGCTTCTCGCTCACCGTTGAACCCGGCGAGACCGTGGCTCTCGTCGGCCCCTCCGGCGCCGGCAAGACCACCATCCTGCAACTGCTGCTGCGCTTCTATGACCCGCAATCCGGCACCGTGCGCCTCGACGGCGTGGACATCGCCACGCTCGACCCGCGCACCCTGCGCGAGCCCCTCGGCCTGGTCCCGCAGGACCCGGTGATCTTCAGCGCCAATGCCTGGGACAACATCCGCTTCGGCCGCCCCGACGCCACCGACGAGCAAGTCCGCGCCGCCGCCGTTCAGGCCTCCGCCGACCGCTTCCTCGACGCCCTGCCCGAAGGCTTCGCCACCCACCTCGGCGCCAAGGGCGTCACGCTCTCCGGCGGCCAACGCCAGCGCGTCGCCATCGCCCGCGCCATCCTCCGCGACCCGCGCGTGCTGCTGCTCGACGAAGCCACCAGCGCACTCGACGCCGAGAGCGAGCAGGCGGTGCAGCAGGCCCTCGCCGAACTGTCGGAAAACCGCACCACCCTGGTGGTGGCGCACAGACTCGCCACCGTGCGACGCGCGGACAGGATCGTGGTGATGGAAGCCGGCAAAATCGTCGCGATTGGGACGCACGCGTCACTGCTGAAGGACGGAGGACTCTACCAACGGTTCGCGGAACTGCAGTTCACTGACGCATGAAAAAGGCTGGGGAAAAGAATTCCCCCCGCAAACGTATACGTTTGCGGCCATTCTTTTATTTTCACGACTTGGCGCCGGACGAGCGCGCAATCCGGCCTTCCAGGGGATAAGCGGGATCGTTGTAGCCGGGCGTCGAGGGATGGCCAGCGGCGACCAGGGCGTCCACGGCGGCCTCGTCCTCGGCACTCAACACACAGCCCAGCGCGGCCACATACTCCTCCCAATGCTCCTCGGTGCGCGGCCCTGCGATCACCCCTGTGATCAGGCGGTTGTGCAGCACCCAGGCCAGCGCGAACTGCCCCGCCGTCACCCCATGCGCCTCCGCCCTCGCCGCAATCTTCCCGGCGATCTCCAGGCTCTCCGGCCGCCACTCCGTCTCCATCATCCGCTTGTCGCGCCGCGCGGCGCGAGACCCCTCCGGAGGCACCACATTCGGCGCATACTTCCCCGTCAGCACCCCCCGCGCCAGCGGCGAATACGGAAACACCCCCAGGCCAAGCGCTGCGCAGGCCGGCAGATGCTCCACCTCCACCATCCGGTTCAGCGCATTGTACAGCGGCTGACTCACCACCGGCCGGTCGATGCCCGCCAGATCACACAACCGGCATACCTCCGCCACGCGCCACGCCCGATGGTTCGACAGCCCGAAATACCGGATCTTCCCCGCGCGGATCAGGTCCGCCATGGCGCGCACGCTCTCCTCAAGCGGGGTCGCATGATCCTCCTTGTGCCAGTACAGGATGTCGATGACGTCGGTGCCAAGCCGCTTCAGGCTGGCCTCGACCGCGTGGAAGGCGTGCAGGCGCGACATCCCGCCGCCATTCGGCCCCTCCCCCATCGGGTTCGCCATCTTGGTCGCCAGCACCCACCAGGCGCGATCGCCGGCGATGGCACGCCCCACCACCTCCTCGGACCTCCCGCCATTGTAGGTGTCCGCGGTGTCGACGAAGTTCACGCCCTGCGACCGTGCACGCGCGATGATGCGCTGGCTCGTGGCCTCGTCCGTGCCAGCGCCAAACATCATGGTGCCGAGGCAGAGCGGCGAGACCTTGACCCCGCTGCGTCCGAGATTGCGATACTCCATGGCGTGGCTCCCCTTCGCGCGCGGCGCAGCAGGCGGCGGATCGCGAACCGCGTCAAGCGCGGCGGCAGCGTCGCTCAGCCCGCGCGTCGCCTCCCCGTCGCCGCCAACGCGCGGAGGCTTCGGATCACATCCCGCGCGACCGAGGGCCAATCGCCCGGCGACGGCTGGCGGAACAGCCGCATCGAGGGATACCACGGGCTCGTATCGCGGCCCTCCATCCATCGCCAGTCGGCCTCGTGGCGCAGCATCAGCCAGATCGGGACGTCCAACGCGCCAGCCAGGTGCGCCGGCATGGAATCGACGCTGATCACCAGATCGAGCCCGCGCATCAGCGATGCGAGCGCGAGCAGATCATCGGCACCGGAGCTGAGACCGAACCCGGCATCCCGCTCCTGCAGCGCCGGGCCGCGCTGCAGGATGTGCAGGCTGACCCCCGGCACATCGGCGAGCCCCGCGAGCAGCCGCAGCGGGATCGCGCGCAACGGATCGTACTCGCCCGCCGCCCACACGAGGCCGATCGCAAGACAATCGCCGCGTGCGTTCGCTGCCGGCGGATGCAGATAGGGCGCATCACCCGGAAGGCTCTCCGCCGTCACGCGCAGCGCATGCGCCAGCTCCATGATCTCGATGTCGACGTCATGCGCGAACTCCGGCGTGCCGTCGTGCAGCGGTTCCAGCCGCCCCACGCCCGGCATGGTGCGCAACAGGGGAATGAGCGCGGGCTGAACCCAGGTCACCACATCCGCGGCGATCTCGCGCAGCGTCGGGATGAACCGGATGAACTGGATCGTGTCGCCGAGGCCATGATAGCAGCGCACAAGCACCTGACGGCCGCGCAGCGGCGTCCCGTCCCAGACCGCCTGTAGGTGCCGCGGCGCGTGCCGGTCGCGCGCCGCGCCGCGCGCCGCCAGCATCGCATCGCCGAGCTGCCAGGCCTCCGCCCAGGCGCCGCGGCGCATGCAGCGCATCCAGGCCGCGCCCGGATCCTCGCGCGGGCGCACGGCCAGGCTCGCCTCAGTCACGCAGCTGCGCCTGCTCGGCGGCGATCGCGTCGATCACCGCCTCCGGCGCCACCGCCGACTGGATTTCCTGCACCTCCGGATGCTGCGCCTCGGGCACGCCCAGGCGCTCGGCGATGGCGGCCAGCAGCTTCGCGACATGGGTGAGCTCGTGTTCGGTCAACAGGCTGATCTGCAGGTCGAGCTCGGCGCGCGCGGAGGCCTCGTTCTCCATGCGGTTCTGGCTGATCAGCACGAAGGTCGACAGGAAGATCGCTTCGACCGAAGCGACCATTGCAAGGATCACCAGCGACGCGTCGAACCGTGGCACCCCGGGCACGAGGCCGACATTGATCGCGATCCAGCAACCGAACAGCGCGAGGTGCAGATAGACGAAGCGCATCGACCCGGTGAAGCGCGTGACGGCCTGGGCGACGCGCTGCTCCGGTTTCTCCCGTGCCGCGGCGTCGCGACGCCTCTGTTCCAGCACCTTGATGTTGCGCGTCAGCGCGGAACCGAGGTCGGGCGCTGCGGTCGTGGTCGTTGTCGTTGCTGGCGCCATGGGTTCGGAACGCTCGCGCATCCGGGCAGATGCAACAGCGCGTCGGGTTCGGCGTTGACGCCTCCGAGAGCAATGATGGAACGCGGCGATGGTCGATCGGATGATGCGGGCAGCGATTGTCGAAGCACCCGGAAGGATGCGGCTGGACATGGTGCCGCTGCCGCAACCCGGGCACGGCGAGGTCCGCATCCGGCTGGAAGGCTGCGGCGTCTGCGCGTCCAACCTCACGCCCTGGGCCGGGCCCGAATGGATGCAGTTCCCCACCCCGCCCGGCGATCTCGGGCATGAGGGCTGGGGCATCGTCGATGCGCTCGGCGAGGGTGTCGGCGCCCTGGCGCTGGGCCAGCGCGTCGCGGCGCTGAGCTTCCGCGGCTATGCCGAATACGACCTCGCCGCGGCGGACCGCGTGCTCCCCCTGCCGGCCGCGCTGGACGCCATGCCTTTCCCCGGCGAGCCGCTCGGTTGCGCCATGAACATCTTCGCGCGCAGCGGCATCGAGGCGGGGCAGGACGTGGCGATCATCGGGATCGGCTTCCTCGGCGCGATCCTCACGCGCCTGGTCACCGAAGCGGGCGCCCGCGTGATCGCGATCGCCCGGCGGCCCTACGCGTTGGACCTCGCACGCCGCATGGGCGCGGCCGAGACCATCGCCATGGACGACCACGCGGCGATCATCGCGCGCGTCGCCGCCCTGACCTCGGGGAAATTCTGCCCGCGCGTGATCGAGGCCGTGGGAAAATCCTGGCCGCTGGATCTCGCCGGCGAACTGACCGGGGAGCGTGGGCGCCTCATCATCGCGGGCTACCACCAGGATGGGCCCCGCCAGGTCAACATGTGGCTGTGGAACTGGCGCGGCATCGACGTGATCAACGCGCATGAGCGCGACCTGGCGATCCGCACGGAGGGCATGCGCGCGGCTCTGGACGCGGTGATGTCGGGCCGCATCGACCTCGCCGCGCTCTGCACCCATCGCTTTCCGCTCGAACGGCTCGGCGAGGCGCTTGACGCCACGCGCGACCGCCCGGACGGCTTCCTCAAGGCCTGGGTCGCACCATGAGCGCGCCACGCCTGGGGTTCCTCGGCCTCGGATGGATCGGGCGGCACCGCATGCGCGCGATCCTGGATGCGGACGCCGGCCAAGCCGTGGCCATCACCGATCCGTCGCCCGACGCGGTGCGCGAGGCGGCGACGATCGCACCGGGCGCCGCCATGGTCGATGGGCTGGATGCGATGTTGGCGCTGGGCCTCGACGGGGTGGTGATCGCGACCCCCAGCGCCATGCACGCCGCGCAGGCGATCAAGGCGCTGGACCATGGCGTCGCGGTGTTCTGCCAGAAACCGCTCGGGCGCAGCGCGGCGGAAGCGGAGGCGGTGGTCGCCGCGGCGCGCCGCGCTGATCGGCGGCTGGGGCTGGACCTGTCCTATCGCCACACCCTCGCCATGGTGCGGCTGCGCGACCTGGTCCGCAGCGGGGGCATCGGTCGCGTCTTCGCCGGCGACCTCACCTTCCACAACGCCTATGGGCCCGACAAGCCGTGGTTCTACGACGTCGTGCTGGCCGGCGGCGGTTGTGTGATGGATCTCGGCGTGCACCTCATCGATCTCGCGCTATGGGTGCTGGATTTCCCCGAGGTGATCGCGGTGGAAAGTCATCTGCGCGCCGGCGGCGAGCCACTGGCCGGACCCCGCGCCCGCGTCGAGGATTTCTGCCTTGCCACGCTGGCGCTCGAAGGCGGGGTTGTGCTGCGCCTCGCCTGCTCGTGGAAGCTGCACGCGGGCCGCGACGCCGAGATCGGCGCGAGCTTCTGGGGCACCGAGGGTGGCGCGGCCATGCGCAACGCCGACGGCTCCTTCTACGACTTCACCGCCGAGCACAACCGGCAAACCCATCGCGAGTTGCTCGCGTCGCCGCCCGATGACTGGGGCGGCCGCGCGGCGATCGACTGGGCCAAGCGCATCGGCGATGGCTTCGACGCGGAGGCGGAACGCTTCGTCACCGTGGCCCGCGTGATTGACCGCATCTACGACGCCTCGCGTCAGGCGGCGCCCAGCAGGTAGTCCTCCAGCTCCGCGGCGCGCCGCGCGGAAGAATGCTCGGCGAGAATTCGCGTCCGCAGCGTCGTGGCCATCGCGCGGCGTCGCGGCTCCGCAATCGCCAGCGCTTCCACCACCTCATCCTCGCCATCCGCAATCAGGATCTCCCGACCGGGCTGCAACAGCGCGTTCAGCCCCGGCCACTCGTCGGAGATGATGGGCGTGGCACAGGCGCCGGCCTCGAACAACCGAACGCTCGGGCTGTAGCCGGCGAGGATCATGTCGGCGCGCGTGACGTTGAGCGTGAAGCGGCTCTGCGCATAGAAGGCGGCGTGCTGTTCGGGCGGCAGGTGCGCGATGCGCTCGACATTGGCGGGCCAGTCGATCGTGTCGGGGTATTGCGGCCCGGCGACGACAAAGCGTCGCTCCGGCGCGCGCCGTGCCGGGTCCAGCAGCAGCCGCTCCAGCGTCGGCTGGCGATCGTCGCTGTAGGTGCCGAGATAGGACAGGTCCCACCGATGCGGCAGGTCCAGTGGCCGATAGGCGTCGACATCCACCGAGCAATAGAGCTGGCGCGCGGCCGGCGATCCATACTCGCGCTCGAGCCGCACCAGCGTGGGTCCGCCGGTGAACGAGAGATAGAGGCGGAAGCCGGCGATCTGGCGCGCGGCGATGTAGCTCTCCTCGCCGCGCGCGAGGCCGGCCAGCGTCACCGGCGTGTCGATGTCGTAGAAGGCCGCCAGCCGCGCAACCCGCTGCACATAGTCGCCCACCGCGATGCCATCCGGCACGTAGGAGCCGAGGATCACCGCATCGGCCGTCGCCAGCGCATCGTGCCAGGCGTCCAGTTCCGCCACGCTGTCGTAGAAGGCGAGCCGGCAATAGCCGGGCTCGGCCAGGTCGCGATGCGCGGCGTACCAGGGCACCTGGCGCTCGAGGAACAGGATGTCGTGGCCGCGCGCGGCGAAGGCGCGCAGCAGCGCGCGATAGGTCGTCGCATGCCCATTGCCCCAGGAGGAGGACAGGCTCAAGCCCAGCACCACGATGCGCATCAGGCGTTCGCCACCATGGCGCGGCGCCGCGCGGTTTCCTCGCGCAACAGCGCGTCCACCTCCACGCCGCGCCGGGTGTAGGTGTGGTCGGCGCAGATGCGCAGGCGCGCCGCCTCGCCGATGGCGCGCGCCCGCGCCGGGGTGAGTTCGGCGACGTGGGCGGCGACATCCGCACCGTCGCGGGCGACCAGCACCTCGATGCCTTCCGCCAGAAAGAGCTCGAGACCGACCCAGGCGTCGGTGATCAGGCAGGCCCCCGCGCCCGCCGCCTCAAAGACGCGGGTCGCCGGGGAGTATCCCGTCGCCGCCATGCTGTCGCGCGCGATGTTGAGCACGGCGGTGGCCGAGGTGTTGAAGGCGTTGTGGTCGCGCGTCGGCACATGGCCGATATAGCGGATGTTCGGCGACATCGGCTTGTCCGCCCAGCCATTGCCACCGAGCACGAAGCGCTGTCCCGGCAACCGTAACGCCGCATCGAGGAAAAACGCTTCCACGCGCCGCTCGCGATCGGGCAGGCGGTTGGCGAGCAGCGAGAGATCGGCGGCGAAGCGTGGCTCGGGCGGCACCGGATGATGGGTGTCGGGATCGAGCGCATTGTAGATCGGCACGCAGCGCCGCGCGCCGAGCGATTCATACGCCGCGACCACCGGCGGCCCGCCGCCATAGGTCAGCACCAGGTCGAGCGCGGGCAGGGCCTGCCGCAGCGGATGGCCCGGCTGCGGGCGGATTTCTTCCAGTGTCGCCGGCGCGTCCACGTCCCAGAAGATGCGCACCGCGTCCGGGCGCGCCCGAGACATGACGCCGGTGATCAGCTCGTCGTCGAAGACGCCGACGCCGCTGGTCTTGACCACCACGTCGGCCAGCGCGGCTTCATCCATCACCGCATTCAGCGCATCGGTGGTCGCCGCATAGACGCGTGACCGCGCCCAGTCCGGCGGCGCGATGTCGTTGTGCGCCTGCCGGTCATAGGCCTCGGGTTCGTAGAAGATCACATCGTGGCCGCGCGCCGCGAGATCGCGGATGACGCCGCGATAATAGGTCGCCGCGCCATTCCAGTAGGAGGAGAGCAGGCTTGATCCATAGAAGGCGATCTTCACGGCTGCGGCACCGCGTTCAGGCCGACGACCTTCCCGCCGCCCTCCCACAGCACCAGCGTGCTGATCGAGGCGGGCGCGATGTCGAAGCGGTCATGCGCGTCGAGCGTCAGGCCGAGCACCGCGGCGAGCGCGGCCTTGATGACGTCGGCGTGGCTGACCAGCGCGACGACGCCGTTGGGATAGCGCCGGCGCAGCGTGCGGGCGAAATCCAGCACGCGTTCGCCGGCCTCGGCCATGGTTTCGCCGCCGGGCGGGCGCGAGGCAGCACGTTCGCTGTTCCAGCGCAGCCAACGCGGATCCTCGCGCAACTCGGCGAATTCACGACCGGTCCATTCGCCGCAGTCGATCTCCGTGAGCTCGGGGCTCACCTGCGCGGTGAGGTTCAGCATGTCGCCCAGCACGTCGGCCGTCATGCGCGAGCGTTCGAGCGGGCTGGTGAACAGGGCATCCGGCGCGTGACGCTGCAGGGCGGCGCCGAGCAGCGAGGCCTGATGCAGCCCCGCCGCGCCCAGCGACACGCCCGGCATGCGGCCACACAGCACGCGGTCCACGCGGTCATGCGCGGCGTGGCGCAGCAGAAACAGGGTGATCACGTCCGGGCGGCTCATGGCGCCTCCGCCTCGACGAAGGCGCGCAGCCGCTCGCGCGCCTCCGCATCATGCCACTGCCGCGGCGGCGACTTCATGAAGTAGGCCGAGGGGCCGAGCAGCGCGCCGCCGATGCCGCGGTCCAGCGCCAGCTTCGCGCAGCGCACGGCGTCGATCACAACCCCAGCCGCATTGGGCGAATCCCACACCTCGAGCTTGAGCTCCACGTTCAGCGGCGTGCCGCCGAAGCCGGTGCCTTCGAGGCGGATCTGCGCCCATTTCCGGTCGAGCAGCCACGGCACATGATCGCTCGGGCCGACATGCACATCCGTCTCGGGCAAGGGAACGCCCAGCTCGCTGGTGACCGCGCGTGTCTTGGAGATCTTCTTGGAGGCGAGACGTTCGCGCTCCAGCATGTTGAGGAAATCCGCGTTGCCGCCGAAGTTCAGCTGGTAGGTGCGGTCGAGCCGCACGCCACGCTCGTGGAACAGGTTGACCAGCGTGCGATGCAGGATAGTGGCGCCCACCTGGCTCTTGATGTCGTCCCCGATGATGGGCAGCCCGCGCGCCTCAAAGCGACGGCGCCAGCCTTCGTCCGATGCGATGAAGACCGGGATGCAGTTGACGAAGGCGCAACCTGCCTGGAGCGCCTGCTCGGCATAGAACTCCGTCGCGCGCTGCGCTCCCACCGGCAGCCAGGAGACGAGCACGTCGGTGCGTGTATCGGCGAGGATCTCCGCGACGGGTGCCGGGCTCGCCGCGGATTCGACGATCTCGTCGCGCATGTAGCGACCGATGCCGTCCAGCGTCGGCCCGCGCTCCACCGTGACGCCGAGCGGCGCAACATCGGCGAAGCGATGGGTGTTGTTCGGCGCCGCCGCGATCGCCTCGGCGACATCGCGCCCCACCTTGCCCTCGGCGACGTCGAAGGCCGCGCTCACCACCACGTCGCGCAGATGGTACGGGCCGAGCGTCACGCTCATCAGCCCCGGCACCGGCTCATTCGCATCCGCGTCGCGATAATAGGTGAGGCCCTGCACGAAGGCCGAGGCACAGTTGCCAAGCCCGACGATGCCGACACGCACGCTCCGCGGATCCCGTGACCATGGCTGGATAGAATCGGGCAAGGCTGCGCCTCCGCGTTGTGCCTGTGGGCCGTAACGTCGCGCCGAGGAAAGAAGCTGCATCGCGCGCATTCTCAACAGGATGTGAGCCAGCCTTTCTCCTTTTGCCGCGTTCTTAGAAGCAGACGTCGCACAATTCTGCCGGAGGAGGACATGCGTTGGCCGATACGGTTCTGATCACCGGCGGTGCTGGATTCATCGGGCGTCATCTCGCGCACGCCCTGCTCTCGGCGGGCCACAAGGTCCGCATTCTCGACAGCTTCATCGACCAGGTGCACGGCGATCGCGGGACCGACGGCCTCGACGCCGATGCCGAAATCATCCGCGGCGACGTTCGCGATGGCGAGCGTGTTGCGGCCGCCCTGCGCGGTGTCGACAAGGTCGTGCACCTCGCGGCCGAGGTCGGCGTCGGTCAGAGCATGTACGAGGTGGACCACTACGTCTCGGTCAACGACCACGGCACCGCGGTGCTGTTCCAGCAACTGATCAAGCAACCGGTGCGCCGCGTCGTCGTGGCTTCGTCGATGAGTGTCTATGGAGAGGGCCTGTATCGCACCGTCGACGGCAAGCTCGTCGAGGATGCGCAGCGCGTCCCGCGTCGCGCGGGCGATATCTCCTGGGATCCGATCGACGGCGAGGGGCGGCCGATGTCGCCGGTGCCGACGCCGGAAACCAAGCGCCAGAACCTCGCCTCGGTCTACGCCATCACGAAATATGTGCAGGAGCGCCTGACCCTCACCGTCGCGCCCGCCTACGGCATGGAGGGTGCGGCGCTGCGGCTGTGGAATGTCTATGGACCCGGTCAGGCGCTCTCGAACCCCTACACGGGGGTGCTCGCGATCTTCGCCGCGCGGCTGCACAACCGCCAGCCGCCGATGATCTTCGAGGATGGCCAGCAGCGCCGCGACTTTGTCCATGTCGAGGATGTGGCGCGCGCCTTCCGGCTGGCGCTCGACCATCCCAACGCCGCCGGCGGCGTCTTCAATATCGCCAGCGGCGTCGACCGCAGCGTCACCGAGGTGGCTTCCGATCTCGCCGAGGCCATGGGCCATGCCGGGCTGCGGCCGGAGGTCACGCAACAGGCGCGCGCCGGCGACATCCGGCACAACATCGCCGATATCGGCCTCGCCCGTACGCGGCTCGGCTACGCGCCGCAGCGGCTGGATTTCCGCTCCGACCTCGCCGAGCTCGCGGAATGGGTGGGGCGCCAGGCGGCGCAGGATCGCGTGCAGGATGCGCGGCGCGAACTCGAGCTGCGCGGACTCGTCGCATGAACGACGCAGCCCCGCCGGCCGTGACGCATCGCCGCCCCATCCTCGTGACCGGCGGCGCCGGATTCATCGGCTGCAACCTCGCCGATCGCTTGGCGAGCGACGGCCACGACGTGCTGGTGTTCGACGCGCTCACCCGCGCCGGGGTCGAGGGCAATCTGCGCTGGCTGCGGCAGCGGCACCCGCAGCGCGTGACGTCGGTCATTGCCGATATCCGCGACGGGGACGCGCTGGCCAAGGCCGCGGGTGAGTGCAGCGCCGTGTTCCACCTGGCGGCCCAGGTGGCAGTCACCACCAGCCTCACCGACCCGCAGGAGGATTTTTCCATCAACCTCCAGGCGACGGTGCAGCTGCTGGAGGCACTGCGCCGCAATGGCGGCCAGGTGCCGCTGGTCTTCGCCAGCACGAACAAGGTCTATGGCGACCTCGCCGACGTCGCGCTGGAGAAGCACGAAGATGCCTGGCTGCCGCGTGACGCGACGCTGCGAAGCTCTGGGATCGCGGAGGATCGGTCGCTCGAATTCCACACGCCCTATGGCTGCTCCAAGGGCGCGGCGGACCAGTACGTGCTCGACTTCGCGCGCAGCTTCGGCCTGCCCGCGGCGGTGCTGCGGATGAGCTGCATCTATGGCCAGCGCCAGATGGGCACCGAGGACCAGGGCTGGGTCGCGCATTTCCTGATCCGCGCCCTGCATGGCGAACCGATCAGCATCTTCGGCGATGGCTGTCAGGTGCGCGACGTGCTCGACGTGGGTGACGCGGTAGGTGCCTACATCGCGACCTGGCGGCGGATCGACAGCGTGCGCGGGCGTGCCTTCAACCTCGGCGGTGGCCCGGACAATGCCATCAGCCTGCGCCAGCTCATCGCGCGGATCGAGGCGCTGACCGGCGAGCGCGTGGTGACGCGACACGAATCATGGCGGGCCGGCGACCAGCGCTACTTCGTCTCCGACACGCGCCTCGCGACGGAGGCCCTGGACCTCCCGCCGCCACGGCCCTGGCGCGACGGCGTCGCCGACCTCGCGACCTGGCTGCGCGCGCATGGCAGGGCGCGAGAGGCCGCGTGACCGACGCCGCGGCGCGCCTCCGTCTGCTGATGACCACGGATGCCGTGGGCGGCGTGTGGACCTATGCCACCGACCTTGCGCGCGGCCTGGCGGCGCGCGGCGTGGTGACGCATCTGGCGCTGCTGGGTCCGTCGCCGAGTGCCGCACAGGCGGCGCAGGCGGCGACCATCCCGGGGCTGACCTTGCATGACACCGGTCTGCCGCTCGACTGGATGGCCGGCACGCCGGACGCGATCCGCACGGCGGGCGTGGCGATCCGGAACCTCGCGGCAACGCTTGGCGTGGACCTCGTGCACCTCAACAGCCCGGCACTGGCGAGTGCCGGTGGGTTCGGGGTCCCGGTGCTCAGTGCCTGCCATTCCTGCCTCGCGACCTGGTGGGCCGCGGTGCGCGGCGGGCCGATGCCGGCGGCGTTCGCCTGGCGGTCGGCGCTGCTGCGCGAGGGCTATCTCGCCTGCGACGCGCTCGTCGCACCGTCGCGCGCCTTCGCCTCGGCGACAGCCGAGGCGCATGCGCTGCCGAGCTCACCGGTAGCGATCCACAATGGGCGCGACGCGCCGGATTGCGTGCATACCGCGGCGATGGACGCGGTCTTCACCGCCGGCCGCCTCTGGGATGCAGGCAAGAATATCGCGGCGTTGGACCGTGTCGCCGCGCATCTGCCCTTCCCGGTCCTGGCGGCGGGACCGCTCGAGGGTCCCGAGCGCAGCCGCGTCTCCTTCGCGCACCTCACCAGCCTCGGGTCTCTCGACGACGCGGGGATGGCGGCGATCTGGCGCGGTACGCCCCTCTATGCGGCACCGGCCCTCTACGAGCCCTTCGGCCTCGCGGTGCTGGAGGCGGCACAGGCGGGCTGTGCGCTCGTGCTCGCGGACATCCCGAGTTTTCGCGAGCTCTGGAGTGACGCGGCGCTGTTTGTCGACTGGTCCGATTCGCACGCCGTTGCCGGTGCCATCCGCGCGCTGATGGGCGATGCCGCTGAGCGTGCCCGGCTCGGCGCAGCAGCGCGCGACCGCGCGGCGCGCTACGGCCTGGATGCCATGGCCGAGGCGACGCTTGCCCAGTATGAGGGGCTGCTCGCCGGCGGCCGCCGCGAGGCTTCCGCGGCATGAAGATCGTCTATTTCACCCACTCGCTGCTGTCGTGCTGGAACCACGGCAATGCGCATTTCCTGCGTGGCGTCCTGCGCGAGCTGATCCATCGCGGCCATGACGTCGTGGCGCTCGAGCCGCGGGATTCCTGGAGCCTCGGCAACCTCATCGCCGAGCACGGGCTCTCGGGCCTCGACAGCTTCCATGCGGCCTATCCGGAATTGCGGCCTCAGCAATACGCGAGCCTCGCCGAGATCGAGCCCGCGCTCGACGGCGCCGAACTGGTGCTGGTGCATGAATGGAACACACCCGCCCTGGTCGCCGAGCTCGGCCGCCGCCGGCGCCTGGGTGCCCCCTTCACCCTGCTGTTCCACGATACGCATCACCGCGCGGTCAGCGAGCCGGAGGCCATGCGCGCCTATGATCTCGATGGCTATGACGGCGTGCTCGCCTTCGGCGCGACGCTCGCGCAGACCTATCGGGATTGGGGCTGGGGTGATCGCGCCTTCATCTGGCACGAGGCCGCGGACACGCGTTTGTTCCGGCCGCCCGCGCAGGAAGGCGCACGCAGCGGCGCCGTGTGGATCGGCAATTGGGGCGACGGCGAACGCGGCGCCGAGCTGGAGGAATTCCTCCTGCGACCGACGCGCGACGCGGGCCTGCCGCTGACCATCCACGGCGTCCGCTATCCAACCGAGGCGCAGGCGCTGCTCGCGCGCCACGGCGCCACGCTGCGCGACTGGCTGCCGAATGCGCGCGCGCCGGACGTCTTCGCGCGCCACCTCGTCACGCTGCACGTCCCACGGCGCTTCTACGCGACCACCCTCCCGGGCATCCCGACGATCCGTGTCTTCGAGGCGCTCGCCTGCGGCATCCCGCTGGTCTCGGCGCCGTGGGAGGACAGCGAGGCCTTGTTCCGCCCCGGCGTGGACTACCTGGTTGCCTCCTCCGGCGCGGTTGCGACGCGCCAGTTGCGGGACCTCGCCTCGGATGCGGAGATGCGGCGCGAACTCGTCGCCAACGGCCTTGAGAGCATCCACGCGCGGCACAGCTGCGCGCACCGGGTGGACGAGCTCATGACCATCTCCGACTTGCTGCGCATGCCGGTGGCGCAGGCATGACGCCCGATGCCATCCGCGCCGAGATCACGCGTCTCGGCCCCTGGTTCCACAACATGGAGCTGGGCGGCGTCGCCACCGCCCCCGACCATCCCCTGGGCGACTATCCGCGCGTGAAGTGGCGCCATTTCGCGGCCAGCATTCCCGCCGATCTGCGCGGACAGACCGTGCTCGACATCGGCTGCAATGGCGGCTTCTACGCGATCGAGATGGCGCGCCGCGGCGCCGACCGCGTGGTCGCCATCGACACCGATCCCCGCTACCTGGCCCAGGCGCGCTTCGCCGCCGATGTCGCCGGCGTGGCCATCGCGTTCCGCGAGCTCTCGGTCTTCGATGTCGGCAGGCTCGGCGAGCGCTTCGACATCGTGCTGTTCATGGGCGTGCTCTATCACCTGCGCCATCCGCTGCTCGCGCTCGACCTCATCCACGAGCACGTCGCGCGTGACCTGCTGGTGTTTCAGTCCCTCCAACGCGGCGAAACGCACGTCGCGCCGGTCGCGGAGGACTATCCCTTCGCCGACGTCGCGCCCTTCGCCGAGCCGGGCTATCCGCGCCTGCATTTCGTCGAGCACGGCTACGCCGGCGACGTCACCAACTGGTGGATCCCCAACCGCGCCTGCACCGAGGCGATGCTGCGCAGCGCCGGCTTCGCGATCGAAGCCCGGCCCGAGGACGAGGTCTACCTGTGCCGCCGTGTCGCCGCGCCCTATGGCGCCGCGGCCGTCTACCCCAGTGCCGGAGAAGCCCCATGATCGAAGCCGCGATGATCTGGAACGAGCCCAACAACAAGTCGCACTGGGACCCGCTGCTCGACCCGGACTGGAGCCGCTTCGCCCGCATGGCGCGGCTGGCCGGGGAGGCGATCCATGCCGAGAATGGCTCTCTCACGCGCGTGCTCGGCGGCATGTCGCCGATCGACCCCGGCTTCATCCGGCGCATGCAGGACCAGGGCGCGCTCACCGCGATGGATGCGGTCGCGGTGCACGGATTTCCGCTCGACTGGAACCTGTGGTCCATCCATGAGTGGCCGGAGAAGCTGCGCGAAATCGAAGCCGCGACCGCGCTTCCGGTCTGGGTGTCGGAGGTCGGCGTCTCCTCCTTCGGCGCGGAGGAGGTGCAGGATTGGGGGCTGGCGCGCACCGCCGCCCTGCTCAAGGGCCGGGCACCGCGGATCCACTGGTACAGCCTCTACGATCTGCCGCGCGCGTGGGAAGCGACGACGCGCCACCGCGAGGCGGAAGGCTCCTCCTACTACCGGCACTTCGCCATGGGCCTGCTGCGCGAGGATGGCACGCCGAAGCCCGCGCTCGAGACCTTCGGGCGCCACACGCCGGAATTCGGCCTGTGCCAGTGGTTCCACTACCAGGATCACCGGCTGGACGAGGCGGTGCGCTGGATGCAGCGCCTGGGCGTGCGGCACCTGCGGACCGGCCTGTCCTGGGCCGACAGCTTCCGCCCCGATGCGCTCGCCTGGTTCGACCGCCAGATGGACGCGCTACGCGACTTCGACGTGACGGTGACCTTCTGCTTCACGCCCGAGCATCGCGGGATCGAGCCGCACCACACCAGCCCGCCGCTGGTGCCGGAGGAGTTCGCCGAGTTCTGTGGCGCGATGGTCCGGCGCTACGCCTAGGCCGCCTGCTGCCGCTGCGCAGCGCCGGCCCGGCGGAGGAAGCGCAGCACCGCCGCTTCCTCAGGCCGCAACGCATGCGCCTCTGCGCCGGCAGCCATCAGGCGCAACGCCAGTCCGCCGCCGAGATAGGCCTCCTGCACCGCAGGATGGATGTAGCATTTGCGGCAGATGGTGGGCGTGTTCCCCAGCCGCGCGGCGGTCGCCTTGATCGCCTCGTTCAGCTGCCGTTTCAGCGCGGTCTGGCTCTCAGCCCTGGGCATGGCGAGCAGCGCGAAGGTGGCGTTCACCGTCGCCGCCCAGGTGCGGAAATCCTTGGCCGTAACGCCCTCGCCGGTGATCTCGCGCAGGTAGGCGTTCACGTCCGACGAGCCGATGCCCTGCAGCGCGCCATCCTCGTCGAGGTACTGGAACAGCTGCTCGCCGGGCAGTTCCTGGCAGCGCCGCAGCACGCCGGCGACGCGCCGGTCCTCGAGCTTCAAGCGCCATATCTTGCCGCCCTTGCCGCGGAAGTGGAACCGCATCGCGCTGCCCTGCACCGCCACATGCTCGTTGCGCAGCGTGGTGACGCCGTAGCTTTCGTTGGTGCGGGCGTATTCCTCGTTGCCGACGCGCGCGAGCGTGGTCTCGAGCAGCCGCACCACGGTCGCGAGCACCTTCGCGCGCGGCAGGCCGCGCAGTTCGAGATCGGCGGCGACGCGCGCGCGGATGGCCGGCATGCTCTCGGCGAACTGGGTGAGGCGGGCGAACTTGCCGCTGTCGCGATGGGTGCGCCAATCGGCGTGGTAGCGGTACTGCCGGCGCCCGCGCGCATCGGTGCCGATCGCCTGGAGGTGGCCATCGGCATCGGCGCAGATCCAGACATCCTGGTAGGCGGGTGGGATGGCCAGCATCCGGATGCGCTGCAGGGCGGTGGCCTCGCGCAGCGGGCGCCCGTCGGGATCGACGTAGCGAAAGCGGGGTGGCTTGCCGAGGCGGCGCAGGCCCGGCTCACCGACAGTGACGTAGCGAAGCCCGGGGATGATCAGGGAGGTCGACATCATTCTTCCGCGTTGGACCCACTGGAATTGGGTAGGTCCAACGCGCTTGCAGGAAGCCTCGCGGGAAGATGAAGGCCCGCGCGATGCGGGCCTTCATCCTGCCCTCAGCGGCGATGGGCTTCGCGGCCACGCTCGGACGAGGCCCAGCCGTGGCTGTGGACCAGGCCGTCATCATGTTCGGGCTCCGGCGCCGGGCGGTTCACATGGGCCTCGCGGCCGCGCTCGCCGCAGGCCCAGGCATGGCTGTGCACCAGGCCGTCATCATGGTCGATGGTGCTGATCGGGTTGGACATGGTCGTGCTTCCTTCAGTCTGTGTGTGTGGGTGAGGGATCAATGGGCCGGCGCGTCGTGGAACTGCGCCGTCTCGGTGCTGTGTTCCATCGCGGTGGTGCTGGAGCGTCCGCCCGAGGCCGCCATCGCGACCGCGTCGAAGTAGCTCACGCCCACTTCGCGCTGGTGGCGGATGGCGGTGAAGCCCTCGGCCTCGGCGGCGAATTCGGCCTGCTGGAGCTCGCTGTAGGCGCCCATGCCGCGGTCCCTGTAGCCGCGCGCCAGCTTGAACATGGACAGGTTCAGGCTGTGGAAGCCGGCGAGGGTCACGAACTGGAATTTGTAGCCCATGGCGCCCAGCTCGCGCTGGAATTTGGTCGCCGCCTCGATGCCCATCTTCCGCTGCCAGTTGAAGCTGGGCGAGCAGTTGTAGGCGAGCATCTTGCCGGGGAATTCGCGGTGGATGGCCTCGGCGAAGGCGCGCGCATCGTCGAGATCCGGGTCCGACGTCTCCCACCACAGCAGGTCGGCATAGGGGGCGTAGGCCAGCGAGCGCGCGATCGCGTAGGCCTTGCCCATCTTCGGCCGGATGCGGAAGAAGCCTTCCGCCGTGCGGTCATTGCCGATGAACGGCCGGTCGCGCTCATCCACATCGGCCGTGAGCAGCTGCGCGCTCTCGGCATCCGTCCGGCAGAGCAGCACGGTGGGCACGCCCTCCACATCGGCCGCGAGGCGGGCGGCGTTGAGCGTGCGGATATGCTGGCTGATCGGCACCAGCACCTTGCCGCCGAGATGCCCGCACTTCTTCTCGCTCGCGAGCTGGTCCTCGAAATGCACGCCCGCGGCACCGGCGGCGATCATCGCCTTCATCAGCTCATAGGCATTCAGCGCGCCGCCGAACCCGGCCTCCGCATCGGCCACGATCGGCGCCATGTAGTGGGTCTGGTCGTCGGCCTTGCCCTCGATGCGCTCGAGTGTGGCGATCTGGTCGGCGCGGCGCAGCGCGTTGTTGATGCGCGTCACCACCTGGGGCACGGAATCCACCGGATACAGCGACTGGTCCGGGTACATGGTACCGGCCGAATTCGCATCCGCAGCCACCTGCCAGCCCGAGAGGTAGATCGCGTTCAGCCCGGCCTTGACCTGCTGCAGCGCCTGCATGCCGGTGAGCGCGCCCAGCGTATTCACGAAGGGTTCGGATTTCAGCAGCTGCCACAGCCGCCGCGCGCCGCGGTCGGCCAGCGTGTGCTGGACGCGGAAGCTGCCGGCCAGGCGCTCGACATCGGCGGGGGTGTAGTCGCGGCGGATGCCGTCGAACCGGCCGGGCTCGGGCGCGGGCCCGCCGGCGCTGCCATCGGGGGCCAGGACGGGGGTGGGGTTGGGACGCATGGTGCTCAATCCTTCTGGTCACCGGAGACGACCGGCGCACGTCAATAATTGACACTGCGCCGCGCAAAAGCACGGGCATTCTCGCGTTTCACCGCGCAATCCCGTAGGGTTCCGCACAGACCTCCGCGTGAATCCGTAAAGGCTGTAAACCCATGAGCCGTCCCATGATCGGTCGGACCGTTCGCCGCATCCGCCTGGAGAAGGCGATGACGCAGCAGGCCCTGGCCGCGCGGCTGGGCATTTCCGCGAGCTACCTGAACCTCATCGAGCACGACCAGCGGGGCGTGACCGCCTCGCTGCTCATCAAGCTGACCGAGGCGCTGCAGATCGATCTGGCCCATCTCTCCGGCCATGCCGAACGCCAGACCGAGGCGGGCCTGCGCGAGGTGCTGTCCGACCCCATGCTCGGCATCGAGGAGGTGCCGGAGGCGGAGATTGCGGCCCTCGCCGGCTCCGCGCCCAACGCCGCGCGCGCGATGCTTGCGCTGTACCGCGCCTGGCGCGTGGCGCGGGAGGACAGCTCCGGCATCGCGCTGCCCTCCGGCCGGCGCATCCTGCTGCCCACCGAGGAAGCGCGCGACCTGTTCCACGAACGCGCGAACCATTTCCCGGTGCTGGAAACGCTCGCCGAGCGCATCGGGCGGGAACTTCAGGCGAGCCCGGCCGAACTCAACCACGCCATCGCCGAGCGCCTCCGCGGCAAGCACGGGCTGCGCATCGTGGTCGGCCCACTGGAAGGCGCGCTCCGCCGGCATGACGCGGCCACGCGCAGCCTGCTGCTCTCGGAATCGCTGCCGCGCGAAAGCCGCGGTTTCCACATGGCCTTCTGCCTCATGCTGCTCGAAGCCCGCGACGCCGTCGAAGACGCGCTGGCCCCGCACAGCCCCACCTCCACCGAGGCCGCCTCGATCATCCGCATCGGACTGCTCAACTACGCCGCCGGCGCGCTGCTGATGCCCTACGCCCCCTACCTGGCCGCCGCCCGCGCGCTGCGCCACGATGTCGAGGCGCTGGCCGCGCGCTTTGGCGTCAGCTTCGAGCAGGCGAGCCACCGCCTCTCCACCCTGCAGCGCGATGGCGCCCGCGGGGTGCCATTCTTCTTCCTCCGCGTCGACCCCGCCGGCAATGTGGACAAGCGCTTCTCGGCGGCCGGCTTCCCCTTCGCCCGCTTCGGCGGCAGCTGCCCGAAATGGATCGTCCATCACGCCTTCGCCACGCCCGGCACGCTGCGCGTCCAGGTCGCCGCGCTGCCGGATGGCGCGACCTTCCTGTGCTTTGCCCAGAGCGTGACCGGCCCAGCCCCGCGCTGGGGCGAACCCGCCCCCGTCCACGTCATTGCCATGGGCTGCGACATCGCCCGCGCGCCGGAGCTGGTCTACGCCGACGGCCTGGACCTCGAGGCCGCCACGGTCGGCATCGGCCTGTCCTGCCGGCTCTGCGCTCGGGAGGATTGCCGATCCCGCGCCTTCCCGCCGCTGGAGCATCGCCTGGCACTCGACCCCGCGATCGAGGGTGCCAGCCCCTGGCGATTTGAAACCGCGCGCGCCCCTGCGCCGTAGCGTCTCCGCGCTACCTGCCCTACACGGCCCGCAACCGGAGACCGCCATGCCCAGCCTCGCGACCCGCCTGCTGAAGGACCGAAGGCTATGGGCGGTCGCGGCCGTCATCGCCGTGATCGTCGCGATCCGGCTGAGCGGTGCGGCGGACTACCTCAGCCTCGACACGCTGCGCAGCGTGCGCGGCACGCTCACCGGCTGGGTCGCGGAGCATCGCCTGCTCGCGGCACTCGCCTACATGGCCACCTACGTGGTCACCACGGCTCTGCTGCTGCCCGGCGCGGTGCTGCTGACGCTCACCGGCGGCTTCCTGTTCGGCGCGGTCATCGGCACCGGCCTGACGGTCGTCGCCGCCACCATCGGCGCGATCATCATCTTCTCCACCGCGCGCGCCGTCTTCGGCGCGAATGCGCTGGAACGCTTCGGCCCGCGCGCCAAGGCCCTGGTCGAGGGGCTGCGCCGCAACGCCTGGTCCTATCTGCTGGTCCTGCGCCTGGTGCCGTTGTTCCCGTTCCTGCTGGTCAACATCGTGCCGGCCTTCGCCGGCGTGCGACTGCGCGTCTTCGCCATCACCACGCTGTTCGGCATCCTGCCCGGGACGGCGGTGTTCTCGCTCTCTGGCGCCGGGCTCGGGCGCACGCTCGACAGCGGCGGCGCGCTCGATCTCGGCTCCATCCTGACGCCGGAAATCCTGATCGCGCTGTGTGCCCTGGCGGCACTCTCGCTCGCCGCCATCCCGCTCAAGGCGCGCTTTGCCCCGGCGCCGGCGCCCGCGCCGGCTCCGGCGACCCCCACGCCACCGCCCGCCTGACCCGGGTCATTGGGGCCCGGCGCAACCTGATCTAGGCTGCGCGCGGGAGGACAAGGCGATGCTGACGGTCTATGGCCGCACCAATTCGGTGAATGTTCGAAAAGTGCTGTGGCTGCTCGACGAGTTGGGCACGCCCTACCAGCGCCTGGATGCCGGCATGGAGCATGGTGTGGTCGACACGCCCGAATACCGCGCCATGAACCCGAACGGCCGCATCCCCACCATCACCGATGGCGCGCTGGTGCTGTGGGAGAGCAATGCCTGCCTGCGCTACCTGGCCATGAAGGCCGGCGAGCGGGGCGCCACGCTCTACCCCCCGGACCCCGCCGCGCGCGCCAGCGTGGATCGCTGGCTGGACTGGCAGCTCTCCACCCTCGGCGGCGCCGAGCGCATGATGTTCTGGGGCGTCGTCCGCACGCCGCCCGAAAAGCGCGACATGGCGGCGGTCCAAAAGTCCGTGGCCGATTCAGGCGCCTGCTGGCGCATCATCGACGCCCGCCTCGCCGATGGCCGCGGCTTCATCGAAGGCGAGGCGCTGACGCTGGCCGACATCGTGCTCGGCGCCTATGCCGGCCGCTGGTTCGGCGTCCCCGTCGAGGGCAAGGCTTCGCTGCCGAACCTCGAGCGCTGGTTCGCGACGATCAGCGCCCGCCCCGGCTACGCCCGCTGGCTCGGCGGCCCGCTCACCTGATCCGGGAGACACCCATGCACGACCTTACCATCCGAGAAATCCGCACCACGCTGCTGCGCATGCCCTGGCCGGAGGATCCCTGGCTCGCCGGCCACCCGCTCGGCCCAACGCGCGACCTGCTGGTTTTGGACATCACGACGGCGTCGGGGATCACCGGCATGGGCTACCTGCATCTGCTCAACCTGCCGCTGCATCGCGCCATCGCCGCCTGCATCGAGGATGCGATGGCGCCGCGCATCATCGGCCGCGATGCGACCGCCGTTGAAGGCATCTGGCAGGACCTCTGGCGCTCCACCGTCACCGGGGGGCGCGGCGGCGTGACGATGATGGCGCAGTCCGCGATCGACATTGCGCTGTGGGACATCGTCGGCAAGGCGGCGGGGATGCCGCTGCACCGGCTGTGGGGCCACGTGACCAGCAAGATCCCGGTCTACGGCAGCGGCGTTTTTCGCGACCTGCGCGGCGACGGCATGATCGCCAAGGCGCAGCACTTCGTCAGCCAAGGTTTCCAGGCGATCAAGATGCAGGTCGCCCATATCGGCGACTGGCGCACCGACGTGCAGAACGTCCGCCGCATGCGCGAGGCGCTCGGCCCCGACATCGAGATCATGATCGACGTCAACATGGGCTGGTCCGCCGAGGTCGCGATCCACGCCGGGCACCGCATGGCCGAGTACGACGTCTACTGGCTCGAAGAGCCCGTCCTGCCCGACGACCACGCGGGCTACATCCGCTGCGCCGAGGCGCTGGACATGCGCATCGTCGGCGGCGAGACGCATTTCGGCCGTGCCGACCTCAAACCTTTCCTCGAGAACCCGCGCCTGCCGATCCTGCAGCCGGACCCGATGCGCGGCGGCCTGACCGAACTGCGCAAGATCGCCACCGTCGCGGACACCTGGGGCATGACCATCGCGCCGCATCTGTTCCCGGAGCTGAACGTCCACCTGCTCGCCAGCATCCCCAACGCTGGCTGGGCGGAGCAGATGGGGCTGCTCGACGATGTGTGGGTCGCCCATCCGGTCATCGCCGATGGCTTCATCACCGCGCCCGAGACGCCGGGCCACGGGCTGGCCTTCAAGCCCGAGGTGCTGGCCGACTTCGTGCTGCGCTGAAGCAGCGCGGGTTCAGGCGCCGATCAGGCGCAGCGGCCCGGGCATGTCCGCGACCGTCATGCCGAGCGTGCCAGCGGCATCGCCATCGGCCTGCACCGGCACGCCCTCGCCGGTCAGGGAAACGCGGCTCGCGCGCAGCAGCCGCACCCCGGGCATCGACGGCAGCAGGTTCAGCGGCAGCGCCGCACCGAGCACCGCGGTCGAGAGCCAACCGCGCGCCGAGAACAGCGCCACGTGGAAGCCGGGCTCGCCCTGCTTCGCCTCGGGCGCGAGGCGATAGCGCCCGGCATAGAGGCGGCCCTTGGTGATGATGGCGCTGGTCGCGTGGTGGATCTCGCCATCCATATCGACCGTGATGCGTGGGAATTGGTACCGGTGCAGCTGGCGCAGCGTCTCCAGCACATAGGCCCCCTTGCCAATGCGGCGCTTGAGCCCGGTATCGAGGTCGCGCACCACCGCCGCGTCGAACCCGGCGCCGAGCATCTGCACGAACAGCCGCGCGCGCCCATCCGAGAACCGCGCGAGGCCCGGCCGCAGCTCCACCATCCGCCCGCTGGCCAGGCGCCCGGCAGCGTCCTCGGGGCGCATGGCCAGGCCCATCTCCCAGGCCAGCACATTGGCCGTGCCCAACGGCAGCACGCCGAGCGAGGCATCGGACCCCGCAATCCCGCTCGCCACCTCGGCGATGGTGCCGTCGCCGCCGGCCGCGATCACCAGCGCCTCGCCGCGCGCGGCCCCGTCACGTGCCAGCCGCTCCGCATCGCCCGGCCCCGCCGTCTCGGCGAGCTCCGGCCGCATGCCGAGGCCGAGCATGGTGTCGAGCGCACGGGTCAAGCGACGCCGACGCCGCGCACCAGCGGCAGGGTTGAAAACAACGAGCATGTGAGGGGGCTTCTCGCAGTGTGGGGGTTACAGTTTCGCGTCGTGGCGACTTCCATAGCATGACAGCGCAGAAATCAATGGTTTCACGCAGGATTCACGCGGTTTCTGCGAGGCAGGGGATAAAGCCCGCGGACGGAAACTATATTCGCTGTGCGCGCTTGACCGATTCGCGGCCCGAGCGGGCAGGAAGGACAGCTTCATGCACCCGACCGAGACCAAGCGTCGCTACCGGACCATCTTCATCTCCGACACGCATCTCGGGACCCGTGGCTGCCGCTCGGACTATCTGGTGGATTTCCTGCGCCAGGTCGAATGCGAACAGCTCTACCTGGTCGGCGACATCGTCGATGGCTGGCGGCTGAAGAAGTCCTGGTACTGGGACGCCGACCACAACGAGGCCATCCGCCTGATCCTGTCGATGGCGCGAAACGGCACCGCCGTCACCTACATCCCCGGCAACCACGACGAGATGTTCCGCGACTGGCTGGGCCTCGGGCTCGAGCTCGGCGGCGTGCGGCTGCAGAAGGAAGCAGTCCACACCGCGGCCGACGGCAAGCGCTACCTCGTCATGCACGGCGACGAGTTCGACGGCGTCATCCGCTACGCCAAGTTCTTGGCCCATCTCGGCGACTGGGCCTATGACTGGGCGCTGTGGCTGAACACCGGCTTCAACGCCATCCGCCGCCGGCTGGGCTATCCCTACTGGTCGCTGTCGCAATGGCTCAAGCGCCAGGTGAAGGAGGCGGTCAAGGCGATCGACCGCTTCGAATCCGCACTCGCCAACGAAGCCCGCCGGCGCGGTCTCGACGGCGTCGTCTGCGGCCACATCCACCATGCCGAGATGCGCACCATCCAGGGCATCGCCTACATGAACGACGGCGATTGGGTGGAAAGCTGCACCGCGCTGGTCGAGCACGCCGATGGCCGCTTCGCGCTGATCGACTGGGCCGCCGAGAACCGCCTGACCTTCACCGCGCGGCGCCCCTCGCGCGACCGCGTCGCGGCGAGCGAGGCCGCGCAGCTTCTCGCCCTCGCTCCCGACGCCGCCGGGATGGAGTCCCTGGCGCGGGAAACCCGGTGAACGATCTTTCCCAGGGGATCACGCCGCAGGGCCCGATCCTGGAGCGGCGCGAACCGCTGCGCCTGCTGATCATCTCCGACGCCTGGCATCCGCAGGTCAATGGCGTGGTCCGCACGCTGACGCTGGTGACGGATATCCTGCGCGCGCAGGGCGACATCATCGACATCGTGGGCCCCGATCGCTTCTCCTCGATCCCGACGCCCGGCTACAAGGAAATCCGCCTCGCGCTGCGGCCGCGCAAGAAGCTGGAGGAAATCGCGCAATCCTTCATGCCCTGTGCCGTGCACATCGCGACCGAAGGCCCGCTCGGCTGGGCGATGCGCGGGATCTGCAAGCGGCGTGGCTGGCCCTTCACCACCGCCTACCACACCAAGTTCCCCGAATACCTGCACGCCCGTACGCGCATCCCGATGCGCTGGTCCTGGGCGGTGATGCGCCGCTTCCACCAGGCCGGCGATGCGACGCTCGCTGCGACGCAATCGCTGCGCGACGAGCTCACTTCGCGCGGCTTCACCAAGGTGCAGCCCTGGACGCGCGGGGTCGATCTCGCGCGCTTCAACGTCAATGCGCGGGACCCCTTCGAGGGCCTGCCGCGCCCGATCTTCCTCTATGCCGGCCGCGTCGCGATCGAGAAGAACATCGCCGCTTTCCTCAGCCTCGACCTGCCGGGCACCAAGGTCGTCGTCGGCGACGGACCGCAGCGCGCCGCACTCATGGCGCGCTTCCCCGAGGCGCATTTCACCGGCTGGCGTGACAATGGCGCGCTCGCCCGCAGCTATGCGGGTGCGGATGTCTTCGTCTTCCCCTCGCGCACCGACACCTTCGGCCTGGTGCTGCTTGAGGCGCTGGCATCGGGCACGCCGGTCGCGGCCTATCCCGTCACCGGTCCGCTCGACGTCATCACCGACCCGCGCGTGGGCGCGCTCGACGAGGACCTCCGCGCCGCCTGCCTCCGCGCGCTGGAATGCGACCGCGCCGCCTGCCGCGCCCATGCCGAGCGGTATTCGTGGGAAGCCTGCGCGGCGCAGTTCCGCGGCGCGCTGAGCATCATCGGGGCGGGGCGATAAAACTGCGGGAATGACTTTCGCCTAGAGGGGGGAATTCATTCCCCCCTGCTTCGCGAATCGCGCCTCGCTGGTCATCCGCGATGGCGGGTGCTAACGCCCTCGTGAGATGCTGAAGCGATTGGGAAAACACCCGGCCATCCAGGCGATCCTGCTGCGCCTCCTGGTCCTCTACCTCCGCTTCGTCGCCCGCACCACGCGATGGACGCTGCGCCACCCCGAACACGCAGCCCCCCTCGCCGCCGGGCAGGGCGTCATCCTCGCCTTCTGGCACGAACACCTGGCCGTCTTCGCCGCCTGCTGGCGCATCGCCCTGGCACGTGCCACCGGCGGGCCCGTGCCGCAGGTCGACATCCTGATCTCAGCCCATCGCGACGGACGCCTGATCGCGCGCATCCTTGAACAGGCCGGCGCCGGCATCATCGAAGGCTCGTCCTCGCACGGTGCCACGCCTGCGCTGCGCCAGATGCTGCGCGCGCTCACCGCCGGTCGAACGCTGGTCATTACGCCCGACGGGCCACGCGGTCCGCGGCGCGAGGCGGCGCCAGGGATCGCCCAGCTCGCCGCCGCATCCGGCGCCTGGGTGCTGCCCTGCGCCGCCGTCACCACGCGCCGCCGCACGCTGGGCTCCTGGGACCGGATGGTGTTTCCGCTGCCCTTCTCGCGCGGCACCATCGCGCTGGCCCCACCCATCCAGGTGCCGCGTGACGGCGCCGCCGCGGCACTTCCCGCCATCGCCGCGGCGCTGACCGCCGCCCGCGTGGCTGCCGAGGCATGAGCCTGGCGCAGCGCCTGTGGCATGGGGTCGCGAGCCTCGCCGCGCCGGTATTGCCGTTCTATCTCCGCACCCGCGTCGGCCGCGGCAAGGAGATCGCCGAGCGCCTGGGCGAGCGCCGCGGCGAGGGCGCCGATCGCCCGCCGGGGCCGCTGCTTTGGCTGCACGCCGCCAGCGTCGGCGAGACGCTCTCCGTCCTCCCGCTCCTGCCGCGCCTGCTCGAAGCACGACCCGCGCTGCACATCCTGATGACCACCGGCACCGTCACCGCCGCCACCCTGCTCGCCCAGCGCCTGCCGCCGGAGATCGCCGCGCGCGTGCGCCACCGCTTCGTCCCACTCGACGTGCCGGCCTGGGTCGCGCGCTTCCTCGATGGCTGGCGACCCGACGCGGCCGCCTTCGTCGAGAGCGAGTTCTGGCCGAACCTGCTCGCCGCCGCCGCATCCCGCCACATTCCCCTCGCGCTGCTCAATGCGCGCATCTCGTCCCGCTCGGCGCGGCGCTGGGCGAAGCTCCCCGACCTGGCGCGCGAGACGCTGCAGCGCTTCGCGATGATCCTTGCGCAATCGGACGCCGATGCGGCGCGCTTCACGGCCCTCGGCGCCACCGCGGTCACCGCGCCAGGCAACCTGAAATACGCCGCGCTGCCGCTGCCCGCCGATGACGCCACCCTCGCCGAACTGCGCGCGGCAACCGCGGGCCGCCCGATCCTGCTCGCGGCCAGCACCCATCCCGGCGAGGAGGCCATCATTGCCGAGGCCCACACCCTGCTCCGCGCGCGCTTCCCCGACCTGCTGACCATCCTCGTCCCCCGTCACCCCGAGCGCGGCGCCGCTATCGCAACCAGCCTCGCCCTGCCGACGCGGCGGAGCACCGGGGGCCTGCCCACGCCGGAGACCGGCCTCTACATCGCCGATACGCTCGGCGAGCTCGGCCTGTTCTACCGCCTCGCCGACCTCGCGCTCATCGGCGGCTCGCTGATCCCCCATGGCGGCCAGAACCCGCTCGAGCCCGCGCGCCTGGCGTGCCCCATCCTCACCGGACCGCACATGGACAACTTCGCCGCCATCACCGACCAGCTATCCGAAGCCCACGCCATCCGCCGCACCACCCCCGACCCAGCCGCGCTGGCGGAGGCCGTGGCCGCCATGCTATCAAGCCCGGAGACAAGGCAGGCGATGGCGCAAGCTGCCGCAGGTGTGGCCGCCCAGCAGGCGGAATTGCCCGATCGGGTGGCGGCAACCCTCCTGCCGCTGCTCGATGGCTCGGGCGCCAACGAAGGACGAGTGACGGTCAAGACCTGATGCGCGCGCCCCAATTCTGGAGCGGCGGGGGCGGCGTGCTGCCCCTGCTCCTCTCCCCGATCTCCGCCGTATACGCCGGTGCCACCGCGCGGCGCATGGCACGCCCCGGCTGGCAGGCCCCCATCCCCGTCATCTGCATCGGCAACGCCACCGCCGGCGGCGCCGGCAAGACCACCGTCGCACTCGATATCGGCCGGCGCCTTGCCGACCACGGCGTGCCACCGCACTTCCTGCTGCGGGGCTACGGCGGCAACCTCAAGGGACCGCTGCTGGTCAATGCTGGCCAGCACGACAGCCGCGCCGTCGGCGACGAAGCCCTGCTGCTCGCCGCCGAACACCCCACCATCGTCAGCGCCGACCGCGCCGCCGGCGCCCAGCTCGGCATCGCGAACGGCGCCCGCGCCATCATCATGGATGACGGGCTGCAGAACCCCGGCCTCGCCAAGGACCTCTCGCTGCTGGTGATCGACGGCACCTCCGGCTTCGGCAATGGCCGCGTCATTCCCGCCGGTCCGTTGCGCGAACCCGTGGCCGCCGCCGCCGCGCGCTGCCAGGCCGCCATCCTGGTCGGCGAGGATGAATGCGGCGCCCTCGCCCAACTCCCGCGCGACCTGCCCGTGCTGCGCGCCCGCCTGTCCCAGGGCCCCGAAGCGGCCATGCTCTCCGGCCAGTCCGTCTTCGCCTTCTGCGGCATCGGCAACCCGCGCAAATTCTTCACGAGCCTGCAGGAATCCGGCGCCATCCTCGCCGGGCGCCAATCCTACGCCGACCACTACCCCTACGATTCCGGAGACCTGCGCGAACTCCTCGCCGAAGCTGAAGCGCTCCGCGCCATCCCCGTCACCACGCGCAAAGACTTCGTGCGCATCCCGCAGGCCTTCCGCAGCCGCATCACCGTAGTGAACGTGAAGCTGGAATGGGAATCACCCGCGCAGATCGAAGCACTGCTCGAACCGCTGCTGGCGCGCGTGCCCGAGACGGTGGGGTAGGCAAGCGAGGCCAGGGGCGCTGCCCCTGGACCCCGCCAGGATCGTGTCGATCCTGGACCTCCATCCGTTGGTTTTTGGGATTGGGAGGGGATCTCGCCGGAAGCGCGCCGGGTTGGGGAGGGGGCGCGTCGCGGGAGTTCCCGTGTCACGGGCACTCCATGCGCCCCCTCCCGACCCGGCGCATTTCGATGAACACCCCTCCCAATACCAGGACCAACACATGCAGGGGCCCGGGGATCGGCGCGATCCCCGGTGGGGGTCTGGGGGCAAAGCCCCCGGCCTTGCTTTCTTCCTAACGCCGCACCGGGTCGCGCGACAGGCCGCGCGCGGCCAGTGCCGCCTCGTACTCCGCCCAGATGCGCGGCTGTTCGCTGCCCAGCCGGTGCAGGTAGTCCCAGCTGTAGATCCCGCTGTCGTGCAGATCGTCGAAGGCGATCCGCACCGCGTAGTGCCCTACCGGCTCCAGCCGCATGATGCCGACCTGGCGCCGGCCGGCGATGATCACCTTCTGCCCGGGACCATGGCCCTGAACCTCGGCGGAGGGACTCTCCACCCGCAGATACTCGGCCGGCAAGGCAAAGCGGGCGCCGTCGGCGAACGCCACCTCCAACACCCGCTCGGCGCGCTTCAGCCGCAGCTCCGTGACGACGGCGCTCATGTGTTTGAAGCAAGGCCAGGGGCGCTGCCCCTGGACCCCGCCAGGATCGTGTCGATCCTGGACCTCCATCTGTTGGTTCTGGGTCTTTGTGAGGAGTGTTCGCCGGAGGCGAGCCGGGGCGGGGAGGGGGCGCATCGAGGGAGTTCGTATGGCAATGGAACCGCAAGCGCCCCCTCCCCACCCCGGCACTCATCGATGAAGCACATCTCTCTCAAACCCAGGACCAACACACGCAGGGGCCCGGGGATCGGCGCGATCCCCGGCGGGGGTCCAGGGGGCAGCGCCCCTGGCCTTGCCTTCAAAACTTGCGCGCCTCGTCCGGGAGCATAATGGGGATGCCGTCGCGGATGGGATAGGCGAGGCCGGCTTTTTCGCTCACCAGTTCGCCGGCCGTGCGGTCGTAGCGGAGGGGTCCCTTGGTCACCGGGCAGACCAGGATTTCCAGCAGGCGCGGGTCGACGGATGTGTCAGTGCTCACGGGGCGGGTCTTTCAGCTGGGGCGTTGGTCCGGCGACTCGCCATGGGCGCCCATTTGCATCAGCGCCACAAGCATGGTGGCGCGTTGTGTCGCGTCGGGAGCTTCGAGCAGCGCCTGTTTTTCCGGCACTTCGAAGGGGCACACCATCGACAGCGTGGTGATCAGCATGGAGTCGGAGGTTTCCTCGATCGCCGCCCAGTTGGCCTCGATGCCTTGGGCGAGGAAGTAGGGGCGGATGGCGCCCAGCAGCGCGTCGCGGTCGACCTGCGGTTTTTCGGTGACCAGGTCGCGCAGATAGGGCGTGTAGTCGGCGCGGACGCGGCGGTAGCCCCGCTGCATGTCGATCTCCTCGGCCACCCGGTAGCGGATGACGCCGCTGAGCGTGATGAGGTAGCGCCCGTCGTCGGTCTCGGAGAAGGAGGACAGGCGCCCGAGGCATCCGATGGTGTAGAGGCCCGGTCCGGAGGCGCCGCGGGGTGCGCCGGGTTCGGCCTGGATCATGCCGAACATGCGTCCGGTGGCCATGGAATCCTCGACCATCGCGAGGTAGCGCGGTTCGAAGATGTTGAGCGGCAGCCGGCCTTCGGGCAGCAGCAGGGCGCCGGACAGCGGAAACACCGCCATCTCGCGCGGAAGGTCCTCGAGTCCGGGATGAAAGGCGCGCATTCCGCTCAGCGGAACAGCAGCGTGGAGAGCTTGCGGCGTCCCGCGAGCGTCGCGGGGTCGGTCATACCCCATGCCTCGAAGAATTTCAGCAGCTGCTTGCGCGCGGCCTCGTCGTTCCAGGCGCGGTCGCGCTTGACCGCCTCGATCAGCGCGTCGGTGGCCGCAGCGCGTTCGTCGGCGGCGTTGAGCGCGATGGCGAGGTCGATGCGCGCGGCGTGGTCATCGGGGTCGGCGGCCAGGCGCGCCTCGTACTCGGCGTAGCGTTCGCGCGCGCGGCGGCCTTCGGCGGCGAGTTCCAGTGCCGAGCGGACGGAGGTGACGGCAGCGTGGTCCTTGATCTTGGCGGGCGCGCTGTCGAGCACGGCCAGCGCCTGGTCTTCCTCGCCCAGCAGCATCAGGCAGCGGGCGACGCCGGCGAGCGCCTCGGGGTTTTCCGGCTCGGCCTGGGCGACGGTGCCGAAGACCTCGAGCGCGCCCTGGTAGTCGCCTTCCTCGATCGCGGTCTTCGCCTCGGTCAGCAATTCAGCGCTGGGCAGCTTGCCGCCGGCGACCTTCAGCACCTGTTCGATGAATTTCTTGATCTCGCCCTCGGGCAGCGCGCCCTGGAACAGGTCCGCGATCTGGCCCTGCCAGAAGGCAACGACGGTCGGCACGGATTGCAGCGGCAGGCCCATCTGCGAGAGCTGCTGCACCAGCGCGCGGTTCTGGTCGATGTCGATCTTGACCAGGCGCACGCGGCCCTGCGCGGCGCGCACCACCTTTTCCAGCGCGGGTGTGAGCGTCTTGCACGGGCCGCACCAGGTGGCCCAGAAATCCACCAGCACGGGCACTTCGCGGCTGGCGTTGATGACGTCGGCCATGAAGGATTTCTGGTCGCTGTCCTTCACCGGATCGACGCCGGCGCCTTGTGCATCGGCGGGCCGTTTGGGATCGAAGATGACTTCCATGGTCGGACCATTCCTCAAGGAAACTTTGATCGCATAGATGCGTCGCTCCGTGCCTAAAGCAAGGCGCAAGTTGACCGTGCCGCCTGCCGACCGCATCGTCCCGGCGTGAGCGCCCCCCTTCCGCCGAGCACCGCGACCTTGCTGCGCCGCATCGGGGCCCTCGCGACACCCACCTTGCTGCTGGCCGCGCTGCAGGCCTTCGCGCAGCTGTTCGAGACCTGGCTTGCGGCGCGCCAGGGTACCGCAGCGCTCGCGGGCTGGGCGGTGGTGCTGCCCTTCGCGCTGCTGATGCAGCAGATGTCGACCGGCGCGATGGGCGGCGGCGTGGTCTCGGCCATCGCGCGCGCGCTGGGGGCGAAGCGGGATGGCGAGGCCTCCGCGCTGGTGCTGCATGCGCTGCTGATCGCAACGATGGGCGGGCTGATCTTCGCACTCGGCCTCGCGATCGCGCCCAGCGCCATCCTCGGCGCGATCGCCGGGCCGGAGGCGGGGGGGGCGGCGGCGCTTTACGCGATGTGGCTGTTCGGCGCCGGCGCGGTGCCGGCCTGGATGGCGAACACACTCGCCTCGGTGCTGCGCGGCGGGGGCAGGCATGCGCTCGCCGCGCGGGTGATGGCGTTCGCCTGGGTCGCGCTGCCGCCGCTCTCCTGGGCCTGCGCGGAGCCGCTGGGGATGGGGCTCGCGGGCATCGGCGTGGCTTTCGCGGGCGTGTTCTGGCTGGCCTCGGTCGCGATGCTGGTGACGGTGCTGCGCGGCGGCGCCGGGTTCCTGCCCAACCTGCGCACGCCGATCACGGGGGCGCTGTTCACGCGCATCCTCTCGGTGGGGCTGATCGCCTGTGCGCTCGCGACGATCGCGAACCTGACGACGGTGCTGGTGACGGCGCAGATCGCGGTGCATGGCGCGGCCGCGGTCGCGGCTTACGGCATTTCCGCGCGGCTGGAGTTTCTGATGATCCCGATCGCCTTCGGGATCGGGTCGGCTTTGACGGCGCTGGTCGGGCGCAGCGTCGGCGCGGGGGATTGGGCGACCGCGCGGCGCATCGCCTGGGCGGGTGGGCTTGCGGCGCTCGCGGTCGCGGGCAGCGTGGGGATCTTCGTGGCACTCGCGCCCGGGCTGGTCGCCAACGCCTTCACACGCGATGCGGAGGTCGCCGCCATCGCCACGCGCGCGCTTGCCATCATCGGGCCGGCGCTGGGCGGGTTCGGGCTGGGCATGGCGATGTATTTCGCGGCGTTGGGCGCGGGGCGGATGGGCTGGCCGATCGTGGCCGCATTGGCGCGCATCACGCTCGCGGTGGGCTTCGGCTGGGTGCTGGCGGTGCCGCTCGGGATGGGGCTTGAGGGGCACTTCATCGGCGTCGCGCTCGGCATCACCGCCTATGGCGTGTTCACCTCGGTGGCGGTGCGTCCATCCGTGTGGCGGGCGTGAGCGCGCGGCGTCGCGCCGGATAGCGCGCCACGGCGTTGCGCGGCCATGCGCACGCCGGCATTGGCGGCGCCGAAGCCGGCATAGCCCCCGCGCCTCTCGCAGATCTCGAAGAAGAAGCGGTCGCGAAAGGCATCCGTGTAGGCGTGGCGGAACTCAACGCCTTGTTCGGCGCTGTCGAAGAGCAGATGCCGCGCACGCAATGCCGCGATGGCATCGTCATCCAGCGGGAAGCGCGACGCGATATCCTCGTAGTAGTTCGGCGGGATATCGAGCAGCGCGTCGGGCCCCGCCGCATCCACCGCCGCGGCCGCGTCGGCCACCGCGAAGGCGATGTGATGCACGCCCGCGCCGGCCAGCGCCGAGACGAAGCGCCCGGTGCCGGTGCGCCCGCTTTCGCTGACGTTCAATGGCAGCCGCACCGCGCCTTTTCCACCGGTGAAGGCGCGGCTGCGCACCAGGCCATAGGGGTCCGGCAGTTCGAACAGCGCCTCCGGCTCCAGCCCGAAGACGGCGCGGTAGAACAGGGAAAAACTTTCGAGGAAGCCCGGCGCGAGGGCCTGCGCGACATGGTCGATGCCGGTGATGCCGAGGCTGGGCGCGGCCTGTGGCTCCAGGTGGAAATCATCCTCCCAGATCGCGCGGCCGCCCTCCTCGACCAGGTAGACCAGCGTGCCGTCGGGCGCGCGCACGGCGGGGATGGCGCGCTCGCCCTCGCCCACGCGCTCCTGCCAGACGGAGCAGAGCAGCGCCTCGGCACGCAACGCGGCGCGCGCGGCGTCATCGACGCGCAGCGCCATCGCGCAGGCGGAGGGTCCGTGCTGCTCGAAGCGTTCGGAGGCGGCGCTGTCGGGTTCCGCGTTCAGCACGATGTTGGCGTCGCCGGAGCGCCACAGCTCCACCTGCTTCGAGCGATGGACGCCGGCGCGGACGAAGCCGAGCGGCACGAGGAAAGCGCCGAGTGCGGCGCGCGTCGGCTCGTCCACGGCGAATTCGATGAACTCGATGCCACGCAGTTGCGGCAGAGCGGGGAGTGCGGCGATGCCCGCCTGCTCCGCAAGCCAGACCAGGGAGCGCAGACCGTCGCGCGCGATGCGGCGCGCGGGGGCGGCGCGGAACTCGTCGTTGAAGACTTCGAGCGAGATGGGCCCCGTGTAGCCGGCGGCCAGCACGTCGCGCAGGAAATCCGCGACCGGCAACTCGCCCTGGCCGGGGAAGCTGCGGAAATGCCGGCTCCAGGACAGGGCGTCCATGGACAGTCGCGGCGCATCGGCGAGCTGCAGGAAGAAGAGTTTCTCCGCGGGCACCGAGTCAGACAGCGCCGCGAGATCATCGCCGAGGCAGAGCGTGTGGAAGCTGTCCAGGATCAGGCCGAGCGCGGGGTGGTCGGCCTGTCGCACGATATCCCAGGCCTGGCGCCATCGGTTGATGTGCCGCCCCCAGGCCAGCGCCTCATAGCCCACGCGCAGTCCACGCACTCCGGCGCGCTCCGCCATCTCGCGCAGGTCGGCCGCGGCGCGCGACGGATCGTCGAGCGTGGCGGCCTGGGTGTTGGAGCAGACCAGCAGCAGTTCCGCGCCCAGCGCCTGCATGGTGTCGAATTTCCGCTCGGCGCGGTCGAGGTTGCGCGCGCGCTGGGCCGTCTCCATCGCCTCGAAATCCCGGAAGGGCTGGAACAGCGCGACCTCCAGCCCGAGATCGGTGCAGAGCCTTCCCGCTTCGCGCGGCGTGCCGTCAAAGGTGAGCAGGTCGTTCTCGAACATCTCGACCGCCTCGAACCCCGCCGCTGCGGCCGCTTCCAGCTTGTCGGGCAATGTCCCCGAAAGGCAGACCGTCGCGATGGCGCGCTTCATGGAAGGCCCTTTCAGATGTCGAGGAAGACCGTCTCGCCTTCGCCCTGCAGGCGGATGTCGAACCCGTAGACGACCGCACCTTCGCGCAGGCCGCGCGGCGCGATGAGCGTGTTGCGGCGTGCCGGGTCGATCAGCTTCAGCACGGGGTCGGCCGCGTTCGCCGCCTCTTCGTCGCCGAAATACATGCGCGTCGAGAGGCCGAGATTGATGCCGCGCGCGACGATCCAGAGGCTCACATGCGGCGCCATGCGGGCATGCCCGGAGCGTCCGGTGACCGCGCCAGGCTTGATCGTGTCGAAGGCCCAGATACCGGTCGCGAAATCGGTGCCCGTTCGGCCCCAGCCGTGGAAGGCGGCGTCGGGTGCCGTGCCGTCCTGCGTATCGGCGGGGTGGTTGTGCCGGCCATGCGCATCGGCCTGCCAGATCTCCATGAGGGCGTCGCGCACGATGCTGCCGGCGCCATCGAAGATGCGGCCCTCGATGCGGATGCGCTCGCCGCGGGTCGCGTCGCTCACCATGCGTTCGCCGAGATTGTTGGCGAAGATCTCGAATCCCGCCTGGCGCGGGATCAGCCCGATGTGCACATAGGGGCCGGCGGTCTGAGACGGTGTCTCGGGCAGGTAGTCCATCGCTCAGCTCCCCTGCAGCTTGTTCTCGAAGCGCGTCTGCCGGCGGCCGCGCAGCACCATGTCGAAGCGATAGGCGAGCGTGTCGAGCGGCACCGAGGCCTTGAGGTCCAGCTTCGCGATCAGCCGTTCGCGCAGCGCCGGGTCCGGCATGGTCGCGATGATCGCGTCATGCGCGATCAGCGGGTCGCCCTCGAAATACATCTGGGTGATGAGGCGCTGTGCGAAGCCGGACCCAAACAGCGAAAAATGGATATGCGCGGGCCGCCAGTCATTCACGCGATTGCGAAAGGGATACGGGCCGGGCTTGATCGTGCGGAAGCTGTAGTAGCCCTCCGCATCGGTGATGGTGCGCCCGCAGCCGCCGAAATTGGGATCGATCGGCGCGAGGTAGGTGTCGAGCGCATGGCGATACCGCCCGCCGGCATTGGCCTGCCACAGCTCGACCAGCATGCCGCCGAGGCCCCGACCTTCGCCATCCATCAGCCGTCCATGCACGATGATACGTTCGCCGATCGGCTCGCCCGTCTGCACGTAGTTGAGGATCAGGTCGTGGTCGAGCGGCCCGAGCTCGCCGGCGCCGAACACCGGACCGGTCACTTCGGAGAGCGAGTTCTGCAGCGACAGCAGCGGGAAGCGCGGGCTGCGCAGCACGCTGCTTTTATACACCGGCGACGAGGCCGGCGGATGGTCCGCCGGATCGCGCGGGAAGAACTCGGCATCGGGCTTCATGCGCGGCGCTCCAGGCTATTCCAGGGTGATCCCGCGGGTGCGGATCAGCTCGCCCCATTTCGCACTTTCGGCGGCAAGATAGGCGGGAAACGCCTCCGGAGTCCCGGGCGTCGGCACGATGGAGCTGGCGCGCAGCCGCTCCAGCACCTCCGCATTCGCCATGGTCGCGGCGAGGGCCGTGTGCAGCCGCGCGATGATCGACGCCGGGGTGCCGGCGGGTGCGAGCAGGGCGAAATCCGACGTCGCCTCGAAACCGGAGAATCCCGATTCCGCGATGGTCGGCACGTCGGGCGCAAGCGGGTTGCGCGTCAGCGTGGAGACGCCGATGCCCACGATCTGCCCGGCCTGCATCAGCGGCAGCGCCGTCACCGCATCCACCATCGCGACCTGCACCTCGTTGGTGATCAGCGCCTGCACCGCCGGCGCGCCGCCGCGATAGGTGACGTTGAGGATATCGATCCCGGCAGCGCGCAGGAACAGCTCGGTCGCGAGATGCGCGGAGGAACCCGCACCGGACGACGCATAGGACAGCCGCCCCGGGGCTTCCTTCGCCTTGGCCACGAGTGCCGCGATCGTCGGCGTGCCCAGGCGCGGATTGACGCAGAGGATGATCGGCGATTGCGCGACGCGACCGATGGCGGCGAAGGCGCGGTCATCATCATAGCCGCGGCCGGGGAACAGATGCCGCGACATCGCATAGGTGGAATTCACGCCCATGAGTAGCGTGTAGCCATCCGGCCGCGCCCGCGCGACGGAGGCATGGCCCACCGTGCCCGAGGCCCCAGGCCGATTATCCACCACGACATTGCCGGACAGCTCGCGCGACATCTGCTGCGCCACCACGCGGCCCACGAAATCGGTCGACCCACCCGGCGCCCAGGCGACCACGATGGTCACCGGCCGCGCACCCGGATAGGCCTCCTGCGCCTGCGCGGCGCGCGCGCCGATAAGACCGATGGCGCCAAGCCCAAGCGTGCGGCGCGAGAGTGCGGGGTGCTGCTTCACGGAACATCCTCCTTGCTTTTCTTGGATCAGCGATTGACCTGTACGTACCAGATAGTACATTGCGCCGGCAAGCCGCAAAGCAGGGAAACGCCGCATGAACGATCCCTTCGCAGCACCCGCCGGCCCCTCCCTCCTCGCCGGCCTCATCGGCCGCGGCATCCAGGCCTCTCTCACGCCGGCCCTGCATGAGCGCGAAGCCGCGGCGCATCATCTCGCGCTATCCTATCGCCGCATCGACCTCGACGCGATGGGCCTCGGCGTCGAGGCGCTGCCCGCGCTGCTGGACCGCGCCGAGGCGGCGGGCTTCGCCGGCCTCAACATCACCTTTCCGTGCAAGCAGGCGGTGATCCCGCTGCTGCACGATCTCTCCGAGGAAGCGCGCGCGCTCGGCGCCGTCAACACGGTGGTGCTGCGCGACGGCAGGCGCATCGGCCACAACACCGATTGCTCCGGCTTTGCCGAAGGCTTCTCCCGCGGCCTGCCCGGCGCCCCGCTCGGCGAAGTGGTGCAGCTCGGCGCCGGCGGCGCGGGATCCGCCGTGGCTGAGGCGCTGCTGCGCAAGGGCGTCGGCCGCCTCACTATCCACGACGTCAACGCAGCCCGCGCCGAGGACCTGGCCGCCGCGCTGCGCGCACGCTTCGGCGAAGGCCGCGCACGCGCCGGGGCGCCGCTTGAGGAGGCGGTCGCCGCCGCCGATGGCGTGGTGAACTGCACCCCCGTCGGCATGGCCAAGCTGCCCGGCACGCCGCTGCCCGTGGCCCTGCTGCGCCCCGCGCTCTGGGTCGCGGAGATCATTTATTTCCCGCTCGAGACCGCGCTGCTGCGCGCCGCCCGCGCGCTAGGCTGCCGCACGCTCGACGGCGGCGGCATGGCAGTCTTCCAGGCGGTCGGCGCCTTCCGCCTGTTCACCGGCCGCGAACCCGATCCCGCGCGCATGCTCGCGAATTTTGCCGAACTGGTGACCCATATTGATCCTAAAGCGAATTGATCCGCTTGCGGGCCGATCGTCGGTGTGTCTTTATACTGTCATTGTGATACGGCGTGGTCACGGCTCCCGCGCGTATGGCGAACCTCCTCGCGCCGAAGGCCAATGCCCATGCCCACCACCTATGTCGGCCACAGCCTGGCCAAGATGGCCGGCAGCAATGTCATCTCCGGCAGCGGCGATGCCGCCTCGGCCATATCGGCGGAGGCCAAGGCGCAGGTCCTCAACGACATCCTCCAGACCTATTACCAGGCCCGGGGGGAAGAATTCGACGGTCGCGAGATCGGCCTGACCGACGTCAAGCGCGCCATCATCTACGCGCGCGGCAAGAAGCACTCCAAGGCCATCCGCAAGGGTGTCATCGGCACCGCGAAGTTCGGCCTGCAGATCGCGGCGACTGCGGGTGGCGCGACGATCGGCTCCGTGGTGCCTGTCCTCGGCACCGCGTTGGGCGGGATCGGCGGCGCGGTTGCCGGCGCCGGTCTCGGCGTCACGGTGACGGTGGCCGATCGTCTGAAGCGCTCCGCCAAGGGCATCTACAAGTTCGCAAGGGGGACGCGCGGCGTGCACCGCCTGCAGGCGGCCGCGACACTGCTGCACTGCCACACCGCCCAATTCAACGTCGCATCCGGCGGCAACCCGGCGGACGAAGCGCTCGCCGTGCTGCTGGGCGAGGAGTACGGCATGGTCACCCGCGCCAACGACACCGAGCGCCTGGCGAACCGTCTGAAATCCAACTGATCCGCGCCCGGGGCCGCCCCCCGGGTCAGGGCGCCATGTAGCGCAGCACCGCATCGGCGATCATCCGCCGATGCGCCGCCGCGCGCGGCCGGCTGTGCAGGTTCTGCCCAAAGATCGCCGACAGCGTGTGCCGGTTCGACACGCGATGGAAGCAGAACCCCGTGATCAGCAGATGCAGGTCCAGCGGGTCCACGCCCTTGCGGAACACCCCCGCCGCCTCGCCGCGATCCAGCAGCGCGCGGATGGCGCCGATCACCGCCGCATTGCGCTTGCGGATGGTGGGCGAGGTCTTCACATGGCTCGCCTCGTGGATGTTCTCCACCGTCACCAGCCGGACGAATTCCGGGCGCGCCGCATGATGGTCGAAGGTCAATTCCACCAGGCGCCGCAACGCGTCGAGCGGCGGCAGCGCGTCGAGGTTCCCGGCCGCCTCGGCATCGCGGATATCGCCGTATTTCTCCTCCAGGACGGCCGCGTAGAGCTGCTCCTTGCCGCCAAAATAATAGTAGATCATGCGCTTGGTCGTGGCGGTCCGCGCGGCGATGTCGTCGACACGGCCACCGGAGAAGCCCTTCTCGCTGAACTCGGCGGTGGCGGCGTCCAGGATGGCGCGGCGGGTCTGCACCGCGTCACGCGTGCGGGGTTTGTCCATGGATGGACTCTCTGGTCCGTACACACGGAAAGCAAGGCCGGGGGAAAGAATTCCCCCGGACCCCCATCTTTTATTTTTGGCTTTTTGGCACCTGCTGGAAGCGAGACCTAATTGAGGCGCAGGTTCAGGATGTGCTCGGGGCCGGGCTGCAGCTCGCCGCGCTCGACCTGCTGCACGATGCGGGTCAGCGCGGCGTTGGCCGGCGTTTCGATGCCGATCTCGGCCGCGCGGTCCACGATGTAGCCATTGATGAACGCGATCTCGGTCCGCCTTCCCTTCACCATGTCCTGGCCCATCGAGGGGCGATGCGCGCCGCCGCCCTTGGCGGCTTCGGCCAGGCGGTGGGCGTCGTATTCGGCCAGTGCCTCGGGATCGCCCTCGCCGGCCTTGGCGATGGTCTCGGGGTCCATGTGGTGGACCTCCTCCAGCGAATAGCCCAGCGCCTGGCCGGTGCGGATCGCCTCCGAGCCCAGCCGCGCGCCGAAGCGGCGCAGCGCATCGTTCATCAGCGTGTCGCGGCTGATCATGCCGGTGCAGGCGGACAACCCGTTGGCCATCGCGTTGGTCACCAGCTTCGACCAGCGCTCGCCCCACAGATTCGTCGTGACGAGCGTGCTGTCGGACAAGGCGCAGAGGCGTGCCACTTCCTTTGCGCGGTCCGTGATACGGCCATGCACCTCGCCCACGCGATAGACGGTGTGCGCCGCACCGCCCTTCCCCGAGGCGCGCTTCACATGGCCGGGCAAGGCGAGATCGACGGTGATCGAGCTCGCGATCGCACCCAGCGTGCGGCCCCAGCCGACCACGCCCGCGATGGTCGCCTCGTTCATGCAGTTCTGCAGGGACACCATGAAGCCGCCGGGGGCCAGGTATTGCCGCATCATCACCGCGGCCCATTCGGTGTCGTAGGATTTCGTGCAGATGAAGACGATGTCGAAGGGCTGGCCGCGGCTGATCTTCTGCACCTCGGTCAGGTGCAGCGCCGTCACCGGTGTCACGAATTCTGGCACGTCGCGCAGGTGGGTCACGCGCAAGCCGTTGGCGCGCATCGCCTCCACATTCTCAGGCCACATGTCGATGAAGGTGACGTCCTCGCCGGCCTGCGCCATGTGCGCGCCGGCATAGGCTCCGACCGCGCCGGTGCCCATGATTGCGATGCGTGCGGCCATTGTCTCTCTCCCACGGATTTCACGGCATCATGGCCCCGTGGTCAGCGCGCGACCAGGGGGGCGGTTCAGGCCTTGGGCGCGATCGCGCGAAGCGTGCCGATCGCCTGGGCCACCACCGCGCCGTCAGCGTCTGTGATGGTGGCCTCGGCCGAAACCAGGCTACGCCCGCCACGCACCACGCGGCCGCGCGCCATCAGCGTGCCCTGTCCTGGTGCGAGGTAGTTGATCGAGAGGCTGACCGTCGCCGCCCCGCTGCCTTCGGGCAGGACGGAGCGCGCCGCATTCACCAGCGCCGCATCGAGCATGGTGGCCATCGCCCCGCCATGCACGTCGCCGCGGATGTTCGCCGTCTCCGCCATCGGCTCAAGCCGCACCAGCGACGCGCCGTCCGCCGCCTCCATCACGACAACGCCGATGTGGCGGTAGAAGGGACGCTGGACGATCACTCCGCCCTCGCGCTCGCCTCGCTGCGCGTGGCACCCACGCGGCTCGCCAGCGCGGCCGCCATGAAGGCATCCAGGTCGCCATCCAGCACCGCCGCCGGATTGCCCTTCTCGATGCCCGTGCGCAGGTCCTTCACCATCTGGTAGGGCTGGAGGACGTAGCTGCGGATCTGGTGGCCCCAGCCGATATCGGTCTTGCCGGCCTCGATCGCATCGCTCACCGCCTCGCGCTTGCGCAGCTCGAGTTCATACAGCCGCGCCTTGAGCATCTCCATCGCGATCGCGCGGTTCTTGTGCTGGCTGCGGTCCTGGGTCGAAGCGGCGACGATCCCCGTCGGAATATGGGTGAAGCGCACCCCGGAATCCGTCTTGTTCACGTGCTGGCCGCCAGCACCCGAGGCGCGGAAGGTGTCGGTGCGGATGTCGGCAGGGTTGATCTCGATGACGATCTTGTCGTCGATTACCGGGAAGACGTAGACGGAGGCAAAACTGGTCTGGCGGCGCGCGGCGGCGTCGAAGGGGCTGATGCGCACCAGCCGATGCACGCCCGATTCCGTCTTCAGCCAGCCATAGGCGCTCGGCCCCGTGACCAGCAGCGTCGCCGACTTGATGCCGGCCTGCTCTCCCTCGCTCTCCTCGGTGAGCTGCACCTTGAAGCCGCGCCGTTCCGCCCAGCGCGTGTACATGCGCATCAGCATCTGCGCCCAGTCCTGCGCCTCGGTGCCGCCGGCCCCCGCATTGATCTCGATATAGGCGTCGTTCTGGTCGGCCTCGCCCGAGAGCAGGCTCTCGATCTCGCGCCGCTTGGCTTCCTCGGCGAGCGATTCAAGCTCGCGCACCGCCTCGTCGGCGGTGCCGGCATCGGCTTCCGCCTCGGCCATCTCGATCAGCTCGATGGCATCGGCCACCGCCTGCTCGAGTCGCTTCACGCCATCCACCTGGTCGGCGAGGCGGTTGCGTTCCTGCATCAGGGCCTGCGCCTCGGCGGCCTTGGTCCAGAGCTCGGGGTCTTCGGATTTCGCGTTCAGCTCATCCAGGCGTCGGAGTGCGGCATCCCAGTCAAAGATGCCTCCTCAGCAGCGTCACCGATGCGGCGATCTGCTCCTGCAAGTTCGTGGCGTCTGCTCTCATGATGGCGCGCTCAATAGAGCCCGCCCAGCGCGGAGTCGAGGCCACCTCCGCTGCCGCCCCCGCCGGCACCTTCGCCCAGGCGACGCTGCCCGGTGGTGTCGGTGCCCGGACGGAAGGCTTCGAGGATGGTGCCGTTGCCGACCGCGATGCGCACCAGCGCCACGCCGGGCGGGGCGCGGAACGGCACTGCGGGGCTATCCGTCAGGGCAGCCTGCAGCACCTCGCGGAAGATCGGCGCCGCGTTGGAACCGCCCGCCTCGTTGGGCCCGAGGCTGCGGCTGTCGTCGTAGCCGAGCCAGACGGCGATCACGATGTCCGGGGTGAAGCCCACGAACCAATTGTCGCGATAATCATCGGTCGTGCCCGTCTTGCCCGCGATCGGGCGCGTCATCCCGGTCGCCGCGCGCGTGCCGGTGCCGCGCTGCACCACGCCCTGCAGCAGCGAGACCATCTGGTAGGCGGCGATGGGATCGACCACCTGGCGACGCTCGCCGGCGAGCGTCGGGGGGCCGGCATCGGGCCCGGCGTCGCAGGCCGGTTCGCATTGCCGCGCATCGGCGCGCCAGATCACCCGGCCGCGACGGTCCTGCACGGAATCGATGAGCGTCGGCGTCACCGCTCGGCCGCCATTGACGAAGCTCGCATAGCCGGTCGCCATGCGCATCGGCGTGGTCTCGCCCGCGCCCAGCGCCATGGCCAGGTAGCGCGGCATGTTCGGGATCACCCCGAAATCCGCCACCGTCTGGCTGATCCGCTCCATGCCCACGTGCTGCGCAAGGCGCACCGTCACCATGTTGAGGCTGGCTTCCATCGCCTGGCGCATGGTGACCCAGCCGCGCGCCCCGCCCGAATAATTGGCTGGCCGCCACAGCCCCTGCGGCGTCGCGATCTCGATCGGCTCGTCGAGCAGCATCTGGTTCGGTGGGATGCCCATGCTCAGCGCGGAGATGTAGACGAAGGGCTTGAAGGAGGAGCCGGGCTGGCGCATCGCCTGGGTCGCGCGGTTGAACCAGCTGCGCTCGAAGCTGTAGCCGCCCACCATCGCCAGCACGCGCCCGGTGTTGGGATCGAGTGCGACGATCGCACCCTCCGCCGCGGGCATCTGGCGCAGGTTCACCCGGACCCCGCGATTGGCGAGTGCGGCCTGCGCCGCCGGCACCGGCGCGGGCTCCACCATCACCACGTCGCCCACTTCCAGCACGTCGCCCATGCGGCGCGGCGCCGCACCCAGCCGCGTGCCCTGGGTGGCGAGCTGAAACACGCCCGCCTGCCCCGGCGGCGGCGGGATCACCGCGCGCGCCCAGCCCAGTTCCTCGAGGCCCAGCGTGCCGGTGCGCGCCACCGCGGGCGCGCGCGGGTCGGGCCGTTCGAGCCAGCCCAGCCGCGCCTCGCGGTCGCGCACCTCGAGCGTGACGGCGAGGCGCCATTCCGCGGCCATCCCGGGCGGGCGGGTCACGGCTTCCAGCGCCGGCATCCATTCGGTGGCCCCGGCGGCGATCCGCGCCACGCCACCGCGCCAGCCACCGCGGCGGCGGTCATAGGCGGTGAGCCCGTCGCGCAGCGCGCGCTCGGCCGCAGCCTGCAGTGGGGGTTCGAGGCTGGTGCGCACGACCAGGCCGCCCATGGTGGTCTGCTCGGCGCCGAAGCGCTGCACCAGCTCGCGCCGCACATCCTCGGAGAAATGCTGGCCGGCGGTCACCATGTCGGGGCGCCGCTGCGGGCGGGCGAGGATGGGTTCGGCCTTCGCGGCCGTGGCCTCGGCGGCGGTGATCGCGCCATCCTCGACCATGCGGTCCAGCACCCAGTCACGGCGCACGCGCGCGGCCTCAGCGAAGCGCTGCGGGTTGTAGTTGTTGGGCGCCTTGGGCAGCACCGCGAGGAACGCCATCTCGGCCAGCGTCAGCTCGTCGAGCGACTTGCCGAAGTAGTTCTGCGCCGCCGCCGCCACGCCATAGGCCTGCTGGCCGAGAAAGATCTCGTTGAGGTAGATCTCGAGAATGCGCTCCTTGCTCAGCGTCTGCTCGATGCGCACGGCGAGGATGGCCTCGCGGATCTTGCGCGCGAAGGTGCGGTCCGCGCCCACCAGCATGTTCTTCGCGACCTGCTGGGTGATGGTGGACGCACCCCCCATGCGCCGGCCGGATCCCATCTGCTCCACGGCCGTCAGCCCGGCACGCAGGATGCCGATGGGGTCGACGCCGTGGTGTTCCCAGAAGCGCTGGTCCTCGGCACTGACGAAAGCCTGCTGCAGGCGGCGCGGGATGGCCTCGATCGGGATGAACACCCGCCGTTCCGTGGCCAGCTCCGCCATCAGCCGGCTGTCGGCGGCGTAGATGCGGCTCATCTGCGGCGGCTCGTAATCGGCGAGCCAGCGGTAGTCGGGCAGGTCCTGCACGATCACCCGGTAGAAGCCGTAGCCGCCGACGCTCCCGGCCACGAGCAGCCCGGCGCCAAGCACCACCATGATCCGCAGCAGGCCCCAGCCGCGGCGCGGCTTGCGCGGCGGCTTCGCCTTGGGGCGCGGCGGCTCGGCCGCCGATGCCTGGCGGGCACGGTACGGGTCGAGCGGCCCCTCAGGCCGCAGCTCATTCGGGCTCATGGAATGTATGCTATCACGCGGCGTAACCGGGTGCGATCACCAGGGACAGCATCACGGCCGGCGTGCCGCGCGCGCATCGCTCACCAGCTGCACCAGCGCCGCAACCGGGACGGCGCCGCCCACAAGGCGGTCCCCGATGACCATGGCCGGCGTGCCCTCCACCCCGATCCGCCGGGCCAGCGCCAGGTTCGCGTCGATCCGCGCGGTCACGGCCGCGTCATCCATGTCGCGGCGCAGGCGTGCCCAGTCGAGGCCCAGCCGCTCCGCCTCGCGCCGGATTTGCGGCTCCGCCACCTCGCCGGTGAGCGCCATGAGCGCGTCGTGCAGCTCGCCATACTTGCCCTGGCGCTGCGCCGCGATTAGCGCGCGGGCCGCCACGACCGAATTCGGCCCCAGGATCGGCAGGTCCTTCAGCACCAAGCGCACCTGCGGGTCGCGCCGGATCAGCTCGGCGATCGCGGGGGTGAGCTGCCGGCAATAGCCGCAGCGCACGTCGAAGAACTCCACCACCGTCACGTCGCCGCGCGGGTTGCCGCGCACCACGTCGGCCGGGTTGCGCGCCAGCGCGTCGGACTCGGCGGCCAGCGCCTGGGCGGCGGCCAGGGCGCGGTCGCGGGTCTCGGCGGCCTCCAGGGATGCCAGCGCCTCGCGCAGGATGGAGGGGTCCTCGCGCAGCGCGCGGCGGAGGATGTCCACGACCGCCCCGCGCTGCTCCGCGGTGAACGTCTCCTGCGCCGCGAGGGGGGATGCGAGGAGCAGCAGCAGCGGCAGAAGGCGGAGCATCGAAGGATCCTTTGACCACAGGTCGGGGAAAGGAATTTCCCCGAACCCACTCTTTTATTTTTGCGACATTGTGCGAGCATCGGGAAACGTTGGCACGAAGGTCCGGTTGCCCGGCACCGAGAAGGCGTCTAATCCCCACCGTCAATCCTTGGCAACATAGGGAACGAAACGCTGCGCACTCTCCTTTTCGGCGCCGCCACGCTTCTCCTCGGCGGCTGCAGCGTTTTCTCGGGCCCGACGGTCGAACGTGGGCAGGCCGGCTTCGTGCGCGGCTTCCTCGGCGGCGCCGCGGCGGAGGAGCCGCGCGCGGCGCTGATCGCGCGCGACACCCTCTCGGCCGGCGGCTCGGCGATGGATGCGGCAGTCGCGGCCGGCTTCGCGCTCAGCGTCACCCTGCCCTCCCGCGCCGGGCTCGGCGGCGGCGGCGCCTGCCTGGTCTTCGAGCAGTCGCGCGGCGAGACCCAGGCCATCCTGTTCGAGGCCGGCGCCCGGAGGAGCATGGCGTCGGGCGCCGACCGCCCGGCCGCCGTTCCGATGTTGGCGCGCGGTCTGTTCGCACTGCACACGCGCGGCGGCCGCCTGCGCTTCGAGGAACTCATCCGCCCGGCCGAGGACCTGGCGCGCGAAGGCAACCCGGTCTCGCGCGCCTTCGCCGCCGACCTCGCCGCGGTCGCCGCACCGCTGTTCGCCGACCCGCAGGCGCGCGCCATCTTCGCCGGCGCGAATGGCGAGCCGGTCGGCGAGGGCGCGCAGCTCATCCAACGCGACCTCGCGCTTTCGCTCTCGGCGATCCGCACCACCGGCCCGGGCGACATCCACCAGGGCACGCTGGCGCGGCGCCTCGCCGAGGCGAGCCTCAGCGCCGGCGGCGGGCTCACCGTCGACGACATGCGCGCCGGCATCGCGCGGCTGGTTCCCCCGGTGACCGCGCGCCAGGGCAACGACACCATTTCCTTCCTGCCGACCGGCAGCGACGCCTATACGGCGCGCAGCTTTGAAGCGCTCGCCGCCGGCGGCGCCAATGCCGATGGCGGGCCGCCTGGCGGGGGTGCCTCGACGGGCCTGGTCACCTTCGACCGCGACGGCAATGCGGTCGCCTGTGCCTTCTCGATGAACAACCTGTTCGGCACCGGGCGCGTGGCGCCGGGCACCGGCATCATCCTCGCCGCCGCGCCGAATGTCGGGGCGATCCTGCCCGCACCGCTGGCGGTGACCCTCAGCCACAACCAGCCGCTGCGCGCCTTCCGCCTCGCGGTCGCGGCGTCGGGGCAGGAGGCGGCGCCATACGCGGCGGCACTCGCGACCAGCCGGCTGCTGCGCGGGGCGGCCGCGCAGGATGCGATCCCGGGCGGCGTGCCCGCCTATGCCCGCGCCGTGGTGGCGTCCTGCCCGCGCTACCTTCCGGGGAGGCCCGATGAGTGCGTGATCGCGGCCGATCCGCGCGGCAGCGGCCTCGCCGCCGGCGCCGCGCCCCGCTGACATGCCCCTGAAGGTCGGGCGCGGGGCCGCAACCCCGCCCTTCCTGGTGATGGACGTGATCGCCGCCGCCAATGCGCGGGCGGCGGCACAGCCGGCCGGCGCGCCGGGCATCCTGCGCATGGAGGTCGGCCAGCCCGGCCTCGGCGCACCGCAGGGCGCCGTGGATGCGGCGATGCGAGCGCTGCAGGCGAATGCCCCGATGGGCTACACCGAGGCGCTCGGCCTGCCCTCGCTGCGTGCGCGCATCGCGCGCCACTATGCCGAACACTACGGCGCGTCGGTGCCGCCCGCGCGCATCGCGGTGACGGTGGGTGCCTCGGGCGCCTTCCCGCTCGCCTTCCTCGCCGCCTTCGAGGCGGGTGACGCCATCGCCATGGCCGCGCCCTTCTACCCGCCCTACGCGAACATCCTGACCGCGCTTGGCATGCGCCCGCAGATCCTGCCCTGCGATGCGGCCACGCGCTTCCAGCCCACGCTCGCCATGCTCGAGGCGCTGCACCCGCGCCCGGCGGGGCTGATCATCGCCTCGCCGTGCAACCCCGCCGGCACCATGCTGGCGCCCGAGGCCCTGGCCGCCATCGCCGCCTGGTGCCACGCCGCGGGCGTGCGGCTGATCTCCGACGAGATCTACCACGGCCTCACCTGGGGCACGGTGGCGGAGAGCACCGCTGCCGCGCTGAGCCCCTCGGCCATCGTGGTGAATTCCTTCTCGAAATACTGGTCGATGACCGGCTGGCGCGTGGGCTGGCTGGTGCTGCCCGAGGACCTCGCCCGCCCGGTCGAGCGCCTCGCGCAGAACATGTTCATCTCGGCCCCGCACATCGCCCAGGTCGCGGCCGAGGCGGCGATGGATTGCGTGGCGGAGCTGGAAGGCCGCAAAGCCGCCTATGCGACCAGCCGCGCGCTGCTGCTCGACGGGCTGCCGCGCGCCGGCATCGACCGCATCGCCGCCGCCGATGGCGCCTTCTATTTGTGGTGCGACATCTCCGCGCTGAGCAACGACAGCGTGGCCTTCACCGCGCGGCTGCTCGCCGAGGCCGGGATCGCGGCCACCACGGGGCTCGACTTCGACCCCGGGCGCGGCGCGCATTTCATGCGCCTGTCCTATTGCGGCGACGCCGCGCTGATCGCCGAGGCGCCGGCGCGGATCGCGCGCTTCCTGGGGCGATGACGCTCACTGGCGTGCTGTGCGTCGCGCTCGGCGGCGCGCTGGGCTCGGTGGCGCGCTACCTGCTGACGCTCGCGTCCATCGCGCAGTTCGGGGTCGCGTTTCCCTGGGGGACGCTGGCGATCAACGTGCTCGGCAGCGCGCTGATCGGCGTGGTGGCGGGGCTCGGCATCGGCGGCGAGTGGCGGCTGTTCCTGGTCACCGGCGTGCTCGGCGGCTTCACCACCTTCTCCGCCTTCTCGCTGGAGACCGGGCTGCTGTGGGAACGCTCGCCGGCGCTTGCGGCCGCCTATGTCGCGGCAAGCCTGGTCTTCGCGCTGGCCGCCTTCGCCATCTGCTTCGGGCTGGCGCGGCGCTGACCGGTCACAGCTGCGGCGCCTGCTCCGGTGCCTGCATCATCGCGTCCCAGCGGCGCTGCATCTCCTCGGGGCTGACATGCTCGCGCCGGCTCGCGATGTTCCACGCGTGTCCCGCGATGTCGGAGACGGTGCCGCTGCGGTCGCCATAGAACTGGTCCTGCACCGGCTGGCGCAGCACGCCCCCCGCGGCGATCGCGCGCTCCATGGTCGCATCCACGTCGGGCACATAGAGGTGCAGCCGCATCGAGGGCGGCCCACCCTTGGGCACCGGCGCGCCATGCTCGGGATAGGGATCGGAGACCATCAGACGCGTGCCGCCGATCAGCAGCTCGGCATGGCCGACCTTCCCGGAGGGCTCGACCAGGCGGAAATCCTCCACCGCGTCGAACACCGCGACGTAGAAGGCGATGGCGGCCACGGCATCGGGGACCACGATCGAAACCGTCAGCGCCGCCCGGTCATGCGGCACCGGTGCGATATCATCGGCCATGCCATTCCTCCCTGCCATGTCGGCCCAGAGTAGCAGCAGGGCATCAATTCGCCCTACACACCCGCATGAGCGTCATCACCCGACCCGTGGACCCGAACGAGGCCGATAGCCGGCTCGACCGCTGGTTCCGCCGCCACTACCCGCAACTGACCCAGGGCGCGCTGCAGAAGATGCTGCGCACGGGCCAGATCCGTGTCGACGGCGCCCGCGCCGAGACCTCCACCCGCCTGACCGCCGGGCAGACCATCCGCATCCCACCGCTGCCCGACGCGCCGCCGCCGCGCGCGGTGGGGGAGCGCTTCGTCTCCGAGCACGACGCCAAGGACCTGGTGCAATCCGTGCTGTACCGCGACGAGAGCATGATCGTGCTGAACAAGCCCTTCGGCCTGCCGGTGCAGGGCGGGCCGGGCATCAAGCGGCACCTGGACGGCATGCTGGACGCGCTGCGCTTCGGTTCCGACCACCGGCCTCACCTGGTTCATCGCCTGGACCGCGACACCACCGGGGTGCTGCTGCTCGCCCGCCACCCCAAGGCGGCCGCGAAACTCGCCGGCGCCTTCCGCTCGCGCGAAGCGGAGAAGACCTACTGGGCCATCACGATCGGCCGCCCCGACATCCTCGAAGGCCGCATCGACCTGCCCTTGGCCAAGATCGGCGGGCCCCGCGGCGAACGCACCGAGCCGGTGGCCGATGGCGAGGGCGTGCACGCCATCACCTACTACAAGGTCATGGACACGGCGCAGCGCCGCGCCGCCTGGCTGGAATTGAAGCCGCACACCGGGCGCACCCATCAGCTGCGCGTGCACACGGCGGCCGCCCTCGGCACCCCCATCCTCGGCGACGGCAAGTATGGCGGCGCCATCGCGCAGATCGAGGGCCTGTCGGGGCAGCTGCATCTGCACGCGCGGGCCATCGTGCTGCCGCACCCGGAGGGCGGCACCATTTCGGTCGCCGCGCCCTTGCCGCCGCACATGAAGGCGAGCTTCGACTTTTTGGGCTTCGAGACCCCGCGCACGCCGAAGGCCAAGCGCGTCGCCTGAGGCTCAGCCCACCCGGCGCATCGCCTTCGGACCCTCCACCATCGCCACCGCCGCCTCGATCGGCAGCGGCCGGCTGAACAGATACCCCTGCCCGCAATGCACGCCGAGCTTGCGCAGGATGTCGAGCTCCGCCTGCGTCTCGATCCCCTCGGCGACCATTAGGCAGCCGGTCTCCTCGGCGAAGAACATCAGCGCGGAGACCAGCGCGCGCCGCGCCGGATCGGTGTCGATCGCACGCACGAGCGCGATGTCCAGCTTGATCATGTCGGGGCGCAGCTGAAGGATGTGCTGCAGCCCGGCATAGCCGGCACCCGCGTCATCCACTGCGATCCGCGCGCCGGTCTCGCGCAGCCGCGCGCATTCCCACAGCAGTTTTGCGTAATCCGCGACCGGCGCGTGCTCGGTCACCTCCACGACGACGCGGCGTCCGGGATGCCGGCGCAGGGCGGCAGCCAGGCGCCCGCTCAGGATCAGCGCCGGCGAGGCATTGACCGAGATGTAGCAGCCGCGCGGCAGCACCGCGCCCGCGGCCAGCGCCACCTCGATCGCGGCCAGCTCCATCTCCCGTCCCAGCCCGACCTCGTCGGCCTCGGCGAACCAGATGTCGGGGGTGCGGTAGGGCTCCGCGCTGAACCGGCACAGCGCCTCGAAGCCGAGGGGACGGTCCTCCGCAAAATCCCAGATCGGCTGGAACACCATGCGGAAGGCCTGGTCGCGCAGCACCGCGGCCACCCGGTCGCGCTTGTCCGTCGCCACGCGCTTTCCCGCCGCCTCCTCGCCCAGCTGGCGCGCGGTGAGGTCGGCGAAGACGCGCATCATCTGCAGGTCGCGGTCGTTGAGGCTGGGGTCGGGCGAAAAATTCAGGCAGCAGAACATGCCGTAGACGCTGCCATCCTCGAGGCGCACCGGCACGCTCATATGGGCGCCGATCTGGCTGTCATGCGTGATCGGCAGCTTCTGCGCAAAGGCGTTCGCGCCCGTGTCGGGGATCAGTTCGGGCAGGCGGCCTGCCAGGATGTGCCGGCAATAGACATCGTCGAGCGAGCGCCGGTCGCCGGGCTTGATCACCGCCTCCAGCCCCGGCGCGTCGACGTCGCGGAACACCGTCTCGTCGCCCTGGAATTCAGAAACATAGGCGACCGCCATGCCCAGATGCTTGCGCAGCGACGACAAGGCGTGGCCGATATTGCTGCGTTCGACCGGATGCTCGGTCAGGATGTCGCTGATGAAGTCCACGGCGCTGCCCCGTTGAGGAGTGAAGCGCGAGTGTCGCCGGCGCGGAATAATTTTGGGTGAAGCCGGGCACGGCCACTGCACACGATTTACACGGCTTTACAACCGCTGCACGGCTTTACGCGGCGTGCGGCTTACCCGTCGCGCACGCGAGCGTTATTCCGGTGACGCCTGAATACGAAAGGTCCGCCCGCATGCTGCTGCGTCGACATCTTCCGGCCCTCGCCGCCGGGCTTCTGGCCGCGCCCGCGGTCCAGGCCCAGCGCGCCTGGGAACCCCAGCGCCCCGTGCAGCTTATCGTGCCGGCGGGCACGGGGGGTGGGGCCGACCAGATGGCGCGCATCATCCAGGGCATCATCACGCGCCATTCCCTGATGCGGCAGCCGATGATGGTGGTGAACAAGCCCGGCGGCGCCGGCGCCGAGGGCTTCCTCGAAGCCCGCAACGCGCGCGCCAACCCTCATGTGCTCGTCATCACCCTGTCCAACCTGTTCACCACGCCGCTGTCCACCGGCATCCCGTTTTCCTGGCGCGACCTGACGCCGGTCGCGATGCTCGCACTCGACGAGTTCTGCCTGTGGGTGAACGCCGCCTCGCCCTGGACCACCCTGGCCGAGTTCGTCGCCGCGAGCGGCACCCAGCGCATGCGCATGGGGGGCACCGGGTCGCGACAGGAAGACCAGATCATCACCGTCGCGATCCAGCGCGCGACCGGCAGCACCTTCACCTACGTCCCGTTCCGCGGCGGTGGCGAGGTGGCGACCCAACTGGTCGGCAACCACATCGATTGCACGGTGAACAACCCGATCGAGGCCGTCACGCACTGGCGCTCCGGCACGCTGCGGCCGCTGTGCGTGTTCGACCGCACGCGCCTGCCCGGCGAGGGCCGCATCACCGAGACGATGGGCTGGCAGGACATCCCCACCGCGAAGGAAGCCGGTCTGGACGTCGAGTACCTGATGCTGCGCGGCATCTTCGCCGCGCCGGGTCTGACGCCGCCGCAGCTTGCCTTCTACAGCGACCTGCTGGGCCGCGTGGTGGCGACGCCGGAGTGGCGGGAGCTGATGGCGACCGGCGCGTTCAACACGACGATGCTCGCCGGCGAGGCCTTCCGCGCCTGGCTGACGGAGGAAGAAGTGCGGCATCGCTCGCTGATGCAGGAGGCCGGGTTCATCGGGGCCGGGGGGTGATGCGGCGGCAAGCAAGCATGGGGGAAAAGAATTTCCCGCAGACCCCCAATCTTTCATTTTTATCATTTGGTACTGGCCACGCCACGAGCACCAATACATCAAAAATAAAAGTAGGGGGTTTGGGGGACTTCATTCCCCCATGCTGTCGTCCGTGATCACCCGCCGCTCCATGGAAATCGCCTTCGCCCTGGTGCTCATCGCCATGGGCGCCCTCGCGATTCAGGACAGCCTGCGCATCGGCGCCGGATGGTCCTCCGACGGCCCACGCTCGGGCTATTTCCCGCTGATCCTCGGCGTGATCCTGATCCTCGCGAGCGTGGGCAACCTGGTCAGCGCGCTCGCCACGCGCGACGCGGCGCCCTTCGCCACCTGGGCGCAGCTGCGCCTGGTAGGCTCTGTGCTTCTGCCCACCACCATCTATGTGGCGGTCATTCCCTTCGCCGGCATCTACTTGCCCTCCGCGCTGCTGATCGGCTTCTTCATGGCGCGGTTCGGCGGCTTCCGATGGGTCACGTCGCTGGCCTCGGGCGTGGCGGCCGCGGTGGTGACCTTCATCATTTTCGAAATCTGGTTCCTCGTCGCGCTCCCCAAGGGCCCGCTCGAAGACGCCTTGGGGTTTTAGCGCCTATGGAAGAGATCGGCCTGCTGATGCAGGGCTTCGGGGTCGTCCTGCAGCCGCAGAATTTGTTGCTCATGGTGGCCGGCATCGTGCTGGGCGTGATCATCGGCGTGCTGCCGGGATTGGGGGGCGCCAACGGCATCGCCATCCTGCTGCCGCTGACCTTCGCGATGCCGCCCGTTTCGGCGATCATCATGCTGTCCTGTATCTACTGGGGCGCGCTGTTCGGGGGTGCGATCACCTCGATCCTGTTCAACATCCCCGGCGAGCCATGGTCGGTGGCCACCACCTTCGACGGCTATCCGATGGCGCAGCAGGGCCGCGCCGGGGAGGCACTGACGGCGGCCTTCACGTCGAGCTTCGTCGGCGCTCTGTTCGCGGTGATCCTGATCACCTTCCTCGCGCCGCTGGTCGCGCAGTTCGCGTTGCGGTTCGGGCCGCCGGAATTCTTCGCGGTGATGGTGCTGTCGTTTGCAAGCTTCATCGGGTTGTCGAAGGGATCGCCGCTGAAGGCGCTGGCGGCGATGATGGCGGGCTTCCTGCTCGCCGCCGTGGGGATGGATGGCGTCACGGGGACGCTGCGCATGACTTACGGCTCGATGGAGCTGATGCGGGGGATCGACTTCCTGGTCGTGGTCATCGGGCTGTTCGGGCTGTCGGAAATCCTCGTCAGCATCGAGGAAGGGCTGAGCTTCAAGGGAGCGCGCGCGAAGCTCTCCATGGGCATCGTGCTGCAGACCTGGAAGCAGCTGCCGAAGCACTGGGCGCTGGCGCTGCGCAGCTCGGTCATCGGCTGCTGGATGGGCATCACCCCGGCCGGCGCGACGCCGGCGAGCTTCATGAGCTACGGCGTCGCGCGGCGCACCGCGCGCGACCCGGAGAGTTTTGGGAAGGGCCGCATCGAGGGCGTCATCGCTCCTGAGACCGCGGCGCATGCGGCGGGGACGTCGGCGCTGCTGCCCATGCTGGCCCTCGGCGTACCGGGCTCGCCCACCGCGGCCGTGCTGCTCGGCGGTCTCATCATGTGGGGCCTGCAGCCGGGGCCGATGCTGTTCGTCGAGCAAAAGGATTTCGTCTGGGGCCTCATCGCCTCGATGTATCTGGGCAATGTGGTGGGCTTGATCATCGTGCTCGCCTGCGTGCCGTGGTTCGCGGCCATCCTGCGCGTGCCGTTCAGCATCATCGCGGCAATCATCCTGATGGTCTGCGCGATCGGTGCCTACACGGTGAACACCGCGGAATTCGACATCGTGCTGATGCTGATCTTCGGCGTCATCGGCTACGTGATGAAGAAGCTGGACTATCCCCTGGCGCCGCTGGTGCTCGCGCTGGTGCTGGGCGACCGCACGGAGGAAAGCTTCCGCCAGTCGCTGCTGCTCAGCCAGGGGTCGACGGGGGTGTTCTTCCAGAACTGGCTGTGCGGCGGGATCATGACCCTGGCGATCGGCATCGCGGGGTACCCGCTGATCAGCAAGGCGGTGGGGCTGTTCCGGCGGCGCGAGCTGAAGCCGGCTCAGTAACAGCCGTACTGGGTCATGCAGCGATTGTACTGCATCAGGCAGCGCTGCATGCACCCGGCTCGGTCGGTCGGCGTGAAGGCCGGCGCGGAGGGGTTCGTGCTCCAGATCCCCGGACAGGCCATCTGGCAGGAGGACTGCATCCCCAGGCAGCCATTGGCCAGCGGCGGCGCGCAGCGCGGGCCCGAAGGTGCAGGCGCGGGCGCCGCGCCGGCAGGAGGCAGCGCCTCGGGCTTGCCCTGCGCGAGGGCCGGCGCTGCCAGCCCCAGCAGGATCGCGAAGACGACCCCCCGCATCACCCCACCTTGACGACCAGCTTGCCGAAATTCTCCCCCTTGAGCAGCCCGATGAAGGCCTGGGGCATCTTCTCGATCCCGTCCACCACATCCTCCCGCCAATGCAGCTTGCCCGCGTTCATCCAGCCCAGCATTTCCGCGCGGAACTGGCCATAGCGCTGCCAGCCGCTGTCGAACACGATGAAGCCCTGGATGCGCAGGCGCTTGCGCACCACCGGCCCCAGATTCGGCCCCGCCGGCGCGCCCGCGGCATCCGCACCAGGCGCGATGTTGTACTGCGAGATCATCCCGCACATCACCATGCGGCCGAAATCGCGGAAGCGCGGGAAGACCGCTTCCTGCACCGCGCCGCCGACATTCTCCCAATAGACGTCGATGCCATCGGGGCAGGCGGCGTCGAGCTGCGCGTTGAGGTCGGCGCGGTGGTCCACCGCGGCGTCGAAGCCCAGCGCCTCCATGATGAAGGCGCATTTCTGCACCCCGCCGGCGATGCCCACCACGCGCGCCCCGCGCAGTTTTGCGATCTGTCCCGCCACCTGGCCGACCGCGCCCGAGGCCGCGGAGATCACCACCGTCTCGCCGGCCTTGGGCTGGCCGATATCCTCAAGCCCCACCCAGGCCGTCAGTCCGGGCATGCCGAGCACGCCGAGATTGGCGGAGAGCGGCGCCTCCGTCGGGTCCACCTTGATGAGCTTGCCCGCCGGCACCGCCGCCCATTGCTGCCAGCCCATGGAGTTCATCACGGAATCACCGGGCTGGAAGCGCGGGTCGCGCGATTCCACCACCTCGCCCACGGCGGCCGCCTCCATCACGCCGCCGATCGCGACGGGTGCGGAGTAGGATTTCGCGTCCGACATGCGCCCGCGCATGTAGGGGTCGAGCGAGACGAAGCGGTGGCGGACCAGCACCTGGCCGTCCTCGGGCACCGGCAGCGGCGCGGTCGCGATCTCGAAATCCTCGGGCACCGGTGCGCCCACCGGGCGGCGCTTCAGCAGCACGCGCGTGTTCATCTCGGCCATGGCGAAAACTCCCTGTTCGTTGGCGCCATTCTGCGCCGCCGCCGAGGCGCGGGGAAGGCTACTCCTCCTCGCGCCGCTTCGCGCGCTCCGCCTCGCGCATCCAGTCCTCGGTGGTCTTGGTGACCGGGCGCGTCGGTCCGGCATAGGGGTCGATGCCACCCTCGCTCGCGGTCACCATGCGGCATTCCTCGCACAGCTCCAGCACCGCGAGCCGCGCGGGGTCGGCGAACATCCAATGACCCGCGAGCTTCTGCTTCACCCGCGCGATGGAGGACGCCGTGCCGAAGGGCTTGGCACAACGCGTGCACACCGCCGGTGCCTCTGCCTTCACCACCACCGGCGTCTTCGCCTCGGGCGCGAAATTCACCCGCGGCGCGAGCGAGATCACCTTCTCCGGACAGGTCGCGACGCACAGCCCGCATTGCACGCAGGCATCTTCCTGAAAGCGCAGCTCCGGGGTCGCGGGGTTCGCCGTGAAGGCGCCGACCGGGCAGGCGCTGGTGCAGGCCAGGCACAGCGTGCACCCCGCCGCATCCACCACCGCGGCCCCCAGCGGCGCCAGCGTGCCGAGCGGCACCACGGACACATCACTTGCCACCGCGCGGTGCAGCTCCGACAGCGCCGCGGCCAGCAACTCGCGCGGTGCGCCGAGGGCGAGGAAGCGGGAGGGGTTCGCCACGCAGCGCAGCAGCGTCGCGCCATAAAGGTCGGCGCCCAGCGCGAAGGGATCGTCGCGCTCGATCCCGGCCACGCGATCTGCGCCCAGGCCAAGGCCGGCGCAGATCTCCGCCGCATAGCCGAAATTACGCAGCAAGCCCTCGGCGCCCTCCGCCCGGCGTGCCGGCATCAGCACGCGCACCGCCCCGGCACCCCAGGCGAGCGGTGCGACCAGCAGCCCGAGGTCGAGCGAGGACACCGCATTCACCTTTACCGGCAGCACATTGGCCGGCAGCCCGTCACCGAACCGGCCGAGCGCTGTCAGCAGCGGCAGCCCGTGCTCGGCATCATGGAACAGCACCACCGCGTCGCGCCCGCCGGCCTCGGCATAGCCCAGCAGCATCGTACGCACGCGCCGCGCCATCGCCTCGGCCGGGGGTAGCGCGTATTGCGCCGCTCCGGTCGGGCACACGGCGGCACAGGCGCCGCAGCCGGCGCAGATCTCCGCACTCAGGATCACGCTGTCCTTGCCCGGCGTGATCGCGCCGGTCGGGCACAGATCGAGGCAGCGCGTGCAGCCGGTCTTGCGGTTGCGCCCATGCGCGCAAAGCCCGGCCTCGAAGGCCACGAAGCGCGGCTGGTCGAATTCCCCCACCAGCTCGCCGGCCTGGCGCACCACGCGCTCGACGGCGGCGGCATCGGCCGGATCGGCCCGGAGATAGCCCTGCCGCGTCTCATGGAACAGCGCGGGGCCACCACGCAGATCCACAACCACGTCGCAGGTGCTTTTCGCGCCGTCGCGCGGCGGTCCCCATTCATAGGCGGTGCGCGAGGAGGGGCGTGGCCGCGCATAGCCATCCACCATCAGCTCGAAGGCGCCGAGCCAGCCGGTGGCGGCGCGCACCCGCCCGGCCAGGACGGGAAACGCCACGCCCGTGCGCGGCTCCACCGCCTCGCGCCCGTCGAGCAACACCGTCACGTCCAGCTTTTCGGCCAGCACGGCCGCCGCATCGATCGCCACCACATCCCGCCCCAGCACCAGCGCGACACCCGCGCTCTTCATCGGCACGAGTGCGACCGGGGGCATCGGTTCCGCCGCGGCGGCGAGCATCCCCGCCATCTTGGGTCCCGTGCGCTTCGCCTCGCGCGACCAGCCGGCGAGCTCGCGGATATCGACGAAGGTCAGTGGCACCTCGGCGCCGGCATCCTCCGCGGCTTCGGCGAAGACAGGCGCCATGGCGGTGCAGCCCACCGTCACCGGCACGCCCTCGCCCAGCGCCGCCTTGAAACGGTCCAGCTGCGCCGCGCACAGTTGCTCGGCCTCGCGCACGCGCCCGCCGCAGCCGCGCGCGATCGCCGCCGCATCGATCGGCATCGTCTCCTCGCAACTGCACACGAACACCACGCGATCGGCCATGCCGCTTTCCCTCATCGTCCCGGCGCCATATATGCGCCCTGACCCATGCGAACCAGCCGCCTCGAACCGCTTCCGCCCGTCTTCACCCCGATCCTGCACCTGCGGGAGGGCAAGGATGCGCTGCGCCGCGCCATCGCCCTGGCCCCCGAAAAGGGCGCCGGCACGCTGGTCTGGTCGAGCGCGCTGCACCGCGTGGAGGCCGCCATCGTGCTGGAGCCGGAGCGCATCCTGGCCGCAAGCCGCCCCGCCTTCCTCGTGGCGGCAAACGCGTTGGCCGATGCCCTGACCGCACTCGCCGCACCCGAACTGCCGGTGACGCTGCGCTGGCCCGCGACGCTGCTGCTCAATGGCGGGGAGATCGGGCAGGTGACGCTCGCGACGCCGCCGGACGCCACGGATGCGGAGGTGCCGGCCTGGCTGGTCGTGGGCTTTTCCCTCCGCCTGTCGGCCCCCGCACACCAGGAGCCCGGCCTCACGCCCAACCACACCTCGCTCGCGACCGAGGGGCTGGACGACATCACCGCAGAGGCCATCGTCGGCGCCTGGGCGCGGCATCTGCTCGCCAACATGAACGAGTGGGAGGAACGGCCCACGCGACTGCCGGAAAAATACTTCGCCCGGCTGGAGACAGCGCCCTGGCAGGGCAGCGCGCGGCGCGGGTTGGACCCGGTGACCGGGGACCTGATCCTGGACCGCGACGGCGCGCGCCAGCGCCACGCGCTCGCATGAAGCTGCCCCGCACCCTCCGGCTCGATGCCTCGGACGCGCTGATGTACGCGCCCGCCGCCGAGCCCGGCGAATGGGCGATCCCCGGCGGCTTCGCCTTCGCCGACGACACCGAGGACACGCTCGCCGGCAAGCGCCGCCAAGCCTTCCGCGCGGGGTTTCTGGGCCTCACGAGCTTCGGCTGGTCCACGCTCGTCGAGGTCGCCGAGGCAACACCCGCCGACCGCACCACCGCCCTGGCGGCCCTCGCGACGCATCTGGAAACCACCTACGGCGCGCCCTCCCGCGCCGAGGCCGAAGCCGCGGCCGCGGAAGAACTCGCCTTCGCCGCCTCGCTCTGCGACCACCCCGTCGGCACCGTCCTCGCGCTCGAACGCACGCTCGAGGATGGCGCTCTGCGCGAGCGCTTCCGCACGCTCCATCTCCGCGCCCGCGAGCATCGCGATTTCGGCGCGCTCCCCGTCTTCAACATCGTCACCGTCGAGGGCGAGGACGCGCCGGAACGTCCTGACCTCACCCGCCTGGGCGAACGGCCATGATCGATTTCTGGCTCGCCTGCGGCCACCACCTCTGCGACCAGGCGCCCGATGGCCGGATCATCGCCACACCCGACCTCTGGCGCGCTTTCCTCGCCCGCCCCGAGCTGGTGCCGCCCGACGAAGCCTGCCCCGCCGAGCGGGCGCTCTACGCGATATTGCGCGAGGAACCACTGCGCGCCGCCGACCCCTCGCGCCTTGCGGACCCCGACGCCCAGGAAAACTGGCGCCACTTCCTCGCCTTCCGCGACCGCGTCGCGGCGCACCCGACGCTGGAGGCCGCCTGGATCGCGCTGTACCGCGAGGGTGTCGCCGGCATCCCGCCCATCTTCCTTCAGATGCTCACGCAGCTCGTCACCCGCGCCGCACTGGACAACACCACCGACGCCTTCACCATCCGCGCGGCGGAGCTGTTCTTCCGCCCCCAGCGCGTCGCCATCACCGCCGGCGCGATGCTGCTCGCCGATGAGGAAACCGTCGCCGCGCGCAGCGCCGATGCCGGCTTCGGCGCGCTCGGCCGCCTGATCGTGGAGGCCGGCGGCACGCCGCGCGAGGTCGAGCTCGACGTTCTGTCGGAGGAAAATGCAGCGGCCTACGCCGAACGCTCCGACGCACACGACTTCGCCCTCGACATCGCCGAGAACCGCCCCGGCCAGCACGGCCTGGCCCGCGCGCTGGAGATCTTCATCGCGCATGTGTTTTCCGAGGCGGTGACCATCACCCCCATCCCCACCATCCGCGACTGGACCTGGCATATCGGGCTGGATGCGGAGGCCACCGCGATCGCCAACGACCTCTATCGCGGCAAGCCGGTGAAGCAGGCGCGGCTCGCCCGCATCCTGTGGCTCGGCGCGATGGAATTTTCCGACCGTTCCCGCGTGCTGCCGCGCGTGGCCGGGCAGAAGGTCACCCTCGCCTTCGCGATGGATGCCGCCAATGTGCTGCGCACCAAGCCGCAGAACCTGGTCACCGGCCTGCCGCTCATCGCCAAGGAAGACGCCGCATGAGCCTGCTCATCCCCGGCACCGTGTCCATTCCCGTCTCCGTCCTGGTCGAGCGCCGGCGCGGCGTGACGCAATGGCAGGAGCATGTCTGGCGCCCGACCGGCGTGCAGGTGGACACGCTCGACCTGCCGCCCTGGACCCAGTTGCACGATGACGGCACCCGCGCCCTGTTCCACGCCGGCGTCGCCGATGTCTCGCTGTTTCCCACCGACACGCTGAACTACAAGCACAACCTCGATGCCGAGGCGCCGCGCCTGTGGGTGATCCTGCGCACATCCGACGCCGCGCCCGGCCTCGCGCTGCACGCGGTGACCGCGGATGCCGGCGAGGCGCATCTCTACACCGACAGCGGCAACGATCTGGTCGAGGCGCTGCCGCTGCCGGCCGAGTTGCACGCCCGCATCGCCGACTTCATCGCCGAGCACCATGTCGAGCGCGCTTTCCACAAGCGCCGCCGCGACCGCCAGGACACCGAGAGCCTGGCCCACCGCCCCCGGGACGACGACGATGAGTGAGGAGGGCTTCCTCAGCCGCTGGTCGCAGCGCAAGCGCGCCACGCTGCGCGGCGAGGCGCCGCCGGAGCCGGAGGCGGAAGCCCCCCTCGTCGTCGCGCCCGATCCCGTGCCGCCCGCAGTCCCCGAGGAGGCGCCCTTCGACCCCGCCTCCCTGCCCCCGATCGAAACCCTGACGGCGGAGAGCGACTTCCTCCCCTTCCTCGCGCGCAACGTGCCGGCGCTGCTCAAGCGCGCGGCACTTCGAAGAATGTGGTCGCTCGACATCGGCATCCGCGACTATGTCGGGCCCGCCGACTACGCCTGGGACTACAATGCGGTCGACGGCGTGCCGGGGTCGTCGATGGAGATGTTCGGGGATGTTCGGAGGCTGCTCGCCCAGGCCATCGGCGATCCGCCAGACCCGGAGGAGCCGGCGCCGGAACCGGAGATCGCGCAGATGGCGGAGGACCCCGCCGCGGAGGCGCCGCCGCCCGAACCCGTGCGCCTGTCCTTCGCGACGCCCGAGCCCGTCGCACCGGCCGAAGCCTCGGCACCGGAGGCCTCGCCGCGCCCGCACCGCCACGGCGCCGCGACGCCCATTTGAGAACGTCTCTCAACAAGCCGCGCACGCCATCATTCCCTTGAGCGGGCATCGGGAAGATGCGAATAGCAAGCCCGAATTCGGGCGCGATTTGAGCGTGCGGACATCAAGGGTGCGGGGATCTTACCCTGCCCACGGCTGGGATATTCGGTGAGCGAAGCAGATACTCTCGATCGCCTGGATGCAGAGCGCGCGCGCCTCTTCGCGCTTATCGGACGATTGCTGTCCGCCGCGCCGGACGCCGCGCTGCTCGACGGGCTCTCCCGCCTCACCGGCGACGCCTCCCCGCTCGGCCGCGCCTGTGGCCTCCTCGCCAGCGCCGCGCAACGCGCCACCCCCGATGCGATCGAGCGCGAGTTCTTCACGCTGTTCATCGGCGTCGGGCGCGGCGAGATCCTTCCCTACGCCAGCTACTATCTCACCGGCTTCCTCCACGAGCGCCCGCTGGCCGAGCTGCGCGGCACGCTCGCGGCCCTGGGCATCCGCCGCGCCCCTGGCGTTCCCGAGCCGGAGGACCACATCGCGTTCATCTGCGAGGTCTATGCCGGGCTGATCGACGGAACCACCGCGGGCGACCCTGCCGAATTCTTCGCGCGCCACCTGAAGCCCTGGGCCGGCCGCCTCGCCGCCGACCTCGAAGCTGCCGAGGGTGCGAATTTCTACCGTGCGGTCGGCGCCCTGGCGCGTACCGCGATCGACATCGAAGCGGCCGCCGCCGCGCTACCGAACTGAGGAGCCAGCCATGAGCGACCAGGACACCACCGCCAAACGCCGCGGCTTTCTCCGCACCTTGGGCATCGGCGCGGCCGCCGCGGCCGCGACGCCGGCCCTCGCCCAGCGCGCCGATTCCGTGCCGGCCGGCGAGGCGCGCAAGGAAAACGCGGCCGACCGCGTGAAGACCCGCTACCGCGAGACGCCGCATGTCGCGGCCTTCTACCGCACCAACCGCTACGAACAGTGAGCCGCACCCCATGCTGATCAAGCGCTCCGACGGCCGCGCCGCAAAACAACGCCTCGCCTCCGCCTACCAGGGCCTCTCCGCCGGCGGGCTCGACCGCCGCGCCTTCCTCCGCAATGCCGGCCTCACCGGCGTGGGGCTCGCCGGCCTCGGCGTGGTCAGCGCCGGCCGCGCCGAGCGGACGGGGGCCGCCACCGGCACCGCCGATCATTCCCAGCCCATCACGCGGGTGAAGAACATCTGCACCCACTGCTCGGTCGGCTGCACCGTCACCGCCGAGGTGCAGAACGGCGTCTGGGTCGGCCAGGAGCCGTCCTGGGAATCGCCGATCAACCGCGGCACGCACTGCGCCAAGGGCGCCTCGGTGCGCGAGATCGCCCATGGCGACCGCCGGCTGAAATATCCGATGAAGCTCGTGGGCGGCCAGTGGCAGCGCATGACGTGGGACGCGGCCCTGGGTGAGATCGCCGAGAAGATGATGGCGATCCGCCAGGCCTCGGGCCCGGATTCCGTCTTCCTGCTCGGGTCCGCCAAATTCTCCAACGAGGGTGCGTATCTGTTCCGCAAGTTCGCGGCCTTCTGGGGCACCAACAGCGTCGACCACCAGGCGCGCATCTGCCACTCCACCACCGTCGCGGGTGTCGCCAACACCTGGGGCTATGGCGCGATGACGAACAGCTACAACGACATCCGCAACGCCAAGACCATGATCATTATGGGCGGCAACCCGGCCGAGGCGCATCCGGTCTCGCTGCAGCACATCCTGTCGGGCAAGGAGATGAACCGGGCGAACCTGATCGTCATCGATCCGCGCTTCACCCGCACCGCGGCGCACGCGACCGAATACATGCGCATCCGCCCGGGCACCGACATCCCCATCATCTGGGGCCTGCTCTGGCACATCTTTGAAAACGGCTGGGAGGACAAGGATTTCATCGCCCAGCGCGTCTTCGGCATGGAGAAGGTGCGCGCCGAGGTCGCCAAGTGGAACCCGGCCGAATGCGAGCGCGTCACCGGCGTGCCGGCCGCGCAGATGCGCAAGGTCGCCGAGATCTTCGCCACGCAGAAGCCGTCCACCCTGATCTGGTGCATGGGTGCCACGCAGAAGACCGTCGGCACGGCGAACGTGCGCGCCTATTCCATCCTGCTGCTGGCCACCGGCAATGTCGGCAAGGCCGGCACCGGTGCGAACATCTTCCGCGGCCACTGCAACGTGCAGGGGGCGACCGATTTCGGCCTCGATGTCACGACGCTGCCGGCCTATTACGGCCTCGACGAAGCCGCCTGGCGCCACTGGTGCCGCGTGTGGGACGTCTCCTACGAATCCATGATCGCGCGCTTCGACAGCAAGGCGATGATGGAGATGCCCGGCATCCCCACCACCCGCTACTTCGACGCCGTGACCCTGCCGCGCGACCAGGTGCAGCAGCGCGACAACCTCAAGGCGATGCTCGTCTTCGGCCATGGCGGCAACACCGTCACCCGCATGCCCGAGGCCAAGAAGGGCCTCGAGGCGCTGGACCTGCTGGTCATCGTCGACCCGCACCCGACCTCGTTTGCCATGCAGTCCGACCGGCGCGACGGCACCTACATGCTGCCCGCCTGCACCCAGTTCGAATGCGACGGCTCGCGCAACTCCTCCAACCGTTCCGCGCAATGGGGAAGCAAGGTCGTCAACCCGATCTTCGAATCGAAGAACGACTACGAGATCGTCTATCGCCTCGCCGGCGCGCTCGACGCCGCCGCCCAACGCCGCAACATGACCGTCCGCTTCCAGGGCGAGATGTTCAAGGGGTTCGAGGTCCGCGACAACGCGCCGACCGCGGAATCCATCCTGCGCGAGATCAACCGGGGCGCGCTGTCCATCGGCTATTCCGGCATCTCGCCCGAGCGCCTGAAGCTTCACATGCAACACCAGGACCAGTTCGACCTGGTGACGCTGCGCGCCAAGCCCGGCGCGCCGGCCGAGATCGCCGGCGATTTCTACGGCCTGCCCTGGCCGTGCTTCGGCACGCCCGAGATGCGCCACCCCGGTTCGCACATCCTGTACAACACGTCGCTGCACGTGAAGCAGGGCGGCGGCGTGTTCCGCGCCCGCTTCGGCGTGGAGCGTGAGGGCAAGACCTTGCTCGCCGAGGGCTCCTACAGCGCCGGCTCCGAGATCCAGGACGGCTATCCGGAATTCACCGTGGCCGTGCTGAAGCGCCTGGGCTGGTTCGATGAGCTGACGGCGGCCGAGAAGGCCTCCATCCAGCGCCACTTCCCCAACAACATCGACCTCGCCTCCTGGGCCACCGACATCTCCTGCGGCATCCAGCGCGTGGCGATGGAGCATGGCTGCGTGCCCTACGGCAACGCCAAGGCGCGGGCGGATGCCTGGAACCTGCCCGACCCGATCCCCGTCCACCGCGAGCCGATCTACACGCCCCGCACCGACCTGATCGCGCAATACCCGACGCTGCCCGATCGCCGCGCCTTCCGCCTGCCGCATCTCGGCCAATCGGTGCAGGCGCGCTCGCACCAGGTGGCACCCAACTTCCCGATCATCCTCACCTCCGGCCGCCTGGTCGAGTACGAGGGCGGCGGCGAGGAGACACGGTCGAACAAGTGGCTCGCGGAGCTGCAGCAGGACATGTTCGTCGAGATCAACCCGGCCGACGCCGCCGCGCGCAACATCCGCGACGGCGGCTGGGTCTGGGTGCGCGGGCCGGAGAGCGACTCCAAGGTTCGCGTGAAGGCCCTGGTGACCGAGCGCGTCGGCGCCGGCGTCGCCTGGATGCCCTTCCACTTCGCCGGCTGGATCGGCGGCGAGGACCGGCGCTCCAAATACCCGCCCGGCACCGACCCCATCGTGCTCGGCGAGAGCGTGAACACGGTGACGACCTACGGCTACGACCCGGTGACCTTCATGCAGGAAACCAAGGTCACGCTCTGCCAGATCGCCGCGGCGTAAGGAGGAACATCATCATGGCCCGCATGAAATTCCTCCTCGACAGCGATCGCTGCATCGAGTGCAACGCCTGCGTCACCGCCTGCAAGAACGAGCACGAGGTGCCCTGGGGCATCAACCGCCGCCGCGTCGTCACGCTCAATGACGGCCGCCCCGGCGAGCGCTCCATCTCCATGGCCTGCATGCACTGCACCGACGCGCCCTGCGCCGCGGTCTGCCCCGTGTCCTGCTTCTACACGACGGCCGATGCGATCGTGCTGCACGACAAGGACCTGTGCATCGGCTGCGGGTATTGCTTCTACGCCTGCCCCTTCGGCGCGCCGCAATACCCCCGCGTCGGGAACTTCGGCTCGCGCGGCAAGATGGACAAATGCACCTACTGCGCCGGCGGCCCGCAGGCCGACAATTCCCCGGCCGAATACACCCAGTACGGCGCGAACCGCATCGCCGAGGGCAAGCTGCCGCTCTGCGCCGAGATGTGCTCCACCAAGGCACTGCTCGCCGGCGATGGCGACATGATCGCCCAGATCTACCGCGAGCGCGTCCAGCGCCGCGGCTACGGCGCCGGCGCCTGGGGCTGGCGCACCGCCTATCGCGAAACGGTGGCCGTCTGATGCGCGCGCTTCTCCTCGCCCTGCTGCTCGCCTGCGCCGGCCTCACCGCCCAGGCGCAGACGGCACCCGCGCCGCTCAGCGACCGCGATCAATCCTCCGCGGAGGAGCTGGAGCTCCAGCGCACCCTGCAGGGCGGCCGCATCGAAGGCCGCATCACCATCCCGAACCAGCAGGCCGCGACGCTGATCCAACCCGCCGGCCGCGAATGGCGCGCCTTCCACAACCGCACGCTGGCCTGGGTCGGCGGCGTCGCCGTGGTCGGCATGCTCGCCCTGCTCGCGATCTTCTTCTTCAGCCGCGGCCGCATCCGCATCGAGGGCGGGCCGTCCGGGCAGACCATCCAGCGCTTCAACATCCTCGAGCGCGCCAATCACTGGATGGTCGCGAGCTGCTTCATCATCCTCGGGCTCTCGGGGCTGAACCTCACCTTCGGGCGGCACCTGCTGCTGCCCATGGTCGGGCCGGAAGCCTTCACCGCCGTCAGCCAGTGGGGGAAATACGCGCACAACTTCCTCTCCTTCCCCTTTGCCTTGGGGCTGGTGGTGATGTTCCTGCTCTGGGTGCGCGACAACATCCCCAACCGGCGCGACATCACCTGGTTCAAGATGGGCGGCGGCTTCATCGGCAAGGGACACCCGGCCGCCGAACGCTTCAACGCCGGGCAGAAAGTGGTGTTCTGGATCACCATCCTCGGCGGCGGCGCCGTCGCGGCCTCGGGCTACTTTCTGATCTTCCCGTTTGCCGCCACCGACATCGCCGGGATGCAGCTGTCGCACATCGTGCACTCGCTGCTCGCGGTGCTGATGATCGCGGCGATGCTGGCGCACATCTACATCGGCAGCCTCGGCATGGAAGGCGCGATCGACGCGATGAGCAGCGGGCAGGTGGATGTGAAGTGGGCCAAGGAACACCACTCGCTCTGGGTCGAGGAAGAGATGGGCAAGACGCCGGCAGGGGCGAAGCACGTTTGAAGAAGGCCGGGGAAAGGAATTTCCCCGGACCCCATTCTTTCGTTTTTGGCGACTTGGGGCCAAACACACGGGCAGCGCCGACATGATGCGCATCATCGGGCTGGCAGGATGGAGCGGGGCCGGGAAGACGACACTCCTCGCCCGGGTGATCCCGAACCTCATCGCGCGCGGAACCTCCGTCTCCACGCTCAAGCACGCGCATCACCGCTTCGACATCGACACGCCGGGGAAGGACAGCCACACCCACCGCGAGGCGGGGGCGCGCCAGGTGCTCGTCGCCTCGGAAAATCGGTGGGCCCTGATGACCGAGCTGCGCGGCGCGGCCGAGCCCAGCCTTGCCACCCTGCTCGGCCACCTCGAACCCGTGGACCTCGTGGTCATCGAAGGCTTCAAGCGCGAGCCGCACCCGAAGATCGAAATCCACCGCGCCGGCAACGCCAAACCCTGGATGCACCCCGAGACCCCCGGCATCCGCGCCGTCGCCTCTGACACCCCGCCGCCCTACGACCTGCCGCACACCACGCTCGACGACATCGACGGGATCGCCGATCTTTGCCTCCGCTTCGCGGAGCCACCCGCCTGATGGCGCAACTCACCGATGACTGCTTCGCCTTTGGCGGCACGCTGATGGGCATCGACGAGGCCGAGGCCCTCATCGCCAGCCGCATCCCGGCCCTGCCGGGCGAGGAACAGGCGCCACTCGAAGCCGCCCTCGGCCGCATCCTGGCGCAGGAGCTGGTCGCACCCCTGCCGTTGCCGCCCTTCCACAACAGCGCCGTGGACGGCTACGCCTTCCGCCACGCGGACCTGGTGCCCGGCACCGCAACCCCGCTCCTCGTCGCCGGCCGCGTCGCCGCCGGCGGCAAGGCCGTGCCCCTCGCGCCCGGCACCGCCGCGCGCATCTTCACCGGCGCGCCGATGCCCGAAGCCAGCGACACCGTCATCATGCAGGAAGACGCGGAGATCACCGCCGGCGCCGTCCTGATCCCCACCGGGCTGAAGCCCGGCGCCAATGCACGGCCCGCCGGCGAGGACGTCGCGCAAGGCAGCGTGGCCCTGCCCGCCGGCCGGCGCCTGGACGCGCCGGCCATCGGCCTCGCGGCCGCGCTCGGCCTCACCCATCTCGGCGTGGCGCCGCGGCCGCGCATCGGCGTCTTTTCCACCGGGGACGAGCTCGCCCAGCCCGGCACGCCGCTCCGCGCCGCGCAGACCTACGACTCCAACCGCTTCACCTTGCTCGCGCTGCTCGCGACGCTGCCGGTCGCGGCGACCGACCTCGGCATCCTGCCCGACGACGCCGCCACCACCGGCCGCGCACTGCGCGACGCCGCCGCCACGCACGACCTGCTTCTCACCACCGGCGGCGTCTCGACGGGCGAGGAAGACCATGTGCGCGCCGCGATCGAGGCCACCGGCGCGCTGGTGCTCTGGCGCCTGGCCATAAAGCCCGGTCGCCCCGCCGCCATGGGCGTCATCGCCGGCACGCCCATCATCGGGCTGCCCGGCAACCCGGTGGCCGCCGTCATCACCTTCCTGCACCTGGCGCGGCCGATGATCCTGCGCCTCGCGGGGGCGACGCCGCGCCCGCTGCCGCGCTTCGCCGCCACCGCCGATTTCAGCTACCGCAAAAAGGCCGGACGCCGCGAATACGTCCGCGTCACCCTGGCCGACACCGAGGACGGCCTGCCTGTTGCGCGGAAATTCCCGCGCGAGGGCGCCGGCCTGCTCTCATCCCTCACCCGGTCCGACGCCTTCGCCGAATTGCCCGAGCCGGTGACGGAGGTCACGCCCGGTGACCGCCTGCGCGTGCTGCCCTTCGCGGCGTTGTTCGGCTAGCTCAGCGCCGCCGGCCGCCGCCGCCGCGGTAGTGCCCGTAGCCGCCGCGGGCATAGCCGTAACCGCCGCGGGCATAGCCATAGCCACCCCGCCCGTAGCCGTAGCGCGGGCCGTAATACCGCGGTCCGCCGAATCGGAAATAGAAAGGGTAGGGCGCGATCGCGCCGTAATACGCATACGGCCCGACCGCATAGGGGTAGCTGTACGGATACGCATACGGGTAGGCAGGGCCCTGCGGAAAAGCCACCTGGTTGCCCGAGCTCGTGATGCACTGGATGTAGGCCGCGTCATAGCGCCCCTGCAGCTCCGACGAGGAGGCCTGGGCGCCACTCGCGCCGACCACGGAACCGGCCGCGAGACCCGTGCCCGCGCCGATCGCCGCGCCCGCGCCGACATTGCCGCTCGCCGAGCCGATCAGCGCGCCGGCGGCGGCGCCGATCGCTGTGCCGACCACCGCCGTGCCCACCGCCGCATCCGTGCCGCGCGCCGCGTCGGCCGGGCCGATCTGCGCATCCGCGTAGCCGCGGCAATTCACTTCCTGCGCGTTGAACGTCGCGAGGTCACGGCCCTGCGCCGGCAGCGCCAGCACGCTCGGGCCTTCGGGCCGCACCACGGCGCAGGCGCCCAGCGCCACCGGGAGAAGAACCACGCTCAACCTGCCGAAGTTCGTCATGGCACCACCTTCCGCCGCCGGCGACCACGCCGCCCGCACACCGGGCGCCAAGCCGACAGACATGCCATCCAGATGGTGCCGCGGACGGCCCCGCGCAAAGGCCGCAACGCTTTGTTGCGCGCCTCGCGAAGGCTTGCGGACGCCGCGAGGCTAGAGGCGCACGCCCCCGGTCTGAAACGCCACCTGCGCCGTGCGCTGCATCTGGGTGTCCATCACGAAGGCAGCACCCAGCCCCAGCACCACGGCCACCACCACCCCGGTCAGAACGGCCCTCATCGCGCATGCTCCATTGTTCACGGCGATATGATCGTCCCCGGCCGCCGCAACAAGAGGCTTTCCGCCTCCGCCAGTTCCTCGGGCGTATTCGCGTTGAAGAACGGATCACCGCCCGCGACGTCCCACTCCACCTCCACAACCCCATGCCGCGCCGTCCAGCGGTCGATCTTCCGCTCTCCCGCCAGCACCGCCGCCCGCAAATCCCCCTCCAACGCCACCGGCCATACCCCCACCGGCGGATGCGCAAACCCGCCCGAGCGCGCACACGCCAACTGCCCGGCCACCACCAGGCGCCCCACCAGATCCAACGGCAAAAACGGAGAATCCCCCGGCACCGTCACCACCCCCGCAAACCCCTCACGCCCCGCCCACGCCAACCCCGCCAGAATCCCCGCCAACGGCCCCGGATGGCCCGGCACATCATCCCCGACCACCTCAAGACCAAACGCGGCGAACCGCCCCCCATCCCCATTCGCATTGATCACCATGCGCCCCACCTGCGGCCCCAACCGCTCGATCACATGCGCCAGCATCGGCCGCCCGCCCAACACCCGCAGCGGCTTGTCCCCCCCGCCCATCCGGCGCGCCAGACCACCCGCGAGGATGACGCCAAGCAAGGCGGGGGGCTCCGCCCCCTCGACCCCCGCCAGGAGCCTGGAGGCCCCTGGACCCGCTTTATTTGGTCCTGAGCTTGGAAGGGTGGGCTCTGGACTTTTAGCAGGGCCTGTCATCGGGAGAGGGTGGCCGGTGAGCGCTCATCGGTTGGGAGCACACCTCCGGCCACCCTCTCCCGATGACAGGCGTTACCGCCAACCGACCCAGCACCGAACCTCCCCAGACCCGGTACCAAATAATCCGGGTCCAGGGGCATGCATGCTCCTGGCGGGGTCCAGGGGCAGAGCCCCTGGCCTTGCTTGCTGTCATTCATCGCGCGTGTTCTTGCGCCAGTGACGGGGGTGCTCAGCGTCGCCGGCGTTGGGGTCGGCGTCGAGGATGATGCGGGATTCGCCGGCCAGGGCGATGAAGCGGCGCCCTTTACAGCGGCCGATGAGTGTCAGGTTGGCTTCGCGCGCGAGTTCCACGCCCCAGGCTGTGAAGCCTGATCGCGAGATCAGGATGGGTATGTTCATGCGCACGGTCTTGATGACCATTTCGGAGGTCAGCCGGCCCGTGGTGTAGAAGATCTTGTCCTGGGTCGGGATCTGTTCGCGCCACATCCAGCCGGCGATCTTGTCGACGGCGTTGTGCCGCCCGACGTCTTCCATGTAGGCGATGGGCTGGTCCTGGGCGCACAGCGCGCAGCCATGGATGGCGCCGGCCTCGAGGTAGAGGGTGGGCAGGGTGTTGATGGCCTTGAGCAGGCCGTAGAGCCAGGAGGTGCGCAGGCGTGCCTCGGGGGCGAGCTTCACAGCGGCGAAGCCTTCCATGAGGTCGCCGAAGGCGGTGCCCTGGGCGCAGCCGGAGGTGAGGGTTTTCTTCTTCAGCTTGGTTTCGAAGTTGGTCGCGCCTTCGGTGCGGACCACGACGACCTGCAGGTCGTCGTCGTAGTCGATGGCGGTGATGGTGTCGGTGGTCTTCAGCATGCCCTGGTTGAGCAGGTAGCCGATCGCCAGGTCTTCGGGGCGGTCCAGGATCGTCATCATCGTGACGATCTCCTGGCCGTTGAGGTAGAGCGTGAGCGGCCGTTCGACCGTCACGCTGGTCTCGATGCGCTGGCCATCCTGGTCGAGGCCCGTGACGCGGCGGGTGAGGCGCGGGTCGGTGGGGTCGGGGCGGACGAGCAGCGCGTCGGTCATGGCTAGCGTGCCACGGCCCGGCCGCGGAGTGCGGTGAAGATGATGCCCATGCCCAGGCCCCAGACGCCGTTGATCAGCATCGGCCGCCACCAACGGTTGATGTCGCCCACCGGCATCGGCTGGCCGCGCAGATACGGCAGCAGGGTGAGGTTCACCATGGCCGCCCCCAGCATCCCCACCAGGATGCCCACGATGATGGCGGACAGCCGCGGCCGCGCCAGCATGATGGCGCCGAACAGGATGCCCCACATGCCGCCCCAGAAGGCCTGGTTCAGGATGGTGGGCACGCCGTAGGGCGGCACGGGAGCGAAGGACCAGGGTCGGCTCGGCACCAGCCCGGCGGTGGAGAGCGCGAGCACGGTGAGCTGATGGAAGATCGGCACCGATATCGCGCCCGCCAGAAAGCCGAGCAGCAGGATTCGCAAAGGCATGAAGTCTCTCCCGAGGGTTGCCTCGTTCTAACGCGAGGATGCGCGGGCGCGCCATGGGCACGCCTTGGGGCCGCATTGGGGTGGCGTGTCGGGCGGTCAGCGCTCGCAGCGGATGAAAAGCGTGCTCCGATGCGCGGTTTCGCCCACTTCGGCGGCGCTGCGGTCGACGCCGAGGCTTTCGGCGGCGAGCGGCGTGAGCCCGGCACGGCGGAGGAAATCCATCGCCTCGGTGCCCTTGACCGCGAAATTCACGTTCTGCGGGATGTCGCCGGTGCGTGCCGCGATGCGCTGCGCGTTGAGCTTGGACACGACGATGCCCACCACATGGCCCTGCCGGTCGAGCAGCGGACCGCCCGAATTGCCCGGCTGCACCGGCGCGCTGATCTGGAACTGCACCGGGTTGTCCTGCATGCCCGCCAGCGCGCTCACCTCCCCGGTGGTGAGGGTCGGACCGGAGGAGAGCACGCCCGAGAGCGGAAACCCGTAGGTCACCACGGCCTCGCCGCGGCGCACCTCGTTGGTGCGAAAGGTGAGCGGCGGCCCTGGGTCGCCCGGCACGGTGAGCAGTGCGAGGTCGCGGCGCTGGTCGACGCGCGCCGGCGGCGTGGCGGCCAGCGTGCGGCCATCGGCGGTGCGCACCAGGATGCGGTTGCAGCCCTCCACCACGTGCTGGTTGGTGAGCACCACGTCGCGCGCCACGACGAAGCCGGTGCCGGATGCGACGCGCGCGCCGGTATTGGGCTGCGGCCCGCCGCCGGCCGCGGGTGGGGGTGGCTGCGGGGTGCGCGGCGGAGCGTCCGGGCGCGGCGTGACGACGGCCGCGTTCGCCAGCCGCACCTCGCGGTTGGCGCAGATATCCTGCTCGCGCAGCACTGCCTCGCGCCCATCCTCCAGCACCAGGCGCAGGTCGAAGCGGCAGCCGGCGCTCGGCGCCGGGCGCAGCGCGAACCTGGCATCGGGGGCGAGCAGCCCGCGGCTGAGCAGGTTGGAGCCCCAGTCCGGCCGCCCGCTGCGCACCGCGTGCAGCGCCACCGCGTCGGCGCCGGTGCCGTTCACGATGCGGAACGCCTCGGGCGAGGCCGGTTGCGCGAGCGTCGGGGATGGGGCCGGCGCCTGGGCGAGCAGCGGCAGGGCGGCCAGGGCAGCGAGGGCGAGGCGCAGGGGACGGGGCATGGCGCGCAGCATGTCATGGCGCGGGGCGGCTGCGTCAATCGCATCTTCGCTGCAATCGGACCCTGCCCTGACCATATGCATCGCATGCCGGACACCCAGACCCCGCCAAACCGCGTCACGCTTCCGATCACGGGCATGACCTGCGCCGGTTGCGCGCGTGGCGCGAGCCGGGCGCTCGGCTCGGTGCCGGGCGTCACCGCGGCGAGCGTGAACCTCGCCTCCGAGCGTGCCGAGGTGACCGGCAGCGCGCCGCTGCCGGCGCTGATCGCGGCGGTGCGTGGCGCCGGCTATGACGTCGCCAGCATCGATGCCCGGCTTGCGATCAGCGGCATGAGCTGCGCGGCCTGCGCCACGCGGGTGGCTGCGGCGCTCGAATCCGTGCCCGGCGTGATGAGCGCGAGCGTGAACCCGGCGAGCGGGGTCGCCGCGGTGCGCATGCTCGCCGGCACCACGGCGGGGGCGCTGGAGGCGGCGGTGCTGCGCGCCGGCTATGGGGTGACGCAGGAGGATCATGCCGCGCCGGCGGATCGCGGCTGGGTCGCGCCGCTGCTGGCCGCGCTGCTCACCGCGCCGCTGCTGCTCGGGATGGCAGGCATGGCGCTGGGCCGCGACTGGATGCCGCACCCCTGGCTGCAATTCGCGCTGGCCACGCCCGTGCAGTTCATCCTCGGCGCGCGCTTCTACAGCGCCGGCTGGCGCGCGGTGCGCGCGGGTGCCGCGAACATGGACGTGCTGGTCGCACTCGGCACCGGCGCCGCCTATGCGCTCTCGGTCTGGACGCTGCTGCGCGACGGCGCGGGGCACGCGCATGGGCTGTATTTCGAGGCCTCGGCCGCGTCATCCTGTTCGTCCTGGTCGGCAAGTGGCTGGAGGGCCGGGCCAAGCGCGCCACGGGCTCGGCCATCGCGGCGCTGCTCGCGCTGCGGCCCGCCACCGCGCGGGTGATCGCAGACGGGACCGAGCGCGAGCTCGCAACCGAGATGCTGCAGCCCGGCGACGTGCTGGCGGTGCGCCCCGGCGAGCGCATCGCCGCCGACGGCGCCATCGCCGAGGGCTTGGCCAATATCGACGAGAGCGCGCTGACCGGCGAAAGCCGCCCCGTCGCGCGGGCGGTGGGCGAGGCCGTGCACCAGGGTGCCATCGTGCTGGATGGCCGGCTGCTGGTGAGCGTCACCGCGATCGGCGCCACCACCATGCTCGCCCGCGTGGCGTCCCTGGTCGAAGCCGCGCAGGCGAGCCGCGCCCCGGTGCAGAAGCTGGTGGACCGGGTGAGCGCGGTCTTCGTGCCCGCGGTGCTGGGCATCGCGGCCCTCACGCTGCTTGGCTGGCTGCTGGCCGGCGCGGCGGCCGGGACCGCGGTGCTGCACGCGGTCGCCGTGCTGGTCATCGCCTGCCCCTGCGCGCTGGGGCTCGCGACACCCGCCGCGATCATGGCCGGCACCGGCGCGGCGGCGCGGGCGGGCATCCTGATCCGCGACGCGGAGGCGATCGAGCGCGCGGGGGGGATCACGCTCGTTGCCTTCGACAAGACCGGCACGCTGACCGAAGGCCGTCCGCGCCTCGCCGCCCGCCATGGCGATGCGGACGGGCTGCGCCTGGCGGCGGCGTTGAATGCCGGCAGCGAGCATCCCCTGGCGCACGCCCTGCTCGCCGCGCTCGGCGCCGCGCCGCCGCCCGTCACCGATTTCCGCGCGCTGCCGGGGCGCGGGGTGGAGGGCGTGGTCGAGGGCCGGCGCCTGGCCTTGGGCAGCCCGCGGCTCCTGACGGAAGCCGGTGCCTCCGCGGGCCCGCTTGCGGCCCTCGCCGATGCCGAGGAAGCCCAGGGCCGGACGCTGGCCTGGCTGATCGAGGGCGACCGAGCGCTGGCCCTCTTTGCCTTCGAGGATGCGGTGAAGCCGGGTTCGGCCGGCGCCATCGCGGCGCTGCGTTCCATGGGCGTGCGCGTCGCCATGCTCAGCGGCGACCGCGACGCCGCCGCGCGCGCCGCGGCCGCGCCGCTCGGCATCGCCGAGGTCGCCGCCGAGCTGCTGCCGGCGCAGAAATCCGAGGCCATCGCGGCCTGGCGCGCCACCGGCGCGCACGTCGCCATGGTGGGCGACGGCGTCAACGACGCCCCCGCGCTGGCCGCCGCCGACCTCGGCATCGCGATGGGCACGGGGACCGACATCGCCATCGCGGCCGCCGGCGTCACCCTGCTGCGCGGCGACCCCGCGCTGGTGCCGGCCACGCTCGCCATCACCCGGCGCACACTGGCAAAAATCCGTCAGAACCTGGGCTGGGCCTTCGCCTTCAACGCGCTGGGGATTCCACTCGCGGCGTTCGGCTTTCTCTCGCCGGTCGTGGCCGGCGGGGCGATGGCGCTGTCCTCGGTCACCGTGCTCGGCAACGCCCTGCTGCTGAGCCGCTGGCGCCCCTGACCCAGCCGCGGCCAGCGATTGCCGCAGAGCTCAGCGGATATTGCCAGCCACTTTGCGGATGCTCTCGGACAGCGCGCTCATGAGGCCGTTCACCATCGCGATCACGCCGGCGCGTTGGCTCATCAGGCTTTGCAGCTGGATCATCGAGACCTCGCTCATCTCCATCATGGTGTCGCCCCGTGCGCGGGCGCCGAGGCCGTAGAGCAGCGCATAGGCGACGGCGTACTTGCTCGCCGGGTCGGCCAACTGCGCCGATCCCGACACGAGTCGGGTGGCGAAGGCGACGGCGCCGTCGAGGACAGGCCGCGTGACGCCCTGCGCGGCACCGGCCGAAGCCTGGCTGCGCAGCGCCGCGCGCGCTCCGGGCGTGAGGAGGATGACGGCCTGCCGGGTGCCCGCGAATGGCTCCTCCTGCGGCCCGACAACCAGGATCGGCGCCGCGACGGTCGCGGTCTGCGTCAGCGGGCGCGAGGCCAGCGTCTGGCTGGCGCCCTGGGTCAGCGACGTGGAGAACAGCCGCGGGGAGAGGGTCATGGGCGCGTCTCCGGATGGGCTTGCCGCGCGCAGGCCGGCGCGCGGCGTGGCGATGCTGCACCGGCGTCGCGGCGCGACAAAGACAAATCCGGCCCTGCCGCCTTCTTGCCAAGCCGCCGCGACCGACGCAGGCTTCGCCCGCCGCGCCGAAGACGCGGCGCTGCGGAGGATACTGCGTGAAGGATGTGTTCGTCGGCCTCGATGCCGAAATCCCCGAAGGCGGCCGCAAGGTCGTCGTCGCCGAGGGTGTCGAGATCGGGGTCTTCCGCGTCGATGGCGGCCTGCTGGCCTGGCGCAACGAGTGCCCGCACCAGGGCGGCCCGGTCTGCCAGGGCCGCATCATGCCCGGCGTCGAGGAACGCCTCGACGGGGAGCGCAAGAGCCTGGGCATCCACTACAAGGCCGGCTCGCTCGTCGTCGTCTGCCCCTGGCACGGCTACGAGTTCGACATCCACACCGGCGCGCATGAGGGGCTGTCCTCCATCCGCCTGGCCCCACACCCCGTCAGCGTGCGCAACGGCGAAGTCTTCGTGGGCATCCGTGGCTGAGGACCTCGCCGCCTTCGCGCAGGCCGCGCTCGCCGGCCCGCCCGACGCCGTCTCCGACGAGACGATCCAGGCGCTGCTCACCGCTGGCCTGCGCCTCTACGCCTGGAAGGTGGAGCAGCAGCAGCGCCACTTCCTGCCCATCACCACGCGGAATGCCGTCACCCCCACCGACGTCGCCGTCACCGTCACCGAACTTCTGCGCGCCGTGAACCTCAACCTGTTCGACCTCTCCATGTGGGCCGATCGTCCGCGCTACAGCGCCGACGACACCGGCATTCCGTAAAGGACCCCTCCGCGATGGACGCCCGCACGCCCCCGCCCGAACTGCCCGAGATCGGCCCGCGCACCAACTCGCTCGACATCCTCGCGCATGGAAAGGCGCAGGCCGCGCGGCGCGGCTTCGACCGCACCTTCATCGTCGATGTCGACAGCCATATCGGCGAGAGCGGCAACTGGCCCGAGGTGCTGAAATACATCGAGAACGACGCGACGCGCGAAGCCGCCTTCACCTTCGGCGGCGGCACCGGCCAGGGCGCCTTCCTCAACGACATCCCCGGCCTGCAATGGCAGAGCGCGCATGGCCGAATCCCGCACGGCTCCGGCCTCAAGGAACCCGCGCCCGACGGCTTGCCGAAACCAGTCTCCCTCGCCCGCCGCGCGATGGATGCGCTGTCGCTCGACTACCAGGTGTTCTTCCCCAACGGGCTGCTGTTCCTGGGCATGCATCCGGTGCGCGAAATGGAGGTGGAACTCGCCACCGCCTACAACCGCTGGATCGTCGAGGAAGTCCTGCCCCACGAGCCGCGCATGAAGGCGATGCTCTACCTCCCCTTCAACGTCCCCGACGCGGCCGAGGCCATGGTCAAGCGCTTCATCGGCGCGCCCGGCGTGGTGGGCTTCCTCGTCACCTCCACGCGCTACCAGGCCGTCCACGCCAACGAGTACATGCGCACCTACGCCATGCTCGAAGAAGCGGGCATGCCGATCGGCTTCCACGCCCACCACAACTGGCACAACGAATACACCAAGCAGCTCAACCGCTTCATCTCGATGCACGCGCTGTCCTTCGTGCTGTCGAACCTTGTGCACCTGACCAACTGGGTCATCAACGGGCTGCCCGAGCGCTTCCCGAAGCTGAAGACCATCTGGATCGAAAGCGGCCTCGCCTGGGTGCCCTTCCTGATGCAGCGCCTGGACCACGAATACCTGATGCGCCGCTCCGAAGCGCCGCTGCTCAAGCGCCTGCCCAGCGAATACATGCGCGAGATGTTCTACACCTCGCAGCCGATGGAGGCGCAGAACATGAAGCTGCTGGAAGGCACCTTCGAGGCGATCAACGCCGAGACGCAGCTGCTCTATGCGTCCGACTGGCCGCATTGGGATTTTGACGTGCCGTCCACGATCTTCGACCTGCCCTTCCTGAGCGATACGGGTCGACGGAATATCCTGGGGTACAATGCGGCGCGGCTGTTCAATCTTGAGGTGCCTGCCAGGTATGGGCAGATGGCGGCGGAGTAAGAAAGCATGGGGGAAATGAATTTCCCCCCGAAAACGTATACGTTTTCGCCCCATTCTTTCTTTTTTGATTACCTGGTGCTGGCTGCACAGCCAGCGCGAATAAACCGAACGAGCGCTGCCCCCCAGCCAGCACCAATAGATAAAAATAAAAGAATGGGGGTCTGGGGGAAATTCTTTTCCCCCAGTCTTCCTCGGAGGAAAAGATGCACCGCAGGGCACTCCTCGCCACCCCGTTCCTGGCCACCGCAGCGCATGCGGACACCTGGCCCGACCGCCCCGTGCGCATGATCATTCCCTGGCCCCCCGGAGGCGGCAACGACATCGTCGGCCGCATCGTCTCCGAGCGTCTCGCCCACGCTCTCAGCCGCCCCGTGGTGGTCGAGAATCGCGGCGGCTCCAACGGCGTCATCGGCGCCGAGGTCGTCGCGAAATCCCGCCCTGACGGCTACACGCTGATGTTCCATTCGGTGACCTCGCACGTGGTCAATCCCGTGGTGTATCCACGGCTGCCCTATGACACGGAGCGCGACTTCATCGCGGCTTCCATCCTGGGGTATTCGGCGCTCGCGATCATCGTCAATCCGGGGCTTGGCATCCGCACGCTGCCGGAGCTGATCGCGCGTATCCGCGCCCAGCCAGGCCGGTTCAACTACGCCTCCTTCGGCAATGCCAGCGCGGGGCACCTGGCCGGGGAGTTGTTCAAGCAGCGGCTGGGCCTCGACATCGTGCACGTGCCGTATCGGGGCGGTGGGCCGGCGTTGGCGGATACGATCTCGGGGGCGATTCCGATGAATTTCTCGGGCATCAACACGGCGGCTTCGGCGCTGCGCGGCGGGCTGGTGGTGCCGCTCGCGGTCACGGGGGCGGAGCGCTCCTCCATCCTGCCCGACGTGCCCACGGTGGCGGAGGCGGCGGGGCTGCCGGATTTCGAGATGGGCGTGACCTATGCGGTCTGGGCGCCGGCCGGCACGCCCGACGCGATCGTCGAGCGCATCGCCATCGAATGCACCGCCGGGCTGCGCGACCCTGGCGCCCAGGCGATCCTGGCGCAGAACGGGGTGGAGGTGTTGGCGCCGATGAGTGCCGCGCAGCGCGCCGCGCGGGTGGCGCGGGAGGCGGCGGTGCTGGGGCGGGTGGTGCGGGAGTCGCGGCTGACGCTGGAGTAGCAGGGCCGGCCTCGCGGCGCAGTAAGCGCCGCAGGCAATAATGCCTGCGTTCACGCCGCGCCGGTCGCCGAAGCTCGGCGCTGCCACCACATCACGCACCAATAGATAAGAATAAAAGAATGGGGTCTGGGGAAATTCCTTTCCCCAGCCTTTCTACTCCGCCGCCTGCGCCTGCATCCCCGGTCGCTTCACCCGCACCCGTCGCACCCGCCTTACATCCGCCTCCAGCACGCGGAACTCCAGCCCCGAGGGGTGGGAGACCAGCTCCCCCTTCGCCGGCACGCGCCCCGCCAGCGTGGTCACCAGCCCCGCCACGGTGTCGATATCCGCGCCGCGTTCCTCATCGGTCAGCACCGGGCCGAACTTCTCCTCGAAATCCTCGACCGGTGTGCGCGCGTCCATCTCAATCGTGCCGTCGGGGCGTTCGATGATCTGGGGCGCGGCGATCTCGTCGTGTTCGTCGGCGATGTCGCCGGTGATGGTTTCGACCAGGTCCTCGATGGTGACCAGGCCGTCGATGCCGCCGTATTCGTCGACGACGAGGGCGAGGTGGACGCGGGCCTGGCGCATCTGCAGCAGCAGGTCGAGCACGGGGACGGTCGGGACGACGAGAAGCGGCCGGCGCAGCATGGCCTGCAGGCTGAACGGCCCGTCGCGCCCGACCGCGGCGAAGACGTCCTTGATGTGCACCATGCCCAGGATGTCGTCGAGGTTGTCGCGATAGACCGGGTAGCGGCTGTGCCCGTCATGCTGGATGAAGGTGATGGCCTGGTCGAGCGTGAGGTCGATGGGCATCGCCATGATGTCGGCGCGCGGCACCATCACGTCGTAGGCGTTCTTGCCGCGGAGCGTGAGGACGTTGCGCAGCAGCGCGCGCTCGTGCGGGTCGAGGCCGGTGTCGGGGGGCTGGTCCTCGCCGTCGCGATGGGCGTGTTCGCGGCTTTCGATGAGTTCCTCGACGCGGTCGCGCACGCTTTCCGCCTCTCGCTTCCGCATCAGCCCCTGCAGCCGCCAGAACAGGCCGTTGCGGGCATTCTCGTCGGACGAGCTCATGATCCGCCCCTCCGCTGTGCGGGTGGGGGCTTCACAATACACCTCGCCACGGGTTGGGCAGGCCGAGGCGGCGCATCACGCGCGCTTCTGCGCGCTCCATGCGGCGCGCATCGCCGGCGTCGATGTGGTCGTGCCCTACCAGGTGCAGCGCGCCATGGGCGACCAGGTGCGCCAGGTGCAGGTGCGCGCGCCTGCCGGCGATCCGCGCCTCGCGCCGCACCACGCCGAGGGCGAGTGCCATGCCGCCCAGCGTGGCGGGGTGCTCGGCCGGAAAGGACAGCACGTTGGTGGGCTTCACCTTGCCGCGGAAGCCGCCATTGAGGCGCTTGAGCGCACGGTCATCGGACAGCAGCACGGTCATCGCGCCGGTACGCCCGGCCTCGGCCAGCGCTGCCTGGGCGGCGCGGCGCGCGACGCGTTCCACCCGGGGCACGGCCGCGTGCCATCCGGGGGCTTCGATCATCACCGCGACCTCGCTGGGCGAGGCCGCCTGCCGGACCCCGGCCACCGGACGCGTACTGCGTCCTCGGCCAGGTCGGCTACTTTCCGGTTCCATCACTCTCCTTCTTTCCCCGGCGCTTCTTGTCGCGCCCCGAGGAATCGTCGGAACGATCATAGGCGGCGACAATCCGGGCAACCAGGGGGTGCCTTACCACATCCTTTTCCGAAAAGCGCGCGACGCCGATGCCCGGAACGCCATCGAGGATGCGCAGCGCCTCGACCAGGCCGGAGGGGGTGTGGCTCGGCAGGTCCACCTGCGTCGGGTCGCCGGTGATGACCATCCTGCTGCCCTCGCCCATGCGGGTGAGGAACATCTTTATCTGGGCCCCGGTGGTGTTCTGCGCTTCGTCGAGGATGCAGTAGGAGTGGGCGAGCGTGCGGCCGCGCATGAAGGCGAGCGGCGCGATCTCGATCTCGCCCGAGGCGATGCGCTTGGCGACCTGGTCGACCGGCAGCATGTCGTGCAGCGCGTCGTAGAGCGGGCGGAGATAGGGATCGACCTTCTCCTTCATGTCGCCGGGCAGGAAGCCCAGCCGCTCGCCGGCCTCCACCGCAGGGCGGGAGAGGATGATGCGATCGACGCGCCCGGCCTGCAGCAGCGCCACGCCCTGTGCCACCGCGAGGTAGGTCTTGCCGGTGCCGGCGGGGCCGACGCCGAAGCACATCTCGTGGCGTTCGAGCATCTCGATATAGGCGGATTGCGCGGCCGACCGGGGCGCGATGGCGCCCTTGCGCGTGCGGATCGCGGGGAGGTCGCGCAGCGGCAGCCGCGGCTCGCCCTGCTCGGCGCCGCCCTCGGCGAGGCGGAGTGCGGCCTCGACTTCGGCGGTGCCCACATGCTGCCCACGCTCCAGCCGCTTCCACAGCGCCATCAGCGCCGCTTCCGCCATCTCCGTCCGTTCCGAATTGCCCGCGATCGCGATGCGGTTGCCGCGTGCCGTCAGCTTGACGCCGAGCACCTGCTGCACGCGGGCGATGTTGCGGTCGTGTTCGCCGATCAGCACGGCGAGGAGCGCGTTGTCGTCGAATTGCAGCGTGACCGATCGCTGCTCGGAGGGGGGGACGGGACGGATGCCGCGGGCTTCGCCGTGGCGGAGGGCAATCGCGTGGGTCTGGGTCAAGCGGCCTGGTTCTCCTGGGCAGGGGTGAAGGCACCAACCTCGCCGCCATGCCATGTGGCGGCGCTCTCCTCGCTCAACAACGCGGCGGCGAGGGAGTTCTTGCGCCCGGCGGTCACACGCACGCGCGCGACCTGCCCGGCAAGGGTGTCCGGGGCATCGAAATGCACCGGCTGCAGCCAGGGCGAGCGCCCGGCCATCTGCCCGGGGCGCTTGGCGGGGCCGGTGACCAGCACATCCATCACCATCCCTTCGCGGGAGATGTTGAACGCCTCGGCCTGGATGCGCAGCAGGTCCTGGATCTCGGCCAGGCGGGCCTGCTTGACGTCCTCGGGCACCTGCGAGCCGGCGCCGGCGGCGGGCGTGCCCGGGCGCGGCGAATACATGAAGCTGAAGGATTGCGAGAAGCCGACGTCGCGGATCAGCCGCAGCGTCGCCGCATGATCCGCATCGCTCTCGCCTGGATGGCCGGCGATGAAATCCGAGGAGAAGGCGATCTCCGGCCGCGCCGTGCGCAGCCGGTCCACGACGCGGCGGAAGTCAGCGGCGGTGTGGCCGCGGTTCATCGCGGCCAGCATGCGGTCGGACCCCGACTGCACCGGCAAATGCAGCAGCGGCAGCAGCGTCGGCAGCTCGCGGTGCGCGGCGATCAAAGCATCATCCATGTCGCGCGGGTGGCTGGTGGTGTAGCGCAGCCGCGCCACGCCGGGGATCGCGGCCACCGCATGCAGCAACGCCGCGAGGCCGCCCGGAGCGCCGTGGTAGGCGTTCACGTTCTGCCCGAGCAGCACGATCTCCCGCGCCCCGCGCACCACCATGCTGCGCGCCTCCGCCACCACCTGGTCCAGCGGTCGCGAAAACTCCGCACCGCGCGTGTAGGGCACCACGCAGAAGGAGCAGAATTTGTCGCAGCCTTCCTGCACGGTGAGGAAGCCCACCGGCTCGGACGTCCCCGCCGCATGCGGCAGATGGTCGAACTTCGCCTCGGCCGGGAAGTCGGTCTCGATCTGCGCGCCCGCCGCCCGGCTCGCGCGCGCCACCATCTCCGGCAGGCGGTGATAGGTCTGCGGGCCGAGCACGATATCGACATAGGGCGCGCGGCGGCTGATCTCCGCGCCCTCCGCCTGCGCCACGCACCCCGCGACCGCGATGATCATCCTGTCGCCCCGTTCGGCGCGCGCTTCCTTGACCCCGCGCAGCCGCCCCAGGTCCGAGAATACCTTGTCGGCGGCCTTCTCGCGGATGTGGCAGGTGTTGAGGATGACCATGTCGGCCTCGTCGGCCACCTCCGTCGGCGCGTAGCCGAGCGGGGCCAGCACATCCGCCATGCGGTTGCTGTCGTACACGTTCATCTGGCAGCCCCAGGTGCGGATCAGCAGGCGCTTGGGGGTTTTGGCTGTCATTCGGGGGCAGGCTCCGCTCGGCCCGCGCCGGAGGGGGCGTGGGCGGAAGCGGGGCAGATGCGCAGACCCCGGGCCAGGGTCAAGAACGCTGTCAAGCGAGGGCGCGAATCTTCATGTGCGAATCCTGTGCTTTACGGGACGTGAACGTCAAGCACGGTGCGATGACGCTTTGCTCACCACCCGCAACGGCGCAGCGCCGCCTGCATCGCGACCGGCACGGAGGCCTCCACCGCCACCCGAACCCCCAGCGTGAAGGCCAGCCGCCGCGCCAGCAGGTGCAGCCCGCCCTCGGCCGCCGCCCCGTACATCGCATCCCCCAGGATCGGCCAGCCGCGTGCCGCGCAATGCACCCGCAGCTGGTGCGTCCGCCCGGTCTCCGGCGCCAGCTCCAGCCAGGCCAGGCCGTCCCCGCGGCCCAGCACCCGCCACCGCGTCAGCGCCGGCTGGCCCTTGGGGTCCACCACCATCCGCCACCCCGCCGCCTTGCTGCTCACCTTCAGCAGCGGCGCCTCGACCACCCCGGCATCCTCGGCGGGGCCGCCCACCACCACCGCCCAGTAGGTCTTCTCCACGGCCCGATCCGCGAACAGCGCGCCGAGTGCGGCCATCGCCGGCCTCGTCCGCCCCAGCGCCAGGCACCCCGCCGTCTCCGCATCCAGCCGATGCGCCGGCTGCGGCAGATGCCGCTTGCCCTGCCGCAAGCCCTCCAGCCAATCCTCGACCGATGGCAGGCCCGCGCGGCCCCGGCTGACCGCCACCCCGGCCGGCTTGTCGAGCACGATCACCGCGTCATCCTGGTAGAGCACTTGCGCGCCACCCCCGGCCATGCCTCCTCCTGCCCCATGAAGCCCCACGACCCCGACCGCATCTGCGGCACCGCCGCCGTCGCCGCCACCTTCCGCGCGCGCCCGGCCGCCGTCCTGCGGCTGTTCTACACGCCCCAGCGCCGCCCCGAAGCCGGGCGGCTCTGCGCCATCCTCGCCCGTGCGAAGAAGCCCTACCGCGAGGTGCCGCCTGAGGAGCTGGAGCGCATCGCCGGCACGCCCCACCATGGCGGCCTCGTCGCCGTCGTCCACCCGCGGCCGCTCCCGCTGCTGAACAACCTGCCCTTCCCCAAGATCCTGTTCGAGGCGCCGGTGCTGCCCATCCTCGACGGCATCGGCAACCCGCACAACCTGGGCGCCATCGCCCGCACCGCGGCCTTCCTGGGGTGCCGGGCCATGCTGCTCTCGGCCGATCCGCGCCAGGCCACCATCGCCGATTCCGCCTGGCGCACCTCCGAAGGCGCGCTCGAATCGCTCGAGGTGTTCAAGGTGCCGGACCTGCCCGGGCTGCTCCGCGCGCTCGCCGCCCACATGCCGATCCTGGCGGCGGTGCCCAGCGGCGGGACGGCACCCGGCGAGTCCGGAGGCAACCGGCCGGTTGCGCTGGTGTTGGGCAACGAGGAACATGGCATACCGGAGGCCACGCTCGCCGCCTGCACCGGGCGCGTCTCCTTAAAAGGGTCTGGGGCGGTCGAGAGCCTGAACGTGTCGACGGCGGCGGCCATACTCATCCACGCGCTGGCCAAATGAGTATAAGAGCCGGGAGAAGGAATTCTCCCGCACCCTCTTCTTTTATTTTTGCCTTTTTGGTGCTGGCAAGGCAGGCAGCGCCGGGTCATTCAAGGGTACGATGGACAACTCGACAGCTGCACTGAGCCTGGATGGAGAGACGCTGCGCTTCACGGGCGCCATCGATGCCCGCGCCGCCGAACGGCTCTGGAGCGAGGCCACCACCGGCGCCGCCAAGGCCAAGACCATCACCCTCGACAAGGTCACCGAACTCGACTCGATCGGGGCGGTGATGCTGCTCGGGCTCGACAAGCCGCTCGACGGCGCGCCCCCCAACATCGCCGAGGTGCTGGAACGCAACCGCCGCGCCTTGGAATCGGCACCGCCCGTGAAGCCGGAGAAGGAACTCCCCGCCATCCAGGCGCTCGGCGCCGGCGCCATCCGCAAGGCGCGGACCTTCGCCGGAACGCTGGCCTATATCGGCGAGGTCACCATGACCACGCTGCGCGCCCCCTTCCAGCGCGGCGGCATCCGGCCCGCCGAACTCATGCGCCACCTCGACGAGGCCGGGCTGCGCGCCTTCCCGCTCACCATCCTGCTCGGCACGCTGATCGGCGTGATCCTGGCCTTCCAATCCTCCATCCCGCTCAAGCGGTTCGGGGCGGAGATCTTCGTGCCCAACCTGGTCGGCATCTCGCTGCTGCGCGAACTCGGCCCGCTGATGGCGGCCATCATCATGTCCGGCCGGACCGGCTCCGCCTACGCCGCCGAACTCGGCACCATGGTGGTGAACGAGGAGGTGGACGCGCTGCGCATCATGGGCGTGGACGCCATCGCGATGCTGGTGCTGCCGCGCATCATGGCCGCGTGCCTGGCGATGCCGGTCCTCGCGCTGGTGATGGACCTCACCGGGCTGATCGGGATGACCGGGGTGATGGCCGCGCTCGGCTTTCCCTTCGTCGCCGTCACCTCCCAGCTCAAGCAGTGGCTGTCGCTGAAGGACCTGCTCGGCGGGCTGTTCAAGGCCGCCGTTTTCGGCGCGGCCATCGGCCTGATCGGCTGCCGGGCCGGCCTCTCCGCAGCACGCGGGCCGCGCGCGGTGGGTGACGCCGCCACCGGCGCCGTGGTGGGCGGCATCGTCGCCATCATCATCCTCGACGGCGTCTTCGCCATCCTGTTCTACCGGCTCGGCCTGTGACGGCGCGCCGCGAGCCCGGATGGGCGGACGTCCAGCCTCCGGCGCGCCCTCGCACGCCGCGAAGCCGACCCGCGCTCCAGTTCGCCGAACAACGCAGCGGTCATTCCTCATGACCGCCGAGACCGTGATCACGGTCGACGACCTCACCGTCGGCTTCGGCGGGCCGCCGCTGTTCCGCCACGTCTCCTTCGAGGTGCGGCGCGGCGAGGTCTTCGTCATCCTCGGCGGGTCGGGCTGCGGCAAGTCCTCGCTGCTCAAGGCGATGATCGGGCTGATCGAGCCCAGCCAGGGCACCATCACGCTGCTGGGCGAACAACTCGTGAATGCAACCGGGGAAGATCGGCGCGCGTTGTTGCGCCGGCTTGGGGTCATGTGGCAGTCCGGTGCGCTGTTCGGGTCCATGACGCTGGCGGAGAATGTCGAATTGCCCCTCGAGGAACACACGCGCCTGTCGCGGCCGGCCCGCCAGGCGGTGGCGCGTGCCAAGCTCGGGCTGGTGGGCCTCGGCGACGCTCAGGGCAAGCTGCCTTCGGAGATTTCGGGCGGCATGGCCAAGCGGGCGGGGATCGCGCGCGCCATGGCGCTCGACCCGCCGATCCTGTTCCTCGACGAACCCTCCGCGGGCCTGGACCCGGTGACCTCGGCCGGGCTCGACAAGCTGATCACCGACATCGCGCGTGGCACGGGGACGACCTTCGTCGTCGTCACGCATGAGCTGCAGTCGATCCTCGCGATCGGCGACCGCTGCATCATGCTCGACAAAGCCGCGCGCGGGATGATCGCCGAGGGCGACCCCAAGGAACTGCGCGACCATTCGGAGAACCCCACCGTGCGCGCCTTCTTCAACCGCGAGGCACCCTCCGACGCGCCGGAGGCCAGGCCGGCCGACACCAAGGTCGGCGCCTGATGGCGCGTCCCTCCCGGCTCTATCTCCGCGTCGGCACCCTGATCGTGGCCGGCGGCGCGCTCACGGTGGGCTTCGTGCTGTTCCTCACCGCCGGGCGCTTCCGCGACCAGGGTGTGATCTTCGAGACCTACCTACGCGAATCCGTCCAGGGCCTCGAGGTCGGCTCGGGCGTGCGCTACCGCGGCGTCGCGATCGGGCGCATCACCGAGATCGGCCTCGCCGCCGCCGAATACGGCCAGGGCCAGGCCACCGCCTATACCGGCGCCTACCAGCTCGTCGTCGTCCGCTACGCGGTGGACATGACAAAGGTCGGCCCGGTGCCGGAATACGCGGTGGCGATGGATATGGGCCTGCGCACCCGCATCGCCTCGCAGGGGCTGACCGGCCTGAGCTACCTCGAGCTCGACTTCATCGATTCCGCGCGCGGCCAGCCGGTCCCCGAACTGCCCTGGACGCCGCGCTACAGCTTCATCCCCTCCACGCCGTCGACCATCGTCGCGGTGACCAGCGCGGCGGAGGCGCTGGTCGAACGCCTCGGACGGCTGGATATCGAGGGCCTGATCAATGGCGCGACCCTGCTGGTGACCGACCTGCGCACCCAGCTCGGTGAAGGCGACGTCGCCCAGCTGGTGCGCGAGGGCTCCGCCACTCTGCGCACCCTGCGCGAGACCGCGAGCGCGCTGCAGGGCATCGCGCAATCGCCCGAGCTGCGCGCCACGCTGACCAGCGCGAGCCAGGCCGCCGCCGACCTGCGCGCCTCGCTGCAGCGCCTGCCCGCGCTGATCCAGACGCTGGAGGCGACCGCGCGCACCGCGCGCAACGTCAGCGGCGACACCCAGGCCGACCTCTCGCCGATCCTGCGCGACCTCCGCGCCACCACCGCCAATCTGCGGGAAACCACCGAATCGCTGCGCCGTTCCCCGGCCCAGGCGATCTTCGGCGGGCCGCCGGAGCGCCGATGATCCGCCGCAGCCTTGCTCTCCTGCCCCTGGCCGGAGCCCTGCTCGCCGCCTGCTCGGTGCTGCCCGACCGCCCCGCCGTCGACCAGCGACGCTACCCGCTCGCCCCCGCGCGGCCACCTGGCGGCAGGCGCGGTGCCGCGCGGCGCAGCCTGCTCGTGCGCCTGATGCGCTGGGCGCCGGGGCTCGACGCCCGCGGGTTGCGCAGCCTGACCGCCGAGGGCAACGAGACCAGCGACTACTACAATGAATGGACCGCGCCGCCCTCGGACCTGGCCGAGGAGGCGCTGCGCCGCTGGCTCACCGAGGCGCGGCTGTTCTCGGCCATCCTCACCCCCGGCACGCGCGCCACCGCCGACCTGATCCTGGAGGCCGAGCTGAACCAGCTGCGCGCCGAACCCAGCCTCGGCCGCGCCCGGGCCGGCATCGCCGGCGTGCTGCTCTCCGATGGCGGCGCGGGCACCCGCCTGCTGACCCAGTTCGCGATCGAGGCCGAGGCCCCGCTCGCCGCCGCGACGCCCGAAGCCGGGGCGGCCGCGATGACCGCCGCACTGGCCAATGCGCTGGGCCAGCTCGAGGCGCGCCTCGCCCCCTTCGCCTGACGAGGCGCCGTCCCTCGCGCCATGATGATCCAGTGTATCGCGACACCGCCGGTGGCGTCTTCGTTGCGCCCACGCTAGGCTCCGCGCCGCCCTTCCGGAGGAGAGATCCCGACATGACCCTGCGCCGCGTCCTGTTCCTCGCCGCACTTGCCATGGGCCTCGCCGGCCCGCCCTTCGCCGGCACCGGCCAGGCACAATCGACCGACCCCTCCTTCAACCTGGTCAACCGCAGCGGCCAGACCATCCTCGAGGCCTATGTCTCGCCCTCCACCGACACCAACTGGGGCGTCGATCGCCTCGGCCGCGACGTGGTGCCCAACGGGCAGAGCTACGCCATCCGCCTGCCCGCCGGGCAATGCGTGAACGACATCCGCGTGGTCTACCAGGACCGCCGCGCCGAGGAGCGCCGCAACCTCAACACCTGCAGCCTGACCGACGTGGAATTCCGCGGCCAGTCGACCCAGGCCGCGCCCGCCGGCCCCGGCGCCGCGCGCCCGCCCGGCCCGGCCGTCGCTGCGCCCGGCGGCAGCGCCCAGGGCAACCCCTCCTTCAACCTCGTGAACAACACCGGCCGCATCATCCGCGAGGCCTATGCGTCGCTCTCGACCGAGACCAACTGGGGCGAGGACCGGCTCGGCGCCGACACCGTCGCCATCGGGCGCAACTACCCCATCCGGCTGCCCGAAGGCCCCTGCATCTACGATGTGCGCATCGTGCTGGACAACAACCAGGCGATGGAACGGCGCAACCTGAACCTGTGCGACATCACCAACCTGGCCTTCCCGCAATAGCCTGAACATACTCGCCGGGGCATCGCCTCCGGCGACACCTGCCACGGGACCTCCCGGGGTCCCGCACTGCCCATCAGGACATCCGACCGCGGCGCGGCCGGATTTTTTCCGATCGCACATCGTCAAGCGCGTCACGGAGGGACCGATGAGCAAGCTTCAGGACGACTACCTGCCGAGTTTCCGGCGCACCAACCGCGCCATCGCCGAATTCGACCAGTCCAGCACGGCCGAGGCCGCGACCTACCCGGGCGGCTACTGCGCCGGGCTCACCGTGCACTGGCTCGCGCTGCGCCCCGGCGGCAGGAACTGGCCGGCGAAGCAGACCAGCCCCGAAGCGGTGGCACTCTCCAAGGCCGCCGCGGCCACCTACGCCAAATACCTCGGCGGCCACGCGAAGGCGCTGAGCGACAGCTCGGCCGTCGCCGTGGTCGGCCGGGGCATCTTCGGTGGACTGGGCGGCATCGAAGGCCTCGACGTGATGCAGCTCAAGGGCGCGCTCAACGCGGTGCTCGGCGACGTGAAGATGAGCATCGACGCCTCGCTCGAGCCCGTGCGCTGGTCCGGCGGCGACGGCCGCACCTTCATCCACGAGGTCGCGGTACTCGGCGGCGGCTTCTACTACATCGGCATCGCCTGCGATCAGGGCAGCCACGCGCTGGGTCTCAACGTCACCTCCAAGGCGACCGACAGCCCCTGCGAGTTCTTCGACCCCAATGTCGGGCAGTTGCACTTCGCCGACCCGGAGGAGCTGAAATGGTCCTTCGACACGCTGATGCGCAGCTACATGAAGGTGCTGAACTTCAACTTCAAATCCGGCTACGCGCTGCGGGTTCTGCCGCCGCAGATGAAGTTCGCGCCCTAGGCGCCGCGCGCGCGGCAGAGCGCGACTGGCATTTGCGTGACCGGCGAAAAGCGCCGCGCGGAGGTTTACCGGCGGCCTCCTCGCCCCACATCTCGGCGACGGGCGCGGCACCGTCGCGCACTCACCCGCGACCGCGCCTGACAGGAGAGATCACCATGACCCAAGCGCCTCAGACCCGCCGCACCCTCCTCATCGCCGGCGCCGGCGCCGCCCTGGCGATGGGCGCATCCGGCCTGCTCGCACCGCTGCGGGCGCAGTCGCTCGCCCCCACGCCCACCATGCGCGGCGGCGACAACAACTATCTCCCCGGCGCGCCGGTCGTGACCCGCATCGGCGGCGGCGGCTTCTGGCTGACCGGCACCGTCCGCCGCGCCGGCGACGGCGCCCCGGTCCCCCGCGCCCGCATCCAGGTCTGGGCGCACACCACCGAAGGCCATGAGCGCGACGAACGCAGCCACGGCGCCATCCTCACCGACGCGAACGGCGCGTTCCGGATCGAGATGCCGCAGATCATCCCCGCCTTCGGCCAGGCCCACGCCCACCTCGCCTACGACGCGGCACACGATAGCAACGGCTTCGAGACCGTCTTCCTGCGCCCGGTGATGCGCAGCGCGCGCGAGACCAGCCTGAGCGCGGATTTCGTGCTGCGCCGGGCGTGACCCGCCTGCGGCCGCTGCTGGTCTGGGCAGCCCTGGCCGCCGCGATGATCATCCCGATCGCGATCGCCGCGGGCAGCCCGCTGCTCGCCTGGCGCAACGCCGTCTATATCGCCGCGGGCTTCGCAGGCGTGGTCGCACTCGCCCTGCTCCTCCTCCAGCCCCTGCTCTCCGGATCCTACCTTCCGGGCCTGCGCCTGCGGCTCGGGCGGCGACTGCACGCCTGGGTCGGCGGCGCGATCGTCGCGGCCGTCCTCGTCCACGTCGGCGCATTGTGGATCACGAGCCCGCCCGACGTCCTCGACGCTCTGCTGTTCGACTCCGCCACCGACTTCTCCGCCTGGGGCGTCGTCGCGATGTGGGCCGTCTTCGCCACCGCCCTCCTCGCCGCATTCCGCAGCCGCATCCGGCTGATCCTCTGGCGGCTGTGCCACGTCGTCCTGGCCGCGACGATCGTGGTCGGCAGCGTCGTCCACGCCCTGCTCATCGACGGAACGATGGGCCTGGGATCGAAAGCAGCACTCTGCGCGCTGGTGCTGGTCGCAGCCGCCAAAGTCATCACCGACCTGCGGCTGCTGGCCGACCTGCGCCGCCTGGCAGGGCGGAGAGTGGCGCGGTAGGCGAAGCAAGGCCAGGGGCTCTGCCCCTGGACCCCGCCAGGATCGTGTCGATCCTGGACCTCCATCTGCTGGTTCCTTAGCTGGGGAGGGACGGCTCACCGTAGCAACTATACATCCTTCTGATATCTTAAGCAGGCGTCAGGTATTGATACGTCTTCGCCATTTTTAGGGTATCGTACATTTAAATACGATCCAGATGGCAGTGGCACGACTCGAAATCCCCGCTCCAAGCACGCCCTTGTGCAACGGTCCATTGCTTCTACGTGCAGCAATCCAGGCATAATAAAATAAGTCGGGCTGAAGCAATGAGCTTGCTGACCACTGTTATCATTCTGCATAAAAATTGCATCTCTGCGGCTACAAGCTGATATCACTAAGACCAATGCGATCAGCGCGAGTCGCAGAATCATGGCGTTCTGCCCCCGGTCCGAGCGGTTTCATCCAAAATGCCGTCAGCAAGGCGCGAAGCCATTCCGCAATCGCGCGCCAATTGCTTCCAAACGCAGGGCCAACACACGCAGGGGCCCGGGGATCGGCGCGATCCCCGGCGGAGGTTTGGAGGCAGAGCCTCCAAGCTTGCTTCCTCCCTCGTCAGTCTTCCTCGCTACGCCGGACGAGCACGTCGCGTTTGCCCACGTGGTTGGCGGCGCTCACCACGCCTTGCTTTTCCATCTGTTCGATGAGTTTCGCGGCCTTGTTGTAGCCGATGGCCAGGTGGCGTTGGAGGAAGGAGGTGCTGGCCTTGCCTTCGCGGGAGACGATCATGACGGCGCGGTCGTAGAGCGAGGCTTCGGCGTCGGTGTTGCCGCCGAGAATGCCGGATTCCAAGCCTTCGGCTTCGTCCTCGTCGACCTCGGTGACTTCGTCGACGTAGGTGGGCTCTCCCTGTTCGCGCAGGTAAGCGACGACGCGTTCGACTTCGTTGTCAGAGACGAAGGGGCCATGGACGCGGGTGACGCGGCCGCCGCCCTGCATGTGCAGCATGTCGCCCTGGCCGAGCAGTTGTTCCGCACCTTGCTCGCCCAGGATGGTGCGGCTGTCGATTTTCGACGTGACCTGGAAGCTGATGCGGGTGGGGAAGTTCGCCTTGATGGTGCCGGTGATGACGTCGACGGAGGGGCGTTGGGTGGCCATGACGACGTGGATGCCGGCGGCTCGCGCCATCTGAGCCAGGCGCTGGACGGCGGCCTCGATCTCCTTGCCGGCGACCATCATCAGGTCGGCGACCTCGTCGATGATGACGACGATCATGGGCAGGGGTTCCAGGGCCAGGGGCTGGTCCTCGAAGACGGGCTTGCCGGTCTCGGGGTCGAAGCCGACCTGGACGCGGCGGGTGAGCTGGTCGCCCTTGGCGCGCGCGGCGACGACCTTCTCGTTGAAGCCTCCGATGTTGCGCACGCCGAGCTGGCTCATCAGCCGGTAGCGGCGTTCCATCTCGCGCACCGTCCATTTGAGCGCGCCGATCGCCTTGGCCGGCTCGGTGACGACGGGCGCGAGCAGATGCGGGATGCGGTCGTAGACGCTGAGCTCCAGCATCTTGGGGTCGATCATGATGAACCGGCACTCTTCCGGCGTCAGGCGGTAGAGCAGGCTCAGGATCATGGTGTTCACCGCGACCGACTTGCCCGAGCCAGTGGTGCCCGCGATCAGCAGATGCGGCATGCGCGCGAGGTCGGCGACCACCGGCCCGCCGCCGATATCCTTGCCGAGCGCGAGGTTCAGCTTGCCCGGCCCGCGCATCCAATCCTCGGCGAGGAACATCTCCGACAGGTAGACCATCTCGCGCTTGGCGTTGGGCATCTCGATGCCGATGACGTTGCGCCCGGGGACCACGGCGATGCGCACGGCGACGACGCACATGGAGCGCGCGATGTCGTCGGCGAGTCCAATGACGCGGGCGGATTTGGTGCCGGGCGCGGGTTCCAGCTCATAGAGCGTGACCACCGGGCCGGGGCGGATTTCCGCGATGCGGCCGCGCACGCCGTAATCGTCGAGCACGCTTTCCAGCAGCCGCGCATTGGCCTGGAGGCTTTCCTCCGAGGGACCCGTCGCGCGGCGCGGCGGTGCCTCGACCAGCAGATCGATCGGCGGCAGCCGAAAACCCTGGTCGCCGAGGTCGAGGGCCGGCTGCGGCGCGCGGCTCTTCTGCGGCACCGGCACGGTCACGCGGGGGCGTGCGGTCGGCGGCGGCTCGGGGGCGAGGCTCTCGCGCCGGGCGGGCGGCTGTGTCACGTCCGGTGCGGCGCTACGCTGCATGGGCGGTGGCGCCGGCGGCTCCTGTGCGGAGGGGGGGACGGCGTGGGCGGCGGCATCGGCATTGCGCAGCATCTCGCCGAGCGTTACCTCGCTCTCGCCACTGCGACGGCCGAGGAGGGCGCTCATGCCGCGGCGAAACAGGCCGGGACGGGGCGGGCGGGGCGGCGGAGCGGCCTCGGCTTCCATGTCGCGCTCGGCGCGCGCCGGCATGGCGCTGCGCCAGCGCCCGGCGGCACCGACAGCGGCGCTGGCGGCGGCATTGCCGGCGACC
>NZ_JAAEDH010000003.1 GCF_018128965.1 Plastoroseomonas arctica
GCCGGGGCGGCGATCGCGGCCGGCGGCGCGGCGTGCAGGAACGGACCCACGGCGAGCAGCATGGCGTGGCGCGCGTGCTGGTCCACCGGGGCGAGCAGCGCCTCGGCATTCGGCCCCGCACGCCGCGCCGCGCGGGTCGGCAGGTCGCGCAGCACGCCATCGGCGCCGAGCACCGGACGGATATGCCCGGCCGGCGGCGCCATGCCCCCGGTCTCGACACCGAGCAGCGCATCCACCGCATCGGGCAGCGTCAGCGCCAGGATGGTGGCGTGGCGCAGCCCGCGGCTGGCGACGGCGGCATCGATCGCGGCACGCGCCGCCTCGGCCAGGCCGGGAATGGCCGTCGCGGTCGGCAGCGCCGGCCAGACCAGGCGCAGCGGCTCGCGCGCCCCCATGATGATGGCGATCCGCCCGGATTCCGCCTCGGCCGCACCGAGCGTTAGCGCGGCGATGGCCGCCGCCGCCTCGCGACCTTCGGCGCCGGCGTAGCGCAGGCCATGCGCCGCAAGGAAGCCTGCGAGATCGGCGAAACCAACCGCGAGATGCGCGGCGCGACCCTCGCCGGCGATGTCGGCCGCGAGCGTCGCGGTCGCCACGGCCTCGGCATAGGCGGGCGCGTCGAAATCGCCGGCGGCGTCGAGGAAGGCGGTGAGATTGAGGATGAAGCGCGGTGGCTCGGCACTGGCCTCGCCGCGCCAGGTGGGCAGGCCGGGCGCGCCACGCCGCGTCAGCAGCAGGGCCCGCAGCGCCTCGGCGAAGGCGTCGTCGGGGACGAGGCCCATCGCGCGGCCGGCCTTGTCGAGGCGACGGATCCAGCGCTCGGCGAGGCTCGGCAGCGCGACCGGCCCTGCGCCCGGCGTGATGGCGGCAAGCGCCGCAGCGGCGTCATCGGCCTCCGGGCTCGGCCAGGTGGCGGGGAGGGCGACGGGCCGGCGGGGGCTGTCGGGGTCGGGCGAGGCGCGGAGCCTCCGCAAGGCGAGGCCATCCCAAAGCGTGCCGGTGAGCTGTGCCATGCCTGAATGTTAAGGCAGGTGGGCAGCACGAGGGAAGCCGTATGTTGTGGTATTTACCCGGTCCAGCCCCATAATGTTGTGGACAAGCGCTGGTTTTTGCCTGCGCGACCGCTTTGTGCGAGGTTCCGCCGCATGTCCTTCCTCGCTCGCTTCTTCATCCGCCTTTCGGCGCGTCGCGTCGGAGAGGATGCCACCGGCAACTCCTACTGGGAGGCCAAGCGCGCGTTGCGCGACGGTCGGCCCAAGCGGTTCGTGATCTATGCCGGCGAGGCCGAGGCATCGGTCGTTCCGCCGGCCTGGTGGGGCTGGCTGCACCACACCACCGCGCTGCCGCTGCCCGAGACGCTGGCGCGCGACTGGCAGAAGCCGCATCTGCCGAACCTCACCGGCAGCGCCGCCGCCTATCGCCCGCAGGGTTCCGACCTGCGCCTGGGCGTTCCGGCGAGCCCCGCCGGCGCCTACCAGGCCTGGACGCCAGGCGCCTGACCATGGCCGATCGTCGGAGTGCGTTCGAGCTGCTCGCGGGTGCGCTGATCCTGCTCGTCGCGGGCGGGTTCCTGGTCTACGCCGTCACCAACAGCGGCCGCGCGAGTGCCGCGGGCGGGCTGAACCTGACCGCGCGCTTCGACCGCATCGATGGCCTCGCGGCCGGTGCGGATGTGCGCATCGCGGGCGTACGCGTGGGCCGCGTCGTGGCGCAACGCATCGACCCCGCGACCTTCCTGGCCGAATTGACCCTGAGCGTGGATGCAGGGCTGCGCATCCCGTCCGACAGCTCCGCCGAGATCCAGTCCGAAAGCCTGCTGGGCGGCAAGTACGTCTCGATCGTGCCGGGCGGCGCGGAGCGCATCCTGCGCGACGGCCAGCGCATCGAGATCACGCAGTCGGCGATCAGCCTCGAGAGCCTGCTGGGCCGCTTCATCTTCTCGGTGACCGAGATGAACCGCCCCGCGACGCCCACCCCGGGCGAAGCGCCGGCCCCGGCGCCGCCGCGGTGAGCCTCGACCCGCCGGCGTCCTGGCCGGGGGCGGATGGTGCGCCGCTGTCGTGCCGCGAGAAGCTCAAGACTCTCGCCGACAACCATGCCGAGCTGGTGCAGGTGTTGCAGGACGCCTTCGAGGATGCGGTGCTGATGGGCGTCGGCGAGCAGGCGATGCGTGACATCCTCGCAGGCGTCGTCGCCGCGCTGAAATCCCCCAAGGTGGCGCGGTGAAGCCTTGGGCCGTGCTGTTCCTCCTGCTCGCGGTTCCTGCTGCGGCCGACTGGACGCCCGCGCGCCGCGCGCAGCTGCAGGCGTTGGACAAGGTGACGGCGCGGGTCACGGTGGTGGAGACCGCGGTCGGCCAGGATGCGCGCTTCCAGACGCTGTCGATCCGCGTCGTCGCCTGCCATGCGCGGCAGCCCGACGAAGTGCCGGATGCCGCCGCCTTCCTCGAGATCAGCGATAGCCGCCGCGGCGCGGCGCCGGTGTTTCGCGGCTGGATGTTCGCCAATTCCCCAGGCGTGAACATGCTCGAGCATCCGGTCTATGACATCCGGGTGCTGGAGTGCCGGTAAGGAAGTAAGGAAATCTTACTTTCGCACTTGTAGTCATAGGCTTATTTTCCTTGACTCGTTCCGCCGCTTTGCGCCATTCCTTACTTCCTTACCGATGGGAGGTGCTGCGATGGACATCAGGCATTATGCGAGGATCACCCGGAAGAACCAGCTTTCGGTGCCGATGGAGGCGCTGAAGGCGGTGGGTTCGCCGCCGTTTTTCAAGATCGCGGTGGATGGCGACAAGCTGGTGCTGACGCCGGCGGCGATCTCCTCACTCGATGCGGTGCACGAGGTGTTCCGGCAGCTGGGTTTGTCGCGTGAGGTGATCCGCGAGGCAAAGGCGATCGTAAAACGCCGCGGATCATAGGATTTATATCCTTTGCGCATCTGTTCGTCAAGCGACGCCTTCGCAACCCGCCCCCGTAGCCAAAAATATAAGAAGTGGGTCCGGGAGAATTCTTTCTCCCGGCCTTTTTGTTCGTTATCCCCCGCCCCCATGGACATTTCCTCCGCTCGTCGCATCGTCATCAAAATCGGCTCCGCGCTCCTCGTCGACGAATCCACCGCCACCCCTCGCTCGGCTTGGCTTGCCGGCGTCGCTGAGGACATCGCCGACCTCCGCGCGCGCGGCGCCGAGGTGGTCCTGGTCTCCTCCGGCGCCATTGCGCTCGCCCGCCGCGTGCTGGGCCTCACCCAGCCGAAGCTGCGCCTGGAGGAGAAGCAGGCCGCCGCCGCGGTGGGCCAGATCCGTCTCGCCTCTGCCTGGTCTGAGGCGCTGGCTGCGCACCGCATCAATGCCGCGCAGATTTTGCTGACGCTTGAGGATAGCGAGGATCGGCGCCGCTACCTCAATGCGCGGGAGACGATCGGGACGCTGCTCGCGCTCGGCTGCGTGCCGGTGATCAACGAGAACGACACGGTCGCGACCGCCGAGATCCGGTTTGGCGACAATGACCGCTTGGCCGCGCGCGTGGCGGCGATGATCTCGGCCGATGCGCTGGTGCTGCTCTCGGACATTGACGGCCTGTACAGCGCCGACCCCAAGCGCGACCCGGCCGCGCGGCATTTGCCGGTGGTGGAGCGCCTGACGCCCGAGATCATGGCCATGGGGGGCGACCCGCCGCCGGGGTATTCGTCGGGCGGGATGCGCACGAAGCTGATCGCGGCCGAGGTCGCGACGCGGGCCGGCTGTGCGATGGCGATCGCGCTGGGCAAGGTGGAGCGGCCGCTGCGGGCGCTGGCCGAGGGAGCGCGCTGCACCTGGTTCCTGCCGGCGGAGGAGGGCGGGTCCGCGCGCAAGCGCTGGATCGGCGGCAGCATGGGCGCGCTGGGCGTGCTGACGGTCGATGCCGGCGCGGCGCGGGCGTTGGCGCGGGGGTCCTCGCTGTTGCCCGCGGGGGTGACGGCGGTGGCCGGCGCCTTCCATCGCGGCGACCCGGTGAGCATCCGCGACGCGGCGGGCGTCGAGATCGCGCGCGGCCTGGTCGCCTATGACGCGCCGGATGCGGCGCGGATCGCGGGGCGCCGCTCGGATGCGCTGGAGGAGATCCTGGGTTGGCGCGGGCGGGACGAGATGGTGCATCGCGACGATTTGGTGCTGCGCGGCGGGTAACGGAGCCTTAGCGAGTCGTCGCGCGGGATGAGGACAGGCGCATTTTATCCGCCCGTTGATCATTTGTAAGCATTTCCGCCCGTATCCTTGGACAGACGTAACAGGTCTGTGCCTTGGAGCCGACGCATGACGCTCACCAACGACGCTTTGCTGCCCCTGATCGCGGGCGTCGTGTTCGGCGCCGCGGTGCTGCTGCCGCTGCTGTGGCGCCAGCGCCGCCGGATGCGCGCCGTCATCGCGCAGAGCCGCCGGCTCGAGGCTCGGGCGCATACCGATGCGCTGACCGGTCTCGCCAGCCGCGCCGCCTTCAAGGAGGCGCTGCGCGTGGCGCTGTCGCGCGCCCGCCGCGCTGGCACCCCGGTCGCGGTGCTGATGGTCGAGCTCGAGGGCTTGCGCGCGATCAACCAGAGTTTTGGCAGCGCCGCGGGCGACCAGCTCCTGCGCCTGGTGGCCGAACGGCTCGGGCTTGGCCTGCGGGTGGAGGACCAGGCGGCGCGCATGTCCGGCGCCTGCTTCGCGGTGCTGCAGGATGGCGGCGACCAGCCCGAGGCGGCGGCGCGGATGGCGCGGCGCCTCGCCTCGCTGCTGGCCGCCCCCTACACGCTGAAGGGCCAGCCGGTGCCCTGCGGCACGGTGATCGGCGTCGTCATCGGCGACCCGATGGAGACCACCGCCGATTCCATGATGCGCAGCGCGGAGGAGGCGCTGGCCCGCGCGCGCGCCGAGGGCAAGGGTATCGCCTTCCTCGATCCGGCGATGGACGTCGCGCTGCAGGGCCGGCGCCAGCTGGAGATGGAGCTACGCGAGGCGGTCGCGCTCAAGGCAATGACGCTGCATTGGCAGCCGGTCTACGCGTTGCCCGGCCGGCAGCTGCTCGCCTGCGAGGCGCTGCTGCGCTGGCAGCACCCCACGCGCGGGCTGCTCCCGGCGGGGGATTTCATGGCGATCGCGGAGGAGACCGGGCTGATCGTGCCGCTGTGCCGCTGGACGCTGCGCGCCGCCTGCCGCGAGGCCGCGGGCTGGCCGGTGCCGCTGTCGGTCGCGGTCAACATCTCCCCGGCGCAGTTCCGCCATGACGACGTGGTGGACGCGGTGCAGAACGCGCTGGCGGCGAGCGGCCTCGCGCCGGGGCGGCTTGAGCTGGAAGTGACCGAGGGGCTGGTCGCGCGCAATACCGAGATGGTGCTCGGCCAGATCAACGGGCTCCGCGCGCTGGGCGTGAAGGTGGTGCTGGATGATTTTGGCGCGGGTGCCGCCTCGCTCACGCATCTGGTGCGGTTTCCGCTCGACCGGCTGAAGCTGGATCGCGGCTTCACCGCGGAACTCGGGACGGATGCGCGGGCGCTGGCGGTGACCGAGGCGGTCTGCGCGCTCAGCCGGCGCCTCGGCATCGAGGCCTGCGCCAGCGGGGTGGAGACCGAGGCGGAACTGGCGCAGCTGGCAGGCCTGGGGTTTGGCCGCGCCCAGGGCTTCCTGCTCGGCCGCCCGCAACCGTCCGCCGCCCTGCGCGAGATGATGCAGGCGAGCGCGCCCTGGTTGCCGGAGGCGACGAGGATCGCCGCCGAGTAGTCGGCGCCGGCGCGGGCGGGTATAATGCGCTCATGAACGCCGCCACCGATCTCGCCACCGCCGAACTGGCCGTGGCTTCCCTCAACGAGGCCGCGCTCGCGGCCCGCGTCGCGACGGTGGCCCTGGCTGCGGCGCCGCGGGCGCAGAAGGATGCGGCGCTGCTCGCCGCCGCCGCCGCCATCCGGGTGCGCGCGCTGCCGATCCTGGCCGCCAATGCCGAGGACCTCGCCGAGGCCGACGGCCTGACCCAGGCCTTCCACGACCGCCTCGCGCTCACCCCCGCGCGGGTCGAGGCGATGGCGCGGGGCCTGGAGGAGATCGCCGCGCTGGAGGATCCGGCCGGGCGCGTGATTGCCGAGTGGACGCGGCCAAACGGGCTGGTTATCCGCCGCGTGGCGCAGCCGATCGGGGTGATCGGGATGGTGTTCGAGAGCCGGCCGAACGTGCTGGCCGATGCCGGCGCGCTCTGCCTCAAATCCGGCAATGCCGTGATCCTGCGCGGCGGGCGGGAGAGCCTGCGCTCGGTGGGCGCCATCCATGCCGCGCTGCTCGACGGGTTGGCGGCGGCGGGGCTGCCGGCGGCGGCCATCCAGGTGGCGCCGAACGCGGATCGCAGTTTTGTGGCCGCCATGCTCAAGGCGGCGGGGCTGATCGACCTGATCATCCCGCGCGGCGGGCGCTCGCTGGTCGAGCGGGTGCAGCAGGACAGCCGGGTACCGGTGCTCGCGCATGCCGAGGGGCTTTGCCACACCTACATCCATGAGGCGGCGGACCCGGCGATGGCGCGGTGCGTGCTGTCGGACGCCAAGCTGCGCCGCACCGGCGTGTGCGGCAGCACCGAGACGCTGCTGATCGATGCCGCGGTTGCCCCGTCCCTGCTGCCGGTGCTGGTCGCCGACCTCGCGGTGCGCGGCTGCCGATTCCATGCCGATGCGCGGTCCCGCGCCATCTGCCCCGAGCTGCCGCCGGCGACGGACGAGCATTTCCACACGGAATGGCTGGACGCGGTGCTGAACATCGCCGTGGTGGACGGGGTGGAGGGTGCGATTGCGCATATCCGCCGCTACGGCACCGAGCACACCGAGGCGATCATCACCGAGGATGCGGCGGCGGCGGCGCGGTTCCTCGGCGGCATCGCCTCGGCAGTCGGGATGTGGAACGCCTCGACGCAGTTCTGCGACGGCGGGGAGTTCGGCTTCGGCGCGGAGATCGGGATCGCGACGGGGAGGCTGCACGCGCGCGGCCCGGTCGGGCTGGAGCAGCTGTGCACCTACCGCTACCAGGTCATTGGCAGCGGGCAGGTGCGGGGCTGACCCAGCCGGGCTTGGCGGCCCCGTTCAGCGCGTCCCGACGCCGCACTCCCGCAGCACCGAGGTCGCGTCGCCGCGCGTATCGTTGGCGACGCGGGCGACGCGCAGCGAATCCTGGGTCGGCAGGGTGCGGATGAGGCAGGCGGTCAGCGCCTGCGCGCCAATGCCCAGCCCGCAGCTCGACGCCGCGCTGCCGACGCGCTGGCAGAAGGCGCGGCGCTCCTCGGGCGTCTGCGCCGTCAGCGCCTGGGTGCCCAGGGCTTGAGCATTGGGCGCCTGGCCGCCCAGGCTGGGCACGCTCGGCGTGCTCGGCAGGCTTGGCATGCTGAACTGCGCGAGCGCGGGGCCGGCGGCGAGCAGCAAAGCGAGGGTCAGGATCGGGCGCATGGGAGGTTTCCTGTTGTGTCCCGCTCGCGTATCACCCGGTCCATGACGATTGCCACCTCCATTCCAAGGGTCGCGCTGGTGACCGGCGCGGCGAAGCGGCTCGGCCACGCCATGGCGCTGGCGCTCGCCGGACAGGGTTTCGACATCGCGGTGCATTATGCCGGCAGCCGTGACGATGCGGAGGCGACCGCAGCGGATATCCGCGCCCTCGGCCGCCGTGCCGCCGTGCTGCAGGCCGACCTGGCGCTGGAGGCCGAGGCGGAGGGCCTGGTCGCCGGTGCGACGGCCGCGCTGGGTCCGCTCGGCGTGCTGGTGAACAACGCCTCCACCTTCGAGCGCGACGAGTGGAACGACGCCACGCGCGCGAGCTGGGACCGGCACATGGAGCCGAACCTGCGCGCCCCCTTCCTGCTCACCCAGCGCTTCGCGGCCGCGCTGCCGGACGCGGCCGAGGGCGTGGTCGTGAACATGATCGACCAGCGCGTCTGGTCGCTCACGCCGCACTTCATGTCCTACACCATCTCCAAGGCAGGGCTCTGGGCGATGACGCAGACCATGGCGCTGGCCCTTGCCCCGCGCATCCGGGTGAACGCGATCGGCCCAGGGCCGGCCCTGCCCAGCCCGCGCCAGAGCCAGGCACAGTTCGACCGCCAGGCGGCCTCGACGCCGCTGGGGCGGGGAACCTCGCCCGACGAGATCGCGGCCGCGCTGCTCGCGATCCTGGCGCTGCCGGCAATGACCGGGCAGATGATCGCGCTCGATGGCGGGCAGCACCTGCAATGGGGTGCGGCACCCGGCGAGGGACCCTCCGAGTGAGCGGATTCGCCCCTGACGCGGCGCGCGGGCTGCGCCGCGTCTTCCTGCGCGGGCTCGAGGCGCGGGCCCGGCTCGGCGTGCACGCGCATGAGAAGGCGGGGCCGCAGCGGATCATCATCGGGATCGAGCTCGCGGTGGAGGATGCCGATGTCGCCGCCGGCATCGGCGTGGACCATCTGAGCCGGGTGGTGGACTATGAACGGGTTGTGATGGCGGCCCGCAGCATCGCGTCCGGCGAGCATGTGCTACTGGTGGAGACGCTGGCGGAACGTATAGCGCTGGCGGCACTCGCGGATCCGAAGGTCGTGGCGGCGCGCGTGCAGATCGAGAAGCCGGATGCGTTCCCGGATGTGGTCTCTGTGGGCGTGGTCGTTGAACGGACACGGCCGCCCTGCTGAAATTGCCTGGCCGGATCGAACCGGCTCGTCGCGGAACTTGTCCACCGCCATGACGGCCAAGCGTCAGCCGCGTGACATGGCTAGGGAAAACTAGGGCTTGACGGCGGCCGCCGACGCTCGGGGGGGCAAAAATTCAACCTTATCAATATGTTGACTTTGCGGATGTCCGACGCATAATTCTTAAGCAATTTTTCGGGAGTCGGCCTCAAAGCTGGCTTTGCGGCCCTGCCTCCGGCTCCGCTCCACAGATTTATCCACAGGCTTCGACCGGTGGGTGGATTTCGTGCTTGCCTGCGGCATCCGTGCTGCGCATCGCGCGCGCGGCGGCGAGCCGTGGTATAAGGCGCGCCCATGCCTGATACAACCGAGAGCGCGCCCGTCATGTTGGGCCTCGCCATCATCGAGACGGCGCTCGCGACCCTGCCCTTCTCGCCCGGCGTCTATCGCATGCTCGATGCGAAAGGCGACGCCCTGTACGTGGGCAAGGCGCGGTCGCTCAAGAAGCGCGTGCACAACTACACCCAGGTGGCCCGCCTGCCCGAGCGGCTGCGCCGGATGGTGTTCGAGACCCGCCAGGTCGAGGTCATCACCACCGCCAGCGAGGCCGAGGCGCTGCTGCTGGAAGCCAATCTTATCAAGAAATTGCGGCCGCGCTACAACATCGTGCTCCGCGACGACAAATCCTATCCCTGGCTGGTGCTGACCGAGGACCACCCCTACCCGCAGATCGCCAAGCATCGCGGGGAACGGCGCAAGGGGGCGAGCTATTGGGGGCCCTTCGCCTCCGCCTGGGCGGTGAACCAGACGCTGACAGCGCTGCAGCGGGTGTTCCTGCTGCGCTCCTGCCGAGACACCGTCTTCGACACGCGCCAGCGCCCCTGCCTGCTGCACCAGATCCGCCGCTGCTCCGCGCCATGCGTGGAGCGCATATCCCGGGAGGACTATGCGGAGCTGGTGGACGAGGCGAAGCAGTTCCTCTCGGGTGAGGTGCCCTCGATCCAGAAGCGTCTGGCCGCCGAGATGGAGACTGCCGCAGAGGCGCTCGAATTCGAGCGCGCCGCGGCGATCCGCGACCGCATCCGCGGGCTGACCCACATCCAGGGCCGCGACCGCATCCATATCGACGGCGTGCAGGATGCCGACGTGATCGCGCTGCACCGCATCGCCGGGCAATCCTGCGTCCAGGTGTTCTTCTTCCGCGGCGGCCGCAACAACGGCAACCGCCCGTATTTCCTCAGCCACGCCAAGGACGACCAGACGCCGGAGGAGGTGATGGCGAGCTTCCTCGGCCAGCTCTACGACGACCTGCCGCCGCCGCCCCTGCTGCTGCTCAGCCACGAGCCGGTGGAGTGCCCGCTGATCGCCGAGGCGCTCAGCCTCAAGGCCGGCCGCCGCGTCGAGCTGCACCGCCCCCAACGCGGCGAGAAGCGCGCCATCGTCGAGCATGCGGAGACCAACGCCCGCGAAGCCCTGGAGCGCAAATTCGCCGAGGGCACCGCGCAGGAGGCGCTTCTCGCAGGGGTGGCCACCCTGTTCGACCTGCCCGAGACGCCCCAGCGCATCGAGGTCTTCGACAACAGCCACATCCAGGGCACCCATGCCTATGGCGTGATGGTCGCGGCCGGGCCGCCGGGCTTCCTCAAGCAGGCCTACCGGAAATTCTCCATCAAGGGCGACATCGCGCCGGGCGACGACTTCGCGATGATGCGCGAGGTCTTCGAGCGCCGCTTCGGCCGCGCCATGCGCGAGGACCCCTCGCGCGCCTCCGGCACCTGGCCGGACCTGGTGCTGATCGACGGCGGCGCCGGGCAGCTCTCCGCCGCCCGCTCGGTCATGGCGGAGCTCGGCGTCGAGGACATCCCGCTGATCGCCGTCGCCAAGGGGCCGGATCGGGATGCGGGGCGCGAATGGTTCCACTCCACCACCAAGCCGCCCTTCCAGCTGCCGCCGCGCGACCCGGTGCTCTACTACCTGCAGCGCCTGCGCGACGAGGCGCATCGCTTCGCCATCACCACCCATCGCGCCGGCCGCTCCAAGGCCATCACCAAGTCGGAGCTGGACGACATCCCCGGCATCGGCAGCGCGATCAAGCGGCGCCTGCTCAACCACTTCGGTTCGGCGCGCGGCGTGCGCCAGGCGGGTGCGGACGACCTCGCGAATTGCCCCGGCATCGGGCCCGGCATGGCCAGGCGGATCCACGAGCATTTCCACCCTGGCGCTGCGACCGGTAGAGTGGCGCAAGGCTGAGAACTGGGCATGCTGACCGACCTCCCGAACCTGCTGACGCTGTCGCGCATCGCCGCGATTCCGCTGCTCATGGCCACCTGCGCGATCGGTGCGCCCTGGGCGGACATGGCCGCCTGCGTGGTGTTCTCGGTGGCCGGCATCACCGACTACTTCGACGGCAAGATCGCCCGCAACCGCCAGATGACCTCAGATTTCGGCCGCATGCTGGATCCCATCGCGGACAAGCTGCTGGTCGGCGCCGCGCTGATGCTGCTGGCGGGGATGGGGCGGCTGTCGGGCATCGGGTTGCTGCCGGCGATCATCATCCTGCTGCGCGAGATCCTGGTCTCCGGCCTGCGCGAGTATCTGGCCGGGCTGCGCGCCGGGCTGCCGGTCACGCGGCTGGCCAAATGGAAGACGGGTTTCCAGATGGGCGCGCTGGGCACGCTGCTCGCCGGAGACACCGGCGCGCGCGTCATCGGCCTGGGCTTCCTGCCGGTCTCGCTGATCGGCGAGGGCATGCTCTGGGTGGCGGCGGTCCTCACCCTGGTCACCGGCTGGGAATACCTCCATGTCGGGCTGCGCCATGCCGGCGCGGCGGACGCGGCCCGCGCGGCGGCGGCCGAAAACAACAGCGTGCTGCGGCCTTGAGACAGCGCCGTTCCGGACGCATCTTCCGGACGAACAGGAACGGAGTGCCGACCGCCATGCGCCACGGACCCTGGATTTTCGGCGTCTCCACCGCGCTCGCGCTGCTGCTGGCGCTGCCCGGCTGCGAAGGCTCCGGCCCCTCCTTCAACCTGTCGAGCCGGCCGGCCGCGCCGGGCGACAGCCTCACCATCCGCCGCGTCATGGGCGACCAGGCTTCGGTCGAGCGGGTCGACAACGACACCGCCCTCGGCTGGATCGAACCCGAGGCGCCGCGCAGCACGCTCGGCAACCCCGACGACGCGGTGCGCAACATCCCGGAATACCGGCCGGTGCCGCGGCCCGACCTGGAGCGCGAGGGCCGCCCGCGGGCGCAGGCGCCGCGCGGCAGCTCGTCGGCCCCACCGGATTCGACCATCACCGAACAGCGCATCCCCGGCCCGAGCCGGGTGGATGCCTTCGCCCCGCCGGCTTCGGCCACGCCCGACCCCAACCGGGCCGGGCAGGTCCTCGCGGTGCCCGGCGGACCGCCGGCGGTGCTCGGCGTCGGCAGCGGCGGCCAGACGCCCTATACGCGGGCCGGCCAGCCGGGCGGCGTCGCGGTCGACAACGGCTCCGGCGCGGTGACCCTGCTCGGCGCCGACGGGTCCATCCGGGTCGTGCCGCGCTGATGCGCATCCTCTACTTCGCCGGGCTGCGCCAGCGGATCGGCGTGGCGGAGGAAGAGGTCGCCCCGCCGCAGGATGTGCGCGACGTGGGCCGGCTGATCGCCTGGCTGCGCGCGAGCAGCCCGGCCCATGAGGCGGCGTTCGCCGGCACCAGCCGGGTGCGTGCCGCGGTCAACCAGGATTTCGCCGGCCTCGGCGATGCCGTCGCCGCCGGCGACGAGGTGGCGTTCTTCCCCCCCGTCACGGGCGGCTGACATGGCGGTCCGCGTGCGCGTGCAGCAGGCCGTCTTCGACCTGGCCGCGGAGATCGCCGAGCTCACCGGCGGGCGCACGGATGTCGGCGGCGTGGCGAGCTTCTGCGGGCTCTGCCGCGCCGATGACGGCCTCGTCACGCTCGAGCTCGAGCACTACCCGGGGATGACGGAGCGCGCGATCGAGCGCATCGCCGACGAGGCCGCCCGGCGCTGGCCGCTCACCGGTGCCACGGTGATCCATCGGGTCGGCGCCATTCCGCCCGGCGCGCCGATCGTGCTGGTGCTCACCGCCTCGTCGCATAGGGCGGCGGCGCTCGAATCCTGCGCCTTCCTGATCGACTGGCTGAAGACCCGCGCGCCGTTCTGGAAGCGCGAAGTCTTCGCCGACGGCTCCACGCGCTGGGTCGAGGCGAAGGGCGAGGACGACCAGGCCGCCGCGCGGTGGGATCGGGCATGACGCCCGAGGGATTCTGTCGCATCGAACTGCCCTGCCGCGACGTGGCGCGGCAGCGCGAATTCTACGCGGGCGTGATGACGCTCAAGCCGCTCGGCCATGGCGGGCTGGCCTTCGATCTCGGCGGCGTCGCACTGGTGCTGCGGTCGCGCGGCGACGCGCTGTTCCCCGAGGCCGGCGGCCCGGGCGCGATGCTCGCCTTCGCCGTGCCGCCCGAGGAGCTAGACCGCTGGCACCGGCGGCTGCTGATGAAGCGCGCCGCCATCCTCGCCGCGCCGCATGCGCTGCCCGATGGGCGCCGCGCGCTGCACTGCGCCGATGCCGAGGGCAATGTGGTCGAGATCTTCTGCGGGGCGAGCCAGGCCGGATGACCGCCGCCGCGCTCGCCGCCGGCGACCCGCCCCGGTGGCGGTCGGCGGCCCTTGCGCTGGCCGCCATCGCGGCGGGTGCGGCGCTGCTCGCCTGGCCGGCGTTCCTCAATGGCTACCCGCTGCTGTTCAGCGACACCGGCGCGTTCCTGGCGCAGACGCTGGTGCCGCTGATGATCTGGGACAAGCCCTGGGTCTACGGCCCGCTGCTGCACCTGTTCCACTGGCGGGTTTCCCTGTGGCTGCCGCTCGCGGCGCAGGCGCTGATGGTCTCCCACCTGCTGTGGCTGGTGCTGCGGGTGGTGCGCGGGGTGGCGGGCCCGGCCTGGCACCTGGCGCTGTGCGCGGGCGTCGCGGCGCTGACCACGGCGCCCTTCACCATCGCGCTGCTGATGCCGGATGTGTTCGCGCCGGTCGTCGTGCTCGCGACGTTCCTGCTCGGCTTCGGTGCGCCGCGGCTTTCGCGCGGCGAGATGGCTTGGGTGGGGCTGCTCGCCACGGTCGGGATCGCGGCGCACCTGTCGCATGTGCCGCTCGCGCTGGCGCTGCTGGTCGTGGGCACGCTGCTGGCGTGGCGTTGGCGCCCGGTGTTGCGCATGGCGGCACCACTCCTCGCCGCCATCGCCCTGCTGCTGGTGACCAATCTCGTCGGGCATGGGCGGCTTTCGCTGTCGCCGCATGGCGCGACCTTCCTGTTCGCGCGGCTGCAGGATGACGGGCCGGCGACGCGCACGCTGCAGGCGGAATGCCCGGGCCGTGGCTGGTATCTCTGCGCCTTCGTCGATCGCTTCCCGATGGATTCCGACGTCTTCCTCTGGGTGCCCGACAGCCCGATGAATCGCGACGCGGAGGGCCGCGCGCGCTTCCTCGGCGGCGCGCTGCTGTCCGATGAGGCGCGGGAGATCGTCGCCGAGACGCTGCGGCGGGAGCCGGTGGCGGTAGCGCGGGCGATGACGCTGAACGCGCTGCGCCAGCTGGTGACGGCCGAGGCCGGGGACACGCTCGGCGACGATGTCGAGGCCTCCACCGGCAGCCGCATCCGGGAGTATTTCCCGGCCGCGGAGACCGCGCGCTACGCGGCATCGCTGCAGCTGCGCGGCGCGCTGCCGGCGGCGGCGGCGCCGTTCTTCGTCCCCCACGCGCCGGTGCTGGTGCTGGGCGTGCTGCTTTGCCTGGTCGGGCTGTGGCGGCGGCCGGACCCGACGCTGCGCGCCCTGCTGCTGCTGGTGCTGCTGGGCTGCGCGGCCAATGCGCTGGCGACCGGCGGGCTGTCCAAGCCGCATCACCGCTACGAGGCGCGCATCCTGTGGCTTGTGCCCTTCGCCGGCGCGCTGGTGATGGCGGGCACGCGGCGGCGGGTGTGAGGGCGCTGGCGGTCCTGGCCGGCGGCGCGCTGCTCGGCTGGCCGGCGCTGCTCAACGGCTATCCGCTGGTGTTCATCGACACCGTCTCCTACCTGGAACACACGATCCTGTGGGCGCTGCCTTGGGACAAGGCGCCGGCCTATGGACCGGCCCTCGCTGCCTTTCATGCGCGGGTGACGCTGTGGGGGTCGCTGGCGGCGCAGCTGCTGCTGATCTCGTGGATGGTCTGGCTGACGCAGCGCGGGGCGTTGGGCGCGGCGCGGGCGGGGGTGCATCTTGCCGTATGCGCGGCGCTGGCGGGGCTGACGGCGCTGCCCTGGTTCGCGGCGACGCTGATGCCGGATGTGCTGTCCGGCGTTGCGGCGCTGGCGATCTTCCTGCTCGGCTTCTGCGCGCACCGCCTGTCGCGGGCGGAGCGCGTGGCGGTGACGGCCGTGGGCGTGCTGTGCGTGGCGGCGCACCTGTCGCACCTGGTCATCGCGCTGGCGCTGGTGGGCCTGGTGCTGGTGCTGCGCCGCCGAGTCGTGCCGGTGCTGCGCGCGGCGATGGTGCCGGTGCTGGCTGCGGGCGTGCTGCTGGGCGTGAACCTCGCCGATAGCGGACGAGCAACGCTGTCGCAGAACGGCGGCATCTTCCTGCTTGCGCGGCTGCAGGCGGATGGGCCCGCGGTGGAGACGCTGCGCGCGCATTGCCCGGCAGCCGGCTGGTACCTGTGCGATTTCACCGACCGGCTGCCGATGGACTCCGACGATTTCCTCTGGTCGCCCGACAGCCCTGTCTCGCAGGATACCACGGGTGCGCAGCGCTTCATGGGCAGCGTGGCGCTCGCCCCGGAGGCGGGCGTGATCCTGCGCGCCACCTTCGCCGAGCGGCCCTTGGCCGTGCTGCGCGCGATGGCGGGCAATGCGGCGCGGCAGCTCGCGCTGGCGCGCGTCGGCGACACGCTCGGCAATGAGCATCTCGACCTCAGCGCGCGACGCATGATCCGGGACGGGTTTCCGGCGCGCGAGCTGGCGGCCTTCGATGCCGGGCTGCAGATGCGCGGCGCGCTGGCGGAGGCGGCCGCGCCTTGGCTGGCCCTGCATATGCCGGTGCTGGCAGCATCGCTGGCGCTGGCGCTGCTCGGCCTCGCGCGCGGCGGCGCGGAACAGCGCGCGCTGGTGCTGGTGGCACTCGGCGCCATCGCGGCGAACGCCTTTGCCACCGGCGCGCTCTCCGCCCCGCATGACCGCTACGGGGCGCGCATCATCTGGCTGCTGCCGCTCGCGGCCCTGCTGGCTTGGCCGCGTCAGCGCGGAACGCGGATCTCCATGCCCAGCCGCAGCGGCACCGGCCAGACCTCGCGCATGGTGCGCAGCCGCTCGAACCCGGCATCGACGTAGTTGGGCAGCGCGCGCGGATGGTCCGCCGTGCAGGTGTTGACCGTGACGAAGCGCGGCCCCTCCGCCCAGGCGGTATCGACGGCGTGGCGCAGGAAAGGCTTGCCGATGCCGCGGCCGATGATGTGCGGCATCAGCCCGAAATAGGCGAGGTTCACGGCGTCGGGCAGGCGACGCTCCAGCTCGTAGAAGCCGATCGGTTCGCCGCCCGAATACAGCGCGTGGATGGTGACGCGGGGCGGCGCGATGGCGCGCTCCAGCTCCGGCTGGCTCAGGGTGCGGCGCATCCACCACAGCCAGGGCGCGCCCACCGTGTCGTAGAGATAGCGGTAGAACCCAGCCGAGCAGTGCCTGACGCGCACCACCTGCAGGCCCTCCGGCACCGGCGGCGCGGGGGTGGCGGGCGGGGCTTCCATGCGCAGGAAGGTGACGTCGACCGTCACCTCCACCACCGGCTCTTGCATCAGCGTCGACATCAGTTGTCCAGGAAGGAGCGCAGCTTCCGCGACCGGCTCGGGTGCTTGAGCTTGCGCAGCGCCTTGGCCTCGATCTGGCGGATGCGTTCGCGCGTCACGTTGAACTGCTGGCCGACTTCCTCGAGCGTGTGGTCGGTGTTCATGCCGATGCCAAAGCGCATGCGCAGCACGCGTTCCTCGCGCGGCGTGAGGCTCGCCAGCACGCGCGTGGTGGCCTCGCGCAGGTTGGACTGGATCGCGGCGTCGAGCGGGATGATCGCGTTCTTGTCCTCGATGAAGTCGCCGAGATGGCTGTCCTCCTCGTCGCCGATCGGCGTCTCGAGGCTGATCGGCTCCTTCGCGATCTTCAGCACCTTGCGCACCTTCTCGAGCGGCATGCCGAGCTTCTCGGCCAACTCCTCGGGCTGCGGCTCGCGGCCGATCTCGTGCAGCATCTGGCGGGACGTGCGCACCAGCTTGTTGATCGTCTCGATCATGTGGACCGGGATGCGGATCGTGCGCGCCTGGTCGGCGATGGAGCGCGTGATCGCCTGGCGGATCCACCAGGTGGCGTAGGTGGAGAACTTGTAGCCGCGGCGGTATTCGAACTTATCGACCGCCTTCATCAGGCCAATGTTGCCTTCCTGGATCAGGTCGAGGAATTGCAGGCCGCGATTGGTGTATTTCTTGGCGATGGAGATCACCAGGCGCAGGTTCGCCTCGATCATCTCCTTCTTCGCCTGGGTCATGTCGCGCTCGCCGCGGCCGACCGTCGCGTAGACGCGCTTGAACTCGCTGACCGGCAGCCCGGTCTCCTGCGCGACGACGGTGATCTTGCCGCGGATCGCCTCGACATCATCGGTGTGCTTGGCGATGAAGGTCTTCCAGCCCTTGGCCGGCAGCTTGCCCAGCCGCTCGAACAGCGCCGGGTCCAGCTCGGCACCCTTCCAGTGGGTCAGGAACTCGTCGCGCTTGACCTTCGAGCCGTCGGCCAGGCGCATCACCTGGCCTTCGAGCGCGACCAGCTTGCGGTTGAGGCCCTTGAGCTGGTCGACCAGCTCCTCGATGCGGTTGTTGTGCAGGTGCACCTTCTCGACGAGGGCCACGAGCTCCTTGCGCTGCTTCTCGTAGGTCTTTTCGCCACGCGTCGCGTATTCCTCGCCGGAGGTGTAGGCCTCCATGCGCTTGGCGGTCATCTTGTGCAGCTTGGTGTAGTTCTGCTCGATCGCCTCGAAGGCGGCCAGCGCCTCGGGCTTCAGCTTCTCTTCGAGGCCCGAGAGCGACAGGCCCATGCCCTCGCCTTCCTCGCCATCCTCGAACTCCTCCTCGGCGGCCGCGGCGGCGGTCGCGGTGCCGTCGGGACTGTTGGCGGATTGCGTGGCCTCGAGGTCGATGACGTCGCGGAGCAGCATCTTGCCGTCCTTGACGGCCTCATGCCAGCGCAGGATGGCCTGGAAGGTGAGCGGGCTTTCGCAGAGCCCGCCGATCATCATGTCGCGCCCGGCTTCGATGCGCTTGGCAATCGCGATCTCGCCCTCGCGGGAGAGCAGCTCGACGCTGCCCATCTCGCGCAGGTACATGCGCACCGGGTCGTCGGTGCGGCCGAGCGTTTCCTCATCGACGTTGCCGCCGGATTCCTCCTCCTCGTCGTCCTTCTTCTCGGGCTTGGCGACGACGGCCTCGCCTTCCTCCGTCTCCTCGGATTCGACGACGTTCACGCCCACTTCGCTGAGCATGGCCATGGTGTCCTCGATCAGCTCGGAGGATACCTGCTCGGAGGGCAGCGCGGCGTTGAGTTCGTCCACCGTGACGTAGCCGCGCTCCTTGCCGCGGGCGATCAGCTTCTTGACGGCGGCGGATTGGATATCGAGCAGCACGCCCTCGACCACTTCCTCACGCGCTTCCGCCGTATCACCAGCAACCTTGCTCGCCGCCATGCCTCGATCGCTCCGATCTCTGCGCGCCGGCCCCGGAGGCTCGGCGAAAATGCCACTAACCTATGCGAAGGGGCTGTCGCCCTCCGCCTCATTCGCTTCGCCACGGCGCTGCGCCGCCAGAGCCTCGGTGAGGCGTTGCAAGCGGAGTGCCGCGCCGGGGTCATTGGTCTCAATCCAGTCGCGCTCCGCGGCGCGCTGGTCGTCGATCAAAGCCGCTTCGCCACGCAGGCGGAGGAAGAAATGCCACCACCCGTTCTCGGCGTCGCCGGGCTGGGTATTCGGTTGCGCTGCCTGCGGGAGGCCCTCGGGCCGCGTCGCCCAGGCCAGCGCATCATTTTCCCCAGTCTGGGCGAGGTGGGCGATGAGCGAGGCAGAGTCAAGCGCGTGCGGTCCGGAAAGCCACGCTTGGAAGGCATTTTGCAGCCGTGTGGCCGGGCCGCCAGGGAGATCGAGGCCGGCGAGCGCTTCCTCGACCTGCGGAATGAGCCAGGGATTGGCGAGCAGGATGGCGAGCGCGCAGCGCGCCGCATCCTCGCGCGCGGCCACCGGGTCGGGCGCGCGGCGGGCGATGCGCGGGGGTGGTGGCTTGACGCCGGGGCGGGGACGGGCGGCGAAGAAGCGGTCGAGCAGGACGCGGCGGTATTCGGCGCCGAGCGACTTGTCGGGGATGGTGCGGGCGGCTTCCTCAAGCCGGTGGCGCAGGGCGGCGCGCGCCTCGGGTGTGGCCGGCGGGGTGCCGCCGGCGACGAGGGTATACAGCGCCTCCGAGAGCGGCTGGGCGGCATCGAGCACCGCCTGGAAGCCGCGCTGGCCTGATTTGGCGATGAGCGTGTCCGGGTCCTCGCCGCCGGGCAGCGTGGCCAGGCGCAGGGTGCGTTCGGGTGCCAGTTGTGCGAGGGCGAGCGTTGCCACGCGTGCGGCGGCACGGCCGCCGGCGGCGTCGCCGTCGAAGCAGAGCACGGGTTCGGGATGCAGGCGCCAGATCTCCTGCAGCTGCTCCTCGGTGAGGGCGGTGCCGAGCGGGGCGACCGCGCCGGTGAAGCCCGCCTGGTGCAGCGCGATCACGTCCATGTAGCCCTCGACGGCGAGCACGCGGGCGCCGCGGAAGGCGGCTTCCTTGGCGCGGTCGAGGTTGTAGAGGGCGCGGCGCTTCGAAAACAGCGGGGTCTCGGGCGAGTTCACGTATTTGGGTTGGCCATCGCCCAGGGTGCGGCCGCCGAAGGCGATGGTGCGCCCGCGCCGGTCGCGGATTGGGAAGATGACGCGGTTGAAGAAGAAGTCGCGCGGGGACTCGCCGCCTTCGCCTTCGCGGAGCAGGCCGGCTTCGAGGAGCTGGGCGGGCGTGATGCCTTCGGGCGAGAGGTCGCCGGCGATGGCGCCGCGGGTGCCCGAGGCCCAGCCGAGGCCGAAGTCGCGGATGGTCTCGGGCGTGAGCCCACGCCGGATGAGGTAGTCGAGCGCCGGGCGCCCTTCGGGAAGGTAAAGTCGGCGAGAGAAGCTTGCCTCGGCAGCGGCCATGACGGCGTGGAGGTCACGGGCCGTGCGGTCGCGCGCGGCGGCCTCGGGCGTTGGCTTGGGGATGTCGAGCCCGGCTTCGCTGGCCAGGCGTTCGACGGCTTCCATGAAGCCCGCGCCTTCGGATTGCATGACGAAGGAGACGGCGTCGCCATGCGCGCCGCAGCCGAAGCAATGGTAGTGATCGTCATAGACGTAGAAGGACGGCGACTTCTCGTTGTGGAAGGGACAGCAGGCCTTCCAGTTGCGTCCGGATTTCGCCAGCCGCGCCCGCCGGCCGATGAGCGAGGCCAACGGCGTGCGCGTCCTGAGCTCATCGAGAAAGTTCGGAGGCAGCGCCATTGGCGTTGGTTACACCTTTCGCGTGCCGTCTGCGCGGCCGATACCCAGTGACAAAAATAAAAGAAAGGGGGTCCGGGGGAAATTCATTTCCCCCGCTCTTTCTTGTCCCCCACGCCGCCCCCCTCTAAGTAACCCCGCTCACCCTCCCGACGCACAGGTCCCCGCCATGGCCGCCTACCAATACGCCTACGTCATGAAGAACCTGACCAAGTCCTATCCGGGCGGGCGCGAGGTGTTCAAGGGCATCACGCTGTCCTTTCTTCCCGACGTGAAGATCGGCGTGCTGGGCCCCAACGGCGCCGGCAAGTCCACGCTGATGCGCATCATGGCCGGCCAGGACACGGATTTCGGTGGCGAGGCCTGGGCCGCCGAGGGTGTGCGCGTCGGCTACCTGCCGCAGGAACCGCATCTCGATCCGGACAAGACCGTGGGCGAGAACGTGATGGATGCGTTTGCCGACCTGATGGGCTGGCTCACGCGGTTCAACGCGATCTCCGAAGAATTCGCCAACGAGATGACCGAGGAGCGGATGAACGAGCTGCTCGGTGAGCAGGCGGCGCTGCAGGAGAAGATCGACGCGGCGAATGGTTGGGAGCTTGAGCGGACGGTGGACATCGCGCTGGACGCGCTGCGCTGCCCGCCTTTCGACAGCCCTGTGACGACGCTGTCGGGCGGCGAGCGCCGGCGCGTGGCGCTGTGCAAGCTGCTGCTCGAGAAGCCCGAGATGCTGCTGCTCGACGAGCCGACCAACCATCTGGATGCCGAGAGCGTGGCCTGGCTGGAGAAGACGCTGCGCGATTATCGCGGCGCGGTGCTGATCGTGACCCACGACCGCTACTTCCTCGACAACGTGACCAACTGGATTCTGGAGGTCGATCGCGGGCGGGGCATTCCGTATGAGGGGAATTACTCGGCCTATCTGAACGCGAAGCGGAAGCGGTTGCAGCAGGAGGAGCGCGAGGAGAGCACGCGCCAACGCCAGCTGGCCGAGGAGCAGGAATGGATCGGGCGGTCGCCGGCGGCGCGGATGTCCAAGAGCAAGGCGCGCATCAGCGCCTATGAGGATCTGCTGCAGAAGAGCCAGGATCGCGCGCCGGATCCGACGGAGATCCAGATCCCGCCGGCGCCTCGGCTGGGCAATATCGTGATTGTCGCGGAGGGGCTGCGGAAGGGGTTTGGCAACCGGCTGCTGATCGATGACCTGTCGTTCAAGCTGCCGCCGGGCGGGATCGTCGGCGTGATCGGGCCGAATGGCGCGGGCAAGTCCACGCTGTTCAAGATGATCACCGAGGTGGACACGCCCGATGCGGGGACGCTGGTGGTCGGAGAGAGTGTCGAGCTCGGGTATGTCGACCAGAGCCGCGACAGCCTCGATGCGACCAAGACCGTGTGGCAGGAGATTTCGGACGGGATGGACATGATCCCGATGGGGAAGCGGCAGGTGCCGAGCCGTGCGTATTGCGCGGCGTTCAACTTCAAGGGTGGGGATCAGCAGAAGCCGGTGGGGGTGCTCTCCGGCGGTGAGCGGAACCGCGTGCATCTGGCGAAGATGCTGAAGCGGCCGCACAATGTGCTGCTGCTCGATGAGCCGACCAACGATTTGGATGTGGATACGCTGCGGGCGCTGGAAGAGGCGCTGCAGGATTTCGCGGGCTGCGCGGTGATCATCAGCCATGACCGCTGGTTCCTGGACCGGTTGGCCACGCATATCCTGGCCTTCGAGGGCGACAGCCATGTCGAGTGGTTCGAGGGCAACTTCCAGGCCTATGAGGCGGATAAGCGGCGCCGCCTGGGCACCGCGGCGGACCAGCCGCACCGGCTGAAATACCGGCCGCTGTCGCGGTGAACGCGGAAGGCCCGCAGCCTTATGATGGGTTGCCCGGCGCGCATGCCGGGCCGGGGCGCATCCTGCGCACCGAGCGGCTGATGCTACTGCCGCCGGGCGAGGAAATGCTGGCCGACCTCGCGCGCCTTAAGGCGGATGAACGCGTCTTCGGCCATATGCTGCACGGGGTGCGCACGCCCGCCCGCACGCGGGAGGAGCTGGAGGACGACATCGCTTTCTGGCAGGTGCGCGGGTACGGCACCTGGTGCGTGTTCCTGCGCGAGGCGGGGGATTTCCTGGGGCTGTGCGGGTTCATGGAGCGGCCGGATGGGCGCGGGGTGGCGCTGCGCTATGCGTTCTGGCCGGAAAGCCGCGGGCATGGGTATGCGCGGGAGGCGGCACGGGCGGCGCTGGATTTCGGGCATCGGGCGGGGCTCGCGCGGATCATCGCGGTGGCGCGGGAGACAAATCGGGATTCGATTGAAGTGGCACAGGATATCGGGATGGTGCCGGCGGGAGAGTTCGAGCATCTGGGGGGCCGGATGCTGGTGTTTGAGAGCCGGCCCTGACGACAGGCTGGGGAAAAGAATTTCCCCAGACCCCATTCTTTTATTTTTGATTTTTTGGTGCTGGTTGTGCAGCCAGCGCTGCGTCGGTGCGGCCTTCGAAGCTGCGGCACTGCCCGCGCAGTCAGCGACGCCGCCGCAAACTCGGCGCGCCCTGAATACCCAGGCCAATAGATAAAAATAAAAGAATGGGGTCCCCGGGGAAATTCTTTTCCCCGGCGCTTTCTTCTACCGCCCCTCGCGCGCCGCCAGCTGCGCGATCTGCTGCTGCATCGCCGTCAGCAGCGCGCTCACCTGCCCGCCGTTGCGCTGGATGACCGAGGAGTATTCGCTCCGCGTCGTCAGCCGCATCGAGGTCCCCTCGGCGATCACGTCCACAACCTTGGGCTGCCCGCCGACTTCCGCCACGCGCCAGTCGAGTGCGAAGGAGGCGCTGTTCGGCCGGTCCACCTGGGTGGTGACCAGCACGTCCTCCTCGGAGCGCTGCTGGGTACGGCCGACGGTGAAGCGCACCCCCTGGTACTCGCCGAAGCGGGCCGAGAGGTTGCGGATGATGATCTCGTCGAACAGCTGCAGATACTGGCGCTGCTCGGCCTCGCTGGCCTGGCGCCAGTAGCGGCCCAGGATGAAGCGCCCGGTGCCCTCGATGTCGATGGCGCGGCGCAGCACCGCGGCCACGCGCTCACGCCGCTGGGTGGCGGTGCCGGCGGTGGAGTTGAGCTGCGCGACCAGGTCGCGGCCGGCCGATTCGATGAAGGCGGTGGCCCGCGCGGGGTCGATCTCGGCCTGCGCGGGGCTGATCGCTGTGCACAGGCCAAGCCCGGCGGCACCGAGCACGAGGTTGCGGCGAAGGGTCGTCATGAGGGTCAATCCTAGCGAAGCGGGACGGTGAGCCCGAAGCCGCGGCCCACGCCGGAGCCGGTGTTCTGGCCCTGGCCCCGCTGCGGTTCCTGGTTTCGGATGGCGGCGTTGCGGCGCTGCCGGTAGCCGGAGCGGAAGGTGGCGTAGGGATCCATCGAACCTTCCCGAACGGGCGTGACGGTGGCGATCAGAGCTTCGCGCACATCAACCACGGTGAGGCCGGTGCGGGTGTAGTTCAGCGCATCGACCACCACGCCCTGACCGAAATAGGTGAGTGGGTCGGCGGCGAAATCCACCGCCGTGCCGAAAAGGTCCCGTGGATTTGATGGCCCCAGGATGGGGACGAACAGGAACGGTCCCTCGCCCACGCCCCAGACAGCGAGCGTCTGGCCGAAATCCTCGAAATGGCCGGGCACCCCCCAATCCTCGCTGACATCGAGGATGCCGGCGATGCCGAGCGTGGAGTTCACCATGAAGCGGCCGAGCGTGATGCGGGCGCGCTCGCCGTCGCCCTGCAGCAGGTCGTTGAGCAGGACCACCGGCGTGCGCAAATTCGCGAGCACGTTGCGGATGGACAGGCGCACCGGCTCGGGCACCACGTAGCGGTAGCCGCGCGCGGCGGGCTCCAGCACGGCCTGGTCGATGGCGTCGTGCACCGCGTAGGAGACGCGGTTGGCCGGCTCCAGCGGATCGTTGTTCTGCTCGTACTCGGCGACGGCCTCCGGATCGGATGGGTCGGGGCGAGTGGCGCAGGCGCCAAGGGTGAGGAGGGCGGTCACCGCCAGGGCATGTGTAAAGCGCATGGCGCAGCGTTAGCAGTTTTCCGCGGAAAAAGAATGTATCGTCGCGTTTCACCGGGTACCGGTCTTGTCACTTCAGCGTTGAGGCGTCAGTTACCGGGCCCGAACTCCCGCAGCCGCCGGACATTTCCATGGATCTCCCAAGCCACGACCAAGCCGCCGGCACGCTGCAACGCTGGCTCACCGGGCCGCGCATCGCCGGCCTGCCGAACCTCGCGGAACTGCCCGCGCCGCGGCTGTCCTTCGAATTCTTCCCGCCCAAGACCGACAAGCTGGAAGAACAGCTCTGGGCCTGCATCCGGCGGCTGGAGCCGCTGGCACCCGAGTTCGTCTCCGTCACCTATGGCGCCGGCGGCACCACACAGGAACGCACCCACGCCACCGTCGCCCGCATCGTCGCCGAGACCTCGCTGACGCCGGCCGCGCACCTCACCTGCGTGGGCGCAACCGAGGCCGAGGTCGAGGAGGTGGCCCGCCGCTACTGGGCCGATGGCGTGCGGCATATCGTCGCGCTCCGCGGCGACGCGCCCTCGGGCCAGGCCACCTACGAGCCCCACCCCGGCGGTTTCGCCTACGCCGCCGACCTGGTGCGCGGCCTCAAGCGAATCGCCGACTTCGAGATCTCCGTCGCCGCCTACCCCGAGAGCCACCCGACCGCCGCCTCCGCCCAGCACGACCTCGACAACCTCAAGCGCAAGATCGACGCCGGGGCGACCCGCGCCATCACCCAGTACTTCTTCGATACCGACACCTACCTTCGCTTTCTCGACCGCTGCGGCGCAGCCGGCATCACCGTGCCCGTGGTGCCAGGCATTCTGCCGGTGACGAACTTCGCCCAGGTCGTGAAGTTCTCCGCCATGTGCGGGACCAACGTGCCCGCCTGGATGGCACGCCTGTTCGAAGGCCTGGACGAAGATGCCGATACCCGCCGCATGGTCGCGACGGTCGTCGCCGCGGAACAAGTCCGCCTGCTCCAGGCCAACGGCGTGGACGAATTCCACTTCTACACGCTGAACCGGCCGGACCTGGTCTACGCGATCGCACACCTGCTCGGCGCGCGGGCGAAGTAAGGCCAGGGGCTCCGCTTCTGGAACCTGCCAGGGTGAAACGTGTGCGTTTCACGGCGATCCTGGACCTCCATCTGTAGGTTCTTGGGATGGGGGAGTGGCTTTAGGTGTGCTGGAGGCGAGCCGGGTTGGGGAGGGGGCGCGTGGTGCGCGCTCCGCCGAAGGGAGTTCCCCTGACGCGCCCCCTTCCCAACCCGGCGCTTCAAGCAATCCCAACCCGTCCCCATCCAAGAGCCAACACATGCAGGGGCCGGGGGATCGGCGCGATCCCCGGCGGGGGTCGAGGGGGCGGAGCCCCCCGCCTTGCTTCAGTGCCCGCCGCCAAACAGGTGCACCGCCTCGGGCGCGAAGAAGCCGATGCCCGTCAGGGCGATCCCGGCCACGCCCAGGATGCCGCCCAGGATGGTGAGCAGTGGCACGGAGGTCACGATGGCGGCCGAGGCCAACACGATGGCCACCTGGAAGGCGGCGGAGCCGACCTCGTAGTGGTGGTAGGCGGCCATGGAGCGATCGCGGATGGTTTCGGCGCCGCGGGCGCGGGCTGCCAGTTCGCGGCGGCCTTCGCCTGTGGCGGGTTCGCTTTCCCAGCGGGTGGCGGATTCGCGCCAGGTGTCGATCTGGCGGGTGAGGGCGGTGCGCCGGGCTTCATCCGCGGCGAGGAGTTCGAGGGCGGTCTGCTCGGCGGCGGTGCGCACGGTGGTCTGGCGGATGGTGCGCGCCTGGAAGAAGGCCCAGAGGTTGGCGGCCTCGATGTTGCGGGTGAGGGCCTCGGTCTGCGCGGCCTTCGCGCCGGTTTCGGCGAGGGCGAGGAACAGGGCGAGGATCGCGATGAGCAGGGCGGTGCCCTTGTTGCCGCCGCCGTGGTCGGCGCCGTGTCCGTGACCAGCCATGATGTGCGTCTCCCGATTGCGTGAGGGCGCCCCTAGCGGGGTGGGGCGGTGTTGTCCACCGCGCTCAGACAATCATCCGCGGATTGGCGCGCCTAGGCGGCGACTCCCTTGCTGGTCGAGTATTCGAAGTGCAGCGCCTGGCCGGGGAAGACTCGCGGGTGGATGGCGTGGGCGGCCATCGCGGCTTCGGAAAAACCCTGCAGGATCAGCTTGAGCTTGCCGGGGTAGCTGGCGATGTCGCCGACCGCGTAGATGCCGGGGACGGAGGTTTCGCAGGTGGCGGGGGTGATGGCGACGTGGTGGCGTTCGAGTGCCAGGCCCCAATCCGCGATGGGGCCGAGCTCCATCGACAGGCCGAAGAAGGCCAGCAGGTGGTCGGCCTCGACCAGCTTCTCCTCGCCTTTCAGTGTCGCGAGCACCACGCCGGTGAGGCGCTGTCCGTCGCCGGCCAGGCCATGCAGCTGGTAGGGAATGGCGAGCTCGATCTCGCCGCGTTCGGCGGCCGCGCTGAGCTGCGCTGCGGTCTCCGGCGATGCGCGGAACTTGTCGCGCCGGTGCACCACGGTGACGCGCGCGGCCACGTCCTTGAGGCTGAGCGCCCAATCCACCGCGCTGTCGCCGCCGCCCGCGATCACCACCCGCTTGCCGACGAATTCGGCGCGTTTCGCCACCATGTACCGCACGCCGCCCGAGGCTTCGTAGGTGGCGAGGTTGTCGAGAGGGGGCCGGTTCGGTCCGAACGCGCCTGCGCCGGCCGCGATGATGACCGCACTTGCGGTGATGCTGTCCCCGGCCGAGGTGGTGAGGATGAAGCTCTCGCCGTCGGCGCGCAGCGCCTCGACCCGGCGGGCGAGGAGGTAGGTGGGGGAAAACGGCGCCGCCTGCGCTTCGAGCTGGTGGATCAGCGTCGCCGCCTCAATGCGCGGATGGGCGGGGATGTCGAAGATAGGCTTTTCCGGATACAGCGCGCTGCATTGGCCGCCGATCGCCTCGAGCGTGTCGATCACGACGCAGCGCATCTTCAGCATGCCGCATTCGAAGACGGCAAAGAGGCCGGCGGGCCCGGCGCCGATGATGGCGATGTCGGTGGCAATGGTCTGGGCCATGATGCTCCCTGAGGGCGAAGTCCGCTCGAGGTCTCGCCCGATCGGTATGGATGCGCCGCGGGGGTGTGATAGAGGACGCCGCGGCAGGGAGCAAAGCCTGGGGTGCGATTGCAACTGGTCAACCTGGCGGCGACCGAGGCGCTGGCGGCGCGGATCGCGGCGCGGCTGGCGCCGGGCGATGCGGTGCTGCTGGAAGGCCCGCTCGGGGCCGGGAAAAGCGCATTTGCGCGGGCCCTGCTGCGCGCGCTGGCCGGGGACCCGGCGCTGGAGGTGCCGAGCCCGACGTTCACGCTGGTCCAGAGCTATGGCGACGTCCATCACTTCGACCTCTATCGCCTCTCCGGCCCGGCGGAGATGGGCGAGCTCGGCTGGGACGAGGCGCGGGAGGGGATCGTGATCGTGGAATGGCCTGAAAGGCTGGGTGCACTGGCGCCGAAGGGCGCGCTGCGCATCTGCCTCGCCTATGGCGCCAGCGTGGACCAGCGCGAGGCGGAGCTTTCCGGCTGGGACGAGGCGCGGCTCGCGTGACGGACGCCTTCCTCGATGCGCACGGGTTCGGCGCCGCCGCGCGCGCGGCGCTGCCGGGCGATGCCAGCGGGCGGCGCTACACCCGTCTGCTCGGCGGGCCGGACCCGGCGCTGCTGATGGAGAGCCCCGAGCCGGTGGCACCCTTCGTCGCGGTGGCGCGGCACATCGCGTCATTGGGCCTTTCGGCACCGCGCATCCTCGCCGAGGATGCGGCGCAGGGCCTGCTGCTGATCGAGGATTTCGGCGACGCGACGCATGCCGCGCTGCTCGACGCCGACGCGGTGCCGGGGGCGCTCTATGCCGAAGCCGTGGCGGCGCTGGCCGTGCTGCACGAAGCCCCGCCACACGCGGGCCTGCCCGCCTGGGATGCCGCCGCGATGGCGCGCGCGACCGCGGCGACCTTCCTTGACTGGTGGTGGCCGGAGGCGCTGGGCCGCCCGCCCTCCACGGCGCAGCGCGCCGGGCTGGACCAGGCGCTGCACGCCGTGCTGGCGCCGTTCGCCGCCCAGGGCTTCGTCCACCGCGACTACTTCCCGGCCAATCTGATGCGGCTGGAGGACCGGGACGGCGCCCGGCGCTGCGGCATCATCGATTTCCAGGACGCGGCCCTCGGCCACCCGGCCTATGACCTGGTCTCGCTGCTCGAGGATGCGCGGCGCGACGTCGCACCCGGGCTGCGCGCGGCGATGGTGGGCGAATACCTGGCACGGCGGCGGGGGCTGGATCAGGCGGATTTCCGCGCCGCGATGGCGGTTTGCGCGGCGCAGCGGCACCTGCGCGTCGCAGCACTTTGGGTGCGGCTCGACCGGCGCGACGGCAAGCCGCATTATCTCGTCCACGGCCCGCGCTGCTGGGCCTTGCTGGAGGCCGCGCTGGCGCACCCCGCCACGCGCCCGCTGCGGGAATTTCTGGACGCGCATGTGCCGCGCGAACGGCGGGGCAACCCGGCCGGCGCGGCGGAGAGGGACGAGGCATGATCACCTTGACGCACGCGATGGTCCTGGCGGCGGGCTTGGGCACGCGGATGCGGCCGCTGACCGACGAGCGCCCCAAGCCGCTGCTGCCCCTGGGCGGCCGATCGCTGCTCGACCACGCGCTCGACCGGCTCGACGAGGCCGGCGTGCGGCAAGCCGTGGTCAACGCGCATTGGCGCGGCGCGCAGATCGCCCCCGCCGTCGAGGGCCGCGCCACGCCGGCGATCACGGTCCGCCATGAGGATGTGCTGCTGGAGACCGGCGGCGGCGTCGCGGCCGCGCTGCCGCTGCTGGGCGATGGCCCCTTCGCGGTGGTGAACGGCGACGCCTTCTGGCTGAACGGCCCGTCCCCGGCGCTGTCGCGCCTCGCCGCCGCTTTCGACGACGACGCGATGGACGCGCTGCTGCTGGTGGTCCGCACCGCGCAGGTGGAGGGCGAGGTCGGGCGCGGCGATTTCCTGCTCGACCCGCTCGGCCACGCAAGGCGGCCGAAGGAACACGAGATGGCGCCCTATCTGTTCGGCGGCGTGCAGATCCTCTCGCCGCGGCTGTTCGCGCAGGTGCCCGAGGGGCCGTTCAGCCTGAACCTGCTCTATGACCGCGCCATCGAGGCCGGGCGGCTGTTCGGCCTGGTCCATGACGGCGTGTGGTTCCATTTGTCGACGCCGCGCGATCTCAAGCGCGCCGAGCTCGCGCTGCGCACCGGCCTCGCCCGCGCGCCCTTTTGATGCGGCCCCCCCCGGTCTTCGACATCCCGGCCGAACGGCCGTTCCTCGATACGCTCGCCGCCGGCATTTTGACGCGCGCGACCGACCCTGAGACGTTGGCGCGCACGACGATCCTTCTCCCCACCCGGCGTTCGGCGCGGGCACTGCGGGAGGCGTTCCTGCGCGCCGGCGAGGGCCGCGCGATGCTGCTGCCGCGCATGCGCGCGCTCGCCGGCCTGTCCACAGAGGATGCCGACGATCTCGCCCTGCCCGCCCTGCTCGACCTGCCGGCGGCGGTGGAGCCGCTGGTGCGCCAGGCCGTGCTCACCGGCTTCGTGCGGCAGCGCCCGCCGCGCCATGGCGGGCCGGCGGTCGCCGAGCAGGCCTGGGCGCTGGCTGGCGAACTCGCCCGCCTGTTCGACGAGATCGCGCTGGAGGAGCGCGACATGGCGCTGCTCGCGCGCCCGGGCGAGGCCTTCGCGGAAGAATGGCTCGCGCGGCTGAAGGCGCTGGTGCCGGAGACGCATGCGCGGCACTGGGAGATCACGCTGATCTTCCTCCGCGGCATCGTCGCGGACTGGAACGCCTGGCTGCAGGAGAACGGGTTGATCGATATCGGCGTGCGCCGCGTGCGCGCGCTGCTGGCGCAGGCCGAGGCGTGGCGCGCGGATCCGCCGACGCACCCGATCATCGCCGCCGGCATCGGCATCGGCGGCACCGTGCCGGCCGCCGTCGCGCTGCTCGGCGCCATCCTCACGCTGCCCCACGGCGCGGTGGTGCTGCACGGCATCGACCAGGCCAGCGCGGGCGCGGTCTGGGGCGAGATCGCGAAGGCGCCGACGCACCCCTTCTCGAGCCAGGTGCTGCTGCTCGACGCGCTCGGCATCGCGCGCGCCGACGTTGCGCCGTGGCCGGCGCCGGATGGCGCGCGGAAGGTGCCCGCGCGGCGTGCCGAGCTCATCGGCATGGCCCTGCGGCCGCCCGCGGGCACCGCGGCCTGGACACGACCCGACCCCATCCACTGGCGCGACGGCCTCGGCGGCCTCTCCCTCCTCGCCGCGCCCGAGCCGGGGGCCGAGGCGGACGCCATCGCGCTGCTGCTGCGCGAGACGCTGGAGGTGAAGGGCGCCCGCGCCGCGCTGGTGACACCCGACCGCGACCTCGCGCGCCGCGTCTCGGCTGCCCTCGTGCGGCACGGCATCACCGCCGATGACAGCGCCGGCGAGCCGTTTGGCGAAACGCCGGCCGGCGGTTTCCTGCGCCTGCTGGTGCGGGCTGTCGCGGAGGGCTTCGCGCCGGTGCCGCTGCTGGCACTCGCAAAACACCCGCTGGCGGCGGCGGGGATGGATCGCTTCGCCTGGCTCTCCGCCTGGCGGGCGCTGGAACGCGCCGCACTGCGCGGCCCGCGCCCTGCCGCCGGGCTCGACGCGCTCCGCGAAGCCGCGCGCGCGGGGATGCGGCGCGAGTCCCAGGTCGAGGTGCTGGCCCGCGTGCTCGGCGCCGTCGATGCGCTGGCCACGGCGCTCGGCCCGCTGCCCGCGCTGATGGCAGGGGAGGCCGATCCCGCCGCCCTGCTCGATGCGGTGATGGCGGCGGCCGAGGCGCTCGCCGCCACCGACGCGCAGGAAGGCGGCTTGCGCCTCTATGCCGGCGCGGAGGGTGAGCCTCTTGCGCTGCACGTTGCCGCCATGGCGGAGGGCTTCGCGCATTTGCCATCCCTGCCGCCCGCGCAATTCCCTGGCCTGTTCGAGGCGGCACTCGCCCAGGGTGTCGCGCGCAGCGGCCGTGCCAGCCGCGGGCGCACCGGCGCGCCGCATCCGCGCGTCGAAATCCTGGGCCTGCTGGAAGCCCGGCTGCTGAGCTTCGACCGCGTCGTGCTCGGCGCGTTGGACGAATCCATCTGGCCGCTCGCGACCGACCCCGGCCCCTGGATGAGCCGGCCGATGCGCCGCGAATTCGGGCTGCCCGAGCCCGAGGCACGGATCGGGCGCGTCGCCGCGGATTTCCTGCTCACCGCCTGCGCCGCCCCCGAGGCGGTTCTGACGCGCTCCATCAAGCGCGGCGGGGCGCCGACCGTGCCGGCGCGCTGGCTGGTGCGGCTGGAGACCTTCCTGCGCGGGCAGGGCCTGCGGCTGGAACCCAGCGAGGCGGCCGGCTGGGCGCAGGCGCTCGACGCCGCGCCGATCGTCACCCCCTGCGCGCGCCCGGCGCCGAACCCGCCGCTCGACGCGCGGCCGCTGGTGATCTCGCTTTCGGATGTCGCGACGCTGCTGGCGGACCCTTACGCGCTCTATGCCAAGCGCGTGCTGAAGTTGCAGCGCCTCGACGCGCTCGACGCCGATATCGGCGGCCCCGACTATGGCGAGCTGGTGCACGCCGCGATGGCGCGCTTCATCCGCGCGCTGGACGCCGAGGGCTGGACGCACGTCGCCCGCGCGCGCGCGCTGTTCGACACGGCGATGGAGGATGCGCTCGCCGAGCACGGCCCGCGGCCCGCCTATGCCGCATTCTGGCGCCCGCGCCTGCGCCGCATCGGCGATTTCGCCATCGCCGAGGAAGCGCGCGCACGGGCGGACATCCTGCGTAGCCATGTCGAGATCGATGGCCGCATGGTGCTGGCCGAAAGCGCGGATCGCGCCATCGAACTGACCGCGCGCGCCGACCGCATCGACGTGCTGCGCGACGGCACGCTGTCCGTCCTCGACTACAAGACCGGGCAGTTGCCGAAGAAGACCGAGCCCGAGAACGGCGCCGCGCCGCAGCTGCCGCTGGAAGCCTTCATGGCGATCGACGGCGCCTTCCGCGGCCTGGCCGCCGGCGCGGTCTCGCTGCTCGCCTATTGGCGCCTCTCGGGCGGCGAGCCGCCGGGCGAGGCCGGCACCGTGCGCCAGGGAGCCGAGGCGGTGCAGACCCTCGCCTTCGCCAATGCCGATGCCGCCGCCGCGCTGGTCGGTCGTTACCTCCTGGAACGGCGCCCCTTCACCGCGCGCCCGCACCCGCTGCGTGCGGCGCGCGGTGGCGAGTATGACCATCTCTCGCGCATCGCCGAATGGGCCGGCGCGGAGGATGGCGAATGAGCGAGACGCGCACCAAGGCGGAGGCCGACCAGCGCAGCGCCAGCGACCCCGCGATCTCCGCCTGGGTCGGCGCCTCGGCGGGGTCGGGCAAGACGCGGGTGCTGACCGACCGCGTGCTGCGCCTGCTGCTCGACCCGCTGCAGAAGCCGCAGGGCATCCTGTGCCTCACCTTCACCAAGGCGGCGGCGGCGGAGATGGCGAACCGCCTGGCGCGCGCCCTTGGTGAATGGGCGGTGGCCGACGATGCGGCGCTGGATGCGCGCATCCGGAAACTCACCGGCGTGGCGCCCGATACGGCGGTGCGTGACCATGCGCGGCGGCTCTTTGCGAGCGTGCTGGACCTGCCCGGCGGCATGCGTATCAGCACCATCCACGCCTTCTGCCAGTCGCTGCTGCGCGGCTTCCCGCTCGAGGCCGGGCTCACGCCGCAATTCTCGGTGGCCGAGGATCGCGACGCGCTCGCGATGCTGGCCGAGGCGCGCGAGGCGGTGCTGGGCGAGGCGGGCAATACCGAGGCGATGGAGGCGCTGGCCGCCCTCACACCGCCCACGGCGTTTGCGGAATTGGTGCGCGCGCTGAACAATGACCGCGCCGCACTCGCGGCCGCGATGCCGGCCGGGCAGGAGGATGCGCTGGTCGCGCGCCTCACGCGGCGCCTGGGCCTGCATGCGGACGAGGATGAGGCGGGGCTGATCGCCGCCGCCGTCGCCCACGTGCCGGAGATGGGCGTGACGGCGACCTTGCTCGCCAACAGCAAGTCGGAATCCGACCGGGATCGCGGTGCCCGCCTGCGCGCCTGGCTTGCGTTGGACGCGGAGGCGCGGGCCGCCGCCTGGGCGGATTGGTGCGGCATCTTCCTCACCAACGAGGAGACCGCCTATGCCGACCGCAACCTCGCGACCAAGGGCGGTCTGGGCGTTGCCCAGGGCGAGGTCCTGGAGGCGATGCGCGCCGAGGCGGAACGCGTCGCCGCCATCGCCGAGCGCCGCCGCGCGCTGCGCCTGCTCGCCGCGACGCGCGCGCTGCTGACCCTGGCCTCGCCGGTGATCGCGGCCTATGCCGCGCGCAAATCCGGCCGCGGCATGCTCGACTACGACGACCTCATCGACAAGGCGCGCGCGGTGCTGCGCGACCCCGGCAGTGCGTGGGTGCTGTTCAAGCTCGATGGCGGGCTGGACCACGTGCTGCTCGACGAGGCGCAGGATTCCAACGCCGCGCAATGGGGCATCGCCCGCGCGCTGACCGAGGAATTCTTCGCCGGCGACGGTGCGCGCGAACGCCCCCGCAGCGTCTTCGCGGTGGGCGACGTGAAGCAATCCATCTACGGCTTCCAGGGTGCGGATCCGGAGGGATTTGCTCGTGAGCGCGAGTTCTTCGCCGCCGCGGCGAAGGAGGCGGGCCAGCAATTCCGCCGCGTGCCGCTGAACGTGTCGTTCCGCTCGACGGCCCCCGTGCTCGACTTGGTCGACGCGGTCTTCGCCGGCGCCGAGGCTCAGCCCGGCGTGGTCGAGCCGGGCGAGCCGCCGCTCAAGCATTTCGCCGACCGCGCCGGGCAGGCGGGCATGGTCGAGCTGTGGCCGCCTGAGGAAGACCCGGGCGACCTGCCGCCCGAGCCCTGGCTGGTGCCGGAAGCGCCCATCGCCACCACCGGCAGCGCCGATGCGCGGCTCGCCGTGAAGATCGCCGAGACCATCCGCGACTGGGTCAAGAACGGCGAGATGCTGCCCGCGCGCGGCCGGCCCATCCGCTACGGCGACGTGCTGGTGCTGGTGCGCAAGCGCTCCGGCGCCTTCATCCCCACGCTCGTGCGCACGCTGAAGGAGATGCACGTCGCGGTCGGCGGGCTCGACCGGCTGGTGCTGGTCGACCAGATCGCGGTGCAGGACCTGCTGGCACTCGCCGATGCGATGCTGCTGCCCGAGGATGACCTCGCCCTCGCCGCCGCGCTGAAAAGCCCGGTCTTCGGGCTCGGCGAGGACGATCTCTACGCCCTTGCTCATGGCCGCACGGGCAGCCTGGCATCGGCCCTCGCCAAGCATCGCGCCGGCGCCAGCGCGCTCGGCCGTGCGGCGGACCTGTTTGCCCATATCGCCCTGCGCGCCGATTTCACCGGGCCGCACACGCTGTTCGCCGAAGTGCTCGGCGAGCATGGCGGGCGCGCTCGGCTGCTCGCCCGCCTTGGCCCCGACGCGGCCGACGCCATCGATGAATTTCTCGGGACCGCTCTCGCCCATGAGCGCGCGCATCCGCCCAGCCTGCAGCTCTTCGTCCAATGGCTGCGCCAGGGCGGGGCAACGGTGAAGCGCGAGCAGGATGCGGGCCTGGACCAGGTGCGCATCATGACGGTGCACAACGCGAAGGGCCTGCAGGCGCCCATCGTGATCCTGCCCGACACGATCGGGCCCGGTGCGACCGATCGCGGTGTGCGCTGGGGCAAGGACGCCGACGGCACCGACCTGCCGTTCTGGGCCCCGAACGCGACCTTCCACGTGCCGCCCTACCGAGACCTGCTCGACGCCGAGAAGGCCGCCGCGGCGCGCGAATCGCATCGCCTGCTCTACGTCGCGCTGACCCGGGCCGAGGACCGGCTGCTGGTCGCCGGCTGGCAGGGCCGGAACCGGCCCCAGGGCTGCTGGTACGACCTGATTGCCGAGGGCTTCGCGCGCCTGGACGGGGCCGAGGCGATGCCCGATGGGCGGATGCGCGTCGCCGCGCCGCAAACCGAACCGCCGCGCCTCGAAGCAGCCTCGGCGCTGGCGCCGTCGGTCGCGCTGCCGGACTGGGCGATGCGCCCGGCGCCGGCCGAAGGCACCGAGGCCGCACTATCGCCCTCCGCCCTGCCCGGCGAAGAGGAGGGGGCGGCGGCCAATCCGCGCCCGGTCGGCGACCCGACCGGCCAGCGCTTCCGGCGCGGACGGCTGGTCCATGCGCTGCTGCAGCACCTGCCCGAACAGCGCCCCGAACGGTGGGAGGCGACGGCGCGGCGCTACCTCGCCCGGGCCGGCGCGGGCCTCGGCGCCGAAGCCCAGGCGGAGGTCGCGGCCGAGGTGCTCGCCCTGCTGCGTCACCCGGATTGCGCCGCCGCCTTCGCGCCGGGCAGCCTGGCGGAGGCGCCGCTCGCGGGGCGCGTGCGCGGGCGGCTGATCGCGGGCCAGGTGGACCGCATCGTGGTCACGCCCGAGCGCATCCTGGTGGTGGACTTCAAGACCAACCGCCCGCCGCCGGCACGCGACCAGGACGTGGCACCGCTGTACCTGCGCCAGATGGCCGCCTACCGCGCCCTGCTGCGCGCCGCCTATCCGGGGCGGGAGGTCGCCTGCGTGCTGATCTGGACGTATGGCGCGCAGATCATGGTCCTGCCCTCAGCCATGCTGGACGCGCATGAACCTTGACCGCGGGACATCGCGTCCCGATTTTGCGATGATGCGGGGCAGCCAGCCCCACCCAGAGAGGCATCCCTATGTCCGAGAATACCGTCGCCGTGACCGATGAGAGCTTCAAGCAGGACGTGCTGGAAGCGGCCGGCCCTGTCCTCGTCGATTTCTGGGCCGAATGGTGCGGCCCCTGCCGCGCCGTGGGCCCCGCACTCGACGAGATTGCCAAGGAATTCGCGGGCAAGCTGATCGTCGCGAAGGTGAACATCGACGACAACCCCATCACGCCGAACGACTTCGCCGTGCGTGGCATCCCAACCATGATCCTGTTCAAGGACGGCAAGGCGGTCGAGACCAAGGTGGGCGCGATGCCGAAAAGCCAGCTGCGCGACTGGGTCGCCGGCGCCATCGCCTGAACCCGGTTGCCGGGGCGGCCTGCCGCCCCATCTCGCAGGGCATGCGATATATCCTCCTGCTTGCCCTGCTGCTGCCCGCCTGCGCCGGGGCGCAGCCCGCGGGCGTCGTCCAATCCGAACGGGCGCAGTTCCGCGTCACCACGCTGTTCCGCGGGTTGGAAAACCCCTGGGGCGGCGCCTTCCTGCCCGATGGCCGGCTGCTCGTCACGGAACGCCCCGGCCGGATGCGCCTGCTCGCGCCGGACGGCACGCTGTCGCGCCCGCTCGAGGGCGTGCCGGAGGTCGAGGCGCGTGGCCAGGGCGGGTTGCTCGACGTCGCCCTCGCGCCGGACTTTTCCGCCTCGCGCGAACTCTGGTTCTGCCAGGCGGCGCTGACCACGCAAGGCGCGCTGACGCGCTTCGTCCGTGCGCGCCTGAGCGCGGATGCGCGCGGGCTGGAGGCGGTCACCCCCGTGCTCGACGCGACGCCCGGCCAGTCCAGCGGGCGAAATCACTATGGCTGCCGCATTGCCTTCGCCGCCGATGGGCAGCACGTGTTCCTCTCCACCGGCGAGCGCTATGAGCGGGACCGCGCGCAGAAGCTGAACGACCTGGGCGGCAAGATCCTGCGCCTCACGCGCGAGGGGCGCATCCCGGCCGACAATCCCTTCGTCGGCCAAACCGGCGCGCGCGGCGAGATCTGGTCGCTCGGCCACCGCAACCCGCAAGGCCTCGCCGTCAACCCGGCCTCCGGGACGCTGTTCGAGGCGGAGTTCGGGGCGCGCGGCGGCGACGAAGTGAACGTCATCCAGCGCGGCCGCAACTACGGCTGGCCGCTAGTCACCAACAGCATCGACTATGATGGCAGCGTCATCTCGGACCGTCGCTCGGCGCCGGGGTTTGAGGACCCGCTGCGTGCCTGGACACCCTCGATCAACCCCTCCGGCGTCGCCTTCTACAACGGCGCGGCGATGCCGGGCTGGCGCGGCAGCCTGCTGATGGCGGGACTGAGCGGGCAACTCATCCGCCTGACCATCGAGAATGACCGGATCGCGGGCGAGGAAAGGCTCCTCCCGCGCATCGCGCGCTTCCGCCATGTGGTGGTCTCGCCGGAAGGGCGCGTGCACATCCTGACGGATGAGCGGGACGGGCGAGTGCTGCGGCTGGATCCGGCTTAGCCAAGATTGGGGGAAAAGAATTTCCCCCAGACCCCCATTCTTTTGTTTTTGGCTTTTTGGTGCGCGTTGATGAGGCGCTCGGGCCGCCGAAGCGAGAGCTGGCTGGGGCGCAAGCACGAAGAGATTATTTCTAGGGACAGGCTGCCAAGTGGCGCTCGATTGGCCCCCTCGGCGCTGCCCGCCTAGCCAGCACCAAAAAAATGAAAAACAAAAGAATGGGGGTTTGGGGGAAATTCTTTTCCCCCAATCTGTCGTCGGATCTATCCCCCACACGCCAGGATCGCCGCCGCCAAATCCTCCCCGGCCCAACCAACCGATTTGAAGGCGGTGATCTGCTCAGGCGTCTTCCGCCCGGCGACCTCGCCGCGGCAGACCTCCGCCAGTTCCCCCACCACATGCGCCTGCGTGATCGCGCCCTCCGCCATCGCCTGGAGCAGATCGCCCGCCTCGGCGAAGGCGCCGGCGCGGGTGTCCACCACCAGGCGGGCTCGGGCGAGAGCCGCGCCATCCGCCTCCCGCATGTCCGGTCGATAGGCGCCCACCAGGTCCAGGTGCATGCCGTGCGCGAGGTCGTCGCCGCGCACCAGGGGCTCGGTCGCGAGCGTCGCGCAGGCGATGATGTCGGCGCCGGCGGGCGCCGCGCTTTCCACCGCGCGCGCCGGATGGCCGTGGCGGAGGAGGCGCTGCGCCAGCGCTTCCGCGCGTTCGGGGCTGCGGCTCCAGATCGCGATGTCGGCGATCGGGAATTGGTCGCGATAAGCTTCCGCCAGCGCGTGCGCGACGCGGCCGGCGCCGAGCAGCAGCAGCCGCGTCGCGTCGGGTCGCGCGAGGTGCCGCGCGGCGAGCACGGAGGTCGCGGCCGTGCGTCGATCGGTCAGCATGCCGCCATCGAGCATTGCGCGTGGCGCGCCGGTGGCGGCATCGGAGAGCAGGTAGACCGCGTTGACCGCCGGTTCGCCGCGCGCGGCGTTGCCGGGCGCGACATGGACGATCTTCACGCCGGTATGGTCTCCCGCGCGCCAGGCCGGCATCAGCAGCAGCGAGGTGTCGCCGACAGCGTGGCGGTGGCGCAGAGGCGCTGAACAGCCATCGCGGAACATCGCGGCGAGCGCCTCAATCAGCGCCGCCCAGGGCAGGCGGCGCGCGACCTCGTCGGCATCGAGCATCAACATGGTCCAACTCCTCGAAGCGGCGGCCCGGCTTTTGCTAGCCCTTAACCCGAATGAGATCGAGCCGTCCCCTGGAACCGATGCGCTGGCGCGGAACGTGCCGCTTTGCTAGGCGCTTGCCCGAGGGGCAGGCGGTTGGCGATTGCCCCCGCCGCGCCCATGGCGCAGCATCGGCCGATTGGGGAGGCCCAGCGGCAAGGCTGCGCCGCGGGACAACGAACAGGAGAGACGCATGACCTTTTTTGGCCACACCCTCAAGGCTGGGCTGCGCGCCCTGGCCGCGCTGACCGCGCTGGCCGCGGCGCCGGCCATGGCGCAGGCGCCGACCCAGGCGACCGGCACGCTCGACGCGATCCGCGCACGCGGCACGCTGATCTGCGGCGTGAACACCGGCCTCGCGGGCTTCGCCCAGCCGAACAGCCAGGGTGTCTGGACCGGGTTCGACGTCGAATATTGCCGCGCGCTCGCCGTCGCGATCTTCAACGACGCGTCCAAGGTGCGCTACGTGCCGACCACGGCGCAGGTGCGCTTCACCGCCCTCCAGTCGGGTGAAGTCGACGTGCTGTTCCGCAACACCACCTGGACGCTGTCGCGCGATACCTCGCTCGGCCTCGATTTCCCCGCGATCAATTTCTACGACGGCCAGGGCTTCATGGTGAAGCGCAGCGCCAACGTCGCCTCCGCGCGCGACCTCGATGGCGCCACCATTTGCGTGCAGCCCGGCACCACCACGGAGCAGAACCTCGCCGACTGGGCGCGCGGCGCGCGCATCCGCTTCACCCCGGTGGTGATCGAGCGGCTCGAGGACAACATCGCGGCCTATCTCGCCGGCCGCTGCGATGCCTACACCACCGACATCTCCGGCCTCGCCGCCACGCGTGCGGCTCAGTCGCAGCCCAATGACCACGTCATCCTGCCCGAGGTCATCAGCAAGGAGCCGCTCGGCCCGCTGGTGCGCCATGGCGACCAGCGCTTCGCCGACCTCGTGCGCTGGGTGCATTTCGGCCTGATCACGGCCGAGGAATTCGAAGTCACCGCCGCCAACGTTGTGCAGCTGTCCACCACCGACACGCGCCCCGACGTGCAGCGCCTGCTCGGCCGCACCAGCGAGCTCGGCCAGATGCTCGGCGTCGACAATCGCTGGATGGTCAACATCATCCGCACGACGGGGAACTACGGCGAGATCTTCACCCGCCACCTGACGCCGATCGGGCTGCAGCGCGGGCCGAACGCGCTGTGGAGCACGCCGGGCGGCCTGCAATACGCGCCGCCCTTCCGCTGAGCCCTGCCGGGCGCGGACCCTTCGCGGGGTCCGCGCCCATTTTTTTAGAGGAGAGGTTGCTCCATGTCCGACGCGACCGCCGACCCGCGCTTCAAGCGCACCGCGCCCAAGCGGCCGATGAAACTCTCCTGGTCGGATGAGCGCGTGCGCGCCATCTTCTGGCAGGTGCTCGTCGTAGGCATCCTGGTGGCGATCGTGTGGTGGCTCGTCACCAACACCCAGCGCAACCTCGAGATCCGCCGCATCGCTACGGGGTGGGGCTTCCTTCAGCGCGAGGCCGGGCTGCCGATCGCGGAGCACATGATCGACTACAGCCCGACCGACAACTATCTCCGCGCCCTGATGGTGGGCGTGCTGAACACGCTCAAGGTCGCGATCGTCGGCATCATCTTGGCCACCATCCTGGGCACGCTGATCGGCATTGCGCGTCTGTCCAAGAACTGGCTCGTCTCCAAGATCGCCGGCATCTACGTCGAGGTGATCCGCGACCTGCCGCTGCTGCTGCAGCTGCTGTTCTGGTACACGATTCTGCAGGGCCTGCCCGGGCCACGCCAGGCGATCAACCCGATCGACGGCGTGTTCCTGTCCAACCGCGGCCTGCTGCTGCCCTGGATCCAGTGGGAGGGCGCGCATACCGCGGCACTGCTCGCAGCCCTCGTCGGCTTCGTGCTGACCTGGATGTATTCCGACCTGATGCGCGCCAAGCAGATGGAGGATGGCCAGCCGCGGCGCATCTGGCCGATCGGCATCCTGCTGATCATCGGCGGGCCCATCGCGGTCTGGGCGCTGCTCGGCGCGCCCTTCACCCCCGACGTGCCGGCGCTGCGCGGCTTCAACTTCCGCGGCGGCCTGGTGATGAGCCCGGAATACTTCGCCCTGCTCGTTGGTCTCGTCACCTACACCTCCGGCTTCATCGCCGAGATCGTGCGCGCCGGCATCCAGTCCGTGCATAGCGGCCAGTGGGAAGCGGCGCAGGCGCTGGGACTCAAGCCCGGCGTGGTGCTGAAGCAGATCGTGCTGCCGCAGGCGCTGCGCGTCATCGTCCCGCCCATGACCAGCCAGTATCTGAACATCACGAAGAACAGCTCGCTCGCGGTCGCCATCGGCTACCAGGACATCGTGAGCATCGCGAACACGACGCTGAACCAGACGGGCCAGGCGATCGAGGGCATCGCCATCATCATGGCTGTGTACCTGTCGATCAGCCTGTCGATCAGCCTGTTCATGAACTGGTACAATTCGAAGATCGCATTGGTGGAGCGCTGAGCCATGGCATCGGACACCACACTCACGCCGGTTTCGATCCCCGTCCCGCCCGAGCCGCGCCGCGCGCCGATCTCGGTGGTCGGGCCCATCGCCTGGGTGCGCGCCAACCTGTTCTCGGGATGGCTCTCAACCGCGATCACCCTGGCACTGGGCTACCTCATCATCCGCTGGGCGATCGGGTTCATCGACTGGGCCTTCATCAACGCCATCTGGTCGGTGCCCAACAACCAGACCCAGGCCTGCCGCGACGCCCGCGGCGTGGGTGCCTGCTGGGCGGTGGTGACGGAGAAGCATCGCTTCATTCTGTTCGGCACCTACCCCTATGAGGAGCATTGGCGCCCCGCGCTCGCTTGCGTGATCTTCGTGGGCCTCTACATCGTCTCGGCGATGCGCCGGTTCTGGCGCAAGGAGCTGGCGCTGATCTGGATCGCGGCACTCACCGCCATCGGCGTGCTGATGTGGGGCGGCATCCTGGGGATGCCCTTCGTCGCGCAGGAGCGCTGGGGCGGGCTGCCGATCACGCTGATCCTGTCCACCTTCGGGCTCGCCTTCGCCTTCCCGCTCGCCATCCTGGTGGCGCTTGGTCGGCGGTCGAAGATGCCGGCGATCAAGGCCATCTGCGTGCTGTACGTGGAACTCATCCGCGGCGTGCCGCTGATCTCGCTGCTGTTCATGGCGTCGGTGATGTTCCCGCTGTTCCTCCCCGAGGGGATGAACATCGACAAGCTGCTGCGCGCCCAGATCGCCATCATCCTGTTCGCCGGCGCCTACCTGGCCGAGGTGGTCCGCGCCGGCCTGCAGGCGCTGCCCAAGGGCCAGTACGAGGCGGCCGATGCGCTCGGCCTCAGCTACTGGCATAAGACGGGATTCATCATCCTGCCGCAGGCGCTGCGCATGGTGATCCCGCCGCTGGTCAACACCTTCATCGGGTTCTTCAAGGATACCTCGCTGGTGCTGATCATCGGCATCTTCGACCTGCTGACCGCAGGCAAGACCGCCATCGTCGAGCCCGCCTGGCAGGGTTTTGGCGTCGAGGTCTACATCACGATCGGGCTGATCTATTTCTGCTTCTGCTTCGCGATGTCCAAGTACAGCCAGAGCCTCGAAGCCGAACTCAACCAGCATCGCCGCCGCTGATTTCCGGGAGACGACCATCATGAGTGCAGCCATCGAAACCGTCGCCTCCGCCGCCCGGCTCGACGCGCCGCCGGCCATTTCGCTCGACCGGGTGAACAAGTGGTTCGGCGCGATGCACGTGCTGCGCGACGTCTCACTGGACGTCGCCCTGGGCGAACGCGTGGTGGTGTGCGGGCCCTCGGGTTCGGGCAAGTCCACGCTGATCCGCTGCATCAACCGGCTGGAGACGCATCAGGAAGGCCATATCCTGGTCGACGGCACGGAGCTGACGGATGACGTCCGCGCGCTCGACGCCATCCGCCGCGAGGTCGGCATGGTGTTCCAGTCCTTCAACCTGTTCCCGCACCTCACCATCCTCGAGAACTGCACGCTTGCGCCGATCTGGGTGCGGCGGATGCCCAAGCGCGAGGCCGAGGAGCTCGCGATGGAATACCTCAACAAGGTGAAGATCCCCGAGCAGGCGAAGAAGTATCCGGGTCAGCTGTCCGGTGGCCAGCAGCAGCGCGTGGCCATCGCGCGCGCGCTGTGCATGAAGCCCAAGATCATGCTGTTCGACGAGCCGACCTCCGCGCTCGACCCCGAGATGATCAAGGAGGTGCTGGACACCATGGTGGCCCTCGCGGACACCGGCATGACCATGATCTGCGTGACCCACGAGATGGGTTTCGCGCGCCAAGTGGCCGACCGGGTGGTGTTCATGGACCGGGGTGAGATCGTGGAATCCGGCACGCCGGAGAACATGTTCAACCACCCGCAGACCGAGCGCCTGCAGCTGTTCCTGAGTCAGATTTTGCGTGGGCACTAATTTGGTGCCCTCAGGCGCCGGGCGCGCGCTCTGCGCGCCGGGCTCGCCGCACTAGCGGCGTTCGCGGCCCGCTCCGCGGTCCGAAGTTTCGGGGCGCGCTTTCCACCGCCCCAGTAGCCAAAAACAAAAGAATGGGGTCCGGGGAAATTCCTTTCCCCGGCCTTCCTTGAGACTCTCCCCATCCGGGCGTAATGTTGCACCGCATTACGGAGTACCCCGCTTGAGTAACCCAGCCGCGGCCGGCGACCGGCAGCCTCTCACGCCGGCGTTGCTGCTTGGCGTGCTCGGCGTCGTCTATGGCGATATCGGCACCAGCCCGCTCTACGCGTTCCGGACCGCGCTGTTGCATTTTTCCGCGGATGGGATCGAGGCCTGGGAGGTGCTGGGCATCCTCTCGCTGATCATCTGGTCGCTGATCCTGACCGTGACGGTGAAATACGTCATCATCATCATGCGCGCCGACAACAAGGGCGAGGGCGGCATTCTCGCGCTGATGACCTTGGCGCAGCGGCAGATCCAGGGCGGGCGTGCGCGCGCCGCCGTCGCGATGATCGGCATCGCCGGCGCTTGCCTGTTCTTCGGCGACGGCATCATCACCCCCGCGATTTCCGTGCTCTCTGCGATCGAGGGCCTGAAGGTCGTCTCGCCCACCTTCGAGCATGCCGTGCTGCCGATCTCGGTCGCGATCCTGATCGGGCTGTTCGTGGTGCAGTTCCGCGGCACGCGGCTGATCGGCGCGATGTTCGGCCCGGTCTGCGTGGTGTGGTTCTCGGTCATCGGGCTGCTCGGCCTGGTGGAGATGGTGCAGACGCCGGCGGTGCTGGCCGCGCTCTCGCCGCACTACGCGGTGAACTTCGCGATCCGCTATCACCTGGCCGCCTTCATCGCGATGGGCTCGGTCGTCCTTGCGGTGACGGGGGCGGAGGCGCTGTATGCCGATATGGGCCATTTCGGGCGACGCCCGATCCGCATGGCGTGGAATTTCTTCGTGCTGCCGGCACTCGCCCTGAACTATCTCGGCCAGGGCGCGCTGATGCTGCGCGACCCCGCCGCGCTGGAGAATCCCTTCTACCTGCTCGCCCCCGAATGGCTGCGGCTGCCGCTGGTGTTTCTCGCCGCGGCCGCGACGGTGATCGCGAGCCAGTCGATGATCTCGGGCGCCTACACCATCGGGCGGCAATGCGTGCAGCTGGGCTTCCTGCCGCGCCTGTCCGTCAAGCACACCTCCGAGACCGAGGAGGGGCAGATCTACATGCCGCAGATCAACGCGCTGCTGCTGGTGGGCGTGGTGATCCTGGTGTTGTCCTTCCGCAATTCGGACAGCCTCGCCGCCGCCTACGGCATCGCGGTGACTGGCACCTTCATCTGCACCACCATCCTCGCCGTGATCGTGTTCCGCCGGCAGTTCGGCTGGTCGACGCCGTTGGTGGCCGCGGTGTTCCTGCCACTGATGCTGCTCGACCTCACCTTCTTCATCGCCAACGTGCTGAAGATCCCCGAGGGCGGCTACGTGCCGCTGATCCTGGGCAGCGGGCTGTTCCTGATGATGACCACCTGGCAGCGCGGCCGGCAGTTGCTGTTCGCGCGCTTTCGCCAGGACAGCCTGCCGCTGAAATCCTACATCGCGCGGTTGCCGCAATCGCGCACCGTGCGGGTGCCCGGAATCGCGGTGTTCATGACGGGACAGGCCGACTACGTGCCCGCGGCGCTTCTGCACAACCTCAAGCATAACAAGGTGCTGCATGAGCGCGTGTTCTTCGTCACCGTGCTCAACCAGGACGAGCCGCTGGTGCCGCAGGAGCTGCGGCGCGAGGTGAGCGAACTGGCCCCGGGAATCCACCGTGTGCTGATCCGCTACGGCTTTTCGGAAAGCCCGAATATTCCGCGCGAGCTGGAATCGCTCAGCGAGTTCGGTGTCGCCTTCGAACCGATGCAGGCGAGCTATTTCCTGGGTCGCGAACAATTGGTCGCGGCGGTCGTGCCGAAGATGTCCCGCTGGCGGCAATATCTCTATGGCGCGATGAGCCGCAACGCCGTGCCCGCGACGGAGTTCTTTCGTATTCCCTCCGACCGCGTGGTCGAGCTCGGCGTGCGCGTGGCGATTTGAAGGTGTGACAATGGGCGTGATGACCGTGACGCTGGCGATGGCGCCAGGCCCGGGCTTCCCCGAGGGCAGCCCGGCGCACCGCTACATCCTTGCCCTCGCGCTCGATGGCGACGGCCGGCCGGACGCGCCCGCCTGGATCGCCGACGAGGAACCCTGGCCGGCGATGCGCATCCGCCCTGGCGAGACCGACATCCGCGGCGACGTGCAGTATGATGAAGACAGCGGCTGGTCGCTGCGCTTCTTCAACCAGGCCGACGACCGCTCCGACGCGCCGGCCACGGGCCTCACCGTGCACGAGACGCTGCGTCCCGGAGCGTACGTGACCGTGAACGAACCCGAGGGCGAGGCGCGCAGCTTTCGCGTCGTGGGCGTCGAGGCGGTCTGATCAGCCGCCGGCGATGATTGCGGCGAGTTCGGGTGCGGCTGTCAGCATCGGGTAGTGGCCGGTGTCAAGTTCGTGCCAGGCACCCCCGAGTGCGGCGTGCGAGCGCTTGAGATGCGCGACCGGAGGGTTGGTGCTGCGTCGGCACCACACGACGTCGGCGTTCCAGCGTGCGTCCCAGAAATGCGGCAGCACAACCGGCGCCTCCATGGTCCCGATCGGCTGCTGGGTGATGCGCGCAAGCGTCCACTCGCGTGTCGCTGCGTCCATCTCGGCAAAAAGCCGCGTTTTTGCATCCTCGCGCGAGGGGCCAGTGGTCAGAGCGGTATTCACCTTGGTGGGACGGGTCACGATGTCGTCCACCGCCTCGCCGTCGCGCAGAACCAGCGCATCGGCGAAGACCAGCCGCGTAAGGCGGTCCCCCGCGATCTCGGCAAGCCGCGCCAGCACCATCCCGCCGGTCGAGGTGCCGCAGGCGATCACGTCGCGCAGATCCTCGCGGAAGAGAAGGTCCGCAAGTTCCGCCGCATGGGTTTCGGTGGTGATTCCGGGTCGCAGCGCATGCGCGCGCTCCCCGCAGCCGTCGAGCGAGGGCGCCAGCACCAAATGCCCGTGCGCACGTAGCACGGAAGCGACGCGGGTCCAGATCCAGCCGCCCTGGTAGGCGCCGTGGATCAGCAGGATGGTGCTCATGCGCGGGCCTCCTGGATGGCGCGCCAGATCGTCTCCGGCGTCGCGGGCATTGCGATGTGGCGGATGCCGAGCGGGCGCAGCGCGTCGACCACCGCACCGATGCCCGCCGGCAGCGCGCCGACGGTCCCCGCCTCCCCCGCTCCCTTCACGCCGAGCGCGTTGGTCTTCGTCGGCACCGGGTTGGACAGCACCTTGAAGGCGCAGAGGTCGTCGGCCCGCGGCATGGCGTAGTCCATGAAGCTGCCGCTGATCAGCTGGCCATCCTCGTAGCGGATCGCCTCGCCGAACACCTGGCCGATGCCTTGCGCGATGCCGCCATGGATCTGGCCCTTGACCAGCATCGGGTTGATCACCGTGCCCACATCATCGACCACCGTATAGCGCAGCAGCGCGCAGGCGCCCGTCTCCGGGTCGATCTCGACCTCGGCGATATGGCAGCCATTGGGGAAGGTCGCGTCGCCGGGACGGTTCACCAGCGAGGCGCCCAGCCCGAGCTCTGCGCCATCGGGCAGCGCGCCGGGGATGTAGCTCTGCCGCGCGACGGCCTCGATCCCGAACCCTCGATCGGTGCCGGCCACGCGGAACACGCCATCCTCAAATTCGATATCTGCCTCGCTCGCCTCCAGCAGATGCGCCGCGATCGTCTTGCCGCGCGCGATCACCTTCAGCGACGCGCCGACCAGCGCGCCGCCGGCAGCCATCATCGACCGGCTGCCGATCGTCCCGCGCCCATGCGCCACCACATCGGTGTCGCCGAACAGGATGCGGATGCGCTCGGGCGGGATGCCCAGATGCGTCGCCGCGATCTGGCCGAACACCGTCTCATGCCCCTGCCCGTGATTATGCGAGCCCAGCAACAGCGTCATCGACCCGCCGGAATCGAAGCGGATTTCGGCAGCCTCCTCTAGCGGCTTGCGGTGCGGCCCGCCGGCACTCTCGATCGCATTCGCGATGCCGATGCCGCGCAGCATGCCGCGCGCGGCCGCTTCCGAACGACGCGTCGCGAACCCATCCCAGTCGGCGGCCGCTAGCGCCAACGCCATGTTCTTCGGGAAATCACCGCTGTCGTAGGTGTAGTCGAGGCCCGTGCGGAACGGCATCTCCTCCGGCCTGATCATGTTCCTCGCCCGCAGTTCAATCCGGTCCAGCCCCATTTCATCGGCGGCGAGATCGATCAGCCGCTCCATCGCGAAGATCGCCTCCGGGCGCCCCGCGCCGCGATAGGGCGCCGTCGGCTGGGTGTTGGTGAAATACCCCGTCACCTCGGTGCAGATGTGCGGCGTGCGATAGACGCCGGCCAACCCACCCACATTGTTGGTCGACGACACCGGCCCCTGCCACGCGAGATAGGCCCCCAGATTGGCCGCCGTGCGCACCCGCATCGCCAGAAAATCGCCCGCCGCATTCAGCGCCAATTCCCCCACCGAGGCATTGTCGCGCGCATGGCTGTCGCTCAAGAAACTCTCGCTGCGCGTCGCCGCCCAGCGCACCGGACGCCCCAGCATCCGCGCCGCCACCAGCGCGCAGACATGCTCTGGGAACGGGCTCTCCTTCATGCCGAACCCGCCGCCGACATCCGGGCTGATGACCCGCAGGCGGTTCGACGCGACCCCCAGCGCATGCTCCGCGATCTCGTTGCGCATCACATGCGGCAACTGCGTTCCCGTCGTCAGCGTGTAGCGCTCATCCACCGGGTCATAGGAGGCCACCAGGTTGCGCGGCTCCATCGGTGCCGCCGTCAGCCGCGAAATCCGGAACGCCAGCCGCGTCACATGCGCCGCCTTCGCGAACGCGGCACCCACCGCATCCGCATCCCCCAGGCGGAAATGAAAACACTCATTCCCCGGCGCCTCGCCCGGCCAAACCTCCGCCCCGGCCGCGGCCTCCGCCACATCCGTGACCGAAGGCAACGGCACATACGCCACCTCAATCAACTCGGCCGCATCCCGCGCCGCAGCAAGGCTCTCCGCGAACACCACCGCCACCGCATCGCCCACATGCCGCACCGCATCCGACGGCAACACACGCCACTCCGGACTGACCAATGCCCGCCCATCCCGCCGATGCCGCGGCGTTACGCACCGCAACACCCCCGGCACGTCCAGCTCCGTCGCCGTCAACACCAACACCACGCCCGGCGCGCGCCGCGCCGCCGCCACATCCATTCCCTCGATCCGTGCAGACGCATGCGGCGACCGCAACACATGCATATGCACCGCGCCGGCCACGCCGAGATCATCCACATACCGCCCGACCCCGCGCAAGAACCGCGGATCCTCGACACGCCGCATCGGCGACCCAATGCGAAACCCAGACGCCATCATGCGGACCTCAGTGGTGGGAGGGAGGAAGCAAGGCCAGGGGCGCTGCCCCTGGACCTCCATCTGTTGGTTTGAAATGGGCGAAGGGGTTGAGCCTCCCCAACCCGGCGCTTCAAGCAAGCACACCCCTCCTCATTTCAAAACCAACAAAGGGGGGTCGAGGGGCCACAGGCTCCTCGCGGGTCCAGGGCAGAGCCCTGGCCTTGCAGTCTTCCCCCCATCACTCCGGCCGAATGCCGGCGCTCTGGATCGCCCCGCGCCAGCGGTTCTGTTCGCGCACGATGAGGGCGGTGAAGTCCGCGCGGCTGCCGGGGGCGGCTTCCATGCCTTGTTCGGCGATGAGTCGGGCGGCTTCGGGGTCGGAGAGGGCGGCGTGTGCGGCGGCTTGCAGGCGGTCGAGGATGGCGGTTGGCACGCCGGCGGCGGTGACCAGGCCGTGCCAGTTGTTGGTGTCGATGTTGGGGATGCCGGTTTCGGCCAGGGTGGGCACGTCGGGCAGGAAGCGCAGGCGGTTTGGGGCGCCGACGGCGAGGATGCGGACCTGGCCGGAGGCGATATGGGGCATGAAGACCGGCAGGTCGGAGAGGCCGGCGTTCACCTCGGCGGTGAGGACGGCGAGGGCGAGGGGGGCGCCGCCGCGATAGGGCACGTGGACCATCTCGACGCCGGCGGCGATGCGGATGAGCTCGCCGGCCAGGTGCGGCAGGCCGCCAGTGCCGGAGGAGCCGTAGGTGACGCGGCCTGGGTTGGCGCGGGCAGCGTCAATGAGGTCTCGCATGGTCCGGTAGGGCGAGGCGCCGGGCACCGCGACCGGCACCTGGACGTTGATGGCGAGCGTCACGGCGGCGAGGTCGCGGGTGGGGTCGAAGGGCGGGCGTGCGGCCATGAGCGGGCCGATGACGATGCCGCCGGCGGTGCCGAGCGCGATGGTGTAGCCATCGGGGGCGGCCTTGGCGGCGATGTCCACGCCGGTGACGCCGCCGGCGCCGGGCCTGGTTTCGATGACCACCTGTTGCCCCAGGCGGGCCGCCATGCGGGGCGCCATGAGGCGGGCGGTGAAGTCGTTGGATCCGCCTGGCGCGAAGGGGACGATGAAGCGGATGGCGCGGCTGGGCCAGGCGTCCTGGGCAGATGCCGGGGCCGTGGCGAGCACGGCGGCGAGAAGCGACAGCAGGCTGGCGGCGACGAGGCGTGCGGATGCGGGCATCGGATCCTCCGTGGCATCTGTCCCGCTGCGTCGCGGCGTGCCTTGGGCGGCAGCAGAGAACGGCCGCGCGCCACTGTCCAGGCCGGGAATTTGGCCGCGCCCCCTGGGCAAGCCGCGCCGGTCATGGGATGACCGGGCAAGACCATTCCAGGGAGGAATTCACCATGGATGCGACACCAAAGAATGCCCGCCCGCGCGGCCGCCAGTTCTTCGCCAATCCGGGCCCGACGAACATCCCCGATTCCGTGCTGCTCGCCGGCGCGCACCAGACGGTCGATTTCAACGACCCGAACTTCATCGCGATCTACGACGCGTGCGTCGAGGGCCTTAAGCGCGTCCTCAAGACCAAGCAGAACATCTTTCTCTACACCGGCTCGGGCCATGCGGCGTGGGAGGCGAGCTTCGTCAACCTGCTCTCGCCCGGCGACACGGTGCTGATCCTGGAGACGGGATATTTTTCCCTGTCCTGGGCGAAGATGGCGGAGGATCTCGGGATCGAGGTGCGGTCCGTCGCGGCCGATTGGCGGCGCGGCGTGGACATCGCCGCCGTGCGGGCCGCACTCGCCGAGGATTCCGCGCACGTCATCAAGGCGGTCTGCGTCGTGCACAACGAGACCGCGACGGGCATGGCCCTGCCGGTCGCCGAGGTGCGCGCCGCGATGGACGCCACCGGCCACCCGGCGCTGCTGCTGGCGGACACCATCTCCTCGCTCGGCAGCCTGGATTTTCGCATGGACGAGTGGGGCGTCGATGCCGCGGTGGGCGGCAGCCAGAAGGGTCTGATGCTGCCCACGGGCATGAGCTTCACGGGCGTGTCGGACAAGGCGCTGGAGGCGCACAAGACGTCCCGCCTGCCCAAGCACTACTTCAACTGGACCAACATGCTCACCCGCCGGCACAAGAGCTTCGTCGGCACGGTGCCGGTATCCTTCTTCTACGGCCTGCAGGAAGCGCTGCGGCTGATCGAGCAGGAGGAAGGGCTGGAGAATGTCTTCACCCGCCATTCCCGCCTGGCGCGCGCAGTGCGCGCCGCCGTGCAGCACTGGTCGGGCAATAACGGCCCGCAGCTCTTCTGCCTGAACCCGGCGCGGTACTCGGACAGCGTGACCGCCATCATGATGCCCGAAGGCTTCGACGCGGACGCGCTGCGGGCCGTGGCGCTGCAGAAGTTCAACGTGTCGCTGGGCGGCGGGCTGGGGCCGCTGGGCGGCAAGGTGTTCCGCATCGGCCACCTGGGCGACCTGAACGAGCCGATGATCCTGGGCACGTTGGCGACGGTGGAGCTGGCAATGCAGGTGGCCGGCGTGCCGCACACGCCCGGTGGGGTCGGGGCGGCGATCGCGGCGCTGGCGTAAGGAAGACCGTGGACAGGGTTTGGCTACCGGCAAACGACTTGCTCGAGCCACGAATCTTGGGCTCGCTGGACGCCAGGCGCCCCGCGGGCCACACCGATCACCGTGGTTCTTTTTGCGCGTGCGCGCATCCAGATGATGACCTTATACGTTGGCACATGAATTCCAGCGTCAGTGGATCGGGTGCAACATGAACGCGATGCAGGAAGCGAGTTCCAGGAACATTGTTCCGATCAGCCGTTTCGTGAACGATGACGTGGTCAAGTCGCTGCTGGACAAGGCCGATCAATTTTCCAGCGCTTCCCCTTTCCCCCATCTTGTTTTTGACGGCCTTTTTTCGGAAGATCTCCTGGCTGAGGTCCACGAGGAATTCGATCATCTCGGGAAGCAGGGATGGAGAGAAATTGAAAATCAGCATCAACTAACGCTGCGGTCCAACCCCAACAGCAAGTTCGGTCCTGCGACGCAGACTTATTTCGATATCCTGAGTTCCGCTTGGTTTGTTAATTTTATGGGTGAGCTTTCCGGTATCCGAGGGCTTGTATTCGACCCCCTAATGAAAGGGGGTGGCATGCACGAGAGCCGATCGGGTGGAAAGTTCGGCCTGCATTTGGATTTCAGCAAGCATCCCGTCACAAAACTGGACAATCGGCTTGTTGTGATCACCTACCTCAACAAAGACTGGAATGAAGAATACGGCGGTCTTCTGGAGTTATGGGATGTCGCTCAAAATAAATGCGCGGAACGCATATTGCCTACCTTCGGCAGGACCATTGTTTTTGCCCATACCGACGTGAGTCTGCATGGTCATCCCGGCGGATTGAATCCGCCGCCCGGAATCACGCGCCGATCTGTTGCAGCATACTATTACAGTAACGGCCGCGATGATCATGGGGCATCGGCGAGTTTCGACTCGTATTTCGCCCCTCAGACTGCGCCATCGTTCTTAAAAGTTGCAGTTCGATCGATTGTGCCCCCAATTTTGTATTCGATGGCGGGGATGATGAAGAAAAGATTACGGCGGACACCGTTATAGTTATTGCTGATAGTAGATGAAAAACCTTGCCAAAGCCATCTTTATTTCGACGGCGAGCTGATGTCCGAGACATTCGTACGCAATGGACCGGCGGTTGTCGTCTACTTCAACGGCGCCTTCATAAATCAGGAAAATGGCGCGCACAGGCGCATGTCCGACTTAATGATGTTCCTGGTGAGCATCGATGCGCGCATCGTCTTTTACTCGTATCGTGACCACAACGCCTGGCCATGGCGAGACACTGAGATCCGTCAGTTCGGCGAACTCTATCCAGGCGCGGAACTCGTCCTCGAGGAGTCATCAATCCTCGTTAGGGCGTGGACCCGGATCAAGGTCTTGTTGGCCGCACTGTCACCCAATCTCGCAGTGCGCGCTTTCAGATTGAGAATTCCATACCTGAGCCCGCGCCTTCAGGCGATCTCATGTCGTTCGGAACTGTCACTGTTTATCGTGCACTACGCGCGGGGTCTGATTGAAGTGAATGGGCTTCCCGACGCCGACGTCATCTTGGAAACACACGACCTCGCCTTTCTCAGCGGCCTAAAGCAATCCGGCGGAAACGTCACCGACGCGCGGACGATGCTCAAGGCGCGGGGCGAGCTCACCGTCCTTGGCTCAGTGGGAGGTTTGATCGGCATCGCTCCGGCTGAGGTCTCGTTTTTCCGGATGCTGCTGCCGGACACGAAGACCTACTATGTCCCCAAGTACTCGGGCGTTCCATCACCGCAAATCCTTCCATCGCCTGAGTCGAACATCCGGCACGATGTGCTGTTCGTGGGATCAGAAAACCCGTTCAATGCGCGTGGCTTGATCAGGTTCATCCATGAACACCGGACTTGGCTGAACACCCGTCGCTTCGCAATCGCGGGGCGGGTGTGCGGGGTGGCAGACGTCGTCGCGGCCGCCCGGAGTGTGGGCGCGGTCATGCTGGACTATGTCGAAGACCTTGCGGGCGTCTATGCCGTTAGCCGTATCGTGGTTTCGCCGGTCGACGGTACCGGGCTGAAGATCAAGGTGATCGACGCGCTGAGCCGAGGAAGGCCTGTCTTCGGGTCTCCTCACACGATGGCGAGTCTTCCGCCCGGCTTCGAAGGCTGCGTGTTTCCCATCGATGAGACCGAAATGGATCGTATGCTGTCGGACGAGGCCTGGAGAGTTCACGCCGGCAAGGCCGCAATTCGCTACGCCTCGACCTTGAACGAAATGGGCGATTGCGAGGCGCTTAAAGCGCGCCTGCTCGCCTGGCCGGCTCCGAACCTGTCGGTCGAGAAAGCAAGTTTTTCCGGCGTGATACCCAAGACCGCCGGAGCGCACGCGCGGGATTAGACGAACGCCAGGGGTCGGTGATGACCCGCGCAACAGCACCCCGAGACCGGCCGACAGAACGGCGTTTCGGGGAATGCCTTTCCCCTTCACTGTCCTACAGGCTCAGCGGCACCGGCACCCTGTTCTGCCGCAGCTGAGACGCCCCTGCCGCAACCACCGCTTCCACCCGCTGCGTCAGGTCCTTGCGGTCGGCGTAGAGCGCCGGGTCTACCGCCTCATGCAGCAGCACTGTCGCGCGCGCGCCGGAGCGGCGGGCGATGCGCCAGAAGTGGCTGCCGATATCCATGTCGCCGTACCAGGCGAAGAGCGGCCGGTCGCGCCGGCAGGCCGGCAGCCCGCCGAGCCGGTCGTAGACGATGGAGACGGGTTGCACGAGCCGCGCGCCGGCCGCCGCACCCAGGAAGGCGGAGCGGAAGGGCAGGGTGCGGGTGCCGTCGTTCGAGGTACCCTCGGGGAACAGGATCAGGCTGTCGCCACCGGCGAGCCGCGCCCGGATCTCGTCGGATTCGCGCCCCGTCGTGCCGCGCTTTCGGCTGACGAAGACGGTGCGTCCCATCCGCGCGATGGTGCGCACGAGCGGCCATTGCCCGACCTCGGCCTTGGCCACGAAGCAGGCTTCGAGCGTGCCGCCGAGCACCAGGATGTCGAGCCAGGAGGTGTGGTTGGACAGGAACAGCACGCTGCCGCCGCGCGCCTGCTCGCCGACCACCTGCACGCGGATGCCGATCAGCCGGCAGAGCACCCGGTTGTAGATGCGCGCGAAGGCGACTTTCGCATGGCCCGGCAGCAGCAGCATCAGCGCCTGGATCGGGATGGCGAGCATCGTCCAGATCAGCGCGAAGGAGATGCGCCGGATGGCGCGCACCCGTCCGCCGAGGGGTCGCGGCTCCATCACGTCGCCCCACAGCGAGCCTTGCAGCCAGGGGCGGAACCGGAGGGGTTTGCGGCGACGGCCCGGAAGAGGGCCGCCGGCGTCACTTGGCAATGCCATGTCCATAACATGACGAGTTAGCGTGCGACCGGCGTCAGGACAATGAACCCGTGCTGACCGTTGCATGACAGGCCATTCAGGCCGTTGCCGGTCCGCGGCGCGCTGTGGACCGGCAACGCCGCCTCAGCGACTCAGCCGAGGAAGGCGGCGAACTGATCCACGCAGAATGAGGGGCGCTCACGGACGGAGGCATGGCCGGCGTCCGGGACCTCGATCACGGCGCGGGCGTTGGGGATGTTCGCGCGCATCCACACGGCGGCATCCTTGAAGGCCTGGCGCTCGTTGGAGCCGAGCATGATCAGGGTCTCGGCGGTGATGCGGCGCGCCTCGGCTTCGGCATCGACCATGGCCAGCATCTCGCAGGCGCGGGCATAGCCCTCGCCGCTGCAGGCCTCGAAGGCGGCGCGGACGAATTGCACGTTCGGCCCGTTCTCGGCGACCGAGGGCGGCGTGAAGAAGGTCTGCATCAGCATTGGGATCAAGGCGGCTACGCCATCCTTGCGCGCGATGCCGGCGCGCGCCGGCCAGTTGGCCCGCGATTCCTCATTATACTTCGGCGTGCAGTCGCACAGGATCAGCTTGTCGATCATCTCGGGATGCGTGCCGGCGAAGTGCTGCGCGACCGAGCCGCCCATCGAAATGCCGGCCAGGTGGAACGTGGCCAGCCCCTCGCGCTGCGCGATGGCGCGCAGCTGCGCCGTCAGCTCCGGCGCTCCGTACTGACCCGCAGGGAGCGGCGTGTCGCCATGGCCGGGGAAGCTGTAGGCGATCAGCTCATAGCGGTCGGTCAGCGGCTCCAGCACGTCCCAGAAGCGGTGGGTCATGCCCAGGCAATGCAGCAGCACCAGCGGCTTGCCCTTCCCGCGCCGATGCACGGTGACGTCGGCCGCATCGAGCGGCTGCGGATTCCATTCCATCGTCTCTCTCCCCAATCGCGCCGTTATGCGGCGGAAAAATCCTCGACCGGATGCAGCAGGAACCCGGCCCGCCTCCCGCTGCGCCGCGCAGCCTCGACCGGCGGCACCGACGCATCCCATGTGGTCGCATCGAAGCGCCAGCCCTGCACCGCGTCTGCCTCACGCGAGACCACGAACAGCAGGGGCGGCGCCATCGCCTCCGCGTCCAGCAGCCGCGGCGCCTTCCCGCTATCCGACCAGTCGCGCATCTCCTGCGCCATGCCCGGCGTATGCGCGCCCGCACCCGGATTGACGATGTTCACCGTGACCGGCGTGCCCGCGAGATCCTTCGCCCAGATCGAGCTCGCCAGCTCCAGCGCCGCTTTGGACGGCCCGTAGGGAATGCTCCCCGCCCGGTCCATGGTGTCCAGCTTGGTCGTGACATTGACGATGCGGCCCCAGCTGCGCGCCAGCATCCCCGGCACCAGGCGCCGCGTCAGGCAATCGGCCACCATGTAGTTGGTGTCCATCACCGCCTGCACCGTGGCATCCTCCAGCACCCAGAACTTCCTTGGGCCGTCGACGAAGCGCTTCGGATCGAAATAGGTGAAGGTCAGCCCGGCATTGTTGACCAGCACGCCGACGGCCCCGATGGCCTCCGCCTGGGACACCAAAGCCTCCCGGGCCTCCGACTGCAGCAGGTCCAGCGCCAGGCAGGTCAGCCGGGGGGCGTCCTCGCCCGCCGCATCGACCATGGCGGGGATGTCGTCGGGAATATGGCCCACTGCAACCACGCGATGCCCAGCGCGCAGCAGGCCCAGCGCCATGGCCTTTCCAAGGCCACGGAGACCACCGGTGACGATTGCAACTGTGTCTTCCATGGGCGGCATAGTGCCTAGGCGCAGGGAGCCTGTCACATAGGCGGGCGTCCGTTGAGTTGTGCCGCGTGGTCCGCAAGCACGGGGAAATAAATCTCCCCGATGCTGTCGTACGCGCGGATTGCGGACATCCCGGCACGGCACATTTGCCCATTGCGGCCTTCCCTTGCCGCAATCGCTTCGCCAAACTCACTGCAAGGAAACCGCCTCCAGGGATCAAACATCATGCAGTTCGGATTGTTCGGCGGCGCCCGCACCAAGCGCAGCGTCGGGATCGAGGACAACCAGGGCTACACCAGCTTCATCGAGTATGTGCAGGAGGCCGACCGCCTCGGCTTCAAGCACATGTTCATGGTCGAGCATCACTCGACCGGCCAGGGCCAGGTCTCGGCCTCGCTCACGCTGCTGGCCTATCTGGCCGCCAAGACGACCAACATCAGGCTTGGCACCGCGGTGGTCGTGCTGCCCTGGCACAACCCGGTGCTGATCGCAGAGCAGGCGGCAACGCTGGATCTGCTGTCGGGCGGGCGCTTCGATTTCGGCGTCGGCAAGGGGTATCGCAAGCCGGAATTCGAAGCCTTCTGCATTCCCATCGAGGAAGCGTCGGAGCGGTTCGACGAATGCATCGCGGTCATCAAGAAGGCCTGGGCCGGGGATGAGCGATTCACCCATCACGGCAAGCGCTGGCACTTCGACAATTTCCTGGTCGAGCCCGCGCCGTTGCAGCGGCCGCATCCGCCTTTCTGGCTGGCGGCCGGCAGCGCCGACAGCATCCGCCGCGCGGCGCGCGAAGGGTTCTGCCTGTTGCTCGACCAGCTCGCGCAGGTGGACCAGGTGATCGAGCGCATCGCCATCTTCCGCGCGGAATGCGAGGCCATCGGCCGCCCCTACCATTCCAACATGGTCGGCGTCGCGCGCGCGCTGCAGATGATCCATTCCGAGGAGGAGCGCGAGGCCGCCTATGCCACGCGCAAGCGCGTGGTGGGCGTCATCGGCGACCTCGCCCGCGGCGGCCTGGCGGACAGCGTGGAACAGGACACGGCGCCGCTGCTCGGCACGCCGGAGGAGATCATTGCGCGCCTCCGCCAGCTGGAGGCCGGCGGTGCGACGAACATCCTGCTGACCGACCCGAACGCATCCGCCGCCAATCTCCGCGCTTTCGCGCGCGAGGTGATGCCCGCCTTTGCGCCATCGATGCGCGTGGCCGCCGAATAATGCCCCGCCTCCCGCCGCTTGTGCGCGAGGAGCTGGATCCGGCGCAGCAGGAGGCCTGGGATCGCATCGCCTCGGGTGCGCGGGGCGCCGTGCGCGGGCCGTTCACCGCGCTGATCACCAGTGCGGAGCTCTGCTCGCGGGTGGAGCAGCTGGGCGTCTTCATCCGCTTCGATTGCTCCGTTCCGATGCGGCTGCGCGAGCTGGCCATCCTGTGCGTCGGCCAACACTGGCGCGCCGGCTACGAATGGTTCGCCCACGCGCCGATCGCGGCGAAGCAGGGTGTGCCCGACGCGGTGATCGCCGCCATCGGCACCGATGCGGCGGAGATCCCGTTCGATGCCGACGCCGACCGCGTGGTGGTCGCCTTCGTGCGCGCCATGCTGCGGGAGAAGCGGGTGGACGATGCGACCTACGCCGAAGCCAACGCGCTGCTGGGCGACAAGGGCTGCGTCGAGCTGACGGGTCTGGTCGGCTACTACAGCCTGCTGGCCATGCAGTTGAACACGTTCGAAGTCGTCCCCCCGCCCCCCTTCGAGGCTCCCTGGAAGTAGGCGCGCGGGCCAGCGCCGGCGATTTCTCGCTCCATCGGACGCACCCTTCCACTCGGCAGTGGCATCGGCCAGTCTCGGCCAGCATCATTCCGATGGCTGAAAGGCCCAGATGGACCGCTTCGCGGCCGCCGCCACCTTCGTCGCGGTGATCGAGGCGGGCGGATTTTCCGCCGCCGCGCGACGTTTGCGCATGCCGCTGCCCACCGTCAGCCGCAGGGTGAGCGAGCTGGAGGCGCATCTTCGGGTGCGGCTGCTCACGCGCACCTCGCGCCAAGTCTCGCCCACCGAGGCGGGGCAGCGCTTCTACGAATCCGCGCGCCGGCTGCTCGATGAATTCGCCGAGGCCGAGCGCCTCGCCGCCGGCGAGTACATCGCGCCACAGGGAGAGCTCGCGATCTCCGCGCCGGTGGCGTTCGGGCGCCTGCACATGACGCCGGTCATCGCCGAATTCCTGGTGGCTTTTCCGGAGGTGGATGTCCGCCTGCAGCTCGGCGACCGCGTGGTGAACCTGGCCGAAGAGCATGTCGACCTCGCATTGCGCATCGGCGCGTTGCCGGACAGCGCATTGGTCGCGCAGCGGATCGGCGCGGTGCGGCATGTCGTGTGCGCGAGCCCTGGCTACCTCGCGGCGCACCCGGCGCCGCAGACGCCAGCCGACCTCGCGGCGCACCACTGCGTGACCTATACCGGGCTGCAATCGGCCGATGAGTGGCGCTTCGGCAAGGAGGTTCGCGCCCGGGTGCATTCGCGCCTGGCCGTCAGCATGGTGGAGGCCGCCGCCGACGCCGCCATCGCCGGCATCGGCATCACCCGCCTGCTCAGCTACCAGGTGGCGGATGCGGTGCGCGACGGGCGGCTGGTGGTGCTGCTGCGCGGGCATGAGCCGCCGCCCTGGCCGGTGCACCTGGTGACGCTCGGCGGCCGGCTGCCGCCGCAGAAGCTGCGCGCCTTCCTCGAATTCGCGGCACCGCGGCTGAAGCCGCGGCTGGTGTTCGAAGACGCGTAGACGGCCGGTTCAGGCCGCCTTCGCCAGCCCCGCCACGGCCGCGCGGGTCGCGGGCAGCAGCGAGCGGCCGAATTCCTCCGCATCCTCCAGCGGGTCGAAGCCGCGGATCAGGAAGGTGGTAACGCCGATCGCGTGATATTCGGCGAGGCTTTCGGCGACCTGCTCGGGCGTGCCGACCAGGGCCGTGGTGTTGGCCCCGGCGCCGACCGCGGCCGCGACTTCCGTCCACAGGCGCTTGTCGCGCACCGCGCCGCCGGCGGCGGCTTCGAGCAAGCGTTGCGACCCGATGCTCTCGGGCTTCCGGTTCACGATTCCCAGATCCGTTCCGCGCAATTCATTGATGCGGGCGAGAATGCCGCGCGCGCGCTCCCAGGCCGCCGCTTCCGTCGCGGCGAGCACCGGGCGGAAGGACAGCGAGAAGCGCAGCGCCGACGGGTCGCGCCCCGCCCGTGCCGCACTGGCGCGGACGCGGCCGATGGTCTCGCGCGCCTGGTCCAGCGTTTCGCCCCAGAAGGCGTAGGTGTCGGCATGCCGTCCGGCGACCTCGATGGCGGCGTCGGACGAGCCGCCGAAGAAGATCGGGATGTGGGGCTTCTGCGCGGGCTTGATCTCGGAGAAGGCGCCCTCGAAGCGATAGAGCGGCCCGTGATGGTCGAAGGGTTTCTCGCTCGTCCAGACGCGCTTCAGCAGTTCCACGTATTCGTCGGAGCGGGCGTAGCGCTGGTCGTGGTCGAGGAAATCGCCATCGGCGCGCTGCTCCTTCGGGCTGCCGCCGGTGATGACGTGGATCGCGGCGCGCCCGCCCGTCAGCTGGTCGAACGTCGCGAATTGCCGCGCGGCCAGCGTGGGCGCGATGAACCCCGGGCGATGCGCAATCATGAAGCCGATGCGCTTCGCCGTGGCCGCGGCGTGGGAGGCGACAAGCAGCGCGTCCGGATGCGCCGAATGCCAGGCGATCAGCACCCGGTCGAAGCCGGCCTGCTCATGCGCGAGGGCGAAGCGGGTGATGTAGGCAGGGTCGAACACCTCCGTCGCCGGATGGATCTCGGAGCTGCGGCGATGCGCGATCATGCCGATGAATTCAAGCGCGTGGGTCATGCGGAGATCTCCCTTCAGGCGATGCGGAGGCGACGGATGGCGGCCCCCGAAGCGGCGTGGTCAGCGGCCAGGCGCGCGCCGAGCGCGTCGGGCGAGAGCGCTTCCGGGCGCAGGCCGAAGCGCCGCAGTGCGAGGTCCACCTCGGGTTCCAGCAGCGCGTCGTTGAACGCGCGGTTGAGTGTGGCGACGATGGGCGCGGGCGTCTGGGCCGGCGCGAACAGCGCGAACCAGCCGCCCGAGGGCCAGCCGCGGCCGACGCCACGTTCCTCCGTGGCGGGCACGTCGGCGAAGGCCGGCCAGCGCACCTCGCCGATGGTGGCGATGGCGCGCAGCCGGCCGGAGAGCACGTGCGGCGCCGCGATCGGGTCGATGATGATGTGGCTGTCGCCGGCGATGACGCTGTTCACCGCGCCCGCGCTGCCGGGGAAGGGCACGTGCACCATCTCCGCGCCCGCCTCCTCGGCGAGCAGGGCGCCGCGGAGATGCCCGGCGGAGCCGATCCCGGCCGAGGCGTAGTTCAGCACGCCCGGATTGCGCTGCGCGAAGCCGATCAGGTCGTCGAGGCTACGCACCGGAAGGTCCGGATGCACGGCGATGAGGCTATAGGCTTCGCCCACCATCGCCACCGGCGCGAAGGCGCGCAGCGGGTCGTAGCCGACCGGCCCCAGATGCGGCGCGATGGTGAGGTTGCCGGCCGAGGCGTTGAGCAGCGTGTGCCCATCGGCCCGGCTCTCGGCCACCGCGCGGGCGCCGATGGCGCCGCCGGCGCCGGCGCGGTTCTCCACCACCACCGGCTGGCCCAGACGCGGCTGCAGCGCGCGCGCCATGGTGCGGGAGACGTTGTCGTTCGTCGCCCCCGGTGGGAAGGGGCAGAGGTAGCGGATCGGGCGCGTGGGGAAGGCATCCTCGCCACGCGCAATCGCGGGGGCGGCAAGGAAGCCGGCGAGCAAGGTGCGGCGGGGAAGGTTCATCGGACGAGACCCAGCGTGGCGAGAAGGATGAGAAGGCCGGCGGTGGCGAGGCTGGTGCGGAGCGCGAAGCCGGTCATGGGACGCCCTCCTGCTGCAGCGCCTGGCGTCCGGCGAGGCGGCGGGCGGAATCTTCGTTGGGCACGTGCACGCGGGCGCATTGCACGTCCCGCCAATGCCGCTCCAGCGGATGCGCGCGGTCATGGCCGTGGTTGCCGGCGAGCGAAACGGCGATCTCCACGGCGCGGATGGCGTTCTCGGCCAGCGTCACCTTCGCGAGGGCGGCTTCGCTCGCCGCCGGCGTGCGACCGGCATCCGTCGCGGCCGCCATGGCCTCCGTCACGCGGGCATTGACCGAAAGCAGGCCCTCGATGGCACCCACCTTCTCCTGCACGCCGTCGAGCGTGGCGAGCGGCGCGCCCAGGCCGGTGGGCTTGCGCGTGCGCAGGAACCCGATGATCCAGCGCCGCGCGGCATGCGCGACGCCGCTATAGACGGCGCCGATCAGCAGCGCGTTCCAGATCGCCTGCTCCGCATCGTTGCCGCGGAACAGCGGGGCGGGCGCGAGGCCAACCGCCTGGTCGTCGGGGATGAACACATCCTTGAAGATCACGTCATGGCTGCCCGAGGCGCGCAGGCCCAGGTGATTCCACGTCTCGCGGATGGTGATGCCGCGCGTCTCCGCGGTGACGAAGAAGCGCCCCAGGCGCGGCGGGTCCTCGTCGGTGCGGGCCAGCACATCCATCCAGCGCAGCCCGGTGGATCCCGTGACGTAGCGCTTGTGACCGCTCAGCCTCCAGCCGCCCTCCGTCCGCCAGGCCGTGGTGGCAGGCAGGCCGCCGCGCGTGGGCGAGCCGAGTTCGGGCTCGACCCGCAGCGCGTTGATCAGCGCGCCCTCGCTCACCGCCTCGGCCCCGATGCGCTCGCGCAGCGCCGCGGGCACCGCCTCGTCGCGAGCGAGGGCCGCGTGCTTGCCGAGCTGCATCGCGAGGATCAGCGCCGTCGCCGGGCAGGCTTGCCCCACCTGGCGCACGGCACCCGCTGCGATCGCGAGCCCCGCGCTGCCGCCGCCGAGCCCAATCGGGACCGTCAGCGCCAGCACCCCGGCGCGATGCAGCCGCGCCATCGCGGCGGTGGGGAAGCGCGCGTCGCGGTCACGCAGCGCCGCCTCCTCCGCGATGGCGGCGAGCATGGGCGGCAGCGCGATCGCGCCGCGGGGTTCGATGCCGGCCAGCGCGTTCATCGCGCCGACCATGCGTTGGCCACGGTGGCCGTCTCGCGGGCATAGACCCGCCGGGCCATGCGCTCGGCCGCCTGGGCATCGGCATAGCGGCTGCCGTGCAAATCCTCGATGCGGGGGTCGATGGCGATGAGGTGCCATTCGCGGTCCGTCTGAGCGGCGACGCCGATCAGGTGGCCGCCCGCGGAAATGGGGCGTGACTGGATCATGGGTGCGGTCTCGATGCGAAAGGGATTGTCCGGGTAGGCGTGGCGCGGTCAGCCGGCGCGACAACAGCCCTGCAAGGCGGAACGGACGGACATCGTGGTGAAAGCCATGGGCCGAAATCCCCTGGTGCGGCTTCAGCATTTTGGGCGATTAGATGTGGAATTCAATTAAAAACGTAGGATGATCGTGAATTAGATTTTTCTACGGCGCGCGATGCGATTAAGGACATGCCCGGTGGCGCACAGGCAAGGCTGGGGAAAAGAATCTCCCCAGGCCCCATTCTTTCATTTTTGGGTTTTTGGTGCTGGCGGGGCGGTCAGCACCCAGGGATAAAATGAAAAGAAGGTGGGTCTGGGAGGAATTCCCTCCTCCCAGCTTTTTCGTCACCCTGCTCGGGTGATCTGCACCAGGAAATCGATGAAGGCCCGCAGCTTCGGCGCCATGTGTCGCTGCTGCGGATACAGCACCGACACCGGCGCACCTTCCGCCGCGAACCCCTCCAGGATCGGACGGAGGTCGCCGCGCTCGAGGTCCTTGCGGTACAGCCACCACGTGCCCTGTGCGATGCCGGTTCCGGCCACCGCCGTCTCGCGCAGCGCGTCGCCGCTGTTGATCACCGCATTGCCGCGCACGCGCAGGGTGAGCGGGCGGCCCTCTGCGTCCACAAAGCTCCACTCGGGCCCGAAGCGGCTGATGATGCAATTGTGCTCGCGCAAATCCTGCGGCACCGCGGGCTCGCCGTGCCGGGCGAGGTAGGCGGGCGCGGCCACCGTCACCTGCGGGCCGCGCGTGAGCAGGCGCGTGGTCAGGCGCGAGTCGGAGAAATTGCCGGTGCGCACCGCGACGTCGAATCCCTCTGCGATGAGGTCCACCTGGCCGTCGGAGAAATGCAGGTCGAGGCTCACCTCCGGGTGCAGCGCGAAAAACGCGGGCAGCTCGGGGGCGAGGGTGACGCGCCCGAAGCTCAGCGGCACGACGGCGCGCAGCCGGCCGCGCGCGACGACGCTGCCCTGCTTGAGGATGCTCTCCGCCTCCTCCAGCTCGGCGAGAACGCGGATGCAGCGTTCGTAGAAATCCTGGCCGTCATCGGTGATGCGCAGGCGCCGCGTGGTGCGGGTGAAGAGCTGCGTCGCGAGCTGGTCCTCCAGCCGCGCGATGGTCTTGGTGACAGCGGATGGCGAGAGGCCGAGGCGGCTCGCAGCCGCGGTGAAGCCGCCATGCTCGACCACGCGGGCGAAGACGGTCAGCGCGGTGAACTTGTCCAACCGCCTATTCCAGCGCGGTGCCGACCTCGCGCACGATCTCGGTCCAGAGGCGCCGATCCTCCATCCAGTAGTCGTGCATTGCCCGCGGCGGCCCTTCGAGATTCTCGTGCGCGGATTGCGCCATGCGCGCGCGGATCTCGGGCGTGTTGAGCCAGCGATTCGACTCCGCGTTCACCCGCTCGACGATCGCGCGCGGCATGGCGGCCGGACCCCAGACGCCGAACCAGACATCCTGGGTGAAGTCGGGCATGCCTTCCTCGAGCAGCGTCGGGATTTCGGGCATCTGAGGCGCGCGGTTGCGGCCGGTGAGCGAGAGGCCGCGCAGCCGCCCCTCGCGCATGAAGGCGCCGGAATTGCCGATATTGTCGAAGATGTAGTCGCACTCGCCCTGGCTCAGCGCGAGGATCGCCGATGGCCCGCCCCGGTAGGGGATGTGGACGCGCTGGAAGCCGGCGCGCAGGTAGAAGCGCTCCGCCGTCATGTGGCCGACGCTGCCCAGGCCGACGGAGGCCATGTTCACGCCCTGGCGGCGCGACTTGCCCCAGGCGATGAACTCGGCGGTGCTGCGCGCTGGGATCGCCGGGTTCACGATCAGCATCATGCCGTAGTGGTACAGGCCGGCGATCGCCACGAAGTCGCGCACGGGGTCATAGGGGATGTTCCGCAGGACGAGGGGGGCGGCGACATGGGAGGTGTTGGAGGTGAACAGCAGCGTCCAGCCATCGGGCGGCGCCTGGAGCACGGCCTGGGTGCCGATGGTGCCGGTGCCGCCGACGCGGTTTTCCACCACGAAGGTGCCGCCGGTGGCGCGGGAGAAATGCTCGGCGTAGAGCCGGGCATAGACGTCGGCCGGGCTGCCCGCCTGGCTCGGCTGGATGATGCGGACGGGGCGCGTCCCGGGCCATTCGCCCTGGGCCTGGACGATAGCCGGGCACGCCAGTGAGGCGCCCAGGCCCGCCAGCAACAGCCTTCGTTGCATGCGTATCCTCCGTTTTTCTTTCGGCAAGGCTAGGCGGCGGCGCGCGCAGCGGCAAGGCCGCGCGGGGCTAGCCGCAGCCGTGGAAACCGCCCGTGGGCGCGGGGACGAATTCGATGATGCCGAGCAGGCTGAACGCCCCGCCGGTCGGCGCCAGCACCAGCGCCGCGCCTTCGGGAAAGGCGCGGCGGGCGACCGCATCGCCCACCACCTGGATCGCCGGCGTGCGGTGGCCCACCAGCACCCGGTTGCGCCCGGCGGGCGGGACTTCGCCGAACAGCCGCCGATGCTCGGCCAGCACCCAGGCGAGGCGCCCGCCGGCATAGTCGTCGGCCAGCAGGCTGTCGGTGACAACCACGCGCGCGGCGCCGAAGGCTTGTTCGGCGGTGTCGCGCGCGCGGAACACGGGGCCGGCGAGGATCGGCTCCTCTACCGGGATGCCGAGGGCGGCGATCCGCGCGCCGATCGCCGCCGATTGCGCGCGCCCCGCGGGCGAGATGTTGCGCTGCCCGGCCCGGTCGCCGATGACGAAGCTGCGGTCGCAATTCTCGCCGCCGGTATCGGCGTGGCGGAAGAACAGCACCAGCCCGCCGACCCGCAGCCGCGCGACCAGGGCCTCGCCGTCCGGGCTGTCGGCCGCGACCGCCGCCAGGCGCTGCGCCAGGGCGGCACGCGGGACGGCGCCGGCGACGAGGGGTGCAACGATGAGGGCGCGGCGCGTTATCATGCCGCCAGACTGCCAGCCCCGCCATCAGCCCGCCACCATCGCCAGGGATGTTCGCCCCCATGAGCACCGACACTGCCTTGGCCGCCGTCATGGCCGCCGCCGCCCGCCCGCATGCGGGTGCGATCCGCGCGCGCTTCGCCGAGGATCCCGCCCGCGCGACCCGCTTCACCTTCCGCGCGGCGGGGCTGACGGTGGACCTCTCGCGCACCAGCCTGGACGACACCGCCCTCGCCGCGCTGCATGGCCTGGCCGAGGCGACCGGCGTGCTGGCGCGGCGCGACGCCATGGCGCGCGGCGAGGCGATCAATGCCACCGAGGGCCGCGCCGTGCTGCACATGGCGCTGCGCGGCACGCCGGGCGTAGGCGGTTCGGCCGAGACCGCCCAGGTCGCCGAGACGCTGGCGCGCATGCGCGACTTCGCGACCGGGGTGCGCGAGGGCGCGATCCTCGGTGCCACCGGCGAGCGCTTCACCGACGTGCTGAACATCGGCATCGGTGGCTCCGACCTCGGGCCGGCGATGGTGGCGCGGGCGCTGGTGGGCCCCGGCGACCTCCCGCGCGTGCATTACCTGGCCAATGTCGATGCGCACGCCTGGGCGGCGCTGCGCCAGAACCTCGATCCGGCGCGCACGCTGGTGCTGATCGCGAGCAAGACCTTCACCACGCAGGAGACGATGGCCAATGCGCGGCTGGTGCGCGGCTGGCTGGCGGCCGCGCTGGGCGAGGCGCAGGTCTCCGCGCACCTCGCGGCACTGTCGACCAACGCGCCCGGCACCGCCGAATTCGGCATCCCGCCCGCGAGGGTCTTCGGATTCGAGAACTGGGTGGGCGGGCGCTTCTCGCTGTGGTCCGCGATCGGGCTGTCACTCGCGCTCGGCCTGGGGTGGGAGAGGTTCGAGGCGCTGCTCGGCGGCGCGCGGGCGATGGACGCGCATTTCCTCCACGCGCCCTCGGCCGAGAACCTGCCGCTGCTGCTGGCCTTCGTCGACCTGTGGAACGGCAACGCCATGGGCACCACCTCGCGCGCGGTGCTGCCCTATGACGAGCGGTTGTGCCGCCTGCCGGCGCATCTGCAACAGCTGGAGATGGAGAGCCTGGGCAAGCGCGTCGGCCTCGGTGGCGCGCTGGTGTCGCACGCGACCGGCGGCGTGGTGTTCGGCGAGCCCGGCACCAACGCACAACACAGCTTCATCCAGATGCTGCACCAGGGCACGCGGGTGATCCCGGCGGAATTCATCCTGGTGGCCAATCCCGACCACGCCGAAGCGGCGAGCCACCGCATCCTGCTGGCCAATGGTCTCGCTCAGGCCGAGGCGCTGCTGCAGGGGCGCGACGCCCCTTCCGTCGCGGCCGAGATGCGCGCGGCGGGCCGCGACGCGGCGCAGATTGCCGCGCTGGTGCCGCACCGGGTGTTTCCCGGCGACCGGCCCTCGGTGACGCTGCTGCTGCCGCGCCTGGACCCGGCGAGCCTTGGCGCGCTCATCGCGCTGTACGAGCACAAGGTCGCCTGCCTCGGCGCGCTGTGGGGCATCAACGCCTTCGACCAATGGGGGGTGGAGCTCGGCAAACAGCTCGCCGGCCCGATCCTGGCGGCGCTGGAGGGCGGCGCCCCGCCGACCCACCCGGCCACCGCGGCGATGCTGGCGGCGATCGAGGCCCTGCAGGCCTGACGGGCGACCGGGCCGCGCCGGGCTGAACCTCGCGATCCTCGCGGCGGCAGCCCCGGTGCGGTAGGGTGCGACCCATGCGGATTCGCCGCCTCCCCGAGACCACCGCCAACCGCATCGCCGCCGGCGAGGTCGTCGAACGCCCCGCCGCGGCCGTGAAGGAGCTGGTCGAGAACGCGCTCGACGCCGGCGCGACCCGCCTGCGCATCGCGATCGAGGGCGGCGGCATCGACCGCATCCTGGTCGAGGATGACGGCGCCGGCATGGGCGTGGACGACCTCGCGCTGTGCATCGAGCGCCACGCCACCTCCAAGCTTGCGGAGGAGGGGCTGCTGTTTCGCATCGCCACGCTCGGCTTCCGGGGCGAGGCGCTGCCCTCGATCGGCGCCGTCGCGCGGCTCGCCATCACCTCCCGCCTGCCCGGTGCGCCGGCGCATGCCATCACCGTCGAGGGTGGCCATGTCGGCGCAGTGGCGCCGGCCGCAGGCGCGCCGGGCACGCGGGTTGAGGTGCGCGACCTGTTCTTCGCTACCCCCGCGCGACGCAAGTTCCTCAAATCCCCCCGCGCCGAGGCCGAGGCGGTGACGGATGCGGTCAAGCGCCTCGCGATGGGCTGGCCGGAGGTGGCGTTCAGCCTCGAGGTCGATGGCCGCGCCACCCTGACGCTGCCGGCCGCTGACCGCGCCCAGCGGCTGCGCGACCTGCTGGGCCCGGATTTCGCCGCCGCCGCGGTGCCGGTGGAGGGCGTGCAGGACGGGTTGGACATCGAGGGCTTCGTCGCCCTGCCCTCCCACACCCGGGCAACGGCGGCCGAGCAGCACCTGGTGGTGAACCGGCGCCCGGTGCGCGACCCGTTGTTGCGCGTGGCGCTGCGCGTCGCCTTCCGCGACGTGATCGCCTATGGCCGCCACCCCGTGGGCGCGATCTTCCTGACCCTGCCGCCCGAAGCGGTGGATGTGAACGTCCACCCGATGAAGACCGAGCTGCGCTTCCTCCGCCCCGATGGGGTGCGCGGCGCGCTGATCTCAGCCGTGCGCCGCGCGCTGGCGCAAGGTGCGGGTGGTGAGGCTGCGGTGCCGGCGATGGTCGCGGGCCTCGCCGAGACGCAGCTCGCCTACGCCGGCGGCGGGCCGCGCTCCGCGCCCTGGTCGGCGGGCCGCGCCGAGGCCTGGGCGCAGCCCCAAGCCGCGTCCTGGGCGCAGCCGCAAGCCGCGTCCTGGGCGCAGCCGCGTCTGGGGATGCCGATGCCGCCGCCGGCCCTCGCCCCGGCCTGGGAAGCGCCGGAGCTTGGCCACCCGCTCGGCCGCGCCATCGCACAGCTGATGGAGACCTACATCGTCGCCGAGGCGCCCGACGGCGCGCTGATCCTCGTCGATCAGCACGCCGCGCATGAGCGGCTGACGCAGGAGGCGCTCGGCGCCCAGCGCCGCGAGGGCAGCGTGCGCACGCAGCCCTTGCTCATCCCCGCCGTGGTCGAATTGCCCCAGGCGGATGCCGCGCGGCTGGTCGAGGCCGCGCCGATGCTCGCGGGGTTGGGGCTTGAGATCGAAGGCTTTGGCGCCGGCGCGGTGCTGGTCCGCGCCATGCCCGCCCTGCTGGGTGCGCCGGAGCCCGCACCACTGCTGCGCGACCTGGCCGAGGAGCTGGCGGAATGGGACTCCGCCATGGCGCTCGAGCGGCGCCTGGATGCCGCCATCGCGCGGCTCGCCTGCCACGGCTCAATCCGCGCCGGGCGCCGCCTGGCGCCGGCCGAGATGGACGCGCTGCTGCGCCAGATGGAGGCGACGCCACGCGCGAACACCTGTAGCCATGGGCGGCCGACCTGGCTGAAACTCGACAAAGCCGCGTTCGAGAAGATGTTCGGTCGGCGCTAGCAAAAGGACGCCGCCTTGGCCGCCTACCTGTTCCGCCGCCTGCTGCTGGTCATCCCGACGCTGTTCGGCATCATCCTGATCAACTTCGCCGTCATCCAGTTCGCCCCTGGCGGCCCGGTGGAGCAGATGCTCGCGGAGCTGAAGGGCCAGGGGAATACGCTCGGGCGCCTCACCGGCGAGGGTGGTGGCGAAGTGCGGCAGCAGCCGCGCCAGCAGGGCGGCGGCACCGGCGATGCGCCGACCGGAAGCTATCGCGGCGCGAGGGGCCTCGACCCCGCCGTGGTCGCCGAGATCGAGCGCGCCTTCGGCTTCGACAAGCCGGCGCATGTGCGCTTCTTCGAGATGCTGCGCGGCTACCTCACCTTCGATTTCGGGCGGTCGCTGTTCCAGGACCGGCCGGTGGTCACGCTGCTGGCGGAGAAGATGCCGGTCTCCATCTCGCTCGGCCTGTGGTCGACGCTGATTATCTACTTGGTCTCCATCCCGCTGGGCATCCGCAAGGCGGTGCGCGACGGCTCGCGCTTCGATGTCGCGAGTTCGGGGATCGTGCTGGTGGGCTATGCGATCCCGGGATTCCTCTTCGCCATCCTGCTGGTGGTGTTCTTCGCGGGGGGGAGCTTCCTGCAGATCTTTCCCCTGCGCGGGCTGACCTCGCAGGGCAGCGCGGATTGGCCCTTCTGGCAGCGCGCTGCGGACTACGCCTGGCACATGGCGCTGCCGACGCTCGCGCTGGTGATCGGCGGCTTCGCCGGGCTGACCATGCTGACCAAGAACAGCTTCATGGACGAGGTCGGCAAGCAATACGTGGTCACCGCGCGCGCCAAGGGTGCTGGCGAGAACCGCGTGCTCTACGGCCATGTGTTCCGCAATGCGATGCTGCTGATCATTGCGGGGTTTCCCTCGGCCTTCATCGGCATCCTGTTCACCGGCGCGCTGTTGGTGGAGATCGTGTTCTCGCTCGACGGGCTGGGGCTGCTGGGGTTCGAGGCGGCGATCCGGCGGGATTACCCGGTGATGTTCGCGACGCTGTACATCTTCACGTTGCTCGGGCTGGTGATGCAGATCCTGGGGGATTTCTGCTACACGCTGGTCGATCCGCGCATCGATTTCGCGGCACGGGGATGAGTGCGGCGGAGCATGCTCGCCGCCTCCCCAGGCTGCTCGAGACGACACCTCTCGCGACATACTGGCGATCTGGCTATCTGGCCAGCTAGACTACCGTCATGAACGTCCCGATTTTCGATGCGCAAAACCGTCTCAGCGCCCTCGTATCCGAGGTCGAGCGCGGTGTTGAGGTCATCATCACCCGCCGCGGCGTCGCCGTGGCGAAGCTCGTCCCGGTTGGACCGACATTCTATCGCGACAAGGCCCGCCGCGCCGCCGATGGCCTGCGGCAGGCCAGCCGCGGCACCACGCTCGGCGGCATCGCGATCAAGAACCTCGTCAACGAAGGACGGTCGTGAGCTTCGTGCTCGACAACTCCGTCGCGCACGCCTGGTGCTTCGAGGATGAACAGACGCCAGCCGTGACGAAACTGCTGGACCGCCTGACCCAGATCGGCGCGAGGGCCCCGCTGCTCTGGCCTCTCGAAGCGCTCAATGGACTCCTCATAGCCGAGCGCCAGCGCCGGCTCGACGCGTCCAAACGCGCGCAGCTGACGGGTTTCCTGCGGGAGCTTCCGGTGGTGCTCGATCTCGAAACCGCCGACTGGACCGCCACCGCGCCGCTCGCGGAGCGGTTCAACCTCTCCGTCCATGATGCGGCCTACCTTGAGCTCGCCCAGCGCCGCCGACTTCCGCTCGCCTCGCTCGACGGGGATTTGCCCAACGCAGCCGTGGCGAGGGGGCTGAGTGTCCTCGGTCCGGCGCCATGATCACTGCAACGATGGAGGACGGCCGATGCGGCGTCGCAATCTGATGGCCTTGGCCGCGCTCACCCCGGGCCTCGCCCAGGCCCAGGCCGCGATCGCGCTCTGGACCGCCGGTCCCGGCAGCGCCTTCCTCCCCTATGGCGAGGGCCTCGCGCGCCACCTCGCCCGCACCGGCATAACCACGGAGGTGAAGCAGAGTGCGGGGTCGCTGCAGAACCTCGGCGCCGTCGAATCTGACGCCAACGCCATCGGCACCGCCTTCCTCGGCTCCGTCTGGGACGCGCTGGAAGGCGCGCCCAATGCCGGCGGCCACCGCCACGTCGCCATCCGCGCGCTGTTCCCGATGTATGAGACCGCCTTCATGGTCGCCGCCCCCGCAGCCTCAGGCCTGCGCACCATCCGCGACCTAGCCGGCAAGCGCGTCGGCGCCGGCCCCGCCCGCGGCCCCGCCGAGGGGTTCTTCCGCGTCGCCGCCGCGGTTGCCGGCATCGAGCCCGTCGTGGTGAGCGGCGACCCCGCCGCGCTGGCCGAGGCGCTGCTGCGCGGCGAGATCGACGCGCTCTGGCAAGGTGCGGCGGTACCAATCCCGGCGCTGACCATGGTCGCCGATCGCAGCGAGGCGGTGATCTTCGGCCTCACCCCGGCGGAGCTCGCCGAGGCGCGCCGGCGGCTGCCCTACATGGCGGAGTCGACCGTCGCGCCCGGCACCTATCGCGGCCAGTCCGCCCCCGTGCTGACATTCTCGGCGTGGAATTTCGTCGTCGGCAACTGGGCGATGCCCGAGCCGGTGGCGTATGCATTGACCCGCGCCGCGCTCTCCGCCGAGGACCCGCGCGTGGCGATCCACCCGAGCGCGATCGGCACCCGCGCAGCCAATGCGCCCGCCAACGCCATCCTGGCCTTCCATCCGGGCGCGGCGCGCTTCTATGCCGAGCAGGGCGTGACACTGGCCGCACCGCCGGGATGAACTCGCCCCCCGAGGCGAACCGGTTGGGCGCCCGTCGCCCGGTAAAGCCGCTTTAGCGCTTAACCACGGGTGGATACGGGCGGCGGGACTCGAACCCGCATGGCCCAAGGGCCGAGGGATTTTAAGTCCCTTCCGTCTACCGTTCCGGCACGCCCGCCCAGTGCTCGCTTGCGACAGCATCCGGGCTTTCGCCCGCCGCTTCGCTATGCCCAATCCCGACGGCCTCGCCAAGCGCCATGGCGCGGTCGATTTCGAACCACAGGCAGGTTTCCTCCTGTCCGCGCGCGCTGCACCAGATGCGGCCAGGGCCGAGAGGGCGCATGCCCGCCGCGTGCAACACGCCGATGGAGGCGGCGTTGTCCATCTGCACCGCCGCGCGCAGCCGCTCGAGGCCGAGCTTCTCAAACAGATGCCGCACCGCCTGCGGCGCCGCCTCGCGCATCAGGCCGCGCCCCTGGTGCGCCTCTCCCAGCCAATAGGTGAGGATGCCGCAGGCCGGATGCTCCGGCAGACGGGTGACGCTCATCCAGCCACAGACGGCGCCATCCTCGCGCAGCTCCATCACCATGGGCGCGATCCGCTGCGCGTCCGCCAGGTCGCGTGCCAGGCGGTTCCGCGCCATGGACGGGGTCATCAGCTCGGGCCAGGTCGCGAGCCGGGCGCTGATCCGCGCGCTCATCATGGATGCGAGCGCCCGCGCATCGTCCTCCCGCGCCATGCGTATACGTACGCGAAGCGTATCTATTTGGAGACGGTCATGATTATCTGCAACCATTGGGTGCAGAACACACCTGTTTCAGTGGCCGAGCAACCGGGAAATAATCTTCTCCGCCCATGTCCCGCGAGGTTCATCGAACAGCCGCGAGAGTGACCAGGTACCCCGCCACATCCGCACGCGCTGGTTCGAAAATGCCCTGAACCCGGCCTCCCCGCGGTAGCGCCCGAAGCCGGATTGCCCGAGGCCGCCGAAGGGGAGGCCCGGGATCGCGGCCTGTTCCACGCAGCGCCCGGCGATGATCGCGCCCGACCGCGTGCCAACCGCGATCGTGTTTTCCTCGGCACGTGTCGCACCGAAGCTGTAGATGGCGAGCGGCGAAGGCCGGGCAGCGATCCAGGCAAGTGCTGCGGGCAAATCCGCGGTCTCGACCACCGGCAGGATCGGGCCGAACACCTCCTCGTGGAGCAGTGGGTGGTCGTCCGGCGCCTCGGCGAGCGCGATGGCGCGATGCCGTGGCGAGCGGTCCGCGCCCAATGGCGTGAGACAGGCGCCCTCGGCGAAGCGCGCCATGCGGGCCGCCTGCGCGTCGCTCGCCAGCGCCGTCTCGGGCAGGGCGATTCCGGTCGCGCGGCAGGCGGCGGTGAAGTCCGCGCGACCATGGCCGACCAGCAGCACGGTGTCGGGCGCGATGCAGGTCTGGCCCGCATTGATCGCCTTGCCCACCAGGATCTCCCGCGCCGCGCGCGCGAGGTCGGCACCCGGCAGCACCAGGGCGGGGCACTTGCCGCCGAGTTCCAGCGTCAGCGGCGTGAGGGTCTCCGCCGCCGCGCGCATCACGCGCCGGCCGGTCGCGGTGCCGCCGGTGAAGACCAGGTGGTCCCAGGGCTGGGCCGCGAAATCCGCGGCGACGTCCGGGCCGCCCTGCACCACGCGGGCGAAGCCGGGACCGGGCGCCTCGGCGAGGATCTCCGCAATCAGCGCCGCGCTGCGTGGCAGCAGCTCGGAGGGCTTGATCACCACGCGGTTGCCGGCGGCCAGGGCGTCGATGGCCGGCAGCAGCGCGAGCTGGAAGGGGTAGTTCCACGGCGCCATGATGCCGATGACGCCCATGGGCACGCACTCGACCCGTGCGCCGGCGGGCTGGAACGGGAAGGGTACCGAGTGGCGCCGCGGCCGCGCCCAGCGTGCGAGGTTCCGGCGCGCATGGCGTGCGCAATCGGCCACCAGGATGATGTCGGCGAGCATGGTCTCGATGCGCGAGCGGCCACCGTAATCGGCGTCGAGCGCGGCGGCGATCTCCTCGGCCCGGCGGATCATGACCTTGTCCAGCCGGTGGAGCATGGCGCGGCGCGCCGCGAGATCCGGGATTCCCGGCTCGGCACGGAGCGCAGCCAGGGCTGCGGCGGGGCTCACGCGAGTGCCGCCGCGGCCGCGCGGCCGGAGAGCACCGCCGCCTCGATCGTCGCCGGCAGGCCGGGCCAGGTCCAGTCGCCGGCCAAGGCGAGGTTGGCGAAGGGCATCCGTAGCGGCACGGGGTTGCCCACCACGCCATGCCGCGGCGTCGCGCGACGTTCCTTCACGACGCGGAAGGCCGGCGGCGCGTCCGGCCAATCGCCCGCGAGCCCAAGGCCCAGCGCGGCCCGCCGCAGCTCCGGCCAGACGCGCGCGCCGAGCGCCTCCGCCTCCTCGCCGATGGCGGCGTCCGCGGCGCTGACGGTCACGCTCACGCCCGAGGGGCGCACCAGGACCCACTGCGCGAGGCCGCCGAGCAGGCCGAAGAAGCGCACCGGCCCAGCCCCCACGCGCGCATAATGGATGTTGAGGATGGGCGCGTGCGCCGCGGGCACCGCGAGGCCAGGAATGATCCGCGCCGCCTCCCACGCCGGCAGCGCCAGCACCGCCGCGTCGCCGGGGCCGAGTGCCACCCGATGGGCGCCGATCTCCAGCGCCACCACACGGCTGGAATTCACCACGATGCCGCGCAGCCGCGCCCCAAAGCGCAGCGGCACCCCGGCCAGGCGCAGCGCCGCGAGCGCGGGCGCGATCAGGTCCGGCCCAAGCCCCTTTCGCGCCACCAGCACCCGCGCCGCGCCGGGTGCAAGCAGCCGCGCCAGCACCCGGCGCAGCAGCGGCGCGGAGGCCTCCTCGACCGGTGTGTTGAGCGCGGCAACGGTGAGTGGCTCGACAAAGCCGCGCAGGAACATCGGATGCGCGTGCAGCGCCTGCGCGACGCTGCCGCGCCCCGTCGAAAGCGCCCAGAGCGCACCCAGCGACATCCCCGCGGGCCGCGCCGCCGCACCAAGCCATCCGAGCGGTGCCAGCGCGACGCGCCGCGCGCTGCCATCGGCCAGGTCGAACACCGGCAGCGCGCCCGGCTCAGGCTCCACCCACCCGTCCGCGGCGCCGATCTCGCGCAGGAAGCCCAGCGCCGTCCGGTTCGCGCCGGTCAGCGCATGGGTGCCGTTGTCGGTGCCATCGGGCAGCGCGCGGCAGCGGCCGCCGGCTTCGGGCGAGGCCTCGTGCAGCGTCACCGCCTGGCCCGCGCGCGCCAGCCGCAGCGCGGCGACGAGGCCGGCGACGCCGGCGCCCACCACATGCACCGATCCCGCCACCCGCTAGAGCTTTTTCGCTTCGAAAGCGCTCACGTCAAAAGCTCCAGCGCCTTGGTTGGAGAGCATGATTCACGCCTCCCGCGATTCCACCTGCGGCGATCATGCTCTAGACCGGCGCGAGCCGCGCGGCCGCCAGCGCCATGCGCAGCTTCTCCGCCGTGCGCAGCCGGGGGCGCAGCCGCGGCGGCACGAAGCCGCGCGCGAGCAGGCGATCGAGCAGCCGCCGATACCCCCACATCATCACCCGCGCCGGCAGCAGCGGCGCCGCATCCCCGGCTGCGAGCGCGCGTTCGGCCGCGGCGAACCCCTCGCGCGCCTGCACTGCCAGAGCCGCGCAGGCGCGCGAGAATCCCGGCTGCGCGATCATCGCGAGCGCGGGCCCGTCGGCGACACCCTCCGCCGCCAGCAGGTCGAGCGGGATGTAGACGCGGTCGCGCTGCGCATCCTCGTCCACGTCGCGCAGTATGTTCACCAGCTGCAGCGTGCGCCCCAGCGCGAGGCCGAACGCCTCCGCCCCTGGCGCGCCGAAAATCCGCACCGCCATCGCGCCCACGCTGCCGGCGACCTGACGGCAATAGAGGTCCAGCCCCGCCTGGTCCGCCACGCGCACGCGCGGCGCGGCATCGGCCTCCATGCCGGCGATCATCGCCTCGCATTCCGCGACCGGCAGCGTATACCCTCTTCGCGCCCAGGCGAGCTCGCGCGACAACGCGCAATCCGGCGCCACCAGCTTGGCGCGCCAGCGTGACAGGAAAAGCCGCTTCTCGCCCTCCGGCATCTCCGCATCGGCGATGTCATCCACTGCGCGGCAGAAGGCATAGACCGCGTACAGCGCGCGCCGCCGCTCGCCGCGCAGCGCCGCCATGCCGCGCGCAAAGGAACTCCCCGCCCGCCCGACGCGCGCGAGCACCAGCGCCGCATCGCTCGGCCCGCGCAGCGGTGCGCGCAGGAAGGCACGCGCAAAATCGACCTTGCCCGGCGCAACCCGCCCGACCACCGGGTCTGCCGCCCGCAGCTCCGCCAACAGCCGCCGCGCCAGCGCGATCGTCACCCGGCTCTCCATCGCCAGGCGCCGCGAGCGCAGCCGCTCCGGAAACCCGGCCGCCTGGTCCAGCAGACCCTCGACGCCGTCCAGCAACGCATCCAGAACCGGGCGCCGCAGCGCCACAGCCTCGGGCGCGAAAAACGCCGCCTCATCCCCAATCCACGGAGACGGCAAATAAACCCGCCCCAGCGCCGCCCGGTCCCCTGCACAATCCTGCACGTGGTTCAACACCTGCAACGCCGCGCACAACGCATCCGTCGCCGGATACAGCCCCGCATCCTCACCATGCAGCCGCAACAAGAACCGACCCACCGGAGCCGCCGACACCGCGCAATACGCCATCAGCGCATCCCAATCGGCATACCGCGCCTGCACCGCATCCTGCCGGAAGGCCCCCAGCATCACCCGAGCCTCGCCAACCCCAGCCCCCGACGCATGCAGACCCACCGCCGCCGGCTCCGACGCCCCGACATCCAGCAGCGCCGCCTCCAACCCATCCAGCCGCGCCAACTTCTCCGCCGAGCCCAACGCCGGATCATCCGCCACATCATCCGCCGTGCGCACGAACCGATAAAACCCCATCACCTTCGGCCGCAACGCAGGCGCGATCAGCCGCGACGCGACGGGGAAGTTCTCCTGGGTATGGTCGCGCGATGGGGTCACGGGTGAAGGAAGGCCAGGGGCTCTGCCCCCTTCGACGTATACGTCGAAGCCCTCCAGGATCGTGTCGATCCTGGACCTCCATCTGTTGGTTCTTGGCTTTGGGAGGGTGGTTCTGGGGCGTTGTCCGGAATGCCTTTCATCGGGAGAGGGTGGCCTGAGGTGCGCGCCCAACTGGTGAGCGCGTGCCGGCCACCCTCTCCCGATGAAAGGCCCAGATAAAAGTCCAGAGCCCACCTTCCAAACCCAGGACCAACACACGCAGGGGCCCGGGGATCGGCGCGATCCCTGGCGGGGGTCGAGGGGGCGGAGGCCCCCGCCTTGCCTTCACGCCTGCCCATAGGCGCGTCCTTTCCAGGAGGTCTGTCCTCCTCGCACCGCGCGGGTGAGGGCGGTCCATTGGATGGCGAGGGCGGTGAGGACGGCGAAGGGCAGCAGGGGGATGGTCCACCAGGGTTCGCGCGTCTGGCGGGTGATGGCGGCGCGCACGCCCAGCGCCAGGGCGGCTGCGAGGGCGGTGTCGGGGAGGAGGAGAAAGGGGGCGATGAATCCGCCGGCGAGGAGGGCGGTCCAGATGGGCAGTCCGATGGGGGTGGCCATGCCTTCGCAGGCGTTCTTGAGGAAGCCGTTCCAGCTGGCGGCGAAGCCTTCGTACATGCGGCAGCGTGCGAGATGGGCGCCCTGGACGAGTTCGGTGCGTTCGCCGGCGCGGCGGAGGGCTCGGGCGAGCTTGAGCCCGTCATGCATGGACGTCTTGAGGGATTCGTGGCCGCCGATGCGGGTGTAGGCGGCGTGTTCAACGAGTTGGAGCTGGCCGCAGCCGGCGGCCATGCCGGGCATGCGGGTGAAGGCGCGGCCCATGGCGGGCAGGTAGCCGGCGAGCAGCAGGTTGATGATGGGCACGGTGAGCGCCTCGCCGAGCGAGCCGATCACCTGGCGCGGCACGCCCGAGACCATGGCGCAGTTGGTGCGTGCCGCGTGGCCGAGCATGGCGGCCGCGGCACCGGCTTCGAGGCGGACATCGGCGTCAAGGAAGAGCAGGTGCGTGCCGGTCGCGCACTCGGCCAGGCGCGCGCAGGCGTGCACCTTGCCGGCCCAGTCCTTGGGCAGCGGCGGGGCCTGTTCGAGGCGCAGGCGCGGGTCGCGCGCGGCGATCTCGCGCACGATCGCGGCGGTGGCGTCGCGGGAGCCGTCATCCATGACGATGACTTCGAGCGCGATGCCGGACTGCATGAGGGCGGATTCGACGCAGGCGCGGATATTGGCTTCCTCGTCGCGTGCGGGGATGAGGATGGAGAGTTTCGCACCGGCGGGGATGGCGCCGTGCGGCACGCGAAGCAGAGCCAGGTTGACCGCCGCCATCGAGGCGGGAATGACGGTGAGAAGCAGTACGATCTCGAGCAGGGTCACGACTTGCCGCCTTCGGCCATGTGCCTTGCGTCGAAGCGTTCGCCGCGGAGCGCCGCACGCGCGCGGCGCCACAGTTGATAGATTCCCCCCATGCCTTCTTTTCCCCGGATGACAGTCTTGAACGCCAGAGCATCGCGCGTGATGGCCGATGCCGCCAGCCTGTCCATCGTGGATTCGAGTGCCGATCGCAAATGAGTGGCGCGTTCGTCGCGGGGCATGGCCGCGAGGGCCTCGCCGGCGATGGGCGGGCCGAAGGCGGCGAGCGCCTCGGGACGCTTTTCGTCCCAGAAGACGTATTCGAGGGCGAGTGGGAGGAAGATGGCCTGCGGCGCGACCTCGGCCAGGCGGATGATGCCGGGAGTGAGCGGCACCGGGCGTTCGCGCACATCATGGAAGCGCCCGGCGGCGTGGATCCAGAGCAGGTGGCCGGGGTTTTTCAGCACCTCGCGCGCGGTGCGCAGGAAGGAGACGGCGCCGCGCGCGCTTTCTCCATCCACGCCGAAGACGCCCAGGCGCTTCATGAAGCCGTAGCGTTCGAAGGCGGCGGCATCCATGGGCGTGTAGACGTGCCGGCCATCGAGCAGGGATTGCACGATCAGCATCGGGCCCATCCCGTCCCACCAGGAGGGGTGGTTCACCATGATGACGATGGGTGCGGCGGGCAGTGGCGCCGGTGGCAGGCCCCAGTGCGGCACGCGCAGGGCGCCCATGCTGTCGCGGAAGCTATGGCGGAAGGCGGCGTGGAAGAACGCCATCCGCCACGCCGATCGCTGCGCGACGGGTGACGCCTCCACCATTATTCCGCGGCTTGGGGCAGCATCGCCTCGCGCCGGCCGGCGAGTTCGGCGGCGTCACCCATTCCCTTGCCGCCGGCGTCGCGGTCCATCGAATCGGCCGCGATCCAGCCGGACATCATCACCATCGGCATGCCTGGGCCGGGGTGGGCGGCGCCGCCGGCGAGATACAGGCCACGGATGTTGCGCGCGCGGTTGCCGGGCTTGAAGGCGCCAAAATAGGCGCCGTGCGAGGCGAGGCCGTAGATCGCGCCTTCCAGCACGCGGTAACGCTCATGGATGTCGACGGGCGTGAGCGCACGTTCCACGACGATGCGCTCCTCGATGTCTTCGAGCCCCGCGGTGCGCTTGAGCTTGTCGAGGATGGTCTGGCGATAGGGGGGAAACATCTTCGACCAGTCGTGCTCAGGGCGCAGGTGCGGCGTGTGGACCAGCACGTACAGCGCCTCGCCGCCGTCGGGTGCGACGGAGGGGTCGGTGCCGGAGGGTGCGGCGAGATAGGCGGTGGGGTCGGGTGCCGGGACGCCGCGGCGGTAGATGGCGTCGAATTCTTCTTCGGCGTCGCGCGAGAAGACGAAGTCATGGTGGCCGAGGTGGTCGTAGCGCTTGTTCAGGCCGAGATAGAGCACCACGCCGGAGCAAGCCGGCTGGAAGCCCTTCTTCGCGTAGCTCTCGCCCTCATTGCCCTTCACGAGCTCGGTATAGGTGCGGATCGCGTCCATGTTGGAGATGACAGCGTCGCAGGGGAAACGCTCGCCGTTCACGGTGACGCTTTTCACCGCGCCGCCCACGACCTCGATGCCGCTGACATCGGAATCTGTCCGCAGATCGGCGCCGAGATCACCGGCGAGCTTCGCCAGCCCTTCGGCCACCGCGCGCGTGCCGCCCTCGGGGTACCAGACGCCCTCGGCCGCCTGCATGTCGCCGATGCCGGCGATCACGGCCGGCGCCATATAGGGGTTGGAGCCGACATACTGGCAGAAATGGTCGAGCATCTGCGCCAGGCGAGCATCGGGCACATTGCCGCGGATGAGCTTGGCCACCGTCTTGCCCATGCGCAGCTTGAGCAGGTCCTTCAGCACGGCGAGCGAGAAATTCGCCTTGAGGTCCATCGTGTCGCGCACGCCCTCGACGGATTTCCAGAAGTAGAAGCGCTCGGAGATCGCGTGCAGGTCCTGGGAGATCTTCTGGAAGGATTTGTAGCCGTCGCCCATGCCCTGGCCGGGGGCGAATTCATCCATGCTCCGCGCCATGGTCTCGACATTTGCCATCAGATCGATCTGGCTGCCATCCTCAAAGAAGCAGCGCCATTGCGGGTCGAGGCGAATGAGCGGCAGGTCCTGCGCCTGGTCGCGCCCAGCCTCGGCATAGATGCGGCGCAGCACGCGCGGTACGGTCAGGATGGTGGGGCCCATATCGAAGCGGAATTTGCCGCTGCCATCGGGGGCCGGCAGGCTCAGCACGGCGGCCTTGCCGCCGAGCCAGGGGTTCTTGTCGAACAGCGTGACCTGGTGCCCGCGCGCCTGCGCGACCGCGGCGGCGGACAGGCCGCCCAGCCCTCCGCCGATGACGACGACCTTGCTCATCATACCACTCCCTTTAGCCCGCGAGCGCCGGTGACGTGACGCCCAAGCCCAGATCCTGGCCGACCAGGCCGGCCGTGATCCGGGCACCCTCATAGATCACCGGCAACCCGCTGCCAGGGTGGGTGCCGCCGCCCACCAGGTACACACCTTCGGCATCGGCGAACCGGTTGCCGGGGCGGAAGCACAGCATCTGCCGCAGATCATGCGAGAGGTTGAAGGTCGCGCCATACCCGATTGCATAGTCATCCAGCCACATCTGCGGCGTGACATTGTGCTCGTAGCGGATGCGCTGCTCGATGTCCGGGATGCCCAGCGCCTTCAGCCGGCTGATGGCCAGCGCGCGGTAACGCGGCGCCTCGGCCGACCAATCGGCGCCGTGGCGCAGGTTTGGCACCGGCACCAGCACGTAGATCGCGGAATGCCCAGGGGGCGCCATGGTCGCATCCGTGACCACCGGGTTCTGCACATAGACGGAGGGCTGGTCGGGGATGATGCCGCCCTCGATCTCGGCGATGTTCCGCTTGTAGTCCTCGGAGAGCAGAATCGAGTGGTGCGCGAGCTGCGGGAAGGTGCCCTCGACGCCGAGGTAGAGCATGAAGGTCGAGCAGGAATAGCGCGCCTTGGCGATGCGCTTGTCGGTCCAGTGGCGGCGCACCGCGTTGGGGATCAGCTTCGGCACGGCATGGGCGAAGTCGCCGTTGATCACGACCGCATCCGCGGCGTGACGCGTGCCGCCGATCTCCACACCCACCGCGCGCCGGCCTTCGAAGGCGATGGAATCGATGGGCGTCGAGAGCTTGATCTCCACACCCAGCCGCTCCGCCACGCGTGCCATCGCGACCGAGACCTCGCCGCAGCCGCCGCGCGGGTGGAACACGCCGTGCTCGTATTCAAGGAAGCTCAGGATGGTGAAGAGCGAGGGGCAGCGGAACGGGCTCATGCCCAGGTATTTGGTCTGGAAGCTGAAGGCGAGGCGCACGCGCGGGTCGTTGAAATGCGCGCCCAGATCGGCATCCACGCTGCGATAGGGGCGCATGAGGCGCAGCGCCTTGAGCATGTCGATGCCCAGCAGATCCGCCTTGGAGTGGAAGGCGCGTTCCAGCACGGGGCGAAATTTTTCGAGCTTGGCGCGGTTCTCGGCCATGAAGCGGCCGAGGTTGCGCGCATCATGCGGGCAGAGCTTGCCGATCTCCGCGGCCATGCGCGTCATGTCGGCGGTGGCGTCGATGGTGACGCGCGGCTCGCCCTCGAAGATCAGGCGGTAGAGCGGGTCGAGGCGGATCAGCTCGATCTCGTCCTCCAGCCGCGTGCCGCAGGCTTCGAAGATCTCCGCGAGGATGCGCGGATACAGGAAGAAGGTCGGGCCGAGGTCGAAGCGGTAGCCCTCCGGCGTGGTCAGCACGCGGGTGCGGCCGCCGACGACACTGTCCTTCTCGTAGAGGGTCACGCGGGCGCCGGCCGCGGCCAACTGCATCGCGGCGGCAAGGCCGCCCGGCCCGGCACCGATCACCGCGACGCGAGAGCGGGGGCGATGGATCGCGGGCGCTTGGATGTTCATCCGGTAAGCTGGTCCCTTATCGAGTCCGATCTCAAAACTTGTGCAAACCTGACCGGAGCATGAGCGGAGATACGACTTCGCGGGGGAATGGCAAGCGTCGATCTGAAACATTTGGGGAGAAGGCTGGGGAAAAGAATTTCCCCAGACCCCATCCATTTGTTCTTATCTGTTGGCACTGGCGGGGAGTCATTCCCCGGATCTTCCCAGAACGGCGTTGATTTCGGCGATGCGCGCCACGGCACGCGGCAGCATCCGTTGGCGGAAAAAATGCTCGGTTTCCGCGTAGCGCGCATCGAGTTGGGCCGCGCGCGCCAGCAGCCAGGCACCCAGGACCCAACCCGCCGCATCCAGATAGGCGAACGAGACAGACTGCGCCGCCTCGGGTTCGGCTGCCACGATCAGCGCGGTCGCAGCCTCGAAACCGTCGAGCGTCGTGCCAATCGCCGGGGCGGCCTCGCGCGCCTCGGCGATCAGCGCGCGCATCGCGGCACCCTGGTCGCGGCCGAGTTTTCGCGCGACCAGGTCGATCGCCTGGATGCCGTTGGTGCCCTCGTAGATCGGCGCGATGCGCGCGTCGCGCAGCACCTGCGCCGCGCCGGCATCCTCGCAATAGCCCATGCCGCCATGCACCTGGACACCGGTAGAGGCGTTTTCCACGCCGCGTTCGGTGCACCAGGCCTTGGCGATGGGGGTCAGCAGCGCGAGGCGCAGCTCCGCCTCCGCATCGCCGGTGCGGCGGAAGCGGTCCCCAGCCGCCGCCGTCTCCAGCGCGATCAGCCGTGCGGCCAGCGTCGAGGCGCGCATCTCCATCAGCATGCGGGCAACGTCGGGATAGGCCTCGATCTTGCGGCCACCCTGCTCGCGCTCGGCGGCATAGGCCTCGGCGAGCTCCAGCGCGCGCGCGCCATGTGCAACGCCCTGCACGGCGATGGCCAGGCGGGCATTGTTCATCATGGCGAACATCGCGTTGAGGCCTCGATGCGGGGTGCCGACCAGTTCGGCCTCGGCGCCCTCGAACAGCATCGTGCAGGTGGGCGACGCATGGATGCCCATCTTGTGCTCGATCCCGCCGCAGCGCAGCGCGTTGCGGGTGCCATCCGCCAGCATCTTGGTGGCCACGAACAGCGAGATGCCGCGCGAACCCGGCGGCGCATCGGGCAGGCGCGCGAGGACCAGGTAGACGATGTTCCCGGTGCAGTCGTGGTCGCCCCAGGTGATGTAGATCTTCTGGCCGTGCAGCGCGTAGCGGCCCTCGCCCAGCGGCTCCGCGCGGGTGCGCAGCGTGCCTAGGTCGGAGCCCGATTGCGGCTCGGTCAGGCACATCGCCCCGGTCCATTCGCCGGACACCATGTGCGGCAGCAGCCGCGCCTTCTGCTCTGGGCTGCCATAGTGGTCGAGGCACTCGATCGCGCCGGCGGTCAGCAGCGGGCCGAGCGCGAAGGAGGCGTCGGCGGCAAGGGCGAACTCCATCATCGCGACCCAGAGGCTGCCCGGCAGCGCCTGGCCGCCGAATTCCTCGGGCGCCGATAGGCCCTGCCAGCCGCCCTCCATCCATTGCCGGTAGACGCCGGGATAGCTGCGCGCCGTGGTGACGGTGCCATTGGCGTAACGCGCGCCTTCCCGATCCGCGGCCTGGGCGCCGGGCAGGATCTGGTCGCGGCAGAAGCGCGCGGCTTCATTCACCACCTGGGCGACGTCATCGGCGGAGAGGCCCGACGCCTCGGTGTCGCCCATCCGCGTCAGGCCGAAAATCACGTCTTCCGCGGCGGTGGTGCGCATCGCGCTCGCTCCCAAAAAGCAGCCCGGGGTTCGTGCCCCGTTTGTCGGTCCGGCGCCGGCTAGACCGTGTCGCGCGCGCGCTCGAACAGCAGGCCGTCCGGCGCCACCGTCTCGCCGGCAGCCCATTCGGGCAGTGCGCGCGCCAGGGTGGCGTCGCCCGCCGCCGCCGCCAGCGCCATGCCGAGCAGCGGGCCGAACTTGAAGCCATGGCCGGAAAACCCGCTCATCACGAAGGCACGCGGGCCCATCGGCTCGAGGATGAAGCGCTCGCCCTCGCTCACGTCGTAGTAGCACGCGCGCGCCGACAGTACGCGGTAGCGCCCGATCTCCTTGATGCGGCGATGCGCGAGATCCAGGATGGCCTCCGCCTCGGCGGCCGTCGCGTGCCGGTCATCCTCGGCATCGCCGATATTGGTGAAGCGGTGGTCGCCGATCTTGAGCGGCGTGCCGGCGACGGGTGGCACCGCGTAGAAGCCGCCCTGTTCGGACAGGTCGAGCAGCATCGGCGAGGTTTCCCAGGCCAGGCGATGCTCGTAGGGCGCGTCGAGATAGACCACCACCTGGCGCGAGGCCGTCACCCGGGAGGCGATGCCCGGGAGCAGGCGCGGCGCCCAGGGTCCCGCGGCCACGACCAGCAGGTCCGCCTGCAGGCTGGTGCCGTCATCGAGCGCCAGAGTCGCCCGCGTCGCGTCCACCCGCGTCGCGCGGGCGGTGACGAAATGCACGCCGCGGTGCAGCAGGTGCCGGTGCAGCGCGATCAGGATGCGCTCGGCGAGCAGCACCCCGCCCGCCTGCATCAGGAAGGCGCGCGCGATGCCGGTGCCCCACAGCATCGGGTAGCGCGCCGCGACGTTGCGGGCGCCCAGCACCCGCAGCGGCCGGTTCTGCGCGGCCAGCGCCGCGCGGCTCTCGGCGAGCCATCCGCCCTCCGCATCGGCCATGGCGAGCACGCCGGTCGGCACGAACAGCGCCTCGCCGAGATCCTGCCAGAGCGTGCTCCATGCTTCGAAGGCGTCGTCGACCATGCGCATGTAGCCAAGCTGCGCACCATAGGCGTGGCGGATCAGGCGGTGATGGTCGGTCGAGGCGCCGCGCGGGTTCGGGATCTCGTCCTGATCGACCACCGTCACCGCGTGGCCGGCGCGCTCCAGGGCCCAGGCCGTCGACAGGCCCATGATGCCCCCACCGAGGACCAAGGCGCGTTGCTGAGTCTCTCCCATACCGAGATCATGGTACGCCCCGGGGGGTTTGTGAACCGGGCTTCAGTGCAGTGCGGCGAGGTGGAGCCAGGCGCTGCGCGAGGCCCCGGGCGCGAGTGGCCGCAGCGGGCCGAGCGGTGCCAGCGCCGGGCAGTTCGGCGCATTGGGAATATGGCTCGCCGGCTCCAGGCAGATCGTCCGGGCGTGCGGGGGAACATAGAGCTGCAGGTTGCGCGCCCAGGTGCCGCCAGCGCGCATCGTCAGCCGCAGGATGCTGTCCTCGAGCCGTGCGCGCCCGTTCCAGCCGGCGAAATGCGCGTCTGTTCCTTCGATGCTGTCGATCTCGGCGTCCTCAAGCCCTGGCGATGCAGCGACCGCAACCGGCAGCAGCCTCTCATCGGTGGCGAGCCGGTGCCGGGCTGCGAAGCTCACGCGCTGTCCCGGCCGACGCGCGAACCACGGGTGCCAGCCGAGCCCGATCGGCGCGGGTTCGACGCCGTGATTCGTGACAAGCGCCGCGATCCTCACGCCGTCCTCGTCAAGGCGCACGGACACCATCGCGCGGTAGGCATAGGGGGGCGCCGACACCGTCTGCACCAGCCGCGCCTGGTCCGCCGTCGCGCGGAGCACCTGCCAGGGCCGGTCGCGCGAGAGTCCGTGGATGGCGGTTTTGTCCCTCGCGCGGTTCACCGGCAGGTTCCAGCCGGTCCCGAGGACGCCATCCGCCATCCGGTTCGCCCACGGGATCATCCAGAAGGCGCCGGTCACCGCCGTATTCGAATCCGCCCCCGGCGGCAGCGGCGCGAGCACGGCGACCCCCGCATGCCCGAGTTCCGCGAAAGCCGCGCCCTGTGTCGGCAGCAGCACCGCCGACCAAGCGCCGGCGCGCAGCCGCAGCTCAGTCAAGCGCGAAGGTTTCGCGGGGCGCGGGCTCCGTCCTGGAATAGCCCGCGGCTGCGAAGGTTCCGCCCTGGTAGCGCTCGCTCACCGCGTCGTCGAGGATATGCTGCACCTCGGCGCGGAACGGCTCGGCGCTGTCCTGCGGCTCCCAGCCGATGCGTTCGCGGTGGTCGTTGCCCCAGTAGCTGGCCGGGTTCTGCGATACGCCCCACACCACGGCGTGGGCGACGCGCTCCGCCTCGATGCAGCAGGTGGCGAGCCGCACCAGGTCCGGGAAGGACAGCCAGATGGACAGCTGCCGGCGATCGGCCGGGCGCGCATAGCAGGCGCCGATGCGGAGGTTCACGTTCTCCACCCCGTGCTTGTCCCAGTACATCCGCCCCATCAGCTCGCCATAGGCCTTGGACAGGCCGTAATAGCCATCCGGCCGGAAGGGGTCCGCGACGTCCAGCAACCCGGAGTCTTCGGTGGGTCGCTCATGGAAGCCGATGGCGTGGTTCGAGCTCGCGAAGACCACCCGCGCGCGCTCCCTGCGTGCGGCTTCATAGATGTGGAACAGGCCGCGCAGGTTCGGCCCGATGATCTGCTCGAAAGGTCGCTCCGTGCTGACGCCGCCGAAATGCAGGATGGTGCCGCAGCCTTCGGCCAGCCGCAGCAGCGCGACCCCGTCCTCGAGGTCGGCCTGCTCGAACACGGCACCGGAGGGCAACGTGTCGGGGAAGGGGCGGACATCGGTGAGACGCAGGTCGAAGCCGTGCTCGGCCAGGCCCTTGGTGAGGACGCGGCCGAGATTGCCGGCGGCACCGGTCAGCAGGATGGGCTTGTTCATGTGACATTTTCCCTCGTGTCGCTGACGCTTGCGAACCATCGCCGGGCTTCGGGCGCGCGCATACCCTCGCCGGGTACCCAGGGCATGATGCCGGCTTTCGCGCCGGCGTCAGTCGACGATGAACAGCGTAGCCCCGTCGCGGGTGGACGAACGATGCGCCGCATCGCCGAAGTCGGACACCTGATAGCCCATTCCGGGCCGCAGCACGAAGCGGCGGCCATCGCGGAGCTCGCTCTCCAGCTCGCCGGCGAGCACATACAGGACGTGGCCACGGTCGCACCAATGGTCCGCCAGGTAGCCAGGCGAGTATTCGACCACGCGCACCCGCACGTTGCCGGTCTGCATGGTGCGCCACAGCGCGAAGCCGGCTTCGCCATCGTGGCGTTCGGCGGGAATGGCGGACCAGTCGACCGCGGTGAAGGGCAGGGCGGGCAGCTTCACCGCGCCAAGCCGTCCCAGAATTCCTTCACCTTGGCGAAGAAGCCCTCGCTGTCCGGGCTCGACTTGCCGCTTTTGGCCGCCTCGGCCTCGAACTGCTCCAGCAGTTCGCGCTGCTTTGCGGTGAGGTTCTGCGGCGTCTCCACTGCGACCTGGACGAACATGTCCCCACGCGCCGCCGAGCGCAGCACGGAGAACCCCTTGCCACGCAGGCGGAACTGCTCGCCGGCACGGGTGCCAGCGGGGATGGTCACCTTGGCGCGCCCGCCATCGACGGTCGGCACCTCGACATGCCCGCCGAGCGCGGCCTGGGTCATGCGCAGCGGCACCTGCACCAGGATCGAGGCGCCCTCGCGATGGAAGATCGGGTGCGGCTTGACCGCGACATCGACGTAGAGATCGCCCGAGGGCGCGCCGCGCATCCCCGCCTCCCCCTCGCCGGCCAGGCGGATGCGGGTGCCGTCCTCGACGCCCGGGGGCACGGTGACGGAGAGGTTGCGGTCGCGATGCACGCGCCCCGCGCCCTGGCAGACCTTGCAGGGGTTCTTGATGATGCGCCCGGTGCCGTTGCAGGTCGGGCAGGTGCGCTCGATGAGGAAGAAGCCCTGCTGCGCGCGAACCTTGCCCTGCCCCTGGCAGGTGCCGCAGGTGCTGGCGGAGGCCGTGCCACCCTCGGCACCCGAGCCCTTGCAGGCGTCGCAGCTGACCGAGGAGGGCACGCGAATGGTTTTCTTGGTGCCCCCGAAGGCTTCCTCGAGCGTCACTTCGATCTGGGTACGCAGGTCCGAGCCCCGCCCAGCGGCTGCGCGCTGGCGCCCGCCACCACCGCCGAAGCGGCCGAACATCTCCTCGAAGATATCCTCGAAGCCGCCGCTGAAGGGGCCCTGGCCGCCACCGCCGCCGCCCTCGAAGGCGGCATGGCCGAAGCGGTCATAGGCGGCGCGCTTTTCGGCGTCCTTGAGGACCTCGTAGGCCTCGCCGGCCTCCTTGAACTTCACCTCGGCGTCGTCGTTCCCCTGGTTGCGGTCCGGGTGGAACTGCATCGCGAGCTTGCGATACGCCTTCTTCAACGCCTCCTCATCGGCGTCGCGCGCGACGCCGAGCACTTCGTAGTAATCCCGCTTCGCCATTGCGGTCACACGCTCCCCTGGCAGCGCGAAAGCCCCCGCCCGGCACGCGCCGGGCGGGGATCACGGTTCACGAGGGCTTCTTCTTGGTGGGGTCGACTTCCTCGAACTCGGCGTCGACCACCTTGCCATCCGGCTGCTTGCCGGGCGCGTCGCCCGGGGGCGGGGCCTCGGCTGCGGCGGCCTGCGCCTTGTACAGCGCCTCGCCCATCTTCATGGCGACCTGGGTGAGGCTTTCGGTCGCCGACTTGATCCGGTCGTCGTCCTGGCCCTCCAAGGCCTCCCGCGCGCTGACCAGCGCCGCCTCGACGGCGGTCTTGTCCTCGGCCGGGATCTTGTCGCCATTCTCCTTCAGCGTCTTGTCCGTGGAGTGGACAAGGCTGTCGAGCTGGTTGCGGCTCTCGACTGTCTCGCGGCGCTTCTTGTCGGCGTCGGAATTGGCCTCCGCCTCCTTCACCATCCGCTCGATATCGGCATCAGACAGGCCAGACTTCGCCTGGATCTTGATCTGCTGCTCCTTGCCGGTCGCCTTGTCCTTGGCCTGAACCGAGACGATGCCGTTGGCGTCGATGTCGAACGTGACCTCGACCTGGGGGACACCACGGGGTGCGGGCGGGATACCCTGCAGGTCGAAATTGCCCAGCAGCTTGTTGTCGCCGGCCATCTCGCGCTCGCCCTGGAACACCTTGATGGTGACCGCGGTCTGGTTGTCGTCGGCGGTCGAGAAGACCTGGGACTTCTTGGTCGGGATCGTCGTGTTGCGGTCGATCAGGCGTGTGAACACCCCTCCCAGCGTCTCGATGCCGAGCGACAGCGGCGTCACGTCGAGCAGCAGCACGTCCTTGACGTCGCCCTTGAGCACGCCGCCCTGGATGGCCGCGCCGATGGCGACGACCTCGTCGGGGTTCACGTTGCGCGCCGGCTCCTTGCCGAAGAAGGCCTTCACCGCCTCGATCACCTTGGGCATGCGCGTCATGCCGCCGACCAGGATGACCTCGTCGATCTCGCCCGCCGTCAGGCCCGCATCCTTGAGCGCGTTCTTGCACGGCTCCATGGTGCGCGCGATCAGGTCATCGACCAGCGCTTCCAGCTTCGCGCGCGTCACCTGCAACACCAGGTGCTTCGGCCCACTCGCGTCCGCGGTGATGAAGGGCAGGTTGATCTCGGTCTGCTTGGCCGAGGACAACTCGATCTTGGCCTTCTCGGCGGCTTCCTTCAGGCGCTGCAGGGCAAGCTTGTCGCCGCGCAGATCGATGCCGTTCTCGCGCTTGAACTCGTCGGCCAGGTAGTCGATCACACGCTGGTCGAAATCCTCGCCGCCGAGGAAGGTGTCGCCATTGGTGGACTTCACCTCGAACACGCCGTCGCCGATTTCCAGCACGGAGATGTCGAAGGTACCGCCGCCAAGGTCATACACGGCGATCGTGCCGGTGTGCTTCTTGTCCATGCCGTAGGCGAGGGCTGCCGCCGTCGGCTCATTGATGATGCGCAGCACCTCGAGGCCCGCGATCGCGCCGGCTTCCTTGGTCGCCTGGCGCTGGGCGTCATTGAAATAGGCGGGGACCGTGATGACGGCCTGCGTCACCTTCTCGCCGAGATAGGCCTCGGCCGTCTCCTTCATCTTGGTCAGCACGTTCGCACTGATCTGCTGCGGCGCGTAGCTCTGGCCGTTCACCTTGACCCAGGCGTCGCCATTGTCGGCGCGCACGATCTCGAACGGCGCGAGGCCGATATCCTTCTGCACCATCGGATCGTCGAATCGACGGCCGATCAGGCGCTTGACGGCATACAGCGTATTGGTGGGATTGGTGACCGCCTGGCGCTTGGCGGACTGGCCGACGAGGCGTTCGCCATTCTTGGCGAAGCCCACCATCGAGGGCGTCGTCCGTGCCCCTTCGGCGTTCTCGATGACGCGCACATCCTTGTCTTCAAGGACCGCGACGCAGGAATTGGTGGTGCCGAGGTCGATACCAATGACCTTGCTCATCCAAATACTCTCCTATGTGGCTGACGGGTCCGGCCCAACGATGAGGCACCGTGCCCGCCCCCGTCTCAACGGATGGGGTGGATTGCAACAGCCCGAGATGTATTGACCGCAGCGGCCCCCGACAAGGCCCCAGGCCTCACTTGGCTGGAATGAGAGGCTGGATTGCACCCTCCCCGTTGCGCAATCGGCCCATCCGCGCCACCTATCGCGAAACCGGACCGGGGTCGTGCGGTATGAACAACCCCTCCCAGCCGTATCGGACCAGCGCCATGTTCATCGAGACCGAAGCCACCCCGAACCCCGCCACCCTGAAGTTCCTCCCCGGCCGGGACGTGATGGGCGAGCGCGGCACCGCCGACTTCACCGCGGCCGAGGAGGCCGCCGCCCGCAGCCCGCTCGCCGCGCGCATCTTCGCGCTGGGCGACGTGGCGCGGGTGTTCCTGGGCGCCGATTTCATCACCGTCACCAAATCCGACGAGACCGAGTGGCAGACGCTGCGCCCGCGCGTGCTGGGCGCTGTGATGGAGCATTTCACCGCCGGCCTGCCGGTGCTCGAGGGTGCGGACGCCGAGGCGGAAGCCGAGGATGTGGACCCCGCCGACCTCGAGATCGCGGCCCAGATCAAGGAACTGCTCGACACCCGGGTGCGCCCCGCCGTGGCCGGCGACGGTGGCGACATCGTGTTCCGCGGCTATCGCGACGGCATCGTGCGGCTGCGCATGCAGGGTGCCTGCTCGGGCTGCCCCTCCTCGCGTGCCACGCTCAAGCATGGCGTCGAGAACATGCTGCGTCACTATGTGCCCGAAGTCGTGGCGGTCGAGCAGGTCGAGGCCTGACCGCGACTGGATTCTAAGCGGCGTCAGGTCATGCTAGGACATCGTTCGGAACCCTAGCGGAGCCTGAACGCGCGTGTCCGACGCCGAAGACAGCGGACCGGGGCAGCCCCCAGCCAGGGGTGTCACCGGTATGGAGCGCTTCGCGACAGCCGCCGATGTCCAACTCGTCCATGTCCTGCTGCTGGGGCGGGAGAGCCGGCGGGCCGAAACCCTGCAGCGCCACACCGGGCGGCCCCTGCACCTCGTCGTCCAGGCGGTGGCGCGGGCGGGGGAATTCGGCGCGGAGGTGGTGCCGGCCGTTACCGAGGGAACGCTGCCGCCGCATGCCCGCCTGGGCGTGCTGCCGGACCCCTATCTGCGCGACTGGGTGGCGCTGGTGCTCGGCGCCCAGCCGCCGGCGGGTGGCTGGCTGGGGTTCCTGGCCTGGGCGCTGACCGCGCCGGCCATGCTGCGCAGCATCGAAGCCTCCGTCCCGCCGGTGGCGCGCGCCTTGCGCAACCTCGCCGCCGCGCGCGCCGGCACCGAAACGGCGTGGGCCGAGCCGCCGCCGGTGGAGACGCCGCGCATCACGGCCAATGCCGCGGCCGGCCCGGCAGGATCTCGCGTCGGCGCCCGGCACGTCACCGTCATCGCCTGGGACATGGCGCACAACCCCGTGGCGCGGGCCCATATGCTGGCCGAACTCGCCGGCCCCGGCGACGCGACGGAGCTGGTCGGGCCGATCTTCGAAAGCCAGGGCGGTCGGATCTGGCCGCCGATCGCCGACAGCCCCATCCCGATGCGCAGCTTCGCCGCCGGCGATCTGCGCAGCCTGGTGGCCGGTGCCGTCGTCCTGGCCGACGCGACGCGCTGCGATCTCGTCCATGTCGGCAAGCCGCGCCTCGCGAGCCTGCTGATCGGCGCGCTGATCCGCCAGCGCACGGGATGCCCGCTGCTGCTCGACATCGACGACCACGAACTCGCCTTCCTCGACGACCAGACACAAGCAGGCTTCGAGGCGCTGGAAGCCGCCGCCGCAGAGGACCCGCTCGCCTTCGCCAAGCCGCGCAGCCCGATCTGGACGCGGTTTTGCGCCACGCTGGTTGGGGAGGCCGATGGCATCACCGTCTCCTCCGGCGCCCTGCAGCGTGCCTATGGCGGCACCATCCTCCGCCACGCACGCGACGAGGCGCTGTTCGACCCGGCCCTGCACGACCGTGCCGCGCTGCGGGCCGAATTCGGCTATGGGCCGGAGGATCGCGTGGTGCTGTTCCTGGGCACGCCGCGCCAGCACAAGGGGCTGGTCCAGCTGGTCGAGGCGATGGAGCGGCTGGCTGATCCGCGCCTCGCGCTCTGCGTCATCGGCACCATCCGCGACATGGCGCTTCTAGGACGGCTGCGCCAGTCCGTCGCACGCGTCGCCCTGCATGGCGACCAGCCCTGGCAGCGCCTGCCCGCGCTGGCCGGCATGGCCGATGCGGTCGCCATCCTGCAGGACCCCGCGGCGGCGATCTCCGCCTGGCAGACGCCGGCGAAGCTGACCGATGCGCTGGCCATGGGCGTGCCGGTGATCGCGACGCCGGTGCCGCCGATCACCGAGCTCGCCGCGCCCGGCGCCGTCCGCCTGGTGGCCTCGCCTGTTGCCCTCGATGGCGCGCTGCGCGAGGTGGCTGCGGGGCTCACCAATGGTGGCCCGGGTCGGGCGCTGTTCCGCCGCGAGCTGAGTTTCGCCGCCAATCGCCCGCGGCTGGCGGCGGCGCAGGCCGCCTGCCTGGGCCCGCGCCGCGCCGAGTGGCCGCTCTTCGATCGGCTGTTCCAGCTGCTGGAGGCGAGGACCGGCATTGCGCTCATGCGCCCCGGGCCCGCCCTTCCGGCGTCCTTCGCCCGGACCCCCTTCATCGCGCCGGCGCCGATGGCCACCGCGGCAGAGCGCGCCCGCGCCGCCCTGCAGGAGGCGCGCAACGCCGAGGCCCGGGGCGACTTCGCCGCCGCCGCCGCGCTGCTCGATGCCGGGTTGAAGGCGGCGCCGCGCCACGCCGACATGCTCTCCGTGCGCGCCCGCGTCGCCTTCACCATGGGCGAGATGGCGCTCGCCGAGCGCCACGCCCGCGCGGCGCTGGCGATGCGCCCGGAACTGACCCGCGCGGTCATCATCCTCGCCCGCATCGCCATGGCGGCGGGCCGCCACGGCGAGGCGGTGGAGCTTTGGGCCGCGGTTCCACCCACCGACCCCGCGCATCGCGAACGGCTGCTCAAGCGCGGGCGTCTGCTGCTCGGCCTCGGCCGCCCGCTCGAGGCGCTGGGCGAGTTCATGGCCGCGATCCGCCGCGACCCGCTCGAACGCGAGGCGCTGCGTGGCGCGGCCGAGGCGACCGAGGCGACCGGCGCGCTGCGCACCGCGCTCCGCCGCTGGCGCGCGCTTCTGGCGGTGGCACCCGAGGACACCGTCGCGGCCGAGGCGGCGCGGCTGCTCGAACAGCGCCTGGCGCCGTTGCCTGGCCTGCCTTCGCCGCTGCGCAATCCGTGGCTGCGCGAATGGCCGGGCGCGGTCGAAGGCAGCGCCGGCACCGCCACGGTCGAACCCTCGCCCGGGCTGACGCTGCGTGCCGATGTTCGCCTGCGCTATGCCGTGGCCGAGGCGCATGAGCGGCGCCCCGGCGAGCTGCCCTTCTACGGGCTGTGGCTGCGCCCGGAGGATGGCGGCGGCGAGGTCGCCTTCGCGCTGCACCCGGAGGCCGCGCCGATCCTGGCGGAAGGGCTGCGCATGGCGATCGAACTCCGCGCCATCGGCGCTGCGATGCCGTTGAGCCTGGCGCTGTACGATGCCGGCACGGGGCGATCGCGTCTTCTGCTCGAGCTCCCGGCCACGGCGCAGCGGCGCATGGCGTGCTTCGACCTCGCACTCGATGCGGCGGAGGTCGCGGCATTGGGCGCTGGCGGCCTCGCGCTCGTATTACGGATGGGCGCGCCAGGCACGCTGGTGGTCTTGCCGCCGCAGCCGCTCTGCCGGCTCGGGGCAGCGTTGGCCGCGCCCGAGGATTTCGAATCACCCGTGCTCGCCGCCGCCTTCCCGCCGGCGCATGGCCCGGCGCCGATCATCGGCGCACCCACCGTCGAACGGCTGAGCGCACCGGCATGAACGTCATCGATCCCGTCGCCGCCAACCAGGGCGACATCACCGGACGCGTTCGTCTGGAGCAGTCCGAGGATGGCGCGCGCCTCACCGGCTGGGCGCTCGGCGAGGCGGACGTGCCCGGCGAGCCGCCAGAGATCGCGATCCAGGTGCCGGGGCTCGGTCTGCGCACTCTGGCGGCCTGGCCACTCGCACCCGATGCGGAGGCGCTGCCCGATGGTGCCTGCGGCTTCACCTGGCACCTGCCGTCATCGGTGCGCGACGGCGTGCCGCGCGAGCTGCGCGTCTGGAACCTCGCCACCGGCCTGGAGCTCGCGGGTTCGCCCATCGCCGTCGGGCGCGGCGCGGCGGTGCAGGCCAACGAGGCCGAGGCGCCGCTTGCCCGCTGGGACGCGCCGCTCACCGGCCATGTGAGCGCGGGCGATCCGGTGGAACTCGCGCCCGGCCTCTTCGTGGCCGCCGAGCCGCCCGCACGTTCGCTGCGCTACGAGCTTGTCGTTGGCGACCCGATGACGGCCGACACCGCGCCCGAACGCGGCATCCGCATCCTGGCCGATGCGCCGAGCGGACGCATCGCGCTGCACTTTCCCCTCGCACCACTGATGCCCACCATCGAGGACACGCCCGCGTTGCTGCAGCTGCGCGCCTGGCTGCCACAGGCGACGCAGCGGGCGATGCAGGCGCAGGCCGAACTCTGGCTCATGGTGTTCCGCTTCGGCGGCTTCGAGAAGCTGCGCCGCCTGCGCCGGGTGCGCGTGTTCCGCCGCCCGAGCCTCATCACGGCCCAGATCACGCTGAGCGAGGAGGACTTCGCGGCGGGCGCGCTCTGGCTTGGCGTGGAGGCGCTGAACGCGCGCGGCCTGGCGGCCATGCCGCCGCGCATCGTGGCGCCGGCCGGATCCTCGGCGGCCGGGATGGAGGATCAGCGCCTGCACAGCGCCTTCGACGCGCTGGCCGAGCTGGTGCGGGTGCATGGCGAGGCGGCCATGCCAACGCACGCGCTGCTGCCGGCGATGCCGCCGGCGGCCGGCCAATCCCCGTGCGTCGCAGCCGGCGACGCGCACCCGTTCACCCAAGTCATCCTGCCCGTCTACAATGGCGACGACATCGTGCGCGGCTGCCTGCGCGCGCTGCGCGCCGCCGGCACCGGGCCCTTCCAGGTGTTGATCGTCGATGATGGCAGCCGCGGCTTCACCGCAGAGATGCTGCGCCGGGAAGTCGCCGGCGATCCGCGCTTCATCCTGCACCGGCGCGACACCAACCGCGGCTACACCAAGTCCATCAACGAGGCGGTGGCGCTCACGCAAGCCCCATGGGTGGTGGTGCTGAACTCAGACACCGTCGTCCCGCATGGCTGGCTCGACCGGCTGCACGCCGCGGCGCGCGCAAGGCCAGGCACCGGGATGGTTGGCCCGTTGTCCAACGCCGCAACCTGGCAGTCGATCCCCGAGGTCAAGCGACCCGACGGGTCGTGGTCGGTCAACGACATGATCGAGCCCGAGCACCTAGACGCAGTGCAGCGCCTGCTCGACGAGGTCTCGACGCGCGAATACCCGGAATTCCCGGTGCTGAACGGCTTCTGCACGCTGATCGCACGCACCGTCCTCGACCGAATCGGCGCCTATGACGAGGAGGCCTTCCCGATGGGCTATGGCGAGGAGACCGATCTGTGCCTGCGCGCGCGCCGCGCCGGCTTCCGCCTGACGCTCGCCGACGACGCCTTCGTCTATCACCACAAGTCGCTGAGCTTCGGCGCCGCCGGGCGCAGCCCGCTGACCCGCGCCGGCGGGCTCGAGATGACCAACAAGCATCTGGGCGTGAACATCGCCGCCCTCGAGCGCACCATGCAGTCCTGCCCCGCGCTGGTGCGCGTGCGCGCGCGCATGCTCGACCGCCTCAAGGAGATCAGCTGAGCATGGCGCGTATCGCATTCGTGCTGCCGGTGCGCGGCGGCAGTGGCGGCGCCCATTCGGTGGTGCAGGAAGTGACCGCGCTGCGCGCGCTGGGCGTCGAGGCGCGGGTGCTGGTCAATCGCGCCAATGCGCCGCAATTCGCCGCCGCCTATGACCGCTTCGCCTGGGTCGCCGAGGGTGGAATGGGCGTGTTCGACGGGCCCAAGGACCTGGCCCTCCTCGCCGCCGAGGCCGAGGTGGTGATCGGCACCACCAACACCTCCGTCCACTCGATCAGCGAGGCGCTGCTGACGATGCGCAACTCCGCCATCCGCACCGGCTACTACGTGCAGGATTATGAGCCGCTGTTCTACGCCGCCGGCACCTCCGAACATCAGCTTGCAGTGGCGAGCTTCGCGTTGCTGCCCAACTGCGTCTACTTCGCCAAGACCAGCTGGCTCACCGGCATCGTGCAGGCGGCGCATGGCCTCGATGCGGTGCGCGTGGTGCCGAGCATCGACCACGGCCTGTATGGCCCCGCGCCGCGCAGCCCGGGGCGGCGCGTGGTGGTGGCGATGGTGCGGCCGGCAACACCACGCCGCGCGCCGCGCCGCACGCTGAAGCTGATGGCGCGCCTCGCCGCCGGCGAGTTCGGCGATGTGGAGGTGGTGGGCTTCGGCGCCGATGCGGAGGAGATGGAGCAGGCGGGCCTCGTCACGCCCGAAGGCGTGCGCATGCTGGGGCGCCTGCGCCAGCAGGATGTGGCGGCGCTGATGCGCGCCGCGGATGTCTTCCTCGACCTGTCCGACTACCAGGCCTTCGGCCGCACGGCGGCCGAGGCGATGGCCTGCGGCTGTGTCGCACTCGCCCCGCGGCTCGGCGGCGCACCGGATTTCATCGCCGACGGCGTGAGCGGCTTCCTCGTCGACACCACCGACGCCGATGCCGTGGCCGCCGCGCTGCGCAGCATTCTTTCGCTCTCGGAATCCGAGCTGCGCGCGATGCGCTACGCGGGGCTGGAGGCGGTTGCGGGTTTCACCCCGGTGCGCGCGGCGATGTCGGAGATGCGCGCCCTGGGCCTGGCCTGAGCCGCGCTTGCCCGTGGCGCCGGGCGGGTGCAGCGTCGCCCCGCAACCCGATCTCGAGGCCGCCCATGCGCCTGTCCCTGCTGCCCCTGCTGCTGATCGCCACGCCGCTCGCGGCGCAGGAGATCACCTGCCCGCGGACGCTGCCGGCGAATGCGCCCGGATTCACCCTGGTGGCGCGTCCCTCGCCCACCGGCTTTCCCTACCGCGCCGCCGAGCTGCCGCCGCCGCGCCCGTTCAGCGGCATCAGCGTGATCGATGGTCCCGAAAGCGACGTCATGGCCCAGGCGCCCGGCACGCTGATGCCCGATACCGGCGCGCGCGGCCGTCCGACCCCGCCATCGCTGCGCCAGAGCTGGGATATCTCGCGCCGGAGCCCGCGCGGCTATGTCCTCGTCTGCCAATATGCCGGCACCGCCGCGGTGCTGGTGCGCGCCCTGCCGCCGCGTGCGCGCGAATGCCACCAGAGCCTGCCGGTGAACGCGCGCGGCGAGATCAGCGACAACGGCCCCCGTTCGGGCGGCTGCCGCTGACGCGGCCGCTTTATCAAGCCTCGCTGACGCCTGGCCGGTGGTCGCGCCGCGCCTGCAGCGCGCTCAGCTCCTCCAGAAACCGCGCCGCCGCGACATCCGGCGCCCAAGGCCGCCAGGGCTGCTCCGCATACCGCGCCGCGAGCGGGTCTCGTGCCAGGATCGGCCCCGCGATACCCAAAGTCTCGCGCACCTCCACCGGCGTCCAGCCGGCGACATGCACCGCCTCGGCCGCCGCCGCCGCGACATCGGCGGATTTGTGGGCGCGCTTCTCCTCCACCGTCCAGGCCGGCAGGCGGTAGCGCGTCGCGACCGTCTGTGTCAGCCGCTCCGACAGCGCCGAAAACCCTTCGCCGAGGAACGGCTTCAACGGCGAGATGCAGTCGAAATTGATCAGCCCCTCTTCGGCGTCGTGCAGCAACTCGCGCATCTCGCGCGCCGCATCAAGCCCGTGCCGTGTCCGCGTTCTACGCAGCGCCAGCACCGTCAGCGCGTGCTGCGCGACCGAAAGCGGCTGCGGCCAGGCGGAATGCCCACCCCAGCGGAAGGTACGCGCGAGCCCGAGGGCGAGATCCTCATCCGTCCAGTCGAACGGTGTCGGCGCCAGCAGGTCCAGTCGCCGGCCGGACGGCAGCCGCACCCAGGCGCGAGCGGCCTCATTCACGGCGCCGAGATGTCGAACTCATGCGTCACGGCCAGGTCCTCGTCGAACCAGGCGGCAATGCCGGCGCGGCGCTGGCCCATGTATTCGGGCTTGCCCTCGGCATCCAGGCGCATGGTCATGTCATGGCCGGGGACCACCAGCGTGCCCGGCACCTTCCGCCACAGCGCCCAGATCGCGGCAAGGGAATCACGGCTGGCGGCTGCGTCCATCGTCATGTCGGTCGCCATCGACAGCAGCTCGGCGCGGTTCTTCGCGGAATCGCCGGTGAAGATGATCGGCGCCTCGGTCGCGGTCAGGTAGAAATACAGGCACCCCGGCGTATGGCCTGGCGCGAGATGCGCGGTCATGCCCGGCAACACCTCGTCGCCCTCATCGAGCAGCCGCAGCCGCGACGACTTTGCGAGATCCTGCACGTACAATTCGGGCAACGGGTTGAAGCCCACCGGCTCCGCCACCGCCCAGTCCATCTCGGCGCGGCCGATATGCACCCGCGCATTGGGGAACAGCGTGTAGTTCACCGAATGGTCCCAGTGCGCATGCGTGAGCACCACGTCCGTCACCTCCTCCGGCTTCACGCCGCGCGCCTTGAGCTGCTTGCCGAACTCCGGGCGGATCGAGAAGGCACCGACGTCGATGAGCGCCACGGGGCCGTTCGGCCAGCGCAGCAGCGCGATCGTGCTCCAGCCGAGACCGCCATGGCAGACGGATTTGCCAGGGTAGCCTTGGACGAGGATGTCGACTTGGACCATTGGAACCCTCCCGAAGAAGGCCGGGGAAAAGAATCTCCCCGGACCCCATTCCTTTATTTTTGCTGACTGGTGTGGCCGATCAGTAGGTCGCGAACATCCGGGCGATCTCGGCTGGGTCAGAGGTGCGCGTCAAGGCCAGCGCCAGCAGGATGCGGGCCTTCTGCGGGTTCAGATTGTCGGCGACCAGGAAGCCCGCCTCGCGGATGCGCGTGGTGCGGAAGACCCGGCCCGAACCGGCGCGGCAGGACATCGCCACAACGACGCCCGCAGCATGCGCAACCTCCAGAGCCTTCGCCATGGCCGGCGTGACGAAGCCCGGCGCGAAGCCTGCGGTGACGATGCCCTTCGCACCTGCGGCGACATAGGCGTCGATCGCCACGCCATCGGCATCGCAATGGGTGTAGGCCACATCCACCCGCGGCAGGCCGGTCAGGCCCGCAATGTCGAACTCCGTGTCCGGCGCCGCCTTGCGCACCGGGCGGCGGTAAAAATTGACGCTGTCGGCATCCGCCTGGCCAAGCACGCCGAAATCCGGTGTCCGGAACGTCTGCATGCGGAAGGTGGAGGTCTTCGTCACCTCCCGCGCCGCCTGGATCTCGTCGTTCAAGAGCACCAGCGCACCCATGCCGCGCGCCTCGTCGCTGGCGGCAACCCGCACCGCGTTGAGGATGTTGATGGGACCATCGCCCGAAATCGCGGAAGACGGCCGCTGCGCACCGGTGATCACGACGGGCTGGGCGCATTTCAGAGTCAGCGACAGGAAATAGGCGGTCTCCTCCAGCGACGCCGTGCCATGCGTCACGACGAAGCCCCCGATCGCCGGGTCGGCCGCCACCTGCTCATGGATGATGCCGACCAGCTCCCGCCACTCGGCAAACCCCAGCTGGGTCGAGGGCACGGCGCGGTAGGGGATGGTGACCACCTCCGCCACCTCGGCCAGCTCCGGCACGCGGGCGGCGAGGCTCGGCGCGTCCAGGATCTTCCCCAGCGTGCCGTAATCCTGCAGGTCCCGCGAATGCCGTCCCACCGAGGCGATGGTCCCCCCGGTTCCGATCAGCACAACCTTCTTCATCACGCCCTACCCCTCCTTGCCGACGTCGGCCGCGGCGCCGCCCTTGGCCTCGAGCACCGCCGCGGTCAGGCGGGAGACGCAGGCCATGCGCCCATCCGCGCGGAAAATCTCGGTCTGCCACACCTGCGTCGTGCGCCCGACATGCAGCGGCCGGCAGCGCGCCGTGACCCGGCTGCCATTGGCCACCGTCGCCAGGTGGTTGGCGTTCACCTCGATGCCGACCACCTGCGCACCCTCCGGCGACGCATTGACCGAGGCGATCGAACCCAGCGTCTCGCTCAGCACCACCGAGACGCCACCATGGAGGATCCCGTAGGGCTGGATGTGCCGCGCATCGACCGGCATCTCGGCCTCCAGCCCCTCCTCGGTCACGGCGGTAACGCGGATGCCGAGCAGGCCGGCGACCGTCCCCTCGAAGCGGGCGTTGATGCTGTCGGCCGTGGCACCGCGGCGCCAGAGGGAGGTCTTGCTCATGGAGCGGAGCTTGCCCCCGCGTACGGCCGCTGGCGAGGGGGGCTGTCTCACGCATAACGCGAATATCTGGCGCGCTATTCACCCCATATTAGTAAAATTCCGCTAAGCATGCAGGGCGGCACGATGAGGCATTGGCCTTGCCGGGTCGCCGTGGATCCACACGCCGGGCGTATCTTCGAGTTGCCTATCCAGGCGCGGCGTGTGCAATTTACGATACTGTCTCCCAACGATTTCACCCGTGGCAACGCATTTGCACATCCTCCTAGACGTCTCCCGATTGCTGTCCGTGGCCGGTGCCGCCACGCCGTCCGGGATCGACCGGGTCGAGGCGGCCTATGTGGCGCGCTGGCTCGCGGGCGACCAGGACCACTGCACCTTCGTCGCCTATAGCCCCTGGGGGTATTTCACCGCCCTGCCGCGCGGCGCGGTGAAGGCGCTGCATGCGGCTCTCGCCGAGGTATGGGCCGGTGGCGAAGGCGGCGAGGCGGCGCGGGCTGAGGCGCGCCGGATCCGACGCGCCTGCGTCGCCTGGCTCTGCGCCGGGCGTGGCCGGGACCGGCTGGCCAGGGCGCTCGCCGGGCCCGAGCGCTGCGCCTTCCTGCTGGTGTCGCACAAGGCGATGGAAAAGCAGGAGCCGATCGCGCGGCTGCGCCAGGCGGGCGCGCTGTTCGTGCCTCTGGTCCACGACCTGATCCCCGCGACCCACCCGGAATACGCGCGCCCCGGCGTGACGCAGCAGCACCTGCGCCGCCTGGCCACCATCAGCGCGCAGGCCGACGGCATCATCGTCAATTCCTCGGCCACCGCCGCGGCGCTGCGCCCGCATCTCGCGAGGCGGGAGGGCCAGCCGCCGGTGCGGGTGGCGGTGCTCGGCGTCACGCCGCCCGATGTTGCGGCCATTGCCGGGGAGCCGCCCTATTTCATCGCCGTCGGCACCATCGAGCCGCGCAAGAACCACCTGCTGCTGCTCCATCTCTGGCGCGACCTGGCCGAGCGCTACGGCCCCGCCACGCCGCGCCTGCGCCTGATCGGCAAGCGCGGCTGGGAGAACGAGAACGTGCTCGACCTGCTCGAGCGCTGCACGGTGCTGCGCGGCCTGGTGACCGAGACCGGCAACCTGACCGACCGCCACGTGGCCGGCCTGCTTCGCGGGGCCCGCGCGCTGCTGTTCCCCTCCTTCGCCGAAGGCTACGGGCTGCCGCTGGCCGAGGCGCTGGCCCTCGGCACGCCGGCCATCTGCAGCAACATCCCGGCGCTCCGCGAGGTGGGCGGCGACGTGCCGGAATACCTGGATCCGCTGGACGGCGCCGCCTGGCGCCAGCGCGTGCTCGACTTCGCCCGCCCCGACAGCCGCGCGCGCGAGACCCAGCTCAAGCGCCTCGCGCGCTGGCGCCGGCCGCGTTGGGAGGAGCACTTCGCCGAGGTCGATGGCCTGCTGGACGAGCTCGTCCGCCCGCGCACGGCGCGCCCGCGCTTCGAGGCGCCGGTCCGCCGTCCGCTGAGCGAGCCGGCCACGCTCACCGTCGCGGCGCGCGATGTCGTCGCTGGCTGAGGGCCGCGCGGCATGACACGTTCCAGCCGCGCCCCGACGCGCGGCACGGCGGGCGGGCGTCAGGCGGCGCGGACCACCGAGCCCCTCGCCATCGTGGGTGCGGCCTGCCGGCTGCCCGGCGCGCCGGATCTCGCGGCCTTCGCCCGCCTGCTCGCCGAAGGACGCGACGCCGTCACCGAGGTGCCGGAGGACCGCTTCGCCAAGGCCCGCTTCCTGCACCCCCGCCGCGGCGAACCGTCGCGCAGCTACTCCTTCGCCGCCGGCATCATCGGCGACGTGCTGGGCTTCGACGCCGCCGCCTTCGGCCTCTCCCCGCGCGAGGCGGAGGAGATGGACCCGCAGCAGCGTATCCTGCTCGAGGTCGCGCAGCACGCCTTCGACGATGCCGGATGGCCGGTGGACCGGCTAGCCGGGCGCGCCATCGGCGTGTTCATCGGCGCCTCCTCCCACGACCATGCCGAGCTGCGCCTCGAAGACCCGGCCGCCGCCGACCGCTTCCACATGACCGGCAGCGCGATGGCGATCCTGGCCAACCGCATCGGCCATGTCTTCGACCTGCGCGGCCCGGCGGCGATGCTCGACACCGCCTGCTCCTCCTCGCTGGTCGCGCTCGACGCCGCGGCCAATGCGCTCGCGGCCGACCCGGCGCTGGAGGCGGCGGTGGTCGGCGGCGTGAACCTGCTGCTCAGCCCCTACGCCTTCATGGGATTCTCGCGCGCCGGCATGCTCTCGCCGACCGGGCGCTGCCGCGCTTTCGCCGCCGAGGCGGATGGCTATGTGCGCGCCGAGGGCGCCGGCGTCATCATCGTCAAGCGCCTGCGCGACGCGCTGGCCGATGGCGAAGCGGTGCGCGCGACCATCCTCGGCACCGGGGTGAACGCGGCCGGGCGCACCATCGGCCTGTCGTTGCCCAACCCCGCCGCGCAGATGGCACTGCTGACCCGTGTCATGGCGCGCGGCGGCATCACGCCCGAGCGCGTCGCCGCCTTCGAGGCGCATGGCACCGGAACGCGTGTGGGCGACCCGGCGGAGGCGCAGGCGATCGGCCGCGTCATCGGCCAGCACCGCGCGCGGCCGCTGCCGATCGGGTCGGTGAAAACCAACCTCGGGCACCTGGAGGCTGGCTCCGGCATGGCCGGGCTGCTCAAGGCGATGCTCGCGCTCGAGACGCGCAGCCTGCCCGCGACGCTGCATTGCGCGACCCCCAATCCGGAAATCGACTTCGCCGGGCTGAACCTCGCGGTCGCGACGGAGGCGACGCCGCTCGATGCGCGTGACGATGCCGTCATCGGCGTGAACAGCTTCGGCTTCGGCGGCACCAACGCCACCGCCTTCCTCGGCGCGGCGCCAGCGCGGCGTGTCGCGGCCAACACGGCTAAGGCCATGCCGCCGCTGATCCTCTCGGCGCGCAGTGCGGAGGGTCTGAAGCCGCTGGTCGCGAGCTGGGTGACGGCGCTGCGGGCGACGGGCGCTCCGAACCCCGGCATTCTCGCGCGCGCCGCCGCCCGCCACCGCGCCCTGCACCCGCACCGCCTCGTCCTGCGCGGCGAGGGCATTCCCGAACGCCTGGCCGCCTGGCTCCGCGATGGCCGAGCCGAGGGCATTGCCGAAGGCACCGCCGCGCGCGGCACGCTCGCCTTCGTCTTCGCCGGCAATGGCGCACAATATGCCGGCATGGCGCGCGAGGCGTTGCGCGGCAGCCCCGTGTTCCGCCGCGCCGTGGCGGACGCCGATGCCGCGCTCGGCCCGCATCTGGGATGGTCCGCGCTCGCGCTGCTGCGCGAGGGCGTCAGCGCCGAGGCGCTGGCCGCGACCGACCATGCGCAGCCGCTGCTCTTCGCGATCCAGTACGGGATCGTCGCAGCACTCGCCGAACACGGCATCGCCCCCGCGCTGGTGCTTGGCCATTCGGTGGGCGAGGTTGCGGCCGCCTGCGCCACCGGCGCGCTCGGCCTGGACCAGGCGGCCATGCTGGTCGCGACGCGCAGCCGGCACCAGCACGCGCGGCGCGGGGTCGGGCGCATGGCCGCGCTCGGCCTGTCGGCGGAGATGGCGCAGCCGCTGCTCGATGCCTGCGGCCCGGGGCTCGAGATCGCCGCCTTCAACGCGCCCGATGCGCTGACCATCGCGGGCCCGTCGCCGGCCATCGCGCGGCTTGCCGCGGCATCCGTGGAGGCGCGCGCGCATTGCCTGGTGCTCGACCTCGACTACGCCTTCCACGCCGCCGCAATGGACCCGGTGGAGGAAGCGCTGCGCGCGGATCTCGCCGCGCTTGCGCCGGGCCCGACGCGGCTGCCGCTGATCTCGACCGTCTCCGGCACGCTGATCGAGGGAGAAGCGCTCGACGCGCACTACTGGTGGCGCAACTTACGTGCACCGGTGCGCTTCGACGCCGCCATCGCCGAGGCAACGCGGCAGGGTGCGCGCATCTTCGTCGAGATCGGGCCCAACCCGGTGTTGCAATCCTACATCCGCGAGTCCGGGCGCGCGGCCGCGGAGGGGGTCGCGACGCTGCCCAGCCTGACGCGCCGCGACAACGCGCGCGATCCCTTCCCCGCCGTCGCCGACCGCGCCACTTCGCAGGGTGCGGATCCACGCGGCGCGCGCAGCTTCGCGGGTGCGACGGCGCACCGGGCGCTGCCACTGACCGGTTTCGCGCGCCGCGCCACGCGCTTCCCCATCACCGTCGAAAGCGCGCGCCTGACGCAGCCGCGCCGCGACCACCCGCTGCTCGGCGACCTCGCCGCGCCGGGGCAGTGGCAGCGCATGCTCGACACCGAGCAGGATGCCTGGCTCGGCGACCATCGCCTGCTCGGCGAGGCGGTGCTTCCCGCCGCGGCCATCGCGGAGATGGCGCTCGCCGCCGCCGCCGCCGCCGCCCATCCGGAGGCCGCGGTGCTGGAACTCCGCAACCTCGCCATCCTGCGCGCGGTTCCGCTGGAGGCCGGTCGTGCGCGCGAATTGCGCAGCACGCTCGCCGATGGCGCCTTCACGCTCGATAGCCGCCGCCGCCTCGCCGACGAGCCTTTTGCGCAGCATGCGCGGGCGATGCTGGGTCAGCTGCCGTCCCTGCCAAGCGCCGTACTGGTCACGCTGGCGGCGCGTCGCCGCGTCGCCGGCAGCGATGTCGCCACCCTGGCCGCGCGCTGCGGGCTCGACTACGGGCCCGCCTTCCGGTCGATCGAGGGGCTCGAGGTCGACGACGCGCTGGGCACCGCGCGCGCCACGCTGCAGCTGCCCGAGACTGCGCCCGCGGATGCCGGCTTCTTCCTGCACCCGGTTCGGCTCGACGGCGCCTTTCAGGCGCTGGTCGGCTTGCTCGCCGAGCGCGCCGGCGGCGACGGGCTGGTGCCGGTGCGCATCGGCCGCCTCTGCGCCCGACGCAACGCGCCACCGGCCGCCATCGCCGAGCTCGCGATCACCGCGGAGGGGAGCCGCAGCATCGCGGCGCGGATCACCTTGCGCGATGCCACCGGCACGCCGGTCGCGGTGATCGAGGATCTCTGGCTGCAGCGGCTGCGCCTGCCCCGGCGCGAGCCGGCCTCCGCCCACGCCTTCCGCTTCGAGGCGTTGCCGATCCCGGATGCCGGGCGCGCACCGATCCCCGCTCTGGCCGAGGCGATCGCCGCCGCGCGCGCCACCGATGCGGGCCTTGACCTCAGCGAGGCGGCGCTGCTGCTCGATGGTTTCGCCGCGGCATCCGCCCAATCCGTGCCCGGGGCCACGGGACCGCTCGCCGCTGCGCTGGCGGAGGCCGAGCCGCTGCCGCCGGCCATGGAGATCTGGCGGGCCGTGCTCGCCGACCAGCCGGCGCTGGCGCTCGACCTCGCCTGGTTCGCCCATGCGGCGGAGACCCTGCCCGCCGCGCTCGGCGGCGCGGCGCAGGTGGCGGCCACCCTGTCGCCCGACAGCGCGACGCATGCGCGTCTCGCGGCAGTGCTGGCAGCGGCGGCCACGGTGCTCGCCGCGCGTTGGCCGATCGAGCGGCCGTTTCGGGTGCTGGAACTCGGCGCCGGCGGCGCGCTGACCCGGATCATGATCGAGGCCCTGGCGGCGAGTGGCCGGCGCATCCTCTACACCGGGGTCGGCACGGCGCGCGCCGGGGCGCAGCCGCCGCCGCGCGACGGCGTGGATTTCGCCTGGTGCGTCATGGATGCGGCGGCCGAGGCGGATCTGGTCGTCGGCCTGCTGCCTGGGTTGGCCAGCCCGGCGGGGACCACGCTTGCGGCGACGCTGCGGCGCATTGCCGGCCCCAATGCAGCGCTGTTCCTGGCGGAGCCCGCACCCTCGCGGCTGCTCGATTTCGCCTGCGGCCAGCATCCCGGATGGTGGGACGGCGCTGCCGTTCCCGATGCCGAGGCGTGGCGCGGCGCCCTGCGGCAGGCCGGCTGGCTGGCCGTCGAGGTCGCGCCACTAGTCGCCGCACCGCTGCCCGTATGGTTGATCGCGGCCGAGGCGCCGCCCCGCGACGATGCCGCGCTGGCGCCGGAGCCGGCGACGCTGGTGTTGGCGACGCAGGACGCCTGGCCGCTCGCCGAGGCCTTCGGCACGCCCGCCGCCATCACGCAGACCCCGTCGCCCGCCGCGCTGCGTGGCCAGCGCCTGCTGATCTTCGGCGGCGAGGATGGCAGCCCGGCGACGCTCGCCGCCATCACCCGCGCCGCCGCTGCGGCGGAGGGCAGCGCGGCGAGCCTCACGCTCATCCTCGGCGACGCCGCACGCAGCCCCGGCGCGGCCGCCTGTCTCGCGCTCGCGCGCGTGCTGGCCAACGAGATGCCCGGCCTGGCGCCGCGTCGGATCGCGCTCGCGGGCCTGACACCGCACGAGATGCCGCGCCGGCTGCGCGCCGAACTCGCGACCAAGGGCGAGCCCGAGGTCACGCTGACGCATGAGGGGCGCCTCGCGCCTCGCTTCCAGCCTGGTCTGCCGCAGGCGGTGGCGGGGCGTGATGCCGTGCTCGCGGTGGGAGCGCCCGGCCAGATCGGCAGCCTCGCCTGGCGCGCGGCCGCAGCGCCGCCTTCGCCCGGCCCCGGCGAGGTGCGCCTGCGGGTCGAGGCCACCGGGCTCAATTTCCGCGATCTGATGTGGGCGCAGGGCCTGTTGCCCGAAGAGGCGCTGCTCGATGGCTTCGCCGGGCCGACACTGGGGATGGAATGCGCGGGCATCGTCGAGGCGGTGGGCGCCGGCGTCGCCCTGGCGCCGGGCGCGCGCGTGTTCGGCTTCGCCCCGGCCGCCTTCGCCACCTTCGCGACGACGCGCGCCGATGCGCTGGCGCTGCGTCCGGACACCCTGTCCGCCGCCGCCGCCGCGACCATCCCGGTGGCCTTCCTGACCGCGGCCTATGCGCTGGAGACGCTCGCCCGCATCCGCCCCGGCGAGCGCGTGCTGATCCATGGCGGCGCCGGCGGCGTCGGCCTCGCGGCGCTGCAGATCGCGCGCGCGGCGGGGGCGGAGGTCGCCGCCTCGGCCGGCACGGCGGAGAAGCGCGCCTTCCTGCGCGCGGCGGGCGCGGCGCTGGTGGTCGACAGCCGCGACGCGGGCTTCGCCGATGCGCTGCGTGCGCAGTGGCCGGAAGGCGTGGAGGTGGTGCTGAACTCGCTCGCCGGCGACGCGATGGCGCGCAGCCTGGCGCTGCTCAAACCCTTCGGGCGGTTCCTGGAGCTCGGCAAGCGCGATTTCTTCGAAGACAGCCGCCTCGGGATGCGCGCGCTCCGCCGCAACATCGCCTACCACGCGATCGACGCGGATGCCCTGCCACGTGCGCGTCCCGAGCTCGCGGCGCATATCCTGGGCGACATCGCCGCGCGCCTGGCGGAGGGAGCGCTGCTGCCGCTGCCGCATCGCGTGCTGCCGGCCGAGGCTGTGGAGACAGCCTTCCGCGCGCTGCAGGCGAGCACCCATATCGGCAAGCTGGTGCTGACGCCGCCCGCCTCCAGCGCACCGCCCACGCCGGATTGGGCGCCGGACGAGGAGGGCTGCTACGTCGTCACCGGTGGCACCGGCGGTTTCGGCTTGGAGGCCGCGAAGTTCCTCGCGGCGCGCGGCGCCGGCCGCCTGGCGCTGCTGTCGCGCCGCGGTGGTGCCGTGCCCGGTGCGGATGCGATCATCCGCACTCTCGCCGCCCTCGGCGCGCAGGCGAGCCTGATCGCCTGCGACGTGACCGACGACGCCGCGCTCGACGCGGCGCTCCGGCAGCTGCGCGCGGCGGGGCCACCCATCCGCGGCATCATCCATGCGGCGGCCGTGTTCGAGGATGCGCCGGCAGTCGCGCATGACGCAGCCCGTTATGCGCGGGTGATGGCACCCAAGCTTGACGCCGCCCTGCTGCTCGACCGGCTGACGCGGGAGGATCCGCTCGACCTGTTCCTGTTGTTCTCCTCGGCAACGACACCATTCGGCAATCCGGGGCAGGCGGCTTACGTCGCGGCCAATGCGGGGCTGGAGGCGCTGGCGCGCCGCCGCCACGCGGAAGGCCTGCCGGCGCTCGCGGTCGGCTGGGGCCCGATCGCGGATGCCGGCGTGCTGGCCACCGGCGGCGAGGCTGCGCTGACCCTGGCCCGCCGCCTGGGCGTGGAGAGCATGACGGCACAATACGCCCTCGGCGCCTTGCCGGCGCTGATCGCGGCGCGGCTGCCGGTGGTGCATGTCGTACGGCTCGCCCGCGACGGAGCCGGGATCGACTTGCCGATCTTCGCCGAGCCCGCCTTCGCGCGGCTGGAGCGAAGCGCGCCCGGCAGCGCCGCCCCGGCCGATCTGCGCGCGACGCTGCGGGCGCTGCCGCGCGCTGAGGCACGGGCCGCGCTCATCCGCCTCGCGCAGGAGGAGATCGCGCGCATCCTTCGCCTGCCCGCCGATGCGGTGCCGGCGGACGCACCGTTGCCGGGCCTGGGTCTCGACAGCCTCGGCGGGCTGGAACTGCGCATGGGGCTGGAGCGGCGGCTGGGCGTGCAGGTGCCGCTGGCCGCCGTGACCGAGGATTTGACCATCGCGACGCTCGCCACGCGCATCGCCGGGGCGATATGGGATGAGGGCGACACCGGGCTCGTGAAGACGATGATGGACGCCTATGAACCGCCGGAGAGCGTGACGTGAGAACCGGCTTCGGGCTTTCGGAAACCGCCAAGCTCGCCTTGCTGCAGCGGCTGTCGCGGCGCAAGGGCGTGGTCGCGCCCGAGGCGGCGCCGGGCCGCGCCTTTCGCGACCTGCCCGGTCAGCGGGAGATGGCGGTGATCCGCGAGGCGGCGGGGCACCTGGGCATCGAGAGCCCGTTCTTCCGCGCGCATGACGGCATCGCCGGCGCCCACAGCGTCATCGATGGTCGCGATTGCCTGAATTTTTCGTCCTATGACTATCTTGGGCTCAACGGCGATGGGCGCATCCATCGCGCCGTGGCCGAGGCGACGGCGCGCTACGGCGTCTCCGCCTCCGCATCGCGCATGGTGTCGGGCGAGCGGCCGGTGCATGGCGCGCTGGAGGCGGCGCTTGCGGCACATTACCACCAGGATGCGGCGCTCGCCTTCGTCTCCGGGCACGCCACCAACGTCACCGTGCTCGGGCATCTGCTCGGGCCGCGCGACCTGTTGGTGCATGATGCCGCGATCCATAATTCCTGCCTCGAGGGCGCGCGGCTGTCGGGCGCGCGCCGCATCGCCTTCGCGCATAACGATGCCGAGGCGGCGGAGCGCGAGCTGGCCGCCGCGCGGCAGGGTGCGCGGCGTGCGTTGATCCTCATCGAGGGTCACTATTCGATGGATGGCGACACACCCGACCTCGCGCGTTTTGCCGCGATGGCGCGGCGCCACGATGCCTGGCTGATGGTGGATGAGGCACATGGCCTGGGCGTGCTGGGCGCGACCGGCGCGGGCATCTTCGAGCACACGGGCGTGGATCCCTGCGAGGTCGATATCTGGATGGGCACGCTGTCCAAGACGCTGTGCGGCTGTGGCGGCTTCATCGCCGGCAATCGCGACCTGGTGGATTGGCTGCGGCACTCGGCGCCGGGCTTCGTCTATTCGGTAGGGATGCCCCCCGCGCTCGCCGCCGCCTCGACCGAGGCGTTGCGCATCCTTCATGCCGAGCCGGAGCGCGTGGCGCGGCTGCAGGCGAATGCCGCCCTGTTCCGCGACGCATTGCGCGCACGCGGCTTCGACACGGGCGCTTCCGCGGGCGCTGCCATCGTCCCGTTGATCACGGGCAGTTCCATCGGTGCCGCACGGCTTTCCGCCGCCCTGTTTGAGCGCGCGATCAACGTGCAGCCCATCCTGTTCCCCGCCGTCGCTGAGTCGAGCGCGCGCCTGCGCTTCTTCCTGTCCGCCGACCACGATCCCGCCGAGCTGCGCACGGCCGCCGCCGTCATAGCATCGGCCGCCCTCGATGCCGCGCAGGCCGCTTAGGGACGCCCCATTGATAAAAATTAAAGAAGGGTGGTTTGGAGGGAATTCATTCCCTCCAAGCTTGCTTTCTTACGAGATGCGCCAGGCATTCCGCCTCTCGCCGCTCCCCGTTTCCGGCTGGACCGCGTGGCGTGGCTCTCGCGCGGTGGGCCGCATCGCCGCCTGCGTCGATGGCGGTGGCCCCGGCATCGGCAGCTTCGGCTTCCTGCAGGTAGAGCAGGACGGAGCGACGTTGGCCGCGCTGCTGGATACCGCGCGCGCCTGGCTTGCCGCGCGTGGCATGACTCGCCTGCGCGGCCCGCTTTCCTTCACCATCAACCACGAGGTGGGCGTGCAGGTCGCGGGCTTCGACAGCCCTACGATGCTGCGCATGCCGCGGAACCCGCCCTGGTTGTCGCCGATGCTCGAAGCCCAGGGCCTGGCGCCGGAGAAGGACGTGGTCGCCTGCACGCTCGACCTGGCGCGGGAGGTTCATCGCGCGCGCGCGGCGCGTCTGCTCTCGGGGTTCGATGCGCGGCTGCGCATTCGCGCACTCGATCCGCGCGATTGGCCAGCGGAGGTCGCGCGCCTTGCCGCACTGTTCAACGACGCCTGGGCCGAGAATTGGGGGTTCATGCCGATCGGCGATGCGGAAGCGGCGGCGATCGCGAAAATCATGCGCCCCATCGCGCGCACCAGCGTGATCCTGTTCGCGGAGTGGGACGGCGCCCCGATCGGCGTGCTGGCGATGCTGCCCAATATTGAGGAGGCGCGCGGGTCCTGGCGGATGCTGCCGGCGATGCTGTTCGGCAGGGTCGGCAGTGCACGGATCGCGATGCTGGGGGTCAGCCGCGCGTTCCGTGGCACGCTGGCATCCTCCGCCGCGACGGCGATGATGCTGTCCACCGCCTTCGACGCGGCGGAGCGTCGCGGCTGGCGGCGCATCGAGATCAGCTGGATCCTGGAGGACAACGCCGCGATGCTGGCCCTGATGGCGCGGCTGCCGGCGCCGGTGACCGGACGCTGGCGCATCCATGGCGGCCCGATCTAGGGGGCCAGGACGAGCATCGTCACCTGGCTCGGCACCAGGCGGCAGCCGACCATGTTGGTGCTGTTCTGCAGCGTGATCGAGGTGAGCCGCGTGCACGGCATGCCGCCGATGATGGTGGTGAAGGAGCCGAGCAGGTGGCGCGATGGCCCCATCACCATTCCCGACGCCACGCCGGTCAGCACGCCGGCATTGTCGCCGTTCGAGAGCGGCGTGACGGTTGCCATGTTGTGCACCGGCATCGCCATGATCAGCGTCGTCACCTGGCTCGGGATCGCGGTCGGACCCAGGGCGATGTTGGGGTAGGGGATCGGCACGGGCGGCACCGCCGGTGTCATGCAGACATCGGGGAAGGCGAGGTCGAGGCCCATCATCTGGGTGTTGGCGAACATCGGTGTTTCCCTCAGCCCATGTGGATCTGGGCGGCGTCGAGCTTCACGACGACGCCGGCATGCAGCACCGCGGTCTGCCCGCGCAGGTGCAGGTGCCCCGAGGCGCGCTGGTCGATGTTTTGCGCACGCAGCTGCTCGGTCTCCTCGACGAAGCGGTAGCTGCGCTTGGCGCGGGTGAGCAGGCGGGTGACGAGACTCTCGATCGCCTCGGCGACCACCGAGATGCGCCCGAAGCGGCTGGTCACCTTCTCGCCGGTCAGCGCCAGGTCGTCGACCAGCACGTGCCCTGTGCGCGCGGCCATCACCATGGCGTCGCCGGTGAGCGTGAGGCGTCCGCCATCGGCCGCGATCTCGATATTGCCTTCGACTGCGATGCGCAGCGGCGCGGCGCCGGAGCGATCCAGCACGGCGAGCACGAAGGGCCGCGTCGCGGGGCCGCCGAGCAGAACGAGGTCGCCCGGTTCCGGCTGCACAAGGCAGGACAGCGCGCGCCGCACCGTCTGGGCGGAGCCATCGCGCTCGACAAGCAGGTGCTGGCCATCGCGTCCCATGATGGTGGCGCAGAATTGTTCGGCGGCCGGCGTGGTCATCGGGGTCAGGGCGTTCATCGCGGCGCTCCTCCTTCACGGTATATCATGGCTTCTTCCAGCGGGTCTGCCAGTTGTCGGCCTCGGTGCGTTCGACATCGGGCGGCATCGCCTGGCGGCGGTTCGGGATATTGGCGTTGCGGTCGTTCACGCCGTGCAGCACCGCGCGGGCCAGCGTCGCACCCGCGAAGTCGGCCTGTTCGATATTGGCGTGGCTGAGATCGGCATAGGTCATGTCGCATTGGGTGAATTTCGCGCGTGGCGCATTCGCGTCCTGGAAGATCGCCTGGTAGAGGCGCGCTCCCGCGAAATCCGCTTCGCTCAGGTCAGCCTTGGCGAAGACCGCGTTGGTGAGGTCGGCGCTGCGGAGGGAGGCGTTCTGCAGCTGCGCCTCCATGTAGATGCCCATCATCATGCGCGCGCCGTCGAAATTCGCGTGGTGCAGGATCGACTTGATCATGCCGGTCTGCTTGAGGTTGCAGCGCGAGAAATCGCATCCCGTGAGATCGCAATCCATCAGCTGGCAGCCCTCGAACTCGATGCCTGCGAAGCTGGCGCCGGCGAGCGAGCAATCCTTGAATACGGCGCGGAAAAAGCGCGTGCCGCCCATCGCGACGCGCGAGAGGTCGCCTTCGAAGATGGCGCCGCTTTCCCAGAACAGGCCGCTCAGGTCCATGCCAACGGTGCGGCATTTCAGCAGCCCGGTGCGCAGCAGACGCGAGCCACTGAAGCCCGCCCCCTCCAGCACGCATTCGACGAACTTCGCATCCGTCATGTCGCAGCTCTGCAGCGCCGCGCCGGTAAGATCGGAGGTGACAAAATTGGCGAGGCTCATCTTTGTGCTGGCGAGGTTCGCCCGCACCATCGCGCATTCGACGAAGCTCGCATGCGCGAGGTCGCTGCCGGAGAGATCGGCGCCCTCGAAGCGGGACTTGGTCACCATCGCCTCGCGGAAATTCGCGCCGCGCAGGTCGGCGCCGGTAAAGTCCGCGCCCTCGAAAATGCCACCCGAGAGGTCCGCGCGCGCGAGGTCCAAGCCGGCGAAGCTTAGCTGCGGGCCGATGATCTCGCCATCGGCGACAAGGGATTCGAGGATGGCGCGGGTCATGCCGGCACCGGCGGCGCGCGGCGCGGCACCAGCTTGGTGCGGGTGCGCTGGATGCGTTCGTAGCGTGTGGTGGAATCCGCCAGGATGCGTCCGAGGTCGACCTCGAACAGGCTGGAATCGCTGAGGTCGGCGCCGCGCAGGTCGGCGCGCGCGAAGCTCGCGCCTTTGAAGTCGCAGCGCGTGAGCCGTGCGGCCATGAAGTTGCTCACGGTGAAGCGGGCGTTGCGGGCGCGGACCAGGTCGAACATCGTCTGGCCGAGATCGGCATCCGAGAGGTCGGCGCCATCGAGCAGCGCGCCGGTGAACACCGCCCCGGGCATGATGGTGCCGCGCATGTTGACCTGTTCGCAACGCGCGCCGCTGAAATCCGCGCCCGGCAGCTCGCAGGCCTCGACGAAGACGGCCTTGGTGAGGTCGGTGCCGGTGAAGCGGATACCCGGTGCCTTGGCCGAGATGAAGGTCGCGGTCCGCATCTTGGCGTGGGAGAAATCGGCACCGGCAAGCTCGCAGCTGACGAACATCGCGCCGTCGAGGTCGGCGCCGATCGCGACCAACCCCTCGATCCTGGCATTGGCGACGAACAGCCGATGCGCCATCACATCGGACAGATCGACGCCGCCGAGCTGGTTTTCGTGCAGATGCGCGTCGGAGAGATCGGCGCGGCGGAAATTGGCCCCGGTCAGGTCGGCATTGTGCAGCAGCGCCTCATGCAGAATGGCGCCGGAAAGGTCGGCACGACGCAGCAGGGCGCGGCCGAGATTGGCTTCCTTCAGGCGCGCGCCCGCCAGCCGCGCGCCTTCGAGATTGGCGTGCGCCAGCACGGCGCGGTCGAGCCGCGCGCGCGTGAGGTTGGCGCCGCTGAGATCGGCGCCGTCGAACCAGGCCTCCGAGAGGTCCATGCCGGAGAGGTCGACACCTGAAAGGTCGGCGCCGCAGCAATCCGCGCGCTTCGCCTCGCGCCGCCCATCGAGCAGCCAGGCACGCAGCGCGGCATTGGCCGAAGCGCCCAGCCGCGGCACGGGGTTCTGTTCATGCGCGCCCTGGCGATAGCCCTCGCGGACCGATTCCTCGGCCTTGTCCCAGCTCTCCATCGCCGCGGTGTCGGCGAGCTGGTTGCGCAGGATCGAGGCGTCCTCGCCCTGGCTCTCGAGCATGATGGCGACCTCCTCGAGCTCTCGCCGCTTGCCAGAGGCGGAGAATTTCGGCGGCCCGGTCAGCTTGCGCTCCGCCGGTTCCTGCTTGGGCAGGCCGAGCGCGGCGAGGGTGACGTTGAGTTGCTCCATCTGCGCCGCGATGAAGGCCTCGCCCTCGATGCGCTTGGCCTCGGCTTCCTTCTCGGCCGCCTCGATGCGGGCCGGCAGCGTCTCGAGCGTCGGCTCGGGCTCGTCGGGCGGCAGTGCGGGCATGCCGTATTTGTCCGGGTCGAGGCCGAGGGCACGGATGCGTTCGCGATCACGCTCGATCTCGAGCTCCTTTCGCCGGCGCAGGCGCTTCTGCACCAGGTCCTCGGTGGCGAGCTGTGCCTTGGAGGCCTCGATATCCGGGTCCGGCACGATCAGGTGGGCGGGTACCAGGGCGCTGTCGCGCAGCGCTTCGATCGTGCCGTATTTGGGGTCGAGGCGACGAGCCAGGACCTCGGCAAAATCGGCGACCGGCCGCGGCGCGCCGATCGGGTCGCAGCCCTGCACGACGCGCAGGATGTCGCGGGCATCCTCCTCGGCGACGCGCACGCGGCCATGATGGATCAGGACCACCCGCTTCACATTCGGAAAGAACCACACTGTGGTGAGGTTGAGCGGCACCTCCTCCAGCCCGGCGCCGCCCTTGCGCTCGACGAAGATGCGCGGCGTCACACCCGGCAAGCGCCCCGTCAGCACCGGCTGCGTCGGGTGCATGTTCTCGATGGTGTAGGCCTCGTCGCCGCGCAGATAGCCCGCGAAGCGCTGGTCGGGCGCGGCGGCCATGAACATGCGCCAGTCGATGTCGCGCGCGTAGCCGGGGAAATCCTCCTCCAGCCAGCGCTTGTCATGGGTGCCGGCGAGCTTCGCGCGTTGCGGCCAGGCGATGTCGATGGGCCCGAAATTGAGCGGCACCGGCGCCTGCGCGCGGGCGGAGCGGTCGGCCTCCACCACGTTGGGCAGGGGGATGCGGTAGCCGATGCCCTGCAGCGGCATCTCCTCGGTGCCGCGCCCGAGCGGGTTCTCGGCCACCTTGGGGCCGCCGTAGGCGCGGTCCCAGCCCATCGGCATCTCGGTGAAGGGTACCGGCTCGCTCGCGCGGCCATCCTCGATGTAGCGGTCGCCGACGGCCATCAGACGCTTGGTCAACGTGCCAAGCGTGGCCGACACCGGGACCGCGCGAACCCGCTGCCCATTGGGGGAAAACGCGCTGCCGGTGACCAGGAACTCGGCCGCCGTCTTGGGCAGGGCCATGTCGAGCGGGATTTCCGGCGGCAGCACCGTGGCCAGGAACTTCCACATCGCAAGCTCGCCCAGGATCCCGGGCGCCTCGTCCATCGGGCAGAACATGGTGCTCGCGATGCCGAGGAAGAAACGCCGCTGGAACTCGATCGGCCGATGCAGGATGCCGAGCGACATCGGCTTGATGGTCTTCATGGCGCGTAGGCCACGACTGCCGGCTGGGAGGGATCGTAGCGCACCGGAATGGTCCGCCCGGGGACGAAGAATTGGATGTCCTGCACCTCGAAGACACGCCGGAAGGACGCCTCCCAGGGCGCCGCGCCGTCGCGCGTGACCATGACGCGCACGATCATCTCGGGCGAGGCGTTGAAGCGGCTGCCGGTATCCTCGAGCGCGAGGATGCGCGCCATTGCGGACACGCCCTCGCTGCGCAGCCGCGCCTCGTTGCGGTGGCGCAGGTAGCCGGGACCGAAGACAGCGGCGGGGATGCCGATGATGACAGTCAGGAGCGCCAAGGCGATCAGCCCGAGCTGCCAATAGCCGCGCATGAGCGTCTCGTCGTCCATTCAGGTCTTGATGTGAAAGCCGGCAGCCATGGTGAAGGCGTAGGTTTTGGCCTTGAGCGTGGCATTCTTCAGTTCGAGCCCGCCGGTCTTGATCGCGATGCCGAAGGTGTCGAATTTGATTCCAGCGAAATCCATCTTCAGCACGATCATGCCGAGCGCAAAGCCCACGATGTCCATCTTCATCCCCGCGATGCCCATCTTGAAGCCATAGGCGTCACCGGATGCCGCGCCAGACTTGAACCATGAGGGCGCGACCGTCGTCTTGGTCGGCGCGATGACAGTGACGCCGGTGGAGCTCGTGACGGTCACGTCGAGCGGCGTGGTGATGCCCACGCCCTGCGCGACGAGCATGTTGAGCCGGCCATTGACGGTCATGGTGTAGTTGCCGGTGACGGTCTCGTCGACCTTGCCCGAGACGGTGCGCTTCTCGTTTCCGGTGATGGTCTCCTCGAAATTCCCGCCGACGGTGGTCTTCTTGTTCGCGTTCACTTCGGTGGTGAGATTGTTTTTCACAAGAAGCTTGTCGTCATGGTCGATCGTCGTCGTCCGGTCGTGGCCGACCCAATGGGTCTCGTCATTCTCGACCTCGGTATCGAGGTTCTTCTCGGCGTGCAGCAGGATCTGCTCCGAGCCCTTCTTGTCTTCGAAGCGGAAGATGTTCGCGTTGGCGGCACCGCCGCCGAGCGTGGACCGGCTCATGATGCCCGACTGGGTCTTGTTCGCCGGCAGCGTCCAGGGCGGCATGTTCTCGTTGTTGTAGACGCGGCCCACCACCAGCGGCCGGTCGGGATCGCCCTCGAGGAAGTCGACCACCACCTCATGGCCGACGCGGGGGATGTGCATCATGCCCCAGTTCTTGCCCGCCCAGCCCTGCGAGACGCGCACCCAGCAGGAGGGATTGGTGTCGCTGTGGCCATCGGGGTTGCGGTCCCAGTGGAAGCGCACCTTCACGCGGCCGAACTCGTCGGTATGGATCTCGCTTCCGGGCGGCCCGGTGACGGTCGCGGTCTGCGGCCCCATCACCATCGGGCGCGGGGTGAGGCGCAGCGGTCGGTAGGGGACCGTCGCCTCGATCGCCGCGAACTCATTCTTGTAGTGACTGTCATGGCCGCCGGACTTGACCCAGAAGCTGGTGTCGCGCGCGGAGTGCCGTACCTCGGTGATGAGATGGAGCTTATTCTCGTTGACGACGCTGTCGTCGATATTGACCCGGCACCCGGCCGCGAAGGACTTGGTGTCGCCGCCGCCGCTCAGCGTGCTGAAATGCGCCTCCTCGGCCTCGATCCGCAGCCGCGCCACCGCGCTCCCTCGCGAGGGCGTCTGGTAACGCCCGGGATAGTCGAACACCTCATGGTCGGACATGCGCGGGACCGCCAGCGAGGTCGGCTCGCGCGCGGCCATCATGGTGCCGGGCGTCTTGAAGTTGAAGTCGCGCATGGCGAAGGCGCCGGAGCGGAAATCGATATCCCGCGTCAGCCAGTCGAGCTTTTCGCCCGAGGCGACCCCGCCATAGGTCACCGTGTCCGGCTTCATCATCTTGGCTTTGATGTTCACGTCGGAGAAGACGAGGGTGTGCTTCTTCGCCTCGAACTCATGCCAGTAGAAGATGCCGAATTCTTCCATCAGGCGCGACACGAAATCGAAGGCGGTCTCGCGGTACTGGACGCAGTACTTCATCGTCGGATAGGTGGCGTTGGTCCGCTTGTCGGTGAACTGCACGCCGTGCGCCTTGAACATCTTCTCCAGGACCTGCACCGCGGTCATGTTCTGGAAAATGCGGCAATCGGCCTTGCGCGAGAGGAACCACAGGGCCGGCACCACCTCGGCCTGCCAGACGTGGTTGTCGTTGGTCTTGGTGTGTTGGCGCGAGATGCGGCGGAAATGGCCATGGATCGGGCGCGCGTCGGAATCGTCGGAGGCGCCGATCCACAGGGTGACGGCCTCGCCCAGCATCTCCCGCACCTTCGCCTCGGGCTCCTGCGTCTCCATCGTGATGCGGAACAGGAAGGGTCGTGAGATCGCCTCGGTGCCCTCCAGGTCGATGAGCAGGACCTTGTTGGCGCCGAGCGTCGTCTCGATCCGCAACAGGCGGCCATCCTGGTCGTATTCACTCATTGTCCATATCCTCGCACCGGTTGCGCCGACCGGGCGCAATCTCACCAACAGCCCGAATTGATCTCGTAGGGCCATCATAGGCCGTTACGAGGGCGGTTGTATTACACTCCTGTTGCGGATGTCTCGCTCATTCATACGTGAGAGTCTCCGAGCTCCCGGATTTCATCGAGCGCGGCCAGCACCGCGCGATGCAGGGCGGCCGTGTCGAGCGCGCGCGCCGCGACCTGGGCAGCCCGATCGCTCCGCCAGACCAGGAAATCCGTGTCCTGCCCGCCGCGCGCCGCCGGCAACGCAGGGCGGTGGTCGCCATAGGCAGCGAGCACCAGCGGGCGATCGAGGCCCGCGGCGGCGTCGGCGATGGCGCCCAGCATCCGGTCGGTATCGGCCAGGTGGCCGAGCCACTGGGCCTCGCCATCCGCGCCGGGCCAGGGACCATGCGCCTGCATGGTGATCGCGAACAGAAACACCGGTCCGGTCGCGGCGCGCAGCTGCGCGACGACCCGCGCGCCGAGAGCCGCGTCCGCCACATGGGCGCCGACGCGCGGGGCATCCGCGAAGGCCTCGGCTGCGTCGAAGGCCGTAAAGCCCAGGCAGGGCATCACGGCGTCGCGCCCGAAAAAGCGCCGGTCGAACGGGTGCAGAACGCCCGATCGATGCCCGGCAAGGGCATGCGCCAGGCCATGGACGGGGCGGCGCGCGAAGCTCGCATAGGGATTGAACCGGTCGAGCCCGAGCGCCGCGTCCGGCACGCCCGAGAGCACGCCGAACTCGGTGCGCATGGTGTTGGCGCCGAAGCCCGGCACGGCGAGCGTCCCGTGCGCCAGGGCCGCCGCGCGGAGCCGGTCCCAATGCGGCAGCGCCGTTGCGGGAAGCCCGGCGAAGCGGCGCGGATCGCAGAAGGATTCGCACTGCACCAGCACCAGGTGCGGCACCACTCCGCGCAGCGTGGCGGGTGTCGGCAACAACGCCGCCTGCCGCGCCGGCCGCTCCCGCGCCGCGACCGCCCGGTGCAGCGCGAGGGTCGCGAGCGGCCCAAAGCGCGCCGCATCGGTGTCGGGGTCGCCGGAGGGGGTCGCGAAGACCTCGGCACGGCGCAGCAGCAGCACGAGCAGGATCGCGCCGGCGGCGAGGAGGAGGCGCGGCACCGCGTGCGCCGGCTCCATCGCGGTGAGCCCCGCAAGCAACGCCGCGAAGCCGGCCACGCCCAGCGGAACTGCGTTGCGTGGCAGGAAGGGCAGGTAGAGCGAGGGGTGGCGCGCCACCAGCGGCAGCAGCGCATGGTCGGTGAAGACCAGCCCCTCGCCGAGCGCCGCGCGCTTCGCGCGATCCACCATGGCGAGCGCCAGGAGCAGCGCCGCGACGAGCACCCCCGACAGGATCGGCCGCGCGGTCAGCGCGAGTGCGGCGCAGCCCAGTGCCAGCACCGGGGCGAAATCGAGCGCCATCCAGCTCAGCCCACCGCGCCCACGCCGCAGCACCAGCCAGGCGCCGAGCGCCAGCGCCGCGCCGGCGAACAGCTGCGCGATCACTCCGGGGCGATCCGGAAGCGCTCGCGCCGCAGGATCCAGTCGGAGAGGCGCGCCGGCAGCAGCGGCAGCAACCGCACCCCCAAGGCGAGGCCGGGCGGGAAAGCGCAGCGCGGATCACCGCTGCGGATCGCGCGCTCGACCCTCACCGCCGCAGCCTCCAGCGACAGCATCCCGGGCTTCGCGCCGAGGAAGCGGGCCGACATCGCGCTCTCGAAGAAGCCCGGCGCCACCACCGTCACCGCGACGCGCGGGGCCAGCGCCACGCGCAGCGCCTCGCCATAGGCAATGAGCCCGGCCTTGGAGGCGGAGTAGCCCGGCGTATCGGGCAGGCCGACGAAGCCGGCAAGCGAGCCGATCACCGCCACGCGGCGCAGCCCGGGCGCGTCCAGCAGGGGCTCGATCAGGTTCATCGCGCCGAGCAGGTTGACCGCCACCTGCTCGGCCGCGGCATCGTGCCCCTCGCGCCCACCCTCGGGCGTGCGGCCGCGCGAGATGCCGGCATTGGCGACGATGGTGTCGATGGGGACTGCCGCATCCCAAGCCGCGAGCTGTGCGCCCAGGGCCGCCGCGTCGCGCACGTCGATCGTGGCGCAATCGACCGCGGCACCGCGCGCCCGGCAGCAGCCGGCGACCGCGGTCAGCGCCCGCGCCCCGCGCGCGACCAGGCGCAGCGTCACCCCGGGTGCCGCGAAGCGCAGCGCGAGCGCGGCACCCAGCCCGCGCGAGGCGCCGGAGATCACCAGGCTTCGCGGTACCATCAGGGGTTCGCATGCGCCGGGGCGAGCAGCCGCGCGGTCGCGCCCGCCACCGCGCGGGCGATGGCGGGTTCGGCGAAGAAGCCACCGGGGATCAGCGCATGCGCCATCAGCACCCGGCGCAGGGCGTCCACCAGGGTCATGTCGGGTGCCGCCGGCGCCGCCCAGAAATCATCGATCGAGGCCTGCCAGACCAGCCCCGGCAGCCCGTACAGCGCGCGCCCCATCAGCGCGACCGGCTTGCCCTCGCGCAGCGCCTGCAGGCCGGCGGTGCTGTTGATGGTCAGCACGCCGCGGCTGGCCGCGAGCAGCGGGCCATAGGCCACCTCGTCGAGGTAGAAGACCCGGCCCGCGACGCCCGCGCGCGCCGCGATGCGTGGCACGATCCGTGCCCAGGGCACCAGACCGTTGTCGAGCGGGTGCCCCTTCACCACCAGGCGCATCGCCGGCGGCGCGCCACGCGCCAGCGAGGCGATCGCGCGCTCCACCCCATGACGCACCGTGGCCAGGTCCGAATGGCGCCGCACCTGGTAGTCGCCTTCGAGCTGCAGCGGGAACAGGATGAAGGGATGCGCCTCCGCCTCGCCGAGCAGCCGCGCCATCGAACGCGCCGAGGCACGCTCGCGCAGCGGCTTCAGCGCGCCGCGCCGCGCCCAGCCGAGATATTCGTGGAACACGTTCCAGCCACGATGCGTGCGCCAGTGCGGGAAGCGCCCGCGCGCGGCGGTGACGCGCATGTTGTAGGCGATGTCGAGCGTCGCGCGGCGCGGGAAGGGCTCGCCCGGCCCATCCTCGCGCGGCACCGGCGGCAGTCCCTCCGCCATCGCGCGGATCACGGCCGGGTCGCGCGGCAGCGGCGAGGCGACGTTCACGCCGCCGAGCTCCAGCGCGATGGTGCCGGGCCGCAGGTAGCCCTCCTCGAACACCCACGCCGGGATGCCCTGGTCCCGCGCCACGGCGATGGCGGTCGCGTGGCAGGCGCGGCCATCGCCGAACAGGACGAGATCGGTCACCCCGTCCGCCGCCAGCATCGCGGCGAGCGCGGCGGGCCAGGCTTCGGGCGTGCCGGTGTAGTCGCGGATGCGCGCGCGCGGCCAGAACATCGCGTCACCGCCGTTGAAGGCGATCTTCTCGACCACGTGGCCGGCCTGGGCGAGCGCTTCGCCGAGCCGCGCGAAGAACGGGCTCGCCAGCCCCTGGAGGAACAGGAAGCGGCGGCGCGGACCGGCAATGGGGGGACAGGCGTTCACGCGCGCAGAAGAGCCCGCGCCCGATGAAGATTTTGCCCCACGCCGCTCACCGCAGCCAGCCGCGACGCGCGAGGCCGGCCATGAGCCTGCCCTGCATCCGCCGCAGCAAGGCCGCGCGCCCCGCCCGCCAGGCCGCGGGCTGGGTGAGGCGGTCGACCAGCACCTCGGGCGGGCAGGGCAGTTCGGTGACGGGGTCCATGCAGCGCGGATAGGCGATCAGCGCGCCGGCGACCAGGGCATCGAGGCTGAGCCGCCGGGTCCGGCGCGGCAGCGCCTGGCGATCCTCGGTGAGTCCCCAGCCGGCATAGAAGGGCATGCCTTGGCAGACCACACGCTTGCCGCGCAGCAGCGCCTCGAAGCCGGTGAGCGAGGTGATGGTGTGCACGGTGTCGGTCCAATCGAGCAGGTCCGGCATGGCTGCACCCTCCTGCACGACGTCGGCGAAGGCGAGCGCATCGGCGGGCAGCACGTGCCCGGCGCGGTACCCTGCGGCGACATCCGGATGTGGCCGATACAGGATGAAGGCCTCGGGTTCGGCCTCGCGCGCCGCCCGCAGCAGGTCGAGGTTCTTCCGCGGTCCCGCCATGGCCCCGAGCCGCACCGAGGCGTCGTCCTCGACCTGGCCGGGCACCAATACGCGCCGGCGTCCGGCGGCGACGTCCGGCGGTGCGTCGGCGCCGGGCAGGTTGTATTTGGTGATCCCGCGCCCGAGCAGCGCCGCGCGCAACCGCGCCGCACGCGCCAGCATCGCTGGCGGGAATGCCGTCTCCGCCAGGATGACCTCGAGGTCCGAGGCGATGGCGGGATCATAGGCGACGCCGCGCGCGTCGAGCGCAATGGAGCCGCCGGGCAGGAAGCCCGCGCCGAGGCCGGCCGAACGCAGGAAGCCATCCTCCACCCGCAGCACCGCCACCCCGGCGGCGGCGGCGGCTTTGCGCAGGCCAGGCGGTTCGCGGGTCGCCCAGACGGCGATGGCACCGCCGCGGCGGCTCGCCTCGGCGACGGCACCGCGCGTGCTTCGGCGGAAGGCCGGGGGACCCGCCTCGCTCGCCAGTGCCGCGCCGAGGCGCGCCCGCTTCCAGGACGCCATGCCGCAGGCCACGGCGATCCGCCGGTTCTCCGAGGCCGCGCGCTGCCAGGACGCCATGATGGTCAGCGCCTCCTCGGCGCTGCAGGGCACTTGGCGGAAAGGATCCGCGAAGCGGGTGGCGGCGAGCAGCCGGGCGAAGCGCTCGAGGGGCGTGTCGTGGGGGTCACCGAAGGCGGGGCGCGCGGCTTGGGCGTAGACCGAGACGCCCGCCGCGGCCGCGATGCGGGCGAGGCCGTCATCCTCCAACCCATGCCATTCGGCGGCCGCCTCGATCAGGGTCCAGGCCGCGAAGGGGCCGATCGCGCCGGGCAATGTGGCCTGCCCGGTGCCGATGCGTACCGCGATGACCGGACGTCCCGCCGCGACCGCACGGGCGCTGTCCCACATGGCGCGCACGGCGCGCGCGCAGCCTGCCTCGCAGCGGTCGAGCACCAGCACCGCGTCACCGGGGGCGACACCCAGCCCGGCGGCGCCGGGGTCGGGGAGGCCCGCCGGTCCCGCCACCCGGGCCTCGCGCATCGCGGCGAGGAAGGTGGCGGCCTCGGGCGCGGCGACCAGCCCGCTGCCGCGCGTACCCTCCCGCACCAGCCCCGGCATGGCCTGTTCGGCGGCCAGGAGGGCGGCGCGGCCGATGCGGGCGCCGAAGCGCGCCCAGGGCCAGGGGCCCGGCCCGACGCGGATAATCCGCGGTGGCGCGGCGGCCGGCGCGTCCTCCGCAAAGACCCAGGCGGTGGCCGCCTCGGGCGCCTCCGACCAGACCGTCTCAGGAAAAAACGGACGCAGGCCCGGCATCGCCAAGGCCGTGCGCGGGTCTGTCGCCACGGCCAGGCCGGCCCAGCCGGGCGGTGATGGGGCGAGGGACACGGCGGGCGACGAACGCATGGGTTGAAACGTTTACCATCTTTTCTTCTATTTTGGGCGAAGGTTGCGCTAGAAGAGCGGCGCGGTGGCGCTGTGTTTTGCCTCCCCCCGGAGCTTCCTCTAGTCTGTCCGGGAAAAGGATGATTGTCATGGACCTGGCGGCGATCTTGCCGGATACGCATCGAATGATCGCGTCCCGAACCCTTTTGGCATGCCGCGTGTCGTTCGCGCGACGTAACAGCCTGCGTGTCTCCACCGCCCTCGCCATGGCGCTGATCCTCGCCGGATGCGTCACCCCGGCCGAGACGCCGACCGCGGTGGACGCCACGACGGCGACGGTCTCCACCGGCGACCCGCTGATCGCCTTCGTCGCCGGTGCCGCCCCGGGGGCCGAAGGCGCGAATATCGGTGCCGGCATGCCCTCCCGCTTCCGGCTCACCCGCTCCTACTCGGCAGCCAGCGGTGCCGAATGCCGCGAGGTGCAGGAAACCCCCGCCGGCGGCGTCGAGCGTCTGCGCCTGGTATGCCGCGACCCGAACGGCCAGTGGCGCGAGGCGCGGCCGTTGCTCAGCAACGTCTACTCCAGACAGTGAGCGCCGCGCTCGGCCGTTCCCGCGTCCTGCGCGACTTCGTCGCGCAGCACCACGTCATCGAGGCGCTGATCCTGCGCGACGTCGCGGAACGGATCGGGCATGGCCGCATCGGCATCTTCTTCATCTTCGCCGAACCGCTGGTGCTCGGCGCGGCGATCACCGCGATCAACTCCGTGATGCATGCCGGCGAGTTCGCCGAGATCATGATGTTCTATTCGGTCGGCTACCTGTGCTTCTACATGCTGCGCAACATGCTCAACCGCGCCGGCATGGTGATCTCGGTCACCCAGAACCTGCTCTATCACAGCCGGGTCACGCTGCTGGCCTCCTTCGTCGCGCGCCATATCGTGGAGTTCCTGATCAGCATCACGGTGATGACGATCTTCGTGGGCGCGGCCATCCTGTTCGGCGCACGGATCCCCGACAGCCCCATCAAGATGATCTCGGGGTTCCTGCTGGTGATGCTGCTGACCCAGGGTCTCGCCTTCCTGCTGGCGTCGCTGGTGCACGAATACCCCGCGATCGAGCGCGGCGCGCACATCGTCTCCTATATTTTCCTGCCGCTGTCGGGCATCTTCTTCATCCTCGACAACATCCCCCCGCCGATCCGCGACATCCTGGTCTGGTTTCCCTGGGCGCTGGCGATCGACCTGCTGCACGACGGCATGGCCGGCGAGCGCTACAAGTACCACTGGGACATCCCGTACATCCTGATCTGCATCGGCGCCCTGCACGTGCTGGGGCTCTCCGCGCTGCGTCGCGTGCGCGACACGCTGGCCCTGGACTGAGCGCGATGACCCTTGAACTCAGCGACGTCTACAAGAGCTACAAGGTCGAAGGTGCCACCCGCACCGTGCTGCGCGGCGTGCACCTGCGCGTGGAGCGCGGCGACACCATCGGCATCCTGGGGCGCAACGGCGCCGGCAAGTCGACCCTGGTGCGCATCCTGGCGGGGGTGGAAAAGCCAACCTCCGGGGCGGTGCGGCGGCGGATGTCGGTGTCCTGGCCGCTCGGCTTCCAGTCGGGCTTCCTGCTCAACAGCACGGGGATGGAGAATATCCGCTTCGTCGCCCGCCTGTATAACCGCCAGCCGAAGCGCATCGCGGAATTCGTCGACGACCTCGCCGAACTCGGCCGCTACATGTATATGCCGATGACGACCTATTCCTCCGGCATGCGCACGAAGCTCGCGCTGGCTCTCTCGCTCGCCTTCGATTTCGACTGCTACCTGGTCGATGAGGCGCTGGCCGTCGCCGACCAGCGCTTCAACAATGTCATCGAGCAGCGCCTTCGCCACGCCTCCCTCGTGCTCATCACCCACGCCCCCACCCTCGTCCATCGGTTTTGCCGGCGCGCCGCGATTCTCGACGCCGGCATCCTCACGGTTCATGACGATCTCGATGAAGCTCTCGCCACATACAACGCTCTCTGATCCCCAAACCAGCGAGCAGCTGGGCTGGCCGGGAGAGGAGGATGAGCGTCCACCCAGCTGGCTCGACCGGCTGCGCGCGCCGTTCCTGTGGCTCGTGGTGCTGCCGACGCTGATCGTGGGCGGCTACCTCTATGGCATCGCCGCCGACCAGTACGTCTCCGAGGCCCGATTCATCGTTCGCGGTTCAGCACAGTCGGCCGGCGGCGGGCCGGTCGCCGCGGCAATCGGCGGCATCGGCGGCGGTGCGGCCGCGGCGGGCGCATCCTCCGGCGGTGCCGAGGCCATGGCGCTGCGCGACTACGTGAATTCCTTCGACGCGATCCGCGACGCCAACGAGATCCTCGACATCGCCGCCATCTACCAGCGCGAGGAGGCGGATTGGTGGTTCCGCCTGGACCGCAACGTGCCCGAGCTGATGACGCGCTACGTGAACAACATGGTGACGGTGTCGCGCGATTCCGAAACGGGCACCGGCATCCTCCGCGTCCGCGCCTTTCGGCCCGAGGATGCGCACAACTACGCCGAGACCTTGATGACGCTGGCCGAGCGACTGATCAACCGGCTCAGCGAGCGCCAGCGCAACGACACGCTCAACAACGGCCGCCGCGAGGTCGCGATCGCGGAAGCCCGCGTTCTGGCCGCCCGCGATGCGATTTCCGAGTTCCGCGAGCGCGAGCAGAACCTAGACGCGACCCGCTCCGCCGCCGCCGCGGGCGAACGCATCACCGCCCTGCAGGCGCAGCTGACCCTGGTGCGGACCGAGGCGCAGAACGCGCGCAACTTCCTCCGCGTCGACAATCCGCAATACATCATCCTGCAGAACCGCATTCGCGCCATCGAGGCGCAGATCGCCGAGGACCGCCAGGCGAGCACGCGCGGCGGCGACGCGCTTCTCCAGCAAGTCTCCGCCTTCGAGCGCCTGGTGCTGGAGCGGGAATTCGCCGACAAGCAGCTCTCCTCGGCCACCACCTCGCTCGAGGGCGCGCGCTACGAGACGCAGCGCCAGCAGCTCTATCTGGCGCGTGTGGTGCAGCCGAGCCTGCCCGTCTACCCGCTGTATCCGCGGCGGATGCTGATTGTCCTTTCCGTGTTCGGCTGCCTCTGCATCATCTATGCCGTGGGCCGCCTCATCGCTTCTGGATTGCGCGAAAATGCTTCGTGAGTTGACGGTCATGCGGCTACGCCCGGTTTTGTTGGTTCTTGTTTTCGCCGCGATGCTGGCACCGCCAGATAGTGCCAGGGCGCAGCAGCAGCAGCCCGCCCAGCAGCAGCGCCCGCCGACCCAGACGCAGGCGCCGCAATCCGGCCAGGCGGGGCAGACCGGGCAGGCGCCGGTCGGCCCTTCCGACCCGTCGCTCGCCGCCCAGGGCCTCGCACCCAACCCGACCGGGCCGGCACCGGTGTTCAACCAGCGCAGCCTCGCCGATACGCCGGGCCCGCTGCGCGGGATCGAGCGCCTCGGCCAGCCGACCCAGGCCGAGGGCGGACCGACATTGGTGCAGCCGCTGGGCGAGGGGCCGCGGGCGATGTTTCCGCTCGCCGCCGTGTTTGGCGCTGCACTGTTCACCGGCCAACCGGCGACGTCGTCGGACGCGCCCAACCCGAACTACGTCCTGGCACCAGGCGACCGCGTGTCGATCCGCGCCTGGGGCGCGGTGGATGCCGAGCAGACCGCTGCCATCGACCCTTCCGGCAACGTCTTCATCCCCAATGTCGGCCCCGTTCGCCTGGCCGGCACGCGGGTGGGCGACATGCAGGGCGTGGTCGCCGGCGCGGTGCAGCAGGTCTACACGCAGCAGGTCCAGGTCTATGCCAACGTGCTGCAGACCCAGCGCATCGGCGTCTTCGTCACCGGCTTCGTGCGCAACCCGGGGCGCTATGCCGGGGCGGCATCGGATTCCGTGCTCGACTTCCTGCTCCGCGCCGGCGGCGTGGATCCCACCCGCGGCAGCTTCCGCGTCATCTCCGTCCAGCGCGGCGGCAATTCGGTCGCGCAAGTGGACCTCTACCGTTTCCTCCTCGCCGGCACCCTGCCGCGCCTGACCCTGCAGGAAGGCGACACCATCCTCGTCGCGCGGCAGAACCCGCTGGTGGGTGCAGATGGCGCCGTGCGCAACAACTACCTGTTCGAGGCGGCGACGCGCAGCCCGATCACCGGGCGCGAGCTGATCGATCTCGCGCGCCCGCTGCCGGCCGCGACCAACGCGGTGGTGCGCGGCGTGCGCGGCTCGCAGCCTTTCTCGCGCTATGTCACGATCAACGATCTCAGCGGCATCGTGCTGCAGGACCAGGACACGGTCACCTTCACCGCCGACGTCGCGGCGAGCACCGTGCGCGTATCGGTCGAGGGCAGCCGGCTGTTTCCCTCCGTGCTGGTGACCGACCGCGGCATGAACCTGTGCCAGATCCTCGACCACATCGCGGTCGATGCGGCACTCGCCAATCCGCGCGGCGTGTTCCTGCTGCGGCCTTCGGTCGCCGCGCAGCAGCGCCGCTCGATCGACGAGGCGCTGGACCGGCTGGAGCGGCAGCTGTTCCTCTCGCCGTCGCCCACGGAAGGTGTTGCCGCCGTGCGCACCGCGGAGGCGCAGTTCATCTCCTCCTACATCCAGCGCGCGCGCCGGGTGCAGCCGGAGGGGCGGCTGGTGGTGTTCGACAGCACCGGGCGGTGCAATCCGGTGCGGCTCGAGGATGGCGACATCATCGTCATCCCCGAGCGTTCGCAGACGGTGATGGTGCAGGGCGAGGTGAACGCGCCGCAGGCCGTGGTCTGGCGTCCGGACTGGACGATTCCGCAGTACCTGGCCGCCGCCGGTGGCGTCTCCAGCCGCGGCCGCGTGGACACCTTGATGCTGCGCCGCCCGAGCGGCGAGGTCATCCTCGAGCCCACCCAGCCGCCGCAGGCGGGCGACGAGCTGATCGCGCTGCCCTACCTTGACCCGAAAGTGTTCCAGATCGCGCGCGACGTGTTCGGCGCCATCTTCCAGGTCGCCGTCGCGACGCGCACCTTCATCCGGCCCTGAGAACAAGGGAGGCGGGCGCGGGATTTCTCCGCACCCGGCCATAACGGGAGGCGCGCATGCTCATCGCCCTGATGTCCGACATCCACGGCAATCTGGAGGCGTTCAGCGCCTGCCTCGCCGATGCGGACCAGGCGGCACCCGGCGCCCGCCTCGTCGCGCTGGGCGACTTCGTCGGCTATGGCGCGGACCCCAATGCCGTCACACGCCTGGCGATGGGGCGCGCCACGATCGCCATCCGCGGCAATCACGACGAGGCCGCGACCTCCGATCTCTCCGGCATGACCGCCGATGCCGCCGCCGCCATCGCCTGGACGCGCACCACGCTGGCCCCGGATGTGCGCGACTGGCTCGCACGGCTCCCGCTCGAGGCAGTGGAGGAGGACCGGCTCTATGTGCATGCCGAGGCTTCCCGCCCCGGGGGCTGGCGCTACGTGATGGACGCCGATACCGCGCGGCACAGCATCGAGGCGACAGAGGCGCGCCTGACCTTCACCGGGCACACCCATGTGCCGGTGCTGTTCGGCCTGACCGCGACCGAGAAGATCACCCGCTTCCGCCCGGTTCCCGACGTGCCGGTGCCGATGCCGCGGCCGCGCCGCTGGCTCGCGGGCGTGGGTTCGGTGGGCCAGCCGCGTGACGGCAATCCGGCCGCCTGCTACGCCATCTTCGATACCGACACTGCCGAGCTCACCTTCCGCCGCGTCGCCTACGACATCGCCACGGCGGCGGCCAAGATCCGGGCCGCCGGGCTGCCCGAGCGTCTCGCCAGCCGGCTGCTCCACGGCCACTGATGCACCGGGTGCGCCTGACCGAGGGCGACGTCATCGGCGGCTTTACCGTCGGCCCGCGCCTGCATCGCGGCGGCATGGCGCTGATCCACGCGGTGACGCATCCCGCCCATGCGGTTCCGCTGGTGATGAAGGTGCCGATCCTGTTCGAGGGCGAGGACCCGGCCGCCATCGTCAGCTTCGAGATGGAGCAGATGATCCTGCCACGCCTGCACGGCCCGCACGTGCCGCGCTTCATCGCAAACGGCGATTTCTCCGAGCTGCCCTTCATCGTGATGGAACGCATCCCTGGTGGGTCGCTGCTGCCGCGCCTCGCGCAACTGCCCATGGCGTACGCGGAGCTCGCCCCGCTCGGCGCGCAGATCGCGACGGCACTCGAGGCGATCCATCGCCTGCATGTCGTCCACCTGGACGTGAAGCCTTCCAACATCCTGCTGCGCGAGACCGGCGCGGTGGTGCTGATCGACTATGGCCTGTCGCACCATGACCAGCTGCCCGATCTGATGGAGGAGGAGTTCCGCCTGCCCTACGGCACCGCGCCCTACATGGCGCCGGAGCAGGTGATGGGCGTGCGCAGCGAAGCGCGCAGCGACATCTTTGCCTTGGGCGCGCTGCTGTATTTCTTCGCGACCGGCACCCGTCCCTTCGGTGATCCGCAGAAGCTCTCCGGCCTCAAGCGCCGGCTCTGGCGTGACCCGCCGCCACCACGCGCGCTGAACCCGGACGTGCCAAAGCCCTTGCAGGAAACCATCCTGCGGTGTCTGGAGGTGGACCCTGAGCGCCGCCATCCCTCCGCCGCGCAGCTCGCCTTCGACCTGCGCAACCCGGATCAGGTGGTGCTCACGCCGCGCGCCGAAAAACTGCGCGCGGATGGCTGGCGCGACACGCTGCGCCGGCGCTTCAACCCCGAGGCGCGGCCGGTCTTCCGCCGCCGCATCGAGGAAGGTGCCGCCCCCCCGGCGCCGATCCTGGCGGTCGCACTCGACCTCGCGGAGGCGCCGGACCCGCGCCTGGACGACGCACTGCGCGCGGCGCTGCGCGGTCTGCTCGCGACGCATGCCGGCGCGCGGATCGCCTGCCTGCACGTGCTGCGGCAGAACCGGCTCGCGCCCGACACCAGCCTCGATGCCGAGGGTGCCAACAAGCATGTGAGGCGCCTGGTGGCGCTGCAGCAATGGGCGGCGCCGCTGGGCCTGCCGGAGGGGCGCGTGACCTTCCACGTGCTGGAGGCGGTGGATGCCGTCGGCGCGCTCATCGACTACGTGACAGCGAACGGCATCGACCACCTGGTGCTGGGCGCGCGGCCGGCATCGACCAAGCGACGCCTGCTCGGCGGCGTCTCGGCGGAGGTCACGATGAACGCGCCCTGCACGGTGACGGTCGTGCGCCCGCACGCGGGTTGAAGCCGTGCGGCCGTATGGGGGATAGACGCATCAGGCCGTGGATCTGACGCTCATTCCCAGCCGTGGAGCTGCGCCCAATCGGCCAGCGGCGCGCGCTCGGTCACCAGCGCATTCTCCGGCGCGTCCCAATCGGCCTCGCCCAGCGCCATGCCGCAGACCACCATCTCCTCCGGCGCGATCGGCAGGTGCCGGCGGATGATCTTGTGATAGGGCGCGAAGGCCGCCTGCGGACAGGTCTCCATCCCCTCGCCGCGCGCGGCCAGCATGATGTTCTGCAGGAACATGCCCAGGTCGAGCCAGCTGCCGGGATTGAGCCGCCGATCGACGGTGATGATCAGCCCGACCGGCGCGCCGAAGAAGGAGAAATTGCGCCCATGCTGCACCTGCATCCGCGCGCTATCGCCCTTGGTGATGCCGAGCGTCGCGTACAGCGCCCAACCGACTTGCCGCCGCCGCGCCAGGTAAGGCTCGAACCAGGGCTCGGGGTAATAGAGGTACTCGCGGTCCCCGGCATCGCCTGCCATATGCGCCGCGTGGATCTCGGTGCACAGCGCGTCGCGCGGGGCGCCTGCCAGCCCATAGGCGCGCCAGGGCTGGGTGTTGGACCCCGACGGCGCACGCGCCGACAGCGCGAGGATGCGCTCGACCACGTCACGCGCGACCGGCGCGTCGCGGAAGGCCCGGATCGAGCGCCGGCCCGCGATGGCCTCATGCACGCCCATCATGCGCCGCGCGCCGCCCCGAATCGCACGGGCCGGCCGCGCGGTGTGCCCAGCACCGTGTCCTCGCGCATCGCAACGGCGCCACGCAGCACCACCATCATCGGCCACCCCGTCACGCGCTGCCCCGCAAAGGGCGTCCAGCCGCAGGGCGAGGCGATCCAGCTATCCTCGATGGTGCGCGTCGCCGCCATGTCCACGATGGTGAAGTCGGCATCGTAGCCGGCGGCCAGCCGCCCTTTGCCCGTCGCGCCATAGACCCGCGCAGGGCCGGCGCACATCAGATCCACCAGGCGCATCAGCGACAGCCGCCCGGCATTCACATGGTCGATCATCAGGGGTGCCAGCGTCTGCACGCCCGTCAGCCCCGCCGCCGTATCCGGCCAGGGCCTCTCCTTCGCCGCACGCGAATGCGGTGCGTGGTCGCTGCCGACCACATCCACCATGCCGTCGCGCACCGCGGCCCAGGCCGCCTCGCGGTGCCGCGCCTCGCGGATCGGCGGGTTCATCACCGCATAGCCCCCAAGCCGCTCATACGCTTCGTCGGTCTGCGACAGGTGGTTGACGAGCAGCTCGCAGGTCGCGACATCGCGGAAATCGCGCAGATAGCCGAGCTCCTCCGCGGTACTGACATGCAGGATATGCGCGGGCCGCCCAGTCTTCCGCGCCAACGCCATCAGCCGCCGCGTGCCCAGGAACGCCGCCTCCACGTCGCGCCAATCGGCGTGCATGATGTGCGGCATGCCCTTGGTGTAGTTGGGCTTGCGCGCCTGCAGGCGATACTCGTCTTCCGAATGATAGGCGATGCGCCGGCGCCCGCTGCGCATCGCGCGCTCCAGGCTTTCGTCATCCTCGATCATCAGATCGCCGGTGGAAGACCCCGCGAAAATCTTGACCGCGCAGACATTCTCCTGCTGCTCCAGCATCGCGAGCTCGGGCGTGTTCGCGCGCGTGCCGCCGACATACATGCCGACATCGCACCAAGCCTCGGCGCCGATCTGCGCGCGCTTGCGGTCGAGCTGGTCGCGCGAGGTGATGGAGGGCTGGGTATTGGGCATGTCGAACACCGCCGCCAAGCCGCCGAGCAGCGCCGCCTTCGTGCCCGTGGCCATCGTCTCCACCGCCGGATCGCCGGGGTCGCGCAGATGCACGTGCGGGTCGATCAGCCCGGGCAGCACATGAAGGTTGCGGCAATCCAGCGTCTCGTTCGCCTCGTCGGCGCGCAGGTCGCCCATGGCGACGATGCGGCCGTCGCGCACGCCGATGTCGAGGGTCTCGATGCCGCCAGGGGTGACACAGGCGCCGCCGCGCAGGATCAGGTCGTAATGGGCCATCGAGTGGGTCTCCGTCGAAGCAGGTCGGAGAAAGAATTCCCCGAACCCCTTCTTTTATTTTTGGCTATGGGTGCGAGGGGGAGAGTGGACGCCACGCCGCCCGGGCGCTAGTCCCGCGGCGCATGGCCCCCACACACCCCCTCGCGCTTCTGCTGCTGGTGATGCCGGCGGCGAGCGTGCTGCAATTCCGCGCCATCGCGCCGCTGGCCATTGCGGCCCTCGTCGCTGTGGTCGTGATGGGGTGGCGCGTCGCCCGGCCAGGCGGGCCGGTGCTCTGGGCCGCGCTCGCGCTCGCCGGCTGGGGTGCGCTGAGCGCGACATGGGCCGTGGACCCCAAGCGCGCGCTGACCGAATCGCTGCTGCTCGGTGCATTCTTTGCGCTGGGTGCCGCTGCGGCGAGCGTCATCTCGCGCGCCGAGGCGTCGGCGCGGCACACGCTGCTGCGCTGGCTGGCCTTCGGGCTCGCCGGCGGCGTGCTCCTCGCGGCGCTGGACCATGCGACGGGCAATGCGGTGCGCGCCGCAGTGCGCGGGCTGCGCGAGCATGACATCACGCTGAGCTTTGGCCTGAAGCCGGCGATTACCGTTTTCGCCGTGCTGCTGCCGATCGCCATCGCGGCGCCCATGGCGGGATGGATGCGCGCGGTGCTGGCGCTGGCCAGCGTGGCCGTGGCGCTGTGGCTGCCGGCGGAGACCGCGAAGATCGCGATCATCGTGGGCGTGGCCGCCTATGGCATTGCATGGGTGCTGCCGCGCGCCACGCGCGTCGTGCTGGCGGCGGGCCTCGCGCTGGCGATCCTGGCGATGCCCGCGCTGCTGGGTGCGGCGTTGACCAGCGGAGCCACCGCCGGCTTCCTCCCCTTCTCCGCCGCGCATCGCGTCGTCATCTGGGATTTCGCCATGGCGCGCATCGGCGAGCGCCCGCTGCTGGGATGGGGGTTCGAATCGAGCCGTGCGATCCCCGGCGGCAAGGCCAATGCGACGCCGGCGACGCTCGACCGCCTCGGCGTCACCGATCCCGGCCAGCGCGCGCGCTTCGCGCTGCCCAATGCGGAAAGCCTGCCGCTGCACCCGCACAACGCGCCGCTGCAGCTGCGCCTGGAGATGGGCATCGTGGGCAGCGTGCTCGCGGCGCTGCTGGTGGCGCTGCTGGCGCTGCGCGCGGGCACGCCGTCTTCCATCGGCGCGCTCGCCGCCGCGGCGGTGGTCGGGTCGCTCAGCTACGGACTGTGGCAGGGGTGGTGGATTGCGCTGCTGCTGGTGCTGATCGCGGCCACGCGCGCGCTACCCGCCGAGGGTCGCGAAGACATCGCCTGAGACGTCGCGCCCCTCGATATGACGAGCGTGCCAAAGCGAATAGAACAGCAGGTGCCAGGCAGCGAAGCCCTCCCGCTTGCCGGCCGCCGCGCGGAACAGCGCCTCCACCCGGTCGGGCTTCGCGATCGCCGCCACGCCCGACTGGCGGGCGACGAGTTGGCCAAGGCGCGCGCCATCATCCTCGATCCAGGCGCCGATCGGGACGGTGAATCCCTGCTTGGGGCGGAAGGGTTCGGATGCCGGGAAGTGCCGCTCCAGCCATCGGCGCAGTAAATACTTTCCCATATCGCGCTTCACCTTCAGGGCGTCGGGCAGGCGGAAGCCAGCGGTGGCAATGCCGACGTCGAGGAAGGGCGTGCGTCCTTCCACCGCATGCGCCATCAGGCAGCGGTCAAGCTTCTGCAGCAGGTCGTTCGGCAGCCAGTCGGCGACGTCGAGCGCCTGCGCGCCCTGCAGGCGGGAACGGCCGCCGGCGCCGGCCTCGACCTCGGCGGCCGCGATGCCGTCGCGCCAGCCGGTGGGCGGCTCGCGCAGCACGTCCAGCTTGTCGAAGGCGCCCTTGCCGCGCGGCGCCTTGCCACCCAGCCACCAGGGCCGCATGGCGCTGCGGTAGCGGCCATAGCCCCCAAATATCTCGTCGCCGCCCTCGCCGGAGAGCACCACCTTCACATCCTGCCGCGCGCGGCGCGCGAGGAACCAAGTGGGGATGATGGCGTAGTCCGCCGCCGGGTCATCCATCGCGGCGACAATGGCCGGCAGGTGCTGCCAGACCATCGCGCGGGTGATGCCGATGGTGACGTGCTCCGCACCCGCGGCGCGGGCGGCGCGCGTCGCGGCCTCGCGCTCATCCGCCGCGCCGGCGCTCTCGAAGCCGGCGGTATAGGCCAGCACCGGGCGCGTGTTCAGCCGCGCCATCATCGCTAGGATCGCCGCGCTGTCGGTGCCGCCCGAGAGGAACATCCCGTAGGGCACGTCGCTGCGCTGGTGCAGGTCCACGCTTTCCGCCAACGCCGTGTCGAGACGCGTGAGAGCCTCTGCTTCCTCAATCACCTCCGGCGGACCTTCGGGCAGTGCCGCGCGGCGGTGGCGCTCCACGATGCGGCCATCGGCAATGGCGATGGTCTCGCCCGGCAGCAGCCTGGTGATGCCGCGGAAGATGGTGTCGGCGCCTGTGGTGAATTGCGATTGCAGCAGCTCGTTCAGCCGCCCGCCATCGATCAGGGGTGCCACGATCCCGGCATCAAGCAGCGCACGCGGCTCGGAGGCAAACGCGATGCCGCCATCAAACTCGGCGATGTAGAGCGGCTTTATCCCGAAGGGGTCGCGCGCCAGCAGCAACCGGCGTGCGGTGGGGTCGTGCAGCGCGATGGCGTACATCCCGCGCAGCGCATCGGCGAAGCGGATGCCGTCGCGCCGGTACAGGTGCAGCGGCGGCTCGCAATCGGATTGCGTGATGCACTGGAACTGATTGTCGCGCTTCAGCTCGCGGTAATTGTAGATCTCGCCATTGCCGACCAGCGCGACAGCGCCGGCGAATAGCGGCTGGTCGCCGGTGACCAGGTCGATGATGGCGAGGCGCGTATGCGCGAGCGCGACATTGCCATTGACGTGCTGCCCCGCGCCATCCGGACCGCGATGGGCCAGCGCACGGTTCATTGCCTCCAGCACGGCCGGGTCCGGCGTGGCGCCGGCGCGCAGCATGAGGCCGGCGATTCCGCACATCAGCGCGCGACCCCCGCGAGGAAGGCCCGCCATTGCGCGACGACCGGCGCCTGCGCGTGATGCGTCTCGAATTCGACGCGCCCGGCCGCAGCGAGTTGTGTCGCGCCCGCCGGGTCGGTGATGAGCGACGCGATGGCGGCGGACAGCGCATCCGCGTCACCCACCGGCACCAGCAGGCCGGTCTGCCCGTCGGCGATCACCTCGCGCGGGCCATCGGCGGCAGCGGCCACGATCGGGCGTGACGCGGAAAACGCCTCCAGCACGACGTTGCCGAGCGGCTCGTGATGCGAGGGGCAGACGAAGATGTCGCAGCCGGCGAGCATCGCGCCGCGATCCTCCCGCCAGCCCAGAAAGTTCACACGCTGCGCAACGCCGAGCGAGGCCGCCAACGCCTCCAGCGCCGCGCGCTCCGGCCCTTCGCCGGCCAGCGAGAGATGCGCCTCGGGCAGGGCTGGCATCGCTCGCAGTAGCGTGGAAAATCCCTTGTTGGCGTGCAGCCGGCCCATCGCCAGCAGCCGCACCTTGCCTGCCAAAGGCGCTGGCGCAATGCCGGCGAAATCCTCGACGAAATTTGGTACCATATGCGCGCGCTCGACGGGCCAGCCCTCCCGCACCAGCCAGTCGCAGATGCCGCGCGTGTTGCCCACGAGATGGTCGAAGCCGGCATAGTATTTCAGGTCGTAATACCCCCCGAGGCGGCCCACCAGCGGCGCCCGGCGCGGCGCCGGCCAGGCGCGCGCGCAGTACCGCGCGGCGCGGTTCATCCAGGCCAGCACCACATCGGGCGCGAAGCCATCCACCGATGCGCGCAGCCGCCGCGTCGTGGTGACGTCGAACACGCCGCCAAAGCCCAACTGTACCGGCGCAAGCGCCCCGAGCAGCGTGGCGCGCCGCGGATCGGCGCGGAACACCGGCAGCACCGCATCGCCGGCGCCATGCAAGGCGAGCGTCAGGCGTTCATAAAAGGCTTCCGCCCCGCCCATCGCCGCGCCCGCCATGACCTGCGCCACCCTCACACGAGCCCCATCATTCGCGATGCTTCTCGGGTTCGAGTCGCGCCTTGAGGTAGGAGAGAAGAGGGAAGGCCCCGGTGCAGAAGGCGAGCAGCACGCCCCAGGCACCCTCGCGATAGCCGCGCCGCCCGACATAGCTCTTCCACGCCCGGCTGAAGAACCGCCGCACATTGCCGCGCAGCGTGCCGATATCGCCCGCCGCGATCAGGTCGCGCGCCTTGGCCGTCGAGTAGCTGTCGAGCCGGCGCAGCATGTCCGTGATGTCGCGGTCCACCAGGTGGACCAGCGCACCGCGCGTGATCTTCGGTCCCTGTGTGCCGGTCCAGTCGAGCCCGGGATGCACCCGCTGCATCCGCCACCGCTTCGCACCCTTGCGGAACAGGCCGGGGACGGAGGTGGTCCCAAAGCTGCCGGCCCAGCCGAAGCGGATCAGCCGCTCGCCCACGTAATTGTCCTTGGGCACCTGGTGCCAGGCGAAGGGGCTGGTCGCGATGGTCTCGCGCACGGCGGTCGCAAGCTCGGGCGAAACGCGCTCATCGGCGTCCACCTCCAGGATCCACTCGCCGGTGCAGGCTTCGATGCCCGCGTTGCGGCGCGCACCCTCCATCGCCCAGGCACCTTCGAGCACCCGCGCCCCGGCCGCGCGTCCGATCTCCGCCGAGCCATCCGTCGTGCGGTCGAGCACAACCAAAATCTCGTCGGCGAAGGCGAGCGAGATCAGGCAATCCGGCAGCCGCGCTTCCTCGTTGCGGGCGACGACCAGGGCCGAGAGCTTCATGCCGGCACCAGCAGCCGCGCGATCGCGGCCTCCACTTTCTCCACCGGCAGCGCGTCCATCGGCGCCGCGCCCGGCGGCCCATCGGCCAGCACCGCCACGGCGCGCGGCCCGACCGGGCCGTATTCGCTGGCTGGCGTCGGCCCGAACAGGCCGATGGTCGGCGCGCCGGCGGCCGCGGCCAGGTGCATCAGCCCGGAATCATTGCCCACGAACAGCGCAGCCCGTGCGAGCAGCGCCGCGCATTCGGGGAGCGTCAGCGCGCCCACGCCATCGATCGCGCCGGGGATCGCCGCCAGCACCGGCGCGGCCAGTGCCCGCTCCTGCGCGCCTGGCCCCGCGAGCACCACGCAGCTGGCGCCCGGCATGGCGCCGCCGCGCCCGGTCAGCGCCTCGAACAGCGCGACGAAGCGGGAGGCCGGCCAGACCTTGTCGTTCCAGTTCGCCGAGGGGCCGAGCACGATGAAGGGCAGGCCGGGCGGCACCAACGCCGCGGCGCGGGCGCTGTCCTCCGCGGCGAACCAGGCCACCGGGCGCGGCGGCGGGTCGATCCGCAGCAGGGCGGCCAAGTGCCCCAGCCGGTGCCCGGGATGGCGCCCGCCGCGGGCGATGAAGCGCCTGGCCGTCGGCACCAGGAAGGCCAGCGCCGAGGCGCGCAAATCCACCACCAAATCCCACCAGGTGAACGCCACCTGCCGCCACAGCCCAAGCCAGTGCCGGCCATAGGGCTTCTTCACAAGGGTGATGGTGCGGTCGCGCCGCGGCATGCGCGCGAAGACGCCCTCCGCCACCGCGCCGCAGGCGATGGTGAACCGCGCCGTCGGGTATTGCCGCAGCAAATGGTCGAGCAAGGCCGTGGACAGCACCGCGTCGCCGATTCGGGTCGAGGAGATGAACAGGATGCGCACGGCAGCGCGCTTAGCATGGGCCAGCCGCCTTGGGCAGTTGCACCGGGCCAGCCGCGGCCACACATGCCCCCCATGCCGATCGCCCATCTCCCCAATCGCGCCGTGATCGAGGTGAGCGGCGATGATCGCGTGTCCTTCCTCCAGGGCCTCGTGTCCAACGACGTGGCGCTCGCCGCGCCTGGACGGGCGGTCTTCGCCGCGTTGCTGACGCCGCAGGGCAAGTGGATCGCGGATTTCTTCATCCTCAGCGATGGCGAGCGCCTGCTGCTGGACACCGAGGCGGCCGGGGCGGCGCCCCTGGTCCAGCGCCTGTCGCGCTTCCGTCTTCGCGCCAAGGTGGCCCTGCGGGTCGCTGGGGAATTCGCCGTTCATGCGGGCTGGGGCGGCGCCGCGGCCCCCCCGGACACGCTCGCCGCGCCCGACCCGCGCGCGCCGGCGGCGGGGATCCGCATCCTCGCCACCTTACCTGTCGCGACCGATGCCGGGCCGGGGGATTGGGACGCCCACCGCCTGGCGCTCGGCCTGCCCGAGGCCGCAGACATGGAGCCTGAGCAGACCGTGCTGCTGGAAGCGGGGTTCGACGCCATGGAGGGCATTTCCTGGACCAAGGGCTGCTACATGGGCCAGGAGCTGACTGCCCGGACCCGCTATCGCGGCCTGCTGAAGCGCCGCCTGGTGCCGGTGGCGATCGAGGGCGCGCTTCCGCCGCACGGCACCCCGATCCTGGACGCGGATGGCCTGGGCCAGGGCGAAATGCGCAGCGGGCGCGGCGCGCGGGGCATCGCGCTGCTGCGGATCGCCGCGCTGGACGGGCGGGCGCTTTCGGCCGCGGACGCCGTCCTCCGGCCCGTGCTGCCCGAACCGGCGCTCGGCCCGGAAGGCTGAGGCAGTGGGCCCTTGGCCTCGCCCGGTCTCCCGCGCTAGACGTTTCGCATCGCAGCCTGTGCGGGCGTGGTGGAACTGGTAGACGCGCCGGACTCAAAATCCGGTTCCGAAAGGAGTGTCGGTTCGATTCCGACCGCCCGCACCACCTCCTCAACGAGGTTCGGCCAATGACCCAGGAAAATGCCTCCGATCTGATCGACGCCGCGATCGCCGCCATCGGCGATTGGCGCGGGGCGACGCTCGCCCGCATGCGGGCCCTCATCCGCCAGGCCGAACCGGCCATTGTCGAGACGGTGAAGTGGCGCAAGCCGACCAACCCGGCGGGCGTGCCGGTGTGGGAGCGCGACGGCATCCTGTGCACCGGCGGCGTCTTCAAGGACAAGGTGAAGATCACCTTCGGCAAGGGCGCCAAGCTCGCCGACCCGTCGGGGCTGTTCAATGCCAGCCTCGAGGGCAACGCGATGCGCGCCATCGACCTGGCTGAAGGTGAGCAGGTGGATGAGCAGGCCTTTGCGGCGCTGGTCCGCGCCGCCGTCGCGCTGAACGCGGCGGACAAGGTGAAAGCCAAGAAACGCTAGGCGCCCGGCCCTGGCGCCCATGGCCATGGGGCCATAGGCTCGGGCGGGCCAGCCCCTTTCGCCAAGCCAGGCAATGGAGGACGCGCCTTGCCCCAGCAGCAGATCCTGATCGTGGGCGCCGGCCCGACCGGCCTCGTCCTCGCCATCGGACTCGCGCGGCGGGGCGTGCCGTTCCGCATCATCGACCAGGCCGCCGGCCCCGGTGAAGCATCGCGCGCCATCGTCGTGCATGCGCGCACCCTGGAGTTCTACGCCCAGCTCGGCTTCGCCGACGCCGTGATCGCCGAGGGCATCCGCTCCGATGCGATCCACCTGCGCGAGCGCGACGGCGCCGGAGGCAGCCACGAAGTGATCCGCATCGCGCTGGGCGATCTCGGCGCGGGCCTGAGCCCCTACCCCTATCTCCTCAGCTACCCGCAGGACCTGCACGAGCGCCTGCTGGAACGCCAGCTTGCGGCCCTTGGCGTCACGGTGGAGCGTGGCACCGCGCTCACGGCATTCCACCAGGACGCGGCGCAGGTCACGGCGACCCTCGCGGGCCCACGGGGCAGCGAGACGGCCAGCTTCGCCTACCTGTGCGGCTGCGACGGCGCGCACAGCGCGGTCCGCTCGGGGCTCGGCATCGCCTTCGACGGCGGCACCTACGAACAGCCCTTCTACGTGACCGATGTGCGGATCGAGGGCAATGCCGATGACGACCTCTACCTCAACCTCGGCAAGGACATCCTCGCGCTGAAATTTCCGGTGCGAATGACCGGCATGCACCGGCTGATCGGCCTGGTCCCGCCGCACCTCGCGGAAAAGGCGGACCTGACTTTCGAGGATCTCCGCGCCGAGGTGGAGGAGCTCGTCGGCATTCGCGTCGCGCAGGTGAACTGGTTCTCGCGGTACCGCGTGCATCACCGGGTCGCGGGCACGTTCCGCGTCGGGCGCGCCTTCCTGCTCGGCGATGCCGGGCATATCCACAGCCCGGTCGGCGGCTAGGGGATGAACACCGGCATCGGCGACGCGATCAATCTGGGCTGGAAGCTGGCCGATGTCGTGAAAGGCCGTGCCGAGGCCGGCCTGCTCGTCAGCTACGAGGCCGAGCGCATCGCCTTCGCCCGCCGGCTGGTCGCCACCACCCATCGCATTTTCACCCCGATGATCGCCGGCGGAATGCGCGGCGCGCTGATCCGCCGGGTCGTGGCACCGCTGGTCGGCCTGGTCGTGTCCCGCTTCGGCGGCACGCGCCGCACCGCCTTCCGCACCATGTCGCAGATCGGCATCCACTATCGCGACAGCCCCCTGAGCGCGGGCAAGGCCGGCGCCGTCGCCGGCGGCGATCGCCTGCCCTGGGTGGCGGAGGGGGCGGGCAATTTCGCACCCCTGGCCTCGATGGACTGGCAGCTGCACGTCTATGGCGAGGCCTCGCCGGCGCTGGCGGAGACGGCGCGCGGACTCGCGCTGCCTTTGCATGCATTTCCCTGGTCCGACGCGGCGCGCGACGCAGGGCTGGCGCAGGACGGGGCCTATTTGGTGCGGCCGGACGGGTATGTCGGTCTGGCGCTGCAGGGCGACGATGCTGCCGCGCTGCGGGACTACGTGCTGCGCCTGCGCCCGGCCGGTGCAACCCCCAGCGTCACGGTCGACTGACGCGCGCGCCGCACGGCCGATGGATCAGGGCCGCAGCGCCGCGGTCAGGACGCGCAGGATCTCGGCGTTGAAGGTCGCGTGGAATTCGCTGCGGTCGAAGCCGGGTTCGCTGCCGCAGAGGGCGGGCACCCGCCACGGCGTGGAACTCGGGCGGACGCGGCAGTCGCCGGTTTGCGTCGGCGCGGCCACGTCGAGCCGGGTGGCGCGGCACGGACCCCTCCGCCGGAGACCAGGGGGGTCTCGATGGGCAGCGCGGCGCCGTTTGGCAACCCGATGACCATGAACCGGACGACCGGCTCCTCCGCCCTGACGGTAAGATACGCCGCGAGCACGGCCAGAAGCATGCGGCGCCTGGAGGGATCTTTCGGGATGGGGTGCCCCACCATGGCACGGAACGCGGCGGCCCGCCCTCGCGCTTGCCAAACCGCCCGCTTCGGGGCATGGACCCCCCCACCAAAGCCCGACACCCCTGACCGGAGGCGCGCCACCATGGCCTCGGCGTTCGAACGTATTGCCGACATCATTGCCGAAAACAGCGAGGTCAAGCGTGATGCGATCACGCCCGACAGCCATGTGATCAACGACCTCGGCATCGACAGCCTGGATTTCCTCGACATCGTCTTCGCCATCGACAAGGCCTTTGGGATCAAGGTGCCGGTCGAGGCCTGGACGCAGGAGGTCAATGCCGGCACCGCGCCGCCGGAGAAGTATTTCGTCATGAAGAACCTCGCCACCCGCGTCGAGGAGCTGGTCGCGGCGAAGGCCGCCTGAGGCTCGGCAGCGATGCTGCTCGAATATTTTTCGATGATCGACCGCGTGGTGACCGTGACGCCCGAGGCGATCACCGCGACATCGACGGTGCCCGAGAGCAGCCCCGTCTTCGAGGGCCATTTCCCCGGCCACCCGCTGGTCCCCGGCGTGCTGCTGATCGAGACGATGGCGCAGGCCTCGGGCTTCCTGCTGCTTTCGCGCATCGACTTTTCCCGCATGGCGTTCCTCGCCTCGGTGAAGGAGGCGAAGCTGCGCAGCTTCGTCGCCCCGCGTGCGGCGCTGACCATCGAGGCCTCCCTGGTCCATGACGGGTCGGGCTATGCCGTGACCTCGGCGCGCATACTGGCGGAGGGCAAGCGCATCTGCGACGCCGAGCTCACCTTCCGCATCATGGATTTCCCGGATCCGAAGCTGGAGCAGGCGATGCGCGCGCGCGCCGTCGAGATCGGGATGACGCCCGCATGAACCGCGAGATCTGGATCACCGGCATAGGCCTCGTCACCTCATTGGGCGAGGGCCGCGCCGCGCATTGGCAGGCGCTGAACGCGGGAGCGACGCCGGTCGTCGACACCGAGACCTTCGCGCCCTACCCGGTGCACCCGCTGCCGGTCCTGAACCTCGATGCGCAGATCCCGCGCAAGGGCGACCAGCGCCAGATGGAGCCCTGGCAGCGCCTGGGCACCTATGCCGCGGGCTTGGCCATCGACGATGCCGGCGCGCGCGGCCTGGTCGCCGACATGCACCTGATCGTCGCCGCCGGCGGCGGCGAGCGCGACGTTACGGTGGATGAGGCGATCGCCACCGAGCTGGCCGACCGGCCGGAGACGGAATCCGGCCCCATCCTGAACGAGCGCCTGGCCAACGGACTGCGCCCGACGCTGTTCCTGGCGCAGCTGTCGAACCTGCTCGCCGGCAACATCTCCATCGTGCATGGCGTGACCGGCTCCTCCCGCACATTCATGGGCGAGGAGAGTGCCGCGGCCGACGCCATCCGAATCGCGCATGCGCGGCTCGCCGAGGGGCGCGGCGAGATCGCGCTGGTGGGGGGCGCCTTCGCGGCGCAGCGCTGGGACATGGTGTTGCTCTACGCGCCGGGCGGCGCGTTGTGGCAGGGCGCGCCGGTGCCGGTTTCCGAACGCGCCGGTGGTGGCGCGGTGCTGGGCGCCATGTCCGCATTCCTGGTGCTGGAACACGCCGAGCATGCGCGCGCACGCGGCGTGCGCGGCATCGCGAAACTCAGCGGCGTGGCGACCGACGCATCCCGCCGCGCAGGCCCCGGCGACGCCGCGGCGAGCGCCACCGGCTTGCTGGCGAAGCTGCCGATCGCCGCGGGTGCGCTTGGCGTGCTGTCTGGCGATTCGGGTGCCGCCGTGCAGGCCGATGAGGCGCGCTTCCTCGCCGCGCTGCCCGATGCGGTGACGCGCCGCCCGGGCACCCTGATCGGCCATGGCACCGAGGCGAGCTTCCCGGCGCACGTCGCCCTCGCCGCCACCGCCATCGGGGAAGGCGGCTTCTACCCCGTGCTCGACCCCGCCGACACGGTGTCGCGTGCCGCGCCGCGCCAGATCCTGGTGACCGGCTTCGGCATCTTCCGCGGCGAGGCGTTGGCCCTGGTGGAGCCCGCAATATGAAGGACCATCTCGGCCGCCCGCTGGTCGCCGTCACAGGTATCGGCATGGTGACCCCACTCGGCTGGGGTGCGGCGCTGTCGTGGGCGCGCCTGCTCGCCGGCGACAGCGGCATCCGCCGCATCGGGCGGTTTCCGCTCGATCACCTCAAGACCACCATCGCCGGCACCGTGGACCTGCCCGAGGAGGACGATGGCGGCAGCACCGCCTTCTCCTCCCCTCAGCGCGTCGAGCGCATGGCCGCCTTTGCCATCGCCGAGGCCATCGCGGAAGCGCGCATTGGCAGCGAGGGCGATTTTCCGGGCGCGCTGATGCTCGGCATGCCGCCTGTCGAGCATGAATGGCCTCAGCGCTTCGCCCTCGCCCGCGCCGCGCATGCCGGCCGCTACCCGGACATGGTGCGCGCGGCGACCGGCCATCGCGACCTGTACGAGACCTTCCTGTTCGGCGGCATCGGCGAGCGTCTCGCGGCGCGCTTCGGCACCAAGGGCGCGCCGATCTCCACCACCACGGCCTGCGCCACCGGTGCGACCGCGATCCAGACTGCGGTCGAGGCCATCCAGCGTGGCGAGACGCTGGCCGCCATCGCCGTGGGTGCGGATGGCAGCGTGCAACCGGAGGCGCTGATCCGCTTCTCGCTGCTCTCCGCGCTGTCGACCCGCAACGAGGACCCGGCCCGCGCCGCGCGCCCCTTCGAGAAATCCCGCGACGGTTTTGTGATGGCCGAGGGCGCGGCCGCGCTGGTGCTGGAGGATTATGAGGCTGCCCGCGCACGCGGTGCGCGCATCATCGGCCTGGTCGCCGGCTGCGGCGAGCGCGCCGACAGCTTCCACCGCACCCGCTCCAACCCCGATGGCGCCGCGATCATTGGCGCCATCCGCAACGCCATCGCCGATGCCGGCGTCGCCCCCGTGGAAGTCGGCTACGTCAACGGCCACGGCACCGGCACGCCGGAGAACGACAAGATGGAAGCGCTCGGCATGCGCGCCGTCTTCGGCGAGGCACCGCCGCCCATCTCCTCGATCAAGTCGATGATCGGTCACACGCTGTCCGCCGCCGGTGCCATCGAGGCGGCGGCGAGCCTGCTCTCCATCCGCGACCAGGTGCTGCCGCCCACCATCAACCATGTGGAGCCCGATCCATCGATCATGCTCGACGTGGTGCCGAACACCGCGCGCCAGGTGAACGGGCTGCGCCACGTGCTGTCCAACTCCTTCGGCTTCGGCGGGCAGAATGTGTGCCTGCTGCTCTCCGCACCTCCCGAGGCCTGACGATGATGCGTGCGCTCCGCCTCCACGGCGACCGGGACCTGCGGCTAGACACCGTCGATGCGCCGGCCCCGCCCGGCCCCGGCCAGGTGCAGGTGCGCATGCGCGCCATGGCGCTGAACCACATCGATGTCTGGGGCTGGCGCGGCATGGCCTTCGCCAAGCGCGACCTCCCCCTCGCAGTCGGCGCGGAAGCCGTGGGCGAGGTGGTGGCCACCGGCCCCGGCGCGACGCGCTGGAAGATCGGCGATCGCGTCGCCCCCTATGGCGCGCTGACCTGCGGCGTGTGCAAGGCGTGCCGCGCGGGCCGCGACAATCTGTGCGAGGACGTGCGCGGCGTGATGGGCTTCCACGTCGATGGCTTCGCCCGCGACCTCGCCAACCTCGATGAGCGGCTGATGGTCGCGGTGCCGGACGGCATCTCCTGGGAGGACGCGGCCTGCGGGCCGATCACCTTCTCCACCGTCGAGCACATGCTGTTCGACAATGCGAAGCTCGAGCACGGCGAGACCATCCTGATCCATGCGGCGGGGTCGGGGATCGGCACGGTCGCCATCCGAATAGCGAAGGATCTCGGCTGCACGGTGATTGCGACCGCCGGCGATGACGAGAAATGCGCCAAGGCGCGCGACCTTGGCGCCGATCATGTCGTGAATTATTCGACGCAGAATTTCCCCACCGTCGCGCGCCGCATCACCGGCAAGAAGGGCGTGGACGTCGTATTCGAGCATGTCGGCGCTACCACCTGGTCCGGTAGCCTTTTGTCGCTGCGCATGGGCGGGCGACTGGTGACCTGCGGGTCGACTTCGGGCGTCTCCGCCGAGACAAACCTGATGATGCTGTTCCAGCGCCAGCTACGCATTTTCGGCAGTTTCGGCGCCGCGATGCGCAACATCGCCGATGGCTACGCGAAGATGACGCGAGGGATTTTGCCGGTGGTCGATACCGTGGTGCCACTGGAACGCTTCACCGAAGGCCTCGAACGCCTTGAAAGCCGCCGCGTGTTCGGGAAGATCGTCGTGACGCTGTGATGGACGCCGCCCTCGGCGCGCTGTTGCGCGGCCTGTTTGCGCTCATGCGTGTCCTCGGCTCGCGCGGGGCGCCGGCCATTGGCGCCTTCCTCACCCGCACCCTGGGCCCGCTCACCAGCTACAACCGCATCGCGCGCGACAACATCGCGGCGAGCTTCCCCGACCGCGACGAGGCCTGGTGCCGCGCCGTCCTGCGCGAGGCCTGGGACAATCTCGGCCGCACCACCTGCGAATACGTGCACATGGAGACGATCTGGGATTACGACCCCGACGCGCCATCGCCGGATGGCCGCATCCTGATCGCGCCCGAGGTCGCCGCGCGCTTCCTCGAGCTCGCCGGCGACGGCAAGCCGGCGCTGATCTTCGCGGCGCATCTGGCGAATTGGGAATTGCCGATGATCGCGGCCGCCAAGTGCGGGCTGCCCGCCGCGGCGCTCTACCGCACGCCCAATATCCGCGCCGTCGCGCGCGAGATCCTGGCGCTGCGCAAGAATTCCATGGGCGAGTTGATCCCGGCGGGCCCCTTCGCGCCGCTGCGCATGGCGAGCGCGCTGGAGCGCGGCCTGCATGTGGGCATGCTGATCGACCAGCGCTTCGGGCGCGGCCCGCGCATCACCTTCCTCGGGCGCGAGGCGGCGGCCAATCCGCTGATCGCTCAGCTCGCCCGCCGCTTCGATTGCCCGGTGCATGGCGCGCGCGCCATCCGACTTCCCAACGGCCGCTTCCGCCTGGACTTGACCGACGCCCTCGACCTGCCGCGGGATGTGGAGGGCCTGGTCGACGTGCCCGGCGCGACCGCGGCGATGAATCAGGTCGTCGAGGGCTGGATCCGCGAACACCCCGGCCAATGGCTCTGGATGCACAGGAAATGGCGATGACCCTGGTCCGCACCCCCACGCTCGACATCGACTGCACCATCACCGGCTCCGAGGATGGCCTGCCCGCCATCCTGCTGCCCGGCTTCCCCTATGGCGCGCGCGACTACGATGCGGTTGCCCCCATCCTGGCCGCCGAGGGCTGGCGCGTGGTGGTTCCGTCGCTCCGCGGCCATGGCGCCACGCGCTTCCTGCGCGACGACACGCCACGCTCGGGCCAGCAGGCCGCGCTCGGCCAGGATCTGATCGATCTGATGGATGCGCTGGCGATCCCGCGCGCCGTCGTTGGTGGCTATGACTGGGGAGGGCGCGCCGCCTGCATCGTGGCCGCGCTGCACCCCGAGCGCGTCGCGGGCCTCGTCACAGGCACCGGCTACAACATCCGGGACATCGCCGGCAGCGCGAGGCCCGGCCTGCCCGCACAGGAACTCCGCCACTGGTACCAATGGTATTTCCACACCGAGCGCGGCGCCGCCGCGATGCGCGACACCCCCGCCGACGTGAACCTGCTGCTGTGGCAGATGTGGTCGCCGGACTGGAACTTCTCCGACGCCGAATTCCTCGAGACGGCCGCCGACTGGACCAACCCCGACTACGCCGCCGTGGTGATCCAGTCCTACCGGCATCGCCATCGCGCGGCGGCCGGCGATCCCGCCTATGACGCGATGGAAGCGGCCCTCGCCGCGCAGCCCTTGATCACGGTGCCGACGGTTGTGCTGCACGGGGAATCCGACGGCGTGTCACCGCCGGAGCAGAGCGAGGATTGCCAGCGCCACTTCACCGGACCCTTCGCGCGCGAGGTGATTCCCGCTGTTGGGCACTGCATCCCGCGTGAGGCGCCCGAGGTGTTCGCGGCGGCGGTGCGGGTTTTCGGAAGCGGCGCGTAAAAGGGCCAGGGGAACTCTATCCTCGCCTTCTTCTACCCCCGCATCATCTCGATAATCCCCGAGAAATCCTTCCCCGCCCCACCCTCCGCCGCGAACCGCCGATACAGTTCCAGCGCCTTCGCCGCGACCGGCGTCTCCAGCCCCGCCGCCGCCGCCGCCTCCTGCGCCAGCCCCACATCCTTCACCATCAGCGCCGTCGCAAAGCCTGCCTTGTAGTCGCGGTTGGCCGGGCTCGTCGGCACCGGGCCGGGCACCGGGCAGTAGGTGGTGAGTGCCCAGCTTTGACCGCTGGATTTGCTGGCCACGTCGAACAGCGCCTGGTGCGAGAGGCCGAGCTTTTCGGCCAGCAGGAAGGCTTCCGCGGTCACGCCCATGATGGCGGCGAGCATCATGTTGTTGCACAGCTTCGCAGCTTGCCCGGCCCCGGCATCGCCGCAATGGATGATGCTGCGGCCCATCTGCGCCAGGATGGGCTGCGCGCGGGCGAAGGCATCGCTTGTGCCGCCGACCATGAAGGTGAGCGTGCCGGCCTCCGCGCCCATGACGCCGCCGGAGACCGGCGCATCGAGGAAGGGCCGGTGCGCGCTGGCGGCGACGGCGCGCGCGGAGTCCACGTCGATGGTGGAGCAGTCGATCAGCACGGCGTCCTCGATGCTGGCGGCGGCCATGCCGCCGGCGCCGAGCCAGGCGTCGCGCACATGCTGGCCCGCGGGGAGCATGGTGATGACGAATTCCGCGCCGCGGGCGGCATCCGCGGCGGTCGCTGCAGGCGATGCGCCGGTCACGCTGGTCATGGCTTCGGCGACCAGGTCGAACACTGCGACCTCGTGCCCCGCCTTGACCAGGTTGCGCGCCATCGGGCCGCCCATGTTGCCCAGGCCCACGAAGCCGATGCGTGCCATGTCCGTTCCTCCCGTTTTTCCCGGCCGCATGATGGACCGCTCAGGTCCCGAGCGTCACCAGCACAATCTCGGGCGGCACGTTGAAGCGCACCGGCAGGAAGGTGGTGCCGAGACCGGCCGAGACGATCAGCCGGCGCTCATCCTCCACGATCAGGCCGTGACGATAGCGCTGCCCATACAGCGACGGCACGAAGGGCGCCCGCCCCGCCACGCTCACCTGCCCGCCATGGGTGTGGCCGGAGAGGGTGAGGTCGAACCGACGCGGCATCTGCGCAAAACTGTCCGGCTCATGCGCCAGCAGAATTGCGGGGGCGGGATCGGTCATCGCGGCGAGCGTCGCGCCAAGATCATGCGCGCCGAGGCTGCGCCCGAAGGCCCATTGGCTGTCGAGGCCGGCGAGCCAGAAGCCGTCGAAGCGCCGCGCGGCGTTGCGAAGGACGCCGATGCCAACGCCGGCGAGCTCGCGGGCGATGATGGGCACCACGCTGGCATCGCCGCTGCGCCGCGCCGCGCCATCCTCCCACCAGTCATGGTTGCCCAGCACCGCATGGGTGCCGAGCGACGCGCGCAGACCCGCAAGGTGGCCCGCCACCACCGCCTGCGGCAGCGGCGCGCCGAGCAGGCTGGCAAAGCCGTAATCGCCGAGCAGCACGATGAGGTCCGGCGCCAGCGCGTTGGTCGCCGCGACGATGGCGGCGATCCGCGCCTCCGTCATGGTCGACCCGCCGGCGTGCAGGTCGGCCAGTGCGGCGATGGTCAGGCGTGGCCCGGGCCATGCCAGCGCGTATCGTGCGATGCGCGGCGCCGCGTAGGGTTCGATGCCGATGGCGTAGGCAGGTGGCAGCATCGCCACCACCGGCACGGCGCCCAGCAGCGCGCGCCGCGTGATCATGCCCGGTGCAGCCCGGGTCGGCCGGGTTCGACATGGAAACGCGCGTCCTCGGCCTGCGGTGCGTCCGGGCGCGAGACGTAGGGCAGGGCGCGAAAGCTGGCCGAGAATCCGCGTGGTCCGGCCTCGTGAAGGGTGAAGCCGCGGCGGGCGCCGAAATGCGCGATGTGCGGGTTGCGGTCGAGCAGCACCGGGCGACCGGTGATGTCGGCACCATCGCCCTCGCTGGTCACCGAGGTGGCGGTGAACTCGGTGGCGAGCGGCGCGCTCGCCGCATCCTCGGGTTCGGCGTGCAGGGTCGCCGCCAACGCGCGGTGGACATCGCCCGAAAGCACCACCGCGCCGCCGATGCCGCGCTCCGCAATCGCACCGAGCAGCCGCGCGCGGGCGGCCGGGTAGCCGTCCCATTTGTCGAGGCTCAGCGCGCCGTTCCCCAGGACGCGGCGCATCATCGGCACCTGCTGCGCCAGGATCTGCCAGGTCGCGTCGCGCGCGGCGGCGAGGCCTTCGCTCAGCCAGGCCTCCTGCGCAGCGCCGAGCATCTGTGCATCCGCGCGCGTGATCGCGTCGCAGCGGCCACGCCCGCCGCAGGGCTGCGCATCGCGATGGGCGCGGGTGTCGAGCGCGTGGAGGGCGACGTGGCGGCCGAAGCGGAAGCGCCGATAGGCCGGCCCTTCCAGCATGGCGCGCGGCAGCGGCATCGCCTCCCACCACGCCTTCAGCGCCGCGGTACGGCGTAGCGCGAATTCCGCCGAGGGCGGTGCTCCGCCGGCCCAGTCATTGCTGACCTCGTGGTCGTCGTAGCTCACGATGAAGGGGTGCGCGGCGTGCGCCCCCTGCAGGTTTGGGTCGGCGCGGTACTGCGCGTGGCGCGCGCGGTAGTCTTCGAGCGTCAGCGTCTCGCCGCCCTCGTGCATGCGGATGCGCGAGCGTGCCGCCCAGCCGCCATCCTCCGGGCGCAGGCCGCGATACTCGTAGATGTAGTCGCCATAGTGGAAGACGGCGTCGAGCGGGGTCTCGGCGATGTGCCGCCAGGCGGTGAAATGGCCATGCTCGAAATGCTGGCATCCGGCATTGGCGAAGCGGATTGTCGCCTCCGTACCCGGCGCGGGCGCGGTGCGGGTTCGCCCTGTGGGGCTCACGTAGCTGCGGGCGCGGAAGCGGTAGAACCAGGTACTCGACGGCGTGAGCCCGGAGAGTTCGATGTGCAGGCTGTGGCCGTCCTCGGCCTGCGCGACCGCTTCGCCGCGGCGGAGGATGCGCGCGAAGCGTTCATCCGCCGCCACCTCCCAGGTGACCGGCACCGGCGCGGCAATGCCGGTCAGCCGCGTCCACAAGACCACGCCGTCGGGGCGCGGTTCGCCCGAGGCGACGCCGAGCGTGAAGGGGTTCTCGCGCACTTCGTCCTCCCCGCGCGCCGGTGCCGAGATGGCGGCCAATGCCGCCAACGCGACGCCGCCGCGCAGCGCGCCGCGACGGTCGAGGGCGAGGATGTGCCGGGCGAGGCTATCCCCGGCCATCGGCGATCGTGCGCTCCGCATCGCGCTGGGTCAGCGCCACGTTCACCTCGGCGCCGAGCAGCACGACATAAATGCTGACATAGAACCACATCAGCAGACCCACAGCGGCGCCCAGCGTCCCGTACATCCGGTCGTAATTGGCGATGCGGCCGACATAGAGCGAGAAGGCGGCCGAGGCGAACGCCCAGATCAGCGTCGCGATCGCAGCCCCTGGCACGATGCGCCGCCAATGCTGCCCGCCGCCCACCGGCCCCACGCGATAGACGATGACGATGCCGAGGAAGACAAAGGCGAGCGTGACGCCCAGCGACGCCCCTTGCCAGTACAGCGCGTCGAGCTGCGCCACGCCGAGGAAGGCCAGCGCCGGCGGCATCAGCACCAGCAGCGCGATCGCCGTCGCCGCGACCAGCATCGCGGCCACCGTCAGTCCAAGCGAGAGAGCGTGGAAATAGAAGAAGCCGCGCGCCTCGGTCGCGCTCCAGGCCATGTTGAGCGCAGCCAGCATGGCGCGGATGCCCGCGCCCGCGCTCCACAACGCGATCAGGCCGCTCACGACCGCCCCCCAGCCCAGCCCGTGGCGCTCGGCCGAGACCAGGTCGTGCAGGCGCGCGGCGATGAGGTCGAAGGTCTCCTCCGGCAGCAAACGGCGCAGGCTCTCGATCTGCGGTTCAATGGTGCGCACGTCGAACAGGGTGCCATAGAGCGAGACCACCAGCGACAGCGCCGGAAACAGGGCCAGCATCGCGTAGAAGGCGCAGCCGGCGGCCGTAAGCGAGATCCGGTCGGACGCGGCCGCCTCCCAGACGCGCCGCGCCAGGCTTGGCTGTTCGTGAAAGGCTGGCGCGGCATCCATGTTGTAAAGCCTCGGCGCAACTAGGGCGGGGGGTGCATGATGCACCACCCCGCCCCGTTGGTCAGTCCCTGACGCCAGCCAAATCGGCTGGCGGCCTTGTTCAGCTGCGCGACTGGTAGGTATAGGCCGGGCGCGCCTGGAGCGACTCCTTCGTCGCACCGTTGAGCATCCAGCGCTCGCGCTCGGTGTTGAAAGACAGCTCGCTCAGCGGCACCGCGACGAGGCGCGCGCCGATGCCGAGGAAGCCGCCGACGGACAGAATCGCCGTGGGAGCGCCGCCGCTGGCGTTGATGATCAGGTCCTCGATCTCGCCGATCGTCTCGTTGCGCTCATTGTGCACGTTGGCACCGATGATGCGGCTGGCGCGGTTGGTCGGGGTGCCGGTCACAGTGCCCGGAGAGGTCGCGGTGGTTGTCGTCGTCGTGGTCGTCGGGCGCGCCGTTGTGCCGGCGGTGCCAGGTGCCGCGGGCGCCGGATTGGCGGGCGACGCGGCCGGCGGCGGGTTGGTGTTGGCGCCGCCCGGGGCGGTCTGGCTGAAGGCGAGCATCGGCGCCGCGATCATGCCGGCGACGAGCGTGGCCGGCAGGATGATGCTGCGCTTGCTTGTCGAGATCTTTCTGTGCGACTTCATGGATGTTCTCCTTGGATGGGCCGGAAACAACCCGGCTGCGCTTTGAACCGTTTCCGCGCACTCCGGTTGCGGCGCGCGGAAACACGGATACGAGAAGCGCGCGCTCAGCGGCGGCGGCGGGCCAGCAGGATGTTTGTCAGGATGCTCCCCACGGAGACGGCCGGGCGCCACAGGGTCGACCCGAGAGCGCCGGGACCTACAGCCGCACGCACCATCTCGCGCCGGATCATCAGCGCCTCCTGGGCAACGGGATCGAAGCGCGGTCGCGCAAGCAGCAGGAAGAGACCGGCGATGACGAGATCAACGAGTGCGACCCCGCCCGCGGCACCGGCAGGACCGAGTGGCACCACCAGCAAATACCAGCCGGCGATGTGGATCATGATCAGCGCGCCGAGGCCGCAGACGGCGGCCACGGCGGTCAACGCGGCGCGGCGACCGAACGCCTCGCCGGTGCGCCTGAGCCGGAGCCCTTCGGCTTCCGCCGCAGCAGCAAGAAGCCGAAAGGTCCGCATGGCTCAGCGGCGCAGCAGGTGTGCGGTGATGAAGCCGGCGATCGCGGCCACGGCGAGGGCCGCGATCGGGCGCTCCTGCACGGTGTCGGACAGGCGGTTGGCCTGCTCGCGCACGGTCGCGGCGGCGTCGCCGGCCACGTTCTCGGCGCGGTCGACGATGCGGCTCACGGCCGGGGAGACGCGGTCGGACATCAGCGTCTCGACCTTCGCGCGCAGCGCGGAGATTTCCGCCTGGACGGTGTCCTTGGCAGCTTCGGCTGAGTTGCGCAGGTTTTCTTCGGTCTGGGTACCGGTCGTGTTCATGGCCATGGGGGCGAGCTCCAGGTTTGGATGGAAGGGGGTGTCGGTGACCGAAACGCCCTCACGCCGTAGTGGTTTCAAGTTGCGCGTGTGAGCAGGCCGAATTTCATCATCCAGCCGAGGCCGCGCATCACCTCCGCCGGTTCCAGGTTGGGACAGCGGCGTGCGAGGGCTGCGCCGTCCTGGGGCGCCTCCTCGAGTGCCGCGATGATGCAGGCGAGGCCGCCGCGCCCCGGCAGCATGCGGCCGAATGCCACCGCACTGCGCAGCGCGACGATTGCCTCGATCGTCGCGATCGTGGTGCCGGGCAACAGAGCGAAGCGATCCCCGGAGGCAAGGCGCGCGGTCGGGTATTCGGCGAACAGCGCGAAGGGATCCTGCGCGGCGGGGTTGGCCGGGCGGCCCGGCGCCACGGGCACGCGGGCGCCGCCTCGCGCGCGCATCGCCGCCAGCTCCGCGGCAAGGGCCAGGTATTGCGGCACGATGACGCGCCAGTCGAACAAGGCGCGCGCCCTGCGCTGGCCTGCCTCGCCCATCCGACGGCGCAGGGCGGGATCGCGCGCGAGGGTTGCAAAGGATTGGGCAAGGGCCGCGACGTCGAGCGCGGTGGACTGCGCGACGGCGGAGCAGTAGCGACCATAGCCGTCGACCGCCGCCTCGTGCCGGTAGCCGAGCATGTCGAGCGGCCCGGCCATGCAGGTCGCGACCGCGAAGCCGGTCTCGCCATGCACGACGGTGTCGCGGAACCCGTCCCAGTCCCCGGTCACGACCGGCAGCCCCGCCGCCATCGCCTCGACCGGGGCGATACCGAAGGTCTCCTGCACATTGTCCACCGGCAGGGTGAAGATGTCGGCGGCCGACCAGATCTCGCGCCGCACCCGCGGCTCGCGCCCGTCGAGCCGGTGGATGGTGATGCCGGGGCAGAGCGCGGCCGCGCCATCGGCGAACAGCGCGGATTGGACGTCGTTCTCGTACCAGCCGGCCAGCAGCAGGTGGAAGCGCTGCGCCGGCGCTTGGACCTGGGCTTCACGCAGCGCGATGAACAGCGGCAGCGGGTTGAACTTCGTCTCGTGACTGAAGCGCGCGACGCACAGCACCGCGACGTCGCCCTCCCCGATGCCGAGCTCGGCGCGCCAGGCGGCGCGGGCGACGGGCAGCGCCGCGAAACCCTCGGTCTCGACGCCGAGCGGCAGCACCGGCAGCTGCGGCCATTCGACGCGCGCCGCGCCGAATCGCTCGCGCAGGTAGGCGCTTTGCTCCTCCATCACGCGCGCGACCATCGCGCGGACCGCGCGTGAGGTGCAGATGATGGCATCCCAGGGCTGCACCGGGGCGGTAAGGTTGTCCGCCAGCGCGTTCATGACGCGGGTCGTCGCCGTGGTGTGGGTGATGCCGAGCAGGCTATGGCCATCCTGCCGCCGCCGTCGCCGCAGCCAGGCCTTGTCCGCGAGGCCGGGGCCGGGGATGAACAGGGTGCCGGCCTCGTCGAGCGGGGCGGGGTCTGCGGCGGTCACGGCGCGGGCGGGTAGCGCGGGGTTCAGCGCCGCGGCGTGGCGGATGAACGCCTCGCCATTGGCGCGGCCGCCGACCAGCCCGATGATCTCGGCAAGGCCGCCCTCGCAGACCAGCGCGAGGAAGAATTCCTCGCCGGCGACGCGACGGCCGAGCGGCTCCACGCCCTTCGTCGCGTAGCCGTCCGGGTGGTAGACCAGGGCGAAACGTGGCGCCGCGGGTGCGGGCAAGGTCACGGCGGAATTCCTCACGGGCGTTGGCGGCGGCAAGCTGCGGAGGCGACTGGCGCCTGTCAAACGCCCCTGGTTGTCGCGGGCCGGCAATGCGGCTATCCGCGCCGCCATGGATGCCGATACCCCCCCGAGCGCCGGCCCGAATTCCGGTCCTCTGGCTGCCTACCGCGCCCGCATCGCCGAGGGCGCGCTGAACGCCGACCCCGCCCAGGCGCAGGCGGCGGAGGTGCTGCAGGATCTGTGGCGCCGCACCCGCCACTACGACCCCAAGCCCGGCGTAGCCGCGGAGGAGGGCGGGCTGTTCGCCCGCTTCTTCCGCCGCAAGGCGATGGAGGAAGCGCCGCCCGACGCGCCGCACGGGTTGTACCTGGTCGGCGCCGTCGGGCGCGGCAAATCCATGCTGATGGACATGTTCTTCGCCACCGCCGAGGTGCCGCGCAAGCAGCGCCTGCACTTCCACCAGTTCATGCAGCAATGCCACCGCCGCATCCACGTCTGGAAGCAGCAGCATGGCGACGCGACGGACCCGATCCCGCCGCTGGCCGACGCCATCGCTGCCGATGGCGCGCTGCTGTGCTTCGACGAGTTCCAGGTGCACGACATCGTCGACGCGATGATCCTGGGCCGGCTGTTCGAGGCGCTGTTCCAGCGCGGCACGGTGGTGGTCGCGACCTCGAACACCGCGCCCGACGACCTGTTCAAGGGCAAGCCCGGCCGCGACGCCTTCCTGCCTTTCATCGCGCTGATCCAGCGGCATATCGACGTGGTGCACCTCGATGCCGCGCGCGACTATCGCCGCGAGCGCATCCGCGGCCTGCCGACCTGGCACAGCCCGGCCGATGGCCGCGCCGAGCGCGCGCTCGACGCCGCCTTCGCCGACCTCACGGGCGAGGCGCACGGCAAGCCCGACAGCCTGAGCCTGCTCGGCCGCACCATCGCGGTGCCGCAGGCGGCGCGCGGCGTCGCACGGTTCGATTTCGACGCGCTGTGCGGGCGCCCGCTCGGCCCAGCCGACTACCTGGCAATCGCCACCCATTTCCACACGCTGGTCGTCGACGGCATTCCCCGCCTGGGGCCGGAGAATTTCGACAAGGCGCGGCGCTTCATCACCCTGATCGACGCGCTGTACGAGCATCGCTGCAAGCTGGTCGCCTCCGCCGAGGCGACGCCGGACCTTCTCTATGAGCGCGGCGAGAACGCGGCGATGTTCGAACGCACGGCGTCGCGCCTGACGGAGATGCAGAGCCAGGATTACCTCGCGCTGCCGCATCTGACGTAATCCTGGCGCCGGCTGCGCAAGGATAGAGCAACCGCCACCCGGGCTCGTCTTTGCGAATGCGATGTAACGGCAATCCCTGCTTGCAACCGCTCACGCGATATGTCACCCGGTTACCAAGAGGGGGATCATCGTATGCGATTCATTCTATTGGCGCTTCTCTCCTGCGGCCTGGCGGGCGCGGCGAGTGCGGCTTCCGAGCGCGGGCGCGGCCAAGGCGTGAGCCAGCCCGGGCCGGTGCGGACGGCGACGGCGCCCGCCGCGATCTCCACCCGCGGCGCCGTCGCGCGGCAGGCCCATGGCGGCCGCCCGAGCGTGATGCAAACACCGCGTCACGCCGCCGGCCGCTACCACGCCGTGCCGCCGATGGCGCGCCAGATGAGCGGGCGTCGCCAGGCCGCGACACCGTTGTCGCGCCACGCCCGCGGCCAGTTCTCGCGACGCGGCAGCCTCTACGGCTCGCGCTTCGCACGCGGTCCGTACGGGCGCGCTGGGATGCGCGGCGGGTATTACCAGACCGCCTCCCGCGGCGGCTCGCACCACGCCGCCAGCTGCGGGCGCGGCCGGGGCGCGGTCCGCTGCGGCGGCGAGCGCCGCTTCGCCTGGCAGTCTGGCCTGCCGCAGGCCGCGGGCGTGCAGACCATCTCCTGCCCGACCGGTACGGTCGAGACGCCGGCGCATGGCCACACCACGATCATGCGCTGCCTGCCGATCTGACGCTTTCGGTCGGTGTTGCCAGAAAATCAGGCGCCTTCGGCGAAGCGCCCGCGCATGGCTGGGCCGCCCGTAACCCGGGCGCCTTGCCCGGCGTAGGGCCAGGGTCTAGTTAGGCGCGACCCCTATGTCGCCCTGGTTGAGGCCCTTTCAGAGAAGGATGCGGTGATGGCCCGCAAGAAAATTGCGCTGATCGGCGCTGGCAATATCGGCGGCACGCTTGCTCACCTGATTGGCCTGAAGGATCTGGGCGACGTCGTCATGTTCGACGTCTTCCCCGGCGTCGCCGCCGGCAAGGCGCTCGACATCATGCAGTCCGGCCCGGTGGACGGGTTCGACAGCGAGATGAAGGGCACCGGGGACTACGCAGATATCTCGGGCTCCGACGTTGTGATCGTCACGGCTGGCTTCCCGCGCATGCCGGGGATGAGCCGCGACGACCTGGTCGCCAAGAATGCCGGCGTGATCGCGACGGTCGCCGAGGGGATCAAGACGCATTGCCCCGACGCCTTCGTCATCGTCATCACCAACCCGCTCGATGCGATGGTGTGGGTGATGCAGCAGAAGTCGGGCCTGCCGCCGGAGAAGGTGGTCGGCATGGCCGGCGTGCTGGACTCCAGCCGCTTCCGCCTGTTCCTCGCCCATGAGTTCAACGTGAGCGTCGAGGACGTGACCGCCTTCGTGCTCGGCGGCCATGGCGACACGATGGTGCCGCTGACGCGCTACTCCACCGTCGCCGGCGTGCCGGTGCCCGACCTGATCAAGATGGGCTGGTCGACGCAGGAGAAGATCGACGCGATCGTCACGCGAACCGCCAATGGCGGCGGCGAGATCGTGAAGCTCCTGGAGAAGGGCTCCGCCTTCTATGCGCCGGCGGCCTCGGCCATCGCGATGGCCGAGAGCTACCTCAAGGACAAGAAGCGCGTGCTGCCCGCCGCCGCCTGGCTGTCCGGCCAGTACGGCATCGACGGCATGTATGTCGGCGTTCCCGTCGTGATCGGCGCCGGCGGCGTCGAGCGCATCCTGGAGGTGGAATTCACCCCTGCCGAGGATGCCGCCTTCAAGAAATCCTGCGCCGCGGTGCAGGAACTGATCGACGCTTCGAAAAAGCTGGTCGGCTGATCGGCCACGCGGCCCGGGGAGCCTCCCCGGGCCGCTTTCGCATCCCGTACCCGTGACGGAGCTCGCCGCATGAACATCCATGAATACCAGGGCAAGGAGCTGCTGCGCCGCTACGGCGTCGCGGTGCTCGAAGGCCATATCGCGTGGAATGCGGATGAGGCCGCCGCGGCGGCCGAGAAGCTGCCCGGCCCCATCTACGTGGTGAAGTCGCAGATCCACGCCGGCGGCCGCGGTGCCGGCCGCTTCGCCGAGGACCCGCAGGGCAAGGGCGGCGTCCGGCTCGCCAAATCGGTCGAGGAAGCGCGCGCCGCTGCCGAGGCGATGATCGGCAAGACGCTGGTCACCAAGCAGACCGGCCCGGCCGGCAAGCTCGTCTCCCGCGTCTATGTCGAGGCAGGCTGCGACATCGCGCGCGAGCTGTACCTGGGCCTGCTGGTCGACCGCGAGACCGCGCGCGTCACCATCATGGCCTCGACCGAAGGTGGCATGGAGATCGAGGAGGTGGCCGAGCACCACCCCGAGAAGATCCTCAAGGTCGCGATCGACCCGGCCGCCGGGTTTTCTCCCTTCCAGGCGCGAAAACTCGCCTTCGGCCTCGGGCTCGAAGGCGGCCAGGTGCGCAGCTTCGAGAAGTTCGTCGCCTCGCTCACCCGCGCCTTCCACGAGCTCGACTGCGCCATCGTCGAGATCAACCCGCTGGTGGTCACGAAGGCCGGCGAGATCGTCGCACTGGATGCCAAGGTCTCCTTCGACGACAACGCGCTGTTCCGCCACAAGGATCTGGAGGCGCTCCGCGATGATTCCGAGATGGACCCGAAGGAGCTCGACGCGGTCAAGAACGACCTGAACTACGTGGCGCTGGACGGCGAGATCGGCTGCATGGTCAACGGCGCCGGGCTCGCGATGGCGACGATGGACATCATCAAGCTGTACGGGTCCTCGCCGGCGAACTTCCTCGATGTCGGCGGCACGGCGAACGCGGCGCGGGTGACGGAAGCCTTCCGCATCATCACCTCGGACGTCAACGTGAAGGCCATCCTGGTCAACATCTTCGGCGGCATCGCCAAGTGCGACATGATCGCCGCCGGCATCGTCGAGGCTTCGAAGACGCTGCACTTGTCCGTTCCCTTGGTCGTCCGGCTGGAGGGCACCAACGTCGAGCTCGGCAAGAAGATCCTGGCCGAGAGCGGCTTGGCCATCATTCCCGCTGACAACCTCGCCGACGCCGCGCGCAAGGTCGTCGCCGCGGTCAACGAAGCGCGCGTCTCCGGCGCGACGGGAGCCTGAACCATGTCCGTTCTCGTCGACAAGAACACTCGCGTCATGACCCAGGGTTTTACGGGCGCCCAGGGCACCTTCCACGCCGAGCAGGGCATCGCCTACGGCTCGAACTACGTGGGCGGCGTCACGCCGGGCAAGGGCGGCACCACCCATATCGGTCTGCCGGTGTTCAACACGGTGGCCGAATGCGTGGCCGCCACGGGTGCGAACGCCTCCGTCATCTACGTGCCGCCGCCGTTTGCCGCCGACGCCATCCTCGAGGCGATCGACGCCAAGCTGCCGCTGATCATCTGCATCACCGAGGGCATCCCGGTGCTGGACATGGTGCGCGTGAAGCGCGCCTTGTGCGGCACGGACTCCATCCTCGTCGGCCCGAACTGCCCCGGCGTCATCACCCCCGACGCCTGCAAGATCGGCATCATGCCGGGCCATATCCACCGCCGCGGCTCGGTGGGCATCGTCTCGCGCTCCGGCACGCTCACCTATGAGGCGGTCGCCCAGACCACCGCGGCCGGCCTCGGCCAGTCCACCTGCGTGGGCATCGGCGGCGACCCGGTGAAGGGCATCGATTTCATCGACGTGCTGAAGTTGTTTCTGGCCGATGACGAGACCAAGTCCATCATCATGATCGGTGAGATCGGCGGCCAGGCGGAGATCCTCGGGGCGGAATACCTCGCGCGGGAGAATTTCGGCCCCGGCAAGCCGAACAAGCCGGTTGTGGGCTTCATCGCGGGTGCGACGGCGCCTCCGGGCCGCCGCATGGGCCATGCGGGGGCGGTGATTTCGGGCGGCAAGGATACGGCCGAGGCGAAGATGGATGCGATGCGCGCCGCAGGCATCCATGTTGCCGAAAGCCCGGCGGCACTTGGTTCGACGATGGTCAAGGCGTTGGCAGGGTAAGCAAGACTGGGGGAAAAGAATTCCCCCCGCAAACGTATACGTTTACGCCCCAAATCTTTTATTTTTATCTATTGGTGCTACCTCACGGCCAGCACCAAAAAATCAAAAATAAAAGAATGGGGTTCGGGGAAATTCTTTTCCCGGACTTTTTTGTGGAGGACTAAATGGCTGGAGTGGACATCCTCGCGACGGTAATGAACGGCGCCAACGCCGCCTTCCTCGCGGACCTCTACGCGCGTTGGGCGGAAAACCCCGACAGCGTCGACCCCTCCTTCCAGGAATTGTTTGCCGCCCTGAACGACGAGGCCCGCTCCGTCCTCACCGACGCCTCGGGCGCCTCCTGGGCGCCTCGCCCGCGCGGAGGCTTTGGCGAGCCGCCCGAGCCGAAGAAGCCCGCTGCGAAGGGCGCCGCCGAAGCTGACCCGGAGGCCACCCGCCGCGCCGTTCTCGATTCCATCCGCGCGCTGATGCTGATCCGCAGCTACCGCGTCCGCGGACATCTGATGGCGCAGCTCGACCCGCTCGGCTTGCAGAAGATCAAGCTCCACCCGGAGCTCGATCCCAAGAGCTACGGGTTTGCCGACGAGGACATGGACCGCCCGATCTTCCTCGACATGGTGCTGGGCAAGGAAGCCGCGTCCCTTCGCGAGATCCTCGCGATCTGCCGCGCCAGCTATTGCGGCCCGATCGGCGTCGAGTTCATGCACATCCAGGATCCCGAGCAGAAATCCTGGATCCAGCGCCGCATCGAGGGCGCGCCCTGGCTGACGGCCTTCGACACCAACGCCAAGCGCCAGATCCTGCAGCAGCTGACCGAGGCGGAGGGGTTTGAATCCTTCTGCGCGAAGAAATACGCGACGACGAAGCGCTTTGGCCTCGAAGGCGGCGAGACCACGATCAATGCGGTGCAGACCGTGATCGAGGTATGCGCTGCCAAGGGCGTGAAGGAGATCGCGATCGGCATGGCCCATCGCGGCCGCCTGAACACGCTCGTCAATGTGGTGAAGAAGCCCTTCACCCAGGTCTTTTCGGAATTCCGCGGCTCGTCGACCACGCCCGATGACGTGCAGGGCTCCGGCGACGTGAAGTACCACCTCGGCACCTCGACCGACCTCGAGATCTCCGGGCAGATGGTGCACCTGTCGCTGCAGCCGAATCCCTCGCATCTTGAAGCGGTTGACCCGGTGGTGATGGGCAAGGTGCGCGCGCGCCAGGACATGGCGGGCGACACGGTCGGCCGGCGCTCCGTCATGGGTATCCTGCTGCATGGCGACGCGGCGTTTGCCGGCCAGGGCCTGGTCTATGAGACGATGGCGATGAGCCAGCTCATCGGCTATCGCACCGGCGGCACGGTCCACATCATTACCAACAACCAGATCGGCTTCACCACCGTCCCGGCGCATGCCTATTCGGGCCTGTACTGCACCGACATCGCCAAGGCGATCCAGGCGCCCATCCTGCACGTGAACGGCGACGACCCGGAGGCCGTGGTCTTCTGCGCGCGCATGTGCGCCGAGTTCCGCATGCAGTTCGGCGCCGACATCGTGCTCGACATCGTCTGCTACCGTCGCCACGGCCACAACGAGACCGACGAGCCCGCCTTCACCCAGCCCATCATGTATGCCCGCATCCGCGAGATGCAGACCACGCGCACCTTGTATGCGGAGCGGCTGGCCAAGGAAGGCTCGGTGCCGGCCGAGGAGAGCAAGGCGATCAACGACGCCTTCTGGGGCCAGCTCGACGACGCCTTCCAGGCCGCGCAGAGCTTCAAGCCGAACAAGGCGGATTGGCTGGAGGGCCACTGGTCGGGCCTGAAGCCCGCCGGATCCGATGCAGAGGAGAAGGACGAGCCGACCGCGATTCCGCTGGAGACGCTGCGCGAAGTCGGCGCCGCGCTCGCCCGCGTGCCGGCCGATTTCAACGCCAACCCCAAGATCATTCGCCAGCTCGAAGCCAAGAAGCAGGCGATCGAGACCGGCGAGGGCATCGACTGGTCCACCGGCGAGGCGCTGGCCTTCGGCACGCTGCTGCTCGACGGCCACCGGGTGCGCCTTTCGGGCGAGGACGTGCAGCGCGGCACCTTCTCTCAGCGCCACTCCGTGTTGACCGACCAGGTGACCCAGGCCGACTATGTGCCGCTGAACAACATCCGCGAGGGCCAGACGCGGTTCGAGGCGTTCAACTCCCTGCTCTCGGAAATGGGCGTGCTCGGCTTCGACTACGGCTATTCGCTCGCGGACCCGAACACGCTGGTGTTGTGGGAAGCGCAGTTCGGCGATTTCGCGAACGGCGCGCAGGTGATCATCGACCAGTTCATCGCATCCGGCGAGACCAAGTGGCTGCGCATGTCCGGCCTCGTGATGCTGCTGCCGCATGGCTATGAAGGGCAGGGGCCGGAGCATTCCTCGGCGCGGTATGAGCGCTACCTGCAGCTCTGCGCCGAGCGGAACATGCGCGTGGGCAACATCACCACGCCGGCGAACTACTTCCACGCGCTACGCCGCCAGCTGCGCGCGAACTACCGCAAGCCGCTGATCCTGATGACGCCGAAATCCCTGCTCCGCCACAAACTCGCGGTCAGCAAGCTGGAGGATTTCGGCCCCGGGACCGCCTTCCGCCTGGTGCTGCCGGAAACCGACGAACTGGTGGCACCCTCGGAGGTCAAGCGCGTGGTCCTGTGCTCCGGCAAGGTCTATTACGACCTGCTGGCCGAGCGTCGCGACAAGGGCGTGAAGGACGTCGCGCTGATCCGGCTGGAGCAGCTGCACCCTTTCCCGCGCATCAGCCTCGCGCGCACGCTGACGCCCTACACCAACGCCGAGGTCATCTGGTGCCAGGAGGAGCCTGAGAACATGGGCGGCTGGACCTTCGTGGACCGGCGCATCGAGAAGGTCTTGGGCGCGCTCGACATCAAGGCCAAGCGGCCGGTCTATGTCGGGCGCGAGGAAGCGGCGAGCCCGGCGACGGGCCTCGCCAAGATTCATGCGGCGCAGCAGGAAGCCCTGGTGCGGAAAGCGCTCGGGCTGTGACCGCGCGGCTCAGAAAAGGCGAATAGACAATGGCGACCGATATCCTTGTGCCCAGCCTGGGCGAGAGCGTGTCCAGTGCGACCGTCGCACGCTGGCTGAAGAAGGTGGGCGAGAGCGTCACCGCGGACGAGCCGCTGGTCGAGCTCGAGACAGACAAGGTCACGGTGGAAGTCCCTGCCCCCGCCGGCGGCGTGATCGAGAGCCTCTCGGCGCAGGAGGGTGCGGAGGTCAGCGCTGGCTCCGTGCTCGGCACCATCGCAGCCGGTACGGGTGCCGCGGCCAATGGTGCGGCGAAACCCGCGGCCCCCGCCGCGGCTGCCCCGGTGCCGGCGAAGACCGAGCCGGTGCGGGCGCCCTCGGGTCCCGTCGCGGTTCCGGGCGGCCCCTCGCCGCGCGCCGAGGCGGCACCCACCTCCGCCGCACCGGCGCATGCGCCGTTGCCCGCCGCCGCCAAGATGATGGCCGACAACAACGTCAACGCCGAGCAGGTCGGCCAGGGCTCCGCCAAGGATGGCCGTATCGCCAAGGGCGATGTCGCCGCCTTCCTTGCGCGCCCGGCCGCTCCCGCCGGCGCCCCGGTCGCCGCGAAGGCGCCGCGCGCCCTGGAGAATGGCGAGGAGCGGGTGAAGATGACGCGCCTGCGCGCGACCATCGCGCGCCGCCTGAAGGAGGCCCAGAACACCGCCGCCATGCTCACCACCTTCAACGAGGTGGATATGGGCGCTGCGATGGCGCTGCGCACCGAATACAAGGAGGTGTTCGAGAAGAAGCACGGCGTGAAGCTCGGCTTCATGTCCTTCTTCGTGAAGGCCTGCGTGGCAGCACTCCAGGAATTCCCCGCCGTGAACGCCGAGATCGACGGCGACGACGTGGTCTACAAGCACTTCATCCACATGGGCATCGCGGTGGGTGGGCCCTCCGGCCTGGTCGTGCCCGTGCTCAAGAACGCGCAGGACCTCAGCTTCGCGGGCATCGAGAAGACCATCGGCGCCTATGGCAAGAAGGCGCGCGACGGCGGGCTGAAGCTCGAGGACCTGTCGGGCGGCAGCTTCACCATCACCAATGGCGGCATCTACGGGTCGCTCATGTCCACGCCGATCCTGAACCCGCCGCAGTCTGGCATCCTGGGCATGCACAAGATCCAGGACCGCGCGATGGTGGTCGGCGGCAAGATCGAAATCCGCCCGATGATGTACCTCGCACTCAGCTACGACCACCGCATCGTCGACGGCAAGGAGGCGGTGAGCTTCCTGGTGCGCGTGAAGGAAAGCATCGAGGATCCGCGCCGGCTGATGCTGGACCTCTAAGCGGCGGCGAGGCCGGGGGATGCATTCCCCCGGCTCGATCGTCGGGCAGCCGTATGCGCGCTCGTGCGTTGATTTGTCAGCCACGGGAGAACCAGCATGTCCAGCATCGCCGATGCCAGTGCCATCAGCGGCGAGCACGAAACCCGGCGGCGGGTGGTGGCGATCGTCGCCAGCTCCTCGGGCAATCTCGTCGAGTGGTATGATTTCTACGTCTACTCCTTCTTCTCGCTGTATTTTGCGCATGCGTTTTTCCCAGCCTCAGATCCCACGGTGCAGCTGCTCAGCGCAGCGGGGGTCTTCGCGGCGGGGTTCCTGATGCGCCCGATCGGCGGGTGGCTGTTCGGCATGCTCGCGGATCGGCGCGGGCGCAAATTTTCCATGATGCTCTCGGTGCTGATGATGTGCGGGGGCTCGCTCATGATCGCCGTGCTGCCGACCTATGACAGCATCGGCATCGCCGCACCCGCGTTGCTGCTGCTGGCGCGGCTGCTGCAGGGGCTGTCGGTCGGCGGAGAATACGGCACCTCCGCCACCTACATGAGCGAGGTGGCCGGCAGCCATAATCGCGGCTTCTTCTCGTCCTTCCAGTACGTGACGCTGATCGGCGGGCAGTTGCTGGCGGTGTTGGTGGCCGTGGCGCTGGAGCAGAGCGTGGGCGAGCAGGCGCTGCGCGACTGGGCCTGGCGCATTCCCTTCCTCATTGGCGCCGCGGCCGCTTTGGTGGCGTTGTTCCTGCGCCGCAGCCTGCACGAGACGGGCGATGCGACCACGCTGGCGCGCAAGGATGCGGGGACGCTGCGTGCGCTGATCGCGCATCCGCGTTCGGTGCTGGTGACACTGGGCATCACAGCCGGCGGCAGCCTGATCTTCTATACGTTCACCACCTACATGCAGAAGTATTTGGTCAACACGGTCGGCTATCCGGCCAAGCAGGCCAGCGTGATGATGCTGGTTGCGCTGTTCGTCTACATGCTGATGCAGCCGCTGTTCGGCGCGCTGTCGGACCGCATCGGCCGGCGGCCGCAGATGCTGGCCTTCGGCGTGCTGGGCACGCTGGCGGTGCTGCCGCTGATGACGGCGATTTCGGGCAGCGGCGGCCAGCCGGTTCTCAGCGTCTGCCTGGTGCTGGCAGCGCTGGCGATCGTGAGCCTCTACACCTCGATCAGCGGCGTGGTGAAGGCGGAACTCTTCCCCGCCCAGGTGCGGGCGTTGGGCGTGGGGTTCTGCTACGCGATCGCGAACGCGATGTTCGGCGGCACCGCCGAATATGTCGGCCTGAACTTCAAGGCGCATGGGATCGAGAGCGGCTTCTACTGGTACGTGGCGGCGATGATGGCGATCGTGCTGGTGGCCACGATCGCGATGCCTGATCCGCGCAGGTTGGGGCATATGGAAGCAGCGCCGCCCCGGTAGAAAAGCATGGGGGAAATGAATTTCCCCAAAGCCCCATTCTTTCTTTTTTATCGTTGGGAATGCCGCGCGGACGACGTTGATCTGGCATGAGTGTGCCACTTGCGAACGGCCACCAAGGAATCAAAAATCAAAGAATGCGTCTGGGGAAATTCTTTTCCCCAGCCTTTCTCAGTCGATGCTGAGGTTCAGTCGCGCCACCCATTCCCGCTCATACGCCACCCTCTCTACCACGAAGGCCAAGTACTCCGCTGGCCCGAGATACTCGCGCGGCATGTCCCAGCGCCGCACGATCGCCTGCGCGCTCTCATCCTCCCAGGCTTTCTTGAAGCTGCGGTGGAGGATATCCACGACCTCCGGCGCCATGCCCTTGGGTCCTGCGACGCCATAGGGCGAGGTCACCACCATGTCGTGCCCCAGCTCGCGCAGCGTCGGGGCGTTGGGGAAGCCGCCCAGCCGGTCTCGCGTCCAGACGCTGAGCAGGCGGAACTCGCCGCTTTCCACCTGCGGGCGCCAGGATTGCGCGTCCGCGACCATGTCGATCTGACGGCCGAGCAGTGCGGTCACGCCTTCCTGCGCGCCGCGAAACGGCACGTGCAGCATCTCCGCGCCGACGCGGCGCAGCAGGTCCTCCATCGCGATGTGGTTCGAGGTTGCGATGCCGCTGGTCGAATAGGTCATCCGGCCGGGGTTGCGCTTCGCGGCTTCGAAGAATTCGGCCAGCGTCCGGTGCGGGCTGTCGGCGCGCACCACCGTACCGAAGGTGAAGCCGGAGAACTGCATGATGTAGGTGAAGTCGGCCACCGGGTCCCAGCTCGGCTGCCGGGTCAGGAAGGGGTGGCGCAGGATGGACAGATGCTGGTGCGCCAGCGTGTAGCCGTCGGGCCTCGCCTGCTGCACTAAGAACTGCGCCGCCATGGTGCCGCGCGCGCCCGGCCGGTTCTCGCTGACGATCGGCTGGCCGAGGTCGCGTCCCACCACCTCGAACATGGTGCGCTGGAGCGCGTCGAGCGAGCCGCCCGGCGGCCAGGGCGTGAGGAAGCGGATCGGCCGGTCGGGAAAGCGTGGCTGGGCGAGGGCGGGCGTCGCCAGCGCCAAGCCGGCCAAAGCCGCACGGCGGGTGAAGACTGCCATCCCCCTCACTCCATCCGCAGCCCGAGGCGCTGCACCATCGCCTGTTCATAGGCGACGCGCTGCACCACGAAATCGCGGTAGGCCTCGGTGTCGAGATAGACGAGCGGCATGTCGAACTGCGCTCGCACCGCCGCGTTCTGCGGGTCGAACAGCGCCTCTTTCATGGCATCGTGCAGCACGCGCACGACGCCAGGGTCCATCCGCGGCGGACCCGAAATGCCGTAGGGCGAATTCACCACGATATCGATGCCGAGCTCCTTCAGCGTCGGCACGTTGGGGAAGCGCGCGGCGCGCTCGGCCGACCACACGCAAAGGAGGCGCATCGACCCCGCCTCCACCTGCGGCGCCCAGGTCGAGCTGTCCGCGATGGAATCCACATTGCCCCCCAACACGGCCGTCACCCCCTCATTGGCGCCGCGGAAAGGCACATGAACAAACTCCACGCCCAGACGCTGCGCGATATCCTCCATCGCAATGTGGTTCGTGGTCGCGATGCCGCTGGTCGAGAAGGTGAGCCGGCCGGGATTGGCGCGCGCGAAGGCGATGTAGTCCGCCCAGGTGCGGTGCGGGCTGTCGGCGCGCACCGCCACGCCGAACAACCAACCGGTCATGCCGATGATGTGCGTGAAGTCGTTGACCGGGTCCCATTGCGGCGTGCGCACCAGGAAGGGCCGGCGCAGGACCGAGAGGTGCATCTGGCCGACCGTGTAGCCATCCGGCCGCGCCTCGCGTGCGAGGTGCAGCGCGTGCAGCGTGCCGCCGGCGCCGGAGCGGTTGTCGACCAGCATCGGCTGGCCCAGCTTGCGCGAACAGATCTCCGCGACGCCACGCAGCTGGGAATCCGCCGACCCGCCCGGGGGCCAGGGCACGATCAGCCGAATGGGGCGTTCGGGAAACCGCGGCTGCGCGATGGCGGGCATAGCCAGCGCGGCCGCGCCCAACGCGAGGGCAGCGCGCCGGCCGAGACCGGGCGAGATGGGATCCATGGACATCCTCCAGCACATCGCCCCTTGCACGAGGCTTCTGCCGCCACCCTAGCAAGGCTGCCCCGCGGTTTGGAACAACTCCCTGGGGTTGCGCCCAGCGCCGTCCGGCGGCAGTTTCCCGCCCGAATTCCCTCCGTCAAAAAGGCTTCCCATGCCGGACAGCTTCGATGTCATCGTGATCGGCTCCGGCCCCGGCGGCTATGTCTGCGCCATCCGCGCGGCCCAGCTCGGCCTCAAGACCGCCTGCATCGAGAAGCGTGCCACCCTCGGCGGCACCTGCCTCAACGTCGGCTGCATCCCGTCCAAGGCGTTGTTGCAGAGCAGCGAGCATTTCGAGGAGGCCAATCACAAGCTCGCCGAGCATGGCGTGATGATCGGCGGCACCGTCAGCCTCGACCTGGCGCGGATGCAGGCGCGCAAGGGCGAGGTCGTGACGGCCAACACCAAGGGTGTCGAGTTCCTGTTCAAGAAGAACAAGGTCACCTGGCTCAAGGGCGAGGGCCGTATCACCGCGCCGGGCAAGGTGAGCGTCGATGGCACCGAATACGAGACGAAGAACATCGTCATCGCCACGGGCAGCGAGTCGATCCCGTTGCCTGGCCTGGAGGTGGACGAGGCCCAGATCGTCACCTCCACCGGCGGCCTTGAGCTTTCCGCAGTGCCCAAGCACCTGGTCGTCATCGGCGGCGGCTATATCGGGCTCGAGCTCGGCAGCGTCTGGAAGCGCCTTGGCGCCGAGGTGACCGTGGTCGAATTCCTCGATCGCCTGGTCCCGGCCATGGACCTCGAGGTCGGCAAGGCCTTCGAGCGCATCCTCGGCAAGCAGGGCATCAAGTTCCGGCTCAAGACGAAGGTGACCGGTGCGACGAAGTCACCCGAGGGCGTGACCCTCACGCTGGAGCCCGCCGAAGGCGGCGCCGCCGAGACGCTCACCGCCGATGTCGTGCTGCTCGCCATCGGCCGCCGCGCCTACAGCGAGGGCCTGGGCGCCAAGGAAGCGGGCGTGGCCTTCGACGAGCGCGGCCGCGTCACGGTGGATGCGAAGTTCGCGACCAACGTCCCCGGCATCTTCGCGATCGGCGACGTCATCACCGGCCCCATGCTCGCGCACAAGGCCGAGGAGGAGGGCGTCGCGGTCGCCGAGATCCTCGCCGGCCAGCATGGCCACGTGAACTACGCGGCCATTCCTGGCGTGGTCTACACATGGCCGGAAGTGGCGACGGTGGGTGAGACCGAGGAACAGCTCAAGGCCCGCAACGCGCCCTACAAGGTCGGCAAGTTTCCCTTCACCGCCAATGCGCGTGCCCGCGCCATGGCCTCGACCGACGGCTTCGTGAAGATCCTCGCCGACAAGGCCACCGACCGCGTGCTCGGCGCCCACATCATCGGCCCCGATGCCGGCACGCTGATCGCCGAACTGGTGATGGCGATGGAGTTCGGCGCCAGTGCGGAGGACATCGCCCGCACCTGCCACGCGCACCCCGCATTGAACGAGGCGGTGAAGGAAGCAGCGCTCGCCGTGGACGGGCGCGCGCTGCACATCTGATCGCCCGCCCGGTTCAGGCCAGCTCGGGCAGGCGGTCGAGCATCTTGTCGAGCGTCATCGGGTAGTCGCGCAGTCGCACGCCGGTCGCGTTGTAGATGCCGTTCGCGACCGCTGCGCCGACGCCGCAGATCCCGAGTTCACCGACACCCTTCGCCTTCATCGGCGAGGAGATCGGGTCCACCTCGTCGAGGAAGATGACCTCCTGGTGCGGGATGTCGGCATGGACCGGCACCTCGTAGCCGGCGAGGTCGTGGTTGACGAAGAAGCCGTGGCGCTTGTCGACCGCCAGTTCCTCCATCAGCGCCGCGCCCACGCCCATGGTCATCGCCCCGATCACCTGGCTGCGCGCCGATTTGGGGTTGAGGATGCGCCCCGCCGCGCAGACCGCGAGCATCCGCCGCACCCGGGTCTCGCCGGTCGCGACGTCCACCGCCACCTCCACGAAATGCCCCGCGAAGGTCGATTGCTGGAAGCGCTTGGCGAGGTCGCCGTATTCGATGGTGTCCTCGCCGACGAGTCCGTCGGCACCCGCCGCCTCGCCAAGCGGCGCGCTGCGGTTGCCGCCGCGCACCACGCCATCGGCGAATTCCGCCTCGGCCGAGTTGAAGCCCAGGCGCTGCGCCACCGCCTCGCGCAGCTTCACGCAGGCGGCGTAGACGCCGGCGGTCGCGCTGTTGCCGCCCCACTGCCCGCCGGAGCCGGCAGAGACCGGGAAGCTCGAATCGCCCAGCCGTACCGTCACCTTGTCGAGGCCGACGCCCATCATCTCGGCCGCGGTCTGCGCGATGACGGTGTAGCTGCCGGTGCCGATATCGGTCATGTCGGTCTCGACCGTGACGCCGCCGCTCGCATCGAGCAACACCCGAGCGCCGGACTTCATCACCAGGTTGTTGCGGAAGCCCGCCGCCATGCCCATGCCGATCAGCCAGCGTCCCTCTCGGCGCGCGCCGGGTGTGGCGTTGCGCCTCGCCCAGCCGAACCGCTCGGCGCCCAGGCGGAGGCATTCGTTGAGCTGGCGCTGCGAGAAGCGCCGCGCCGGATCCTCGGGGTCGACCTGGGTGTCGTTCACGATGCGGAATTCCACCGGGTCCATGCCCAGCTTCTCGGCCATCTCGTCCATCGCGATCTCGAGCGCCATCAGTCCCGGCGCCTCGCCCGGCGCGCGCATGGCATTGCCCTCGGGCAGATCCATCACCGCGAGCCGCATCGCGGTCAGCCGGTTGGCGCCGGCGTAGAGCAACTTGGTCTGCATGACCGCCGTCTCCGCCTTGCCGCCTTCGAGATCGCCCGAGACGCTTTCATGGGCGATGGCGGTGATGCGCCCGTCGCTTCCGGCGCCGATGCGGATGCGCTGGATCGTCGCCGGACGGTGGGTGGTGTTGTTCGCGATCATGGGACGGGTGAGCGCGACCTTCACGGGCCGCCTCGCCGCGCGCGAACCCAGCGCGGCGAGCACTGCATCGGCGCGCAGAAACAGCTTGCCGCCGAAGCCGCCGCCGATGAAGGGCGACTCGATGCGGACATTCCCAGGCTCGAGGCCCAGCGTCTTGGCCAGGTCGCGCTTGCCCCACGCGATCATCTGATTCGAGGTCCAGACGGTGAGCTTGTCACCCTCCCACTGCGCGATGGAGGCGTGCGGCTCCATCATCGCGTGGCTCTCGTCGGGCGTGGTGTAGGTCGCGTCGAGCGTGACAGGCGCGGCCGCGAAGGCGCCCTCGAAATCGCCGACCCGGTCCTCCGGCGGCGGCGGGGGAGAGTCATCATCGCTCTCGGGCGCGGTCAGCTCGGCGTGCGGCATCTCGGCCTCGAGGTCGTAGCGGCCGGGCGTGCGCGCATACTCCACCCGGATCATAGCGGAAGCGTCGCGCGCCTGCTCGAAGGTCTCGGCCACAACCACCGCGATCGCCTGGTGGTAGTGCTGGATCTCGGGGCCGCCGAACAGCGAGGCGGTGTTGGTCTTGCCCTTCTCCAGCCGGGGCATGTCGAGCGTGGTGACGATGGCGACCACGCCTGGCGCGGCGCGCGCCGCGCTTGTGTCCATCGCGGTCACGCGGCCCTTGGCGATGCCGGCGCCGAGCACCTGGCCATAGGCCTGGTTCGGTGCGACGTCATGCCGCTCATAGGCGTAGGGTGCGGTGCCGGTGGTCTTGCGCGGCCCGTCGATGCGGTCGACCGGCTTCCCTACGATCTTGAGCTGGTCGATCGGGTTGGTCGTGGCGGGTGTTTCGAACTTCATGGCTCAGCCCCTCGCATCGGCCAGGACGGAGGCGAGGGTGCGCTCCGCCAGGGTCACCTTGAACGCGTTCTCATGGGTCGGGCGCGCGCCCGACAGGATCGCGGCCATCGCCGGCTTCGCACCGCGCGGCAGCTCGCGCTCGGCCGCCTCCACGCGCCATGGCCGGTGTGCGACGCCGCCGAGTGCCACGCGCCCGCTGCCATCGGGCTGCACCACGGCAGCGACCGAGACCAGCGCGAATGCGTAGGAGGCCCGGTCGCGGACCTTCTTGTAGAAGTGCTTGCCCCCGAGCGGTGCGGGCAGCGTCACGCCGGTGATGAACTCGCCGGCCTCCAGCGCGGTCTCGACATGCGGCGTGTCGCCGGGCAGGCGGTGGAATTCGGCGATGGGGATGCGCCGCGTGGCACCATCGGCCTTGACCGTCTCAACCACGGCGTCGAGTGCGCGCATGGCGACGGCCATGTCGCTCGGGTGCGTCGCGATGCAGGCTTCACTGGCGCCGATCACGGCGAGCTGGCGGGTAATGCCGCCGATCGCGGAACATCCGCTGCCGGGCTGGCGTTTGTTGCACGGCTGGTTGGTGTCGTAGAAATACGGGCAGCGCGTGCGCTGCAGCAGGTTGCCCGCCGTAGTCGCCTTGTTGCGCAGCTGCCCCGACGCGCCGGCGAGCAGGGCGCGCGACAGCACGGCGTAGTCGCGCCGTACGCGCGCATCAGCAGCCAGCTCGGTGTTGCGAACTAGCGCGCCGATGTGCAGCCCGCCTTCCGGCGTCGGCTCGATACGGTCCAGACCCAGGCCGTTCACGTCGATCAGATGCGTCGGCGTCTCGATCTGCAGCTTCATCAGGTCGATCAGGTTCGTCCCGCCGGCGATGAACCGCGCTCCCGGCTGGCGCGCGGCGGCGGCCGCCTCGCTAGGGTTACGGGCGCGCTCATAGGTGAAGGGCTTCATGCCTGCCTCCCGGCGACTTCGGTGATCGCGTCGACGATGTTGGAATAGGCGCCGCAGCGGCAGATGTTGCCGCTCATGCGCTCGCGGATTTCCTCGGGCGTGACCTGCGCGGTGGCGACGAGGTCGGCCGAGACATGGCTGGGGATGCCGGCCTTGATCTCGTCGAGCATCGCGACCGAGGCGCAAATCTGGCCCGGCGTGCAGTAGCCGCACTGGTACCCGTCATGCTTGACGAAGGCCGCCTGCATCGGGTGCAGATTGTCCGGCTGGCCGAGGCCCTCGATGGTCGTGACCGCCTCGCCTTCATGCATCACCGCGAGGGTGAGGCAGGAGTAGATGCGCCGTCCCTCGACAATGACGGTGCAGGCGCCGCACTGGCCGTGGTCGCAGCCCTTCTTGCTGCCCGTCAGCTGCAGATGCTCGCGCAGGGCGTCGAGCAGCGTGGTGCGCGGGTCGAGCTCGAGCTCGCGCGCGGCGCCATTCACGCGCAGGGAGAATTTCGCCATCGCGGGGGCTCCGGGGCTGGGGGTTGCGATGGCGGCGGGCGCGGTTTGCGCGTCGACGGCGCCCGGCACAGTGGCCGCGGTCGTGGCGGCCGCGGCGACGAGCGCGCGACGCGATATCGTGGGATGGCCAGGTGAACGCATGGCATCCGATCCTTCTTGTCTGGGGGCGCGCCTCGATCGGGTGCGCGATGCCGCTGGTGGCCAGGCTCGCCTGGCAGGTGCCGGGGGAACGCCCCCGCCGGCGTCAGGTTGCGCCGCCGCGACGTGACGTGCGGGAGGAACGCAGGATGCGCCTCAGCGCCGGTAATCCGCGTCGCTCACCTTCTCCATCCAATCCACCGGCGAACCGTTCAGCTTCTCCTGGATGGCGATGTGGGACATCGCGGTGGTGGGCGTCGCGCCGTGCCAATGCTTCTCGCCGGGGGCGAACCAGACGACGTCGCCGGGGCGGATTTCCTCGACCGGCCCGCCCTCACGCTGCACCCAGCCGCAGCCCGTGGTGACGAGCAGCGTCTGACCCAGGGGATGGGTGTGCCAGGCGGTGCGGGCGCCGGGTTCGAAGGTGACCAGCGCGCCGCCGACGCGCGCGGGGTCAGGCGGGCTGAACAGCGGGTCGATGCGCACCGTGCCGGTGAACCACTCGGCCGGTCCCTTGCCCGAGGCATGTGATCCTGCCCGCGTGATCTCCATCGCCGCTCTCCTCGCGTGTACGCCACGAGAGATGGGGCCGGGCCTGCCGAGGATCAGGCGTGACAGCGCGGATGTGAGGTGGGCGTCAGGCCCGCGGGTGCGCCCGGCGCCAGGTTTCCAGAAGGGCCACGGCGTCGACCGCGGTGTAGCGCTGCGTGGTGCTGAGGCTCGCATGGCCGAGCAGTTCCTGGATCGCGCGCAGATCCGCGCCGCCGCCGAGCAGGTGGGTGGCGAAGGAGTGCCGCAGCGCGTGGGGCGTGGCGTGTTCGGGGATGCCGGCGAGGCGGCGATACTCGCGCAATGATCGTTGCGCCACCGCCGGATCGAGCCGGTCGCCGCGGGCGCCGATAAAGAGGGGGGCGTCGGGCGCGGCGCCGGCACGGTGGGCCAGCCAGGCGGCCATGGCGTCGCGGATGACGGGCAGGATAGGGACGATGCGTTCCTTGCCGCCCTTGCCGGTGATGCGCAGCGAGGCGTCGGAGCCCGGCAGCGGCGCGTCGCGGATATTCAGGGCGAGGGCTTCGGCGATGCGGAGGCCGGCGCCGTAGAGAAGCGTGAACAGCGCCACGTCGCGGGCGGCCTGCAGGGGCGCCAGAGGGTGGCGCGCCGGGTCGTAGCGGGAGCCGATCCGGGTCGTGATGTCCTTCGCGTCGGCGGCGTTCAGCGCGCGCGGGACGGGCGGCTTGGGGCGCGGGCCGCGCATGGCCGCGAGGGGGAGGGCCGCCATCCCGTGCCGGCGCGTGAGGTGTCGCAGGAACCCTCGCACGGCCGCGAGCGCGCGGGCGCGGGAGGCGGCGGCAAGGCCATCGGCGGCGCGCTGGGCGAGGAAGGCGCGGAAGTCGGTGGGCTTGAGCGTGCCGAGGGCGGCGAGGTCCGGGGTTTGGCCCAGGTGTTGGGTGAGAAAGCCCAGGAAGGTTGCAATGTCGCGTTGGTAGGCTTCGAGCGTGTGCGGGCTGGCACGCCGTTCCGAGGCGAGGAAGCCGAGATAGGCGGAGAGCGCCTGGTCGCCGGTCATCGCGCGAGGGCGGCGGCCACCGCGCGGCCGAGGAAGGCGAGTTGGGGTGCGGCGTGGCTTTCGGGCAGGGCCGCCGCCTCGCGCGCGCCGAGCGCGATCAGCATGGGCACGGGTCCTGGGACACGGGCGAGTGCATCGCGGGCGATGAGTGGCGCCTGTTCGGCGTGAAGCAGGGCAGTCTCCAGCGGGGCGGCGCGCACCACGGCCTCGCGCCCGGCGCCGATGAGGCGGAGCACGCTGCCTGCGGGCAGCGGCAGCACGCCGCGCCGCGCAGGGGCTTCGGCGGCCAGGGTGCAGCTGTCGATGCCGAGCAGGGCGGGCAGTTCATGAGACACGGCATCGACCGCATCGCGCGTGCGCATCAGCGCGAGGACCGCGCGCGCGACGCGGTCCGAGAACCCATCCTGCGCGCGGCCCTGGGCGAGCATGCGGGCGAGTTCGACCTCGAGGGCGGACATCTTCGCGCGTTCGGCCGCGATCATTGCGGCCATGTGGTCGGCCATCGCCTCGCCGTGCAGGCGCTTTGGGGGCGTCAGCACCGTGTAGAGCTTCGGCCGCTCCGCGAGGAAGTGCGGGTGGCCGCGCAGCCAGGCCTCGACCGCGTCGGGGCCCAGCTCGGTCACAGGATGGACTGCCCGGTCTTCTTCCAATCGGCGAGGAAGGCGTCGAGCCCCTTGTCGGTCAGCGGGTGCTTCATCAGCTGGCGAATGACGGCTGGCGGCAGCGTCGCCACGTGCGCGCCAAGCTTCGCCGACTGCACGACATGGACGGGGTGGCGGATCGAGGCCACCAGAACTTCGGTCGTGAGCGCGGGGTAGTTGTTGTAGATCTCAACGATGTCCGCGATCAGCTCCATCCCGTCCTGGCCGATATCGTCGAGCCGGCCCACGAAGGGCGAGATGAAGGTGGCCCCGGCCTTGGCCGCGAGCAGCGCCTGGGCGGCGGAGAAGCATAGCGTGACGTTGACCATAGCACCCTCGCCGGACAGGCGTCGGCAGGCGATGAGTCCGGCCTCGGTCAGCGGCACCTTCACGCAGACGTTCGCCGCGATGGTGCGCAGGAAGCGGCCCTCGGCGAGCATGCCCTCGGCGTCGGTGGCGGTGACCTCGGCAGAGACGGGGCCGGGGGTGATGTCGCAGATCTCGGCGATCACCTGCTTCATGTCGCGGCCTGACTTGGCGATGAGCGACGGGTTGGTGGTCACGCCATCGAGCAGACCGGTGTCCATGAGCGAGCGGATCTCGCCGACATCGGCGGTATCGACGAAGAACTTCATGCGCGGGATTCCTGGGTGAGCATGCCCGACCCTACCCCATTCGCGCTCACCCCCGAAAGCGCCGCGTCGGTTCGTGTCCGGGTGCTGCTGCCGCTGCCGCTGGCGGACGCCTATGACTACCGCGTGCCGACGGGCATGGACGCCGCATCCGGCGACATCGTTCTGGTCCCGCTCGGCAAGCGGCAGGAAATCGGCGTGGTCTGGGACGGCGATGCCGACCCCACGCTCCCCGAGCGCAAGCTGCGCGACATCATTGGCCGGCTGGACGTGTCGCCGATGACGGCCAGCTTGCGCGCCTTCATCGACTGGGTGGCGCAGTACACGCTCAGCCCGCCGGGCGCGGTGCTGCGCATGGCGCTGTCGAGTCCCTCCGCGTTGGAGGCCCAGCCGATGCAGGCTGGCTGGACGCTGGCCGAACCGCCGGCGGACCAGCGGCTGACGCCAGCGAGGAAGCGTGTCCTCGCCCAGCTCTCGCCCGGGCTGGTGGTGGGGGGGACCACGCTGGCCGAGGTGGCGGGGGTCTCGCCGGGCGTGGTGCGCGGCCTGGCTGATGCAGGCTTCCTCCGCCCCGCGCCCTTGCCGCGCGGCAGGGCCTTCGCCCGCCCCGACCCCGACTTCCCCGGCCCGAGCCTGGCCGAGGATCAGGCCATCGCCGCCGAGGCGCTGCGCGCGTCCGTCGCCGCGCGCGCCTATGGCGTGACGCTGCTCAGCGGCGTCACCGGCTCAGGCAAGACCGAGGTGTATTTCGAAGCCGTTGCCGAAGCCCTGCGGCAGGGCCGCCAGGCGCTCGTGCTGCTGCCGGAAATCGCCCTCTCCGCGCAATGGCTGGACCGCTTCCGCGCCCGCTTCGGCGTCGCGCCCGCGCTGTGGCATTCCGAGCTGACCTCGCGCACCCGGCGCGTCACCTGGCGCGCGGTCTCCGAAGGCGAGGCCCAGGTCCTGGTCGGCGCCCGCTCCGCGCTGTTCCTGCCCTTCCCCGACCTCGGCCTGATCGTGGTCGACGAGGAGCATGAGACGGCCTTCAAGCAGGAGGAGGGCGTGGTCTACCACGCGCGCGACATGGCCGTGGTGCGCGCCCGCCTGGCCGAGGCGCCCTGCGTGCTGGTCAGCGCGACGCCGTCGCTGGAAACCCGCAACAATGCCGAGACCGGGCGCTACGCCCTGCTCGACCTGCCGGCGCGGCACGGCGGCGCGGTGCTGCCGGAGGTCGCGGTCGTCGACCTTCGCCGCGACCCGCCGCCGCGCGGCCGCTTCCTCAGCCCGGTACTGGCCGATGCCGTCTCCGCCACACTGGCGCGCGGCGAGCAGGCGATGCTGTTCCTCAACCGCCGCGGCTACGCGCCGATGACGCTGTGCCGCAGCTGCGGCCACCGCATGCAATGCCCCAACTGCTCCGCCTGGCTGGTCGAGCATCGCGCGCACAAGCGCCTGCAATGCCACCATTGCGGCCACACCGAACCGCCACCCGCCCAATGCCCGCAATGCGCCGCACCCAACTCCCTGGTGCCGATCGGTCCAGGGATCGAGCGCGTGCTGGAGGAGTCGGTCGCGCTCTGGCCCGAGGCGCGGGTCATCGTCATGGCGTCGGACACGCTGCCCGGACCGGCCGCCGCGGCGGCCGCCGCGCGCGCGATCGAGGCGCGCGAGGTGGACCTGCTCATCGGAACCCAGATCATGGCCAAGGGCTGGCACTTCCCGCACCTCACCCTGGTGGGCGTGGTGGACGCGGATCTCGGCCTTGCCGGCGGCGACCTGCGCGCCGCCGAACGCACGGTGCAGCTGCTGCACCAGGTGGCCGGCCGGGCAGGGCGCGAAGCGGCACGCGGGCGCGTGCTGCTGCAGAGCTTCAACCCCGATCATCCGGTGATGCAGGCGCTGGTTTCGGGGAATCTCGAAAGCTTCATGGAAGCCGAGTCCGCCGCCCGCCGCCCCGGCCATTGGCCGCCCTTCGGCCGCCTCGCCGCGCTGATCGTCAGCAGCGAGGAGGAGCGCGCCGCCGACCGCGTGGCCCGCGACCTCGGCCTCGCCGCACCCGCCATGGAGGGCGTGCAGGTCCTCGGCCCGGCGCCCGCCCCGCTGGCCCTTCTGCGCGGGCGGCACCGGCGGCGCCTGCTGCTCAAGGCGCGGCGCGGCATCGCGGTGCAGCCCTTGCTGCGGGAATGGCTGGCGCGGGTGGCTATACCCGCAAGTGTAAAGGTGCAGGTGGACGTGGACCCGGTGGGCTTCCTCTGAGGCGGGCAGCGGCGAAATTCATTTCCCCCGGCGCTTTCTGCCCCTGCATCAGTTGCGGCCCCGTTATCCCTATGCTAACCGCAGCGCGCCGCCGGGGGGCGGGTTTCTGGCCCCTGACCACGCGCGGATCGTGCCAACCGCGGTGCCACGCGCGCTGCCAAGACAGGACCGTGATCGCCCGTGGCCGCTATCGACGAGACGATCGCTTCTGCCCAGACCACCACCGCCTCCGGCCTTGCCACGCGCTATGCGCAGGCGCTGCTCTCGCTCGCCGACGATGCGCGGCGCGAGGAGCCTGGTGCGATCGACCGCATCGCCGGCGACCTCGACCGGCTGTTCCAGCTGTGGCGCGAGGATGCCGATTTCCGCGCCTTCATCGCCGATCCGCGCATTGATGCCGCCTCGCAGCGCAACGCCGCCTTCGGCGTGATGGAACGCGCGGGCATCGGCAAGGAAGTGCATAATTTCATGGGCGTGCTGATCGCCAACCGCCGTCTCGGCGCCATGCCCGAGATCGCCGGCGCCTTCGGTGCCCTGCTCGCCGCCCGTCGCGGCCAGCAGACCGCCGAAGTCACCACCGCCCATGCGCTCACCGACGTGCAGCGCGCCGCCATCGCCGCGCGGCTCACGGATGCCGGCTATTCGGGCGTGCGCCTGGTCGAGCATCTCGACCCGTCTTTGCTCGGGGGCCTGATCGTAAGGATCGGCTCCCGCCTGTACGACAATTCGATCAAATCCAAGCTGCAGCGCCTGCAGTACGCCATGAAGGGGGCCGCCTGATATGGACATCCGTCCTGCGGAAATCTCGGAAATCCTGAAGTCGCAGATCGCGAACTTCGATGCCGAGGCGAATGTCGCCGAAGTCGGCACCGTGCTCACGGTCGGTGACGGCGTGGCCCGCTGCTATGGCTTGCAGAATGTCATGGCCGGCGAGATGGTCGAGTTCCCGAACGCCGGCCTCAAGGGCATGGCGCTGAACCTCGAGAACGATAATGTCGGCGTCGTCATCTTCGGCAACGACAAGGGCGTGAAGGAAGGCGACACGGTCAGCCGCACCGGCGAGATCGTGGACGTGCCGGTCGGCATGGGCCTGCTCGGCCGCGTGGTCGACGCGCTGGGCAACCCGATCGACGGAAAGGGCCCGATCGCGGGCGCCGAGCGCCGCCTGATCGAGGTGAAGGCGCCCGGCATCATCCCGCGCAAGTCGGTGCATGAGCCGATGCAGACCGGCGTGAAGGCGATCGACGCGCTGATCCCGATCGGCCGCGGCCAGCGCGAGCTGATCATCGGCGACCGGCAGACCGGCAAGACCGCGGTGATCATCGACACGATCATCAACCAGAAGCACGTCAACGCCGGCGCCGACGACAAGAAGAAGCTCTACTGCATCTACGTGGCCGTCGGGCAGAAGCGCTCCACCGTCGCCCAGCTGGTCAAGACGCTCGAGGAACAGGGCGCGCTGGAATATTCCATCATCGTGGCCGCCACCGCATCCGATCCGGCGCCGATGCAGTACCTCGCCCCCTACGCCGGCTGCGCGATGGGCGAGTTCTTCCGCGACAACGGCATGCATGCCGTCATCTTCTACGATGACCTGTCGAAGCAGGCGGTCGCCTATCGTCAGGTGTCGCTGCTGCTGCGCCGCCCGCCGGGCCGCGAAGCCTACCCCGGCGACGTGTTCTACCTGCACTCCCGCCTGCTCGAGCGTGCGGCCAAGATGAGCGACGCCTTCGGCGCCGGCTCGCTGACCGCGCTGCCGGTCATCGAGACGCAGGCCGGCGACGTCTCGGCCTACATTCCGACCAACGTGATTTCGATCACCGACGGCCAGATCTTCCTCGAGACCGAGCTGTTCTTCAAAGGCATCCGCCCGGCGGTGAACGTCGGCCTGTCCGTCTCGCGCGTCGGCTCCTCCGCCCAGATCAAGGCGATGAAGCAGGTCGCCGGCAAGATCAAGCTGGAGCTCGCCCAGTACCGCGAGATGGCCGCCTTCGCGCAGTTCGCCTCCGACCTCGACGCAACGACGCAGGCTTTGCTCGCCCGCGGTGCGCGCCTGACGGAGTTGCTGAAGCAGCCGCAGTACAAGCCGGTCCCCGTCGAGGAGCAGGTGATCTCGCTGTTTGCCGGCACGCGCGGCTATCTCGACAAGATCGACATCGGCAAGATCGGCGAGTTCGAGCGCCGGCTGCTGGCCGATATCAAGACGAGCCAGCCGGGCATCGTCGAGGCCATCGCGAAGGAGCAGGCCATCTCGGGCGATACCGAGAAGAAGCTGATCGCCTTCCTCGATGGTTTCGCGAAAACCTTCGCCTAAAGGCCGCATCCCATGGCCAGCCTCAAGATGCTGCGCATGCGGATCAACAGCGTGAAATCCACGCGGAAGATCACGCAGGCGATGAAGATGGTGGCAGCCGCGAAGCTGCGCCGCGCGCAGTCCCAGGCGGAAGCCGCGCGGCCTTATGCCGAGCGGATGGAGCGAATGCTCGCCTCGTTGGGCGCGGCCGTCGCGTCATCCCCGGATGCGCCGCCGCTGCTGGTCGGCACCGGGCGCGACCAGGTGCATCTGCTGGTGGTGATGACCGCGGATCGTGGTCTCGCCGGCGCGTTCAATTCCGGTGTGGGTCGCTTCGCCCGCGCCAGGGTCCGCGCTCTGGAGGCCGAGGGCAAGACGGTCAAGATCCTGTCCATCGGTCGCAAAGGCGCGGTCTATCTCAAGCGCGAATTCGCCTCCCGCTTCGTGGGCGAGGTCAGCTTCCAGGGCAAGAAGACCGTCGAATTCGCCGATGCGGCCGAAGTGGTGGCGAAGATTTCCGCCATGCTCGAAGCCGGCGAGTTCGACGTCTGCACGCTCATCTACAACCGCTTCAAGTCGGTGATCAGCCAGATCCCCTCCGAGCAGCGCCTGATCCCGGCGCCGCTGCCCGAGGTGCAGGAAGAGGCCAAGGCCGGCCCGCAGGCGGTCTACGAATACGAGCCCTCGGAAGAGGAAATCCTCGCCGCCCTGCTGCCGCAGAATCTCGGCGTGCAGGTCTATCGCGCCATCCTGGAAAATTCCGCCGGCTTCTACGGCGCCCAGATGAACGCGATGGACAATGCCACGCGCAACGCCGGCGAGATGATCAACAAGCTCACGCTCAACTATAACCGCACGCGACAGGCCAACATCACCAAGGAGCTGATCGAGATCATCTCCGGTGCCGAGGCGGTCTGAGAGTTTGCGGCCGAGCGTCCGTGGCGCGAGCCACGCGGAATTGAGTGCTAGATTGTGACGGACGGTCGAACGCAAGTTCGATTTCTACAACGGCCCTTAGGAGCCATGTCATGAAGAACAATGTCGGCAAGATCGCCCAGGTGCTGGGCCCTGTGGTGGACGTGCAGTTCCCCGGCGAGCTGCCCGCCATCCTCAACGCGCTCACCACCAAGATCGGCGAGCGCACCGTGGTCCTCGAAGTGGCGCAGCACCTCGGCGAGCGCACCGTGCGCACCATCGCGATGGACACGACCGACGGCATGGTCCGCGGCCATGAGGTCGTCGATACCGGCGTGGGCATCTCCGTCCCGGTCGGCAACGGCACGCTCGGCCGCATCCTCAACGTCATCGGCGAGCCGATCGACGAGCGCGGTCCGGTCCCGCACGACACGACCTATACCATCCATCGCGACGCGCCCTCCTTCGAGGACCAGTCGACCTCGGCGGAAATCCTGGTCACGGGCATCAAGGTCATCGATCTGCTCGCCCCCTACATCAAGGGCGGCAAGATCGGCCTGTTCGGCGGCGCCGGCGTCGGCAAGACCGTCACCATCCAGGAGCTGATCAACAACATCGCCAAGGGCCACGGCGGCGTCTCGGTCTTCGCCGGCGTCGGCGAGCGGACCCGCGAGGGCAACGACCTCTATCACGAGATGGTCGATGCCGGCGTCATCAAGCTCAACGAGAACGACACCGAAGGCTCCAAGGTGGCGCTCGTCTACGGCCAGATGAACGAGCCGCCGGGCGCGCGCGCCCGCGTCGCGCTGTCCGGCCTTTCGCTTGCGGAGTACTTCCGCGACGAGCAGGGCCAGGACGTGCTGTTCTTCATCGACAACATCTTCCGCTTCACCCAGGCCGGCGCGGAAGTCTCCGCGCTGCTCGGCCGCATACCCTCCGCCGTCGGCTATCAGCCGACGTTGGCGACGGACATGGGCGCCCTGCAGGAGCGCATCACCTCGACCAAAAAGGGCTCGATCACCTCGGTGCAGGCCATCTACGTGCCCGCCGACGACTTGACCGACCCGGCGCCCGCCACCTCCTTCGCCCACCTCGACGCGACGACAACGCTGAACCGCTCGATCGCGGAGCTGGGCATCTTCCCGGCCGTGGATCCGCTGGACAGCACCTCGCGCGCCATGGACCCGCGCATCGTCGGCGACGAGCACTACAACACCGCCCGCGAAGTGCAGAAGATCCTGCAGACCTACAAGTCGCTGCAGGACATCATCGCCATTCTCGGCATGGACGAGCTGTCCGAGGAGGACAAGCTCATCGTGGCCCGCGCCCGCAAGCTGCAGCGCTTCCTCAGCCAGCCCTTCCACGTGGCCGAGGTCTTCACCGGCACGCCGGGCGTGTTCGTGAAGCTCGAGGACACGATCCGCAGCTTCGCCGCGATCTGCAAGGGCGAGTATGACAGCCTGCCCGAGGCTGCCTTCTACATGGTCGGCACCATCGAGGAGGCCGTGAAGAAGGCCGAAACCCTCAAGCAGGCGGCGTAAGGCATCCCCATGGCCGGCACCTTCCAGCTCGAACTCGTCTCCCCGGCGCGGCTGCTGCTCAGCCGCCCGGTTGAGATGGCGGTCATCCCCGCGGCCGAAGGCGAGATGGGCGTGCTGCCCGGCCATGCGCCGATGATCGTGGCCCTCCGCGGCGGCGTCATCAGCGTCACCGAGGGCGGCCAGGTCACCGAGCACCTCTTCGTCAATGGCGGCTTCGCCGAGATCACGCCCGAACGCGTCACCGTGCTCGCCGATGACGCGACGCCGGTCGCGAACCTGTCCAAGGCCGCCGCGGCGACTGCTCTGGCACAGGCCGAGGCCGGCATGGTGGACCTTCAGTCCAGCACGCCGGAAAAGCGCGACCAGGCCATGGTGGCCCTGCTCTCCGCCCAGGCGATGGTCGCCACCGCCGAAGCACCCTGAGCCCGTCCGGGCCTGGATCTTATCTGGGGACCATCATTCTCGACGCGATTGTTTCACCGGTCCGGGCGCGCACAATCCCGCATTTCGCCTTGAATCCCGCGCTGTGCTACGCAACCTGGGAAGTTGGTTGACGGAGCCTTGACGGGCGTCACCAGGATGTCGCGCCCATCGCATCGTGCTTTGGTGTGATGAACGAGTGGGGACCGGATGAAGCACTGGCATATCGATCAGATCGCCTGGGACAAGTTCGATCCCGGCAAAGTCGATCCCGCGATCGTGCCGCTGGTCAAGGCCGCCGCCATGGTCGAGCGCAATGCGACCGACTACACCGCCTACCTCAATAACGTCTTCCGCGACGACCCCGCCTTCTGCGCTGCCGCCGACAACTGGGCCGTCGAGGAGATCCAGCACGGCGACGCGCTCGGCCGCTGGGGCATGTGCGCCGACCCATCGTGGGATTTCGAGGCCGCCTTCGCCCGCTACCGCGCCGGCTACAAGATCGAGACCTCCGTCGACGCCTCCATCCGCGGCTCCCGCACCGGCGAGCTCATCGCGCGCTGCATGGTCGAGACCGGCACGTCGAGCTACTACACCGCGCTTGGCGACTCGACCGAGGAGCCGGTGCTGCGCGAGGTCTGCCGCCTGATCGCCGCGGACGAATACCGCCACTTCAAGCTGTTCTACGACCACATGAGGCGCTACCTCGGCCGCGAGAACCTCGGTTTCGTCCAGCGCCTGCGCGTCGCCCTCGGCCGCATCGGCGAGTCCGAGGATGACGAGCTCGCCTATGCCTATCATTGCGGCAACGAGGGTGACGGCACCCCCTACAATCATGAGCGCTGCATCGCCGGCTACATGGGCCGCGCGATGGGCTTCTACCGCTATCGCCATATCGAGCGCAGCACCGCGATGGTGTTCAAGTCGATCGGGCTTGACCCGCGCGGCCGCATGTCCTCCGTCGCGGCGCGGGCCGGGTGGCGGCTGATGCAATGGCGACGAGAGCGGTTTCTCGCGACGCTGCGCCGCGCCGCGAACGAGAACGCCCCCGGGCTTGACAAGGCGGCCTGAAACTCCAGCGTCACGCAAACGTTGGTTCTTCGTTGCCAGATTGTTGGCTCTCACGAAGGAACAAACACGATGCGCGTTCTCCGCCTTCTTGCCCCCCTCGCCCTGGTGATCGGCGTCGCCGCCTGTGCCGACAGCCGCTCCGATCCGCCGGGCACTGCCGCGGGCCGGGCTGTGGACCGCGCCGCCGGGACCAACACCTCAGGCGCCTACCCCGCGCAGTCCGATGGCCGCCCGGGCAACCCGCCCGGCACCGCCGCCGAGCGCACGCTCGACCGCAACGCCGGGACCAACACCTCGGGCGCCTACCCCGCGCAGTCCGATGGCCGTCCGGGCAACCCGCCTGGCACCGCCGCCCAGCGCGCCTATGACCGTCAGACCGGTTCGAACACCTCGGGCGCCTACCCGCAGAACCGCTGAGCCTTGCGGCGCCGGGCCTTCGGGCCCGGCACCGACACGGATTTGGGCCGGAGCGGATAATGCTCCGGCCCTTTTTCGTGATCGAGGATACGGTGACTATTACCGGGATGGAGACGCGCTGGGAAAGCCTACGAACGCCACGGCACCTGCGTCAGCTTTTAGGGCCGGTGACGGAAAGCCGAAAGCGAGGCGACCTTACCCAGGCCGCTTCCATACCAAGACATTAGCCGTAGGCGGCCAGCAAGGTGGGCTTACCACCTTACCCGGCCAGGCTCCGCGCCGGCAGCTTCCAGCGCACCGCAGTCTTCGCCGGCGCGCTGCGCTTGGGCCGCGCGAAGCGGGCGCCGCCCTCGCGCTTCACCAGGGTCAGCGTGCGGGTATGAAACGCCTCGAGCCCCGGCCGGTGGCCGATCGAGACCAGGGTCGACTCACCCAGATTGTCGACCAGCAGCTGCATCATCTGGTCCTGGTTGGCCTCGTCGAGCGCCGCCGTCGCTTCGTCGAGGAAAATCCAGCGCGGCTTCTGCAGCATCAGCCGCGCGAAGGCGAGACGTTGCTGCTCGCCCAGCGACAGGATGCGGTCCCAGCGCTCGGTATCCTCGAGCCTTGTCGCGAGGTGCTTCAAGCCGACCTGCTCGAGCGCTTCGGTCTTCTGTTCCACGGTGAAGTCGCTCGGCCATTGCGGGTAGCACAGCGCGGTCTCGAGAGTGCCGAGCGGCAGGTAGGGCCTCTGCGGCAGGAAGGCCATGGATTTGCGGGGCGGCGTGATGATCTCGCCCGCGCCCCAGGGCCAGATGCCGCCGATCGCGCGGAACAGCGTCGACTTGCCGCTGCCGGACTCGCCCTTGATGAGCACGCGCTCGCCCGGCGCGATCTCGGCCGAGGCGTCCGCGATCACCGTGGTGCCATCGGCGAAGGCGATCTCCAGGTCCTGGAAGATCAGGTTCTCAGGCTCGCCCTCAGCGGTCTCGCGGATGCCGATGGTGGGCTGCGCGACATCGGTGTGCAGCGCTTCGAGGTCCTCCAGAGCGTCGGTGAATTCGGTGACGCGGGCGACGGCGCTGCGCCATTCGGCGATCTGGGGGAAGTTGGTCACGAACCAGTTCAGCGCGCCCTGTACCTGGCCGAAGGCGGCGCCGATCTGCATCAGCCCGCCGAGCGAGATCGCGCCGGAGAAATAGGCCGGCGAGGCGACCACGGTGGGGAAGATCATCGCCAGCGTGCCATAGGCAGACGTCAGCCACATCAGGTTGCGCTGGCTCTGCAGCACCTTGAGCACGGAGCCGCGGACCTGGCCGAACAGCACGTTGAGGCCACGCCGCTCATCGGTCTCGCCGCGGATCAGCGCAATGCCCTCGGCACTTTCGCGCGCCCGGGTCAGACCGAAGCGGAAATCCGCCTCGGCGCCGGTGCGATGGATGTTGTGCCCGATCAGCGGCCGGCCGAGCATGTAGGTGAGCACGGAGCCGGCGATCGCATAGATCAGCGCCGCCCAGACCATGTAGCCGGGCACGTCGAGGTTGATGCCGACGAAGGCGAGGTTGAGCGGGCCGGAGAGCTGCCACAGGATGCCGATGAACGCCATCAGCATGGTGCCCGAGATCAGCAGCCCGAGGGTGAACTCGACGGCGAGCTCGGTCGAGACGCGGACATCCTCGGAGATGCGCTGGTCGGGGTTGCGGGCCTCGGTGGCCCCCATCTCGAGCTGGTAGTGGCGCCCGTCATGCAGCCAGAGCGCCGTCAGCCGTCGCGTGAGCCATTCGCGCCAGGTGAGCTGGATAAGCTGCTTGAGGTAGAGCTGATAGACCGAGATCGCCATCGACAGCGCCGCAAGGCCCAGGAAGATGAGGATCTGCGTCTCGAAGGCGTTGGAATCGCGCTTGTCGAGCGCGTCGAAGAAATCCCGGTTCCACACGTTGAAACGGATTTGGATGCCGACCTGGGCGAGTGTCAGCGCGATGACGCCGGCGATCATCCAACGCGCGCGGCCGCGATCGGGCGCGGTCAGCCAGGCCTTGGTCCAGCGGCGGAAGCCGCGCAGGTCGGGCGTCGCCGCCCGCTGGAGGGGAACGGGTTCGGCAGCTGTCGCCGGCGCGTCGCTCACGCCCAGCCACGCCCGGCGAGCAGCGAGACAACGAACAGCACCAGGAAGATGACGAACAGCACCTTTGCGATTCCGCTGGCGGCGGAGGCGATTCCGCCGAAGCCGAGAACGCCTGCCACCAGCGCCACCACCAGGAAAATCAACGTGTAGTAGAGCACGGGGAGGGCCTCCTCACGAAACGCGTGACCATGGAACGCGAGGATCTTGGCAAAGGTTGCCGAAGCCGTGCGATGGCATGCCGATGGTGGTTTTCCGACATCGCCATGCCAGATATACGCCGCTTGCAACCGCGCGTCGGCGCCTGCCTTTCACCTCGACGCGTTGCCACGCGCGCCTCGCCCCTCTGCAGCATGCGGATCCCCGATGAGCCAGAATCCCCCCCGCCCCCCGCGCCGCGCCCGACTGCCCGAGGGCGTGCGCGGCGCGCTGCACGTGCTGGAAGGCGCGCTCACCCGTCGCCACCCGGCACCGCCGCCGCCGCGCGATGGCGGCGCGGCGGCCGAGGCGAGCCTGGTCGTCGCATCCTACAACATCCATCGCTGCATCGGCGTCGATCGCCGATTTGATCCGGTGCGCGTCGCCGCCGTCATCGAGGAGCTGGGCGCCGATATCGTCGCGCTGCAGGAAGCCGACCGCCGCTTCGGCCACCGCGTCGGCCTGCTCGACCTCAGCGCCATCGAGCGGCGCACCGGGCTGATGCACGTGCCGATCTCGCAGACGCCGGGCGGGCATGGCTGGCGTGGCAATGCGTTGCTGGTGCGCGGCGGCGCGGCGACGCTGACACGGCGGGTGACGCTGCCCGGCGCGGAGCCGCGCGGCGCCCTGATCGTGGAACTCGCGCTGCCGCAGGGGCCACTGCGCGTGGTTACCGCCCATCTGGGGCTGCTGCGCCGGCACCGTGCGCTGCAGGCGGCGCATATATTGGCGGAGCTGCAGGATGCGGCGCCGATGCCGATGCTGCTGATGGGCGACCTCAATGAATGGCGACCGGGCGTCGCCTCCTCGCTGGCACCGCTCGCACCCCTGTTCGGGCCGTTCGGGCCGCCGCTGCCGAGCTTCCCCTCGCGCAAGCCGTTCCTCGCCCTCGACCGCATCCTCGCGCATCCGCACGGGCTGATCACCGCGGCGCATGTGCATGACAGCCCCCTCGCGCGCCAGGCGTCGGACCACCTGCCGCTCACCGCGCGCATCGTGCTCGCGTCGGCGCTGTCCGAGGCGGCATGAACGTCTCGGGCAAGGCGGGGCTGGCGGCGAGCACCGTAGCACTGCTGCCCGAGGGGCTCGGCGCCTTCGCCGACCGGGTCGCCTCGGCGCGGGGCGCGGTCCACAGCCTCGATCTGCAATACTACCTCTGGCACAACGACCTGACCGGGGCGTTGCTGGCGCGCGAGATCCTGCACGCGGCGGATCGTGGCGTTCGCGTGCGCCTTCTGCTCGATGCGCTGAACATCATCGGCAAGGATGGCAGCCTCACCGCCCTCGCCGCACATCCGCGCATCCAGATCCGCCGCTTCAACGCGGGACGCTGGCGGCGCTGGGGACAGTCCGGCTTCATGCTGGAGATGCTGCTGGGCAGCTGGCATCTCAACCGGCGCATGCACAACAAGGCCTGGATCGCGGACGGCACCCGGCTGATCTGCGGCGGACGGAACATCGGCGACCGCTACTTCGACGCCGGCGGCGATTTCAACTTCCGTGACCTCGACGTGCGCATCGAGGGTCCCGCCGCGGAACCCGCTTCCACCATCTTCGAGGCCTATTGGCGCAGCCCGCTGGCGCGGCCGCTCGGCCGCATCGCGCGGCTGCGGGCGCGGCGAACCTCGCTGCGCCGCTTTCGCAGGCTGCTTGACCGCCGCGCGTCGGCGCCGCACGCCGCGGACCTGCTCGCGGAGGTGGCCGATGCCTCGACGCTGCACATCCCCGAGCACGCGCTCACCATCCTGGCCGACCCGCCGGCCAAGGCGTCGGGGCATGCGAGCGGCACGGTCGCGCCGGCGCTGATGGCGCTGCTCGCGACGGCGCGGCGGGAAGCGCTGATCATCTCGCCCTATTTCGTGCCCGGCCCGGCCGGCACGGCGCTGCTGGCGCGGCTGGTCGCCTCCGGCGTGCGCGTCGCGGTGATCACCAATTCGCTCGCGGCGACTGATGTGGTCGCGGTGCATGGCGGCTATTCGCGCTATCGGCCCGCGCTACTCGCGTCGGGCGTGGAACTCTACGAGCTCAAGGCGAGCGTCGAGACCAAGGCCGGGCTGTTCGGCTCGAAGGGGGCCAGCCTGCACACCAAGGCGGTGATGGTCGATGATGGGCCGGTCTTCATCGGCTCGTTCAACATGGACCCTCGCTCGGCCTCGCTGAACACCGAGATGGGCGTGATGCTGGACCATCGCGGCCTGGCGCGGCTGCTGCGACGGCAGCATCGGCGGCTGTCGGATGGCGGGCGCAGCTGGCGGGTTCGGCTGGAGCGCGGCCGCATCGCCTGGACCGACGAGCACGGGCCGCCGCTCGGCCGCGAGCCGGCGGCGAGTTGGCGGCGGCGGCTGGCGGCGTGGGTGATGCGCTGGCTGCCGATCGAGTCGCAGCTTTAGAAAGCTTGGGGGAAATGAATTTCCCCCAAACCCCCATTCTTTCATTTTTGATCATTGGTTCGCGTCGCCAGGTCGCGCTGCCATCAACGAACCCGTGCTGGCCATGCTGCCAGACCAAATGATAAAAACAAAAGAATGGGGGTCTGGGGGAGATTCTTTCCCCCAGTCTTTTAGGCCCTCACATAGCCCTCGACGGCCCTGGCCAGAGCCTGCGCCAGCCGCGCCCGATGCGTGGGCCGCCGGAGTGCCGCCTCGTCCGCGCTGCTCGACAGAAAGCCGAGCTCGACCAGCGCCGATGGCGTCTCGGGCGATTTCAGCACCACGAAGGCGGCCTGGCGGTGCGTGTTGGGCAGCAGCGCCGTCGCCTCGCCGAGCTCATTGACCGCGAGGCGCGCGATGCGCGCGCTGCCGGCCTGGGTCTCGGCGCGCATAAGCGAGAGCAGGATGCTCGCGACCTCGGGCGTGACGGAGGGCAGGCGCAGGCCGCCCATCGCGTCGGCATTGTTCTCGCGCCGCGCCAGTGCCTCAGACAGCGGATCGGTCGCGGTGTCGGAGAGCGTGTAGACCGAGGCGCCGCGCGCGCCCGGCGCGCTGTCGGCGTGGATAGAGAGGAACAGCGCCGCTTCCTGGCGGCGGGCGAGGTCCACGCGCGCGGCGAGCGGGACAAAGATGTCGCGCGTCCGCGTCATCGCCACGCGCACTTGGCCACCAGCCTCGAGCTGGCGCTTGAGCTCGAGCGCGGTGGCCAGCGTGATGCGCTTCTCGAGCGTGCCGTCGGCGCCGATGGTGCCGGGGTCGCGGCCGCCATGTCCGGCATCGATCACCACCAGCGGCCTGGCGCGGGCGGTTGCGGCGAGGCTGCCGCGCAATAACGGCTCGCGCGCGCGAACCAGGCGGGCGAAGGCGTCCTCCTCGACCGGCGTCAGTTCCAGGCGCAATTCGCCGGGCACTGCTGGCCCAGGGCGCAGCCGCACGCGGGCGGGTTCGGACAGCAGCACGGTGAGGCGCGAGGCGGCGGGTTCGAATCGCAGCTCCGCGATAAGGCCGCCGCGGGCAGGGAGTCCCGCCGCCGGCCAGGCGAGCTCCGGAAGCTGGATGATCAGGCGATCCGGCCCGGCCGCCGCGTTGATTGCATAGCGTTGGCCCGCGCCCAGGATCAGCGTGAGGCGAGCCCGGCGGGCGCCGTTGCTGATGCGCAGCGGCAGCGCCTGCGCGAGCGTGGCCTGGGGGAGCAGGCCCACGATCAGGCCGGCGAAAAGCCAGTGCCGCCGGGTCAGCCCTGGGCGTTCATCAGCCGGCATCGCAGGCGCATTCTCCCCGATTCGCGCGCAATCCCCGACGATGTGGCATGGATGGCGTGGTTGAGCCAGCAGCATGGCTTGCCCGTTGTCGCGGCAGCGCCTAGGGTGTGTAGCCCCGGCGGCTTTCGTTGCCGGCGAAAGGTTTACCCAGGCGCCTTGGAGCCATGGTCGCGCGGACTTCGTACCCCTTCAGCGGGTGTCGCGCAGCTTTAATGGTCCCGCCTGCCCCCTTCGCCGCGACGGGATGACCCGATGCAAACGCAGCGCACCCGCTTCGATCACGACGTGGATCATCGGGAAAGCGTGCGAGACGCATCCCGCCGGCCCGTCTGCGCCTCCGCCCCTCACGCCCGTTCGCGGCGCGTCGGGGTGCAGGGCCAAGGGGCACGAGGAGAAGGCGCGCCCACCCAGGGCCCGGTCCTGCCCCTCAAGGCAGCCCTGGCCCACCGAGAGAGGAGGATGCTTTGGCCGCTGACCGCATGATCGCGCCGCGCAGCCATGACTCCGCTCGGGCCGATCCACCCCATTCCGCCCTGGCCCTGCCGCTGATCGCAGCCCGGCCCGCGGCGCGGAGCATTCCTGTCGATGACCAAACGTATGCTGATCGATGCGGCCCACCCGGAAGAGACCCGGGTCGTCGTGCTGGATGGCACCAGGCTTGAAGAATTCGACCTTGAGACGGCGCATCGCCGCCCTCTGAAGGGCAACATCTACCTTGCGAAGGTGGTGCGGGTGGAGCCCTCGCTCCAGGCCGCCTTCGTCGAGTATGGCGGCAACCGGCACGGCTTCCTCGCCTTCGGCGAGATCCACCCGGACTACTACCAGATCCCGGTCGCGGACCGGCAGCGCCTGATCGCGATGCAGGCCGCCGAGGCGCGCGCCGAGGACGAGGCCGAGGAACGCGCCGCCCAGCAGCGCGAGGCCCGCCGCAACCGCGCACCGCGCGAGCCGGCCCAGGTCGACCAGCCGGTCACGGCCGAAGCGGCGCCCGACGCGCTCGACGATGCGACGCCGGCCGAGCCCTTCGCCATCACCGACCCTGCCGAGGATGTCGCGCAGGTCGTGGCCGATGCGCCCGCCGAGCCGCAGGCCCAGCCGCTCGCCATGGATGCCGAGCGCGTCGAGGGTGAGGCGCTCGCCGACGAGGCCGAGGATCGTGCCGCCGCGCGCGCCGACATGCAGGCCGCAGATGCGGTGCGCGAGGATGCCGCCGAAGCCGCCGCCGAGGATGCCGCCTTCGAGGAGCAGCGCGTCGCGGACGAGGCGAGCGAGGCGCTTGCCGAGGAAGACCGCGCGCCCGAGGCGCCGATGCCGGAGCTTCTCGGCGGCGAAGACCCTGCCAGCGAGGACGAGACCGGCGACGGCGAGAGCGAGGGCCGCAGCGAACGCCGCTCGACGCCGAATTTTCTGCGCCACTACAAGATCCAGGAAGTCATCCGCCGCCGCCAGATCCTGCTGATCCAGGTCGTCAAGGAAGAACGCGGCTCCAAGGGTGCGGCGCTGACCACCTTCATCTCGCTCGCCGGCCGCTTCTCGGTCCTGATGCCGAACAGCCCGCGTGGGGGCGGCGTCTCCCGCAAGATTACCTCGGCGACCGACCGCAAGCGCCTGCGCGAGGCGATCGACGATGTGGGTCTGCCCGATGGCATGTCGCTGATCGTGCGCACGGCCGGTGCCAACCGTCCCAAGCCCGAGATCACGCGCGACTGCGAATATCTGCTGCGGCTTTGGGATTCCATCCGCGACCGCACGCTGGCCTCCTCCGCGCCGGCGCTGATCTATGAGGAAGCGGACCTCATCAAGCGCTCCATCCGCGACGTCTTCTCGCGCGACGTGGATGAGCTGGTGGTGGAGGGCGACGACGCCTTCCAGCAGGCGCGCGAATTCATGCGCATGCTGATGCCGGCCAACGCCCAGAAGGTGCGGCTGCACCGGGAACCGACGCCGCTGTTCGCCCGCCACGGCGTGGACGCGGCGCTGGACGCGATGAATTCGCCGACCGTGCAGCTGCGCTCGGGCGGCTACATCGTCATCAACCAGACCGAGGCGCTGGTCGCCATCGACGTGAACTCGGGACGTGCCACGCGCGAGCGGCACATCGAGGACACCGCGCTGCGCACCAACCTCGAAGCCGCCGAGGAGATCGCGCGGCAGCTGCGCCTGCGCGATCTCGCGGGCCTCATCGTCATCGACTTCATCGACATGGAATCCTCGCGCCACGATGCGATGGTGGAGAAGCGGCTGAAGGACCAGCTGCGCCATGATCGCGCCCGCATCCAGGTCGGCCGCATCAGCCACTTCGGCCTGCTGGAGATGTCGCGGCAGCGCCTGCGCCCCTCCATCGCCGAGCACAACACGGTCATCTGCGTGCATTGCCAGGGCCGCGGCTTCGTGCGCGGCATCGAGAGCAGCGCCTTGCAGGCGTTGCGCGCCATCGAGGAGGAGGGCGCGCGCCGCCGTTCCGCCGAGATCGTCGTGCATTTGGCCGGCCCGGTCGCGCTGTACCTGCTCAACCGCAAGCGGGAGCGCCTGGCGCAGATCGAGGAGCGCTGGTCCATGCAGGTCTTCCTGCAGCCGGACGACACGCTGATCGCGCCGAACCTCCGCGTCGAGCGGGTGCGCGCGCAGTCGCCGGATGCGGTCGCGACCGCGCCGTCGGCGCTGCGCATGGACTACGCGCCGGAGCCCGAGCTGCCCGAGGAGATCGCCGAGGAGGAGGCCGCCGAGGCCGCGCCCGTCGATGGTGCACCGGCCGAGGCCCGTCCCGAGACGAGCGAGGAGGCCGAGCGCCGCCGTCGCCGCCGCCGCCGCCGTGGCCGTGGCCGCCGCGAGGATGGCCAGCCGGGCGAGGGTGCGTCCGAATCCGGCGAGGGTTCCGACCAGGATGCCGAGGGTGACGTCGCCCTGACCGAGGCGCTGGACGGCGCCGAGGCCAGCGATGCGGGCGATGCCGTCGACGGCGCGGAAGCCGGTCCGGATGAGGGCGGCGAGAAGGGCGATGCCAGCGATGGACGTCGACGTCGTGGCCGCCGGGGTGGCCGACGCCGGCGTGGCGAAGGTCCGGATGGTCGCGAAGCGCCTGGCCTGAACGGTGCGGCCGAGCCGTCCGATGCGGCGGAGCCGGATGCCGGCGACGAGATCGGCGAGATCGCGGTGCCGCCGCCGCCGCCACCCACGCGCGCGCCGCGCCCGCCGCGCTACGCGGGCCCGACGCCGGCGGATCCCTTCGCAGGCCAGATCGACGACATCTTCTCGGTCATGGAAGCTGCCGAGGCCGCGGCCGAAGCCCAGGCCGCCGCGCGCCCGTCGAAGCGTGGCGCCTCGCCCGAGCCTGAGCCGGCCGAGGTCGACACGACGCCGGTCGACACGGCGTCGGCCGAGCTGGTCGCCGAAACGCCGGCGCCCGGGCCTGTCGCCGTCGAAGCTGTAATCGAGCCGGTGCCGGCGCCGGCACCGGCTGCCCCGGAACCCGCTGCCGCCGCGCCGGTTGCCCCGTCACCGGTCGAGCCGGTGGCCGCCGCGCCGGTCCAGCCGATCGTCCTGGACGCGGAGGCTGCGGTCGCGCTGCCCAAGCGCAGCGGCTGGTGGCGCCGCTGACCCTTCGGTAAGCAAGGCCGCCCGGGGAAGTAGACCCCCGGGCGCGCCTTACCGGATCCAGCTGCGAAACAGAGCCAGGTCGATGTTCCCGCCGCACAGGATCAACGCCACGCGCTTGCCGCGCATCTGCGCCTTATCCTGCAGCAGCGCCGCCAGCGGCGCCGCGCCAGCGCCCTCGGCCAGGTTGTGGGTGTCCGTCCAATAGGCGCGGATCGCCTCGGCCACCGCGGCATCCGTCACGGTCACGATGCGGCTCGCGCCACGGCGGATGATCTCGAGGGCCGCCGCATCGGGGATGCGCGTCGCCATGCCGTCGGCGAGGGTGAGCGCGGTTTCCGTTGTCACCACCTGCCCGGCGGCAAAGCTCCGCGCGTAGGAATCCGCCTCGGTGCTCTGCACGCCGATGATCTCGGTCGAGAGGCCGAGCAGGTCTCGCGCCAGGATGCAGCCACAGATGCCCGAGCCCAGCCCGATCGGCACGTAGAGCGCATCCGGCGGCGGTCCGGCGCGGAAGAGTTCGAGCGCGTAGGTGGCGACGCCGATGACGAGATCGGGGTGGAAGGAGGGCGTGAATTCCAGCCCCTTGGCCGTGGCGATGCACATGGCCTCGATCCGGGCGGCGTCGAAATCCGCGCCATGTTCGATCAGGCGTGCGCCCTGCGCGCGCATCGCGGCGTTCTTCTCGGTGCTGTTCCCGCACGGTACGATGATGGTGACCGGGATGCCGGCGCGGGCTCCGGCAAATGCCAGGGATTGCCCGTGATTGCCGCGCGTCGCCGAGATGACGCCGCGCGTGCCGGGGCGCTCGCGCGCGAGGCGGTCGAAATAGGTGATGCCGCCGCGGATCTTGAAGGCGCCGACGGGGGTGTGGTTCTCGTGCTTCACCACGACCACGCAGCCTGCGCGTTCGGACAGCAGCGGCCAGGCGATGAGCGGCGTCGGAGGGAAGACGGCGTGCACGAGGTCGGCCGCGGCTTCGAGTGCGGGCAGGTCGAACATCGGCGCGTTTCCTGTCAGGCGGGCATGAAAAAACCGGCGCCTCGCGACGCCGGTTCCATCGGAGATGTCGAGGTGCTCAGAGCGGCTTGAGGTTGGTGGCGGCGGCCTTGCCGCGCTCCATCACCACGTCATAGCTGACCTTCTGGTTTTCGTTCAGACCCTGCAGCCCGGCCTTCTGCACCGCGGTGATGTGGACGAAGACGTCCTTGCCACCTTCCTGCGGGACGATGAAGCCGAAACCCTTGGTTGCGTTGAACCACTTCACGGTACCTGTCGACATGCGACTGCCTCCTCTTTCGCTATGCCCGGCGATCATCACCTGGGCAGGCAACCGGGGAATTGGGACGTCATGGAGGCACCCGGTATCCCGAGGCACGTCACGGCGGGCCAAAGACGGTTGGCACGATAAGCTGATCCGGGGCAGCCGGCGCTGTCAAACAAAAGGCGCGTTATGTGGCGGTGCACAATAAGAAAGGGCGGCCCTTACGGGCCGCCCTTCCTGTCTTCCGAACCCCTGTGAAGGAGATCAGAAATCCATGTCGCCCATGCCGCCCATGCCGCCGCCGCCACCGCCCTGCGGTGCCGAGGACTTCGCGGGACGCTCGGCAACCATCGCTTCGGTGGTGATCAGCAGCGAGGCGACCGAGGCCGCATCCTGCAGCGCCGTGCGCACGACCTTGGTCGGGTCGATGATGCCCGAGGCGACGAGATCCTTGTACTCGTCGTTCTGGGCGTCATAGCCGTACTCGTAGACATCCGAGCGCAGCACTTCGCCGGAGACCACGGCGCCGTCCTTGCCGGCGTTCTCCGCGATCTGGCGAGCCGGCGCCATGATCGCGCGGCGCACGATCTCGATGCCGACCTGCTGGTCGTTGTTCTGGCCCTTGAGGCCGGCCAGCTTCAGCGAGGCACGGAGTAGCGCCACGCCACCACCGGGGACGATGCCTTCCTCGACCGCGGCGCGGGTCGCGTGCAGCGCGTCGTCGACGCGATCCTTGCGCTCCTTCACCTCGACCTCGGTGCTGCCACCGACGCGGATGACGGCGACGCCGCCCGCGAGCTTGGCCAAACGCTCCTGCAGCTTCTCACGGTCGTAGTCCGAGGTGGTCTCCTCGATCTGCGCCTTGATCTGCTCGCAGCGGCCGGTGATGTCGGCCTTCTCGCCGGCGCCGTCGATGATCGTGGTGTTCTCCTTCTCGATGCGCACGTTCTTGGCGCGGCCGAGCATGGCGAGGGTCACGGTCTCGAGCTTGATACCGAGATCCTCGGAGATCACCTGGCCACCGGTCAGGATCGCGATGTCTTCGAGCATCGCCTTGCGGCGATCGCCGAAGCCCGGCGCCTTGACGGCGGCGATCTTCAGGCCGCCACGCAGCTTGTTGACGACGAGCGTGGCCAGGGCCTCGCCCTCGACGTCCTCGGCCACGATGACGAGCGGACGGCCGGACTGCACCACGGCTTCAAGCAGCGGGAGCATCGGCTGGAGCTGGGAGAGCTTCTTCTCGAAGATGAGAATGTAGGGGTTCTCCATCTCGGCAACCATCTTCTCCGCATTCGTGATGAAGTACGGGGAGACGTAGCCGCGATCGAACTGCATGCCCTCGACGACGTCGAGCTCGGTGGCGATGGACTTCGCCTCTTCGACGGTGATGACACCCTCGTTGCCGACCTTCTCCATCGCCTTGGCGATCATCTCGCCGATCTCATGCTCGCCATTCGCGGAGAGCGAGCCGACCTGCGCGACTTCAGCGGAGGTGGTGATCTTGCGGGTGCGGGTCTTCAGCTCCTCGACGACCACCTTCACGGCCTGGTCGATGCCGCGCTTGAGGTCCATCGGGTTCATGCCGGCGGCCACGGCCTTGGCACCCTCACGGACGATCGCCTGGGCGAGCACCGTGGCAGTCGTGGTGCCGTCGCCGGCCACGTCGTTGGTCTTCGAGGCCACTTCGCGCACCATCTGGGCGCCCATGTTCTCGAATTTGTCGGCGAGCTCGATCTCCTTGGCGACGGTGACGCCGTCCTTGGTGATCCGCGGCGCGCCGAAGCTCTTGTCGAGAATGACGTTGCGGCCCTTGGGCCCCAGGGTCACCTTGACGGCGTCGGCCAGGATATCAACGCCGCGCAGCATCTTCTCGCGCGCGCTGGCGCCAAACTTAACGTCTTTCGCAGCCATGTGGTTCTACCTCTTGGTTGGGTTCGGGTGCTAGTATCGTTCAGGCGGAAGGCGCGTTGTTACGCGGCCTTCTTCGCCTCGAGGGAGCCCTCGACGATGCCCAGGATGTCGGACTCCTTCATGATCAGCAGCTCTTCGCCGCCGATCTTGACCTCGGTGCCCGACCACTTGCCGAACAGGATGCGGTCGCCGGCCTTCACGTCCAGGGCGCGCAGCTCGCCCTTGTCGTTCAGGGTGCCGGAACCCACGGACACAACCTCGCCCTCCTGGGGCTTTTCCTTGGCCGTGTCGGGGATGATGATGCCGCCAGCCGTCTTCTCTTCCGCGGTGACGCGGCGAACGAGAACGCGGTCATGCAGGGGACGAAAGCTCATGTGATCTCTCTCCTGACGCCTCATGATTGAAGCACGTCTCTCGACGGGGGCTGTGGAGTGTCGGAGCGGCGTCCCGAATGGCCCGCCGGCCGCTAGCACTCCCCCCGAAGGAGTGCCAGCTAACTAACGCCGACGCGTGCGTGCGTCAAGCGCTTGCAGCACTCTCCGAATGCGAGTGCTAATGATCTGAGATCACTCGTTTTTTGTTGATGTGGTGCGTCATGGCCATGTCATTCTTCTCCGCTCACGTCCCTGATGGGCAGGGGTGGTGCTGGTGGCTGGAGACGCAGTCCGTGCTGAAAATGGATATGGCGACACTAAAACCCCTCATCCGCATTCCCGATTGGCGGCTGACGACAGCCGAAATCCTCTACCACATGCCCGACCACCCGACGGTCCTGCAGAGCTTCATCTGGCAGAAACTGGACAAGGCGCCGGAATTCCCCGAGCTGGCGCGGTTTCTGGATTTCTGGCGGCGGGAGATCGAGGGGCCACTCCACTCCGTGCGCGTTGCGTCGGCGGCGCTGACCAGACAGGCGGAGCTGCGGTTTGCCGATGGGGAACTTCGGCTTCACTGAACAAAGCAAGGCTGGGGAAAGGAATTTCCCCAGGCCCACTCTTTTATTTTTTCTACTGGTGATGCCCGGGACCGACGCCTCACACCACGGCGGTCATGCCGCCGTCGACGTATAAGAGCTGGCCGTTGACGAAGTTGGACGCGGGAGCGGCCAGGAAGACGGCGGCGCCCACCAGCTCCTCCACGCGACCCCAGCGACCGGCCGGCGTCCGCTGGCAAAGCCATTCCGTGAACACCTTGTCCTGCACCAGCGCGCTGGTCAGCTCCGTGTCGAAGTAGCCAGGCGCGATGCCGTTCACCTGCACGCCATGCTTTGCCCACTCGGCGCAGAGGGTGCGGGTCATCATACGGAGTGCACCCTTCGAGGTTGCATAGGGCGCGATGGTCGGGCGGCCCAACTCGCTCTGGACCGAGCAGATGTTGATGATCTTGCCCTCCCCGCGCGGGATCATCCGCCGCGCCGCGGCCTGGGCCAGGAAGAATACCGCGTCCACATTGGTGCCCAGCACCTCTCGCCACAGCGCGGGCGTCACATCGACCGAGGGCATGCGGCGAATGATGCCGGCATTGTTGACCAGGATGTGCAGCGGGCCGTGCGCCGCCTCGATGGCGGCGACCGTGTCGTCGAGTGCGGCGATCTCGGTGACGTCGAAGGCGGCCTGTTCCACGGCCAGTCCCTCGGCGGTCAGGCGTTGCGCGGCGGCGGCCAGCTTCGCGGCATCGCGGCCGTTCAGCACGACCCGCGCACCCGCCTGCGCCAGGCCACGGGCGAGCGCAAAGCCGATGCCCTGGCTGGATCCGGTCACCAGCGCCAAGCGCCCCGTGAGATCGAACATCGCCTGCGCCATGACGCTTCCTTCTCGCCGTGAAGCCGCGAGCCTAGGGCAGGGGCGCCGTGCGGCCCAAGGGGGTGACAGGCCCTGCGCCCTGTGCTGCCCTCCGCCGACTGGATCAAGGGGAGCAGCATGACAAGCGGGAACAACCGGCCATGAGCATCAACGGCAAGGCCTATATCGTCGGTGCCTATGAGCACCCGACGCGCAAGGCGGAACACCAGTCGGTGGCGCAGCTCCACGCCGAGGTCGCCTATGGCGCGCTGCAGGATGCGGGCCTGAGCAAGGACGACATCGACGGCTATTTCTGCGCTGGCGACGCCCCCGGCCTGGGGATGCTGAACATGGCCGACTACATGGGCCTCAACAATCTCAGCCATGTGGACAGTACCGACACCGGCGGAAGCTCCTACCAGATCCATGTGGCCCACGCCGCCGAAGCAATCGCGATGGGCAAGTGCAATGTCGCGCTCATCACGCTGGCGGGCCGCCCGCGTTCGGAGGCGATGGCGACCGGCACCGCGCCGCGTTCCTGGGGAGTGAACGTGCCCGATGATCCTTTCGAGATCCCGATGGGCCGCACGGTCGCGACCGCCTACGCCATGTCCGCGATGCGGCACATGTATGAGTACGGCACGACGTCGGAGCAGCTCGCCTGGATCAAGGTCGCGGCCTCGCACCACGCGCAGCACAATGAGCACGCGATGCTGCGCAAGGTGGTCACCGTGGAAGACGTCGTGAATTCGCCGTTGGTCGCGGACCCGCTGCACCGGCTGGATTGCTGCGTCATTTCCGATGGCGGCGGCGCGCTGATCGTCACGCGGCCCGAGATCGCGAAGTCCCTCAAGCGTCCGCTGGTCAAGGTGCGCGGCACGGGCGAGGCGGTGAAGCACCAGGCGGGCGGCACCATCGACGTGACCTATTCAGGCGCGCGCGCCTCGGGTGCGCGGGCCTTCGCGATGGCGGGCTGTACGCCGGCAGACATCAAGTATGCGTCGATCTACGACAGCTTCACCATCACGGTGCTGATCCAGCTGGAGGATCTCGGCTTCTGCGAGAAGGGCCAGGGCGGGAAGTTCGTCTCCGACGGCAACCTGATCTCGGGCGTCGGCAAGCTGCCCTTCAACACCGATGGCGGGGGCTTGTGCAACAACCACCCGGCCAATCGCGGCGGCATGACCAAGGTGATCGAAGCCGTGCGCCAGGCGCGCGGCGAGGCGCACCCGGCCGTGCAGGTGAAGAATGCCGACCTGGTGCTGGCGCATGGCACGGGTGGGTTGCTCAGCATCCGCCACGGCAGCGGCACCGTCATCCTCGAGCGGGAGTGATCCGAACATGACCACCATGGCTTTCGAGCGCGCCCTTCCCGCGCCGGCGATCGACCCGACCAACAAGGCGTTCTGGGAGGCGGCGGCGGAGCATCGCTTCCTGATCGGTCTGTGCAAGGACACGGGGGAGCATTTTTTCTACCCGCGAGGCTGCTCGCCTTTCACCTTGTCGAACAATGTGGAGCTGGTGCCGGCCAAGGGCACGGGCGTGATCTACACCTTCACGGTCGCCCGGACGAAGGAGCCGCACGCCGTCGCCTATGTAGAGCTCGACGAAGGCCCGCGGATCATGACGAACATCGTGGACTGCGACCTGGACGCGCTGCGGATTGGTTTGCCGGTGAAGCTCGTTTGGAAACCCTCCCAGGACGGCGCGCCTCCGATCTACATGTTCACGCCCGCTTAAAATCGCAAAAATAAAGAATGGGGTCCGGGGAAATTCCTTTCCCCGGCCTTATTTTTTTATGGGCCCGGCAGGACTCGAACCTGCAACCAAACCGTTATGAGCGGTCCGCTCTGACCATTGAGCTACAGGCCCATGGTCGTTTTCTGCCGCGACTTGGCCGGCGCCGCAATGGCGCTGCGCCTAGGCCTGCTCTCAGAAGATCTGCAGGAACAGGAAGAACAGGCTGCCCGAGATCAGGATGGCGCAGGGCAGCGTCAGCACCCAGGCCATCAGCAGGTTCCGTAACGTCGACATTTGCAGGCCCGAGCCACTCGCCGCCATGGTGCCCGCGACGCCCGAGGAGAGCACGTGGGTGGTGCTCACCGGCAGCCCGTAGATGTCGGCCGCGAAGATGGTTCCCATCGCCACCAGCTCGGCCGAGGCGCCCTGGCCGTAGCTCATATGCGTCTTGCCGATCTTCTCGCCCACCGTCACCACGATGCGCTTCCACCCCACCATGGTGCCGAGGCCGAGCGCGATCGCGACCGCCACCTTCACCCAATCGGGGATGAAGCGCGTCGCGCCGTTGAGCAGTTCGCGGTATGCGTTCACCGCGCGCGCTTCCTCGCCGGCGAAGGTCACCTGCCGGGTCTTGGCAAAGAGGCGGAAGGCCTCGCTCGCCAGGTACATGTCGTTGCGCACGTTCGGCACGATCGCGTCGGGCAGCAGGCGGAGTTCCGGGTAGCGGCGCACATTCTCGGCGATCTCGGCGACCAGCTGGCGCAGCGCCGGGACAGAATCCGGCAGCAGCGCCTTGTCGCGCACATATTCGGTCACGGCCAGGCGCGGATCACCGACATAGGGCGTGTTGGCTGCGGGCCCGGCATGCCGCGCGAGGGCCGCGTCGACACCGACCGTGAGCTGGACGAACTGCGCGGTCGTCGGCGCGTCGGGCGCGCGGTTAAGCGCATAGACGGTGGGGACGGTGCCGATGAGGATGAGCATGATTAGGCCCATGCCCTTCTGCCCGTCATTGGAACCGTGCGCAAAGGACACGCCAGTGCAGGTGAAGATCAGCAGCCCCCGGATCCACAGCGGCGGCGCCTTGTTGCCCTCGGGCTCGCTGTACAGCGCCGGCTTGCGCACCAGGTAGCGCATGGTGAGGAACAGGCCCGCCGCGCAGCAGAAGCCGAACACCGGCGAGAGCAGCAGCGCGTAGCCGATCTCGGTCGCCTTGGTCCAATCCACGCCCGAGGTGCCGTCGGCGCCGTTGTTGAGGCTGTTGGCGATGCCCACGCCGATGATCGAGCCGATCAGCGTGTGCGAGGAGGAGGCCGGCAGCCCCAGCGCCCAGGTGCCCAGGTTCCAGATGATCGCCGCGATCAGCAGCGCGAAGACCATCGCGAATCCGGCCTTGCTCGACACTTGTAGGATGAGTTCCACCGGCAGCAGGGAGATGATGCCGAAGGCGACGGCGCCGGAGGATGTCAGCACGCCGAGGAAGTTGAAGAAGCCCGACCACACCACGGCGACCTGCGGCGGCAGCGCATGGGTGTAGATCACGGTGGCGACGGCGTTGGCCGTGTCGTGGAAGCCGTTGACGAATTCGAAGCCCAGCGCGATCAGCAGGGCGATGCCGAGCAGGATGAACGGCGCGGCGCCGAGCTCATGCGAATCACCCAGGTCGCTCAGCAGGCGGAGCACCGCGTAGGCGAGGCCGCCGAGAACGATCGCGCCGAACACCAGCGGCGCGATCTTCGCAACTGGCCCGCTGCTCTGGCCGCCGAATTTCTGGTCGAAGACGGATGTGCCCTTGGGCAATGGTGACGCCAGTGGCGCGGCCGGAATGACCTGATCCATGGTTGCTCTCCTTCAAGAATTCCGGCGAAGGAAGTAGAGCCTCTTATGGATGCCAGGAGTGTGAAGCGCTTATGACCTTGCGGGGACTCATTCCGCCAGGAAAACGCGAATCCTCTCGGCGAGCGGTGCCATCCCCGCCACCCCGTTCAGGTGGCCCAGCGGGCCGCCGACTTCGGCCACCGCCACCGGCCGTCCGACGCGGCGCAGCGTGTCCACCATCTCGCGCACGCCCTCGATCGGGAACACCCTGTCGCCGGGCGAGGGCACGACGAGCCAACGCGCCTGGCTGCGCGCGAAAGCGGCTTCGGGCGTCTCATACTCGTTGAAGAACAGCTGGTTCGCGCGCACCAGGTAGAGGAAGGCGTTGGCGTCCGAGGTGCGCGCCCGCGCGGTGGCCGCGTCGTCGAGCCATTTTTCGATGGCGAAGCGGTCCATCATGTTGCGCGCGGGGTCGTTGCCCTCGGCGGCGCGCATGCCGAGGCCGCGCGCCCAGCCGCGGTCGCGCGATTGCAGGGTGACGATGCGCAGCGCCTCGGCCAGCCCGGCCAGCGGCGGCTGCCGCCCTTGCCCATAGTAGTCGCCCTGGCGCCAATTCGGGTCCATGCGGATCGGCGCTTCCCACACGTCGAGCCAGGCGAGGTTCCACGGGTCCACGTCATGCGCGATCACCGGCATCACGCGGTCGATCATCTCCGGGTAGGCCGCGGCCCATTCCATCACCTGCAGCGCACCCATCGAGGCGCCCGCCACCAGTGCCAGGCGGCGCACGCCGAGGTGGTCGAGCAGCCGCTTCTGCACCTCGATGAAGTCGCGCATCGAGACCACCGGGAAGGTCAGCCCATAGGGCCGCCCGGTATCCGGATTGATGCTGGAGGGGCCGGTGGTGACGGTGTTCACATCCGGCACGTTGAGGTTGGTGAGCGTGTCCGACGACACGACGAAGTATCGGTTGGTGTCGATCGCGCGCCCCGGCCCGATGATCGCATCCCAGTAGCCGACCGGCCCCCCGGCCGCGAGCCGGCCGAAGGCATGGCTGTTGCCGGAGAAGAAATGCGTGATCAGAACGGCATTGTCGCGCGCCTCGTTCAACGTGCCCATGGTCTGGTAGCCGATGCGCACATTGGCGATGGTGCCGCCGTTGCGCGTGCGGTAGGCGCCGGCCTCGAAGACCTGCTTCTGCACCAGCTCCTGCGCCCGCGCCGGGCCGAGGCCGGCGCCGAGCAGCAGGGCGAGCGCCGCCACGATGAACCGGAATCCCATGTCCGCACTCCCCCTCAATCGGCGGCGAGCCTAGCCGCCAAGCCTCGCCGCTGCTAGGAGGCGCCGTCATCGAACCATCCGGAGTCCTGTCATCATGCGCCTCGACGCCATCCCCATCGGCAACAACCCGCCGGAGGACGTGAACGTCGTCATCGAGGTCGCCATCGGTGGCGAGCCCATCAAGTACGAGATGGACAAGGAAGCCGGCACCCTGTTCGTGGACCGCTTCCTGCACACGCCGATGCGCTACCCGGGCAATTACGGCTTCGTGCCGCACACGCTGTCCGCCGATGGCGACCCGATCGACGTGCTGGTCGCGAATACGCGTCCGATCATTCCCGGCGCCTACCTGAATGTCCGTCCCGTGGGCGTTCTTCGGATGGAGGATGACGGCGGCGGCGACGAGAAGATCATCGCCGTGCCGGTCTCCAAGCTCACCAAGCGCTACGTTAACGTCGCCAATGCCACGGACCTGCCGGCGATCACGCTGGAGCAGATCCAGCACTTCTTCGAACACTACAAGGATCTGGAGCCCGGGAAGTGGGTGAAGGTGCTGGGGTGGGGAGATGCGGCGGAAGCGAAGAAGCTGATCGTCGAGGCCATCGAGCGCGCGAAGAAGTAAGCGCCCGGAGAAGGACTTCTCCCGAACCTCCTTCTTTTATTTTTGGCCCCATGGGCTGGACCCTTGGGGCGATGGCAGCCTAGCCTTCCTAAAAATCGGGGAGGTCGGGCCTTGCTGACAGTTTGGCTGATCGTTGTGATCGCGCTCGGTGCGCTGTCCATCGTCTACGGCGTCAAGACGGGGCAGGAGGTGCTGAGCCGCGATGCCGGTTCCGCCCGCATGCAGGAGATCGCGCAGGCGATCCAGGAAGGCGCGCAGGCCTACCTCAAGCGGCAATACATCACGATCGGCATCGTGGGCGTGGTGCTGTTCGCCCTCGTCGCTTGGCGGCTCGGCTTCGCTGTCGCGATCGGGTTCCTGATCGGCGCGGTGCTCTCGGGGCTTGCCGGCTTCATCGGCATGAACGTCTCGGTGCGCGCGAATGTCCGCACGGCACAGGCGGCGATGGGGTCGCTCGCGGCCGGGCTGGACGTGGCGTTCAAGTCGGGCGCGATCACCGGGATGCTGGTCGCCGGCCTCGCGCTGCTCGGCGTCGCGGTCTACTTCTTCATCCTCGTCGTGATCGGCGGCCTCGCGCCGAACAACCGCACCGTGATCGACGCGCTCGTGGCCCTCGGCTTCGGCGCCTCGCTTATCTCCATCTTTGCCCGGCTCGGTGGTGGCATCTTCACCAAGGGTGCGGATGTCGGCGGCGACATGGTCGGCAAGGTCGAGGCCGGCATCCCCGAGGATGACCCCCGCAACCCCGCCACCATCGCCGATAATGTGGGCGACAACGTGGGCGACTGTGCCGGCATGGCGGCCGACCTGTTCGAGACCTATGCGGTCACCATGGTCGCGACCATGGTTCTCGCCGCGATTAGCTTCGGCGCCGATGCGCAGCGCATGGTGGAGGGGATGCTCTATCCACTGGCCATCGGTGGCGTCTGCGTCGTGACCTCCATCGTCGGCACCTACTTCGTGAAGCTGCCGGCAAACCAGTCGATCATGGGCGCGATGTACCGCGGCTTCATCGTGACCGGCGTGCTCTCGTTGGTCGTGCTGCTGCCGCTCACCTTCCTGATGTGGGGCACCGGGCCGATCACCGCCGGCGGCGTGACCTTCGGCCCCATGGCGTTGTTCTGGTGCGGCTGCGTGGGCCTCGCCGTCACCGCGGCGATCGTGTGGATCACCGAATACTACACGGGCACCAACTACCGACCCGTGCAGGCCATCGCGGAAAGCTCCGTGACCGGGCACGGCACCAACGTCATCCGCGGCCTGGCCGTGAGCATGGAGAGCACGGCGGTTCCCGCGCTCATCATCATCGCGGGCGTGCTGATCACCTACAACCTTGCCGGCCTTTACGGCATCGCGGTCGCGGTCACGACCATGCTTGCGCTCGCAGGGTTCGTGGTGGCGCTCGATGCCTTCGGCCCCGTGACCGACAATGCCGGCGGCATCGCCGAGATGGCCGGGCTGCCCAAGGAAATCCGCCAGACGACGGATGCGCTGGACGCGGTCGGCAACACCACCAAGGCGGTAACCAAAGGCTATGCGATCGGCTCGGCCGGCCTCGGCGCGCTGGTGCTGTTCGCAGCCTATACGCAGGACCTGCAGTACTTCGCCGCCAATGCCGCGACCTACCCCTACTTCCTGGGCATGGGGAACCTGACCTTCTCGCTCGCCGATCCCTACGTGGTGGTCGGGCTGCTGTTCGGCGGCATGCTGCCATTCCTGTTCGGCGGCATGGCGATGACGGCAGTGGGGCGCGCCGCCATGGCCGTGGTCGAGGAAGTGCGCCGCCAGTTCCGCGAGAAGCCCGGCATCATGGCCGGCACCGACAAGCCCGATTACGCCCGCGCCGTGGACCTGCTGACCAAGGCGGCCATCAAGGAGATGATCATCCCCTCGATGCTGCCGGTGCTGGCACCTCTGGTGGTGTATTTCGGCATCAACGCCATTGGCGGAAAGGCCGCGGGCTTCTCCGCCCTGGGCGCCATGCTGCTCGGCGTCATCGTCACCGGCTTCTTCGTCGCGGTCTCCATGACCACCGGCGGCGGTGCCTGGGACAATGCCAAGAAGTACATCGAGGACGGCCACTATGGCGGCAAGGGCTCCGACGCGCACAAGGCGGCGGTGACCGGGGATACGGTGGGTGATCCGTACAAGGATACGGCCGGCCCGGCGGTGAACCCGATGATCAAGATCACGAACATCGTCGCATTGCTGCTGCTGGCGATGCTAGCGCATAGCTGAAGGAAGGCCGGGAGAAGGAATTCTCCCGGACCCTCTTCTTTTGTTTTTGGCTGCTGGTGCGGGTTGGGGGCGCCTGCCCAGCGCCGGGGTGAAATTATCTCCCCCAATCTCGCCGCCGCACCTATATCTGCCGCCATGTGGCGTCTCCTGGCCCTCCTTCTGACCTTCCCCGCACTTGCGGCAGAGACGCCCCGCGCTCGCGTCACGCTGGTTACCGAGGTTGCGGCCATCGCCTCCGGCGTGCCGTTCCGCCTCGCGCTGCGCCAGCAGCTCGCGCCCGGCTGGCACACCTACTGGCGCAACCCCGGCGACGCCGGCCAGCCGCCGGAGGTCACCCTCGCCCTGCCCGAAGGTGCGACCGCCGCGCCGATGCAGTTCCCCGCCCCCAGCCGCATTCCCTACGGTCCGCTGGTGAATTTCGGCTACGAGGGCGAAGCCATCTTCACCATCGCTGTGACGCCCCCCGCTGCCCTCCGCCCGGGCGACACATTCGCGATCGAGGCCACGGCAACCTGGCTCGTCTGCCAGGAGGTTTGCATCCCCGAGGAGGGGCGCTTCACCCTCACCCTTCCCGTCGAGGCCGCCGCCCGCACCGCACCCGACGCGGCCCCGGTCTTCGCCCGCGCCGATGCCGCCGCGCCGCGCGCCGGCCCCTTCGCCATGCGCATCGGCTTCGAGGGCACCCGCGGCGCCGTCGAGCTCACCGGCCCCGGCCTCAGCCGTGCAACCGTGCGCGAGGCCTTCTTCTTCCCCGAGGCCCCGGGCGTCATCGACAATGCCGCGCCGCAGCCGCTCGAACTTCGCGACGGCGCGCTCTCGATTGGCCTCCGTCGCGGCGGCGAGCCGATCCCGCCCACGATCGAGGGCGTCATCGCCATCACCGATGCCGGCGGCCAGCGCAGCGCCTTTGCGGTCGCCGCGGCGCCCGGCGCGCTGCCTATCCAGGCAGCGACGACGCTCTGGCCTGCGATCGGCCTGGCACTGCTCGGCGGGCTGGTCCTCAACCTCATGCCCTGCGTCTTCCCCGTGCTGGCGATGAAGGCGCTCGGCCTCGCGCGCATGTCGGGCGCGACGCGGGGCACTGTGCGCGCGCACGGGGTCAGCACCGCGGCGGGCGTCATCCTGTCCTTCATTGCTCTCGGCGGCGGGCTGGTCGCGCTGCGCGCGGCGGGCGGCGTCGCGGGGTGGGGCTTCCAGTTCACCTCGCCGGTTTTCGTGGCGGGCATGGCCTGGCTGATCTTCGCGGTCGGCCTCAATCTCGCGGGCGTATTCGCGGTGGGCGGCCCCGTCGCGGCCGGCGGCAGGCTCGCGGCGACACCGGGACATGCCGGCGCATTCTTCACCGGGGTTCTCGCCGTCCTCGTCGCCACCCCCTGCACGGCACCGTTCATGGCAGCCGCGATCGGCGCCGCGCTCGCGATGCCCACCGGCCCTGCGCTTGCCGTCTTCGCCGCCATGGGGGCGGGCATGGCGCTTCCCTACCTGCTGCTCGCCGTCGCGCCCGGGCTTGCCCGGCGCCTGCCGCGCCCCGGTGCGTGGATGGAGCGGTTGCGCCAGGCGCTCGCCTTTCCGATGTTCGCCACGGCGGCGTGGCTGGTCTGGGTGCTGTCCGAGCAGCTCGGCTCCACGGGCGTGTTCTGGGCGCTCGCCGGTGCGGTGCTGATCGGCTTCGGCGCCTGGGCGCTGGGCGTCGCGCAGGCCGGCGGCTGGCGCTTTGGGCGCGCCGTCGCAAGCGCCATGGCGATCGGCGCGCTCGCGCTGCTTCCGGTGCTCGCCGCCGCACCCGCCGCCGTCGCCGACCCGATGGGCGAGGCCTGGTCGGAGACGCGCCTCGCCGCCTTGCGCGCCGAAAGCCGGCCGGTCTTCGTCAACATCACCGCTGCCTGGTGCATCACCTGCAAGGTGAACGAGCGCGTGGCACTCGGCACCGAGGGCGTCCGTCGCGCCTTCGCCGAGCGCGGCATCGTCGAGCTCACCGGCGACTGGACCCGCGGCGACGCCGCGATCTCGGGTTTTCTCCGCGCCCAGGGACATGATGGCGTGCCGCTCTATTTATTCTACCCGGCCGGTGGCGGCGCGCCGCGCGTGCTGCCGCAGATCCTCACCGAGGGCAGCTTGCTGCGCGCCATCGAGTAGGGCGCCTGGACGTGCGTGCAACCCGTCACGCTGCGCGCCGTTGGCCTCCCACAAGAAAGCCGGGGTAAGGCGACCATGATCCGCATGACGATGTTCTTCCTCGCGCTTGCCGCCCCGCTCGCGGCGCAGACCCAGCCCGAGGCGGGCGGTCGCCAGCCCGACCACCCCGGCGCCCGCGATGTCGGCCCCGCCACCCAGCCGCCTCGGACGGAGAGCCCGCAGACGGTCAACCGCGGCACCGATGGCGCCGCCGCGGGCCAGCAGCTTCCCGGTGCGACAGGCGTCACGCCGCAGGGCATGATGGGCACCTCGACCGCCGGCGAGCGCGCCCCAAACGCCCCGGTCGGCGGCCAGCCGCCGCAGAGCGCCCCGGCCCGGTAAGCGCCGATGCGCTCGATCCGGCTCGGCTTGACGTGCCCAGGCCTTCCGCTTAAGCATTGGAAACGTTGCCACGGCGAGGCGCTTTCCTCGCCGCCCCAGACCTTCCTCTCTCCTTTCGGGTTCAATGCCGCGGCCGTTCCAGGCATCGCGGCGCAGCGCAGGCGAATGCCGCGCGGCAGGGCCCACCCCCACACACACGCCGGACGCACCGCGACCCATGCACCTTTCCGAACTTAAGGCGAAAACCCCCGCCGACCTTCTTCTCTTCGCCGAAAACCTGCAGATCGAGAACGCCTCATCCCTGCGCAAGCAGGACATGATGTTCGCGATCCTCAAGCAGCTCGCCGAGAACGAGCAGGCCATCTTTGGCGACGGCACGCTCGAGATCCTGCCCGACGGCTTTGGCTACCTGCGCAGCCCGCAGGCCAACTTCCTCCCCGGCCCCGACGACATCTACATCTCCCCCGCCCAGGTGCGCCGCTTCGGCCTGCGCACCGGCGACACCGTCGAGGGCCAGATCCGCGCCCCAAAGGATGGGGAGCGCTACTTCGCCCTGCTCAAGGTCAACGCGATCAATTTCGAGCCCCCCGAGGCGCTGCGCCACCGCATCAACTTCGACAACCTCACGCCGCTGTATCCGACGCGCCGTCTGAAGATGGAGAACCCCGAAGCGGAGGCCGTCGCGAAGGGCCCGCAGAAGGACTACACCCACCGCGTCATCGACCTGGTCTCGCCCATCGGCATGGGGCAGCGCGCGCTGGTCGTCGCACCGCCGCGCACCGGCAAGACGGTGATGCTGCAGAACATCGCGAAATCCATCAGCGCCAACCACCCCGAGGTCTTCCTGATCGTCCTGCTCATCGATGAGCGGCCCGAGGAAGTGACCGACATGGCCCGCACCGTGCGCGGCGAGGTCGTGGCCTCCACCTTCGACGAGCCGGCGACGCGCCACGTCCAGGTGACCGAGATGGTGCTGGAAAAGGCGAAGCGCCTGGTCGAGCACAAGCGCGACGTGGTGATCCTGCTGGATTCCATCACCCGCCTGGGGCGCGCCTACAATTCCGTGGTGCCCTCCTCGGGCAAGGTGCTGACCGGCGGCGTGGACGCCAATGCGCTGCAGCGCCCCAAGCGCTTCTTTGGTGCTGCGCGCAACATCGAGGAAGGTGGCTCGCTCACCATCATCGCGACCGCGCTGATCGACACCGGCAGCCGCATGGACGAGGTGATCTTCGAAGAGTTCAAGGGTACCGGTAACAGCGAAATCATCCTGGACCGCAAGCTGTCCGACAAGCGCATCTTCCCCTCGATCGACATCACCAAGTCGGGGACGCGCAAGGAAGAACTGCTGGTCGATCGCGCGAGCCTGTCCAAGATGTGGGTGCTGCGCCGCATCCTGAATCCGATGGGGACGCAGGACGCGATGGAATTCCTGCTCGACAAGCTGAAGTACAGCAAGACCAATCAGGACTTCTTTGACGCGATGAACACCTGATTTTCAGAGCCCAAGCGGGCTCTCAAAATCAGGCGCTGTTTGAGCCCTCAAGCGGCGGGCGCCGCCTCCGGCGGCTTGCCTCGCGCCACTAGGCGCGCGCCGCATTCGCGGCGGGCGGTCCGCGAAAGGGCGCGGCCCGGAGAGAGGTGGGGGAGTTATCGCGGCACGCGCGACAAGGTGCGCTGGCAATCGAGGCGATGGCGCCGTCTTCGTCCATTGTGTCGGTCGCCTCGCGGGCGCGGGTCACGTCGCGCAGCACGGTGGTGTGGGGGGCCGGCGTCGGCTAGCCATTCAGCGACCAGAGCCAGAAACACCGGCCGCTGCACGTTAGCGGCGGCGGATGAATTCCACCGGGTCGTCGCCACGCCCCACGGCGCTGTGCGGGCGCAGGATCGCCCGCGCATCGCGCAGCCTGGTCTCGACGCGCGCGCGTAGCGGCGTCTGTGCGGCGGCGGGAGGGGTGGCGAGCAACAGCAGCGCCGCGCGTCGCCTCAACCCCGCAGCCAGTTGCGCCCGGCTTCCGTCACCGCGACCCGCGCGGTGCTCATGCCGCCAGGCTCTGGCTCGACACGAATGAAACCCTCGGCCAGCGCATCCTCCCACAGGGCGAGGCGCGGGCAGGAGCTGCGCCAACCCGCCATGGTCTCCTCATAGCCGCGCGGTGCCTTCTCCAGCCATTCGAGAAAGGCCCGCGTGGCGAGCGAATGGGCGTCCTGCATGGAAAGCGTTCCCGAAACAATTGCTCTCTGACTAGGATGTAAAGCATGACCGAAACCGATCCCGAATTCCAGCGCGCCAAAACCTTCGCCGCCCGCGCCCATGCCGGCCAGACCCGCAAGGGCGCGGCCGGCGAGCCCTATGTCCACCACGTCATCGAGGTGGCGCAGATCCTCGCGACCCATGGCGCCCCGCGCGAGGCCGTCATCGCCGCCTACCTGCACGACACGGTGGAGGACACCGAGGTGACGCCGGAGGAGCTCATCGCCGGCTTCGGCGACACCGTGGCCGCCATCGTGGCCGAAGCCACCGACGACAAGACGCTGCCCAAGGAGATGCGCAAGGCGCTCCAGATCAGCCATGCGGCGCAGCGGACCGATGCCGCCAAGCAACTCAAGCTCGCCGACAAGATCTCCAACCTGCGGGCGATCATGGAGAGCCCCCCGGCCAATTGGCCGCATGCCCGCCGCGTCGAATATGTCGGCTGGGCCGGGCGCGTCGCGGTCGGGCTCAAGGGCGTGAACCCGGCGCTGGATGCGCTGTTCGACACGACCTACCGCGCCGCGCTCACCCGCCTCGCCGCCGAGGCCTGACGCTCACTCCGGTTCGACGCCGGCGCGGCGCAGCACATCGAGGCCTCGCGCGGTCGCCTCCGCGATGAAGGCGGCAAACTGCGCCGGGCTTTCGCCCTCAACCGGCTCGCCGCCGAGATCGGCGAGCTTGCGCCGCACCTCGGGCGTGGCGGAGGCCTCGCGCACGGCGCCATGGATGCGCGTGACCTGCGCCTCGGCCAGCCCCTTCGGTCCCCACAGCGCGAACCACGGCGCGATGGCGGCCAGCGCCGGCATCCCGCGCTCCGCGGCGTTGGGGATCTCCGGCGCGACGCCGGCGCGCCCCGTGCCGGTCACGCAATAGGCGCGCACCAGCCCGCCCTGGATCAGCGGCAGGGCGGAGAGCAGCGGCGCCATCATCAGGCTGGTCTGCCCGCCCACCACATCCTGCAGCGCCGGTCCCGTACCGCGATAGGAGACGACGAGCACCGGCTGCCCGACCTCGAGGCGGAACACCTCGGTCGCGAGATGCCCGGAGGTGCCGAGCGAGGTATTGGCGAAGGCGTGCCGCTCCGGATGCGCACGGATATCCGCGACCAGCGCCGGCAGGTCCGTCGCGGCCAGACCCGGCGCGCCGATCAGCACCAGCGGCGAGACCGCGAGCCGCGCGATCGGCGTGAAATCCGCGACGGGGTCATAGGGCACCTGCCGCATCACGCCGCGCGCGAGCAGATGGCTGTCGGAATTGCACAGCAAGGTTCGGCCATCGGCTTCCGCGCGCGCCACGACCTGGCTGCCGATGGCGCCATTGGCACCGGAGCGGTTCTCCACCACCCAGCTCTCGCCCAGGCGCGGCGCGAGCGCCTCGGCGAAGATGCGGCCGGAGATGTCGATGCCGCCGCCGGGCGGGTAGGGCACCACGATGCGCACGCTGCGCGCCTGAGCGCGCGCCGGGCGCGCGAGGGCGAGGGCAGGGGTGACAAGCAGGGCGCGGCGGTGCATCGGTGGCAGGGTCATCGATCGGGTCCGAAAAGAAGGTTTTCGCATGCAGGCAGGAACGGCGATCGAAGCGGCACTGCAAGAGCTGGGCCGGGCCAACCGCATCCTGGCGCACGAGAATGTCGTCGATGATTTCGGCCACATCGCGCTGCGCGATCCCGAGGATCCGACTTGGTTCTGGCTCTCCCGAGCGCGGCCGCCCAACCTGGTCACCGTCGAGGATTTCCGCCGCTACGATGCCGAAGGCCGTTGTGAAGACCCGACCGTGCGCAGCTATTCCGAAGCCGTGCTGCATGCCGGCGTCTTCGCGCTGCGGCCGGATGTGCAGGTCTGCATCCACCACCATGCGCGGCCGCTGCTGCCCTTCACCATGCCCGGCGCGCCGCCGCTGCGCCCAGTCTTCCACACCGGCTCGATCGCCGGCTGGGACATCCCGCTCTGGGACAGCGCGCCCTTCGGCGCCGGCGGCATGCTGGTCGACACCGCCGAGAAAGCCTGGAGCCTGGCCGAAGCGCTCGGCCCGCATCGCGCCGCGCTGCTGCGCGCGCACGGCGCGGTGGTCGTGGGCGGATCCATCGCGGAGGCGGTGATGATCGCGATCTACATGGCCGAGAATGCCGCCGTCGCGCTGTCCTGCGGCGCCCCGCACCGGGACGTCCCGACGCTGAGCGAGGCCAAGGCCGCCGAGACGTCGCGCCGCCTGCTGAACGCCGAAACCCTCGCCCGGGTCTGGGACGGACGCGTCGCTCGCCTCGGCTGAGCTCAGGCGCGCACGCGGTGCCATTTCCGGCAGGGGCAGCGCTCATAGCGCCAGGCGCCGAGATTGGCCGCGAGCAGCGGGCGCGGATAGCGCTTGCCGCATTCCGGACAATCGCTTTCGCCCAAGGGTGAACGCCCACCGGCGCCCCGGTGCGCCGCGATGGCCCAGGCGAGCCCCGCCACCAGCATCAGCGCCAGCCACAGCGAAACCAGCCCCTGCCACACCTCCGCCGGCACACCGAAGGGCGCGGCGCCGATCAGCAGGATCGGGGCGTTGAGTGCGAGGTGCGCCCCCATGCCGGCCAGCCCCGCGAGGACCGCGCCGCGGCCATGCGCCAGGGCGAAGGCGAGCGGCGTGATGAACAGCCCGTGCATGATGCAGACGCTGATGCGCTCACCCAGGAATCCGCCGAACATCCAGAAGGGCAGCGCCGCCATGGCCGGGCTTCGCGCGAGGCGTTCGGCCAGGAAGCCGATCTCGCCGATCCCGAATCCGAGACCGATGGCCAGCGCCGCCGGCAGCGCGAGGGTCGGGCGCACGCCGCGGAACACCGCCAACAGCACCGCCCATTTCGCGGCTTCCTCCGTCACCGGCGCGTAGAGGATCGGCAGCCAGGCCATCACGCCCTCGGTGCCGAGCGCGCCGACCAGCGCATGGTGCAGCGGCATCCGCACCAGCCAGAACGCGCCTGGCTGCAACGGCAGCGCGAGCGCGAAGCCCAGCGCCAGGCGACCGCGATCGGCCGGCTGCGTCATGCGCCACAACCCCGCACCCACCAGCAGCAGCGCGAGGGCGGCCGTGATCAGCGCGGCGATGGCGATGCCCGGGATCATCCCGTTTCGGTCCGCCCCACCCAGTCGACGTGCCGCGCGACGGAGCGCGCGACCGCATCTTCCGCACCGGACAGGATCACCCGGTCCCAGAAGGCGCCGTAGACCGCGTCGTAGCGGTAGGGCGCGATGCGCGCGGCGATGCCGCGCACCGGCGCCGCACCCAGCGGGATGAAGTTCGGGTAGGACCACATGAAGCCGACATGCGCGCGGTCCGCCACCACCTGCAGCAGATCCCCGGTCAGCAGCGCGCCCTTGGCCTCCGCCCAATGCAGCACGGTGCCGCCGGGGTAATGCCCACCGGCGCGGATCAGCGTGACGCCGGGCAGCAGCGGCTTCGCATCCCCCTCCCACAACTCGATGCAGGGGTCGGGGCGCATGATCCATTCGCGGTCGGCGGCGTGCAAGTGCACCGGCACGCCTCCGAAAGCGCGGCTCCACTCCACCTGCGTCGTGTAGTAGTGCGGATGCGAGATCGCGATGGCGGCAAGGCCGCCCAGCGCGTTGATGACCTGCACCATCGCGTCATCGATCAGGCTCACGCAATCCCACAGCACATTGCCCGCCGGCGTGCGCAGCAGCAGCGCGCGCTGGCCGATCCCCACCGCCGGCGCGGTGCCGATGCCGAGCAGCGCGCCCTCCATCCGGAACGTGGCCATATGGGTGCGCCGCAGCCGCTCCAGCGTGGTCCAGCCCTGCCCGGTCGGGGGGACGTATTGGCGTTCATCGGCGCAGATGGCGCAGGATGCGGGCGGCGCGTCGCTCTCGGCGTGCTGGATGCCGCAGGCGGTGCAGATGAAGGCCGGCATGGCGTGTCTCCAGGGCGGCACGAGCCTTGCAAACAACGCGCCCTGCGCGCAAGGCGCCAATGCCGGAGTTTGAATGATGCCTCGCCCTTCCCGACGCGCGCTGCTCGCCGCACCCGCCTTGCTGCTGGCCCGGGGCGTCGCGGCGCAGCCCGCCTGGCCGGAACGCCCGATCCGCTGGATCGTGAACTTCCCGCCCGCGGGTGCCGCGGACATCCTCTCGCGCACCCTGGCGGAGTGGTTCGGCAATCGCCTCGGCCAGCCGATCGTGGTGGAGAACCGCCCCGGCGCCGGCGGGCTGGTCGGCACCGACCTGGTCGCCAAGGCGCGCGGCGATGCGCATCTGGTCATGATCTCGAACGCGGCCTCGCACGGCATCGGGCCGGTGCTCTACGCGAACGTGCCGTATGACCCGATGGGCGATTTCGTGCACATCCACAGCATCGGCACCTTCCCCTCGGTGCTGCTGGTGAACCCCGCCTTTCCCGCCGCGACCCTGGCCGAGTACATCGCGGCCGCGCGGGTGCAGCCGGGCGCGCTCACCTATGGCTCGGGCGGCAATGGCACGATGAACCATCTTATCGGGCAGCTGTTCGGCCGCGCCGCCGGGGTCGAGCTGACGCATGTGCCCTATCGCGGTTCCGCACCTGCGATGACGGATGTGATCGCGGGCAACCTGCCGTCGTTGATGGAGAGCCTGCCGACCGCGATGGGCCATATCCGCGCCGGTCGCCTCAAGCCCATCGCGCAGAGCGAGACGGCGCGCGACGCGACGCTGCCCGACGTGCCGACGTTTTCGGAGGCCGGGTTCGCGGGCGTCACATCGACCAACTGGTTCGGCTTCTCGGCGCCCGCGGGCATCCCGCCCGGGCTCGCCGCGCGCTGGGAAGCGCTGATCGCGGAGGCGCTGGCCTCGGACACGGTGAAGCAGCGTTTTGCGAGCATCGGCGTGCGGCCAGGGGATCTGAAGAGCGGCCCCTACACCGCGCTGATCGCGGGCGAGCTGACACGGTGGCGGCAGGTAATCCGCGAAGGGAACATCCGCGCGGATTGAGACGCGCTAACCCACCCGGTTGTCGATCAGGTCCGTCACCACGCTTGGGTCCGCGAGCGTCGAAGTATCGCCCAGCCCCTCGGTCTCGTTCGCCGCGATCTTGCGCAGGATGCGGCGCATGATTTTTCCGGAGCGCGTCTTCGGCAGCCCCGGCGCCCATTGGATGGCGTCCGGCGTCGCGATCGGTCCGATCTCCTTCCGCACCCAGGCGACCAGTTCCTTGCGAAGAGCGTCGGTGGGTTCGACGCCGGCAATCAGCGTCACATAGGCGTAGATGCCCTGGCCTTTGATGTCGTGCGGCATGCCGACCACGGCCGCCTCCGCCACGGACGCATGCGCGACCAGCGCGCTCTCGACCTCGGCTGTGCCCATGCGGTGACCGGCGACGTTGATCACGTCATCCACGCGGCCGGTGATCCACCAGTAGCCATCCGCGTCGCGCCGGGCGCCGTCACCGGTAAAATACTTGCCGGGGAAGGTGGAGAAATAGGTCTGGATGAAGCGCTCATGGTCGCCATAGACCGTGCGCATCTGCCCCGGCCAGGAATCCAGGATCACAAGGTTGCCCTCGGTCGCGCCCTCGAGCAGCGTGCCCTCATTGTCGACCAGCGCCGGCAGCACACCGGGCAGCGGTAGCGTGGCCGATCCCGGCTTCTGGCCCACCGCGCCCGGCAGCGGCGAGATCAGGATGCCGCCCGTCTCGGTCTGCCACCAGGTGTCCACGATCGGGCAGCGCTCATCGCCCACCACGCGGTAATACCATAGCCAGGCCTCGGGATTGATCGGCTCGCCGACGGAACCCAGGATGCGGAGGGACGACCGGTCATGCTTCTTAACCGGCCCCTCGCCGTCGCGCATCAGCGCGCGGATCGCGGTGGGCGCGGTGTAGAAGATGTTCACCTTGTGCTTGGCGACCACCTGCCAGAAGCGGCCATTGTCGGGCCAGCTCGGCACGCCTTCGAACATCAGCGTGGTCGCGCCGTTCGCGAGCGGGCCGTAGACGATGTAGGTGTGCCCGGTCACCCAGCCCACATCGGCCGTGCACCAGTACATCTCGCCGGGGCGGTAGTCGAAGACGTTCTCATGCGTGAAGCTGGCCCAGACCATGTAGCCGCCGGTCGTGTGCAGCACGCCCTTGGGCTTCCCGGTGCTTCCCGAAGTGTAGAGGATGAAGAGCGGGTCCTCGGCGTTCATCGGCTCCGGCGCGCATTCGGCCGGCTGCGCGTCGCAGGCATCCGCCCACCAATGGTCGCGCCCGGCCTGCATCGCCACGGCGCCGCCGGTGTTCTTCGCCACGATCACGTTGCTGATGGAGGGGCAGGCCTTCAGCGCCTCGTCCGCATTGGCCTTGAGCGGCACCTTGCGGCCGCCGCGCCGGCCTTCATCGGCGGTAATCAACATCACGCATTCGGAATCCTGGATGCGGCTGGCCAGGCTGTCGGGCGAGAAGCCGCCGAACACGATCGAATGCACCGCACCCACGCGCGCGCAGGCGAGCATGGCGACCGCCGCCTCCACGATCATCGGCATGTAGATGCAGACGCGGTCGCCCTTCGCGACACCCATGCCGCGCATGGCGTTGGCCAGCTTGCACACGCGCTCATGCAGCTGCCGGTAGGTGACCTTGGCATCGGTGCTCGGGTCATCGCCTTCCCACAGGATCGCGACCTGGTCGCCGCGCGTGGCCAGGTGCCGGTCGAGGCAGGAGACGGAGGCGTTCAGCACCCCATCCTCGAACCACTTGATCGACACATCACCCGTAAAACTGGTGTTCTTGATGATGCTCGGCGCCTGCATCCAGGCGATGCGCTGCGCTTCCTTCGCCCAGAACGCGTCGGGGTCGGCGGTCGCCTCGGCCACCATCGCTTCGCGCTGCGCGGCGGTGACGCGCGCGTGCTCCGCGATCTCGGGCTTCACGGCGATCATCAGGTCATCGGCCATTGCGGCATTCCTCCCAAGGCGACGGTCTTCTTAGGGACCCTTTTCCTCGTCGCCTTGCGCCGCGTCAATGATGGCCGGGTTTATTGCACCTCCACCGGCACCAAGTCCTGGAACCAGCTCTGCGCCGGGGTGAACCCGCGCACCCGCCTGCTCATCGCGCGCGGGTTCAGGTCATGCACGATGTAGAGCCAGGGCGGGTTGTCCACCAACCGAGCATGCGCCAGCGCGAAGGCCGCCGTCGCCGCCGCCGGGTCGCGCGCCGACTCCAGCTGACCCATCGCGGTTTCGAAGGCCGGGTCCACCCATTGCCCCCAGTTGAAGCCCGTGGGCGGGAAGGCCGCGCGCATGAAGTAGCGCACCGCCACCGAGTGGTCCGACGATGGCGAGGACGGATTGATCGACACCGCCCCGTTCAGGATCGGCGCGCCAGGCGGGCTGCGCACGGCCGTCAGCAGCGTGTTCCATTCCGCCACCTCGAAATTCACCTGCACGCCGCAGGCCTCGCGCAGGTTCTGCTGCAGGAACTCGTTCATCGGCAGCGGCAGCATCTGGCCCGACCCCGAGGGCGAGATCAGCACCCTGAAGGTCAGCGGCCGTTGCGCGTTGAAGCCAGCCGCCGCCAGCAACGCACGCCCGCGCGCCGGGTCGAAACTGTAGCGATTATCGGGCGTGCCGAAGGCGGGGTCGCCGGGCTTCAGCCAGCCCACGGAAGGCTCCGCCGTGCCGTTCAGCAGCCCCACCATGCCGGTGCGATCGACGCAGTAGTTGAGCGCCTGGCGCACCCGGACGTCGCGGAACGGCGTGTCGCCCTCCATCTGGAAGAACCACGGCCAGACATGCGGGTAGCTGCCGGTGGAAATCGTGAATCCTGCCTGGCGCAGCGAGGGGATGCCATCGGGCGGCGGCACCTCGATCCAATCCACCTGGCCCGAGCGCAGCGCCGCCATGCGCGTATTCGCCTCCGGCATCGGCAGCAGCAGGATGCGGTCCAGCCGGGCGATGCGCGTGCGGTCCCAATACCCGTCATGACGCGTGAGCTCCGCCGATTGCCGCGGCACCACGCGAGACAGCCGGAACGGCCCCGTCCCCGCCGGCGGCAGCAGCGCGACGCGCGCCCAGTCCCGACCAGCCTGCTCGAAGGACTGTGGCGAGGTCATCAGCAGGTACACGACCATGTAGGGGAAGTAGGAGGCCGGCCGCACGGTGGTCATCGCGATCGTCATGTCGTCGATCTTGCGATAGCTCTCGAGGATGGTGACGCGCGCGCGGCTGATGCCGCTCGCCGCCGGTTCGAATTGCGGGCTGGTGTTGAGGAAGTAGCGGTCGAAATTCCAGATCACCGCATCGGCGTTGAACGGCGTCCCGTCGTGGAAGGTCACGCCAGGGCGCAGCCGGAAGATCCAGATCTTGGGGTCATTGGGGTCCTGCGCGAAACTCTCGGCGAGGCCCGGTCGCAGCGTCGCTGGCTGGTCGCTGCGCGACAGGTCCCACAACACCAGCCCCTCGAAAATCGGGTAGCCGAGGAAGCGCATGCCCTCGAAGCCGTTGTTGGGCATGCCGGTGGTGGTAGGCACGTCCGCCGCGGTCATCGCGATGCGCAGCACGCGCGGTTGCTGTGCCATGGCAGGCATCGCCAGCAGGATCAGCGCCAAAATAAGCTTCTTCATGAGCCCCCTCCAAAAAGAAAGCATGGGGGAAATGACTTTCCCCCGAAAACGTATACGTTTTCGCCCCATTCTTTCTTTTCTATCTATTGGTGCTTCCTCATAGCCAGCACCAAAAAGCCAAAAATAAAAGAATGGGAGTCTGGGGGAAATTCTTTTCACCCAGTCTTACTGCACCTCAACCGTCGTCAAATCCTGAAACCAGCTCTGCGCCGACACAAACCCTCGCACGCGTCGGCTCATCGCCCGCGGGTTCAGGTCATGCACAATCCACAGCCACGGCGCATCATCCACCAGCCGCTCATGCGCCACGCGCAGCTGCGCCTGCACCTGCGCCGGATCCCGCTCCGTCTCCAGCGCGCTGAAGGCCGCATCGAACCGCGCATCCAGCCAATGCCCCGCATTGGACCCGCGCGGCGATGCATTGGACCCCAGGAACCACCGCGCCATCTGCGATGAATCCGACGACACCAGCGAGATGTTCACCGCATCCGCCCCCAGCCAGGCCGGCTGGTCCGGTGCCACGCGCTGCGCACCCAGCAGCGTGTTCCACTCCACCACCTCGAAGCTGATCTCGACGCCGCAATTCTCGCGCAGGCTCTGCTGCAGAAACTCGTTCATCGGCAGCGGCAGCATCTGGCCCGAGCCGGAGGGCGAGATCGCGATCTTCAGCCGCAGCGGCCGTTGCGCGCCATAGCCTGCCTCCGCCAGCAACGCACGGCCGCGCGCCGCATCCAGGCGATAGCGGTTCTGCGGCGAACCAAAGCGCGGGTCCTCCGGCTTGAAGAAGCCGACCGAGGCTTCTGCCGTCCCGCTCAGCAGGGCCACCATCCCGCCGCGATCGAAGCAGTAGTTCAGCGCTTGGCGCACGCGCACATCGGAGGTCGGGCTGCTCGCACGCCCGGCGGCGAACACCCAGGGCCAGACGTGCGGGTAGGAGTTCGTGACCACCTGGAACCCAGCCGTGCGCAGCGAGGCGATGGCATCCGAAGGCGGTACTTCGATCCAATCCACCTGCCCGGAGCGCAGCGCGGCAAGGCGCGTATTCGCCTCCGGCATCGGCAGCAGCACCACGCGATCCAGGCGGGGGCGGCGCGCTTCCTCCCAATAGGTGGCGTTGCGCGAGAGCTCCGCCTGCTGGCGCGGCACGAAGCGCGTCAGGCGAAAGGGGCCGGTGCCGGCCGGCGGCAGCGCGGCCACCTGCGCCCATTGCCGCCCACCCGCCTCGAAGGAGGCCGGCGAGGTGAACAGGATCAGCGTGGCCAGATAGGGGAAGTAGGAAACCGGGCGCGTCGTCTCGATCTCGACGGTGAAGTCGTCGATCTTGCGATACGCACCCATGACGGAGATGCGGCCGCGCGCGATCGCGCTGCCGGTGACGTCGAATTGCGGGCTGTCATTGCGGAAGAACCGATCGAGGTTCCAGATCACCGCATCCGCATTGAACGGCGTCCCGTCATGGAAGGCCACGCCCCGGCGCAGCGAGAAGCGCCATTTGCGCGGATCGGTCGCATCCTGTTCCCAGCGCTCGGCGAGGCCGGGGCGGATATCGGCCGGCACGTCGGCGCGGGAGAGGTCCCACTGCACCAAGGGCTCGAAGATCGGGTAGCCGAGAAAGCGCATCCCCTCATAGCCATTGTTGGGCATGCCGGAGGTGGTCGGCACGTCGGCCGCGGTCATGGCGATGCGCAGGGTGCGCGGCGCGGGCTGCGCGAGTGCCGGCTGCGCAAGCGCGGCCATCGCCGCGAGCGCCCATGCAAATGGCTTCATGACCCATGACCCCCTGGAACCTGCGATCCCAAAGCTAGCAAATGCCGCGCCGCGCTACTCCGCGCGGATATTCGCCTCCCGGATCAGCCGGCCCCAGGTCACCGTCTCGCGCTCGAGCAGATCGGCGAGGTAGGCGGCATTGCCGGTCTGCAGGGCGACGCCCTGCGCCGCCAGCCGCGCGCCGAGCTCCGGGTCTTCGGTCGCGGCGCGCAGCACCGTGGCGGCCCGCTCCACGATCGGGGCCGGGGTGCCGATGGGGGCGAACAACCCCTGCCAGAACACGCCGTCATAGCCCGGCAGGGTCTCCGCCACCGCCGGCACATCGGCCATCAGCGGCAGCCTGGCGGCGGACGACATGGCGATGGCGCGCGTATGGCCTTCGCGGATCGTGGGCAGCGCCTCCAGCACGGCGGCAAACATGCCCTGGATGCGCCCCGCGCGCAGGTCGATCAGCGCCGGCGCACCGCCGCGATAGGGGATGTGCACCACATCGATGCCGGCATCGCGCTTGAACATCTCCAGGCACAGGTGGTTCACCGCCCCGGTGCCGGAGGAGCCGAAGTTGAGCTGCCCCGGCCGCGCCTTGCCGTAGGCGATCAGCTCGGGGAGCGTGCGGACCGGTAGGTCCGGGTGCACATGCAGCACGAAGGGGCTGGTGTACGCCATGCCGACCGGTAGCAGCTCCCGCCGCGGGTCGCGCGGGGTCAAGCTCGGCTGCAAGGCCGGGTTGATGGCCAGCGAGGTCGCCCCCATTAGCAGGGTGTAGCCATCCGGGCGCGCCTGCGCGACCTGGGTGGCGGAGAGGGAGGTGGCGCCGCCCGGCTTTGGGTCGACCAGCACGGTCTGGCCGAGGTCGCGCTGCATGCGCTCAGCGATGGCCCGCGCCGTCAGGTCGGTGAGGCCGCCCGGAGCATAGCCGGTGACCAGGGTGACGGGCCGCGTTGGCCAGGCCTGAGCGCGCGCGATGCGCGGCGCGGCGAGCGCGGCGCCCGCGAGCAATAGGGTGCGACGATGCGTCATGGGACAGCCTCCCGTATTTTGCCGGCAGAGTGGTCTCGGCGCCCGCTCGGGGCAAGCTGCGGCAGGGCGACCTCGGTGTCTCATCCACGCCGGCGCGCGTGAGAGACCGGATGACGACGAGGCTGCGAGCAGCGCGTCGGCCGGAGCGCCGCGCACATGGCCGGGCCAGGGTTGTCAATGCTGTCGCGTCGACGGAGGCACCGGCGGCGAAGCTGTGACCTCCCTCCGCCGTGCCTTCCCCCCGTCGCATAACGGCTGAGCAGACAGCCCTTCCGCCGCCCATCATTGAGGCAAACCAGGGCCGCAAGACGCCAATAACGCCGCCCGGCTGATTGCGAGCGCCACGCTGCCCGCGCGACATTCCTGCCCGAACCATCGCTCCGGAGACGTCCCATGCCCTTCGCGCCCAGCCGCCGCACCCTCCTCGGCGGCCTCGCCGCCGCCGCCCTGCCCTGGGACCTCGCCCTCGCGCAGGGCGCGCCCACGACGAACCTCCGCGTCGGGATGACCGCCTCCGCGGTGCCGCTGCCAAACGGCATGCCCGATCAGGGTGCGGAGGGGCACCGCTTCATGGGCATCACGCTCTATGACCACCTGGTGATGTGGGACCTGTCCAAATCCGATGGCCCGGCCGCGCTGCGGCCCGGCCTTGCCACCGCCTGGCGCGTCGATCCCAATGACCCCAAGCGCTGGATCTTCACCATCCGCGAAGGCGTGAAGTTCCACGACGGCAAGCTGCTGACCGCCGAGGACGTGGTGTTCTCCTACGACCGCGCCTTCAAGCCCGACGCGCCGCATTACGACGCGCGCGGCTCCTCCCAGGTGCGCGGCCGCATGCCGACCAACCTGCGCTGGTACGCCGAAGGCGAGCGCACCTTCATCCTCGAGACGCGCACGGTGGATAGCCTGGTTCCCTATGGCGCGACCTGGACCGGCATCACCCATCAGGGTGCCTGGGAGGCGGCGGGCCGCGACAATGACCGGCTTCTGCAGCGCCCGGTGGGCACCGGCCCGTTCAAGTTGGAGAGCTTCAACATCCGCGAGCGCGCCGTGCTGGTGCGCAACCCGGACTATTGGGAGACGGCGCGCATCCCGAAGGTGGGCCGCGTGACGCTGCTGCCGCTGCCCGAGCCCAACACGCGCGTCGCGGCACTGCGCTCCAACCAGGTCGATTTCGTCGAGGCCCCGCCGCCCGACGCCATCCCCTCGCTGCGCCAGGCCGGGTTCAACATCACGTCGAACCAGTACGGCCATAACTGGACCTGGCACCTCTCGCTCATCGAGGGCTCGCCCTGGCGCGACGTCCGCGTCCGCCGCGCGGCCAACCTCGGCGTGGACCGGGCCGGCATGAAGGACATGCTGGGCGGGATGATGCTGGAGGGCGGCGGCTTGGTGCCGGTCGGCGGCCCATGGAACCCGGTGCGCTCGCCGCGCCTCAACTACGACCCCAACGCCGCGCGCGCGCTGATGGCCCAGGCCGGCTTCACCCCGCGCAATCCGATGCGCACCAAGGTCGCGATCTCGGCCTCCGGCTCCGGCCAGATGCAGCCTCTCGCGATGAACGAGGCGCTGCAGCAGAGCCTCAAGGAAATCGGCATCGACATCACCTTCGAGGTGTTCGACTGGAACACGCTGCTGACGACGTGGCGGGAGGGCGCGCGCTCGCCCAACATCCGCGGCTGCACCGCGATCAACGTGACCTACACCGCGCTCGATCCCTACAGCGCCATGATCCGGCTGCTGAAGTCGGACCTCGTCTCGCCGGTGGCGAACAACTGGGGCTACCTGAACGACCCGGCCTACGACGCGCTGATCCAGCAGGTCTACGAGACCTTCGACATCCCCGCCCAGGACGCCATCCTCAAGCAGCTGCATGACAAGGTGCTGGACGAGGCACTGTTCCTGTTCGTCGCGCACGACCTCAACCCGCGGGCCATGACGCGCAACGTGCGCGGCTTCGTCCAGGCGCAGAGCTGGTTCCAGGACCTGACGCCGATCAGCCTGGGGTGACCCCAGGCCGTCCGGCGGATCGTGCCGTCATCACGACGGATCGATTGCCATCGTTTCTGCACAGAGCCGCGCTTAGATATCTTCCGCGCGCGACACGACGCGCGGGAGGACGAGGCTGGTGACAGGCACGAAGAGCAATCGCGGCAATTTCCGGCGGATGGCGTTCGCCGCGATTCCGCTATCGCTGCTGCCCGGCCTTGCCCCGGCCCAGGGCAAGGGCGAACCACCGGCGGCCGAGAGCCCGCAGGTGCCGCCTCGCACCTTGCCGGCCGAGACCCCGAACCCGCTCGTTCCCCACACCGCCCTGCCACCCGGCGCCGAGCAATCGCTGGGCCTGCGCCTGCCGCGCGACGGCGAGGCGGCCCCCGACGCGCCCGATGACGTCGAGGCCGTCGCCGAGGAGCCGCCGGGCCGGGTTGGCCGCCTTGCCCGCGTGCAGGGCAGCGTCGCCTTCCGCCAGTCGCCGGAGGATGAGTGGACCCCGGCCGCGGCGAACACCGCGCTCGCCGCGGGCAACGCGCTCTACACCGAGGCCGGGGCCCGGGCCGCCATCCAGATCAACCAGATCGCCATCGCGATCGAGGCGGGCACGGACCTCCAGATCGCGCGCCTGGACGATGAAGGGTTGATCGCGACGCTGCCGCGCGGCGCCCTCGACATCCAGGCGGCCGGCCTGCTCGACCAGGAGAAGATCGAGGTCGTGACGCCGCAGGCGCGGCTCACGACCAGCCGGGACGGGCGCTACGTGGTCGAGGCCGGCGCGCCCGTCGATGCCCCCGGCGGCTTCCGGCCGGCCCGCTTCTCGGTGCTCGCGGGCGAGGCCCTCATCATCGTCAGCGAGGGCGTCCAGCAGGCGCTGGGCGCGGGGCAGACCCTGACCTTCACCGAGCAAGGCCCGGTGCTCGGTCGCGTGGCCGCGCCGCCGCCACTCGTCGCCTGGGCGGGAGGGCTCGGCGCGAAGGCCACCGAAGGCACGCCGCAATCCGCACGCCAGATGACCGGCGCGGAGGATCTCGGCCGCTACGGCCGCTGGGAGACAGCGCCGGAATACGGCGACATCTGGTATCCGACTGTCGACCCCGGCTACGTGCCCTACCGCGAGGGCCGCTGGGTCTGGCGCCAACCATGGGGCTGGACCTGGCTCGATGAGCGGCCCTGGGGATTCGCGCCGTTCCACTACGGTCGCTGGGTGCGCGTCGGGCCGCGCTGGGGCTGGGCGCCGCGCCCGGTCGCCTATGCCGAGGAAGCCTGGCGCCCGCGCCGGCCAATCTGGGCGCCCGCATTGGTCGCCTTCGTGGGCGTCGCCGCCCTCGGGCCGCGCGGGCCGGGGATCGGCTGGGTGCCGCTCGGGCCGCGCGAGGCCTACTACCCCGCCTTCCGCGCCTCCCCGGCCTATGTGCGCAACGTGAACCTCTACGCCGTGCGCGACCCGCGCGCGCTGGAGGGGCGCTGGCGCGACTGGCGCCGCGAGGCGCCCCCTGCGGCGGCTGGACCGCGCACCGCGCTGTTCGCGCCGCCGCCGCGCGCGCTCGATGCTCCCTTCATCAACCGTGCCGCCTTCAGTGCGCTTCCCGCCGCGGACATGACGGCGAGCCGGCCGACGCGCGGCCGTGCGCAGCCGATCGCGGTCGGCGCTGCTGCCTCGCCGCTCCTCGCCGCGCCGCCGCCGCCCTCCGGCCTGACGCTGGGCGTGACCCCGGTGGTGGCCGGGCGGATCGGGCTTCCGGCGGGGACGACGGCGACGCCGCAGCGCAGCGGCCCGCCCTCACAGACGCATGTGCCGCTCGCGGCGCTGGTGGTGCCGCAGCAGGGTGGTCCGCGTCCCGGGCCCTCGGCGGCTCCGGGTGGTGGGTTGCGTCCGGGTCCGGCCGGTCCCGGCGGGCCGCCCGGCGCGGGGCCGCAAGCTGTGGTGCCGCCGCAGGAAGGGCGCCCGGGTGGTGGCCTCGGCACCGCCGGCGCCGTCGCCG